>JBEHXT010000001.1:0-908705 GCA_048498555.1 Bacteroidota bacterium
AGTTTAATGAAACTAATTTCATTAAACTTTCTGCAAAATCAATACTAGCAATGCATTTAGACGTTTTTACCAACCATTTTTGACTATTATGCCTTTTATGAGTTGATCGTAAAGAAGCTTTTTTATTAGTAGAATTTCTACCCACCTGGTTTTTAGAGAGCAATGCTAAAAGTGATTATTAAAAACAGGTAACTCCTAAAATCCCGGAGGGATGAAATTATTATAGAATGTCAACGATAACGGTTGTAACCCCCGACGGGGTGACATTTTTTTGATGCCACCCCGTCGGGGTTTGTTTTATACTATATTGTTGTTGCTATAATAATTTCATCCCTCCGGGATTTCTTAATTTTTACATTTTTTTCCAAGATCAATTCAAATCAGACATCATCAAATCCTACATCAGACATCTTCAAATCCTACCTCAGCCATCCCCCTCTATTTCAACTGAGCTTTCAACTCATTCGCATCAACAACGCCTTCTTTACGCCAGGCTTCCTTACCGTTTTTGTACATGATAAAAGTTGGAATTGAACCCACTTTCATATCACTCATTACATTGGTATTTATGCCCGCATCTACGTTAATAACTGCAACCTGATCCTTTAATTCGTTCTGCAATTGTGTGATCACCGGTTCCATTTTTTTGCATGGAGGGCACCATTCTGCACCAAAGTCAATCAACACAATTGGCTTACCGGCGTTTGCGATCGAAGCGGTATATTCATCAATCGTTAATTGCTTGATGTTTGCAGGCTGCTCAACTGGTTTATTTTCTTTTTTCCACGCAACAATACCACCATCCATATTTTGAACTGAGGAAAAGCCATTAGACTTCAGCCAATCCGCCGCTTTAGCACTTCTTACGCCTGAAGCACAATACACTAAAACCGGTTTTGATTTATCCAGGTATTGAACGCGATCCTTAAATTGTTCCTGGTTGTTCCAGTCGGCCTGCAATGCATTTGCAAGGTGACCGTTCTGATATTCACCGGCAGTCCTTACATCCAGCAATTGAACAGCAGGTTGGCTCAGCTCCTGCTGAAATTCATCAACTGAAAGGCCCTTATTTTGCGCCTGGAGGTTGCAGGCACTCAATGCTATAATGCAGCTTGCTAACGGTAGCAACGCCTGTTTTAATAAATGCTTATTCATAATACAACACGTTTAATTCAAACTTTGGATCAGTTATACCTAATGCAGACGCGGCTGCGTTGCTAATGCGATATTTCAACCCTTCGTTCTCCTTCATTGTTCCCAGGTTCCACAATACTTTGGCGTAGACCACTTTATTATTAAAGCTCACTTTTACTATTGAACCTGGCGGTATATCGTTCATTAAAATGTAATACTTTTTGTCCGTCCAGCCACTTGCCGTTTTAAACGTCATTGCCGGTCCACTGGCAACTTTCATTTCCCTGCCATCAACATCATAACCAAAACCGGGAGCAAAATATCCTTCACCAGCCTCGCTAAGGTCGATTTTCGTTGCAGACGCTTCCGGCTGTTTGGTCGAGATTGGCGGAGCAACTGGCAATAATGTTTTTGTGGTTTCGGGCTGTGATTTTTTAGGCTCGAAAGAAATATCCTGCGTTGACTGCGTATCAACAGCTGCACTTTTCGCGATTACTTCTTCCTGTTTTTTGGCAGTTGAAGTTGGTTCAGCCGTTTTTTCAGTTTCAACCGCTTTTCCTAGGTCTACATTCCCTTTTGGTTGAAGATATCCGATGACCAGGTTTTTGCCTACTTCAAGGTTATTTCCCTTCAGGTTATTCCATTGTTTAAGCTGATCTACAGAAACTTTACTGTTTTGGCTTATACGATATAAGCTTTCCCCTTTCTGAATCTTATGCACCAGTTCTATACTTCCGGCAGCATTTTCTTTAGAAACATTTTTAGCATTCAACGGAATTTTGATGTTCTGTCCAACAGTTAGTTTACTGTTGGTATTCATCTTATTCAAACGCATAATATCTCCCACACTGGTACCGAAGACTTTTCCAATACCAGACAGGGTTTCCCTTGGCTGCACTTTGTAAGTAAAATAATAGTTCGGCGATACACCCTGCACATGCAACACATTCTGCGCCTTAGCTATATAACCGGTAAACAGAATAATACATACAATAAAAAAACACCATTTATTTTTTGATACGGTCATATTCATCATTTTCAAATCGGGGTAAAGTTATTGATTCACACTTTACGCAGGTTAAAATTTTTGGGGTGACAACTATTAGCCTTCAGCTATCCGTTCGAGCGAACATTATTTGCGATTTTCAACACTACACACTGAACCTTTTCCTCTTACAACCACAACTTCGCTCTGGTCTACGTAAAACGTACAACTTCTCACTTCCTATGCTTTCAAAATTCTCCATTCCGTCGGATAATAATTATTAATCCTGTTTGGCAACACTTTCATCCAACCGAGATTAGCATTCCGGCAAGTAGCCAATACCCACCCCCTTTGTGTGTTACCATTCAGATTGAATTCAGCCTTCCGCAAATATTGCAAAGCGTCACCGAGATCCAATTCGGCTTTTTCAAAGCGATCCTTTAACAGCAAGCTTAATGCCAGTTCGTGATGAGGCACAAGGTCTTTACCCTTAACCGCTCCAATTGTTACGCCAGCCTTTCGTAAATACAAATGCTTTTGCAATAAGGCAACGTCCTGTTCGTACTCAGATGGAACAGCAATGATGTTCTCGCCTTGCTTGCAACAAAAAACTGACTGGCTATCATTTAACCATTCCTGCACAATTGCCTGTTCGGTCTTGGGAATGCGTGTTAATTGAGGTTTTCGTTGGGAAAATACATCTTCATCACCTTTCTTCACGAATGCAGACATAAACAGCCCTTCGCCTTCAACTTTGTCCGGGTAAAAACGGTAACCAAAAGCTTTATGGGTGAGCGATTGTACCTCAATAATATTCCATTCTGAGGGTACCGGAATTTGAACAGACGTAACATCAAATGTTTCACAAAGCCAATCCAGGATATTTTCATCCTCTTCTTTTGAATAAGAACAGGTGGAATAAATAAATACCCCATTTTCCTTCAGCGCTGGCATTACGTCGGCGAGTATCCTTTGCTGGCGTTGACTACAAAGCATTACATTGTTTTCGCTCCACTCTTCAATTGCAGATGCATCCCGCCTGAATAATCCGCTGCCACTGCATGGCGCATCTACTACAACGACGTCAAAATAGCCCTGTAACCGCTGAAAATCTTTCGGATCATTATTGGTTACGATAACCTTGCTGCTCCCCCATTTGCTGATATTTTCGACAAGAATGGACGCCCTGGCTTTGATTACCTCATTAGAAACCAGCAGCCCATTGGTAAAATAAGAAGCCAGCAACGTGGATTTTCCGCCAGGCGCAGCACAAAGATCCAGCACTTTTAACCCGGCAGTATCCTTGCCAATAGCGTGTTGCAACACATGCCATAGAAACATGCTACTTGCTTCCTGCACATAGTACATACCCGCATGCAGATAAGGATCCAGCGTGAAGGATGGCCTTTCTTCCAGGTAATAACCAAACTGGCACCAGGGAACAGGCTGACTGATTTTAGTCTGCAAGTCGTTGTTTTCAGACGATAATTTGTCTGCGCCTTGTTTTTTTTGTGGATTAAATCTGATTGAAGTGACTTGCTTGCCAGATTCATGTACCCCTACAAATGCCTCTTTATCAAAACCCGGCAAACCTTCCAGTGATTGTATAAAAGATTGAGGTAAGTTCAACTGTTTTTGGAGCAAAGATAGATGATAGCGGCGAGCTATTAGCAGTCAGCAATAAGCTATCAGCGTGAACGATCCGCTTATAATTAGCTGATCTAAAAATAAAACATATTTACACTGAAATCCTCTGCCCAAACCTTATGCCTTATGCCTTACGTCTTAAACCTGACACCAATACCTAATAGCTGACAGCTGATTGCCAACTACTCAAAGGTTCTTCACCTCTCCTACCAATTGCTGTAGTACCGATTTTGCATCGCCAAAAAGCATCGATGTTTTTGAACGGAAGAACAGTTCATTTTCAATTCCCGCATATCCGGGTTTCATGCTGCGTTTGTTGACGATGGTCATGCGTGCATCTTCAACTTCAAGGATGGGCATACCATAGATAGGCGATCCAGGATCGGTTTTAGCTGCAGGATTTACCACATCATTTGCCCCCAAAACAAGCACCACATCCGTTGTTTTAAATTCATCATTTGCCTGTTCCATTTCAAGCAAAAGATCATAGCTTACATCTGCTTCAGCAAGCAATACATTCATATGTCCCGGCATCCTTCCCGCAACCGGATGAATGGCATATTTTACATCTACTCCTTTTTCGGTCAGCATTTTTTCGAGCTCATGACAAATATGTTGCGCCTGTGCTACCGCAAGGCCATAGCCAGGAACAATCAACACTTTATTGGCATAATTGAGTACAGTGGCTGCATCGCTCAGAGAAACTTCTTTATATGTACCCTGGATTTGTCCATTGCCGCCTGCCACACCAGCCGCGGAACTGCCACCGAACGATCCGATTAATACATTTTTTAGTGAGCGGTTCATTGCCTTACACATAAGAATCGTTAGCAATGTACCTGCAGCACCTACCAAGATACCTCCTGTAAGCATCACTTTATTATTATACAAAAAGCCTCCGCAAGCCGCGGCGACGCCTGTAAAGGAGTTTAATAACGAGATAACTACGGGCATATCCGCACCTCCAATTGGCATTACAAACAACACACCATAAGAAAGAGAAAGCAGCAATACCAAAAAGAACAGAGGCGACGCAATATCAACAACTGTTGTTCTGTTCAATTCAAAAAAAATGGTATAAACAGCCACAATAAAAATGGCGAATAAAACAGCAAGGTTTACCAGGTGCTGCCCCTTAAACGCAAAATCTTTTACTTTACCATTGAGCTTTCCCCATGCAATCATGCTTCCCGCAAACGACACAGAACCAATAATCAACCCGGCGTAAATAATAATCAGTTCAGCTCTGAAAAAATTATTGTCAGTTAAAATTCTTTGATAATCTATCGACTCAGAGTGAAAGTGCTTATTTACGTGCAGAAATTCATTTACTGATATTAACGCAGCACAGGCTCCTCCCATCCCATTAAAAAGGCTTACCATTTCGGGCATGGCGGTCATCTTTACTTTCTTCGCAGCAAGTGTTCCGGCAATGCCACCGATGAGCAGTCCGCCAAAGATCCATGCGTAGTTATGCAGTGGCTTTCCATCTTCATCTTTATATAAAAAAATTGTGGCGAGGATGGCCAGCGTCATACCAGCCGCAGCTACCAGGTTGCCACGCCGTGCGGTTGCAGGATGAGACAAGTTTTTAAGGCCTATAATAAATGTGATGGAAGAAAGCAGGTAGATAAGCGTTAGTACGTTTAATTCCATAGAATGATTTTAGATGGTTCAGCTTACAAAACATTTCCAAGCGAAATCAATACATGACGTATATTATACTTTCTATAAGAGCAATTGATCCGGCACAAGAAGAATTTTACTTTTGATTCTTTCTACGCAGGCATCCGGCATCTTCCTTTTCTTGTTCTTTTGGTTTGATCCAAAAGAACCAAAAGATCAAGGCAAACCCAATGCCTCCGGCCGTTTTGCCGCCTGCGCCTCTCCAAGCTGCGGCTTCCTTTAGTTTTGTTGGAGCAGGTTCTACACACTCATCTGCAAAGACTGCAATGGCGATGCCCCTACTATTGCATGGCTCAAGAGCTTTATCAATCTCTCTACGACTTTTAAGATGCAAATACTCATTTTTCAGTTACCACTTTCACTATTCACTTTTGACCTTTCCTGGATTTAAACATTTCCAGCATCCTGTCTGTAACTACAAACCCGCCAACCACATTTAACGTACCTAGTATTACGGCCAGGAACCCAAGGATCAGCGCAGCATAATTATCATTCTCAGCCTTACCCATTACAATGATGGCACCGATAATTACAACACCGTGTATGGCATTGGCGCCGCTCATTAACGGCGTATGCAACACAGCGGGTACGCGGCCAATCACTTCAATGCCAACAAAAATCATGAGCACTACAATGTAGATGTATTGCTCATGTGCTCCTATCCAGTTTAGTATATTTTCCATGGACATTAATTTCAATAACTATTCAAGTACGCCGGCGCTATCCACAAGCACTTTAATCCTGTCATGCACTATATCGCCATCGTAAGTTATACAACAACCCTTTACAAGTTCATCGTCAAAATTGGCCACGAAAGCACCTTCTTTGTTGATGACAAGCTGCAGAAAATTCAAAATGTTCTTACCATACAATTTGCTGGCATCATAAGGCATGGTTGATGCCAGGTTGCTATTACCTACAATAGTTATACCGTTATACTCCGTGGTTTTATTGTTGTGTGTATGAGGTGTGTTGCCTCCTGTTGCCGCCGCAAGGTCTATTATAATGGAACCCGGCTTTATATTAAGCATCATTTCTTCATTAATAAGAACGGGTGCTTTTTTCCCGGGGATCTGAGCCGTTGTGATAATAATATCTGCTTTACCAACTGCCTCAAATATCCTCTTCTGCTGTTTTTGCTGGTATTCTTTTGATTGTTCTACTGCGTAGCCACCAGCCAGCGACGCATCGGCAGCGCCTTCTATTTCAATAAACTTTCCACCAAGGCTCATTACCTCTTCTTTAACAGCTGGCCTGGTGTCGAATACTTCTACTACTGCGCCTAATCTTCTGGCTGTTGCTATTGCCTGAAGGCCGGCAACACCGGCACCGAGTATAAGCACTTTTGCGGGAGGTATGCTACCTGCGGCAGTCATAAACATGGGAAAATATCGTGGATATAGATTTGCTGCTAAAAGAACTGCTTTGTAACCGGCAATATTTGCCTGGCTGCTTAGTACATCCATGCTTTGTGCCCTGGTGGTGCGGGGAATCATATCTATGCTGAAAACGGAAAGATTTTTTTCAGCAAATTGTTTCATCAAAACGGCGTTAAATAAGGGCTGAAAAACACCCACTACAACGGTTCCGGGTTTTATGTGTGCCAGATCACCTGCTGTTAAGGGGTTGATGGATAAAATAAGGTCTGATGATTGTAAAATGGCCGCGCGGTCTTTTATTACCGCATTTTTTAGCATGTAAGCATTGTCTGTAGCATGCGCTTTTTCCCCAGCCGACGCTTCCACCCATATCTCAACATGCATTTTTTGTAAAGCGTCAATCTGTTCGGGCAAAATAGAAACCCTGTTCTCCGGAGCTATTTCCTTTAAGATGCTTACAATCATGGATTCAATTTAATCTTTTTTTAGATATCATAAAAGGAAAAATGTACGATGTACGATTTTAGATATCCGATGTGAATACCATGTTAGACGTACAATTATAGGTGTGTTATTTGATTACAATGTACGATGTACAGTTGCTTATACCGATTGTACTTTCAGGCACGTGCTATGTCATAAAAAAATTGCACAAAGCTCAAGTATTACACTTCCTACTCTCTTTTTATCGCACACGTTTTACGTGTCCTCCTGTCTTACACGTCTAACGGTCTTCTTTAGAAGCATCTTATGGCTGACTGAAAACTTTCCTGGAACTTATCTTTTACATTATGATCGTGAGATTCACCATTGTAGTAAATTCTGACTGACAGTATTTTTTGCTTTTTGAAATTTTCAAAAGCTGCAGGATTTTCGAATTTGTAAGATGCCGATATAATCTGCTGTCTCGGATTGGACTTGCGAACTTCACTTGAGTAATTTTGTTGTGGCTCGGCGACCAATGTCTGCTGATTATCCAGCAGAAATAAAAGCTTGTCCGATGTACTGATAGATACGTTTTTTATACTCGTATATTTCAATCTTATAAAATTCAGGCTATCATGCTTGCAGATCGTCACATTTAAATATCCGGCACCCAAAAGGTCAGCACTATTTAGTTTAACTTCCTTTTCCAACTTATGCATTTTAGTGAAGGGGTCGTATGAGTCGAGATCGTACTTGCATTCCTGAGAAAACCCTGTCAGCGCAAATAGAAGGGACAAGGACAATAGCGGTAGTTTGTTCATGGTTTGAAGTTGTGGGGTAATAGAGAAAGGTTACTATTTGATTGGCGCGATTTATTCCAAGCTGTTTACACATTCCCAAAGAATCCTGCCTGCTCTTTCATAAGAAAACATCCACTAACAAAATATAAAAAATTAAGCGGAAGACAAAGTGTTTAAGAAAAAGGTATCCACTTAAAAAGAAGAAAACAGTATCTATTCAGTTGCTCAACCGGGTTGAATGTATAATTGCAAAAAACTTTGACGGAAAATATTCATTGAGTTAATCAAGTTAAAAGAAAAAACCCTGCAATTAATATTTTAAAATTAAAGCAAGGTTCGCTATTTCGTGTAATCACTTTTGACAAGAAGTTATAAACTACTTATGGTATGAATTGAGCATTGGTTAGTTTTCCATTTGTTAGCTCATGATAAACACAGTCAAGAACTGTATTTCCATTTACATCAGTATGCTTACCCGTCACTTCTGCAAGTTTTCCCGAGAATGTAGCAGAAATTGTTCTGCCAGTAATCTTCGTAATGGTGACATCCAGGTAAGACTGATCTCCCAGATTGGAGTATACTTTTAAAAAAGACATCAGATTTACCGAATTATAACCAACATGTATACCGCCTGGTATACGATATGATTTAGTTTCCAGTGTCTTTGTATCGATGCAAAAGTATATCTGTTCATTGATGTTCTTTTGTCCGTATAATGCATAACTGGGCACGTCTTCGCCATTACTAAAATTAACCCGCTTCGTAAACCACGCGCCGGCGCCTTTACCATTCATTCCTATGCTATCCATGTTACCGTTAATAGTCATCCGACTACCATCCACGGTGTATTCTAAAGTAAAAACCTCTTCTTCTTTTTTCGGTTTAGGATCGTTTGATTTAGAGCACGATTGAAAAATAAAAATCGTTAACCCAACAAATAATAAGTTGAAAAGTGAATTCTGTTTTAACATTTGTTATGTGGTTTAAAGTTATCAGTAAACCTTATTTCAGAGAATTTAAATTGACTGGCACATATGCGTTGCGTATTACGTTAGGGTCAGTTAAGAAGGCTTCTATTTGTAAAATAGAGCAAATGGGCGCCCTGTTGCAGAACGATCATAAAGTTATGGCTTATGATTAATGAGTCAGGCGCCTGGTTATTCATAAGCGGTCAAGGTATAAATAAGGTGAATATCCCAGACAGAAACTCGTTTTTGGATAAAGCAGTCAGTGTTACTTAAATTTTCAACTATCCTAAGACTTCCCATATAGCAGTAGTTGAGGAGAACTAATCAGTGATTATTACTTCTTTAAATTCGCCCTCAGTCACCTGGTGATACCTATAATCGTAAACATAATGGCCCTGCTGGCTGTCATAATGCTGTCCTGCTTCTTCGGCAACTATACCAGAAAAAGTGCCATATACAGAGATGCCTGATATTTTTGTGATTACTACCCGCACAACTGAACTATCGCCGGCTGAACCGAACACTTTTGTAGGGGTACGCATTGAAAAATAATTATTGGGGTCAATCGTAGCTCCCGATTTTAATATATACTCTTTCTGCTCCAATTGTTCCGTTTGCAAATTAATCTGAATCGCATCCTCCATACCGTTTTGGCTTCGAATAGAAAACACTTTGAATTTCCCTTGCGCACCGTTGGTCACGCTATAGGTTATAATAGTCCCAATGCCGTCCTTATGAATGGAAGCCAGATCTCCGGCAATATTTACCAGCCGGCCATCTATTTTGTAAGTCATCGCAGTGTTGGCTTTGTAAGCTTTATTGCCGATAGTCTTTTTACAAGATTGAAACATTGAAAACAAGAATAGTACAAGGATTAAGTGAGTTTTCATGGCGTTTAGTTAGTTAGTTAAGTTGTTAGTTTTTGTTGCTGCGCTTTCTTGAGCACTTACAAAAAAGCCCGCATTAGCGGACTCTCTTGTCAAGTAGTATCTGAGGTTCCGAGCAGATTCGAACTGCTGTGGAAGCTTTTGCAGAGCTCTGCCTAGCCACTCGGCCACGGAACCTTTTTTTGAATCGGTTGCGAAAATAGGATAAACAAATTAAAAATAAAATTCTTGTTCAGACAAATGAGCCATCACTAAGAGCCTTTATGGTCTAAATCAGGCGTTTGTTAACTATTAGTTATGATGCTTTTATCATCCTAAAAACAAAAAAGCCCGCATTAGCGGACTCTCTTATCAAGTAGTGTCTGAGGTTCCGAGCAGATTCAAACTGCTGTGGAAGCTTTTGCAGAGCTCTGCCTGATCACTCGGCCACGGAACCTTTTTGTAAATCGGCTGCGAAAATAGGATAACACAATTAAAAACAAAATTCTAATTCGAAGTTATGCGCCGAAATACGAATTTTATGCCACAAAATCTAAAAAAATGAGCCAAATAGCAGAAAGTGAACTGATTATCAATGCTCGCGGAGCCATTTACCACCTGGATGTAACCCCTGAAGAATTGGCAACTACTGTTATTACTGTCGGGGACCCAGGCAGGGTAAAGGAAGTCAGCAAATATTTTGATTCTGTGGAAGTTAAAAGAGAACACCGCGAATTTATCACGCACACCGGATGGCTAGGCAAAAAACGCATTTCGGTGGTTTCTACCGGGATTGGCCCCGACAACATTGACATTGTGCTGAATGAACTCGATGCGTTGACTAACATCGATTTTGGAACCAGAACTATAAAAAATAACCTTACATCGCTGCATATTCTGCGCTTTGGTACAAGTGGATCACTGCAAAAGGATATTCCGGTTGACAGCTTTGTGGCCGGCACACATGGCCTAGGGATAGATAACCTCTTGCATTACTATCGCCACGAGAACAATGATGAGGAAAAAACACTGTTGCAGCAATTTGTTGCACACACACAGCTCGATGGCACATTTTCACCTTATATTGCATCTGCCGGTTCCAGCCTGCTTAAACATTTCGTAAACGGGTTTCATCAGGGGATTACCGTAACTTGCCCCGGCTTTTATGGGCCGCAGGGACGTGTATTGCGCCTGGGCCTTTCAAACCCGCGGTTGATCGAACGTTTAACGGAGTTTAGTTACGGCCACCACCGTATTAGTAACTTTGAAATGGAGACCAGCGCTATTTATGGCCTCGGGCGTTTATTGGGCCATCAATGCCTGAGCCTGAACGTAATAGTGGCTAACCGCGTTACAAAACAGTTTTCGAAAGATGGTGCGCTGGGCGTGGAAAATTTGATCAGGAAAGGGCTTGAAACCTTAGCGGAGATCTAATTGAAAATGAATCTTAATGCGCTAATGTGCCAATAAAGAAAGCAAAGTATAAATGAAACCGAGTGGATGTGCGAATGAAGAAATACGAGATGAAAAGCGGTACAACTGATGCACTTTTCACCATTGACCATTCACGATTCACTGAATTAGCGTTCTTTTCACGATTGGCCATTCACTAATGAACAAACAAACCGAATGAATCTACATTTTTATAAGTACCAGGGAACGGGAAATGACTTTGTAATAATTGACAACAGGGACGGAAAAGTTTCACTAACAGAAGCACAGGTAAACCATATCTGTCACAGGCGTTTTGGTATCGGTGCTGATGGATTGATGCTGCTGAACAGCAAACCGGGCTATGATTTTGAAATGAAATATTACAATGCCGACGGAAGAGAAAGTACCATGTGCGGTAATGGCGGCAGGTGCCTTGTAAAGTTCGCCTATCATCGGGGTATTCGCAGAAGCCTATTCAAGTTCATCGCAGTTGATGGAGACCATGAAGCTACCATTCAGGATAACGGCTGGGTTAACCTGAAGATGACTGATGTAAATAAGATTGAACAGTATTACGATGCTTTTGTTCTGAACACGGGTTCACCTCATTATGTTGTTGCAGTTGATGACATTAAGGGAACACCTGTATTTGAAGAAGGAAAGAAAATACGTTATAGTGAAAAATTCGGAAAGCAGGGCATCAATGTAAATTTTGTGGAAGCTAAAGACTGGCAGATATCTGTGCGCACGTACGAAAGAGGCGTTGAAGACGAAACCTATAGCTGCGGCACCGGCGTTACTGCGTCTGCGCTTGTATTCGCGCACAACGATAACGGGTTTAACCGCGTTGAAGTAGAAACGCTTGGCGGACATTTGGCTGTTGAATTCAATAAGAATGGAGATAACCATTTTGATAATATCTGGTTGTGCGGGCCAGCAGACTTTGTTTTTGAAGGCGAGCTTACCGTTGATGAAACTGCGCCGCAATCGTAGTTTGCTTTGCACGCTAAAATCTATTTAAAGGCATCCGTAAATCTTAAAAAGGACAAGTTTAAATACAGCTTGATAAGCTTGGCCATACCCCGGGAAAAATGATTCAGTATTTTAAAAATATAAACAGCCAGACGGTTGAAATAGACAGGCCCGAAAATGGTGTTTGGGTAAACCTTGTCCCTCCTTTTAAAGAAGAAGAATTTGTTGAGCTGGGTGAGGAACTGGAAATCCCGATCGAGTTCCTCCGTGACTCATTGGATATTGATGAAAGGCCACGCTATGAAATTGATGATAATGTGCGTTTCATCGTAATCAAGACGCCTACAGAGAACAATTCTTTTAATGATAGTGATGCTTATTATATCACTATTCCTATCTGTATTATTTTAACGCATAACCATATTGTTACCGTTAACTCTTTTGATAACGGCGCTATCAAAAAATTCCTGAACACGTTTCAAAAACGTCATCCGGATAAGAGAAACATGATGGTTCTGAAAGTGTTTGAGAAGATCGTTCAGAATTTTATGGAGTACCTGAAAGAAATTAATCATAAAAGAAACCAGTTTGAACAGAGCTTGTATGATAGCAACAGCAACGAAGATTTGCTTAAGCTGATGAGGATACAGAAGAGCCTTGTTTATTTCGTTACCGCACTTCGTACCAACGAGCTGATGATGATGAAGCTGGAGCGTACAAATTTTCTCGGGCTTAATGAGGAAGAGAGAGAAATATTGAATGACCTGATTGTTGATACCAGCCAGGCGCTTGAAATGGCGAACATCTATACAAACATCCTGAGCAGTACATTGGATGCCTTTGCGAGCATTATCAGCAACAACCTGAACAACGTGATGAAGCGGCTCACTTCTATCACCATCATTCTTTCCCTGCCCGCGCTGGTTACCAGTATTTATGGAATGAACGTGCCTATTCCTTTTGACCATTCGCAACATGCGTTTTATATACCGATAATATTGTCGTTAACTATATCGATCGTTATTAGCTGGTATTTTATGAAGAAGAAATGGTTTTAGGTTAAACCACGGAGACATTGGAGACAGGGCGAAACACGGAGTTTTTGCCACGAAGACGGAAAAGCTCAAAGAGGCACGAAGAGATTGAAACGCGAAGACATGAAGCGGCATGAAAATCAAGGAAAAGTAATAAAAGAAGCGCCTCGCGCGTAAGGGCATGAAGCAATAGAAAGCACTTCGTAATTTTCGCTGCGCCGCCGCCTCTTTGCGGCCGCTGCGAGAAATCTTCGATAAACGTACAACGTATCACGTACAACTTACAACTTAACTATGGCATATTTTAACGTTAGGGTTTACGGCATTTTAATGGATAGCAACAAAAGGCTTTTAGTGAGTGACGAGTTTATCCGTGGTGAGTATTTTACGAAACTTCCTGGTGGCGGCCTGGAATTTGGTGAAGGCACACGCGATTGTTTAAAAAGGGAATTTAAAGAAGAAACCGGCCTGGATGTCACCATTGGGGATCATATTTATACCACTGATTTTTTCCAGATTTCAGCCTTCAATAAAAAAGACCAGATCATTTCAATCTATTATCTTGTTCATACAGACGAGCCCGTTTCACTCGAAACAAAAGACACCCCTTTTGACTTCGCTCCTTACCAGGTTTCCGATATGAACGGTGAAAGCGAGGTATTCAGATGGATTGAATGGGACAACCTTTCTGAAGAATCTATGTCATTGCCGATTGACAAAGTGGTAATTAGGATGGTGAAGGAAGAAAGTCATGCGTTATGAGTGATACGTTGTACGTTTATCGAAGCGATGGTTTCACGCGGCGAACGCTGAGAAGCAGCGGCGCGGCTATAATTAATGTTTTTCGTATAGTTGAAAACTTTGTGCTCCTTTAAGCCTTCAAGTCTTCGTGGCAAAATCGTCGTGTTTCGCCCTGTCTCCCGTGCCTCCGTAGTTTAACGAAGGGATTGCCTCATTTTCAATTTTCCATTTTCAATTGTCAATTAGTTGAAAACTTTGTGCTCCTTTAAGCCTTCGCGTCCTCGTGGCAAAACCTCTGTGTTTCGTATTGCCTCCGTGGTTCACCTACCCTGCCGCGGGTATATTCAGGAAATCATCTTCTGCTTTGCCCATGGCCTGCAGCTTCATCTTTTTAGCCGTTTCATGGCCCACATAGCGTTCAATCCATCTTTCAACCAAGTAGATCAGAGGAGTAAGTACAATTGCCATTACAAACTTGTACATATAATTCATGGTACCTATGGCAAATATCTGCGCCCAGCTCCAGTTGCTTCCAATTTTAAAAGCGATTGTGAGCACGATATAGCTGTCGATTAACTGAGAGACCACTGTTGAACCTGTAGCACGTAACCACACGTGTTTTTCGCCAGTCACTTTTTTGATGCGGTGAAAAACGGTAACATCCACAAGCTGGCTTACAAGGAAGGCAACGAGGCTACCGGCAATGATCCACATGCCCTGTCCGAAAATACCCGAAAATGCGGCCTGCATATTGGTTATACCGTCGCTGGTTTTAGTAGCAACCCAAAAATCTGCCGGCGGTACTCCTATCGCCAGGAAGTACATCAGAAAAGCGTAGGAAATCAATACAACCGCTGTATAGGAAATGCGCTTAACGGCTTTTGGGCCGTAATATTCATTTACAATATCGGTCAGAATAAATTCCAATGGCCATAACAGCACACCGCAGGTGAGATTGAAAGCCAGCCCTTCATGGCCAAACAGGGTAAAGTTGGCCGGTTTGGCCCCGAACAACTTTTCGAGTGAAAATATTTTCGAGCCGATAGATTCTGCTATAAGCGCGTTAGCAACAAAAAATGCTGCAAAGCCAATAAACAGTTTGGTTGGTTTGTCCTTCAGTATGTTAGTAATCATCTTAAAAAATAAAAAAGTATAAAAGCTCAATTAGTAGGAAGCCCAAATTTACAAGTGATTGCCAGGCTGGTACGAGTCCCTTAATATTCTTCAATATAAAATAAACGAGCGAAAAGTTTACAATAATATTTATCAGCGGAGATAAAATCAATCCCATAATAAGCGCGAAACCAGTAATAAACTGTGGAAACGGGTGGCTGCTAAAGTGGGCTATAACACAAATAATAAAAAACGCATTTCCGATTAAAGCCAGCTTATTCAAAAAAGAAAACCATTTGTAAGGTACCATTGCCTTTTGTTGATGTTGCAATATTAGAGGATTTTTAGAGATCTGGCCATACGGACATTAAACACAAAAAATTTTGAAACCATTTAACCACAGAGGTAAGGGAGTTTTTGTCACGGAGTTAAAGGAGTTTTGCAAAATCGACTATTATCAAAATATCATCTGTGCCTATCTGTGAAAATAACTCAGTGGTATCTGTGGGTTAAATTTATTTTTGTCACAATTCATTTTCAATTCTCAAATTTCAATTATCAATTACATCCGATCGTTTTTGATTTTATTACTTTTGCCTTTCATGTTCCAGTTTAGTTCAATAAAGCTTACCCAGTTCAGGAATTATTCGTTTCAACAGTTTTCATTCAACAAAAGAATTGTTGGTATTTGTGGGCCCAATGGCAGCGGCAAAACCAATTTACTCGATGCCTTGTACTATCTGTGTTTTACTAAAAGCTATTTTTCCAGGCCGGATAGCACAAGCGTACAGCAAGGCGCCAGCGGTTTCCGTGTAGATGGAATGCTCAGCAATGGTGCAGAAATGCTTCAGTTAGTCTGCATTCTTAGAGAAAGTGGCCGAAAGGAATTTTCTGTCAACAACGAAATCTATAAAAAGTTCTCCCTTCACATTGGCAAATATCCAGGTGTAATGATCGCGCCGGATGATGTGCAACTAATCACGGGCAGCAGCGAAGAGCGGAGGTCTTTTATAGATACCATCCTTTCGCAGCTCTCTCCTGTCTACCTGGAACACCTGATCAGGTATGGAAAGGTTTTACAGCAACGGAACAGTTTATTAAAAGCCGCGGCTGAACATCAGCGTTTGGATGACGCATTACTCGATATTCTTGATGAACAACTAACCGGGCTTGGCGACTCCATTTTTACCGCACGCAATTCATTCCTCCGTGATTTTATTCCACTCGTAAAGGAACAATATATCTCCATTGGTGGCAGCAATGACCAGGTTGACTTAATATATGAAAGCCAGCTATTGAATGCTTCTTTCAGTGAGTTGTTGCAACAAAACAGGCAGCGGGATTTGTATCTGCAACGAACCGGCCAGGGAATTCACAAAGATGATATCAATATTCAAATGCAACAACAACCCTTTAAATCGGTTGCTTCACAAGGGCAGCGGAAGAGTTTGTTATTTGCGCTCAAGCTGGCAGAATACTTTGTGATCAAAAACAAAAAAGGGTTTTCGCCGATATTGTTACTTGATGATGTATTTGAAAAACTGGACGAACAAAGAATGTCCAATCTTTTACATAAGGTATGTAAAGAAGAAAACGGCCAGGTCTTTATTACAGATACACATAAAGAAAGGCTTCAACATGCGCTTACCGGGTTGAACCTCGATTACCAGTTACTGGAACTGGAAAGATGAGTCAATGTGAAACAATGTATGATGTTAGACATACGGTATACGATGTTACATGTCCCAATGCCTTAAGCCTTACACCTGAAACCTTCCTTACACTTTACACCTAAAACCTGATACCTGCCACCTAGTACCGCCACCCAAAAATCCTCCCTCATCCATCCGCATTCCTTACCTTTACACCATGGGTGAATATCGACTTGGCGATGCGATAAGGAATTTCTTAAACAAGAGTTCCCTAAAGAATGGTGTAAGAGCTGTTCAAATAGAAAACGTGTGGGAAACTATCATGGGTAAAACCATTGCTAAGTATACCGACAAAATTCAAATCATCAATAAAACCCTTTATATCTATACTTCTGTAGGCCCGCTAAAACAAGAACTTCTTTTTCAAAAAACTACCATTATTGAAAGAGTGAATGAGGCAATGGGTGATAAGGTTATCAGTGATGTAGTGATTCACTAATCAACGAGCTAATACGCTCCGTTTAAAATTGTTTGAAACTCCGGTTAATTTTGCTGTTGTGAGGCTATATCATTTTGCCATCAAATTTTCCGAAAAGAAACTAGGGTTAGTATAAGATGTGTGTCGCATTAACACATTGGAAACTGATGCAAAAAGCCCACTTAACCTGCTTCTATGCAGTTTCGTACAAGGCCATACAATGCGCAAACTCAAATCCAGTAATGCACGTATTCGCCTGCAGTGTCTGTCTGCGTGATCACCTTATCGGCTACTGCTTTTAATTCACTGTCTTGCATAGCTTCACGCATAAGATCGTGAATGGTGAGCACGCCTGAGAAATCAAATTCTTCAAATACCGGCAAGTACTTTGACTGGCATCCATTCATCAGGATCATTGCTTTTTCTGCGGTGGAAGAGGAATCTATCGCAGGCAGGTCATTGGTCATAATCTCAGATACTTTTGTAGTTGCTGCATTTTTGTTCTGCAACAAAACCTTGCGTGTATAATCTCTTTCAGACAATACACCTGCATATTTGCCTTTATCCATAACTATCACGTAACTAAGGTTTCCAGACTGCATTAAAAGAAGGGCATCTAAAGCTGAGGAATTGGCATCAATGTAATGAAAATGAGGGCCCTTTTGGCCCAGGATGTTTTTAACTGTGCGCATAGGAGAAGTTTAAGTGTTCATGTAATTTACGAAAAATTATGCACGTTTTTTACTAAGGCTTACTATTAACAATAACTTTTTAAATTGAGTAAGCGCTTATTCAAACCATGATTGAAAATAGGCAGCGATTAACATTTTCAACATTTATTTTTCATTAATTTTCGTTGTCAATATGACACAAAGCCCTTGTTATGAAAGGATTTCAGCGTTTATATAGAAGAACCCGCGGATTGTGGTTGCAGTGTATGGCATTGTACTATGCTTTCAACAATAAACAAACGCCATGGTACGCGAAAGCACTGATTGTTTTTACGCTTATATATCTTCTCAGCCCTATCGATATCATTCCTGATTTTATACCGGTTGCAGGCTATCTCGACGACATAGTAATTGTACCGCTGCTTTTCATGTTGGCAGCAAGGCTTGTTCCTGTCAACATAATGAGAACCAGCCATATAAAAGCGGAAGAAAGTATACGCTACGCTAAAAGAAGCCTACTGCAAACGATTATACTTGGAGTACTTTGGATTTTTATATCGATTATTCTTATACGATATCTTATTATCGCTATCAGGCACTAATTCAAGAAGCGATCAACATCATTTCTTTCCAGGCAAATATTGATCAACTACCCATAATAAAAAAGCTTTGAACACACTCCGCGTTCAAAGCTTTTTGTTTTTTAATTTACTTAAATCAATAGTACAACTTCATCTCCACACGGCGGTTCTTTGCGCGCCCTGCAGCGGTTTTATTGCTCTCTATTGGTTTCGTATCGCCATAGCCGGTAGCATGTAGCCTGCTTTCATCAATTCCCTTCGATACTATATATTTTTTTACAGATGCTGCTCTTTTTTCTGAAAGCGCCTTATTCAATGTGGCATTGCCGGTATTATCTGTATGCCCATCAATATTCATTTGTACATCGGAATTATCCTGCAAAACCTTAACCACTTCGTCCAGCGCCAGGAAAGAAGAATTTAACAGCTTATCGCTGGCTGTAGCAAAAAGTACTTTACGTGCAGATTGATCAATCTTCTTCACAACTTCCTGCTTAATTTCAGGGCATCCTGCATTAGCTGCTACGCCAGGTACTTTAGGGCATTTATCTTCTTCATCATTAATACCATCGCCATCTGTATCGGGTACAGGGCAGCCCTGGTAACGAGCAACGCCTTTAACCGCAGGGCATTTATCTTCTTCATCATTGATACCATCTCCATCCGTATCAGGCACAGGGCATCCATTGTATTTCGCTATGCCTTTTACATTTGGGCATTTATCTTCTTCATCATTAATAACATCACCATCCGTATCAGGAACGGGGCAACCATTATATTTTGCAACACCCTTAACATCAGGGCATTTATCAACATCGTCAGTGATGCCATCGCCATCAGCATCTTTTGGAGGAGGAGTCGCTTCAGCAACAGGTTCTTTTACTTTTTGCTTTGGCCTGTAAATAGGAATATGAACACCAGCGTAAGCATCAGCACCACCTATGTTTTTCTTTACCAGGTTGGAAAGAATGGAGCCTGACCCAATATAGAATACGCCTACATTAAAGCCAACTCCCCAGTTGAAATTATTATAAGTATTGTAAGAAAACGGCATCGAAACGCCCAGCCAACGCGTTTCATAGCGTGGTGTTACTGCAATAGAGCTTATATAACCAGCGCCATAACTATTTCTGCCCAGGAGGTTCAGGTCTGCATTCACATTAACGAAAAAGTTCTGTACAGCTTGCCAGTCAATATTTGCATGCAAAGCAGTCGGCAATTTTACTTTATAAGATGAGGGCAATCCCTGCGCAACCAAAAGGTCTTTTATCTGAAGGCGGTTCAGGTATTCATCAATTGTTTCATTGTCGTACATATCGAAATCGTCTCTCGACAAATCTGATCCTTCGAGATGATAACTTTTTGCATTATTCGAAAGCGCATATTTAACGCTTCCAATATCCGTTACGGCAAGAGAAGCACGCAGTTTATAGCTGCTCCTTGTTTTGCTTAACCATGCGATATTTTCAGCGTCGTCAGCAAAGTTTCCGTTGGGCCTCCATTCGTAAACCGCACCCAGATCAAAGCCAACACCGTGGCTTTTATTCAAATTACTCCAGCTTATATTTTCGTTATTTGAACTTGAAACCTGGTCAAGCCCCTTTGAATAAAGTACATTAATATTTCCCCGGATATTATTGAAATTGTATTCATCTTTCATGTTAACATCCAGATCATCCGCGGTTGCAGAACCTCCGATAAAGCCAACAACGTATTTGGCAGTAACCCCTCCTTTAAGAAGGTGATGTTCGTTTTCAACGAGCACACGCCCGTAGGTTACGCCTATATCTGCGAAGCCATGTACGTTGGTGCGCAAATTATTCTGTGCAAGGTTAAGATTAAAGAAATCAGGATTGCTATTACCCATCAATTGAAAAACACTGTTATCCAAGTTACGTTCGCTGGCAAGGCCTCTCACTCTGGTAGTAACCGCTACCGAATTTTTTTGATCGATGCTCCACATCAGCGAAGGGCCAATCAAATCAAAATTCGTGAAAGCATTTTTTTTTCCTCCACTATTTACTTTAGTGAAATCTTTTCCTTCCTCCCAATCATTAAAATTCATTTTAAATAGAGACGAACGCTTAACGCTATAAGCATTGGTGCCCCCGGCTGCGTTTACGGAGAACAGGTTAATATCAAATTTATAACGGCTGTTTGCAATGTTTGCGGGGTTAAAAATTGCTCCCCCAACTGTTTGGTAATTATTGTACTGGTACCCGGTAAAATTCTGTGCACGGGCAGCAGACAATAATCCAACACATAGGATAAGCGGATAAATTGTTTTTTTCATAAATGAAGGACCAATATTTGTTTTAAGGCGTTTTATTGAAGCGCAAATATAGCTGTTGAATATATTGCGATAAATATTTTCATATTAAATGACACGGCGTGTGTTTAATATTGGATAAAAACATCAGGACAAATTATCTTTTTGATAAACTTTAGGTGTAACACCAAAATGTTCTTTAAACACTTTGGCAAAATGGCCAATATTAGCATATCCAATTTTATGGCCCACTTCAGTTACCGAAAACCTTCTGGATAAAAGTTCTGCCGCTTTATTCATTCTAAGATTTAAAAAATACGTTGCGTAGTTGGTGGCATATAGCGCTTTAAACATCGTTGCGAACCTTGTTCTGCTCATCAGGCATATTTTCGCAGCTTCATCCATCAATGGCGTAGCGTCTTCAATATTTTTTTCGATGCGATCTTTTAATTGAATAATACGTGCAGCATCATCAGAGATCATCCGCTCCTCTCCCAGTTCTTCTTCAATAATGTTGTCAAAAAATAAGGCAACAAGTTCAAGGGCACATCCTTCAAGATAATGTAAAAGCGTGTACATGTTTTTCTTAATTGAAAACACATCTTCTATAATCTCATTACTTCTCAGGTCAAGGTTTGTGGTGAACTGCATCGGCTCATAATTTGCGAATTGCCGCATTCTCGTAATGCTGACCGGTATATTTTTAAACAAATGCGAAATAGCCCATGACCTGTGAAAAATTAACTGGATTGTCTTAAAACGTTTGCCTATACCGGGATACAGGCTTACTTCAGTTGAATGGGAGCTAAAAAAAATGGCTTCAGCAAAACTGCTACTGATATCAACAACCCTCCCGCTTTGCTTATTAACTATTAATGGAACGTCACTTACATTAAAAAGAATTTTATAATGATCATTTCCCTGCACTACCGGCCTGTGAAACTTTAATTCTTTATGAAACACACAATCCGTAATAAGAATTGAAAGCCCATCTGTAAGCTCATAAAATTCATAGCGGCCTTCAGCAACACAGGGAGGAAAAACAAGGTAGTTATCTTGCATCGTTACATTTTCTCCTGTTGCTTTACTTAATGAATTTGCAAAATCAACAAACCACTTCTTACTTGAACTATAATAATAATCCACTTCTGTCATACAAATATTTTAAGGGTGTTTTTGGTGGTTAGGCACTACTGCTTATTGCAAGCATTCTACGTTTTAATTATTCTGGCACCTTTTTGATACAGCTTTGGCGTTGTATTGAAATAGTCTTTAAACGCCCTGGCAAAATGGCTCAGGTTATTGTACCCGACTGCATGGCCAACCTCTGCTACGGACGTTCCCTTAAGCAGCAACTCGGCCGCCTTTTGCATTTTTATCTGCAGAAAGTAATCCAGATAACTTTTGTGATAGATTGCTTTAAACAGCGCTGCATACTTTGTTTTACTCATTACGCATTCTACTGCTATTTCGTCAAGCGATGGTATTGGTTTATTTATAGCGCGGCTCATTCTCTCTTTAACGCCCATCACTGCCGATACTTCATGAAACTTGAGCTTTTCATTATTGTTGCCGGGCATTGCAAGCCTTTCAACCGCCAAAGCAATTAACCTTTTAGCGCAACCTTCATAAAATAATCGCTGCATGTTTAAAGGTGGGGCGGATACTAGCATTTCTTCCGCAATCAGCAACATGCGCAGATTAAGATCCATAAAAAATTGAACCGGCTCATCCATTAAAAATTCTGACGCATAGGCTGGATGCAGAGGCACTTTTTCTATATCGTAATGTTTTGTCAGCCATGCCCGTGAAAACACAATGTTTATGATGCGCACATTACTATCGGTAGATGGATACAACTTTGCACCAAGGCCTGAAGTGCTATAGTAAATTGCATTTTTCCAATCGGTACCAACGTCAACCACCTGCCCATTGTGCGCACTCAACAAAACAGGACCAGTAGACAGATTGAAGTGCAAAACGTGGAAGTCATTAATGGGCAAGGAATTTCGAATAAATTTTACCTCTTTTGCAAAACGGCAGTCCATAAGCATTACACTTAACCCTCCGTCTAAAGAGATAAATTCGGCTTTGCCTGTTGCAACGGAAGGCGGAAACACTAAAGCGTTATTTGCCGTCTCTATTTTTTCACCAAAGGCTGAGCCAATAGACTCAGCGGCAAGCTCCAGTATTTTAGGCCCGGTAGTAAGAGCGTACTCTACTTCAACCATAATTGTTTTTACAGATTAGATTTTATAATTGCTATTCAGGGGTGTTTTAAGACCCAAAAAAAGTTGAGCACAATTGAATTAAAGGTTAAATCATCCTAAGCCATTAATTAAGCCGTACCTGATCACATTATTTTTTGAAACCTAACATAGGCGCATGTAGCAGGGCATTTATAACTGTCGCGTTATACAAAAACAGCACAAACGTACCACCTGTTTTGATTAAAAAATGTTCGCAGACAACAGATTTACATCCCTAAAATGTCAATTTTGGTTCATCGATTTTGGAGCATAAAAAAATACGCACAGGTTTAAAATTGCGCAAGAAAGGCTATGAACGCTTTTGAAGACAATGGTTTTAGCGCAGGCATCTTGTATAAACAGCAAAACAACTGCTTTGAGGAAATATAAGTATGATAAATTTCGTCAGCGGCGGGACAGTTGGTGATATATTTTAAGCCAAAATATTTTCGGGCGTTCAGCTATGTGCGCTGTAGTAGTCCCACATTTGTTGAAAAACCTTTTCTTTTAGCTGCTTAGATGTTAGCCCCGTTACATCTACAGGCGGTAAAAAATGCATCTCTAATCTATGCGGCAGCATAAAAAAAGGTTTACCGGCGGGAAGCACTTTCCTTGTATTAAAAATAAGCGTTGGGATAATCTGTTTTTTTGTATCGACAGCCAGCTTGAAAGCGCCATCATAAAATTCTTTAAGCGGTTTATTGGTCTTATTTCGAGTTCCTTCCGGGTAAATTACCATGTCCAGCCCTAGCGCAAGTACCTTCTTCATTTTCTCATAACTTCTCCTGCGATCCTCATCGCTTTTCCTGTCAACAAGCACACTGCCAAGCGCATAGATCCAGCCAAAAACCGGAATTTTGGTAAAACTTTTTTTTGCAATAGTCTTGTTTGCATTGGGCATATATGGCGTAGTTACGGGCACATCCATCAGGCTGTTATGGTTACAAACCACTACGTAGTTGGTATTCTTTTTAAAATTTTCCGCACCAACAACATTCAACGGGCACCCGGCAAGGTTCAAAAAAAAGTTCATCCAAACCCTTGACACGGCCCTGTGCCACTTTGCTGCTGCAGGCTCTTTCAACACGTAACAAAACGCATAAAAAACCATCGCCACAATCATGGATGGCACAAACAATAAAATGGCCCACAAAGCGCAGATCCTGCCTGCTATTTCTTTCAAAAACTTCATTTGCTTTCTTTGTTTCGAACAATTAGGTGCTGTCTTTTTTTACAACTAAATCCCGGCTATTCCCGTTTAACTTGCAAGAGTAAATAAAATACATTAAAAAAGCGCTAACGCAAAGCCCGTAATACAAAACTTGCTTTTCCTAGAATGCTACATCTCATTTATAGGAAAATTACGGTTTATAACATCCAGTCAACAGGCTCAATTCCCTCCTTTGCAAGCAACTCGTTTGCTTTGCTAAAATGTTTGCATCCAAAAAAACCTTTATCAGCGCTAAATGGCGACGGATGCGCCGCTTTTAAAACATGATGTTTGGTTTCATCAATAAGGTACTGTTTCTGCTGCGCAAAACTACCCCACAATAAAAATACTACGCCACGCCTTTCGTCTGATATTTTACTAATTACCGCATCGGTAAACATATGCCAGCCAATCTTCGCATGACTGTTTGGCTCCCCCGCCCTCACAGTTAACGAGGCATTGAGCAATAGCACTCCCTGCCGTGTCCATGGCGTTAAATCGCCTGTTTGGGGAATAGGCATGCCTATATCTTTCTTGAGCTCTTTATAAATATTTACCAGGGATGGCGGCGGTTTTACACCATCGGGAACGGAAAAAGATAATCCCATTGCCTGTCCCGGCCCATGATAGGGATCCTGGCCGAGCAAGACTATTTTTACCTGATCAAAGGGCGTTTGTTCGAATGCATTAAAAATTTGGGGGCCCGGCGGATAAATTGTCTTGCCTTGTGTTTTTTCCACTTTCAGGAAAGCAGCTATCTGTTCAAAATAATTTTTATTAAACTCCTGGCGTAATACATTTTTCCAGCTTGACTCAATTTTTACATCCATAAAATGCTTTATACAACTTATCAGATTTGTGCAAATTAAAGAAAAGAACCTGCTTTGATGCGGTTACTTTAGACGGTATTGAAACAAATTTTACTGTTTTCGTACCAATACTTATATTAGACGATACTTTAACGAAACGCCGTATAAGAAATTAACAGGCAACAGAATAATTACATTTGAGTTTATTTCAGCCTGCTCCCTCTAACAGCCTTTCAGTAAGCAGATAATCCGCAATCTTTACCTGATCCTGAATTTGTTGATTTTTTAATCAGCAGAGAGTGAATATTGAACTGATAAGCGCTGCTGATTTTAACCATTGAAAGATGGATCGCATGCTTATCACCATTGCGTATAAATTACATATTAATGCAGCCGGTTTGACTCCTGGACATTTGGCTACAAATACAAATAACACCATTGTTTAAATTCAAATTTATTTTATCTATATGACAAAAATATCTTTACTAGCTACGCTTGCGTTTATTGTTACCGGCCATTCAGCTTTTGCAGAAAAAGACCAGCCTTTTAAACAAGCAATATCTCATAAATACACAAGCACTGACTTTAACGGAAGTACCATACTAAAAAAAGTTATTACAGATTATAACGACAACGTGTATGTGCTTACTGACAAGGGCATTTACATTGTTAGTGAAAATAAACTGGTTAAAGACCTGCGATATACGCCGCTTGCGAAAAAGATTCCTTTAGATATAGCCATACAGGAAGAAGCAGGCCATGTATACTATTTGTATGAAGACCAGGTGTTAACAAATGGCTATGCGGGCGTTCCTTTTAAAAAACTTCCTGCAGGAAAATACAACCGCCTTGCAGTAAAAGCTGATGGAAGTATTCTGCTTACAGGCAACGCCGCCGTTACTTTATTAAAAGATAACGTGATGACGGACGTTACGGCGCCGGCTGGCAAAATAAAATCTGTCCAGGCCTACAAAGGCAACTTTTATATTTTGAATGAGCAGGGTATTTACAGCCTTACCGGCAATCGTTTTGAAAGTATTCATAAGGCCAATAATGCAAGGTCTTTTACTTTCCGCGATCAGGAGTTGGTTGTAGCAAATGCAGCAGGTTATTATGGCATCAATGCAAACACAGGAGACACAAGCTTTCCCTTACAAACAAAAACACCCTCAGAAGGAATTAATGATCTGCAAAACATAAACGGTTCTATATGGGCGGCAACTGATGATGGCGTATATATGCGTGAAGCGTCAGGATCTTACCGGTACTATGCTTCAAAGCGATGGCTCAATCAAAATAAATCCATTGATCTTACATCTGACAGCAAAGGCAATGTATTTGTACTTACACCGGACGGACTGAATGAAATCGAATTTAAAGAACAAACGCTCGCGGAAAAGACTACTTACTTCCAGGATAGAATAAGACAAAGGCATATCCGCTATGGCTTCATTTCTCAGGTAACTTTTCAACAACCGGGCGACATAACAACGGCTCAATTAACTGACACGGATAATGATGGCTTGTGGTCTGCCTTTTATCTTGGCAGCCAGGCATTCCGTTATGCTGTTACAAAAGACAAGGCGGCCAAACGCTATGCCATGGAAGCGTTTGAAGCATTTGAAAGAATTATTTCTGTTAACCCGTTAAAAGGTTTTCCTGCAAGAACGTTTGAAAGAACGGGCTATAAAAAATCGGATCCCGATAGATGGCACAGTTCAACAGATAGTATATGGGAATGGAAAGGGACTACCAGCAGCGATGAATTTGTCGGTTATATCTGGGTGGCGGCATTGTTGAACGAAATGGTGGTTGAAACTGAAAGTGAAAAAAAACGAGTGGCGGATTTTATCGACAAAATTCTGACGCATATCATTGACAACAATTATTACTTTATTGATTTTGATGGAAAGCCCACCTTATGGGGGCGCTGGAATCCTGAATACATCAACTCATTCCCACCGTCAGTAGGTGATAGAAAACTGGGTAGCACAACCATTATCGCAGGGCTTCAACTGGGTTATGCACTTACCGGTAAAGAACTGTATAAAACAGAGGCATTCCGCCTGATGAAGGATCACGGGTACCTGAACAACATTCTTACCCCTTACACAGCCATACAACCAACTGAAAACATTATCCACCAAGGTGTTAATCTTGGTAACGGCGGCTGGAACCATTCTGACGATGAAATGGCATTCCTCACCTATTGGGTATTGTATCACTATGCATTTACCGATCAGCTGAGGCAGCAGTTTAAGGATGTGATTAATGACCACTGGAAGATAGAAGCACCTGAAAAAAATCCCGTTTGGAACTTAGTGACGTTAGGCACAACCGGAACATTTGATAAAGAAGGAACTGTATGGCAGCTTAAAGAATTTCCGATGGATTTGATCCGCTGGAAAGTTGTCAATTCAAAAAGAAAGGATTTAACATTACTCGAGCCAAATTTCCGTCACCAATTTACAAAAGAGTTATTGCCAGCCGGAGAATACCCGGTTCACCGCCACAATGCCAACGGCTTTAACCTTGATGGAGGCGATGGCGGCAAAACCGAACTGGCGGGAGATGAATATCTTCTACCCTACTGGATGGCACGCTACCTTAAAGTGATTGAATAAGATTGAGTAGACGATTTGCTATATAAATAGCCAGCTTTACACTAATGTCTGTTAATTTATTTTCACAGGTAAACAACAAATATTGCATAGTCCCTAAACCCCTTTCTTTCAATCCGAACGGCTAAGGTTTGCTTTAATGCGCATTTCCGGGCTGCGGTAACCCTCAACCCACATCAACAATTATATTTTAATGTAACTGAACCGTTGAAAATGTATGAACATAGCTACATGGCTTGTGACGATAAAAAAATATTCAAAGTATTACACACTCATTTGAGCGTTGTTGGAATAAATTAAATAAATTGGGGACAAACTAACTATTCTGCTATTATATCAAACCTAAATGAACTGTAATATTATTCTATTGATTGCTTAAAAAAAAATCGCACAATGTCAAAAAACACGAACAAATCGCGCAGGAGCTTTTTAAAAAACACTGCTCTAGGCGCCGCTGGTTTCATGATCGTTCCCCGCAATGTATTAGGTAGAGGTTTTGTTGCCCCCAGTGACAAACTAATTGTAGCCGGCGTTGGAGCCGGTGGTAAAGGCCGTTCAGACCTTGCCAATTTTTATAAAAGCGGAAAGGCGGAGATTGGTTTTCTCTGCGATGTAGACGACCGCATGGCTGAAGAATCAAGAAAGAATTTCCCTAAAGCAAAATATTATAAAGACTGGCGCGAAATGCTGGATAAAGAAGCTAAATCGTTTGATGCGGTTTCTGTATCTACCCCTGACCACACCCATGCCGTAGTAGCGATGGCAGCTATGCGCAGGAAAAAACATGTATACGTGCAAAAGCCGTTAACGCACGATATATACGAAGCTCGTATGCTTACCGAGGCCGCAGATAAATTTAAAGTAGTTACGCAAATGGGTAACCAGGGTTCTTCTGGTGATGGCGTTCGCCAGATGCAGGAATGGTTTGATGCAGGTATTATTGGCGATGTACATACTGTATATATTTTCACCAATCGCCCTATATGGCCGCAAGGAATTCCCTGGCCTGCTGAAAAACCAGCAGTTCCACAAGGGCTTGATTGGGATTTGTGGCTAGGTACCGCGCCTTATAAAGATTATGTTGACAACCTTATACCTGGCAGCTGGCGTGGCTGGTGGGATTACGGTACTGGAGCTTTAGGCGATTTAGGTTGCCACCTTATGGAGGCTCCATTCAGAATACTGGGTTTACAATATGCAGCTGACGCACAGGCATCTGTAACCAGCGTATTCACTGCGTTTGGTAAACGCGGTTATTTCCCCGATAGTTTTCCTCCATCAAGCCATGCTATACTCACCTTCCCGAAAACGGCAAAAACCAAGGGAGACATTACTATGCATTGGATGGACGGAGGTATCAAACCCGAACGCCCTGAAGAATTAGGCGCGGATGAAGTATTTGGAGACGGTAATAGCGGTGTTTTATTTGTAGGCACCAAAGGAAAAATGATGGCAAGTGAGTATGCAGCTAATCCAAGACTATTGCCACTGAAAAAAAATGAAGAAATAAAATTACCGCAAACTATAAAACGCGTTCCAGGCAGCGCCGAAGGCCACTATGCACAGTGGGTTGAAGGATGTATTGCTGGCTATGGCAACATGGAGCTAAGCTCACCATTCAAAAAAGCAGGCCCGCTTACCGAAGCGATACTTATGGCCAACCTGGCTATTAAAGCTGCCGACACTCCTAAGCCGAGAGCAAATGGAAGAGGCAATGACTATCCGGGCGCGAATATGAAGCTACTCTGGGATCATCAGAATATGCGCGTTACAAACCTGGAAGAGGTAAACAAATTTATCAAACGCGAATACCGCAAAGGCTGGACACTAGACTTTTAATAACCGGGGCTGCAAAATTTGGTTTTGCAGCCTCATTTTTTTGATCTCCCATTAAAATTTTATGGTAAAAAAATATATCTTCTTTTTAGCCTCAATTATACTGTTTGCAGCTTGCCACGGCCCAAAAAAGACGACAGCAAGCAATAGCAGCGATAGCAAAAGCCAGTGGATTAGTTTATTCGATGGCACTTTGAATGGATGGAAAGAAAGTGAAGGCCCATCCTTCAGCATCGAAAACGGCACGATTAAAGTAGCAGGCAAACGCTCACACCTTTACTATGACGGACCTGTAAACAATCACGATTTTAAAAATTTCGAATTCAAGGCACAAGTAATGACTAAACCCGGATCTAACTCGGGCATTTATTTTCATACAGCATTTCAGCCAAAAGGTTTTCCCGACAAAGGATTTGAAGTGCAGGTTAATAATTCACATACGGACTGGAAAAGGACCGCAGGTTTGTATGACATAAAAGATACATCAGCCACCTTTGTAAAGGATGATCAATGGTTTGAAATGTATATTAAAGTAGAAGGCAAACATGTTACTACTAAAATTAACGGACAAACCATCATTGATTGGACTGAGCCTGAAGGAGCTACACCCCCAAAGGGGCATCCACAGCGTTTAATATCAGATGGTACGTTTGCTTTCCAGGCACATGATCCTAAGAGCGTAGTGTATTTCAAAGATATTTATGTAAAGCCATTGCCGTAACAACAAGTCATGCATGACGTCTGCGGCAGCAGATTATTTTCACATTGTTTTTCTATTCCACAAATGAATAAGTGGCAAATATTGTTTAGAGACGCTATGCATGGCGTCTCTATCTTTTAAAAAAACACCCAAATGAAATACTTCATTCTTTTGCTCGTTATTTTTTTTATCGCAAACCAAAGCAACGGACAGGTAGAATATGTGAATGATAAACCATTCTGGCAGGAATACCATGAAGGGTATGTAATAGATACGGCAGCGGGAGCAAATGATGTAAAACGTATTTCAGTTAACAAACACCAGGTGTGGATCGTTACATCTGCAGGTGTTTTTATGAAGAATAACAATGAAAACACCTGGAAAAAAGTACTGCTTGAAGGGAATAACGGGCCTGTGTTTACGGTTGCCACAGATGCAACAGGAATAATATGGATTGGTGCATGGAACGGTGTATATAAATTTCAAAACAACAAACTGGAACTTTTGCCAGGTGCTGATGGGCCAATATCCGTTTTGTGCAATTCAAATGATGGATTGTATGCCATTGGGCCAGATGGAATATGGCTCCTCAACAATAACCACTTTGCCAAACTTAATTATAACATTCCACGCTCTGTAAGAAATGCAGTTCCCGACGGAAGCAATGGCCTTTGGTTAGCATCTGATGTTGGCTTATACCATTGCTATCAGCAACAAACTGTTTGCATTCGCCAAACAGACGTTTTATTAAGTGCATATGTAAAGGGGGTTGCAGTTGGTAATGACAACACATTATGGACTGCAGGGCTTGGTGGTGTTTCCGTTCTTGAAAACAATGCTCACAAACGTTTTATCCGGCCGGAGAACGGTTGCCCTTCCATCTATGTAAACGCGATACATACATCTCCTGATGGATCAATGTGGGTAGGTACTGACGTGGGCCTTGCACGTTTTTACAAAGATGGAACACATTCACTGTTGTTTAGCCGCCGCTGGTTAATGGATGATCACGTGAATGATATAACCTTCGACGAAGAAGGGAATGCATGGATCGCTACATCAAAGGGCGTGAGTGTTATCAAAAGAAAAAAAATGACGTTGGCGGACAAACAGGAATTCTTTTATTCAGTACTGATGAAAAGGCATATCCGCGAACCATGGACTGCCGGCCAGTGTCATTTAAACATTGATGGAGACATCAACTCATGGCAACCCGAGGACGATGATAATGATGGCGAATTTACGAGCAACTATTTGGCAATGGAATCTTTTCGTTATGCGACAACTAAAGATCCACAAGCCAAAAAAAATGCAGAAAAGGCTTTTGATTTCTTAAAACTTCTACAAGAGGTTACGGGCAATACCGGCTTTTTTGCAAGATCGATTGTTCCAGTTGCATGGGCAGATCGCGTGCATGATGTAAACCGAACTTACAACAGCCAGCAGCTTGCCGCTGAGCTTGTGCAAGAACCAAGGTTCAAGCCGGTTGAAACGCGCTGGCATAAATCCAAAGATGGCAAATGGTTGTGGAAGGGAGATACAAGTAGTGACGAAGTATGCGGCCATATGATGGGCTATTTTTTCTATTACCTGCTTGCTGCAGATGATAAACAAAAACAAATCATCAGCAAACATGTTGCATTGCTCGTTGATCATTTGATCGCAAACAATTTTTGCCTGGTAGATATTGATGGCAAGTACACAAGATGGGGTGTTTGGTCGCCTGACAAATTGAATAATGATCCCGAATGGGCGCCTGACAGAAGCCAGAACTCAATGGAAATGCTTGCCTTTTTAAAGCTGGCTTATTACATGACCAACAATGAAAAATACCAGCAACAGTATCTCACACTAATTAACAAACATGGCTACCTGGAAAACATGAAAAATATAGTGCATCAAAACCCTGCATGGTTTGTTTATTTTGATGTTGTTCTGCAGGCATACATGTATCCAATCCTTCTCACGTGCGAAAAAGATTCCACACTCCACAATTTCTATCAGCAACATATGGACGAATGGATGAGCAAAAGAAGAAATGACCAGAATCCGCTGGTGAATTTTTTCTATTGTTTCGCGAGAAATAAAAAGGAAGAAATAAAAGCTTCATCTGATTTTCTGATCAACACGCCCCTCGATCTAATTGACTGGACTGTGGATCACACAAAACGCGAGGATGTACAAATAGTGCGCTCTCCGGTGCTTGATGACGCACAGGTAAGCACATTGCCACCACCCAGCATTCGTTACGTTGTAAGATGGGACAAGAATCCGTGGGCCGCAGTTACCGGATACCCAAATATGGAAAGAGAGCCAGTGTTTTGGCTATTGCCATATTGGATGGGCAGATACCTCGGCATGATCCGATAATTGGATCGTTGCGAACGCATTTTCCTGAAAAATATTGTGTGGTTATTTTAAAACAAGAATCAAAGGAACAGAAACTAAAGTTGTAGCTCAGGTAATCAAAAACAATGAATTTTAATTAGTCGGCGGCGGGCACCAGGGAGGTGAGTTGCTTTAGCAAAGTCTCTATATCAAAAGGTTTTAGGATAAAATCATCCGCACCTGCCTCCAAGCATTTTTTTGCTGCTTCACGGCTGGAAGACATCATCATTAAGGGAATAGACGATGTTGCCGGATTTTGTTTTATTGACCTGCACACTTCTTTTCCATCCGCATCGCCAAGCCACACATCCATTAATATAACATCAGGCCCAACAGATGTCACAACACTTTCATCCGTACTGCTTAAAAAAGTGGCTTTATACTGCTTTTTTGCAAGCATTATTTTCAAATAATGTAATATAACCGGGTCATCATCAACCACCAAAATATGCACATTTTGCGGGTTGTTTGGTTGCGTTAAGTAGCTGAAGTTTTGCATGTTTGAACATACTCAACAATAATGCCGTTTTGTTAAAACTTCACCTTAAAAAAAGTGAACAAACTAAATATTTTTTTTGTTAAATGGTCAAACAAAAATCAGCTTTTCGTTTAAATATTTTGTTTAGCTTTATCTCACTGATTTAAGTGAACCGACAAAGCTTGCCGGGGAATAATTTGTTCACCTTCTAAAATTTAATCCCATGGTTCAGACAGACATCTCACAGCTTACAAAGGAGTGTAATCAATGGAGAGAGCATTTACATTCCTATCGCGACGAATTCAATTTTCTCAGCTCCAAACTAAGGCAGATAGCCAGTAAAGCCCTCTCCCATCAGCAACGTTCAGACCTCGAGCATTACCAGAATCAACTTCACATTCAGCTCATCAACATTCACGATCTCAAGCAGCTGGTAAAATCTCACGAAAAAAAAATTAACTACGAGCAATCCGAATTAAAAGGCGTTTCGGAAGAAACTTTTACTGAGCACGAAAGTTTACTGGACGACTACGAATCGCAGGAGCATACGCTACATAATCTTCGAAACAATTTTGACAGGTACTCCATCAGCCTGAATACATAATAAAATATAGCGGAGTTTACAGTGCCGTTATTTTAAAATGCTATCTGTGATAGCCTGTTTTTCCATTCCATAACATGAAGCAGCCAGTTGCAGTACGACGCTGAAATTCCGCCACGATATATTTGATCAATGCCGTTTTCTTACGTTATTGTACATAGTACATCTTAAATCGAACATCGTACATTGAACGGCATTGATTAGCCCATTACTTTATTGCGTACAAATAAAATAACCTATAACGTAAAATACATTTTACTATGGGAGAGTTTGATACATCACACGTAAAAAGTATTGTCTTACTGGGGCATGCAGGCTCCGGCAAGACAACATTGGCGGAATGCATGCTGTATGAAGCGGGCATTACGTCTCGCCGCGGAACAATTGCAGAAAAAAATACCGTTGGCGACTATCATGAAATGGAACAGGAACGAGGAAATTCCATCTTCAGCAAATTGATGCATACCAAATGGCGCGGCTATAAAATAAACATACTTGACACACCGGGCTATGATGATTTCACGGGTGAAGTAATCGCTGCACTCCGCGTCGCTGACACAGGCGTTATGCTTTTGAATGCGGTCATGGGTGTAGAAGTAACTACAGACCTCATCTGGCAGTATACTGAACAATTCAAGACCCCAATGATCTTTGCCATCAACAAACTGGACGATGACGGGGCTGATTTTGATAACACTGTCAGCCAGGCTAAAAGCCATTTTGGAAGCAAGGTATCAGTGGTTCAATACCCGAGGCAACAGGGTGCCGGGTTTCATGAAATTATTGACGTGCTTCGGATGACCATGTATAAGTTTAAAGACACCGGCGGAAAACCTGAAAAATTAACGATCCCCGATGATGAAAAAGAACGAGCCGACACACTTCATAAAGAGTTGGTTGAAGCCGTTGCAGGTAATGATGAAGCTTTGATGGAAAAATACTTTGACAAAGGCGAACTGGACGAAGATGAAATGAAAGAAGGCCTGAAAAAAGCAATGATAAACCATGACATTTTTCCATTATTCTGTTTATCTGCAGAAAGAAATATGGGCAGTGGCAGGTTGATGGGCTTTATCGACAATGTTTGTCCCAGCGCCAACGAAATGCCACCACAAACAACCATCAACGGCAACAAGCTCGCATGCGACGCAAATGGCCCTGCTTGCATGTTCATTTATAAAACCGTAACGGAGCCACATGTTGGTGATCTCTCCTTCTTTAAGGTTTACTCCGGCACAATAAAAAGCGGATGTGAACTGGAGAATGAAACCACTGGTATTAGTGAAAAACTGAACCAGCTATTTTTGGTGGAAGGAAATAAACGCGTAAATACCAATGAACTTATTGCCGGAGATATAGGTGCAACTCTTAAGCTGCGGAATACGCACGTAAATAATACGCTTCATGTGAGGGGTAAAAATTATGAGTTAAAACCAATAGAGTTTCCGCCGCCCAATATGACCGTAGCTATTGAGACTACCAAAAAAGGCGAAGAAGAAAAGTTGTCGCAGGCGCTTCACCAGCTTCGTGAAGAAGATCCTACATTAATTATAGAATTCTCGCCCGAACTAAAACAAACGCTGATACACTGCCAGGGAGATATGCACCTCTCCGTTGCAAAATGGAAGATTGAAAATATTCATAAGCTTGACGTGAAGTTTATGCGCGCAAAAATCCCATACAGGGAAACAATACGCAGCTCTGCTGATGCCAATTATCGCCACAAAAAACAAAGCGGCGGCGCCGGGCAGTTCGGTGAAGTATTTATGCGCGTTGAACCCTGGTACGAAGGCATGCCGGAACCAACAGGCATGAATGTTCGGGGAAGAGACAGCTACGATCTTGACTGGGGCGGAAAACTGGTATTTTATAACTGTATAGTTGGCGGCGCAATTGATGCACGCTTTTTGCCATCTATTCTTAAAGGAGTGATGGAAAAAATGCAGGTTGGCCCGCTTACCGGTTCTTATGTGCGTGACGTACGTGTAAGTGTTTATGACGGTAAGATGCACCCGGTGGACAGCAACGACATTGCTTTTAAACTTGCGGGGTTACAAGCATTCAGGCAGGCATTTCAGCAGGCTTCGCCGCAAATACTGGAACCCATTTACCAGGTTGAGATATTATGTCCGGATGAGCTTACGGGAGCCGTTATGGGCGAATTACAAACGCGCCGCGGCCTTGTAGAAGGCATTGAGGTTGAGGGCAACTTTCAAAAGATTATTGCGAGAATGCCGTTGGCTGAAATGGATGGATATTCATCATCGCTTCGTTCACTTACTCAGGGACGAGCGAAATTCAAAAGCAAATTTTTAGAATATTTTCCGGTGCCATATGAAATTCAGCAGAAGCTGACTGAAGATTACAAGCACAAGGAAGAAGCTATGGAAGTATAATGCACTTATGCAACAAGGAAGTGCCTAGACATCGATGATTTTTTTGAGTAATAGGAATACAAACCACTGCGCGGTGAATTCTGCGCAGTTTTTTTTTGCTGATAGATGAGGCTATCAGCTTTGGTGCATAGCGACGTCTTTTGCGTTGATTGACAATATCCGCCCTGCCGGGGTTTAAAGAACAATGGACCTCGTCCTACAATAATTTCATCCCTTCGGGATTTTACTGCATTAGAATAGTCAGTTTAAGGTATAGCAGCTTGTTTTACGCTGCACGCTATGTAAGGCCTCCCGGCGGTGCAGCATTATGCTATCGCACATAGTTCTTGGCTCCAGTCAGCTGATGGCTTACGGCTGACAGCTCAAAAGCTCTGCTCAGCCTCAAGGCTGCGAAGCCTTATTCTACGCTTGCAGGCGATTTTACCTGGCACATTTCTTCGGTAGCTGCAATCTGATGAGTCGTTAACGCATTAAAATAAGGCTATGTATGAACATTCCACCTTATAGTAATTGCTGTGGGAATATGGGTAGGTATAATTTGCCATTAAAATTTAAATCAAATCGGCATTTTTTTTTTTTATTTCTTTAACAATTTTTATATTAGTAGCTCATTAATCGTAGCCAACATAAACAACATGCTTGCCGCGTGAATTGTTTTTTTAAAAAACCCCTCAATTACAAACTTGCTTATGACTTAGAAAATTTTGCAACTCATTTTTCCTTGTTTTTTTGGCAATGATTGCAATAGCGCAGTAAAAAAAATTACAGGCCGTATTATTGCTAATCATCACAAACTAACGCAACTAACGTGCATTAACCCGCACTGTTTTTTTAAAAAACTTTCAACCAGAAATTAGCTTATGACTTAGAAAATTTTGCAACTTATTTTTTTGCAATTAATGCAATAGCGCGGTAAAAAATTACAAGCCGTGTTCTTGCTAATTATCCCAAACGAACGTAACTAACCATGCTTGCAACTCCACTGTCTTTTTTTAAAAAAACTTCAACCCAGATCAGGGTCTGAATCAGAAAATTTAGCAATTTATTTTCTTTGTTTTTTTGGGCAATTAATGCAATAGCGCAGCAAAATCGCAGGCGTTGTTATTGTTAATTATCCCAAACTAACATCAATTCGAACTGTTTTTTTAAAAAAAATTCAGCCCAATTCAGGGTATGAATCAGAAAATTTTTGCAACTCATTTTTGTTGTTTTTTGGGCAATTAATGTAATAGCACAGCTAAAAATTGCAGGCCGTGTTCTTGCTGATTATCTCAAACTAACGTAAACCAACATGCTTTTTAGTCACACCGTTTCTTAAAAAATTTTTAACCCCAACTTAGCTTATGAATCAGAAAATTTCGCAGCTCATTTTTTTTGTTTTCTTGGCAATTAATGCAATGGCCCAGCAAAAAATTGGCGGCCGGGTTCTTAATGCCAAAACAGCCGAACCTTTAGCCAATGTAAGTGTGCAGGTAAAGGGCACAAATACGGGCACCACTACAGATGCCAAGGGAAACTTTTCACTACAGGTTCCAAATTCGAAGGCCATATTAGTTATTTTATACACAGGATTTACAACCCAGGAAGTTCCTGTTGGATCAACGGATTTGGATAATATAAAATTACAGGAGGAAGCAAGTTCTTTGAACGAAGTTGTAGTTATAGGATATGGTACTGCAAAGAAAAAAGATGTTACTGGTTCTGTTACCAGTATTTCACCTAAAAGATTGATGGATAAACCGGTGGCCAATTTAGGACAAGCCCTGCAAAATAAAGTGGCAGGTGTTCAGGTTATTTCACAAGGGGCCGGTGTTCCGGGAGCGAAACCTATGATCCGTATACGAGGAACCAATTCAATCAACTCCAGTAATGACCCTTTATTTGTTGTTGACGGAGTGGTGGGCGTTGCCAATCCTTTGTCTAATTTAAACCCTGCCGACATTGCTTCTCTGGATGTATTGAAAGATGCGTCTTCCACTGCCATCTATGGTGCTCGTGGCGCAAATGGTGTAATCATCATTACCACGAAGCGTGGTGTAAGCGGTAAAATACAGATCGACTACAGCGGAAGTGCTTCTGTAAACACATTGCAAAGACATCTTTATACATTGAATGCGGATCAACTCATGTATGTCTATATGCAGGCGATGACCAATGGAACCAAATATGGAACAATCAATGCAGGAAAAGATTTTCGTGGACCAACAGCTTCCGGCCAATCTTTTTCAGAAATGCCATGGTTGTTCAAACAAGTGCCTAAAGGCAGCTATAGCGTTCCTTTGGTTGGTAAAGATGGTAACTATTATGCTCCAATCTATAATTCCGATTGGGAAAGTCTTATTTTCAAGCCATCCTTCTCGCACGACCATCACATTGACGTTCGTGGCGGCAGTGAGAATGCTAAATTCTCTTTGGCACTGGGATATACCGATCAGGATGGCTTAATGAAAGATTCTTACTTTAAGCGTCTGACGGCGAGGGTTACCGGTGATATCAAGTTGACAAAGTGGTTAAATGCAAGTACTGCACTGGGATTCATTAAAAGCAAGCAATCTAATGATGATGACATTACGCGCTCTACTGCTGAGGTATGGAGTATTGTGCCTACAAAATATCCAAATGATCCTGCCCTTGGCTCCTATAGTGGCCGTTGGGGTACCAACGCAGACTTTAACGTGGGCGAACAATGGTATAATGTACTTTTCAGAAGGTCACAAATTTACGGAACCAACAACACTGGCCAGGTAACTGGTAATATGACCCTTAATGCCAATATTACTAAGGACCTAAGCTTTAAGACGGATTTTTCTATTGATTACAATGCTTATAAGAACAACAAGTATAGTGGAAAATTATACGGTGGTGATGGCAGCGCGAGTATAAATGTTTCTAATACGTACTATTGGCAGAATGAGAATTATTTTAATTATAATAAAACTTTTGGCTTTGATCATACCTTGAATGCTATCGTGGGTCTTTCATGGTCAAAAAATAATTACGAAAACGTTGCTGCCTCCAACTCTGTGTTCCTGTCTAATTTCTATGGTTATTCAAATCTTAGTGCGGGTGCAGCTACAAGGCCTAACCCTACGAGCGGCGATGGATCCAATGCTTTAAACTCTTATTTTGCCCGCGTTAACTACGCTTACAAAGGAAAATATTTGTTGACCTTAACAGGTCGTGAAGACGGGTCTTCTAAATTTGGTGCAAACAATAAGTATGGATTCTTCCCATCTGCAGGTGTGGCCTGGAGAGTTTCTCAGGAGGATTTCATGAAAAAATCCAAAGTCATATCCAACTTAAAATTACGCGCAAGTGTTGGCCGTACCGGTAACCAGGAAATCGGAAGTTATGTAACTCAATCTTATATTTCTACAGCCAGTGTTATAATGGGTGGTAGTACCTTAACCGGTCTTTATCCAAGCTCCGTTGGTAATCCTGATTTGAAATGGGAAACAACCATGCAGTCAGATGTAGGATTAGAACTTGGCTTATTTGAAGAAAGGATTAACCTGGGCCTTGACTTCTACCATAAAGTAACAAGTGATATGTTGCTTAATGTGCCACTTCCTTATTCAATGACAGCAGGTAGCGTAAGACAAAACTATGGCAAGGTACAAAACGAGGGCATGGAAATAGCTTTGAGCACTCGTAACATCGAAAACAATAATTTCAGGTGGGGTACCGATTTAGTTGTAACAGCTAATAGAAATAAAATTCTTCAGCTTGGCCCTACAGGAGCACCAATTTATGATCAAACAGGTGCAGGAAACGCCACTTCTGTGTTAATGGTTGGAAAACCTATTGGTTCCTTCTTTGGGCTTACCCGTGCAGGTGTATACAGCACAGAGGAAACTTCGTTGGCTGCTCGTTATGGTATGAAGCCCGGCGATTTAAAATTCCTGGATAGAAACAATGATGGCAAAATTGATCTGTTGACCGATGGAAGTATTATTGGAAATGCATTTCCAAAATGGATAATTGGATTTAATAACCGCTTTGCTTACAAAAACTTTGATCTTGGACTAGACATTCAGATTGTGCAAGGTATAACCAAAGCCTTTGTACATGAATCTGCCGAAGATCGCCAGTTGGTTTCAGGAGGTTTGAACTCTACGCTTACAGCATGGAGACCGGATAACCAGAATACACAGGTTGCGCAAGTGCGCCCGGGAAATGGAGGAGCTTATTATCAGTCTTATACCGACACACATGAAATGTATGATGGTTCATTTATAAGAGGTGCAAATGCTACATTAGGATATAGCTTTTCAGATAGGACTATTAAAAAAGCCGGTATCCAAAAGTTAAGAGTATACCTGAATGCATCAAACTTCTTCCTGATTACTAAGGCTGCTGGATATGATCCAGAGGGTAGTTCACTTGATAAGCAATTCGCGTTGGTACCAAATACCGATAAATATCAATACCCGGTACCATCAGTTTATTCATTTGGTGTAAATCTCAGTTTCTAACTTAATAAATTATTCATATATGAAAGTTATTGCTATGAAAAATAGTATAGCTGTAGGACTCATCGCATTATTTACAGGATCCATTTTGTCACTCACCAGCTGCAAAAAATTTTTAGAAGAAAAGCCAACTTCTGCGTTAACGGATCAATATACATTTACCACGGCTGCAGAAGGAAGCGCTTTAGTTATTGGCGCATACAGGTCTATGGCTTCTTATACCGGTGGTGCAGGCGATTGGGGTAATTATCTTCCGGCAACACTTGAATACCCTACCGGTAAGGCCTTTACTTCAGATACGCACGTACAGTTTTGGAAATTCCAAACGAATCAAACTACCGGAGGTTTATTGCAAGACTTTGATAACTTCTGGAATAACAATTACCAGGGCGTTAGGGATTGTAACTTATCCATTTCGAAAATTCCCGGAATTACTGAATGGACGGCGGATCAACGGTCTGCAGCACTTGGAGAGGTTCGTACCCTTCGTGCATGGTATTACTTTAACCTCGTACGTTATTTCGGTGACCTGATAATGGATACTTCAGTTCTTAAAAGCGTTGCTGATGCCCAACAACCACGCTCTTCTCTTAAGGCTATTTATGATAACGTAATTATACCCGACTTAGAGTATGCTGTAAAGCAGAGCAGCTTAGCCGATGCAAAATCTACGAATGGCCGTGTTACCAAATTTGTAGCCAGAACAATTTTATCGGATGTATATCTTACCTGTGCGGGCTATCCTTACCAGGAAGTAGCAACAGATCCAACTAAAGACTGGTGCGTAGCAGGATTGTTTACTCAAACTACATACCCGGTTAATACTTCAAGCGCCAGGGATTTTTTAACAAAGGCACAGGAGCAATTGAACGTATTATATGGCCAGTACTCTTTAGGTACCTATAATGATTTGCACAATCCGGCAAAAAATAATACGGGCGAAGCAATTTTTCAAATTCAATACCTGACCAACGTGAATGAAATGACAGGGATCATAGCAGCTGCGCTTCCAGGTCTCAGTCACGTTTCTATGTTCGGTGATGAATATGGCACCTTTATACCAAGTATCGGCTATTTTAATTCTTATAATACGGCTGATTTACGTATCAAAGACCGTCAAATGTTCTATTTCTCTGATACAAAATCAACTAAATATGATCCGGCTCAAGGGCCTGCTGATAAATTTAGCCAGCCGCATTTATACAAATATTATGATTCAGTGGCAATCAAAGGTACTGCCCACTCTTCCTTGAACTGGACAATTTATCGTTATGCAGATGTATTGTTGATGCTGACTGAAGTAAACTGGACCTTGAAACAGATAGGCGGAGCAGCTTCAGATCAGGATATCATTAAAGGAATTAATGAAGTCAGGACACGTGCAACGCTGCCAACCTATCGTGCAAGCGATGTAAACCTTTTCAACATTATGAGTGAACGTGCATATGAACTGGTATTTGAAAATAAAATGCTTTGGGATCAGCGTCGTACGCGCAAATGTCTTGTTGATGGTGTAGGCTCATTTGCTGGAATCCAGGATTTCGTTGGACACCAGCCGGTAGGGTTTAGTTTTGCGTTCTCTAAAATGAATTTACTATCTCCAATTTCACAAAATGAGATCGCGACTAATGGAAAATGCTTTCAAAATTTTTCATTCCTTCCTACCCAAAAAGGGCAATAAAACTGAAACAGCATTACTAATTAATTATAAGTACAAAATGAACAATAGAATTTCATTAATATTAATCGGAGCAATTGTATTTGGCGCCAGTTGCACTAAGCAGGATTATTTTAATATTCCCACCGATGGGAATGGAAACGCAGTTATAACTACCGTTTCAACCTGCACATCACCAGGTATTACATTATTGGATAGCGGTTTTGTTGTGAATGCCACGCTTCCTAATGCTAAGGCAGGGGATGTTATGACCGTTGAATTGCTTAAGTCGCAGGTGCCTGCAGGCGGTGGCAGTGAGCAGTTGCTTCCTTTAGCCGGGACACAAAAACAAATTACCGTTGGAAGTGATTTAAAAGCTACCGTAAATTTTACCAGGCAGGAAGCTAAAATGAAGGTGCCCGGAGATGTTGTTACAGTTACTTTTGCTGGCAAAACAGAATCGGCTTCAGTTTCGGTTACTATGAAAAAGGCTCTAACAGTATCAACTCCGCAGTACAATGGCAGTACCGTTAACGTGGTGAGAGGTGCTGGCACAGCCGAAATGAAGGTTATGGTTCAGCCAATCGCTGACAAGTACTTAGGTTCAGTAGAAGTGAAGAAAAAGAATGGGATCAATGATCCATGGGTGAATGTTGGCAACTTCCCTTCTGAGTCTGGAGTACCTATTTCTGGTGATGATTTTGCAGTTGGTAAAGATACCATGTACTATTCTTTTATCTCTAAGGTTAATAGCCTGGCTGATACTGTGACAACTTCCGTTATCAACAACAATCCTTATTTCTTTTTTAAGAAATCCGGACCCCTTGAACTTGGTGGATCAAAAGCTGGGGTGAATCTGTTGACCAATACGAGCCTCGCGGCAACGGATGCTAATGCCATGTTGGCCATTGATAATAAATCAATCACCATGCACGGCGGTTCAGCCTGGATTGCCGCAGGAAATGCAATCTCATTCGTTCCTTCAACACTTGCGCAGTATAATCAAAACGATCCGGTTAGTACCCAGGCTGCTTTTGCGGCTGGAACTCCAACAGCAACTGCTGATCCTACAGCCGGTGAAGGTGTTTATATATATAAGCTTGTAAACAAAGGGGCTGAGTATTATGGTATGCTGAAAATAGGAAATGCTGTTCCTGGTGCATCATTGGGCTATGAATATCGTATTGGAAACCTGTATACACAGCTTGCCGACATTAAATAAAGTTTCATTTTCTTATCATTAAATAAAAGTCGCTGAACCTTCAGCGACTTTTATTTTAATTGCCAGTAGAAAATCAGCCACCCTGACGCGAACCCATATTGTAGCAGTTTACTACGGCTGTCTGGCATATGTTACGAGATCATTATTGCTCAATTGCCTTAATTTTAAAGTTGTTGAGTTTAAAGTAAGAATACTGTCAATATTTGTTTCACCATTAAATGTAAATGTTAATTGTGTCCGATTACTATTAATGGAATATCCTCCCGTTAAAGTTTGTGGGTCGGTTGGACTGCATTTTGTTGGTCCGTCATCCGCGGTAACAATGCCTGTGCTGCTAAATGTTATTATATCATCTGTTACACAGGTGGGTACGGCAGTCCCATAAACGTCGACGTCATAATGAATGTAGCCTGTCATTTTCCATTTTCCAACGATCGAATTAGAATTGTCAGGATTTTCTTTCTTGCAAGATGCAATTGTCAGACAGACTATAAAAACAGTCATAAACAAAGTGATTGCAAATGGTTTTTTATACATACGAAATGGGTTTTATAAATATTGCAGTTTTTGACTTCGCTTATAAATTTTGATAAGACTTATAAATGTTTGCAGGTATTGTGTTTATTGAGTTTTACTTAGCTGTGAGGCCCTGCTAAAATTGCCCATAATTCGTCGCTCCCAACAGCTAAAGCTGATAGCTCCATCTAAAAGCTCAGCCCCACTTTTGCAAAGAACCTTCTTCCATCAAATCCCATTTGAACAGGATCCCAGGGGCCGCCGGATTCTCCATCATAAGCAGACATGTTAGCACCTTTTACTATACCAAGGTCCGGGTGGATATTAAACACGTTATCGCAGCCAACGGAAAGGGATATTTTTTTGGAGAAGCGGTAACTCAGATAAAGATCACTTACCAGCTTTCCGCTGTAGTTAAATTGCTCAGGAACCAGCTGCCCGGTTTTATCAAGCGCCACTAGCGGCGGATAAGTATTTTCATAACCATAACCCAATATCTCTATCTTACCAAAATAGGTGAAGTATGTACCAATGGAAAGTTTATCAAAACCATATTCCAGGTTCAGCCCTAATTTAACCGGCGGTGCTGATGCCAACACATATTTCTGTTCACGGTCGCTAAAGAATGCCTGTTGATGTTCGTAAGTATCGTTCAGCGCTTCGGGAATGTTGATCTTATCAATCGTCATGTGCTGAAAGTTGCCAGCAAGCAACGCTTTAAAGCTATTCTTCTGCCAGTGTTTTGTATAGTTCAACACTACGTCAAGCCCATAATTGGTAGTATTTACAGCGTTGGCATAGAATTGCGCCTGGGCCACATTTAACTGTTCAAGAATTGGTTTAAGCGCTTCTACTGACTCATCAAACTGTCCGGACAACACCACACGATCTTTGATCTTTACCATGTATCCATCAACTGTTACAGTAAATTCTTTTGAAGGCTTCCATGAAAAACCCAGGCTCGCGTTCACAGATTTTTCCTGCTTGAGATTTGGAATGCCCGCTGCGCGGGTAATCGGGCTGTAGTTAGGTGCAATCTTCACTTCAAAGATTTTGCCTCCCTGCACATTGGTAAATGTGTTGCTGAAATTGATCTGTTGTAATGACGGCGCCCGGTAGCCGGTACTTACCGAACCTCTTAAGTTGAGGTTACTGGTCAGCTTGTAACGTGTATCAAACTTATAGGTGCTTAGGAATCCAAAATCACTATAGTTTTCCATTCTAATGGCAACGCCCACTAACCATTTGTTGGTCACATCCATTTCACCGTCAACATACACACCAATATTAGATCTGTTGGCTTTTATAGCATCTGCAGGCTGAAAGCCCGGAAAGCCTTGCGCGCCTGCGGCTACGTTGGATGTATCTCCACTTGCATTAACCACTGTTTTATTTGGATCGTAGTTTTTATAAGAAGCTTCTTCGCCTTCATAAATACTGTATCGTTCGTAACGGTATTCAGCGCCAAAGCTCAAAGTAAATCCTTTGGCTATATTGGCGTAGTGCCTGGTTATATCTGCATTAAGCGTGTTTTGAATAAAGGAAAAACCGCCATCGTCAAAACGGTTTCTGTGAGCGCCTTCTGCATTTAATGATGCGTTGAATGTTTTTGTTCCGTAATAATGGAAGTTATTGCCGCCGACTGTATTGCTGACATCCCAGTTCCAGTTATTGCCGAAAGACCCTTTAAAACCCAAAGCCAGGGAACCGTCTGATATGTGTACATTTTGTAAAGGGTTAAAATATATTTCACCCGTATTTCCCGGCCCTGCATAATGCATTATATCCGGAACAAAAGCCAGTGTTCCGTTTGCATCTGTAGGGAAACGGCCTGGCCTGTCTGAAAAATTCCTTGTATAAGCGTAAGCTTCAGATTCCTTGTAATTATATCCACCAAAGAAGTAGAAAGTCGTTTTGGAATTTGCAAAAGGCATTTCAGCATTCAACATACCGCCAATACTTTTTATTGCGCCATTTCCATTTGCCCTGCGCCCTGTGTTAACGGGAAGCGCATTGGCGTTGGTGGTAACATTTGTGTCAGGTACCTGCCTGAAAGTTTTGCCTTGTGAAAACAGGTTTGCTGAAAGGTTGATATAACCGTTGTTCTTACCAACAGGCAGTCCGTAATTCAAACCCAGCCTCACCGCGTTTCCATCAATCTGATTACCTGTTACATATTGCTTCGGATCAACACTATTCAATGGATTATATTTATGATCATCATATCCCGCCCATCCGGCATTTACCGTCAGATGTTTTACGTCTTTTTTTAGAATGATATTAATCACACCGGCAATTGCATCTGAACCGTATTGAGCAGAGGCACCATCACGCAATATTTCCACGCGATCAATACTTGCTTCCGGAATAGCATTCAGGTCAGTACCCGAATTACCACGCCCCCTGGTACCAAATAACGCGACAAAGGCTGTTTGGTGCCTTCTTTTACCATTGATCAACACAAGTGTTTGATCGGGCCCTAATCCGCGCAGTGTTGCCAAATCAATTGCATCTGCACCATCGCTACCACTTTGCCTGTTATAGTTAAATGAGGGAGCTAATACATTCAATAAAGAAGTAAGATCCGTTTTTGCAGTGGTTTGCCCTGCCTGGTTAACATTGATCACATCTACAGGTACAGGTGTTTCTGTACGTATACGGCCACCTCCGCGAGACCCAACTACAACCACCTGCCCCAATTCCGTTACTGCTGGATCAAGGCTTACCTCTATGTTTGTCTGCCCGTTTATCTGAACAAATTTCATTGCATATCCCGTGAAGCTAATTTCAAGCTCGTCCTTAAATTTTGCGTTGACGGAAAACATTCCTGCAGCATCAGTCAATGCACCTGAACCGGTAGACTTGACTTTTACCGATACGCCTTGCATCGGTTGCTTTGTTGTGCTTTCAGTAATTTTTCCGGAAATTTTTATGGTTTGAGAGAGAGCTGCTGTGGCGTTCAACAAGAAGAACACGATCAGCGAAGTCAGGTGTTTCCTCATAAACGTTGTTTGACTATGAAGTTAGGCGAAAAGAAAAGAAACACCATTTAAAATATGCTTTAAAACAGATTCGTTACAGGCTTATTATCTTTAGCATCTAAAAAAATTTTATGGTAGAGATAGCATTGCAATTAGACGAAAAACAACATGGTGCTTTTACTGCAAATGAAGGTGACGAGCAAATTGGCGAGATGGTGATCTCCGTTAAGGATAATGAGTTAACTGTTTATCATACGGAGGTTGCGCCAAAAGCAGAAGGCAAGGGCATTGCAAAAAGCCTGCTTGATGCCATGGTGAAATACGCGAGAGAGAACGCATTAAAAGTGATTCCGCTTTGTCCATATGTACACTTGCAGTTCCGTCGCCACGCAGATGAGTATGGTGATTTATGGAAGAAATGATCTTAGCACAACGATACAAGATGCTGAGTTATGGGTGATTTTGAAGCCGCATTTTTGAAGGTCTGAATAAACAAGCCGTCGCAATAATCAGGTTCTGATCATAACGACGGCTTGTTATTTAAAGTGTTTTAAAACGCTTACTCCGCTTCCGTAATTTCCAGCACTGCACTGGTCTGCTCTCCTCTCAAAAACCAGTCGAGACCGGCTTTCATCAGGTAGTCACCGCTGTATGTGCTGCCACTTTTTTTGAATGAAGTACGTCCCTCCTTCTCGAGATTGATTTCTTCTATTTTATATTTTTTACTGGCATCCAATCCTTTCAATACAAGCTTAGGAAAAACGTCACCATACTTTGTTTGAAGGTTAAAAGCAAAAAGAACCGCCTTCTTCTTATCGCCATTTACATACATTAGTGAAGAACAATTGTTTTCATAAGGAGAGATAAGCCTGTACAGATCACCAAAACCAATCACATTCTGCAGGCGCTTAAAGTTTTGAATAGCTGACTGACAGTACGATAATTCTTCCGGCTTTAAATGTGCCACCTCGATATCAAATCCAAGCTTACCCATCATGGCCACATCTGTTTTAAACTTGATAGATTGTTTACCCCACGATGTTACGTGTGCACATATTGTGGCTGCAGGAAAGAAATAAGAATATCCCCATTGCATGTAAATACGGCTTAATGGTTCTGTATTGTCGCTCGGCCAGAATTCCTGGAAATATTGTAATCCGCCATATTCAGCACGGCCGCCACCACCTGAACAAAGCATCATTTCCAGGTCTGTGTATTTAGTGCGGAGGCGTTTCAGAACGGAATACAAACCCCGCACGTAATCAACATACAGTTGGCTTTGTTTGTCTTTTAAGTAGGGTGAATAAGCATTGGTCATGTAGCGGTTGCAATCCCATTTTATATACGCTATATCTTTGTTCTGGCTTAACAGGTCATCAACCACTTTGTACACATAATCCTGAACGGCAGGATTCGAAAGGTCCAGCACGAGCTGATTGCGGCGCAAATGCTCAGGGCGATTCGGCAGCTCTAATACCCAGTCTTTATGCTTCTCATACAATTCGCTTTTAGGATTGATCATTTCCGGCTCCATCCAGATACCGAACCTCACTCCTTTCTTTGCGGCTTCCTGTACAAGATAACCTATTCCCTGCGGCAGCTTTTGCTTGTTCGCATCCCAGTCACCCAATCCAGCATTATCACTATTGCGTGGGTACTTGTTGCCAAACCAGCCATCATCCAATAAAAACAATTCAACGCCCAGTTTCTTAGCATCATCAAATAAGTTTACAAGCTTCTGTTCATTGAAATCAAAGTAAGTTGCTTCCCAGTTATTAAGCAATGTCTGGCGATGTTCCCTTCCTTTGTAAACACCGTAGTTTAATGCCCATTGATGCATGTTACGGCTCGCCTGCCCCTTACCATGAGTGGTGTATGTGTAGATAAATGACGGCGTTGTAAAAGTTTCTCCCGGCTTAAGCTGGTAGTTACTAGCATAAGGGTTAATACCGGCCTGGATTTGTAAAAGGTGGCCAAAATCTTCACTGTAACGCACGTTCTCAAACATTAGCTGAAAGTTGCCGCTCCATGCAAGGCTTCCTGCAATCACAGTGCCGTTATCCTCATCAGCCTGCTTATTCATTGCCAGCAAAAAAGAAGGCAAATCAAAATTTGTTGCGCGGGACCCTAATTTGCTTTCTATGCTGTGAATGCCTTCGGGAAGAGGTGTTTCCTCCATACGCATTTCGTTAGCCCAATCTCCAAAAAAATGCGTAAGCCAGTATTTGTCTTCTTTTACCTGAAGCGATGCGGATGAATAACGGTGCAATATTACCGGCTGCTTTTCCGTATGCCTGATGGTACTCCATTGCTCTATTACGTTTTCTTTGCGGAAGGCTTTGAAGTGTATGGTTACTTCAAAAGGATAGGCCGCATCTTTTAACTGCACATGGGTTATCGTAACATTATCATCAGATTTTTCTGACTTTACATCAGCAACCTGCAGTTGAAGCGACGGATTTCCATCGGCATGTGTAACCTGAAAAGCCGGTTCCCGAATCACGTTCAGGCCTCCCTGAACATATGCATCAATAGGAATACCAGCCATCTTCTGATACTCGTCATCCTGCTGCAAAGCTTCGCCCACATACACCTGCAGTAATTTTTTATCGTTGGTAACCTTATATACCTGGGCGGTATTTTCTGTGCGGATGATAATTTGCTGTTGTGCAAATAGCGCTATAGAGCTACCAAGCACAGCAATAGTTAGAATAATTTTTTTCATGCTAGGTTATAAACCGGAAAGATAAGAAATAAAGGTATCTGAGAAGTATAGATCGCTGCGAAGAATGAGGCATCATCCCTCTTCAAAATGAAAACCTAATAGCTCGTTCTCAGGGCATCAAAAGCACTTTACCAGCGCTTTTGCCGGATTCAAGGTATTCATGCGCCTTCCTCCCTTCTTCGAGGGAGAATACTACAGGCTCCTTTACTTTAATAAAACCATCCCTGATCCATGAAAAAAGCAAGTCGCTTCTGTTAATGCGCTCTTCGCGGCTGGTAAGATAGTTCCACAAATCGCCGCCCGTTAGAGTTTTGCTGCCATCCATTAACACTCGCGGATCAACAAGCAAAGGATCGCCTCCAGTAAATCCGTAAAATACAACGGTGCCGCCCGTTCGCGTTACGGCTATGCTTTTCTGTAAGGTTGTACCTATAGAATCATATACCACATCTGCACCCCGGATATTTGTATAATGCAACACTTCATTCTGCCAGTTATCTCTCAGGTTGAAAGCCACATCGGCACCGGCTGAAAGAATAATATTTTTTTTATGCTCCGAAGTTGTGAGGCCAATAACTACTGCACCTTTCATTTTAGCAATTTGTGTCAGCATTTTGCCAACGCCACCAGAAGCGGCATGGATAACGATTATTTCCTCAGGACGGATGGCATGACTGTCCATCGCCAGGTATTGAGCTGTGAGCCCCTGCAACAGCACGGTTGCAGCGGTTTCTATCGAAATATCTTCAGGCAATGGGATGGCATGCGAAAAAGGCACTTTCACAAATTCTGCATTCGCAAATGGGACGTCTGCTATACCAACACGGTCACCCTCCTTTACTCCGTCAACATTATTTGCGTTAACAACAACGCCGGCGCCTTCATATCCCGCAATGTAAGGTGGTGCTCCCTTTAGATGATAATTTCCTTTGCGCCTGTAAATATCAGCATAGTTCAAACCTATTGCCTTTAACTGGACCAATATTTCCCCCGCTGATAACACAGGATCCGCTACCGTTTTATATTCCAGGACTTCAGGGCCGCCAAACGATGAAAAAGTTAACGCTTTCACGAGAAATTCTTTTTGCTAAGTTACAGCTAATGGCACTTTTTTGGTAGTTCAACAGATCACACTTTATGTATTGTTTCAGTTTTTACCTTAGCGGCATGTCATCATTTATTCTGAGTAACAAAACAACAGGGCTACGGCTGTTTAATCTATTGATCGTTTTTTCCATTCTTGCATTTAATAAATGCTATGGCCAGTTTAACGACAGCACGAATTATCATGTAAAGTTTGCATCAACGGGTATTTTAAACCGTACGAATGATGGAGATTCTTATGTGCTCAACAACGGCCTGAATTTTAATGTGAACAAAAAGAAAATGACTTTTAATTCCACAACAGCCTGGGTGTATGGATTGCAAAACAATAACCTGACCAACAATGACTTTTCCACGTACCAGGATTTCGACCTGTTTAAAAGTACACACAGGTTATACTACTGGGCGCTCCTTACTTATGAAAAAAGTTATTCATTAAAGATTACCAATCGCTTTCAGGCCGGCGGTGGCATTGCTTATAAGGCAGTAAACACACCCAGCTTTAACCTGGTACTCAGTGATGGTTTTTTGTACGAAACAAGCAACCTTGAAGACGCAACGCTCGGCCACGATGTATACCAGACTGTTAGAAACTCCTTCCGTGTTAAGTATAAGCTGACGATAAAAAACACCGTGGTTCTTGAAGGGGTTGGGTTTTACCAACCATCAATGCTGGACATCAGTGATTATATAATAAAAGGATCGAACAGCTTATCCGTTAAATTAAACAAATGGCTGGCCCTTACTGCTACCGAAATAAACAACACCATCAGCAGGACAAAAAGAGAAAATTTGCTGATGACCTTTGGTTTTACAGTAGAAAAGTATTTTTAAAAGTTGTAAGTGTTACGTTATAGGTTGTACGTTTTTTGAAGCGAATGAAATGTTTGCCTGAAACATGATCTTCACTCTTCGTTCAGAAAAACGCATCACGTACAACCTACAACTTACAACCTGACTGCAAATCTTCGCTGAGAAAAACGTACCACGTACAACTTACAACGTATAACTTAAAACGTGCAACGTCTTAGGATCAACCGGGCTGTACTTCCTGATCCTTATTGTAGTGAAATGCCAAAGCCCCTGAAGGACACTTCTCAACCTGCTCTTTAATCCTTTCTGCTGAAGCGCCATCTACATTGATCCATTTTTTTACGCGCGGATCAAACACCTGGAGTAATTGTGTCCAGCAGCGTGTTGAATGCTGGCAGAATTCCGGCTTCCAATCAATTGTAATTTCGTCATTCGCATATTTAATAGTCTTTGCCTCTTCTGCATCGCGGAAAACAAACGTACGCACCTTTACATTCCCTTCAAGAATTTTTGAGATGGGGCAGTTTTTTGCAATCTCCAGCAACTTTGTTTTCACTTCTTCATCCAGATGTGTAGGAAGAATTATGTCCCTGTCAATAATATTCGTGGTTACTCCGTCCTTCACTTCCTGGTACATGTTGGCATTAACCGTTATTGACGAGACATCAAGCCCTTTCCTGTCAATATACATACGCAGCGTTATTAATGTACATGAGGCCAGTGAAGAAAGCAGTAAGGTATATGGATCAGGCCCGGTATCTTTTCCTCCGTTGTTCTCCGGTTCATCGGCGATGAATTTTCCATTTCTCCATTCAATTGTACACACATATTTTTCCGTGCCTATATTGCCGTGAACAGGTTTTTCAAGCTTATATTTCATTGGATGTTTTTTTCAGTAAAAAATAACGTTCGCAAGGCGTTTAGTGGTTGATGGGAACCTCAATAATTATGAATTCACTTTCTTCATTTGTTGTTATTGCAACGGATGAAGTTTCCCACAAACCGATGGCATCGCGTTTATTGATCACTTCATTTTCAACATTGATATTACCTTCCGTCACAAATACAAATACGCATTTATTTAAGCGGTTAAAACTATAAACGATCTCCTTGCCTGCCTCAAAATATCCAAGGCTGATTTTTGCATTCTGATTAATCCAGCAATGCTCCTGTCCTTCTTCATTGCTAACCACAGTCTGGAGTTTATTTTTTCTTTGCTCTTTCGGAAATGCCCTGCGTTGATAACGCGGTGAAATGTTTTGCAACTTTGGCTCGATCCAGATCTGCAAAAAGTTTACATCATCTTCTCCAACATTATACTCTTCATGTTTTAAACCATTTCCCGCACTCATAATCTGCACCCAACCTTTATGAACTACATCGCTGTACCCCATAGAATCTTTATGATTCATGCTTCCGGCAAGAAGAATACTAATAATCTCCATGTTCATATGCGGATGCAAACCAAACCCTCCTTCTTTTTTTATATAATCATCGTTGAATACTTTCAACAATCCGAAACCGTTACGATCGGGGTTGTAATACGAACTAAAGCTGAATGTAAAATTACTTTGCAACCAGCCAATATCTTTTGTTCCGCGTTCGTTTCCCTTAAAAAGTTTGTAGCGCATAGCGTTATTTTTGATTGAAGAAAGATAGTAGTTAAGATTAAAAGGCGATGGTTCCTGTTAGCAACATTGTTACACAAAACTAATTTACAATAATGACTTATACCCGATTAAAATTCTTCACCGTGCGTTTGGCGAATAATGCGCCCTGTAAGTGATGGAAAATACCTGAGAGCCTGTATTGTAAAATTGGTTAGCCAACTTTTTCCAAACAATGACTGAATAATCCGCCCTGCTCTTAACCTGCTTTCGAATGCTTTGTGCCATTGCTGTTCGTATAGTTTCTCCATCTCCTCACGCTTTAACGAACCTTCGAGAAAATCAATGGTTAGTGCAGCGGCAATTTTGCTGCTTCTAAGCGCCATACTCATGCCGTTGCCACACAATGGCGTAATAAGCCCGGCTGCGTCGCCCAGCATCAGCATGTGATTCTCCACGCAGCTTTTTTTCATAAAACTTATCTGGGAAATACTTAGCGGTTTTTCATACAATATTTCCGCTTTGTTGAACACTTCCTTTAAAAATGGATTTTTCATCAACACTTGTTCTTCCAAATGACCGATACTTTTTCCGTTAGACTGCAAATTGTGAGCGGAGGTGAGATAGCAAATGCAGTATTTATCTTCTTCTATCGGTGATACGCCACAATAACCATCAGCAAAATTATGCAGCGCTATTACATTACGTGGAGCATTGAGCTTGGCGTGATATTTTACAGCGAGATAATTGTTCAGCGCATTGGGCTTCTCTTTCACAAAATCCCTTTTCCATTTAACATCCAGGTTGGTGCGCTTTCCAAATGCACAGCAGCACGCCAGCGTTCTTACATTTACTTTGTCTGACAAAACAGAAAACCTGTCATTTTCAAAACATATATCCTGTACCGTTGTATTCTCAAATATAACAACGCCGTTGGCCCTGGCTATTTTAGCCAGCTCATCATCTATTAGGTAACGGCTTATGCCGAACCCTCCAAGCGGAAGCTTTCGTTGAATACTGCGGCCGCCTGGCGCAGATACAATTAATTCATCTATTAGTGGGAGATTCCAGCTTTTCAACGGCAATCCAATTTCCGCCAGGAAGTTCCATGATTCAAGGCTGATATATTCGCCACAGACTTTATGAAACGGGTAAGCTTCTTTTTCAAAAAGCACAACACTGTAACCGGCTTTGGCCAAAAGAATAGCGGCCGAAAGCCCCGCAAGGCCGCCGCCGATAATTGATACATCATATCGCCCCTGCGCGCTCATACGCGAACTATAATAAGGAAACGGAAGGCCCATTTCCAGTGAATGGTATAATTGGTAATCCCAGCCTGTTTAAGCAATTGCCTCCACTCCTGTCTCGAAAAACCTCTTGCTACAGACACCGATGCATCATGTTTAACAAGGTACGACCTGGAAAACAGACTGGTAAGCCATTTTATAGAATAAAATGCAACAGGGTGCCGCTGCAGGTCATTGATGAAAAATCCTATGCTGGCATTCTTTTTCATCCATACAAGCATTTCAACCAATTGCTCATTGCTAAAATGATGGCAAAATAACGAATTGAAAATAATGGAAGGCCGTTCAGTATTTTGGAAATCTACCAACCTGTAATCGCTGTTAATAAATATTTTTCCCGGAAGGCCTGCGCAGTGTTGTTCAGCGAATTCTATACATGCTTTGTTAAGATCGATGCCTGTGTAAGTAAGTGCGTAAGTACCTCTATTATTCCATTGATGGATGGCCCGAAGGTTATCACCACCGCCACATCCGATCTCAGCGATGCGGACTGGATACGTAGTTAAATGCAACAACTTCTTTACGCCTTCTAAAGTGATCGCATGGCCGCCGAGCCACGTGTTGATAGTATTTAACTCCCGCAGACAGGTTTCCCAATCACTGAATGGGATATCCGGCTCATCGATTAACTCTGTTTGCGCGGACCTTTGGGCAAACCTGCTCATTGCTCAAGTATTAAGGTTTCCATAGTTAAGCCAGGACCGAATGCTGCAGCAAATATCCTTTCGCTTTTTCCTTTTACCTGAGCCATTATTTCTTTCAGCACAAAGAGTATTGTTGGAGAAGACATATTGCCGTAATCATTCAGCACATTAAATGAGGCAGCAAGATCGCCATCCTGCAAGCACAATTCCTTTTGAATGGTTTCAAGTATTTTTTTCCCACCGGGATGTATTGCCCATTTGGTGATATCACTTTTTTGCATACCCGTTGCTTCGAGCGCATTTTTTAGCAATGGGCTTATTCCGTCTCTAATGAGTTGCGGAATATAAGCGCTTAAGCGCATCAGGAAACCCTGCCCTGAAAGATGCCAGGCCATATCTTGTTGCCCCTGCAATGCTACTTCTGAATGAAAACCTTTAATGGATAAGCCATCCAGCGGACAGCTGTCGCCTGTTACCAACACAGCCGCCGCACCATCGCCAAACAATAAACTGGAAGCGATATTATCCATTTCATTGCCTTTTTGAAAATGCAGCGTGCAAAGTTCCGTACAGACGATGAGCACTTTTGCATTTTGGTCAGACCTGCAAATAGCATCGGCAAGCTTCAGCGCGTGAACCGCTGCATAACACCCCATAAAATTTATTGAGCTGCGCTGAATGGCGGATGATAATTGTAACTGTTGCATGATATTGATATCAAGGCCAGGCGCAGACATGCCCGTACAACTTACCGTTATAAGCCATGTGAGCTCTGTTTTATCAATATATCCATCCATGCATTGTTCGATAGCTTCTACGCTTAACGCTGGAGCATGCATTGCGTACCATTCCATTCTTTTCTCCAGCTTAGGAAATGGCTCCATGTCCATTGTTTGAGGATAGAACAAACGCTCTTGCAGGTTAACGGAATAATCTGGCATAACAGAGTAACGGGCCTCGATTCCGCATCGTTCATAGAGTAAAGCTACTTTCCGCCTGTCGTCTCCTTCAGGCTGATATGCGTTCAGCATAAATTCAAGAATATCCTGCTGACGATGACGGAACGCAGGTAACGCCGTTCCTATGGAAATGATTTTACTCAAAGGGTGTTATTTATTGTATAAACGAATAGGCAAGGAATAAGGTTGTCACTTTTGCAACATTATTTTACAACATGATTAAGCAGGTATAGCAAGATAAATGCGCAATTAACGCTTGTTGCCGCCACCATGTTCATCCTCATGGCATAATAAAAACTTGCATTTGCACTATCTGCCAATACCTTTCTCCACCACGAAACAAAATATATAACAATGGGCAAAAAGAACAACTGCATTAGCCAGAACTGATAATTTTTCTGTTGTCCGTTAAAATACACTAACAACAAAAAATCAGCCAATATATACATGATGCCGCTGAAAACAAATGTCCCTCTTATACCTAACAAATAACTGATGGTACGTACACCATCTTTATAATCCTGTTCATGCTGGTACACCTGTGTTAGAGGGTAAAAACCGCCAAACAGTAAAGAACTTACCAGCATACCGAGCCACGGCACAGACGCATGGCTAACAGACGCGCCTTTATGCACCATAAAAAAGGTAATGGCACCCTGGAACAATATAACAGTAAGGAAACCTGTTATGGGATATTTCTTCAGCCTTATTCCCCGATAACTATAGGCCCGTGAGGCTAGAATATTGGCGATGATACAGGCAGCAAAAATGGTATTGACAAAAAAACTCACCACAACACAAATGAAATCCAGTGCCAGTGTTACATAAAACAGATCTTTTGTAGCCATCGGTGGTTTTTCAAGCATGCCAATGCTTTCTTCATCACGGTCCATATAACTGTTGTAACCATTGCTTGCAGGGTACATGATGAAGTGCAGGATCACAAACACCAACGCGGCCTTGCCATAGTTTATATCAGGAACCTGGCTTAATGAGAAAAAATAGACCGGCATAAGAAAAAAAGAAAACGGAATACGCAGCAGTGTGATGGTGCTTTTACTCAGCATACAACAATATAAGCTTTTTTAGATTATCAAGCATTGGCAAGGTTATATTAAGTACGAATTAAGAAGTACGAAGTACCTCATTACATGCTGTTCATTTAGTGAAATCTTTAAAAAGAATATAGGATTGCTTGTCGGAAAAATCTACGAGGTTTGAAAAAAGAAAACCGAGCGAACAATGTACTTCGTACTTCTTAATTCGTACTTTAACCGACGACTTTTTACTTTAAATATCAACTATTAAACTCTCATTTCATCTGGCAGCCAATGTTGTATGCTTCGTTTGATAGCATCAGGAGAAAGGTTCTCTGCTATGGCTTTATTAATTAATGCAACTAACTCTTCGTCCCCCGCAAACCTAAGTGCGGCGAGTTGTTTGAATGACAATTTATGTTCTATTTCCTCCAGGCGCCTTCCGGTGAGCACATAGTACCTAAATCTTAATTCAATGCGTACAATCCTGTTCTGGTTAGTTAATGCGTAATGCTGCCTTAACATAAACGACAGCCATCCAAGCATTATAAATATGGCCGCCACGGCCAGCCACATAAGGTTCTGCTCATTACCGGAAAAGTAGTTATGCAGACTCCACACTAACAAAGCCAATACAACCGGATAAAAGATAAAATGATGCGGCGGATAGTATTTTACGTGATTTTTATAGTTCTGCTTCATACCCTATTGTTATAAAATTTATACCACATGCAAATTAAAAGGCTCACAATGCAGTTTTCTAAGATAGATACATGAGAGGGGAAGTTTATCCCCACACTTTGCATTGTAATACCATCAAGCGGCTTCAGATTGAACTATTGAACGATTTAAGCACATTAAAAAATGGATGGTAGCCTTTTTGTGTTATAACAGGTAAAGCTGTTCATGAAAAAAATTACACTAAAGGGCATTTGGGAAGTAATTAAAAATACGTTCAGTTGTTTTATTAATGATAAAGTAACCAAACTAAGTGGTTCGCTGGCATACTTCACCGTTTTCTCGATGGGCCCGTTGCTGGTAGTAATGATTTCTTTCTGCGGCCTGTTCCTGGGAAAAGAAGCTGTTGAGGGGCAGGTGTATAGCGTATTAAGAAATTTTATTGGACAGGATACTGCATTGCAGCTGCAACATATAATTGAAAATGCGGCTATAGGTGGTAAAAGCAAACTGGCTGCAATCATTGGCGTAATTACCCTGGTAATTGGTGCTACCTCCATTTTCGCCGAGATACAGGATTCCATCAATATTATCTGGGGTATAAAGCCCAAGCCCAAAAAAGGTCTGGTAAAAATGTTGCTTAACAGGCTGCTGTCTTTTTCGGTGATTATCAGCCTTGGATTTTTGTTGCTGGTATCACTTGTTGTCTCCGGCGTTATAGAAGCGCTGAACAAGCGCCTGCAGGCTGCTTATCCGGATGTAACGATCGTTGTTTTTTACGTAACCAATTTGGTGCTTACGCTCGTTATTAGCATGGTGATCTTCGGCGTGATCTTCAAGGTGCTTCCCGATGCGCGGATAAAATGGAAAGATGTAATGTCTGGCGCTTTTGTAACCTCACTGCTTTTCCTGCTGGGAAAATTTTTGATCTCCTTTTATATTTCACGGAGCCATGTGGGTAGCACGTATGGTACTGCCGGCTCGTTGGTGGTATTGTTACTGTGGGTTTATTACTCTTCGGTGATACTCTACTTCGGGGCAGAGTTTACAAAAGCTTACGCCGTTAAATATGGATCCGAAATCCTGCCTAATTCCTACGCAGTTACAATGAAGCAGGTTGAAGTGGAAACCGGCAAGGCTTCCGTGCAGGAAAAGGAAAAAATTATACCTAAAAATAAGGCGTAAAAAACCTGTGCCGCGTTATTGCTGGCGCATTAAATACTCAAACGTAAGGCGTTTCATCATGTCAACATCCTTAGGGTCAACAGGCGTTTCGGTGTCTTTCCCCAGGTCGTCCCATTCACGGATTTTTATATAACTCGCCAGCAACGGATCTTTTGCATAGCTGGCCGCCTCTTCGGCGGTCATAGGGCCACCCTGGTATTCAAGTGTTTTTTTGCTGGCATCAGATAGTTTATCGTAGTAGCCTTCTTCTACGCAAGTCAGGTAACGTTTTGTATCTACATGGCTGGCAACCAGGTCCGCAATTTTTTCAGAAAAACCGTGCTGTAGTAAATATTCACGCCCCAGCTTATCATGGTCTTTTCTGCCATAACCACCCATATCTTCCGCATGCTCCAGAAAATGCCCGATATCATGAAAGAAAGCCGCTAGCACCATATCATCCTCTGCGTGTTCGTTTATGGCAAGCTTAGCACACTGTACCATATGCATTAACTGCGTCACTCCTTCTCCATAACCTTCGTCACCATACTTATCATACAGGCTGAAAACTTCTTCCACTTTCCGCTGAATTAATACTGGATCTTTCGTCATAGCACAATATTTTGATCAGAATAATTTTTGTTCAATCAAATAAGCAGTTAAATTATACTAAACAAAAGAACATACATTCCTCCTGCTATTCAATTAAAATTCAATTAACATAAAACAAAAATATCTTCTCAAACATCTTTATTAGCAACAGTTAACGTTAACTAATCATTAATTTAAGACCAACTGGATATCATCAAAGAACGTTCAGATTAAGTAAGTTATACTAAACTTTTCATAACACATTTTTTTTAGTATCTTTTGATGCTGCTAAAGTATGTTAGTGGTTCCCATTGAGCACGTTGAAAAAATGCAGTGAATTAATGCTTTTAAAAATGAAAAAAACAAGCTACATTCAATAAACAATTATATAAGCTTTCGGTTTTTAATGCTTGTATAATTGTTTAAATTAGAAGTAATTAATCCAGCCCCTAACGTTGTCCCGAGAATTGGAATAGCTGCATAAATGTGCGTCTGTTATGGGAGCCAGGTGAACATGATCTTTAACACTAACATTAAACTTACATACGATCTTTATATTAGCGTACCTTTGAGGGTATATCCGGCCGCTGTTTTTACAGTGGCCTTATTGTTTAAATGTAGCTGCATCAGCCTTCCACAAATGACAAAACTATTTGAAATTTGAATTGTAAGTTTGAGACGAACAAACCACCCCGGAAACATATGGATAATATTTTTGGCCGGATAAATTAGCCTGGCTTACAAAAAACAAAGCCGCTGGCATACCAACGGCAATCATTTCAAATCTCAAATTCTAAATCTTTACTTGCATTCACCATCCACCGTGCAAAAGCCGGCATCCCCTTCAAGCGCCGACTGCGCTTCATTCCAGCTTTGTTGCAATGCACCCAGAAATACTTCTGGAGGTTGCGCGCCCGATACTGCATATTTCTCATCAAAAACAAAAAACGGAACACCGCGAACCCCGATTTCTGCAGCCCTTTGCTGATCTGCGATCACTTTATCTTCATAAATCCCCTCTTCCAACGCTTGTTTTACCTCATTTTGCTCCAGTCCTACTGTAGTGCCGATCGCGACAAGGGCATCTATATTACCTACATCTTTTCCCTCAGTAAAGTATGCTTTAAGCAATGCCTCTTTCACTTGATCACCAACGCCATTTTTATTGGCGATATGAATTAACTGATGCGCCAATGCAGTATTGGCAACAACAGCCTTATCAAAATGATACTCCAGGCCCGCCTGTTTTGCCATGTCTGTAACCTGCTGGTTAACTTTCCGCGCGTATTCTAATGTCCAGCCCTTATGTTCCGCAAGGTATTGATCGATATGCGTGCCTGCCTTTGCCTGCAGTTCAGGATTTAATTGAAAACTTCGCCACGTTACAGTGATGTCATCTTTATGATCGAATTGCTTAAGTGCCGCCTCAAATTTGCGTTTGCCGATGTAGCAAAACGGGCACATAATATCGCTCCAAATCTCAACATTCATATTCGTATATTTTAAAAATTGCCGGCTTCAGTGTTAAGTAAGCTGCAACCGGCAACTTTCTAATGAATTCAAATTAGCTGCCGAATTCTCCGTCAGCAACAATAGTCACTTCTTCACTCAACATAGCTTCAGGAAATTTACCACCAATGCTGAAATCAGAACGCTTGATAGAACCCGTTACACGGAAACCCGCGTCAGGTTTTTGGCTCATCGGGTTGTTGATAGTACCGCGGTGCCAAAGATCCAGGGTTACAGGCTTTGTAACACCATGTATAGTAAGGTTGCCGGAAACTTTGTATTTATTGGCGCCTGCTTTTACCAGAGAAGTACTTTTAAATGAAAGCTCAGGATAAGTTGCAACGTCAAAGAAATCTGCTGATTTCAAATGCTCATCTCTTTGCTGAACACCTGTATTAATAGAGGCTGCCTTAGCTGTAAGCGTAAAAACTGCATCGCTAAAATCTGCTTTTGAAGAAACGATAGTTGCATCAAAATCGGTGAATGCACCGGAAACAGTTGATACACCAAGATGGGTGATGTCAAATTTAAGCTGCGTATGAGCTTTGTCTGATTTCCAGGTTGTTTGTCCGAAGCCTGCAACTGCAATGGTTACAGCAATAAAGAGTGCGCTGATTTTTTTCATAAATGCTCTGTAATGTTTGAATGGTATAATAAAGATTTACGTACGATGCTTAAGCTGATTTTGCCAATTGAATGTTGGCGATCAGTTTGATATCTTCACCTAGGGCAAGTCCGCCGGTTTCTGTAAGTGCGTTGTAGGTAAGGCCAAACTCTTTGCGGTTTATTTTGCCTGTTACCTCAAACCCAAGTTTTGTATTACCCCAGGCATCTTTTGCCGTGCCACCGTATTCTGCATCGATGGTAACTTCTTTTGTAATGCCTTTCATAGTAAGGTTGCCAGTAACTTCGTAAAGGTCACCTTTAGCTTTTTTGAAAGAAGTTGATTCAAAAGAAATCTGCGGGAATTGTTCTGCATCAAAAAACTCAGGAGATTTCAAGTGGCTGTCACGAGCTTCCTGACTGGTATTAATGCTGTTTACGTCCATTGTAAATGCCACTTTCGCATTTTCAAAATTGTCGCCGCTGGTTAATGCTTCTCCGCCGAAGCTGTTAAAAGCTCCCGTAACTGTAGAAATTACCAGGTGTTTTACCTTAAAATGAACCTCTGAATGTAGTGGGTCAATTACCCATTTCGTTGCTTCCATAACTGCTATTTAAAAATTAAAACGTTCAATATTATCGGGAGTTGAGGTTGAAAATATCGATGATATTATTTATAACAGTGTTATCTTTTTATGAAAAAAAATTAGCTCACCAGTGCTTTGATAAAGCTGGCTATAGAATCTTCCAGGATCTTTTCCTTAAGATCATTAGAAACGGTCCCGTTGTTATTCATCATCTGTAAAGACACCTGGCCATGAAGCATGGACCAATAGGCGTGAAACTTAAGAAACGCATCCGAATCGGGATTTTTACTGTTTTTAATCGCTGTCTGTATCACAGAAATAATTACATCCGTAAATTCTTTCATCTCCGCAACCCGGCTAACAGTTTCGCAAGGCGGCATCCCCAACCCAAACATGAGCTGGTAATATGCTTTATTGCCAAAAGCGAATTTGAAGTAGGCTTTTGCAATGGCATCCAGTTGCTGACAGGATTCCTGGCGGCTTTCTTTTGCTTCCTTTAATTGTTCTGACAGAATGCTGAAACCTTTGCGTGTAAACTCAAACAGAATAGCTTCTTTGTTTTCAAAATGCGTATATATAACGGGGATGCTGTATTCAATGGCATCCGCAATTTTGCGGATAGACAGTGTCTGCCACCCTTCGGTGGTAGCTATTTGCCAGGCTTCCTCAAGTATCGCAGCTTTTACCTGCTCCTTGTGCCTCAGTTTTCTTTCAGCTACTCCCATTATAACACTTTTAAAAAATATAACACTGTTAGCAAAATTACTATGTGGGTACGACTCCGCCAAAAGATTTTAGTTAAAGAAAAGCTTAGAGCCTAAAGCCAAAGCCTTAAACCTTTTACCTTGACAATTTAAGTGGCTAGACTTCAATGCTCAATTGAGCTCATAGTCACAAGTAAATATTCTGTTTAAATTAAGGTAGTTATTCTGGTGCCGGGCTAACGAACAACTATTAAGCATTCTTGCGTCGCACACTTGTACTGGTTGGTCTATATTGAGCTAAACCACCGTGCCGTATTGATTCGTGATCTAGGTTCTAAGTGTTGGGCTTTAGGCTTAAGCTTTGGGCTTTAAGCTTATCAAAAAATCCAAAACTTCTTCTTTATCCGCACACGATACATTACTACATTCTGGTTCGGGCGATTATTTGCATCACGCGGAAGTTTTGAGATGGTATCAACAACATCCATTCCCTTCGTCACCATTCCGAATACTGTATATCGTCCGTCAAGATGCGGTGTGCCCCCATCCTTTTTATACACTTCACGCTGTTCTTGTGTAAATACCCGTTCATTATTCTTCGCTACTTTATCCAGCATTTCATCTGTAACTTTTTTTCCAACAACAATATAAAACTGGCAACCTGAAGAAGCTTTTTCGGGATTGTCATCTCTTGCCATTCCAACTGCTCCGCGACGATGAAAATATTCTTCATTTATCTCAGCTGGAATTCTATATCCCACATCGCCATTGCCCAATGTTTCCTGCGGCCTGGCATGCTTTGATTTTGGATCTCCTCCCTGTATTACAAATTCAGGAATGATGCGATGAAACAACAAGCTATCGTAGAATTTTTGCTTAACAAGTTTAAGCATGTTATCGCGGTGTTTGGGTGTTTTATCATACAGCATCATTTCAATCTTTCCATAAGATGTAGTCAAAATAATCTTCTTCCTTTGGGCAATAGCAATTGTGCTTAATGCAATACAAAAAACGAGTACGATATATTTCTTCATAAACTGTTAGGCGTATTGTACGAACATACACAAAACAACGTGCAACATCAAATTACATGTAATAAAGTGTGAATTAATAATTTGTTCTTTTAGATAATCATGCAATAAAAACTGCTTGCCCTATGTTTGTCCTGCGTAAAACAAAAGCCCAGCGGGAAACAGGTGAACAGAACCTGTTTCTTCGCCTGGCACAAGGGTTACAGCTAATCGGCCATTGTTAAAAAAACAGTTTATAAATATGGTTTTAGATAAAGTGAGTGTTGCATCTTTTGAGGATTTCAACAAACTGGTAAACGTTATTTCGCAGGTTGGATTATTCAGTAATGAATCAAAAAAACAATTGCTGCAAAAGAAAGAAATAGCAGAATGGCTTACGCAATTTGTAGATGTTGATGATTGTAAGAGAGCGGGTGTTCACAACTTATACGAAGAAGCAACTAAATCATATACAGACCTTCGCCACATTCATGATTTCACTAAACAGCATATGGAATATGGCGATAGCGATTTCGATGATTTGCGAATGAAATAGGCGCTTATTAAATACAAATACGATCCACGCTTAGTAAGCATTCGTTCCACGTAACGGCAACTACAACTTACTAATCATATCTTTCGTCTCTTCGTTTACAACTGCTTCTGTTGCCCGGATGCGGATAATTCTTCGCCCAGTCATTAGCACAGAAAAACTACCTATTGCACAACATGCCATGATGCCTGTCATTGGCAATGCAGTGCCATTAGCAAATACATTTACCAATGCTGAACTGAGTGTGCCCACGCCCATTTGTATAGCGCCCATTAATGCGGACGCACTGCCTGCATTTCGGCTAAACGGAGCCAATGAAAGTGCAGATGAATTTGGGAACGTAAAGCCCTGGCAACAGAGAAAAACAAAAATGAGAAAGATGGTGCTGAACAAATCACACTCACCGGTAACTGTTCCCACAAATAATAGAATACCGGTTGTTGATTGTGCCAGTAATGCAATCCGAATGATCTGTTCACTTTTGAATGTTCTCAGCAACAGGCTATTTAATTGACTGGAAATAATAAGACCTAACGCAATTAACGCAAATATCCAGCCGTACTGTTTATCAGTAACGCCGTATATCTTCATGAAAACGGCGGGTGAGCCAGCTATGTAAGCATACAACCCCGATGTTGCAAGTGCACCCGTAAACGCATACGTAACAAATTGCGAATCCCTCACGACATCTCTGAAGTTTCCGAATATTACTTTTGGCTTAAGCGAATAATTTGGATCCGGCAATCTGCTTTCAGGCAGAAAAAAATACACACCCGTTAAAATGCATGCCGAAATTAATGTGAGCACAACAAATACATAGCGCCATCCTAAAACTGCGGTGACATAACCACCTAATGTGGGAGCAATAATTGGCGACACGCCTACAATTAACATCAGCAATGAAAATACTTTTGCCGTTTCAGTTACCGAAAACAAGTCGCGCACCATCGCCCTTGACGCAACCATACCCACGCATGCTCCCAGCGCCTGCAAAAAACGCAATACCATCAATGCGTCAGCTGAATTACCAAACGCACAGCCAATAGAAGTTAAGATATAAAGTATTAGCCCGACGTACATGGGCCTCTTACGCCCAAACCGGTCAACCAAAGGGCCATATACTATTTGCCCGACCGAAATACCGATAAAAAAGCTTGATAACGAAAGCGATACATGTGCAATATCCGTGTTAAGTTCTTTAGCTATAGCGGGAAAACCGGGTAAATACATGTCGATCGAAAAAGGGCCGATAGCGGAAAGCCAACCTAAAACAAAAATAATTTGAAAATTCTTCCGTTTATTCATGGAGAAATGGCAGACCACTGTTGTTAATGATGGTGCTTTTAACCCCTTGCAGGTGAATGCCTGCGCCAAAGATACAAGTATGCAGGCTAGTGCAGGAAACCATACTTGAACAGAATAAAATAAACAACTCTGCCTTGCTCTTTTTCGTTGCGGAGGCAGTAACAATTAGCAAAAGAAACGGATACTTATATACATTGAAAACCTCTTTAATGTGCATAACTATTCGTGATTTTAAATAAGGTAATTTGTATTATTGTTAGCGTAATTTTTACCTGCATGAGAACTGAACAAAACAAGATCGTGTTAAATGCGGATGAAGTATATTATTTTGAAAAGAGGCAGACGGGTGTTCATAATTTTTTAGGGAATCTGTCCGCAATGCTGACTGAATATTGTATAACACGAAAAAACAACCTGGCCATTTCGGAAGAACCATTGTTCAGCCTTTTTAAAACGAAAGAGGGGAATTGGTATGAACCTGATGAACCACACCAACACGCAGATATAATACTTCGCCGATACATAAAGACTTCTATAGATGCACTGGAAATTCCATACGCAGAAATAACAAGCTGATATTTTCTTGTCGGAATTTATTCTCTATTAATTTTTATTGTAACTGTTCGCAAATAACGAACCCGTGATTTACTACAAACTAAAGTTTATAGCGCTTGCGTAATTGATGTTGCCATAGCCACCCAAACATTGTTTAAAAATATTACAAGCAGCCACCGCTCTCCTATCTGCACGCGGTTATAGAATGCTAACTGTAAGCTTTATTCAGCGGCAGGCTTGTTGCACAACAATCACATTAAATATTTCCCCCTACTTTTGTGCGCGTTCAAAAACCTTATAAAGATTATCCCTCATGAAAAAAGTTTTGCTATTGAACCTTGTTATTGCAAGTTTTTTGGTTTCGTTTGCCCAGGATGGAATTAAAGGAGATAATTTTTTGAAAGATGTATCCTACCTCGCGTCAGATAAATTACAGGGAAGGTTTCCTGGCACCAAAGGAAATAAATTAGCTGCAAAATATATAGTAAACAACTTTAAGGAAGACGGAATAAGAAAAGCCTTCAATAGCTACTATCAGCCTTTTGAAGTTGTTGTAAAATTAGAACCCGCAAAAAATAATTTTATACAAATACAGGGTTCTGGCAATCTTGGATTCAGCAAAGAGTACAGCCTTTTTTCTTTTTCCGGCAATGGAAAAATTGACGCCCCCATTGCATGGATCGGCAACAATGTTCAGGCATTGAATGAAAAAGAAATACAACATAAATGTGTGGCTGTATGGAGATCGAAAATTAATAATGATTACGACATTGCGAAACGTGCCGCTGATAATGGCGCAGCTGCAGTTATATTCATTACACCCGATACATTAGATACCAAAGATGTGCTGGTGCGGTTGAGGCCTGGCATGAGGGCTCAACTCGGCATTCCTGTATTTCATATAAAAAGAAAAACATGGGAAACCGGATGGAGCAGCTATTTCCCCGGCAGTGAAACAAATGCAAATGAAGCTCTAGGAAAGACTTCTTCTGCACACATTGTAGCGTCTGTAAATATTCAGCCTAAAAAAGTTACCGCAAACAACATTGTGGGGATTATTGAAGGGAACGACGACCTGCTTAAGCACGAATACATTGTGCTTGGCGCCCATTACGATCATCTTGGTTGGGGCGGTTATGGAACAGGATCTTTAAAACCAGATACTACAGCCATCCACAATGGTGCAGATGACAATGCATCAGGCACTTCTGCCCTGTTACAAATAGCAAAAGAACTTGCAAAAAATAAAGCACAATTAAAACGCAGTATAATCATCGTCAGTTTTAGTGCAGAAGAAGAAGGCCTGCTGGGCTCTTCTTATTTTGTGAATCATTTGCCGGATGATCAGTCATCCATTAAAGCAATGATCAACATGGATATGGTAGGTCGGTTAAATGCGGAAAAACAACTTTACATGGGCGGTGCGGGCACTTTTCCCGGTGGCGTTGAGCTGATGAAACAACTGGGCGAAGGCAGCGGGCTAAACCCTGTTATACATGCCGGCGGTGTAGGCGGTTCTGATCATGTTTCCTTTTATAGAAAAGGGATTTCTGCTATAGGAATGCATACCGGTGGGCATCCTCAATACCATACGCCCGAAGATGACGCACCATTAATTAACAAGAATGGCGCCGAAGCCGTATGCCGCTACATTTACAGAGCAGTAGTAACATTAGCTAACAGGACTGAAGAATATAAATTTATTAAGCAGGATGGAGATTAATCCTTGAAATGAACGAAACATTAAGCTGGATAATTGTAGTTTTTTTCAGTTGGTGGGGCTTCAAGCACTGGCACTATTTCTTCCTCATCAACAAGCCACAACACGTTCATCATATAGTAAAGCTCGCCGCTTACTAAAACGGAATTACCGTTATCCGGTTTTTCAGTAGGTATTGTCATATTGCGTAAAACTAAATGAAAGCTGATAATCTTCTCAAAGGCCCAGCCTTAAAATGGTTATAAAATTAAGGATATCGCCTTTAGATATTGTCCAAATATATTCCGAATAATGCAAACTTTCAAAGCTGAGTTATACACAACTTATCATAAATCAACACCCCATCAAACAAACGTACAAAAGTGATATGTTAAATCATTTTTTGTGATGCAGAAGTCAGATTGATATAATTCAGTTTAACCCATACTGCATCCTGTACCAGCATTGCCTGTTACATAGAGAATTCCATCGAAATGAACGAATTACGTTTGTTAAATTACAACTCACGCATGCAAAAAGCATGTTAGTTAGTTTTGCAAATACCTCGGCTAACGAGCTGAAAAGCTTAACTTTGAAGCAATGCGTCTCCACTGGATCACATACAGTATCATTGCTTATTTCTTTATTTTTTTTCAACAGGGTAATACAGCAAAAATTGATAACGGCGATGCCGGAACGTTTTTGCATGCAAAAGTTACCGGCAGTCCCTGTGCGGTATTTTCGGCGCAAAAGCATATCGCTGTAAAGCAGTCGCCGTATCATGTAGCCGGCGGGCATTTATTATTGCTGCAAAATATTTTTGAAACGGACAATTTTCTAAGCTGTCGAAGTAACAATAATCCCATCCCTTTTCTGCATACAACATGTAAGGAAACAAAGAACGCAGAAAGCATAGACGCACCACCATTACCTCTTTACAAATCTTTTTCAACTGCCCTGTTAAGCAAGGTTTTTCTATTCCCTAATCATTTCTTCTGGTAAGCTTTTAGTTAAAATAATATCGGTGAATTTGTTGCCGCCGCAGGCTGCATGCGCCCTCGTATTCAATGCGCCGGTGCTGGTATTTATTCCATTATGTGCAACAAAAGATTCTTTAAGCTTGTTCAATATTGGGCAATGGCTGCATAAATTTTTAACTTACAAATTATTCAATTCAGCAAAAAATATGATCCATATACCACAACTGATTATTGACCTTGGCTTAATACTGGCTGTCGCAGCCATTGTTACGCTGCTGTTTAAAAAATTGAAACAACCGCTGGTGCTGGGATACATCATCGCGGGATTATTGGTTAGCCCGAATTTTAAATTATTTCCCAGCATTACCGATCATGAAAATATCGAAGTATGGGCAGAGATTGGCGTTATCATTCTTTTGTTTAGCCTGGGCCTTGAATTTAGTTTTAAGAAGCTGATAAAAGTGGGCGGCTCTTCGTCCATAACAGCACTAGTGCAAATTATCTGTATGATCGCTCTTGGTTATCTCACGGGACAGTTGATGCACTGGTCTCAAATGGATAGCATTTTTCTCGGAGCCATTCTTTCTATGTCATCTACAACAATCATACTTCGTGCGTTTGATGAACTGAATGTAAAAAATAAAAAATTTGCCGGTGTAGTATTTGGCGCGTTGATTATTGAAGACCTTGTTGCAATTGTATTGATGGTGTTATTGTCAACAATTGCTGTGAGCCGGGAATTTGCCGGATGGGACATGCTTTTTTCTATTTCTAAATTGCTGTTCTTTTTAATTCTGTGGTTTGTTTCTGGCATCTTTTTCATTCCGACCTTCTTAAAAAGAGCAAAGCTTTTGATGAATGATGAAACCATGTTGATCGTTTCGCTGGGGCTTTGTTTTGTCATGGTATTCCTTGCAGGAAAAGCAGGCTTTTCGCCGGCATTGGGTGCATTTATAATGGGCTCTATCCTGGCGGAAACAAGACAGGGAGAAAAGATTGAACACCTTGTAAAACCCGTTAAGGATTTGTTTGGCGCAGTGTTCTTTGTATCTGTAGGTATGCTCATCAATCCATCAACCTTATTGGATTATATCTGGCCGATCATAATTGTTACGCTTATTACCATCATTGGCAAAACAATCGGAACAATGTTAGGCGCCCTGATATCCGGGCAACCGTTAAAGCAGTCTGTACAGGCGGGTATGAGCCTTGCTCAGATCGGTGAGTTTTCTTTCATTATCGCAACGCTTGGTGTTACACTTAAAGTAACGAGTGACTTTCTTTATCCCGTTGTGGTTGCTGTATCCGCTATCACAACTTTTACAACACCTTACTTTATCAAAGCTTCCACACCGGCATACAATTGGCTCGAGAAAAAATTACCGCCAAAACTTACCGCCAGGCTTGCCGGATATAGCAATGCAACAGACTCAATAAGATCAGAGAGCGATTGGAAAATTGTTATTCGGGCTACTATTGTACAGGTTATGGTTTGTTCAGTTATTTTAACCGGAGTAGCGCTTGTTGCATCAAGGTATTTTGCGCCGATGTTTATAGCAGGCAAAAGCGGCCATTGGATTCCAGTGATAATAACCATAGTCGCTATTCTTGTTGCTTCACCATTTATCTGGGCGCTTGCAATAAGAAAAATACAACCTGAAAGAACAATAAAATTATTGTCAAATGCGAAATATAAAACACCGATGCAGGTGCTACAGATCATACGCATATTGATTGCCATGTTTTTTGTGGGAATGATCCTAAACAATCTTCTCTCCTCTTATGTAGCATTTGGAGCCTTTGTATTAGTGGTGATCGTCATCGGCCTTAATTATAAAAAGCTGCAGCTGATATACGACAAAATTGAACAACGTTTTATCAGCAATTTTAATGAGAAGGAAAAAATGGAAGCCAAAGAGTCTGGTTCGCACCTGGCGCCATGGGATGCGCATATGGCCAGCTTTACTATCAATCCGGATTTTACAGAAATAGGCACAACATTGAATGAATTGCAATTGCGTGAGAAAATGGGTATTAATATCGTGCTCATCAAACGGGGTGATTTTACAATAATGTTACCTCAACGAAATGAAAGGATCTATCCTTCTGACGTGCTACATGTGATTGGAACAGATGAACAACTGGAAGTTTTCAGAAGTTACCTGCAGGAACATTCCAAGCAAACACCGGTGCATGTGTCAACAGAAGACGATATCCTTCTTCAACAGATGGAAGTAAAAAAAGATTCCGAATTTGTTGGTAAAACAATTAAAGATTCTGCTATCCGCGAAAGGACAAAAGGCCTTGTAGTGGGCATAGAACGCGATGGAGACCGTATTCTTAATCCCTCATCCACATTGGTATTACACGAAAAAGATGTGCTGTGGATAGCAGGCAACCGTAAAAGGCTGCGGCTGCTCGCCGCAAAATAGGTAAACCACGGAGGCACGGCGACACAGAGATACACGACGTTATTTCATTGCCAGCGTAAATGCCTGGTAAAAAGTCCCAAAAATGTAGTTTGCTCATAAGCAAAAAAGCGTTGTGGCTCTTCGTGCCGTATTGTCTCCGTGGTTCCTTTAAAATTTTGGTCGGATTTTTGCTCACTGTGCAAAAAATATCTTCTTTTCATGGATAACCTGTGCTTCATTAGCAATTTTGAGGAAATTAAGACAACGAGAAACTTTGTACAATATCCATCACCCGATCAGTTTGGAGATTATAAAATTTTCATAGGTGGCAACTTTATTTTTATTGAAAACACAAAAAATGTTGTGGCCCGTTTTAGCTTTTCCAACTTTTCTACCAATATAGACGACGAATTAATTGAAAGGTCAATTCTGCTGATCAGAAAGCGCTATCCCTATTTTTAGCGCAAGATGGTTTCCCGTAAAGGGTGTGCAAAGAAGCAGTGGTCGCAAAGGATTGCCTATTTAACTTATTGTCAATTCTGAAAAATTTGGCAGCCCCTTGCTTTTTGTATGCCATGCCCGCAAAGAATTGTGCAGCGAAATTTCGCAGTATTTGCACATCTGCAAATTCGCACATTCGCACATTAACATTTCCATTTTCGATTAAACCAGGCATTTCTCCAGATCTTCCATCATTCCCTTACTGCCGATAAAAAAAGGCGTTCGCTCGTGTAATGCAACAGGCTGTTTGTCCAGTATACGCTGCCTTCCATCTGTAGCTTTACCTCCGGCGACTTCTATAATAAAAGCCAATGGATTGCACTCGTATAATAACCTCAGTTTCCCGTTAGGTTGCTGTTTAGACGCAGGGTATAAAAATATACCGCCTTTTATCAAGTTTCGATGCACATCTGCCACCATGCTTCCGATATAACGATTAGAATATGGCCCTCCTTCTTCAACAGTTTTATGCTGGCATTGGTCAATATATTTTTGTATGCCTTCTTCATAATTAAAAAAATGGCCGTGATTTACGGAGTATACATTGCCGTGCGCAGGGCATTTTATATCCGGATGGCTAAAACAAAACTCACCGATAGAAGGATCCAGTGTAAAGCCGTTCACACCGCGCCGCGTTGCATACACGAGCATGGTTGATGACCCATAAATGATATAACCTGCGGCTACTTGTTTAACGCCAGGTTGAAGAAAGTCGCCTAATGTACATGGACTTCCTATTGCGCTCGCCCGTCTGTAAATACTGAACACTGTTCCGATAGAAACGTTCACGTCAATATTGCTGCTGCCATCCAGCGGATCAAACAAAACAACATACTTGCTGTTGCAACTCACCTCATCATCAAATATCTGGATATCATCACATTCTTCGCTCGCAATCCCGGCACAGCTAATGCCATGTTTCAATACCTTAATAAATTCATTATTGGCCAGCTCATCCAGCTTTTTCACATCTTCGCCCTGCACATTAACCGTTCCAACTGAGCCCAGTATGTCAACAAGCCCCGCCTTGTTAACCTCAACATTTATGCGCTTGGCGGCAAGCCCTATTTCTCTGAGTAGTGTACTTAATTCGCCGGTAGCATTGGGAAAATTGCGGAGCTGCTGAATGGTAAATTCGTCCAACGTTAGTGCCTGTCTGTTAGTTAGCTGCATATGTGTTTTTGAGGGAAGCTACAGAATTGTAACAGCTCAGCCGTCATGCACTTTTATGTAAACGTGTGCGCAAAAAAACGGCTTTTCAAAACTTTTTCATCTTGTTTAATGTTTGCGGTTTCTCTTGCATAATTGTTCAGTTTTTCTGCCCGTTATTTAGAAAGCTTTCTGTGCATTTTCAAAAAAAATTGTTTTTGTTCAACATGTACAAGCAACACAGTTGTTTATATACTAACATACGATTGTTAGCTTTGTGCTCAACAAATCAATTTCTATTTATGTTTTCAATTGCTTCAGCCACCGATCTTCGCCATTTTGCTACAACCGGGTTGTATTTGCTAAATGATGTACATTACCAGGAAACACCAGCCGACCTGGTTCAGGAAACGCTTGCCTTGCATGAAGGGCAACTGAGTGATACCGGCGCCCTGGTTATTGAAACCGGAAAATTTACCGGAAGATGCCCTAAAGACAAGTTCATTATTTATGACGACATATCGAAAGACGCTGTTGACTGGAACGATTTTAATCAGCCTCTTGACGAAAAATACTTTCACATCATTCATAAACAGATGAAGGACCATCTGGATATGAGGCCCGATATTTGGATTCGCGATTGTTACGCGTGTGCCTCTCCGCAATACCGCCTTAATGTAAGGGTGGTTACTGAAAACCCGTGGATGAATCTTTTTGCGTATAACATGTTTCTTCGTCCCGAAGAAGATGAGCTTGATAGTTTTGTTCCTGAATGGCACGTGCTCTGTGCGCCGGATCTGCAATTAAACGCAGAAGAATGCGGCATCAAAAATTCAAATACTGCAGTAATATCCTTCGCACACAAGACGGTTCTTATTGCAGGTACGGGTTATACCGGCGAAATAAAAAAAGGCATCTTCAGCGTGTTGAACTTTCTTATGCCTTCGCAAAAGAATGTGCTAAGCATGCACTGTTCTGCTAACATAGGCGATAGCGGTGACGTTGCCTTGTTCTTTGGGCTGAGTGGCACCGGAAAAACTACATTAAGTGCTGATCCTTCAAGGCAATTGATTGGTGATGATGAACACGGCTGGAGCAACGATGGCGTATTTAATTTTGAAGGCGGCTGTTATGCAAAATGCATTGGTTTGTGCAACGAAAAAGAACCAGAGATTTTTAATGCGATAAAACATGGTGCGCTGGTTGAAAACATCAGGTTTATTGAAGGCACCAATAGCATCGACTTCAACAACAGTTCTATCACGGAAAATACGCGTGTATCCTATCCCCTAGATTATATCAATAATGCAGTTCATCCATCCGTTGGGGGAATTCCGAATAATATTTTTTTCCTTACCTGCGATGCCTATGGTGTATTACCACCGGTTTCTAAATTAACCGCAGCCCAGGCTATGTACCAGTTTATATCAGGTTACACGGCTAAAGTTGCAGGTACAGAAACGGGTGTTAAAGAGCCATCCTCAACCTTCAGCGCTTGTTTTGGTGCTCCTTTCCTACCATTGCATCCAGGTAAATATGCGGCGATGTTAGGCGAGCGCCTGAAACAACATAATGTGAAAGTATGGATGATTAATACTGGCTGGACAGGAGGCCCTTACGGTACAGGGAAACGCATTGACCTGGCATTGACAAGAAAAATGATTGCTACTGCCCTTAACGGTTCACTGGATAATGTGGAATACCATGTGCATCCTGTTTTTGGAATGCAGATGCCATTGTCCTGCCCCGGCGTTCCTTCAGAAATACTGGATCCCGTAAACACCTGGCAGGATTCACAAGCCTATTCCGCTATGGCCAATAAACTTACCGCTCAATTCATAAAAAACTTTGAGAAATATGCATCCGGTGTCAGTAACGAAATTATTGCCGCCGGCCCTACATTAATTGAATAGCCAATATTCGTTTTGTGAAACAGTACATGTAAGCCGGCAGGGTTTTGATCCCTGGCGGCTTTATTTTTTATTATTTATGATGCTTTATATCAGGCAAGCGCTATTTTGTATTTAGCGATAAGCCTGTTGGCGCTATCTTTTGAGATATCCATGATCAAAGCCTTGAAGCGGCTTTCATCGTTATCGCCATGTAGTTCTATATCCTGGGCAACAGTGACCGGATTAACTCCCTTTGGATATCCGGGATTTTTGTACACTTCTTCTTCAATATGTTTGGGAAAAAAGAGATTAGAAGTAAGTACTGTAGAATTAGCTATATGCACTTTCATATGTAAATGCGTAAGGCGCCCATTATACCAGCCGGGAAAGATTGAATTGAATGTACATTCACCTTTTTTATCGGTTCTCTGATAGCCTCGCAGCCATGTTTGATGAAGAGATTGCTGTGCCTCAAAATCTGAATAGCGTCCGTCAGCGTCACATTGCCAGATATCTACAATGGCGCCTTCAACAGGCTTGCAATGCTTGTCTTCCACCATAAAAATGTACGTGATTGGCTCACCAGATTTACTTTCTGTGATGTCTATACGGTTTAGTTTCTCATCCTTATAGTAAGGGCCTTCATTTACTGGCGGTGTTACCGGATCATTACAATCTGTAACGGATTGCAGTTCTTTTTTTCGTCCGGCAGAGGATAAAAAAGAAGCAATAAAAGAAAGCCCCATCATGGAAAGAAACCTGTTCCTGTTCATGGTTTGAAGTTTGAACTAATGTATAAACTTCCACCAGTTTTTACAAGAATATTTACGGGCTTGTTACATGAAAAATTGTTCGGAGGTAATCTTTCCGTCTTTAACGTGATAAACACATAGTTCACCCATTTTTGAACGTTCATGCCCTTTCATTTGCATGTCCATTGAAAGTGCAAATGCAATTACGTTGCCAGTGACCAATGGTTCTGATATTTCCACGTGATGCATTTTTTCAACCATCGAATTAAACTTATGCCCTTTTTCGATAATTGCTTTCAATCCTTTGGTTTCTTTGTCAAATTCTGGCGTAGCATTCGGTTCAATGCTAATTGCGTCATCAGCAAACAACTCTTTCTGAGCGGTTTCAAATTCGCCCTTGCGGCAGAGTTCTACAAGGCGTTTTGCAACTTTTTCTGTTGACATGGCAATTTTATTTTTAAGATAAAAGTAATGTTAGCATATTGAGCATGAAAGTATCGTGCCAGTTATTTTATTGTAAGGAATTGGAATAAATTTGAGGTATGAATGATATGCTATCTTCTATGAATCCGACAGGCAGGTTTACGAACCGCGTTGACAACTACGTAAAATTCAGGCCATCATACCCGCCTGAATTGATTCAGTTCCTTCAGATGAAAGCCGGTTTATCATCGCAGGCTATTGTTGCAGACATCGGTTCAGGAACAGGCATACTTACCGAGTTGTTGTTGCACAATGCCAAAAAGGTATATGCAGTAGAACCCAATGCCGCGATGCGGGCTGCGGCTGAAATAAAACTGAGTGCAGTATGCAACTATGAGAGTATTGAAGGAACTGCAGAACACACCACGCTTGAAAACAAAAGCGTGCACCTGATTACGGTTGCGCAGGCTTTTCACTGGATGGAACCGGTGGCAACCAGAAATGAATTTGAACGCATCCTCGATAACCGGGGGCATGTTGCGCTGATTTGGAACCTGCGTGATAATACAGCCCCTTTCATGGAAGAATATGAAGCGCTGAAAACATCATTTGGTAAAGATTATCTTGATACCAAGCGTGCCGATGAAGAAACGATCACTGCATTTTTCAAAAATGACCCCATGCACATTGAGTCATTTCCTAATCCACAACTTCTTGATTTCACATCGTTGAAGGGGCAGCTTGAATCTGCCTCATACATGCCTTTAGAAGGCGAACCGCGTTACAATGAAATGATTGCTACACTCGAAAATTTGTTTAATACCTACCAGCAGAACGGAACAATTCAAATGGATTTTTATACCAAAGTGTATATGAACAGTTTGCCATTGTGATGTACGATGTTATGTGTACGGTGTTAGATGTTTGAAAAATCGCTGATGTCTGATTTTTTGATGTCTGATGTTTTGATGACTGGTGGGATGATGTCTGATGCGTCAGGATCCGCTTTTTCACTTTTTACTTTTTACTTTTGAATTTTTCTCATCGCTTCAAAAACTTCCCGCTTAGTATTTTCTGCATGACTTCATCTTTATTCGCGCGGCTTACAGGAATGTTATGGGCATCGATCACCAAATCATTGCCATCAACACTTTCAACTTTGCTTAGCTGGACAATGAATGATTTATGCACTTTTAAAAAACGCGACGCAGGTAAAGCTTCTTCAATGCTTTTGAAAGTGAGGTATGTAATGTATTTTTTTGTTTTAGTAAAGATGGTAATATAGTTCTGCGTGGCCTCAACAAAAAGTATATCGTCGTAAAATAATTTTACAAGTCTGTTATCAGCCTTAATAAAAATGAAATCATCTTCAACGTTGGGTGCAGGAGTTCTTGCGGATAAATACTCTTTTGCCTTCATCACGGCTTTTACAAACCTGTTAAAAGCAATGGGTTTAACGAGATAATCCAGCACATCCAGTTCAAACCCTTCCAGTGCATATTCAGGATATGCAGTTGTTATTACCGTGAGAGGCGGCTTAGCCATCGTTTTAAGAAAATCAAGGCCAGACAGCCGTGGCATTTGTATATCCAGGAACAACAATTGAATTGCACCGGCTTTAATCTGCTCCACTGCTTTTAAAGGCGAATCGTATTCACCGGCAAGTTGTAGAAAATCAATGTCGGCAATATACTCCCGAAGGCCTTTACGCGCAAGCGGTTCATCATCTATTATGGCGCAGTTGATCATCGCGAACCATTTAATTTAAACTTATTATTCATTATCGATAGCCAGCTTTAGTGAAACTAAGAAATTACCCGGATTGTTTTGTATGATGAGCTCATGTTTTCCGGGATATAGCAACTCAAGCCTGCGCTTTACGTTCTTCAGCCCGATGCCTTCATGGGACAATTTTTCCGGGTTTATATTGTCCGCCGTGTTTGCAATATCAAATAAAAATGATGAATCCTTTTTTTCAATCGAGATATTTACCTCATTCTTTTTATCGCTAAAAAAAGATAAATGCTTGAAGGCATTTTCAACAAACGGAATAAGCAATAACGGCTCAATTGAGAAGCTATGCACCGAAGGCGAACAATTAAAATGTATATCACAACGTTCGCCCGTCCGCAACCGCTGAAGATCAATGTAATTTTTTATATAGTCCAGCTCTTTTTCAATGCTTGTTTTATGGCCGTTGCACTCATACAGCTGATAGCGCAGCATGCCGGAGAATTTATGCAAAGCATCGCGGGCCTCTGCATTTTCTTTATTGATCAAAAAATATACGGCATTGAGTGAATTAAAAACAAAATGCGGATTGATCTGCGATTTTAGAAAATTAAGTTCTGCCTCAGCATTTTCCTTCGCCATCTCCCCCATTCTTTTTTGCGCCTTCGCATAATCAAGAATCAGCTTAAATCCAGCGCCAGTGCTAACGAGTAGCAAGTGTGGAATGGTGTTATCATAAAACAGCCTCTTAAAATTTTTGAACACATTGAATAATTCCGGATGATGCACCAGTTGCCCTTCAACATACATTTTTAACCAGCTTGATCCTATAATGAACAGCAAAAACACCACACCAAACAATACATACTTTTTTCTGTAAAGCAGCTTTGGAATAAGCAAATAGTTGGTTACATACACCATAAAGGCAAGGTCCATCACCTTCAGCAAGGTAATGTTGAACGCAAGCCGTTTGCTGCTGTAATCTTCATACCTGAAAAAATACCATGCACTAAAAAGCGCACACCAGAACAAGAGGTGATAAAGAACGTTGCGTTTTATGGGAAGTGCGTTAAGCATAGCTACTAGCAGTCAGCTTTTAGCTATCAGCAATAAGCTTTCAGCTATCAGCCATCGACTGCAATTGTAATTTAAGATAATTATTGTAGAGAGGTGTGAGGTGGAAGGCATAAGGCTTAAGGCATAAGGTGTAAGGTTCCAGATAAGGGTGTCTTGCTACGGCGCTACGCAGATTCTTTTTTTGGTTCTTTTGGCTTGATCCAAAAGAACAAAAAAATCAAGGCAAACACGAATGCCTCCGGCCGTTTTGCCTTCCCTTGCCTCTCCAGAGTGCAGCTTTGCCCTGTTTCGCTCATCATGCTGTACATACCGTTTTAAAAGACTAAAATTCTACGCCTCCCTCTACTGCCCGCACCGACATTATGATTTATCACCTTACTATCTTTGACTTTTGACTTTCTAATTCTGCTTCACGCCTCAAGCCTTAAACCCCACACCTCACACGTCCTCCTGAAACCTAATACCTGATACCTGATACCTATTACCTTAAATACTCGCCAACAACCTTCCGTTCGGGGTTAGCTCGCCGGCGGCGTAATACATTTGAAGATGAGCATTCTTCTTTTGTGCATCAAGAATCTCTTTCACAGGAATGCTCATGGAAGACGTTGCAGATGTAGCGTTGCCGAATTTCCATTCTTTAATCACATTGCCACTGGCGTCTTTTAAAACTATACTTCTGTCTTTGGCAAGTTCACCATGACAATGCGTGTAATAAACAACCAGCATGTCATCACTTTTGGCTCCTTCCAACGGCAGTGTAATTGCGTTCTGATTCACTGCCTGGCTTACAAGAACCTTTCCGTTAAGATAAATCTTGTAGCTGTCCAACCCTGCCAATGCAGTTGAACTGAAAAACATAACCGCCATTATGATGAGCGATAATGGCCTGAAAAAAGATGGCTTTACAAAAAACTGTTTCATACAATAAGATTTTTGGTGATAGATAAAAGTTTGTTTGTAATAGCAAAGCAAGAAAAACAAGCGATGCAGGTAAACTTTGTTTGATGATCTGAATGAAAAGCTTGATAAGATGTAACAAATTACGGCAGGCAACGTTATAAAGGCAAATGCCTTGAAAACAGTGAGATTAAAATTTGTTGAATCGACAAAAAAAATGCTTTTTTGTAAAAAATCCGCACAAAATGGATACTAAGAAGGCTGAGAAAATCTCAAAAGCGCTGGCAGATACAACCAGGCTAACCATTTTAAAAGAAATCAAGAAAAGCAAAGACTGCCTTTATTGTGTGGATCTGAATGATACCCTTAACCTTGCACAACCTTCTATTTGCCACCATGTTAAACAATTGGTAGATACTGAGCTTATCTTCTCTGAGAAAAATGGCCGCAATGTGCGGTATTCGCTTAACAACAAAATGCTGGATGAATATATCTCGTTTATAGAGGGCCTTAAAATATAAGGCAATTTTTTTTAAAAAAATACATTGAAATATTTAAATGTTTCTATAGCTTTGTTTTCCCAATCGATAAAAAGCGTCGACTCAGGCAAAAAATAAAACGACTAACTAACAGGCAAAAGCAATTAACTCCCAACACAGTTTTGATTTGAATTTCTATTTTTTTGTTTTTGCAATCGCTAATTTATCGAAAAATTTAAATAAATAAATAAATAAAACGCCAGACTAATGAGTAACCATTCATTACAAACTCGATTCATCACGCTCTTTTATATTCCTGCCTTACTACTATTGCTTACAGGATGCGTGGTAAAAGGGAAAGAGCCCGAAAGGAAAGCTGTATCAGCCATTCCGCAAGCTACACCTGTTGACGGCAACATTGTGCAGCCCTCCGTTTTAAAACAGCAAATGGAAGTAACCGGCACGCTGGTAGCCAATCAACAAGTTGATATTGTTAGTGAGTTAACACGCAAAATCATCCGCGTTAACGTTAAAGAAGGTTCCGTTGTAAGCAAAGGCGAATTGCTTTTTCAACTGGATGACGCAGATCTTAAAGCGCAGTTGGAAAAACTTCGCCAGCAAGAAAAACTAGCCGTATTGAACGAAGAAAGACTGCATGACCTGATTAAACATGAAGCAGTTGTTCAACAGGACTACGACCAGGCATTCACCAATCTGAAAGTATTGCAGGCACAAATCAGCGAACTGCAGGTAATGATCAGCAAAACACTTATCAGGGCCCCTTTTGACGGACAAATCGGCATCATTAAAGTTTATCCCGGCGCAATTGTCTCAACCAATACAGTGCTTACCAACATACAGGATAACAGCGTTGTAAAAGTGGAATTTAATGTACCGGAAAAATATACATCAATTATAACTCCGGGCAGCGAACAAACCTTCACCGTTGCTTCTGATAGCAAGCAGTATAAGGCTTCCGTAATAGCGAGAGAATCTAAGCTGGATCAAAACACGCGTACATTGCTGGTGAGAGCAGTTGCCCAAAACCCGGGCAGGGTTTTATTACCCGGACAAAGCGCAAGGTTAAATCTGTCGCTGCATTCTTCATCCAATGCATTACTAGTTTCTTCACAGGCATTAATGCCATCCAGCCAGGGATATAATGTATTTGTTGCAAGAAACAACAAGGCGGAATTGACAGCAGTGGAGATCGGTGAACGCAATCCTTACTCAGTAGAAATTGTAAAAGGTTTGCAAGCCGGGGACACAGTTGTTACGAGCAACCTGTTGAGATTATCTCCGGGTTCAGATGTGAGATTTGTAACCGTAAAAAGTCAAAAGTAAAATGCAAAGTCAAAAGTAAGAATTCAAAAGTAAAAACCTTAAGGTCGGTCAACATCCCATATGTAAGCAGCGATCATTTCAAAGATTACGTATAGTCATCACTGACCGAGTTGCACCGATTTTTGACTTTTGAATTTTGACTTTTGACTTCTTCTCTCTCCAATAATTAACAACCATATTTATGAGTGCTATTTCACAAGTAAGCATATCCCGGCCAGTACTGGCGGGGGTAATGTCAGTCCTTTTGATTTTATTTGGCATCGTTGGATACACTTATTTGGGAACAAGGGAATACCCGGTAACGGACTCTCCTATTGTTACAGTAACAACTGTGTACCCCGGCGCCAGTGCAGATATCATTGCTTCGCAGGTAACCAAGCCATTGGAAGAAGCAATAGCCGAAGCAAACGGCATACGTGCATTAAGTTCTGTTTCGCGCGAACAGGTAAGTATTATCACCGTTGAATTTAACCTGAATGCTGATCTTGAAGCTGCAGCGAATGATGTAAGAGATAAAGTTTCCAAATCGCGGCAACAGCTTCCTTCTGATATTGAACCTACTATTGTTGAAAAAGCAGGGCCAGCAGACTTCCTCGTTTTCCTCACGGTACAAAGTGACACCAAGAGCCTGGAAGACATTACTGACTTCGTAAACATCAACATAAAAGAAAGACTGCAGTCTATACCGGGCGTGCGCTTGGTAGATTCATACGCCGGCCGTAAACGGGCCATGCGTTTGAGAATGGACCCGGTTAAACTTGCAGCCTATAACCTTACGCCAACAGATATACAGGCCGCATTGCAACGCGAAAACGTAGATCTTCCGAGTGGACGTATTGAAGGTGAAAGTACCGAAGTTACGTTAAGAACACAGGGCAGACTGGTTACGGAAGACGACTTCAACAACATGATCGTTAGTGAGAACGATGGCGCCATTGTACGTTTTAAAGATGTAGGCACGGCAATTATGTCTTCACAAAATGAACGTACTGCAATGATTGTAGCGGAAGGTCCAACAGCCCGTTACGGCGTGGGTACAGGCGTTCAACCGCAGCGTGGCGCCAACTCTCTCGCTATAGTTGACGAGTTTAAAAAACGCTTTGCAGATATTGTAAAAACTGCACCAAAAGACTACATTATTTCGCTGGGTAAGGACTTTACTGTGCCGGTGCGGAATTCGCTATCAGAAGTAGAGGAAACATTGCTACTTGCTTTTGGGCTTGTTGCATTGATCATTTTTATATTCTTACGCGACTGGCGCAGTACAATCATTCCGCTGGTGGCCATACCGGTCTCCATCATTTCGGCCTTCTTCATTATGTATATCTGTAACTTCTCCATCAACGTGTTAACGTTACTCGGCTTAGTGCTGGCAATTGGATTGGTAGTAGATGATGCCATTGTAGTGCTTGAAAATATTTACGCAAAAGTGGAGCAGGGTATGACGCCGTTACAGGCAGCAAGAAAGGGTTCAAATGAAATATACTTTGCGGTTATCTCAACTACAGTGACGCTGGCTGCTGTATTTCTGCCGATCCTGTTCCTTGGAGGTATTACAGGAAGACTGTTTAAAGAGTTTGCAATTGTGGTGTCTGGCTCAGTACTTATCTCTGCATTCGTTGCATTAACGCTTTCTCCTATGATGAGTGCCTATCTTTTAAAGGCCGGCACATCACATGGATGGCTGTATAAAAAGACAGAGCCATTCTTTGTAAAGTTGAATGATGGTTATGCAAAATCATTGCGATTCTTCTTCAAAGCAAGATGGGCTGCATTTATCATTTTGATATTGTCTTTTGGCATTGCTTATCTGCTGGCACCAAAACTCCCTTCAGAACTGGCGCCACTTGAAGACAGATCCATGGTCGGCCTGGCGGTTATCGCTCCTGAAGGAACTTCTTATGAAAGCATGGAAGCGACTATGAAAGAGATCAGTAATTATGTTGCGGATTCAATACCCGACCTCAACGAAAACCGTACGTACGCTGCTGTTGCTGCTTCTTCAGGAACATTGGTGCAACCTGTTAACGGAGGATTCCAATGGATTTTTCTGAAAGATCCAAAAGAGAGAAAAAGCGGCATGACACAGGCCCAGGTATTTCAAAAACTGGTGCAGGCATCGCAACGGTTCAGGAACGTGATGTGCATACCGATTCAAATTCCAACCATCGGTGGCTTCTCCAGTTCGCAACCATTACAGTACGTTGTGCAGGCGCCTGATTTGAAAAGCCTGGTTGACATTATGCCAAAATTAATGGGCGAAGTTTACCAGAGTAAAAAGCTGAGCTTTCAGGATCCTGATTTTAAAATCAATCGCCCTGAGATAGGCATCAACATTGATCGCCAGCGGGCGGCACAACTAGGTATCTCAACGCAGGAAATAGGCCGCACATTACAGCTGGCATTAAGCGGGCGCCGCTATGGATATTTTATTTATAACGACAGGCAATATGAAGTGATTGGCCAGCTGGAAAGGAAGGAGCGCTCTGCTCCTGCTGATCTGAGTTCATTGTTTCTGAAATCAGCAAGCGGCGACATGGTCTCTTTAGACAATTTGGTAAGCAGAAAAGAAAGCGTTAGCCCTCCGGCTATCTATCGCTACAATCAATCATACAGCGCTACTATTTCCGCAACACCAGCACCAGGCGTTAGCCTTGGAGAAGCCATCAAAGAAGTGAATGGTATTGCAGCGAAAGTGTTGCCAAAAAATTTCAGGACAGACCTTGCAGGACAGAGCCGAGATTTTTCTGAAAGCAGCTCCAGCCTTGTATTTGCATTCATCTTTGCCATCATCCTGATCTATCTTGTATTGGCTGCACAGTTTGAAAGCCTTGTAGATCCGTTCATCATTCTTTTAACAGTTCCAATGGCTATTACCGGTGCGTTATTAAGCCTTTGGGTAACACATCAATCCATTAACATCTTTAGTGAGATAGGCATGATCATGCTGATCGGTTTAATCACTAAAAACGGTATCCTCATTGTGGAGTTTGCCAATCAACGTAAAGAAGAAGGCATGAGTGTTAAGGAAGCTGTGCTGGCTGCTGCAATATCCAGGTTCAGGCCGATACTGATGACTACACTCGCAATGATCTTCGGTACACTTCCTATCGCACTGTCATTAGGCACCTCTTCCGGCAGCAGGACTTCATTGGGTATTGTAGTTGTTGGCGGGCTGCTATTCGCAGGTGTCTTAACCTTATATGTTATCCCTGCGGTATACGCATATTTCTCCCGTCCGCATAAAAAGAAAGCCATAGAGGAACCTACAGTCACTTTTACAAAAGAAGAAGCACACGCGCCTCTTATCCATTAATTAAAAAAATATTACCATGACCAATTATAGCCATAAATATTTTATCTATACACTGATCGGGTTTGTGCTGCTGTGCCTTGTATCCTACATGGCGCAGGCACAGGCACCTTCATCAGCAAGGCGGCTTAGTCTGCGAGAGGCAGTAACACTCGCCATTCAAAACAATCGTGACATAAAAGTGTCTGCAATTTCTATTGAACGATCTCAGCAACAAACACGCATAGCACGCAGCCTTTATCTGCCAACCGTTAATGCAAACGCGCAAGTGGCGCATTACTTTTCACAACCGGTATTTTTTGGATTTGGACAGGAACAGTCTGACGGCAAAATACCCTATGGAAGATTTGGAGGTAACGATCAGGCGTTAGCTGCATTAAATATCATTCAACCTTTATATGCGCCATCAGCGAAAGCTGAAAATATACGCTCTAAACTGGTAGAAAAAGAAAGCCGCCTCGCATTGAGTAACAAAGAAACAGAAGTGGCTGCTTATGTAAAACTACTCTACCTGCAAATACTTGTGCTGAACGAGCGCATTCACCTGCAAAAAGAAAGCCTTGGTAGAAATATGAAAGCACTGCAGGATGCAAAATCGTTACTGGCACAAGGGCGTGCATTGAGAGTTGATACATTAAGAGCCTACACGTCAGTAAAAAATCTTGAACCTGAATTATTACAGCTTTCTAATGCGATTGAAGTAAATACACTCCAACTGCGTACACAAATAGGAATAGATCCACTGGATAATTTTGTGCTGACAGATTCACTTATATTACCTGATGCGGATCAAAACATTCCCACTGAAGAAGAAGTGTATAATGAAGCGAAAAGTAAGCGAGGCGATATACAGGCAATAGCATTGCAGCCCGGCATTAAGGAGCAGGAAATAACCATTGCCAAAGCGGGTAAAAGGCCTACTGTTTCACTAGCCGGCCAATACCTGATACAAACGCAGGCATCACAAATGAACTATTTCAACGCGTATTATCCTTCAACAACGTTTATAGGTGCGCAGGTGAGCGTGCCTATCTTCAGCGGTAACAGCAACAATGCAAAAGTGCAGCAGGCTTCCCTTGCGCAAAAGCAAGCTGTATTACAAACAGAAAACGCTTACTTACAATTGCGTACCGAAGTTAAACAGGTAGTATCCGGCCTGAATGAAACGATAGCCCGTTTACAAACCAGGACAACGGTGAAAGAAACGGCACAGATGAGCTATGATATTACACAATACCGTTACGCAAAAGGTGTTGCATCCCGGCTTGAGTTAACTGATGCTGAATTGGCGCTAAGTACTGCGCAGTCAAACTACCTTGAAGCGGTATATGATTATCTATCCGCAAGAATAGCCCTGGCAAGAACAACAGGCAGGCAGTAAAAATCGATGTACGGTGTTAGATGCCCCACGGCACGTTCGGGCAGGCACGATATACTTAATCCTGATAACCGTGCAATTTCCTTGGATATCAGAAGAAAATGTTTTCGATAAATAGCTAATACAGATGGCGTTTGGTTTATGTTTCCTTGACGACAAGGCCCGGTGAATAGCCGGGCTTTTTGTTGAAATATTTCAACTTGCTGAACCGTATCAGAACGGCCCCTAAAATATGCAGGAATAAATCATATTTATTGAAACTAATCGTAAATTAACCCAATAATCTTCACCTGAAATCAAACAGCGAACATGGTCCTAACCCGACTTTTTTTATTATTCATTTTTATTGTTTCAATAAACACCTTGCATGCCGAAAAATATTTTGCAATAAATGGGACTATAACATCCCACAAAAATAATTATGTAACAATATTTTTGTTCGATGGCGTTTTAAAGCCTCCGGTGGAGGTTTCCGTACCAGTGAATAATAACGGAGAATTTAATCAGACGTTTGTCGTAAAAAACGACCTTGAAATATATTTCGGTGACTATGGCTTGTGCCTTTTCGCGCAGCCTGACAGCAGTATTGAAATTACATGGGATGATAATAATTTTTTTAAAACTATTCAGTGCAACGCAAAAGAATATAATCCCAACAAATATCTGGTTGCATACCAGCGGGAATTGTCCATAAAGAGATCACAAACCCTGGCTGTGCTAGACTCCGCAACCAACGAAACGAGCTTTTTGCATACTATAAATGAGCTAAACAATGAAGAGTTCTCGCATTTAAAAAAATTCCAGCCCGAATTAGATAAAGTCACTTATAGAAAATTGGCTTATAACATTTTCTATAGTAACCTTCAGGTTATTATGAGATCTAAATACTTTGTTGATTATCAATTTTCTGACGGACTAAACCGAAAGTATGACTTTCCATTTATAGAGTTGAAGGATAGCCGATACGATAAGTGGTTATCTTCTAAAGAAGCAAAGAATGATAGCCTCGGCGCGGAACATTATGCATCCAGGGCATTCAAAATAAGTTACTCTGTTGTTGACTCTGCAGCCTGTATGTGTAGTAGAGATTACCGCTACTTCATCCGTTACTTCTTCCAACATTTTAATTTTGAAACTTTACACAGAAACCTGGGCAAAGACCTTTGGGAAGCTGAAGAATATAACGTTTGGCTAAAAGCCATGATAAAAAATAATTACGTTGTAGAATGGCTTACAGCTGACCGCATAAGTACTATTATGCAAGGCCAACAAAAAACAGATAGCACATGGTTTAGCAAAGCAATAACCGTTCTGAAAGATCCGGAGTTAAAAGAAGACCTTACGAACATCTACAATAAGTACAGTACACTTAAAAACGGCAATAAGGCCCCGGATTTCGCTTTGCGGGATGACCGGAACAATCTAATAACGCTTTCAAAATTCAGAGGCAAAAATGTTTTTCTCAGCTTCTGGGATAACCACTGTCCTCCTTGTATTGGTCAAATTAACGCCTTTAGTAAGCGAGTAGCAATGAAATATAAAGACAGTAATATTGTATTTATCTATGTTTTTACAAACCGCGACAGCAAGGAATGGCAAACTGCTTTAAAAAAATTTCATCCCGAAGGAATAAACGTAAACCTTCCGGAAGGTTTTACTGATAAAATCGCCGCAGACTATATGCTTTATGCAACTCCGCGGTATATATTAATTGATACAAACGGAATTATAAAAAATGTTGCTTATCCTTATCTCGGCGAATTATTGAACAGTAACCCTTTCTCAGACTAAGGCGAAATAGTCGACTAAACAGGTATTGAAAATATAACGAGAAACGTATATGCCTTTCCTACACTTCAATAACCATTCATGTATTTTGCATTACCTAATACCTGACATAACCCTATATTGCTGAAAAATTGAAAAATGAAAAAACTATCCTTTCTAAGCATACCGGCGTTGGCAGCCATTTTAATATTGTCCTCTTGCTGGCATTCAAACCATAATATCAGAATATCAGTAAAAAATAATGAAGACCAATATCAGTTTTCGGCCTCCTACAATGAGAGAAAAACCGGCAAAATCGAAAACCTTATCAACGAAAAAATAGCTCCAACAAGGCTGAAGTGGTCCGGAGATGAAGATGTTGATGTAACGACCGTTCTTGAAGATAAAACAAAGTTTCATCTCGAGTCTTCGCCAGGAGAACTAAGGATCAAGCTTGACAAAACCGAAAATAGCCACGACTCCTACATTAGAGTAAAAGAGATGTGTGAGGAAATAAAAGACATTATTACTAACAAATAACGGCGGCGCCACCCTGCTGCAAACACCGATAACATTTTTAATGCTTCCGTTTATACAAAGCCATTGTCATTAGCATCCTTAGCCTTTAGAGCAATAAGTGCCTCTTATTTCTGCAGCATTGCTACAACACAATAAAAAATAAGGCAAGAAACGATTTGACCAGCGTAGGTAAAATGCTTATAAAAATATGCATGATAATATACCGGCCTTAGAGGTCTTCTAACAGAGCACCTGTTTACTTAGCGAAAGGAAGGAATGCGCCGTGTGGCCCCGCAAAATAGTTGATAGATAAACGCTGGGAGGACTTTTTGTTGTGTTTGTAATCAACAAGTAAAGAACTATCCTTTTCATCGATATTGAACCAACTTTGCTGGCTCTTTGTTTCTGTGTTTTTGTCTGAGCTGTTATTAAAACGTAATAATGCTGAGACCAGGCTACTTCGCTTAAAAATTAATGCTTTCATATTTTTTGTTTTGATGAACATTGTCTTTCATTTAAGAAAGGCTTGTTTTAACTGAGACCTGATCGGTAGTACCTAAAAAAAATGCCTGCTATTACTAGCAGGCAATCATTATAGTGTTTTTACGCTTGGCTTACGGTTAGGTTCCTCTTCGATTCTTTGTCTCAATTACAATGCAAACATACAAAAAAATCTGGTTAATCGATTAACCAATGAATGAACAGCGGGTTATCATTTCGTTAAAACCATTATTGCTTAATCAGTTAGCGCATTATTCTTTACTCAAAAAGAATACGAGAAACCTGGCAATAACCACTATAACAAACGTATGTAAGCACTGTTATAATGTTTGAAAAATTTCCTTTGTTGCACGACATGCTGTTTTATTTGAGCATATTCCTTTTGGATGTTGGTTACTTTCTTTTTCTTGAAAAAAAGAAAGTAACCAAAGAAAATTCAAGGCAAACCCGATCGCTCCGCGCGTTTTGCCTTGCCGTCCCCTCCCCCTGTGCAACTTGCATTATTAATCGATTCTTCTCTTATGGAATCAGCCATTTACTTTTTATTAATCGCCAATATGAATAAAAATTTGCTAAATCAACCAGTACTGATACTATTAACAAACCAAATCATCACTGCGTTTTTAAAGATGCACCATCTCTTATTTCCTCAGATGCATTTTTAACTAACAATGTTTGCGGTTGAAGATTTCCGAACACCTCAGTAAGCGAATCTGTTTGCATTCCCCTGTTTACAGGAATCCATTTGGCCTTGCCATTTTCATCAGCAATAACAAATACTTTTTGAGTACTGCTAACCACTGCAGAAGTTGGAACAAAAAGGCTTTTCTCATTACGTGTTATTGGCAGCATTACCTGCGCATACATGCCCGGCAACAATATTTCATTTGCGTTAGGCACATCAAATTCGGTTACCAACGAGCGAGTCTGTTGCTCCAATGCAAAAGAATTGCGGGACAGTTTTGCCTTAAAAATTTTACCGGGCAAAGAAGACACGGTAAAATTTGTTTCAGCATTTTTCGCAAGGCTCTTTGCATACACTTCAGGAATGTTTACGGTGAGGCGAAGCACATCTTCCTGTTGTAAAACAACCATGGCATTCTTGCCTGATGTTTCATCAGGCCCAACCAGGTCTCCCACTGAAATATTTCTTTGCGATATAACGCCACTGAAAGGTGCTTTCACAGTTAGGTAACTATTGAGTTGCTCCTTCGCTTTTACAATCGCCTCAGCGCTTTGAACAGCTGCCTTATCGGCGTCAACCTTAGCCGCACTAGTTTCAAGATCTACAGTTGCCACTGCACCTTTTGTTTTGCTTGCCAGTATCAGCCTTTTGGAGGTTGCTTCATCTGCAGCTTGTCGCGCTTTATAATCCGCAACATTCGCAATTGCCTGTTGCAGCTCTGCTTCCAGTTCGGGCGCTTCTATTACAATCAGCGTCTCGCCCGCCTGCACGTGGCTACCTCTATCCACATACAACTTCTTTACAAAGCCTTTTACCTTAGGATATAATTGTGTAATAAAATAAGGTTTTAATTCACCTGGCAAACCAACATCCTGCGCTGCGCCCATTAAGGTAGGATGACATACCTCCATTGCTGTTTCTTTTACCGGAGCCTCACTGCTCGCCTTTTTTGCCTCACCAGACGAACAGCTCTGTGTAAGCCATAATGCAGCTGAAAGTATGATGAAAAAATATCGTTTCATAGATGGTGTATTTATAATTATGAATGAGTTGTTATTAATTGATGATTTTGTTTGTAGAATTCACCGCTTGTGTCTTCCGGGTCTAATGAAACGGATTTTAACGATGCTCTTTTTTGTGCCCATGTAAACACATTAGGTAGTACCAATAATGACGTGAATGTGGATGCAATTAACCCGCCAATTACAGCCTGCCCGAGCGGAGCAACCTGGTCTCCTCCTTCACCCAATCCGCTTGCCATTGGTATCATGCCAGCAACCATCGCAATGCTCGTCATTAAGATGGGGCGAATACGGCTATTGGCAGCCATCACCGCAGCTCTTGAAGCGTCGCCGCATTCAAGCCTTACATGCTCAGCGTTTGTGATCATTAAGATGGCATTCGCTACGCTTACACCCACGCTCATAATAATACCCATGTAAGATTGAAGGTTCAGCGTTGCTCCGCACACTAACAACATAACAAGCGAACCAGCAATAACCGCCGGAATGGTTGATAGGATTGCCAGGGATAATTTGAATGACTGAAAGTTAGCGGCCAGCAGCAGGAATATTACAATAATAGAAACGAGCAATCCTGTTTGCAAACTACCGAGCGTATCATCCAGTAAAGACAGCTGCCCTCTAGATTCTACCGTTACTCCGCGCGGAGGTTTTTCCATGGAAGATAATGTGTGTGAGATATCCTTGCCCGCCGTTCCCAGATCTTTATTGTAAATATTCGCAGTAATGGTTACCAGCCTGTTCGGACCTTTTCTATCAATTTCACCAGCCATCGTCTCAAAATGAATACTAGCCACCTGTCCTAATATCAAGTGCTGATCACCATTGCCGATAGGCGTTTCTGCAAAACTGTTTACGGATGTCATTTGATTTTCCGGCACCTGCACCTGCACCTGGTAACCAAGGCCAGACTTGGGGTCAAGCCAAAAGTTTTTGTCTGTAAAACGGCTGGAAGATGTAGATGGAATTAACGAACGGGAAATCTGATAGGTTGTTGTCCCCAACTGCGCAGCCATTTCACGGTCAACATTTGCGCGGATAGCAGGTGAATGCAATGGTTGCGCTATCTGCACGTCTCTCAAATATGCAAAGCCCTTAAGCCGTTCCATAACCTTTTTAGCATAAGCTTCTGCTTCCCTTAAATTTTTCGCTCCAACTGAAATCTGGATAGGTGTTGGAGAACCCTGGCTCATAATTTTTTCAACAAGCTCAACAGGTTCAAATGATGCTTTTAATTGTGGCAATGCCTTAGCAATATCTCCGCGAAGATCTTCTTTCAATAATGCGATATTCGTCTTGTAATCCTCGTCCAACGCTACTTGTAAAACACCTTCATGCGGGCCTGAAGTATATAAGAAGATAGGCGCGCTTCCATAGTTAGCAGGCGTTGTTCCCACAAAAGCAGATGTTATTTTAACGTTCTGCTTACCTACACGTTTATCAATCAGGCTCAGCACTTTTAGCATATCCAGTTCAGTCTTTTCAAACTGCGTTCCATCAGGTTCTTTTATCCGCAGTTGAAATTGGCCGCTGTTAGACTTAGGCAAAATGTCTGTACCAATAATTGAAAAGCAGCCGGCTATAACGCCAATGGCAAGTGCAAAATATCCTGCAATAACAATCTTTCTCCTGCGCTGCATTTTTTCCAACAGCTTGTGATAAAACCGTTTGAACTTATCAAACCCCTTCACCTTCTCAGGTTCCTCGTCACGCAAATGCTCCTCGGTAACTCTTTCTTCATACATCACTTTTTCCACTTCCGCAGTATGAATACTTTGGTCCGCGTGATATTTTACCTTATGCACTTTCAGCATCCAGTTGGCAAGAACAGGTACCAGCGTTTGGGCAAGTACAAACGAGGCTATCATGGAAAAACCCACCGCCAGCGCCATTGGCAAAAACATGGATTTAGGTATACCCTGCATAATAAATGCTGGCGCAAATACAGCGAGAATACATAAGGTAATGAGGAATTCAGAAAATACGATCTCTTTACACGCATCCCAGATTGCCTGCATTTTTGGCTTATGCATTTCCATATGCTGGTGAATATTCTCTATGGTTACCGTTGCCTGATCCACCAATATTCCTATCGCCAATGCAAGGCCGCTAAGCGTCATGATGTTGATTGTTTGCCCTGCTATATTCAAGAAGATAATACTCGTAAGCAGCGAAAGTGGAATGGTAAGTACCACAATAATTACACTGCGCCAATCTCTTAAAAACAACAATACCATTAAGCCTGTAAGCAGCGCACCCAATGCACCTTCACTTACCAGGTTTTTGATAGCGTTGGTTACATAAACCGACTGGTCAAATTCGTAAGATAACTTCACATCCTCCGGAATAGAGGCCTGTAGTTTAGAAAGAGAAGCTTTAATATTATTAACCACATCTAATGTAGAAGCATCCGCTTTTTTAATCACCGGAATATATACAGCTCTGCGTCCATTAATCAACGCATACCCCGTAGTGATATCAGCAGCATCTTCTACGGAACCAATGTCTCTTACAAAAACAGTTGGGCCACTTCCTGTATTGATAGGAATATTCAAAAACTCAGAGGGATCGCCCTCAAGCGTATTAAGTGGCGCGATATACGTTTTATCACCGATACGCACATTACCTGCCGCTGAAGGCACATTATTGCGCGCTACAGCTGCAACAATTTGTTCCGGAGTAAGGTTATGGCTGCGCATCAGATCAGGATTGATCTTTACGATAATAGTGCGCTGGTTACCACCAAAAGCCGGCGGAGAAGCAACCCCCGGAATGGCTGAAAACATCGGCCTTATGCGGTTCATGGCAAAATCCTGAATTTCAGCAAGGCTATGATGTTCACTGGAAAAAACAAGCTGACCCACAGGAATACTGCTTGCATCAAAACGGATTACCTGCGGAGGTACAGAGCCCGGTGGCAATGATGCCTGTGCGCGGCTTATGTTTGTAGCCATTTCTGCCTGTGCCTGTCCCATATTTGTGCCGGGGTAAAAAGTTACTTTTAGCAGGCACAAGCCTTGCGTACTTTTCATTTCAATGTCCTTTACACCCGTTACATACAGAAAGTTGTTCTGGTAAGTGGCCGCAAAAAAACCATCCATCTGGTCGGGGCTAACACCACCATAGGGCTGCGCTACATAAATGGTGGGCACATCCAGCGCAGGGAAAATATCCACCTTAATTGTTTTAATTGCCAGCACGGAGAAAAAAACAATACCTATCACAAGTACAATTACTGTAATTGGTTTTCTTAATGCCGATCGTATAATATTTTTCATCAGCGTATGCGTTTATTGTTGGAGAAAAATTTGAAGATCACCAGTTGCTGCAGCTATTTGCAGCAGTGAGCGCCATGCGTTGTTGTTGGCAACAGCCTTGTCAACATCAGACCTGGTGAGTGTATATAAGGCTTCCTGCTGCTCGGGCAATGTGGCCAAACCCGCCTGGTACCTTGCGTTGGACTGATTATAAGCTTCTAACGCCGAGCTATATTGAACAGGTGCAACTTTTGCCTGCTGCAGCGACAGCTTATATTGCAACGCAGCATTTTTCAATTGCCGTTGAATAATCAGTTCGTTTTCTTCCAATTTATATTCTGATGCATGTATATCCTGCTTTGCGGCCTGGTACTGCTGCTTGTTTTTTACAAGTGACAGTATGTTCCAGTTTAATCCAACACCTACCAGGTAGTTGTAAGCCTGGTAGGGCAATCCATCGGAAATAGCGCTTTTATAATCGCCGGTGGTGTTACTTATTCCGGAGCCTCTTGCCATACCGGCACCTATAACATCCACATTTGGCAGCACGGATTTTTTAATCATAAGAGAACGCTGTGTCTGCGCATCAACATCTGCTTTTGCCAGTTGAATTGCCGGATTATTGACAACTGAAAGCGAGTCATTTTTTAACGCAACAGGAATGCTTTGCAGATATTGCATTGTGTCAATAAGAAGGCTGTCTGCATTAACGGCGGTAAGTTGTGAGAGTTGAATTTTCTGATATGCTACCTCCTGCTCTCCCTGCAACAATGCCAGCTGAGCGCTGGCCACTTCTGCATTTGCATGTGATGAGTCCGCGCCGGGCAGCAATCCCGCGCCAGACCTGGCTAGTACATATTCCTGGAAAGCAAGTGCTCTTTGCAAATTATCCTGCCGTACCTGTACAAGTTTTTGTGCAAGTTCAAGCAACAGGTAAGCATCAACGGCTTTAATCTGTTGTTGAAATATTTCATTATCGAGATCGTTGCGGCTGTATTGTAATCTTGATGCAGCATAATTAACCTGTTGTTGTATTCTTCCGAATGTGAATGCGTGCCAGTTAATTATCAACGAGCTGATGTTGCCCGCTACAGGCGTATATATATTCTGAGGCCTCACGCCTCCTGATACTGCCAGCACGGTACCATTATTTGAAAAGCTGGTCCCGTTAACACCATTATCTGTTGCATAGCTAAACTGTTGCGCAACCGTTAGTTCCGGCAGATAATCTTTTTTGCCCGCATTCAATGTGTATTGAGCCGACTGAACAAGCGAGGCTTTCATTTTTATTGAGGGATAGTTGTCCCTTACTTTTTGCAAAGCATCCTTCAAGCTCAGTACCGGCTGGGCATACGAGCGAACACAGATCAGTAAAATGACTGAAACAAATACTCTTTTCATCCTTGATGTAATTTTTTTCGGTCGAATCTTGCTACAATAGAATTTCATTTACGGTTGGGTACTGGAAATTCAATCATAAACAGATCATGCGAAATGATAATAATGGAAGTTTACGCCCGTTATCAGGCGTACATGACTTGACACAAGGATGACAATCAGATAAGGAAAACCGATATGGGCAGGTAATGGTGATTATCGGGTTTGACCTGGAACCGTGAGAGCAGGTCAGTTTTCTGCATAAAGCGGTGAAAGAAAGCGCTCGCGGACATTTCTGAGATTACATTGCGATCCATCTTGCAAAGCGATCTAACAGATGGCATCAACAATTTTTTAGTATAGTATGCATTTTCTTCGGCAGCCAGCTCGGCAACATCAAATTCATTGTTTCTCTTCTTAACTGCTTTCTGTATAAAAATGCTTTCTGTACCTACGGACCTCATTACTCGTAACAATGTTGAATTATGGCTTAGCGCAGGACGAACCATCACGGCCAGAACCGCTATGATCGCTATTGTAATGCTAAACTTTTTTTTCCAACTCATGTTATAAATTTCCGGCAAGTGCTAAATCGGAGATCTCAAATATACAATTCAAGATGATTGAAAAACGCTTTTGTAGCAAGGTATTTTTTTAAATTGGGTACATCAAATTTAAATGTAAACGGTTATATGTTAAACGATAATTTTGTTAAATAGTGAATTAAGGCTGAGGTGCGGGGCATAAAGTACAAGACTGAAACCTGATGCCTTAAACCTTACATCTCACGCCATTTAATTTATGAATAGAAAAGTGTCTTTAAAGGATATTGCACAGAAAGTTGGCGTATCAACTGCACTTGTCTCATATGTTTTGAACGACAAGCGTCGAAATCGTGTGAGCCAGGGCCTTGCAGAAAAAATTAAAAAAACTGCCGCAGCCCTGCACTACCATCCAAATCAGATTGCCAAAAGCCTTAAGACCAATAAAACCAACACAATCGGGTTGATTGTGGCTGATATTTCAAATCCGTTTTCTTCTCAAATAGCACGGGCCATTGAGGACGAGGCTGAAAAGAATGATTATACAGTTATACTCGGCAGTTCCGGCGAGAATGCGGAAAAATCTGCCAAGCTGATCAACATTTTTTTAGAAAGGCAGGTTGATGGCATTATCATTTGCCCTGTTGAAAATACACAAACCCAGGTCCGTTACCTTCAAAAATCAACCATTCCATTTGTATTGCTCGACCGTTATTTCCCGGAAGTGAAAGCTAACCATGTGAGCGTTAATAATTTCGGGGCCGCATATGCAGCGGTGGACCACCTGGCTAAACAAGGTTACAGAAACATTGGAATGATAGCCTATAAAACGTCGCTGGTGCACCTGCAGGAACGCACACGCGGCTATATTACTGCGATCAGAAATAATCAATTGCCTTTCAAAAAAAGCCGCCTGAAAGAATTGGCAATGGCCTGCCAACATTCCGAAGTAGAAAAAGCAATTGACCGATTGCTTCAGCAGCCGGTCGATGCGCTGTTTTTCACCTCCAACACGCTTGCCAGCTGCGGAATTAAATACATTAACAGGCTGCGCATCCAGGTACCGCAAGAACTTGGCATTGTGAGTTTCGATGAAACTGAAGCGGCAGATTTATTTTATGCGCCCCTTACCTACATTAAACAACCTATTGAAGAAATGGGCAAACAATCGCTCCATATTCTGCTGGATAAAATTGCAGGAAAAAAGAAAATGGTCACTTCCAACATTGATGGTGAATTGATTATTCAACGATCATCCGTAAATCAAAAAAATTAAATTCCTTTGCATCAATGTCTTTATCTATCGCATCCTTGAATTCGGGCAGCAACGGCAACTGTTACTACGTGGGCAACAGCAAAAATGCTGTGCTTATTGACGCTGGCATCTCTTGCCGTGAGACTGAAAAACGCATGAAACGCATCGGCCTGGATATAAAAAAAGTACGGGCAATTTTTATTTCGCACGAACATACCGATCACATCAGAGGCGTTGCTGTGCTTGCAAGCAAATACAACCTGCCTGTTTATATAACGGAACCTACTTTACAAAATGGAGGGCTGGCGCTAAAACACGAAAATGTATTTTCGTTTAAGGCATACGAACCGGTGAATATTGAAGAGCTTACCGTTACAGCGTTTCCTAAGTTTCACGATGCCGCGGAGCCGCACAGTTTTATTGTCGCGTCTGAAGAGATCCGGATAGGCATCTTTACAGATATAGGTGCTCCCTGCGAGCATGTGATCAGGCATTTTCAGCAGTGCCATGCGGCTTTTCTTGAGGCTAATTATGACGAGTTAATGCTGGAGAATGGCCGTTACCCCATCTATCTCAAAAACCGCATACGCGGCGGAATGGGGCATCTTTCCAACGCCCAGGCGCTGGCACTGTTTACAGTACACCGGCCTTCATTTATGAGCCATCTTCTACTCTCCCATCTTTCCAAAGACAACAACGATCCCGAACTCGTGTTGAACTTATTCAGGAAACATGCTAATGGCACCCGCGTTGTTGTTGCGTCACGTTACGAAGAAAGTGAAGTATATACGATTGGAGGTGAAGTAAAAGCGGTGAGAGCTGTTCAATTGACATTGTATTAATCAATCAGTAATAAAAAACGGCACACTTAATAAAGTGAGCCGTTAACATGTACAGAGTGCATTCAGATACAAAAAATCAGCATCAAAAATTCAAGAGAAGGGTACGGTAAAAACAAGGCGAGGTATGTCATTTTGATAACCTCTCCGATTTACAACAGCCTTTTTATAATCTTTTGCTTTTGACTTATAATACGTTTTCCTCGAACTTCTTATTACCAGATAAATACGGAATTAGGAATGAAGCACAAAGGCCGATGATGACCGTCATACCAAGCAACAAACCTCTGAATTGCACAGTAAGTTGGTGAATGGGAGAACGCTCAACTCCTTCAGCTTTAACAACGAGAAATACAGTTAGGACTACCAATAATACTATAAACAATATGCTGCCCTGTTTTATCCTGTTTTTAAATACAAAATAAACCATACCGCAGACCAGCAAGAGTATGTGACAAACGATAATAATAGAAGGAACATTAATGATGGCCGACATGGTAAACCCGGTATTCAACCTGTAAAAGAAATCGTACGCGAGACACGCCAGTGTGGCCATTAAACCGGCGAATAACCCTGTCAGTACCGCCTTTGAAAAACTTGTTTGTTGATAATCGTAATTCATGCTTTTTATTTTAAAGATTAATAATTGTTTTTTTTGGCTTCTACAATTCACTGAGTGACTAAAAGCCATCAAATGAAAGCGTGATCAGCGATGCCTGCAACAAGGTTTTCACGATACTGATCTTACGCTTTATTCATTATTTTACGCCCACGCACCAGCAGCCTTTTTACATGCTTTGGCGAATTATAACTATGCTGCAATTCCTTCTGCCTGCTATAATGTTTTACGATGGCAGCAGAAGTAAGAATACCTATTACCTTTTGCCCCGTTTTATTTTCTACTACAGCCACGGCATCAGTTTCATAACGGCCCATTACTTCTACGCAAAAACTAAGATCATCTGACGCATATACAAAGGGTAATCCATCATAGTCATTATCTGTCACAGCTGTAATTAAATCTTTAGCCCTTGCATGTTTCAATATATCCGCTTCGTATTCATCCGGAGTGCTTACCCCACGGCGTTGAATCTTTTCAGTCATAATGCTTCCTTTCATCATAAAGAATGAAACGAAATATGCAGCTGCACAAGCAGCCAACAATGGTAGTAATCCGTTTGACTGCCCCGTTGTTTCCAAAGCGAATACAATAGATGTAAGTAATGCACGTGAAGCGCCGGCAAACATGGCGGCCATTCCTATTAACGCAGCAGTAGCAAGATTAATCTGCAGCGAAGGGAACATATTAAGCAGTGCAACACCCAGCAAAGCACCCAAAGCTCCCCCTATCGTAAATAATGGAGCCAGGGTGCCGCCTGATGTACCACTACCAAGTGAAATAACCCATGATAAATATTTCAAAAAGCAAAGTGATAATAGCAACGTAAGCGGTAGCTTTCCACTTAACAGATGCTGAATATTTTCATAACCAACACCCATAGTAAACGGAGCAAAATACCCTACAACACCAACGGCAATGGCACCTATCGCTGGCCACCACATCCAGTGAATGGGCAGTTTTTCAAATGCATCTTCAACCGCGTATACTGACTTTGAGATAAGTGAAGCAATAACGCCAATCACTAATCCCATTACCGCGTAAATGATTAATGAACCGCCAGACGCAACCGGAATTGCAGGCATAGAAAATACCGGCGAAGAACCGAACAGCAGAATATGCATTGCGGCGCCCGTTACACAAGCCAGCGCAACAGGGATAATTGATTTTGGTGAAAACTCAAATAATAATAATTCGATGGCAAGCAATACCGCAGCCAAAGGGCTACCGAATATGGCAGCCATACCGGCGCACGCACCAGCACTTAAAATAATTTTTCTTTCAGCAGCAGAGATGTGCATAATCTGACCGGTGAACGAGCCAAATGCGCCACCCGTTGCTATGATCGGGCCTTCAGCGCCAAATGGGCCACCGGTACCTATAGAAATAGCTGCAGACAAAGGCTTTAAAAAAGTAATGATGGGCGGTATCTTACTATCATCCAGGATGATTTTTTCCATTGCCTCAGGGATACCATGCCCGCGGATAGCCTTAGATCCGTAACGCGCAATAAAACCAACAATGATGCTACCAATGATCGGAACAAGTATCACCGTCAGGCCAAGCCCGTTATGTGCCGGGTTTGCAGGCTCAATTGAAAATTTACCATAAAATGCAAGGTTGGTAATAAAGTCTATCAGGTAAACCAATACTCTGGCAACAAAACCGATAAATACGGCATTGAAGATTGCCTGAAGGCTTAGATAAAGAACCCGCTTATTTACTAGCGTTTGTTTTTTGATTTTCTGGGCCGGAAGGATATTCAAAGAGGTTGATAGAGGAATCTGATCACTGTTCTGACGCATTTCTGATTTTATAATTTTCAGCAAAAGTATTGCTTAATTCATATTTTCAATCGTTATTTTTTATTTTTTTGCACATAAAATATTAAATAAACAATATTTTAAGACGAGGCAACATTAAAAATAAAAGATGTATTATTGGCTATGCAAGACGTTTCATGTGATGTAAAGAGCTGTTTTTTATGTACTAACTGCATTCCTGAATGGCGGGACATTATTGCGATGAAAAAGCAGACCCGCCTGTTTAAAAAGAATGAATCCATATTTAGTGAAGGGGATGATGTAAACGGGATCTATTTTATTTATTCCGGGGCAGTAAAAGTCCATAAACAGTGGAGCGGGCAAAAAGAAATGATTATCCGTTTTTCTTCTGCCGGAGATATATTAGGGCACCGCGGCCTTATTGGAACCAGTAAATACCCGGTTTCAGCTACGGCGCTTGATGTTACTAAAGCGTGTTTCATTACCAATCAATTTCTTGAAACACTTCTGCGATCCAATCATGATCTCACTTACAAGCTGATGCATTTTTATGCAAGCGAACTACAAAAAGCAGAAAAGCGTATGCGCAACCTTGCTCATATGGATGTTAAGGGCAGAATTACCGAAACGCTGAATGAATTGAAAAACACTTTTGGCATTAACCAGGAGGGCTTTATTGCGGTGGCTATTACAAGACAAGACATTGCTGCCTACGCTGGCACCACTTACGAAACGGTTTTCAAATTATTTACTGACCTCACCAACGACGGCGTCATCGTTACCGAAGGAAAAAACATCCGGATTATAAATGAGGATAAGCTCGGGAAAATGGTGGAGTGAGGAAGATGCTTGAGGTTTGAGGTATGAGGCTTGAGGTATCAGGCGTAAGGTTTGAGCTGCGAGGTATTAGGCGCAAAGTGCCCATGTGATTAATATGTTTTGCTTTCCGATGGTATGCAATTATTACCACCCTAATTCTAATACACCCCGCAAAGAATTATATCTTATAACTTATACCTAACAGCTTTTGTCACGAATACCTTACACCTTATGCCTGATGCCTTATGTCTCACGCCTCACGCCTTACGCCTCATACCTCATACCTCATACCTCCCGCCTCCCTGATACCTAATAACTTACGCTGGCAAATAATTTATCGAAAGTATTCGAATGTTTGTCGAAATGATGGTTTGAATAGCAAGGGTAATACTAGCTTTAGTATGCATTTTAAACCATGCTTCAATATTGAGTATGAAAAAATTTTACCCTGTACAACGTATAAAAGAAATGATGCGCTTGTCGGTTTTTCTTTCCATTGTCATACTGGTGGTAGGCGGCACATTCACTAGCGAAGCTCAAAGCATATCAGCTTCCGTTGACCTCCCGAAGCTTCTACAAAACAAAGAGATTGAAGTTTTCAACAGAAATATCTCCACTTTAAATGACAATCCAAAAGGCATTCATCTTGACGGCAAATCCGGAGATGGTGTTGCATGGATAAAGAACAGCAACTTCTACGAAGGCACAATCACTTTCGATGTCCGTGGTAAGGATATAATGCAGCAAAGCTTTGTAGGAATGGCTTTTCATGGCAAAAACGATAGCACATTTGATGTGATCTATTTCAGGCCATTCAATTTTCAGTCAACAGACCCGGTGCGGAAGAGCCATTCAGTACAATACGTGTCACTGCCTGCCTGGGAGTGGGAAAAGCTTCGCACACAATATCCCGGAAAATATGAAAGCGCGATTACCCCGGCACCCGCCCCTACCGACTGGATTCATTGCCGCATCAAAATCAAAGATGAAATGGTGTATGTATATGTAAACAATATAGCTGAGCCCGTACTAACGGTAAAAAAGATTTCACCGACTATCCGGGGCAGATTAGGCTTCTGGGTTGGGAATAATTCAGATGGAGACTTTGACAACTTAAGTGTAAGCATTACAAAAAATTAGATTCACAGACCCTTCAAAAATCCCTTTTTATGGAATTCGATAACGATAGGAAAATCCCCCCGCCAAACCGGATAGAATTATTTTACTGGCTGCTGTTAGGCATTATTAATCCACTGGTAAGCGGCCTCACTTTTTTCTTAACTGATTTTCAAACATGGCTGGTTTTGTTTTTGGTTAACCTGGCTTTGCTACCTGCTTATGTATTATACGCACGGCTAATTGTACCGCGATTCTTCTTTCAACACAAGAACACATTGTTCATCTTTATCAGCTTTGGTTTCTTCATTCTTGTGCAACTCGTGTTATTTGCTATCTGCGCATTGGTGTTTAAGGTAATTAGCATACAGGATGAAAAATTTCATTTCCTTTTTACTTATCGTACCGTAATTATTGAAAGCCTGTGGGTGATCATTAATATTTCAGTAGCTGTGGCTATCGCTTATATCAGAAAAGTATTGGATGAAAAGGAACTGTTGTTTAATCTGCAGGAAGAAAACAGCTTTTTAAAAGTGCGCTACTTACGTGCACAATTAAACCCACATTTTCTATTTAACACATTAAACAGCATCTATTCGCTAAGCCTTCAGAAGTCTGACAAAACACCTGAAGTTGTTATAAAGCTTTCTGACATTATGCGTTATATGACGTATGAATGTAATCAGCCGCGGATAGAATTAACAAAGGAGATTGACTTTATTCAAAACTATATAGACATTGAAAAACTGCGACACAATGCTGACGTACGTTTTTCTGTTGAGGGCGATACGAAGGGAATACTTATTGAGCCATTTCTCTTTTTACCGTTTATAGAAAATGGCTTCAAGCATGCTTTTGATACATCATTCAGCAACACATTTATTTATATTACGATTAAAGTACAGCCGGATCAGATTGTTTTGAATGTGATTAATAATACCAACCTTGATCTTGAAACGCAAGCTAAGAGAATTAATGGGCTGAGTATGCAAAACAGCAAGACGTTGCTTGAGCTTCTGTATCCGGGAACATATGAACTTGATATTATCCAGACTGATAAAGAAGAAAGCAGAAGCAGTTCTTTGCGTATTAAAAACGCACGCGACAGGCTGGAAATCTTGTACCCCGATTCTCATACGCTTGATGTAATTTTAAGCAACAATGTTTTTACCGTTTCTCTTATCATTAAAAATCATTTCGCTTGATAAAATGTATTATTGTTGAAGATGAAATTCTTGCGCAACAGGTTATTCAATCGCACCTGCAAAAGACAGATCAATTTGAGTTAGTAGCGGTTTGCAACAACGCCCTGGAAGCGGCTGAAATACTGAATACGAAAGAAGTGGATCTCATCTTTCTTGACATACAATTACCCGGCATGACGGGCCTGAATTTTCTTCGCACACTTGAAGACCCGCCGCTTGTTGTTCTTACAACAGCCTATGCAGAGTACGCATTGGAGAGCTATGAGTTCAACGTGATTGATTATTTATTAAAGCCTATTTCTTTCGATCGGTTTTCCAAAATGGTGAATAAGATCAAAGAAGGAAGGTTGTTTTCTCAGGAGCCGAAAGAAAAAAGCAATGCCCCAACGGATCATATTTTTATCAAGAGCAATAGCAAGTTCTTCAAAGTAAACTTCTCCGAAATCATATACATCGAAGGGATGAAAGATTATCTCAAGATTTTCACACCTGAATATAAACTAATCACACATCAGACAATGAGCGACATGGAAAGATTGCTTCCGCCCGGGAAATTTATCAGGGTGCATAAATCTTATATCGTGGCACTGCCGTTTATCAAAAGCATTTATGGCAATGCTATTGAAGTGGATAAAGCTACTATACCTATTGGAGGGAGTTATAAAGAAAAGGTGATGCAGCTGGTGAAGTGAATGGGCGAATGAGCGAATTAGTGAATAGTCAATAGTGAATGGTGTGAGATGTAAAAAGTTTTGGGCAGGTTGATATTTATAGATGAGTGAGTTTAATGAAGATTGAATAGTGACCAGTAAAAGATGCACAAGGCGATATTTTCTTATACAGTCGGCCCATATTTATAGCATTCGCTATTCGCACATTCGCATATTTGCACATTCGCATATTTGCACATTCGCATATTTGCACATTCACACATTCGCACATTCGCATATTTGCACATTCGCATATTTGCACATTCGCACATTTGCCAGTTACGAATTCGCAAGAAACTGTTTAATCCCCTGGATAATTACCGCAGGCATAACGCCGATGCCAAAGAGCAACAAGGTTAACACAACCAGCGCAGCATATGATGCAGTGTAGAAGAATTGGTTGAGGCTTCTTTCTTTATGAATTGCCACAGGCGAATCCGCAAATAATGTACTAATAATACGGAGGTAATAATACAAGCCTATAACACTTGTTATAACCAATACAATTACCGGCAGCCATGCATGTTGCCCCACGCCGGCGGTTAGCACATAAAACTTACCAATAAAGCCGGCAGTCAGCGGGATGCCCGCAAGCGACAGCAATGCAACAGTGAGCACTATCGCCATAAAAGGTTTTTCCCAGAAAAGGCCCCGATAAAGGCTAAGGCTGTCGGCATCTTTCTCGCTCGTAGACAAAAGAATGATAATACCGAAAGCTGCGAGAATGGTAATGGCATAAGCTGTCAGATAAAAAACTGCCGCTTCTACTCCCGTACTATTGCCCGGCAAAAAAGCAACCAGCAGATAACCAAAATGCGCAATGGATGAATAGGCAAGCAGCCGTTTGAGATTCTGTTGCCGTAAGGCAAGAATGTTTCCGGAAATCATGGAAAGTATAGCTACTGCCGATATAAGCATCATAACACCGTTATTGTTCTGCAGATGCAGCTCCTGCGAAAAACGAAGCAGTGCGGCAAACACACCCACTTTTGAAACAGTTGCGATAAAACTCGCAACAGGTGAAGGTGCACCCTGGTATACATCCGCAGCCCACAGATGAAAGGGAACGAGGGCAAGTTTAAAACCTACGGCAACCATCATTACACCAAACCCCGTCAGGAATAATGGCGACGGCTTTCCTGCCGCACCCAGCCTTTGCGCAATAACAGCGAAGTCCATGCTACCCGTTTCCATGTAAATCAAAGCCATGCCGAACAGCAAAAATGCTGAAGTTAATGCAGCGAGTACAAGATATTTAATACCCGCTTCGATAGCATTGTTTCTGGTGCGCAAGTAAGCTATTAATGCATACAGGCTAATGCTTAGCAACTCGAGGCCAATAAAAAATGACATAAAATGCCTGCTGATGGTAAGTATTGCTGCACCGAGCGTACTTAGAAAAATAAGGATATAATACTCGCGTGGGTTTTCTTCACGCTCTTCGAAATAAATGTAGGAGAACAATCCAACAATAAGCACACAGAATACAATGAGGCCGGTGAACAACGCGCCAAAGCCGTCTACAATAAGCAATGGCATAATGGTTTGGGGCAATACACCTCGTACATACCACATAGCGAAAATTACCAGGCACATTAATAAAAAGCCTGTAACCTGTATAACGGTGTGCCCCTGACGGAACGCTATCAGCAATATGATAACAATTGAGGCTGCTGCCAGCACCATGAACGGTAGAAGCGCCATTAGTTGTTGTTCGGTCATAGTCTTTTGTTTTATAAAGCAAAAAGCTCAGGGTGTTGTTCGTTTATTTTTTATGTTCTTTTGGCTTGACCCAAAAAAACCAAAAACTCAAGGCAAACACGAATGCCTCCGGCCGTTTTGCCCACCTACGCCTCTCCAAAATGCAACGGTCCTCATCGTACCGAAAAGACTCTACTTATCGTTTCTAAAAGTCTGATACTCGATACCCCTTCTATTACCTGAAACAAAATATTATTTATGTTTATGACATTTTTAATAATTGTTGATTGTCTTCGCATTGCCGATTATTGTCGTTTCAGTACAAGAGTGCGACGCAAGGGACGATTTATAGTCGTACTGCGGTTGAGCGAGGAAAATTTTCTCCATGCATTCTAAACTCACCTATTTAACTGCAGCCTCATATTTTAGAATTTTTACTTTTGACTTACTATCATCAACGTACAACGTATAACTTACTACGTATAACTTCATTCACAGTATCGAATACCGTTTGTGGGAATAGCCCCAGCAACACGATTGAAATGCTTAATGCTGCTAGAATAACAAACTCGCGCCCTGAAATATCGTTTACTTTATGAGCCGCATTCGGCGGCCCAAGAAAGACCTTCTGCATCAAGCGCAACGAATACAGTGCGGAGAAAACCAATCCTGTAGATGCTAGCACCGTTAACGTGATGTTTGCCTGGAATGTGCCCATCAGGATTAAAAATTCAGCGATAAAATTTCCTAGTGCAGGCAATCCAAGAGATGCCATAGTGAACAGCATGGCGGCACCACCCATTGCAGGCATATAGGACCATAAACCACCCATTTGAGAAATGTCTCTTGTATGCAATCGTTCTTTAATCATGCCCGCTAATACGAACAACGCGCCTGTACTTATACCATGTGTTATGATTTGCATAATAACACCTTGCATAGCTATTTCGCGGAATGCAAAAATGCCGGTTAACACAAAACCCATGTGACTAACGGAAGTGTAAGCAATCAACCGCTTAATATCGGTCTGTGCAAATGCCATCATCGCTCCGTATATAATGCCGATAACGCCTAAAAGCATTGCCCACCAGGCCATATCTGCCGCATACTGTTGAAACAAGGGCAGCACAAAACGGATGATACCATAAGCACCTGTCTTTAATAATAAACCCGCCAGAATTAAGCTACCCGCCGTAGGTGCTTCACTATGCGCATCGGGCAACCAACTATGAAACGGAATCATTGGAAGTTTAATGACAAACGCAACCATAAAACCCATCATGATCCATTTTGCAACGGGCCCAGCCATGCGTGTGCCTAACAAGCTTAAATAATCATAAGTATAGGTGCCGCTTTGCGCGCCATGAATAAAGTATAGAGCCAGGATAGAAATAAGCATAAGCAACCCGCCCGCCTGTGTAAAAATGAAAAACTTATATGCCGCGTAACGCCTGTTTTTGTCGCCCCAGATAAGAATCAACAAATACATTGGAACAAGCATCACTTCCCAGAAAAAGTAAAACAGGAACAGGTCAAGCGCCAGGAATACACCGGTGATCCCCGCCAGCGTCCACAACAAATTGAAATAGTAAAAGCCTGCGCGGTTATTGATTTCTTTCCAGGAGCATAGCACAGCAAGCGTTCCCAGAAAAAATGTAAGCATTACCAGGATAAGGCTCAGGCCATCCATCGCCACATGAAAGCCAATACCAAAAGAGGGAATCCAAACGGACTGGTATTGAATGATCCAATTACCGGTAGTGGTAGTGAGTTCCGGTTTATGTTGCATCCATACATTTAGCAGTAGCGCAACATCTATTAATACTGCAATCAAGGCAATCCATTTTACAACAGATGGGCCAAATCTTGACAACAGCCAGCATAATATGCCTCCGGCCAACAGAATAATGATCATCCAAATGAGTATCATAAAATCAATTGTAAGGCTAAAATAAAAATGATACCAATCAGCACTCCTATTACGTATGTGCGTACAGATCCATCCTGGCTAACTGAGAATATACCGTTTAGCCGCTGGAACAGCGATACTATGCCGGCATACATCTTATCAATAACATCCTGTTTATTAAGCTGCGTTATAAAAACAAAAGGGCGCACAAAAAGAACATTGTATAACTCATCAAACCGCCAGCCACTGTAAAAGAAGTCACGCAGCCAAACTGTTGCCGGCGTTTGCTTCCAGCTTTCAATAATGGAAGTATTTTTTCTGTACAAAAGGTACCCCACAAATATTCCCGACAATGTAGCCACTACCGCTATCAACTGAAAAATAGCTTCTGATGGAACTGGCTCTGCTTCTACAACAGGCGGCAACACTTTCTGCACCAGGTCAGAAAATAAAGTAATGTGCAACATATTATGCGGCCACTCGATAAAGCCTGCGCAGATACTTAATATAGCCAGTATAACCAATGGCAAAACCATAAGCTTACCGGGCAGCTCGCCAACATGCGTTTTTTCTGTTCCCCAGAATACGACCAGCATTAACCTTGTTGTATAAAACGCCGTGATAAAGGCACCAAGAAGCGCAACAATCCAGAGCAAAGGGTTTCCGCCATTGGCACTAAGTGCATACCAAAGCACCTGGTCCTTGCTGAAAAATCCAGCAGTAACAATCGGTAATGCAGCCAATGCCGCCGCACCCGCAAAAAATGTATAAAATACGAGTGGCATTTTATTTTTCAAGCCACCCATTTTAAAAATGCCGTGTTCATGATGGAGTGATTCTATAACCGCGCCAGCTGCAAGAAACAACAGTGCTTTAAAAAATGCATGCGTAAAAAAATGAAACACTCCTGCGCTCCATGCGCCTACGCCAAGTGCCAAAAACATATAACCCACCTGGCTTATGGTTGAATATGCGAGGATTCGCTTTATATCTGTTTGAACCATTGCACTACAGCCAGCAATAAATAATGTGAGTGCTCCGATCACTGCTGTTATACCCATAACAAATGGCGATAACTGGAACAGCACATGCATTCTCGCCACAAGGTAAACACCTGCCGTAACCATGGTTGCCGCATGTATCAACGCACTTACAGGCGATGGGCCAGCCATTGCATCAGGCAACCAGGTTTGTAGCGGCACTTGTGCAGATTTTCCCATACCACCGGCAAGCAACAATAAGGCGATTGCCGTTATAATAGTTGAACCACTTGTAAAATGTTCAGGAGCTGCTTTTTGAATAGCTTGAATATCCAGTGTCCCTAATTCACGGAACAATAAAAAGAAGCCAATTGCCATAGCTGTATCACCTATGCGGGTAATATAAAATGCTTTGTTCGCAGCCTGCACGTTGGCAGTTGTTTCATACCAAAAACCAATGAGCAAATAACTGCATAAACCAACGCCTTCCCAACCCAGGTAAAGCAATACGAGATTATCAGCCATTACCAGTAACAGCATGGCACAGACAAAAAGATTCATGCTGGCAAAGAACCGGGCATAATCCCTGTCGTGTTTCATAAAGCCTGCACTATAGATGTGGATTAATGCACCAACAAATGTTATGACAAAAATGAATACAAGCGATAATGCATCTACCCTCAAACTAAATGAACAATTAAAATTCGCAACAGCCATCCAGCGCCAGAGTTCAACCGTATAAGCACCACCATCCGGAGGCGATTGCAAAAAGTTAACACCTAGCCATATCACAGCCATTGCAGCAATGCAAATTACACCTGCGCCTATCAGCGCGACCAGCTTGTTAGGTAATCGCCTGCCTGCCAGTGATAGTATAAGAAAACCAGCTAACGGTAATGCCGGGATGAGAGATAAAGTCTGGTGCATAAGATGTTATTTTTTATGGCCACGTTTCAACCACTCTTCAAAAAAGAAAGGCAAAGTGGGACAGCAAAAGATTTAACGAATAGCTTAATAAGCAAACACCTATCTCGATAATCTATTTTATAAACCTAGCTGTAGTAACTCTGATTGAACACCTGTTGCGTCGCACACTTGTACAGCTTGCTCTTTATTCATCTATTTGGCTTATTATATAAGGTCTAGTCTTACTATATTGCTTGCGGTGATTTTTTCTACTCCAGATCGCCAGAGGCAATAGAGTAAGGCTGCAGCGCCTGGAGGCTCAGCAGAGCCTTATACTTTCACTTCACCAATTTCTATATCATCTTTTAGTACATTCAATTTGGTAACGTCAAGCGTTTTATGTTGGTGATAGACCTGCATCACCAAAGCAAGTCCGACCGATACTTCAGAGGCAGCCATTGCCAGGATGAACAAAAACATTACCTGTCCATCGGGCTCTCCCCAACGCGCACCTGCTGCAACAAAAGCCAAACCTGCTGCATTGAGCATGATCTCAACAGATATCAACATAAAAATGATATTGCGCCTTGTTAATACACCTATTAATCCTAAGACGAATAATGTAGCAGCAACGGCAAGTACTGAGTAGGAAGCCATACGTTTATGAGTTATACGTTATAAGTTTTACGTTGTACGTTTTTTGAGTTATAAGTTGTACGTTATAGTTGTAAGTTTTACGTTGTCCGTTATAGGTTATACGTTTTACATTTATGTTTATTTAAGCGAAGGATTCCATCCTTACACATAATATAGTCTTCGCTTAGATAAACGTATCACTTACAACTTCACACTTTCTTTATTACTTAAAACTTCATACTTTCTCTTTCTTCTTTCTCCCGAAGGAATCTGTGCAGGTATCTTTTTTTATGGCGGCCGATATGTGCAGCACCAACAATGCCTGCCATCAGCAGAAACCCAACTAGTTCAACAGCTATGATATATTCCTTATAGAGGGAAAACGAAATTTCTTTGATTGGCACAGATTGATTAGGAATTGCTACAGAATCTCCTCTGATCATCAACACCAATAATTCAGCGAGCAAAATAGCTGTAAGAATCGTTGGCCCTGCCCATGTTTGCGCCTTCACCCATTGCTTTTCCTGGGCTGCGGCTTCGCTGCCGATGTTCAGCATCATTACCACAAAAATGAATAACACTATAATAGCCCCGGCATACAGTATAATTTCAAGGATGGCGACAAACGGCGATCCTAACGACAAAAAGATCATGGAAACTGCTAGAAAAGAAACGACCAGGTAAAGCAATGCATGAACCGGATGATAACGCGTAATTACCATAACGGTTGCCACAATTGCTACGATTGATGAAATGTAAAACAGGTAGTTCATTTCTTATGGCATTAAACTGTGAATATCAACTGGAGCTTCTTCGTTTTCGCCCTCTCCTTTTTCCTTTACCCCCGCGTTCATACCTGCTACCCTATAGAAATTATAACCGGGGTATTTTCCCTGACTATCAATTAACAGGTCTGGCTTCTCAAACACGAGGTTTTGCCTGTTGTATTCAGCCATTTCAAAATCCGGAATCAATTGAATGGCATATGTTGGGCAAGCGTCTTCACAATACCCGCAAAAAATGCAGCGTGAAAAATTGATGCGGAAAAAATCAGGATAACGGCGTCCGTTCTCATCTTCGGTAGCCTGCAATGCGATGCAATCAACAGGACAAGCTACAGCACACAAATAACAACCAACACAACGCTCTCCGCCATCGGGGTCTTTTGTGAGCACAATCCGTCCGCGCCAGCGAGGGTGCAGTTGCACTTTTTCTTCGGGATATTGTATCGTCACCTTTTTCCTGAAAAGATGAAGAAATGTTAACCAGATGGTTCGTATATGACTAAACATAAACAAGTTTTAAAAGTTGGGGCCACGAAGGCGCAAAGACTCGAAGGGGCACTAAGTTTTTTATTACATAGGAGAAATGAAATAACAAATGCCTTTTCATTTTCAATTCTCCATTTTCAATTTTCAATTAGTCGACGTGTCATTGTGGCGATTACCCTCTCACCCATAATGCTATCGCGCCGGTAACCATAAGGTTTAACAACACCAACGGCAGCAATACCTTCCACCCTGTTTCCATCAACTGATCATATCTTGGCCGTGGAAGCGAGGCGCGCAACAATATAAAGAACAGTATAAAGGCAAATGTTTTGATGAAGAACCAGGCCCACGGCGGCAAGAATGCAGGGCCTAGCCAGCCTCCAAAAAACATGGTTGCCGTCATTGCCGAAATAAGTGTAACACCGAGGTATTCCCCGATGAAGAACATGCCGAATTTCATTCCGGAATATTCTGAGTGAAAGCCGGCAATAAGCTCACTTTCAGCTTCGGGAATATCAAAAGGAAGGCGATGCGTTTCTGCTACGCCTGCTATAAAAAATATTACCAGTGCAACAGGTTGTTTAAATACAAACCACACATCTTTTTGCGCGTTAACTATATCGCTTAACTTGAATGAACCTGTTAACATTACTATGCCCATCAGGCTTAATCCCATAAACACTTCATAAGCGATCATCTGGGAAGCACCGCGTAGTGCGCCCAACAGCGAATATTTATTGTTTGATGCCCAACCGCCCAGTACGATACTGTATACGCCTAATGATGACATCGCCAAAAAGAACAGTATGCCTACATTCAAATCTGCTACGACAATAGACGGCGAAAAAGGAATGATTACAAAGCTCATCAACACGCTTGCCACAACAATGGCAGGTGCTGTGATAAACACCCATTTATCGGCAAACGGAGGAATCCAGTCTTCTTTGAAAAACAGCTTCAATGTATCCGCTAAAACAATCAATATACCTAACGGGCCTGCCCTGTTTGGGCCAAGCCTATCCTGCCACATAGCCAGCATCCGGCGCTCCAGCCAGATGAGGCCAGCCGCAATATTGAGGAGTACAAACAGTACGCCTAATACGATCCATATATGTTGCATGACGGTCATGGATTTCAGCTTTAATTTTTATCAAGTTATTCCGACAAAAAAACCTCCATTTTCAATTTTCAACTATCAACTTTCAATTAATCTTCGTTAGGCTTATCCTATTACCCCAGTTCATACCAATTGCGCCGGGCAAACCTGCATTAACAAACACAACACCATCGCACATTTTGTCGAGCACTTTTACAGGCAACGAACCGTAGGCAATACCGGCGTCCGTTAGTTGAATCATATCGCCTTCTTTTACACTCAGGGCCTCTGCACTTCTGGGCGAAATAATAGCAAAAGGCTCTGGCGAAAGCACTGCGAGTGCTTTGGTATAACTGCTTAGTTCCCCTGAACCGAGCACATGAAACTTAGGAAGCAAGAGCCATTTATCTTTTGTTATAACAAATTGTTCGGGAATATCTTTAAAGAAAAGATCGTTGGTATTATTCTTTTTATTTTGCAGCAAACGCACACCAGGATTTCCGCCGCGGAGTGATCCATTTGGCTCGTCCTGGTATTTTGTTACAGACTGAACAGAGTTCCAACCGGGCGCCCAAAAGAAAGGAACTGCCCATGATGGTGGCACGCCTTTATATCCTTCCATGGTGAATGAAAGCGGTGAATCACCATCGTAAAATGGCTTCGGCTCACTAACATTCTTGTTGGCCTGCATAGCTGTTCTTCCGCTATAACGATGTGGCTCACGGGGAATGCGTTCACCATGAATGGTATAATCATGATTGGGTGAAACATTTGCTATCCCTTTAAACTGAGGCAGGTCATTCTCCATTTTATGCAACAGCTCATCGGGGTGCAATACATGGCCGTTTACTTTTTGTGACTTCAACATCTGCATCTTCCATAACCACTGCCAGCTTTCCTTTACCTGTGTTTCCGCATTGGGTATAACCTGGAAGAAACGTTGTGCACGGCCTTCATTATTTACCAGCGTTCCGTCTCCTTCTGCAAATGTAGCTGCGGGCAATAGTACACTCGCTTTTTCAGTAGTTGAATTGTGTAGAGCATCCAGTACGATTACATTATCGCATTTACTTAAAAAATTGTCAACCATGCTGGGCGTTACATGCCTGTACAAATCATTCTCAAGTATCACAGCAGTGGCATGCCCATTGGCCTTTACACTATCTATCGCATGATTAAAGGCTGGCGCATCCATCAATGCTAATCCCATGCTATTACATTCAGTCATTACGCATGCCATACCCGTTTTTCTATCCGCTGTGTTTAACGACACAGCAATATCAAAAGCAGCTTTGATCACATTATCATTATAACTCGAAACACCTGTAATAACAACCGGATTTTTTGCCTGCTTTAAGGCCTTCCCGATGGCTTTTGCCTTGGTGATTAACTCCTCGCTTAATCCATTAACCTCTAGTTTGCCCGGCTGCAAATAAGCTGCGATCGCAAAAGCAAGCCTTGACAGATCATCGGGTGTTGCATGCGACGCATGCGTAGCAAGCTCGTCCAGCGGAGAAGTGGACACATTCAATACTGCAAGAAATCCTTTATCTTCCTGCGCTAGCTCTTTTATCGCTGAATCCAGCCACATGGGTATTTGGACATGCTGAGAAGCTTCAGTGCCGGCAGTTTTCACCACTGCCTGCCTTACAGCCAGCGCCATCATGGGGGCGGTGTTCCAGATATCTTCTCCAACAACCAGTACAGCATCTGCCTGTTCTATTTCCTTTAGAGAAGCGCTATGTACATTTCCTGATTGAAGAACATCTATACAGAGCCTGTTTAAATGTGCTTCATCCTCGCTTATGCCCTGGTAAAAATTTTGCTTTCCGACCAGTTGCATCAGCGCGAAGTTACTTTCTAACGAAGCTCTTGGAGACCCGATACCAATTAATTTATTGATAGAAACAAGTGGCTGCAAATATTGCATCAACTCATCTTCTGTAGCCGCTTCGCCTGTACGGTTTCTGATGATAACACGTTTAATCCTGTTTTCGCTATTTACAAAGTCATAACCGAACCGGCCACGGTCGCACAAAAAATATCCGTTTACATCTCCATTATACCTATTTAATATGCAACGTAATTCACCATAACGTTCCGCAGCAATCGTATTGCAGCCTACACTGCAATGATTACAAACTGAAGGCGACATGGTGAGGTCCCATTTCCTGGTGTAGTGTTCTTTTAATGTCTTATCAGTAAAGACCCCGGTGGGACAAACTTCAGAAAGGTTTCCACTAAAGGGGCTTTGCAAAATGCCGCCTTTTTCCCTACCAAAATATACATGGTTGTGTGCAGCAAAAACGTTGAGGTCATCACCTCCAGCATAGTCACGATAATAGCGCACGCAACGGTAACATTGAATGCAACGGTTCATTTCGTGATGAATCAACGGGCCAAGATATTGATTGGTGTAGGTTCTTTTTTTGTACTTAAATCTGCGGTAATCATGGCCAGTCATCACAGTCATATCCTGAAGGTGACAAGCGCCGCCTTCATCACATACCGGGCAATCGTGTGGGTGGTTGGTCATCAACCATTCAATGATCTGCTCCCGGAATTCTTTCGCTGTTTTATCTTCTATTGAAAGATAAAGGCCATCTTTTACACTTTCCATACAACTCATAACGAGCCTGCCCTTTGTGTCATTCTCATCTTTATACACTTTAACCGCGCATTGCCTGCATGCGCCAACACTTCCCATTGCCGGATGCCAGCAGAAATAAGGCAGGTCAAGCCCTAACGACAGGCAGGCTTCCAGCAAATTTTTGCCGGCTTTGATATTGTATGCTTTGTTATCGATGTGAATAACCATAGGAGTCAGTTTTCGCTGGCCGTACAATAATTATTTTTCAAGCTTGATACAATTAGCTTGTATATGGACATTCATGCTTTTCTATATGCTTAATAAAATCGTCTTTGAAATATTTTAACGCGCTCTGCAATGGCTCCATCGCACCCGGTGCCAACGCACAATAAGTATTCCCCGGGCCGAGATATTGCGTGTGCATATCCAACAGATCAATATCACTTGTTGATCCTGTACCTTTTTCTAGACCAAGTAAGATCCTTTCTACCCAGGGCAATCCTTCACGGCAAGGCGTACACCAGCCACAACTTTCCTGAGCAAAGAAATGCTGAAGGTTGTGGACAAAGCCAACGGGGCATGTTGCATCATCCATTACGATCATTGTTCCTGTGCCCAACCTGCTTCCTGCAGCGGCAACAGAAGTATAATCCATTTTTATGTCGAGATGTTCTTCGGTGAGAAAGTCTGTGGAAGCTCCTCCCGGAAGCACGCCTTTTAATTTAAATCCATCCATCATTCCGCCGGCATGGACCTCTATAATTTCGCGCATCGTTGTACCCAATGGTAGTTCCCACACACCGGGCCGTTTTACTTTTCCGCTTACACCATATAACTTGGTACCACTATCTTCACTTGCACTCAAACCCTTAAACCAAACAGCGCCGTTATTGATAATGTGCGGCAGGCAGCAAAGCGTTTCTACATTGTTTACAATTGTTGGCTTGCCGTACAAACCACTCACCTGCGGGAAAGGCGGCTTGGAACGCGGTGTAGCCCGCTTGCCTTCAAGCGCATTTAATAAGGCAGTTTCTTCACCGCAGATGTAACGGCCTACGCCGGTATGCAAATGCATTTCCAGGCCCCAACCGGAGTCGAGGATATTTTTGCCGAGATAGCCTGCGGCATAAGCTTCATCAATACTTTTTTGCATTAATGTGGCTGCCTTTCTGTACGCCCAGCGAAGAAATACATAAGAGATATCGGCCTTTATTGCATAGGCAGCGAGGATCATTCCTTCAATTAGCTGATGTGGATTGCCTTCAAGAAGCAAGCGGTCTTTAAATGTACCCGGCTCCATTTCATCCGCATTACAGATCAGGTATTTTGGATGCCTGGCGTTATCATCCATTGGAACAAAGCTCCATTTCATGCCGGTGCTAAAACCTGCGCCACCACGGCCTTTCAGCCCGCTGTCTTTCACAATTTGTTGCACGTCTTGTGGTGAAGCATTCTTTATAGCTTTTCTTACTGCAGCATAGCCGCCAGTCTGTTCGTATTCTTTCAGGCTGAGTGATTTTCCCGGAACGATATGTTTGGTTAGCGGCTGTTCCATAGAAGTAAAAATTCAAAAGTAAAAAGTAAAAACCCTTATACATTAGACACCATACCCATTTTAAAAGAGAGAAAGGAAACGCTGTCTTTTAAACTTTTATTCGCACATCTACACATTCGCACATTCACACATTTACACATTCGCACATTTTCATTCGCCATACTTTTTCAAAATTTCCACCAGCTGCTCTTCTTTTACATCTTCATATAAATCTTCATCTATCATCATTGCAGGTGCATGATCACAACATCCCAGGCATACATTTGGCAAAAGCGTGAACATATCATCCTTTGTCGTTTGGCCAAACTGAATATTCAGTTGTTTCTGCAAAGCCTGGTATATTTTCCCATAGCCCATTACGTAACATGAAATGCTATCGCACACCAATATCACATGTTTGCCAACAGGCTTACGATAAATAAGATTATAGAACGTTGCTACGCTGTCTACTTCTGCGGCACTCATTTCAAGATAGCGGGCCACGGCTTCCACACTTTCATCACTAACCCATCGCCGGTATTTCTGCACAATTTTCAGGGCTTCAATAACCGCCGCTTTTTTAAAAGGCACAAGGCTTACTTCATGATCTATCTCATGCATTTCCTTTTCACTGAGTGGCGCATTATGTTCTATATGTTCACGTACAATGTCCATTTCTTTTAAATGGTCAGCCTGTTTTTTTTCGTTTATATATTTTGTTTCATGCATTGTTGAGGTATCAGGTGTCAGCAATTAGCTTCAACATCTAACAATTACCAATTATTTCCTCCTTTATATCATTGTCAATTCTCCACTTTCAATTGTCAATTACCTGTCAATGTCCGCCAGTACAAAATCCACACTTCCCAATATCGACAGTAAGTCGGCAACAGTATAGCCCTTGCTTACATAAGGCACCATCTGCATATGCGGAAATGATGGAGTTCTTATGCGCGTCCTATATGATGATGTATTGCCATCGCTGACGAGGTAATAACTATTGGCGCCTTTTGTTGCTTCAATGCAGCTCATTGCTTCTCCCGCAGGAATAACCGGTCCCCAGCTTACATTCAGAAAATGTGTAATCAGCGTCTCTATATCCTGCATCGTATATTTTTTCAATGGCGGAGTTGTAAGAGGGTGATCTGCCTTATAATTACCCTCTGGCATGTTATTCAAACACTGTTCTATTATCCGAAGGCTTTGCCATAATTCTTCAACACGAATTACGGCACGATCAAAACAATCGCCATTTTGCGCAACCGGAATATCAAAGTCAAACATTTCGTATCCGGAGTAAGGTTGTTTCTTCCTAAAATCCCAATCAAGCCCGCACGCACGCAAACCCGGCCCTGTTACGCCCCACTCTATTGCTTCATCCAATGTGTACACGCCTATCCCTTTTGTCCTGCCTTTAAACAAGCTATTCCGGATAACCATGTTGGTATACTCTTTTATTTTAGGCGGAAAATATTTTACAAAGTCACGCACCAGGCCATCCCATCCCTTTGGCAGATCCTGTGCAACGCCACCAATTCTAAACCAGTTGGGATGCATGCGCCCGCCGCATACCGCTTCTATTATATCAAAAACTTTTTCGCGATCGGTAAACATGTAAAATACAGGAGAAAGCTGTCCAACATCTTGTGCAAAAGTGCCAAACCAAACAAGGTGGCTGGAGATGCGGAATAACTCACACAACATTACTCTAATCACTTTAACCCTGTCGGGCACTTCAATACCGGCAAGCTTTTCAACGGCAAGCAGGTAAGCCAGGTTATTCATTACACCGCCGAGATAATCAATGCGGTCTGTATATGGAATATAGGTATGCCAGCTCTGGCGTTCACCCATTTTTTCTGCGCCGCGGTGATGGAACCCTATTTCTGGAACAGCATCAACAATATCTTCACCATCTAACTGTAATACAATACGCAATACACCATGTGTTCCCGGATGCTGTGGGCCAATGTTTAAAAACATAAAGTCCGCATCGTCACTTTCTCTTTGCATGCCCCATTCTTCCGGCTTGAATTGCAATGCATCCTGTTCACGATCAATTGTCTCATTGATTAAACGGTAAGGGCCTATTTCAGTTGCCCTTGCCGGATGTTCTTTGCGTAAAGGATGGCCCTGCCATGTAAGCGGCATAAGAATACGTTGCAGGTGTGGATGGCCTTCGAACTTTATTCCGAACATGTCATACACTTCACGTTCGTACCAATTGGCATTTTTATACAGGTTTGTTATAGATGGAATCAGCGGATATTCTCCTTCGAGTGTAACCTTCAACCGGATGAACTTATTGCGGTCAAAAGAAAATAAGGTATAAATAACTGTGAAGTCTTTTGCAGGAAGTTTTTCCCTGCCGTTTCTGTCGCGTTCGTCTATTCCGCACAGATCGTATAATAAATTAAATGGAGCCGAGATTGTGTTTTTAAGGTAGTTGATAACTGCGACTATTTCTTCCTTTGGCAGCCACAGTGTTTCTATATCGTCCACCGTGTGTTGCGGAACAAAGGTAACTGCATCAAATTGTTGATGCAACAAACTTAATATGGCAGAAGCATCAGACATATACTTTTGTTGAATAGTCAATAGTGAATGGTGAAATGTGTTGCAGGTTTTGTTTCTAGCAAACACACTTATTTCCCATTCATTTCTGACAATTCTTTTTGTTTGACATCCTTTCTTTGAAAGATGAATTCTAACGATAAAGCCTCACAGGTAAAATCCTTTTTCTGCTCATCAATGCCGTTCACCGCCGCTTTTTGATTTTTTGTTACGAAGCTGGCGCTGTTCACAATTCACTATTCACCATTCACGTCTCTACACCTCGTCAATAGGCCTGAAGTTTACCATATTCATTCTTTCTTCACGTCGTTTGTCTTTCATGGGCATTAGTTTGGGTTTTTCCACTCCCTGATCGCCTATCACCCAGCTTAACGGCCTTCGTTCACTTTTAACAGCTTCGCCTAACAAAACAAGTCCTTGCATAAAGGCATCAGGCCTTGGCGGACAACCCGGAACATATACATCAACGGGTAAAAATTTATCTACACCCTGAACCACGCTATAGATATCATACATACCTCCGCTGTTGGCACAACTTCCCATCGAAATAACCCATCGTGGTTCCATCATTTGTTCGTGTAATCTTTTTATGATCGGCACCATTTTTATAAACACAGTGCCCGCAATTACCATCACATCAGCCTCACGTGGCGTACCTCTTATAACTTCCGCACCAAAGCGTGCCACATCATATTTACTGGTAATACTTGTAGCCATTTCTACAAAGCAGCAGCTTAACCCAAAGTGAAAAGGCCACATGGAATTTTTTCTTCCCCATGCAAGCAAATCCTGCACCGTTGTGAGCATAACACTCTTACTTACGGCTTCTTCCATGCTTCCGTTTCCATTGAAGCTACCGGCATCATTGTTTGTTTTGCTTAACCACCATTTCATAAGCTATGAGTTGTCTGCTTTCAACGATTAGCATTCTTTTTGTCACTTATTGAATATATCATCTCTCTATACGAAACGGAATATTATGACTTACAATTTCTTCATCGCCTTGATGATTTTTAAACCATCAGGCCCAAAGTCCAAAGCACCTATGCCCCATTCGTATATTAATACCACAACCAGTTGTACAATGAATATTGATGCGCCAATGTATCCTGCCCATCCCAGTTCATAGAAGCCAAGCGCCCACAACATCAGAAACACAGCTTCCACATCAAATATTACAAACAACATTGCGACAAGATAAAACTGTGCAGAAAAGCGGATGCGTGCAGAGCCTGTTTGTTGAACTCCGCCTTCATAAGGAAGATCGGTTTGCCGGTCCTTATGCCTTTGGCCTAATATGTATGACAAGGACAAAATCAGCACCAACAACAATACAACTAATATTGTGTAGAGCAGAAAAGGCCACAAAGCTTCACTATGGTTATTACTTGCAGGCATATCGTTAATTTATGCAATAACCTTTAATTACAGCGCATTTCAACGCCGTTTAAATGAATACAAAATGTACCGTTTGTTCCTAGCTTCGGATGTACATTTCCAGGTGTTCAATAATAAAATCCTTTTCGTAAATGATGTACTTAACAACATCACCAATGGAAATGAGGCCGATCAAATCTTCTTCGTTATTTAATACGGGTAGATGACGGATAAATCTGTCTGTCATCATTTGCATACATTCTGCAATAGTTGTGTCGGGAGTAACAAATACCGGGCGGCTGGACATTATATGCCTTACCAGTGTTTCTTTAGAGGATCTACCTTTAAGGATAACTTTACGGGCATAATCTCTTTCTGTGAAGACTCCAATCAGCTTTCCATTTTCTACTACAACGAGAGCGCCTAAATTTTTTTCTTCCAGTGCTTCCAAAGCGTCATACACGGAACTGTCAGGACTAACCCCGTACACTGTATTACCCTTCTTATGTAGGATATCACGAACAGTGTTCATAAAAAAATTTTAGAGAGCTATTTAAATGATACTATTAAATTAATACATTTTTTTAAAATGCAAAAGATTGTGGAAAATAGTTTCACAAATCCTTGCACGTTGTAGTAAAGTATTATTTAAGTGTGATTTACAGGTTTGAGTAACTGAGCGCGCTTCATGTTTTAACGCAGCTTCGGATAAATCATCTGATACGAATGCAAAAATGAGTGGCTTGTAATGAATACGCCACAGCAATTAAATCGCGAATAAAATAGATGATGCTTTTTTATTGGCTAGCTTCGATGGTCTTTTTCAAATGTAGAGTGCTGAATAATGTCGAAGATTTCTAATTCTCTTCTTTTGATTTTTTTAATGACGCGTAGGCCAATAAAGATGATCATAAGGTGGATTAATAATCCTACAACAACGTAGGTGAACAACCCGGTTTCCATGGTAGATTGAATTTAAGTGGGACGAATTTACAGCATATCCTTATCGGACAATATTAAAATTTATTAATCTCACATTAAGGATAGCTTTATTATCTAAAGTAACGACTATTACGTATATACGCATTCACAGCTTATACGGGTTGCCTACTTTTAATGGCCGGATAAATATTGTCGATTTAACTTTAACCCACTCAAACAATTTCCACCTTTAAAAACAATAGCTATGTTACAACACCCAAAAAAGAGTTGTAATCTCTTTTTGATACTGGCCCTGCAGTTTTGTTTTTATAATTGTACCAAACCTTCGAATGAGCTGGTGAAAGATGCAGCTACAGCTACTTCTTCAAATGAACGGGTATTAACTGCGATGTCTTATCCACCTGTTGAAACACTACCGCCAAATGCACCTTCTCAAAAGCCGGCATTTGCCAACCAGACAAGGTCGCCGGGCGCTAAAACGCAAACGCCGTTAAGCGTAACAATTTTGGTGAAGACATTAAACCATCCATGGTCAATTGCATTTTTACCAGATGGGAGAATGCTCGTAACTGAAAAGTCCGGCAACATGCGAATTATAACAACAAGTGGTAGTGTATCTAATCCATTACTAAATCTCCCGGCAATAAAGTACCAGGCAGAAGCGGGGCTTCTGGATGTTATTACAGATGAAAACTTTAGTACCAACCGTCAACTGTTCTGGACCTATGTAGAAGCATCTCCAACCAAATATGCGGTTGCCGTAGCTAAAGCGAATTTATCTGCCGATGAAACAAAGCTGGAGAATGTAAAAGTTATTTATCGGGCAACGCCCACGTATACAGGCTTGCAACATTTTGGCGCACGCCTGTTGCTTTACCAGGGCCTGCTATATGTTTGCCTTGGTGACAGGCATGATGACAGCATACGCGTGCAGGCGCAACAATTGAATTCATCTATCGGCAAAGTTATCCGCATCAATAAAGATGGGACACCTGCAGCGGGCAACCCGTACAGAACTACTTCAACCACCAAAGGTGAAATATGGAGTATCGGCTCCCGCGATCCGCAGGGTATGGCTATCAATCCCGCTACTGGCGAACTTTGGGAAAGTGAACACGGGCCAACAGGTGGTGACGAAATCAATATTATTAAACGCGGAGCCAATTATGGATGGCCAGTAATAACTTATGGACTGGATAATGATGGCACTCCGTTGAACGGCGGAAAAACAGCACAAGACCCGATGCGTCAACCGGTCTATTACTGGGACCCTGCAATAGCACCGAGTGGAATGACATTCTATTCGAGCACCGTAATTTCCGAATGGACGAATAATCTTTTTGTTGCTTCACTTAAGGATAAACATATAGTAAGGCTGATTATAAAGAGTAATAGAGTTGTTGGAGAAGAAAGATTATTGACCGATCAGAACCAACGGTTCAGAGATGTTAAAGCTGGCCCTGATGGCGCATTATATGCTGTAACCGACGAATTACCCGGAAGGCTCTACCGCATCAGTAAAAAATAAAATATAGCCTACGGTCAGGGATTTATGCGATGCACAAACTCCCTGCCCGTTGTAATGTCTTTTGCAGTAAGATCGATATAATCCACTTTAGGATTCCAGAATGATCCACCGCTCACCTGAACAAAAACACGCGTAAGCAAAGATTCTTTATCTCCACATGTAAGAAAAATATGGTATTTATTATCGGCCACTGAGCGTTTTAAAAGCAAGGGCATTTTCCTGTATGCTGCCAGGCGTATTTCGTATTGATCCCCACCTGAAGAACGTGATACAACACCATAGGCAAACTTTTCTTCTATGGCACTTAGTTCTTTGCGTCTGCCGTTTTCTGTGTAGCGGATCCAGGATGTTTTTACCGGATTCTCCGTATCCAATACACCACTGGATTTAAAATTAAGCTCGTAAATAACCGTATTTGCATCTTTAGTGCGTTGCAAAAAGAATAGCAGGTTTTCTCCCTTTGGCACAGGAAATCTTGTGCTGTCTTCCCATTTTCGTGCGTATAGGTTAGTGTATACAAACACAACAAAACAAAAAGTTACGTATGCCAGAATACGGCAGGCATTAAATGATTTGCGGGAAAAATTTTGTAATGATTGATGTACGTTAACGGGTTTCATAAACTAGCATTTATTGAAAAAAGATGCATGGTTAAATATTGCCTAGGTTCTTTTATTCAACAATCAACTAATTACCTACCCCTATTTGTATATCGGATTTTATTTTACTTTAACGACCGCGATCGCAGACATTGCAATTTAATTTTAAGACAGGGCACCCAAACAAAATCATGCCTGTTCCCTTTGATACTTATTACTTTCTTTTTCTTGAAAAAAAGAAAGTAACCAAAGAAAATTCAAGGCAAACCCGATCCCTCCGGGCGTTTTGCCGGGCCATCCTCTCCCCATGTGCAACTTGCACTATCAATGTGTTCAGGGTATAAGAATTCACCACGTTATTTTACATCCGACTTTAAATCAAAAGATTTCATATTTTCTACACTTACAATCGGTTGTTGCGGCCACTCAAAATGATTTGCCTTTATATTGACATTAGTGCATGCATTTAATGCAATAGACGCGCGTTGGGCTTTTGCAGGAAGAAACCCTGTATTCAAAATGGTGTTGTTCACAAAGGATAGCCCGTTAGTACTCCTGGCTGTAAGAACCGGGTAATCATAAATTTTAAACGTATTGCCTTCAATACGGATGTTTTTATGCACCCAATATTTTTGAACGGGCTGATGGTTTTCAGGAACAATAGCAATAACATAATTACCGTCACCAGAGTTGTAGCCGCAATCTACAAACGTATTATTCCTGATCAACACATCCTGCACCGGCCCAGACTCATACCAACTCGTTGCATCATCAGCAATCAAAATGGCATGCATACCTGTGCGAAAGAAAAGGTTGTTTTCAATTATCACTTTTCTACGCGTTGTTACCAGCAAACCACGTGTATTGGCACGTTCAAAACTACAGTTTCGTACCGTTAGGTTTGGTGTGCATGTTATATTTTCCAGGCAATCGCCGACTTGCGTAGCGGCTGTTAAGGGAGCAGATACCTCCAGCTGCATTTCTTTTTCAGAAATAAGTTTTGCATTTGTTATAGTGCTATATCCATACACTTGCAATGAAGGAGAATGGACAAACGCAACGCTGTCGTTTTTAAAAAACGCTTCCATTCCGTATGTCTGCGGATGCATAAAACGAACAATGACAGCAGTTGGACTAATGATCTTCGTGATCTGCAGGTGCGTTCCATGTACATTCACCGGATCATCATGAAGGCCCTTAAAGTGGCATTTCTCCAGCACGATATTACCCTTGCAGCCGGAGAAATGCGCGCCATCAGCGAATGCAGCAATCATCCTTCCGCTTTTTTCCGTCGGAGCTACTGTAACGCTGTCGTAGTGCAGGTTCTCACTAAACTGCGCAACAATACCAAGCCCATGCATATAATGCATGTTTACATTATAGAGATCAATATTTTTTGACTGATTGATAAATGCGCCAACATGATCACGAATAGGATCACGCACAGTCAGCACCTGCCCTTGTATAAATTTATTTTTTGAAAAATCACCCCTGAACTTTACGGTAAGCGGCGCTATAATTGAAGCCTTAGCTTTTAGAAATGGAGTCCATGAACTATATGTCTCTACGCCTTTTTCTACATCAACCAATATCGCATGAAAATGATTTGTCCGCCATCCTTCTCCATACCAGGTAAGTGTATCGTTTTGTATGTCGAATTTTGAATCGGGATGAATAGCTGCCACAATTACGCTGTCACTCACTTCTTTGAAAGTCATTTCGGACATACTGGGGCGTTCAAAATCTACATGGATATTTTGTAAGCGTACATTCTCGCAATGATCCAACGCCCAGGTGATCATTTTTCCATGAAACATAAATGTGGATCCGTTGCCTTCAATAGTAAGGCCCTGCATGTGCTCAAACAGCAAACCGACATTTTTTATTTTGGAAGGACATTCTTCTTCCGATGAGGTATTTGAAATGTAGTAGTCCCGTTGCAATGCCTTCGCCGGCCAGAAATCATACCGGCCTTTTGGAAATGAAAGCACTGTGCCTGGCTTGTTACGACAGGCTTCAATTGCGCGTTGCACACCTTGCGTGGCATCTTCATAACTATCGGGGCGCACATTAAACCCGGTAACATCTATCACTTGCGCATTGGCAAAAAAAGGAAGCAGGCAAATGGCAATCGCTACAATCAAAAATCTCATCTTATTGGAATTAATTGCTTTTTTTCATCTTGTCAGACAGGTCTAATAGTTCAACTTTTCTAAAGTCCACAGGCTGTCCTTCACTTTGCAGTGCAACAAACCCGCTGCTTAAAATCTTACCGTCAATTTTAATTTTCGGATCGTAATTATGAACTACGTTTCCGCCTATTTGCGGCTTGGTATATTGCAGTACAGTATCACCGTTGATAATATGCGTTACAAGTGAATCACCCAACACTATCAACTCAGCTTTAACCCATTGGTCGCCGTCGTAAGTTTTTGAGCTGGATTCAATGCAATGGCGTGTATCAAGCTTTCCCTTGTAAACAATATTGGTTCCGGGAGAGCACATATTACCTGTTGGCCTTGGCTTTCCATCGCTTAACCCGCCCAATAGCTGAAACTCAATTGAGATAGGCCAATCCTGTTCTTTGGGCATTGTACGCGGATCCTGCGAATGGAACATTACACCACTGTTGCGTAATGTATAATCGGGAGCGCCGCGTTGCAATTCGCCAACAAATCTATATTCTACAACAAGCTTGTAATAAGAAAATGGAACTTTATAATACAAGTGCGCAAACTGATCGTTAAAGTCGCCATACTGATCATAACGCACTTTTACCATACCATCTTCTACACGAAAAGTGTTGCCAAAGTTTTCACCAACTTCGTGGTGGTTGATCTTTACAATCCAGTCGTTGATATCCTTTCCATTAAATAAAGAAACCCATCCGTCTTTCGTCTGTTGCGCCTGTTGCGCCTTTTGGCTTGTTTTGCAAGCATAGAAAGTCATCGGAAAAAACAAAATAATAAGCAGTCGTAGTTGTTTCATTGCAGCATGCATAGTTATATGGTGTTATTGTTGAACGTATTGCAATATAACTTTTAAAAGGTTGCGTTTTGCTGTTGGATAAATTTTATGCAGGAAAGGGTAATGGAGGGAGGTTGTAAGGGCTACGTTATACGTTGTAGGTTACCTGAAGCGAAAGGCATGTCTTTTTGTAAGGTCTTGGCCCTTTACGGTTTTAGATATCTTATAATCTTACTATCTTACAGCCTTACCATTTTACGCCCACGCATGTCTTATGCCCTTTTCACGAACCATTTAATTGAAACCGAAAGGCTATTCATCCGCCAATTTGAGCTTTCGGATGCTGCTTTTATTTTGCAATTGCTGAATGCGCCGTCCTGGAAAAAATATATTGGAGACAGGGGCGTTAAAACAATTGCCGATGCTCAAACGTATATCGCATCCGGTCCGTTAAAAAGTTATCTTAAGAACAAATATGGGGCATGGCTTGTGTGCCTTAAAGAAACCAACACGCCTATTGGCATGTGTGGTTTGTTTAAAAGGGATTTTTTACCAACGCCAGATGTTGGTTTTGCTTTCTTACCAGAATTTGAAGGAAAGGGTTATGCAGGAGAAGCAGTTAAGGCCACGCTTACATACGCTTCAGATCATTTACAACAGGAGCGTCTGCTAGCCTATACCAAAGATGACAATACAAGATCTGTGCATCTATTGCAGAGATGCGATTTTACTTTTAAAGAGATGATCAGCGTGCCTGAAGAAAATGAAAGCCTGATGTTGTTCTCCATTGAATTGAAGCGCGAATAATTTTAAACCACGCCCAAAGGAGTGAAAGGTGAATAGTGAAAGATGCAGGCAGCATCACCTCCAATTACTTCAAGCGATTTTATTTAAAGTGCACTTCATGCAAAAGACACAAAGAAATCGAACGAACAAACTCAAATCAGTTTTCATCTAGCATTCTTCAATCCAATCAATCTCTAATCCAATAAATCCAGGTCCAGACAAGTGCAGCCTCCCAGTCAAGGTTACCATCCTATTCCATAATCCTCGCCATGGTTTGATGAACCACCCCAAAAGCTTCCATGCTTCCAGTCAAAATAGATGGCATTAATAGGTCCGCTTGTCCTGTCTTCAAGCGAAATGGTGTAGCCCATTTTTTTCAACTCTTCCTGCACAGCTTTTGGTGTTTTATCATTCAGCAAAAGGTTGCCTGGTTTAGGTTGCCTGTCTGCCATTTTTGTTCCTCCAAGAGAAAGCCATAATTGGTTTGTATTAATATTAGCTGCTTCTGTAGCCTGTTGAATGGTCATACCAAATTCAACCATGTTGAGAAAGAATTGCAGCAAGTTTTGATCTTGCGTATCGCCACCCTGCACGCCAAATGCAAGGAAAGGTTTGCCATCTTTCATTGCAAGGCTTGGTGTTAACGTAACACGTGGCCTTTTGCCTGGCGCTACCACATTAAAAGGATTCAACACACTATCCAGCACAAAACTCTGCATACGCTGGCTCATGCCAACACCTGTGTTTCCCGCAATACATGCCGGGATCCACCCGCCGCTGGGTGTGATAGAAACAACCCAGCCAGATGTATCAGCAGCCTCTACAGAAGTGGTTCCGCGCCAAAGCCTGTCATGATATACAGCGTTTTCATCTCCGTCAATTACATTTACGGCAAATTCATCTTCATGCCGGAGCGCTTCTCCAACTCTTCTGTCATGCGCCGGCGCAAAGCCAGGCCCGTTGTGAACAGATGTGTCTGTCAAAGAAATTCTTTCTTTCAACAATTGTGTAAAAGGATTCGTTTTGCCTTCAAAAGGATATGGATCCCCAGGGACGATGTTTGGGTCATTCTTTTCGTACTGTATAAGCTTTGCACGCTGTTTAGCATAATCCTTATTTAGCAGACCATCCATTGGTTGCTGTTTGGAAAACCTCGGATCTCCATAATAAAAATCCCTGTCTGCAAAAGCAAGGCTCATTGTCTGATACAGCGTCTGAATGTATTTGGTGCTGTTATAGCCCATGCTTTTCAAATCGAAGTTCTCGAGTATATTCAGGCATTGCAACAACGCAGGGCCCTGTGTCCACTGCTGCAACTTATATACATCAATACCCTTGTAATTGGTATGCATCGGAGCTTCTTCAACTGGTTTCCATTTCGCAAGGTCATTCATAGTAATCAATCCACCCTGCTCCTGGCAACCACGCACAAACTCTTTTGCTATATCCCCCTTATAAAATCTATCATAAGCAGCATAAATCGCTTCTTTGCGTGACTTCTTATTCTTTCGCGCCTGCTGTTCAGCTTCCACCATTTTTGTTAGCGTTGCCAGTAAATCTTTTTGAACAAAAATCTCGCCTGCTTCCGGAGCTTCACGCTTTTCGCCTGCATGTGGCAACAACACAGCTTTACTGTAGGGCCATTCTGAAATGCGTTTTTTCTGGCGTTCTATACTATTAGCCGTTTGTGCTTCTATCGGGTAACCCGCAGCCAGTTGCATTGCCGGCGCAAGCACTTCTTTAAGGCTTAATGTTCCATATTCAGCCAACATATAACAAAGCCCGCCGGGTGTTCCCGGAGTTGTTGCGGCTAAAGGGCCATATTCAGGAGGAAAATTATATCCTTTACTTTTAAAGAACTCTGGTGTAGCTCCTGTGGGTGCAACGCCCATGGCATTGATGGCAATTACTTTTCCTGTTTTAGGATTATAGATCAGCGCTTGTGTTTCGCCGCCCCAACTAAGTACATCCCACATGGTGCAGGTGGCAGCAAGCATGGCGCAAGCCGCATCTACGGCGTTACCACCCTTTTGGAATATCATGGAGCCAGCAGTTGCTGCCAGTGGTTTACCTGTAACCGCCATCCAGTTTTTTCCGTGCAAAGGAGGCTTTTGGGTTTGTTGTGCCTGAACAGATATTGCAGCAGTTATAATTGCGAGTATAAAAAGTAACTTCCTCATCATGTGTTGCAGTCTATATAAAAAATTGAGTAATTGTAGTGTACACAAATATAATATTTCAGCATGATGATAAAACATCGCACAATCAATATATAGGTCAACAGGCAAAATAAGCCCGCAGATATTAGCTGCTATTTTAAGCAGTATGAGCACAAAAAAAGAACGGATGATACATCCGTTCTTACATTACTTTCATTGGAAGTTGCTTTTTCTGCGAGGCCTAAATCACACGTACGTGTTTTCCTGCCTTTAGCAACTCTCCCACTACATGCAGTTCACTGCTTGCAGGGGATGATACAATTACAAGTTCAATGTCGTTATCGTGCACAATAGAATCTTTGTGCTCAACAATTTCAACCTGGGGATATTTTGTTTCGATAGTTCTTTGAATTTGACCGTCATTAACCAGCACTTTAGAGAATGAGTAGCCTAATTGTTTTCCCAAAGCTTCATATCGGAATATACGATCTGTTTCCCCACATTCAATTAATCCCATTTTCTTAAACGTATTCATACTTCCTGTGTTTTAGTGAGACATTACGTTTACGGCACAAAGATAAAAGTAATTTGGTTAATCGATTAACCAAGTAATTACTGAGTGGTTGAGCCAGATCAATTACAGCAGATCGATAGCAGACTATTGATGTTGTAAAAAAATGCAAATACTAATATGTAATAAGGCTGATAATCAGCTATATTTTATCAACGCTTCAAGCCCGGTTAAAAACTAACCAATATGCGTTTGCAAATTTGTTAACTAAGCCCTCTACACCGCTGATTAATTGATCTGTATCAGTTCTGTTACGTCATTAAGGATTATTTCGTTTGAACAGGATGCTCAATATTCTTGGCACTCCTGCCCTGCCTCCTTCATCAAAATATTCATCTATCTCATAAACAGCAAGACCATGCTGTTTTGCCGCATGAATAAAATCAGATAAATGATGATTATAACATTCAACAACCTGACGTCCATCGGGCGTATCAAAGCGTGCTTTCGTTCCCTGGTATTGTTTAAACGGATGCAGCTCTCCCACATAAATGTAGCCATCACTATGCAGTACTTTACTTGCTTCTTTAAAAATATGATCGAGGTTGTTGATGTGTTCAAGCACGAGGCTAAAGCTGATAAGATCATACTTGTCGTTTGTAAATTGCCAGTCAGTAGTAATGTTCGCCTGCTTAAATTCTACATGCGGTGCGTTTATCTTTTCTTGTGCTTTAGCAAGCATTTCATCAGACAAGTCAACAGCCAGTACCTTCTTCTCGCGCTCTAATAGCCACATTGTATTTTTCCCTGTTCCGCAACCAATTTCCAGACAGCTTTCAAAAGGAATTTTTGCAAGTGCTGAGCGTAAAGCAACAGCCTCCAGATCTCTCGTTTTGTTTTTATTGGTATCGTATTGAGATGCCCATAAATTATATGCGTGTTGAATACTCATGTCCATCTTTTTTCAAAACATACAAAGTAAAAACAAAAATATGAGGTTAACGGCCGATCCAACCTGTTACCGACATTATGCAAAAGTACAACGGTAATTAATGCTAAACAATGATCCTGCAGTACAAGAGAGTGACACAAGGGACGATAAGCAATGATTTGCAGCCGACCTCCTAAAGCAAAAAAAGACAAATAAATTATTTATAAAAAACCATACTGAAGAACGCTACGGCAAGCATATTCGTAACAAAAAATAAAATATTTATACGATCTTCGCCCGCTTGTTCAACACGTTGTATGAAAGTTTGTATTGCAGAAAAACCAAGTGTGGCGAAAGATATAGCTGAAATTATAGGCGCACGCCAGCGCAAAGACGGCTATTATGAGGGCAATGGCTACCAGGTAACCTGGACATTTGGCCATTTCTGCACGCTAAAAGAACCGCATGACTATTTTGAACAATGGAAATTCTGGCGATTGGAAGACCTGCCGATGATACCTTCTACTTTCGGCATTAAACTCATCAATAACAGCGGCGTTGAAAAACAATTTAAGATAATTGAACAATTGGTGTTGGCAAGTGAAGAAGTGATTAACTGTGGTGATGCGGGGCAGGAAGGAGAACTTATTCAGCGTTGGGTTTTACTTAAGGCTAAATGTACTTCGCCGATTAAAAGGCTTTGGATTTCGTCGCTCACCGAAGAAGCGATCCGTAATGGTTTTCAGCAGCTAAAAGAAAGTGAGCAATATAATAATTTGTATGCGGCTGGCAGCGCAAGGGCAATTGGGGACTGGCTTTTAGGCATGAACGCAACAAGGCTCTTCACTAAAAAATTTGCACAGGGTAAAACAGTACTTTCCATTGGAAGAGTACAAACGCCAACGCTTGCGATGATCGTTCAAAGGCAGAAAGAGATCAATGCATTTAAATCTGAAGAATACTGGGAATTAAAAACGATCTATCGCGAAACTGAATTTACTGCAACCATTGACCGCCTGCACAATATTGAAAAAGCGCAGAAGGGCCTTGCCTACCTGAAAGAACATCCGTTTACCATAACATCTTTTGAAATAAAGGAAGGAAAAGAGGGCAACCCGAAACTGTTTGACCTTACACTACTGCAGGTTGAAGCCAATAAAAAATATGCTTACTCTGCAGATGAGACATTAAGTTATATCCAAAACCTGTATGAGAAAAAACTGGTAACCTACCCAAGGGTTGATACAACTTACCTATCAGAAGACCTGCATCCAAAAATTGCGGGCATTATGGAAAAGCTTACGCCTTACAAGGCACTGACGGCGCCGATTTTAGAGAAACCGATCCCTAAACTTAAATCAGTGTTTGATGATAAAAAAGTAACAGACCACCACGCTATTATACCTACGGGCGAATACCCTTCAAACATTAAACCGGAAGAAAAAAGGATATACGACCTGGTTGCAAGAAGGTTCATTGCCGCATTTTACCCTGAGTGCAAAATATCGAATACGACTGTTTTAGGAGCGGTTGGACAAGTTGAATTTAAGGCAACTGGTAAACAGATTATAGAGCCTGGCTGGAAAGCAGTTTACGCGAATGATGCAAAAGAAAAAAAAGAAAGCGACACTGAAGACGATAAAGATAAAGATGAAGAAAAGGTAATGCCGGTTTTTGTTGTGGGTGAAAGCGGCCCTCATGAACCAAAGATCCACCAGGGGAAAACTACTCCGCCCAAAGCCTTTACAGAAGCAACTTTGCTGCGTGCGATGGAAACTGCAGGTAAGCAGGTGGATGATGATGAAATGCGCGAACTAATGAAAGACAATGGCATTGGAAGGCCTTCCACCCGTGCCAATATTATTGAGACATTGCTTCGCAGAAAATACATTGAAAAGAAAAAGAAAAACATCTTTGCCACGCAGACTGGTATGGACCTTATTGACACCATTCAGTCTGAACTATTGAAAAGCCCCGAACTTACCGGCCAATGGGAACGCAAGTTAAGGCTGATTGAAAAAGGCGAATACACCATTGATACTTTTAAACAGGAACTGATTCAAATGGTTGTTGAGCTTACGCGCGAAGTGAAGACTGCAACTTACAGAACCATCACGATTGCGCCTGAACCTGTACCCGAAAAAGAGAAAGAACCAAAGCCAAAAAAAGAACCCAAACCAAAAGCAGAAAAAAAGCCCGTTGAGGTAGAAGCGCTCCAATGCCCCAAATGCCAGGCACATCTTCTTAAAAAAGGCAACTCAGCCTATGGCTGTAGTAACTTTGGTGTGTGCGGCTTTAAAATACCTTTTGGAATATTTGGTGTACAGCTCACGGACAAGCAGCTTACAGACCTTATCACCAAAAAGAAAACGGGTAAAATAAAAAATCTTCAATTACCCGAAGCCAGCGAAAAACAAGACGGCAAATTGGTGCTGAATGAGGACTTTAGTATTTCGGTAGCAAAAGCTTGACGATGTACGATGTTAGATGTACGGTGTACGATGTGGGCCACAGCTTCAAGCACGAATTACGAAGTACGAAGTACCTGGGTGCGGCACCGTAATTATAATTCCGGAATACCAGAAGTGAAAGATTCGTAATCAAAGATTGCATCAATGAACTTCGTACTTCGTAATTCGTACTTTAAACTCTTATTAGTGCGGCTACACTCGGCACCTGATACCTGATACCTGATACCTGATACCTCACTACCCTTCCACTACCTCTTTCAACACAATTGCGTGGTTATGTTCGCGCTCTTTTGAGCCGTATAGAAAAGTAACGATCTTGTGGTGATGAAGAAGCCCGGTTAACTCATTTAAAGCTTCACTCCCTTTTAATTCCTTTTTGTAAGCCTGCTTAAATGCCTGCCATTTTTCAGGATCGTGATTGAACCATTTGCGCAGCTCGGTTGAGGGCGCCACTTCTTTTAGCCACGCATCCCAATAAGCATCCTGCTTGCTAAGGCCGCGCGGCCACAAGCGGTCGACAAGTATTGTAAATCCATCACCTTTTTCCTGGTCATCATATAAACGTTTGACCTTAATCGTATTTTTCATGGCTTTAATAATTACAATTAGTAACAGATGAAAGCACTAAAAATGCATTTTCCACATACCGAAATCAATCATCAAAATCATCACTAAACTTACTATTTATTGTTAGTTTAGTGATGAATTCCGTCCAAAAACAATTTTACTATGGAAAAAAAATATTTCGCCTTAAAACTCATTCCTCCCCGCCCCACTTTTGCCATGGATATGACAGACAAAGAAACCGCTATTATGCAACAGCACGTTAGCTATTGGGCTCAATTAATGAGTGAAGGCATCGTAATTGTATATGGTCCTGTGTTTGACCCTGCCGGCCCATACGGATTTGGCATCATTGAAGTTGATGATAAAGAGCAGGTTATTGCCATCACCAACAACGATCCTGCCGCCGCGATCAACCGGTATGAATTTTATCCTATGCGGGCAATTGTTCCGGCCAAAAAGGCATAAACCAATATCATTCCTTACAATTCAACAAAAAATTGCGGCATACAATCTTGTCAATTAAATGAACATGCCTTCCTTTTACTAGCTGTACCAAGCACCGCATAATGTAAGGAAGAGGGTGCTTTATATTAGCGTATAGGGAAGATCCGGCATTAGATAGCCTACAGTATGCACCCTCTGAAAAAGAAAACTATAATGTCCGCGTTAATGTTCATCGCAGCAGTATATTTTATCGTGCTCACTTACTAATCCAATATGCTATTGCCCATCTTTTCTATAGTGGCTCATCCTGTGAGGGTTACGATATCATCGGGACATTTTACAGTTTCCGGGCACACAAAAAACAAACCGATCCCTAATCGATAACAAGAATGTTTTTCAGAAGGAAAATTTAGATTCAGCCGCCTGCCGGCCGTTTTCGGAATTTGAGTTACTTTATTTGAGAGAACATGTCCATTAAGGTGCGTGAATGTAGGCAACTTCACATCTAATTACAACAGCCATTTTTGCGGGATGAACAAAAAATGCAGCTCATGCAATACTCAAAATTAACAGACGAAGGTGTTGTAAAAGACGAGCTAAAATAAAGCTCAAAAAGCAAATCTGGTTGAGGATCGTAAACAATACTGAACAAAAAATTTATTTCACAGAGCATTTCGCCACAGGCCATCATGCCAAATGGTTGATCTTGCCAGATGCAATAGTATCAGCGCGTATCACCTAAAACGTGACTGTAAATTCTGAACCGACTTTTTCTTCACTTTTTACGTCAATATTGCCACCCAGGGATTCAATCTGCGTTTTTATGAGAAACAAGCCTACGCCTTTACTATCCTTATTATCATGAAAAACCTGGTTAAGCTTGAATATTTTATGGCCGTACATCTGCAGGTTTATGCCAAGCCCGTTATCTTCAACAGAAAGTATTACGTGTTTGCCCTGTTGTTTTGTTGAGATCGTAATCTTTACATCTTTTTGTGGGTCGCTATACTTTAATGCGTTGTTGAGCAGATTATACAAAATGCTTTCCATGTAAATTTTTGGATAGCTTATTTTTTTTACATCAAGCTTTAATTCAAAAACTGCTTTTTTTTCTACCATCAACCCATGAAGCTGGCTCTTGATGTCTTCAGTTATTTCTTCTATATCACACTCGTCATAAGGCATTTCTTTGTTAAGGCTTATCTTGGCGATCATCAGCACCGATTCAAGCGTATTCATAAGGGATGTACTTGCATCATGTATAAAGTCAATCGCCTGTTCTGACGTCATAAGATTGGCCATAGAATTCTCATCATCAGCGCCTGGAGATGGATTACTCGAAGCCTTAAGAATATCCGCGAGCAACTTGATATTTGCAGCCGGCCCTCTCAGGTTATGCGCAATGATATGGCTCAGCTCTTCCAGCTGCGTAATTTTTTTCTGAAGGCTCACCTGTGTCGCTTCCAGCTCAGCATTCTTTTTACTTACCTCGTCGAGCAATTGTTTTCTCCGGGTTACATCCATCAATTGCGAGATAAAAAAATCGGGGGTTCCATCGGCTTTCCACACAAGCGAAACTGTAAGCAATATCCAGATTACTTTACCGCTTTTGGTGATGTATCTTTTTTCGAGGTTGTACGAACTTATTTCCTTGCTGAGCATTTTCCTGACATACGCCAGATCAGTCTCGAGGTCTTCGTGATAGGTAATGCCCTGAAACGACATATTCAATAATTCTTCTTTGGAATACTCCGTCATTTCGCACAGCGCTTTGTTTGCGTCCAGCCACCTTCCCTCCGGGCTTACCAGGCCAATTCCTGTGGCGGAGTTGGTAAACACGCTGGAGAACGTCTCCATACTATGGCGCAACGCGTCCTCGGCCATGATACGGTCAGTGAAGTCCTGCCCGAATCCAATTACATATTGAACATCATCTGATTGTTTGAAAAGATGGTTGTGATATAACAGGTATGCAAGCTGGCCATTCTTTTTTACCACATGCATAATGCCAGACGCTTTCCCTTTTTCACGAATCTCAACCATATATTGAAGCGCAAAATTATGCCTGTATGTTTCGTGAATGAGGTTGGTTATGGGCTTGCCTATAACTTCGCTTTCATCATACCCTAATAATTCAAGGCAATAAGGGTTTACACTCGTAAGTATCCCCTGCATATCGTGGGTGCAGATCATCGCAGCACTGTATTCAAACAGCGCCTTATACCGCTTCCTGCTTTCAAATAGCGCTTGTTCGCCCTTTTTCTGTTCGGTAATGTCCGTATGAGTACCAATTATCCGGCGAGGCTGCCCGGTGCCATCCCGCTCAAAAATAATAGCTTTGCTTAAGGCCCATTTGTAGCCATCTCCAATTGGCTCTTTGTATCTTATAGTGGCACTATAAGTCTTTATTTCTCCTTTAAGGAATTGCTCAAATTGTTCGGCGCCATCTGCCACATCACCAGGATGAAGTTTACTGAGCCATGCATCCAGGGTGGTAACCTCTTCTTTTGCATAACCAAATGTCTGGTGCCATTTTTCGGAAAACCAAACCTCGCCTGTTTGGATGTTCAGGTTCCAAACACCATCGTTGAGGGCTTCTAAAGCTAATTGCCAGTCGTTATCCGAAGACATACTTTCAATACTCATCCTTGTACCAAATAAATTTTGTTTATGTAGCTTGTTGAAATAGACTAATACAGGCAGGAGTTACACCGCATTAACGCACATTCAATCGGTTTAATTGACAAAATTAATCCAGTTGCTGTAACTATTGGAATTTTTTGTAACCAGTTGCTTAAAATTTTAATTAAATCATATAAGCGGAATTTCAGCAATTATGTCTGTGTTTGCTCGTTGAATATTATTTTGTTGTAAAAAGGATCAATCACCGTCATTTCTAACGTATCTGGCTGCCATTCAACCCTTTCTAAACCTGGATTCATGTAGATATAATTTTTTGCCTTTAGCTGCGCATGATAGGCTGCGAGTCCGTCAAAGCCCGAAATACTTACCCGGCCTCCGGGGCTGCATTCACCATGATGTTCGGACAAATCGATTGCTACTTCACGAATGGAAACCTGCATGTAAAAAGGCTGACCGTGTGGCTTGTGTTGCCAGTTAATTTCAAAACCCAGCCAGTCTACATAAAACTGAATTGTTTTGTCATAATCGAACACGCGAAAAACAGGAATTATTTTAGCCATCTTTTCAAAATTAGCGTATGAATTTGCAGCGTGTTAAACCCAGGTTTTATTACATGGTTTTGTAAATAAGCGTCATTTCTTTCAGCACCTCCCGAAGCGATTTTAACGGAAGGTCTTTGCGTGCATCAAATAACATTATTTTCATCCTTGCCCGGTTGCCTGCTATTAGTTGCGGATGAAACATTCTTTTACCTTCAACAATTCCAAGATAAGGCATACCGCTCTTTTTGTCCTCCCACAAATAACAACACATCTTTTGCTTGTAGCAATAAACAGGCATTCTATACTTCCATGTCTCGGTTATATTCTTGTCACATGAAAGAATGTAGCTTCTCAGCGCCTGCAGGCAACTCTTAACAGGCTCTTCACGGCTGGCGAAATATTCATCAGCATCTTTCAGCATAACACATTTCAATTATCATTCAACAATCTGCCGTTATAACATTTAATAAATTTATCAATGGCTTCCCCCAGCAATTGCATGGCCGGTTTGTTCTTTCGGTAATCGCTTTTTTCCGCAGCTTCGCCAATGGCCGGCAAATCTTTTCGCTGCGTGCTCTGTAAAAGCGTAACATCATTCAATATTACGTTGATAGAATCCCGAAGATTGACAAAAGTGGCAACGCCTTCATATAATGCCGGTTGGCTGCCATCGGCTACTGCGAATTTTATATTTGATATGATGCGTGTGCTATCTTCAAAAAGAACATAATTTTTCATCACGCGCGCAGGGTCTTTGATATGTTTGTTTACATTGTTTGCATACTGCGCCAATGGCTGCTTAACAGAAGAAACAAAGCTGCCTGGTTTAATAGTGCTGTTAAATGCATAATAAATCCTGCCATCGCGGTAAGGTAAAATACCGGTTGGGGGAACCTGTGCTGAAATGTTGTTTAAAAATAAAATGCAAATAATGGAAGCGCTGATAAGCCTTGACATAAATCGCCGTTTAATATTGGTTTTGAACTATTACTAACACCACTCTTTTACGCTTCTACCAAAATATGCAAAAAGTTGTTATTCATCAAATCGTTCAGATCAACTTTAAAAAGTGAGTTATAGCAACATTTTTCCTGAGAGCGGTCTACATAAGCATTAAGCCATCCCCGTAAGGCATTGAGAATGGCTTACAAAGATGGCTTATACTTGAAATTTTTTTTTCTAACGAATCATCGTTTCCTTACCGATGGTACTGTAACATCCATAAGTAAATATTGGTGGTACTTCCCGGCGGTATGTATGATGCAGGTACAACAATATCCCAAACGTTATGTGAACCGGTAGGGCGAATGGTCATCTTAGCTTTTATAAGCGGATTAAAGCTATTGATAAGATTTACATTGTCTTTTGTTGTATAAGAGGGAACATAATTATCAAAATCATTATGGAAGCCCCACACAGGCAATTTCTTTACGGCTATATACTGCGCCTCTGTGTTAGATAAAAGATACGGGCCAGCCATTGGCAAAAGGGCTGCAGCTTTTTCGGCATATTTACCTGCATATTCCCATGCGTTGGCGCCGCCCATACTATAGCCCGTTACGTATATGCGGGTTGTATCTATGCGGAACCTGGTTTTTACATAATCCAAAGCAGCTTTTACTTCAGCAACTGTTGGCCACTTAGTAAATTGCGGAGCGAACAACATAAAGGAATAATTCTTTCCTCCGTATACAAAGTTTGGAGGGAATGTTTTGAGTGAATATAACTTCGGAATGCCTTCTGCCAATACTTTTGACAAGGTAGTACCACCAGTGCCCAGCTCACTCATCCCCGCCAGGTTAAAGATTAAAGGATAGCGTTTTGTTGTTGAGTCATACCTCGCAGGCAGGCCCATGTAATACCCCGGAGTATTCGCGTTTATTTTAACATTGTACGCTTTTAAAACGGCTGGTTTGGTTTCTACAACATCATTAGGCGCTATTGCTTGCGCCACGGCCGTTCTCAATTGCGCGTCTTTGTTTTCGCTGACTTGCACGCCCTCTTTTTGACACGCACAGAATAAAACAGAAAAAAGCAGACAGGAATGCAGCGGGTTAAATTTTGCAGGTTTCATACAGATAGTTTGTAAATAATGAAATGAAGTTTCCGATTATTCACAAGACATTGGCAAGTATCTAAAATTACTAAAATGCGGAGTAAATTAAAAGTAGAAAATCACATAAAATATTTTATTTATTACACTTTAAACCTATCCAATGGTTGAATTGTTCACTGTTCCATCAAAGGTGTTGAACGCCCGTAAATAAAGCGTTTCAACGCACATAAGAAAATTATCGTTTGTACTGAAGCATCCATTCATAAATGTTAGTCCTGTTATCTTTTGGTATATAGTTGGCGAATGTTACAACATCCCAAATGTTATGCCCGCCTGTATTTCGTATGGTGATTTTAGCAGGAATTACCGGATTGAAACTGTTAATAAGTTTAACGTTAGCTTTAGTGATTGATGATGACACAATATTATCATAATCGTTGTGAAATCCCCATGCCGCCAGCTTATGATCAGCAATATACTGAGCGCCTGTGCTGTTTAATTTCGCAGGCCCCGCCATCGGAAGTACGGCTGCGATCTTAGAACCATATTTTGCTGCATATTGCCAGGATAGCGCACCACCCATGCTAAAGCCTGTAAGATAAATGCGCGTAGTATCCACCCTATAATGCTGGCAGGCATATGTAATCACCGCCCTAACATCTTCTACAGAGGGCCATTTAACAAACTGGGGGATCATTACAAGAAAGGAATAATTTTTCCCACCTACCACAAAGTTGGGCGGAAATACCTTGTCTGAAATCCGCTTGGGGATGCCAAATAACAAGACCTTATTAAAATCTGTGCCTGCGGTACCCAACTCCTGCTGGCCGCTAAGAGAAACGATCAACGGATATTTTTTTGTAGTGGATTTATACAAGGCAGGCGCGGCTACATAGTGGCCGAGGCAGTTGTTGACTATTTTTACTTTGATAGGATAAAGAATTGGCGGTTTTGTTTCTACCGTAGTGTTGAGTGATTGCTCTTCAACAATTCTAAGCTGCTGGCTTTTGTTTTCGGTTGCCTGGATTCCTTCTTTTGTACAGTTGGTAAAGAGGGTGAGAATAAAAAAACAATACAGTAGCAGAAAGGTGCTTTTTTGCTCCATAAAAATATTGTTTAATGTTATGAATGGATGAGATCATTCATAAGACATCGGAGCTTTGCTTAAAGATAATAATTAAACAACAACAACAAACTATTTTTATCCCGAAACGCTTTCGCGACAAGGGTTTTGGCGAAAAATACATTTCACAAAATATTTACTCCTAACACTGTTGTTTACACATAAATTATTCTTAACGCAGTGTGTTTTTGTATTGGTATGTTTTATGAATCAACTAATGACGTACACTTTTCTTTTTAAAAATCTCAACTTTTTTTTATGCCTTACGTTCGAACAAAACATACATTTTCAAACGAAGAAGTGAAATTGTATTACGAAGATCTTGGGGAAGGACAGCCAGTAGTATTGATACACGGCTGGCCTTTAAGCGGAGAAATGTGGGAGTATCAAGTTTCTCCACTGTTGCTAAAAGGGCTACGCTGTATAACTTATGACCGGCGTGGTTTTGGTAAATCTTCACGCCCTTTCCACGGATACGATTACGATACTTTTGCTGATGATCTCAAAACCATACTGGACGAGCTTCAGTTGAAAGATGTAATTCTTGTAGGCTTTTCAATGGGCGGAGGAGAAATTGCACGGTATCTGTCAAAATATGGAGAAACAAACATCTCGAAAGCCGTTTTTATAAGCGCGGTTACACCCTTTATGTTGAAGACCGACGACAATCCTGAGGGTGTTGACGAAAGTGTATTTGCAGAAATGCTTCAGGCTATACAAAACGACAGGATAGATTTCCTGGACACTTTCGGCAAACAATTTTTTGGTATCAATTTGCTCAATCATCCTGTAAGTACTCCATTGCTTGAGTATTACCGTGCAATTGGTTCTTTCGCTTCGCCTATTGCAACGCAGGAATGCGCAAAGGCTTTCTCGCAAACTGATTTTAGGAATGATTTGCAAAAGATCACGATCCCCACGCTTATTATTCACGGCGATGCCGATAAAACAGTTCCGATAGATTCAAGCGGTAAGCTAACCGCAAACCTTATTACGAATAATGAATTCATCATTTATGAAAATGCGCCGCATGGACTGTTCTATACACACCGGCAACAGTTGAATAATGATCTGTTGCGTTTTATAACAGGAGCAGCACCTGTAGAGCTCGAAAACGATATCCCGCCGGATAGCGTGATTTTGCCTAGCAACTATCCGATCTGATAGATATTTTTCAAATAAATAAACAGCAGAAATGGCGATAGGCATCTACCTCGCTCCGATAGGTTTTTTTAACAAAAAATAACGTTCTGAAGCTTATTGCCATTTCTATGTTAATGTATTCACAAAGCCTTATCCCATATACAGTTCAGCTAGTTAGCCAAATTCTTTTTCGAAAGAAAATACGCCAAAACAGACCGATTATCAAACCAACCCTACCATTGGTCTAATAAGTTTCAAAGTGGTGAAAAATTACAGTCACTTTGTATCGGTAATTCTTTCCTCCTATCATTAAAAACTGGCACTATGAATACCTCCTTCGTCTCTGCATGCCTGGTATGGAGTATCATGGCAATTGCCCCCCTTATTTCACCTGCTCAGGAAGCGCACCCTAAGAAAGATCAACTTACTTTACCGCCCGGCACAAATGAAACAATTACAAACGCGGCAACCCGAAAAGAAATAAACATTAAGGCGGTACGGGATTTCGTAAAAAGTTTTCCGGTAACCAATGAAAGCTGGTACAAATTAAAAGATGGTTACATGGCCCGCTTTTCAATGGATGATGTACAGTACAAGGTATATTACAACGCGACGGGCATGCGCATTGGTATATTACAGCTTTACAAAGAATCACATCTTTCGCAGGAAATACTGCTTGTTGTTAAACCGGTATATTGGGACTATACGATCTACAATGTTGCCGAAATCAACTACATAAACAAGACAGTTTATTTTATCTATCTGAAAAATAAAGCCATGTATAAAACCCTTCGGATTTACGATGGCGAGATGGAAGTTATCAATGAGTTTGTAAATGCAGATGCTGAGTAGTTGTAAGTTATAAGTGCTACGTTATACGTTTATTAACATAGAATTGAGCTATGGTTTTGCTGCAAAGAGCAATATTTGCGAAACAACACATAAAACTTACGATGGATAACTCACATTGCAAAACTTATAACGTCTAACTTAAAACGTACAACCTTTTCCCCCTATTTTTACTGCATGAAGAAAGTCCTGCGCTGGCTGCAATACCCTTACGTTATTTATGCATTGTCTTGTTTTATCGTTACGATGCTGCTGGTATTGCCGTTTACATTAGTTGCCTTGTGCCTCGGCAAAATAAAGGGCGGCAACTTTATGTACAGGGTTTGTAATATTTGGACAAGGGTTTGGTACGGCCTGGTAGGCATTAAACACGGAGAAATTTACGAAGCGCCGCACCACCGGGAGGGAAAGTACATTTTTGTAGCGAACCATTCCTCGTATATGGATATTCCTCCTATTGTGCGTGCCATTCACCAACCGGTTCGTGTACTTGGTAAATTCGAAATGACGCGCTACCCGATCTTTGGCATTATTTATCGCATGGCAGCAGTAGTTGTAGACAGGTCCAGTCCGGAAAAAAGAGCCCGGAGTGTGCGGGCACTAAAAAGTGCGTTGAAAAAACATATTTCCATCTTCATTTTTCCTGAAGGAACATTTAACGAAACGGAGGAACCTTTAAAAGACTTTTACGACGGCGCGTTTCGCATTGCCATTGAAACGCAAACACCAATCAAACCACTGCTATTTATTGATTCAGTAAACAGAATGCACTGGCACAGCTTTTTTTCATTAACGCCGGGGCCTTGCCGCGTTGTGTTTATGCAGGACGTTCCGGTAGAAGGCCTCACGATAAAAGATCTTCCCGAACTTAAAAAAAACGTGCATTCCCTAATGGAAAACGGGCTTAAAAGGTATGTAGCCAGCGGCCAAACCTACAGCAGCATGCGATAGTGCAGGTTTCTTTGTAAACAGCTTATATTGCAGCCTCAAATGGATCAGCAAGCTACATTATATGATACCCCCGAAACGCAATACCTGCAAAAGAAACAGGAACGGTGGCTTTACGCGGAAATTATTATTCCGTTGGCGCTTCCGGTAAATTATACATGGAGCATTCCTACTGGCTTCCAGGATAAAATTCAGACCGGCATAAGGGTGGAAGTTGAGCTGAAAAATAAAAAATACACCGGCATTGTTAAAACGATCTTTCACGAAAAACCTGCCGCATTTACACCCAAACCTATTTTAAACATACTTGACAACGAGCCTTTAGTGTTTGCAGACCAGCTTGGTTTGTGGGAATGGATGGCGCAATATTACATGTGCACCGAGGGTGAAGTAATGCAGGCCGCCATACCCTCTAACCTAAAGCTATCCAGCGAAACGATTGTAATCTGGAATGACGAGCATGATGAAAATTTTTCTGAGCTGGATAACGATGAATATGTAGTTGCCGAAGCGCTAACTATCAAAAAAGAATTGAAGCTAAGCGAGGTGCAGCAGTTGCTGGATGCATCGCACGTTTACCCGGTGATAAAAAGATTAATTGAAAAACAGGTTTGCTATGTGTGGGAGGAATTAAAAGAAAAGTACAAAGAGAAAAAAGAAACCTATATTATTCTGCATCCATCTTTTCACAATGAAGACCTGCTTGCCGACCTGCTGAATAACTGGAGCAAAGCTCCGAAACAACTGGCACTACTACTCTCCTACCTGCATTTGGTAAGGACTGAGGGAGAAGTAACACAAACTGAATTACTAAAAAAATCTGATGCTACAGCGGCGCAACTCAAAGGCCTCGTAGAAAAAAATATACTTATAGCTGAAAGGCGTTCAGCGGAAAGGATTAAAAGCCTGCCAAAGGATGTCAACATCGACTTTACACTTTCTCCTGCCCAGGAAACTGCGCTTGAAAAAATAACAACGGCATTTATTGATAAGCAGGTTTGTTTGCTGCATGGTGTTACTGCCAGCGGAAAAACGCAGGTGTATATCCAGTTGATAGAACAATATATCAGGCAGGGGAAACAGGTTTTATATATGCTGCCTGAAATTGCCCTTACGGCGCAAATCATCCGGCGCATACAGAAACACTTCGGTGGCAACATTGCCATCTATCACTCCAAATTCAATCCCAATGAACGTGTTGAATTATGGAACAAAGTAAAGAAAGGCGAAATCAAAATTGTACTGGGGGCACGCTCATCACTGTTTCTTCCGTTTAGCAATCTAGGGTTGGTGATTGTGGATGAAGAACATGATGCGTCTTACAAGCAACAAGACCCGGCTCCCCGGTACCACGCACGCGATGCAGCAGTTTACTATGCATCGTTATTCAATGCCAAAGTATTATTGGGCAGCGCCACTCCTTCCATTGAAAGCTATTTTAACGCACATAATAATAAGTACGGCCTTGTTCAGTTAAACGAGCGTTATGGTAACGTTGAATTGCCCTCTATAGAACTTGTTGACGCGAAAACAGTTGTTACGCCTCAAAAAGGAAAACTCATGCTATCGCCACAGTTAAAAATGGCAATGCAGGCATCATTGGATCAGAAAAAACAGGTAATCGTTTTCCAAAACAGGCGCGGTTATTCTCCTTACCAGATCTGTGGCGTGTGTGGATGGATTCCGCAATGCCAACACTGCGATGTAACGCTTACATATCATAAGGCAAAGAATAAATTAACCTGCCATTATTGTGGCACTGCATATCCGGTTATTAATACGTGCGCGGCTTGTGGCAGCCATAATTTTATTCAAAAAAACTTTGGCACAGAAAAACTGGAAGAGTTGTTTACAGAAGAGTTTCCTGGTGCCAGGATAGCCCGCATGGACTATGATAGTGTGAAAGGCAAGCACGACCACGACAACCTTATCAAAATGTTCGAGCAGCAGCGCATTGATGTATTAGTGGGCACACAAATGGTTGTTAAAGGGCTGGATTTTGAGCATGTAAATTTGGTTGGCATAGTTGATGCTGATGGCATTTTGAATTTTGCAGATTTTCGTGTGAATGAACGTGCCTTTCAACTGATGGAACAGGTAAGCGGGCGCGCAGGAAGAAGGGACGGGCTTGGCAAAGTATTAATACAGGTAAGTAATACGCAGCATCCGGTTTTGCAGTTTGTTCAGCATCACAATTACGATGAACTTTTTAATTATGAAATAGAAAACCGCAAGCACTTTTTTTACCCGCCATTCTCACGCTTGATTCAGCTGGTTTTTAAACACAAGGAAAAACATATTGCCGAAGAGGCTGCATATCTAATGCTGAATGGGCTAAAAACAAATTTTGGTAATTACCTCAACGGCCCTGCTGAACCTGTTGTAAACCGCATTCGCAATAAGTACCTGTGGGAAATCCTTATCAAACTTCCGCGCGATGCAAGAATGATCAAACAATGCAAGCTGGAAATACAACAGCAGACCGCCATCATACAATCCACCAAACTTTATAAATCGGTAGTTATTGTACCCGATGTAGATCCAGTGTAGAGATGTACGGTGTAGGGATGTGCGGTGTACGATTTTAGATGTACGATGTATGAAGACCGAGAAAAAATCCGTGTTTCGCCATGTCGCCGTGCCTCCGTGGTTTTACTACTTTGTGCTCCTTTTCGTCTTCGCGCCCTCGTGACAAAAAAATCCGTGTTTCGCCCTTTCGCTGTGCCTCCGTAATTCAAACCCCAAACTTTGCACCTTCACATCAAAAACGTAGGTTTGCCCTCATGCAGATACTTGAAAACGTTTCTCTTAAACAATACAACACTTTCGGCATTGAAGCTACAGCAAGGTACTTTTCAGCGTTTCAATCTGTGAGCGACCTGGAAGAACTGCTTTCTTACAAAGAACAATTATCAGCAGATAGTTCATTATTACCTCTTGGCGGCGGCAGCAATATTCTATTTACAAAGGATTTTGATGGGCTTGTGGTAAAAAACGAATTGAAAGGTATTGAGGTTGTGAAGGAAGATGAAACGTTTTATTATGTAAAAGCGCAGGCAGGGGAAAACTGGCATGCATTTGTACTTTATTGCATCGGCCACAATTATGCCGGCGTTGAAAACTTAAGCCTCATCCCCGGATGCGTAGGAGCATCCCCCATGCAAAACATAGGCGCATACGGCGTTGAAATAAAAGATGTATTTGAAAGCCTTGAAGCGTATGATCTGCATGAAAAAACTATTGTAACATTTCGTCTTAACGACTGCGAATTTGGCTACCGTGAAAGTGTATTTAAACGTAAATACAAAAATCGTTTTATCATACTAAGCGTCACTTACAAATTACGCAAACTACCTGTATTGAATACATCTTACGGCGCAATTGAGCAAGAGCTGGAAAAAATGCAGGTTACGGGCTTGTCCATCCAGGCTATTTCGCAGGCAGTGATTAATATACGCACAAGCAAATTGCCAAACCCTGCAGAAATAGGCAATGCAGGCAGCTTTTTTAAAAACCCGCAGATCGGTACAGATTTATATATTCAACTCAAAGAACAATACCCTTACATTCCTGGTTATACCGTTGATGAACAGCATACCAAAATTGCAGCAGGCTGGCTGATTGAACAATGTGGCTGGAAAGGCTATCGCGAAGGCGATGCAGGCTGCCATGCAAAGCAAGCATTGGTATTGGTTAATTATGGGCATGCAAAAGGAAATGAGATCTATTCACTTTCCGAAAAAATTATCACAACTGTCCACGACAAGTTTGGTATTGAGCTTGAAAGAGAAGTAAATATTTTGTAGCAGTGAGCTATTAGCTGTCAGCTTTTAGCCTTTAGCCTTTAGCTTTTAGCTATCAGCTTTCCTTAGCGAAGATCTTGATGAAAAAAAAGCGGTGATGAATTTAACTCCATCACCACTTTGATATTCTAAAAAATGTAAGCATTTTTAAAGCACATCGAGGCTAATAGCTGACAGCTGATCCTATGAGCTACCTGAAATCATCCTCACTCAAATCATCATCTTCATTAAAGTTCATCTGGCCGAGGTTCATCATGCTACCAATAAGGTCTTTAAATTCAATCTTGCCTTCAATCACTTTCTTGCTAATCAATGAATGTGCAGCAAGCCCATGTAACACAAATTCCATTAACAGTGCACTTTCCCTTTCATTTGCATGCGGAAAATGTTTTTTGGTAAGGCCATACAAGCCGTCTACTTTATATAATGCCTGGATCTTTTCTGCATCCTTCATGTCAAGGAACAGGTCCAGATGATTACCAGCATCAAACCAACGCGTAATTGCTTTGTATGGATCGTCATCTCTTTCCTGTTGAGAAGCTTTGCCGGTATTTCGTTTCTTCTTTATCCCTTCAGGATTCGGAAAGTAAGTAGAAAACTGTGTTCTCACTGCCTTATCCAACAGGTTAACAGCTACTTGGTAAGGTCCCTCCTGCTCGCCTTCATACACCAATTCAATCTTACCGGTTATTGAAGGAATAATGCCACCAAGATCGCTGATCCAAACCTGCGTATGTTTTTCATTATGAATGATGGAACGTCTTTCTGCGCTGCTTATGGCGTTCTCAAATGCAGAGATCGTTAGCCTTGCACTAACACCACTTTTCTTGTCAACATATTCATTAGAGCGTGCTTCAAAAGCAACCTGCTCTATCAACCGTTTTACAAGATCACTGATATCCACTTTTGATTTCTGCTCATCCAGCACATCCGCTTCTTGTTCTGTGATGGCAAGGGATGTTTCAATTGTCTTTGGATAGTGCGTTAAAATCTGGCTTTGAATCCTGTCTTTTAACGGTGTTACAATACTTCCCCTGTTCGTATAATCTTCAGGGTTAGCGGTGAACACAAAAAGAATATCCAGCGGCATACGTAGCTTAAAGCCGCGGATCTGAATATCACCTTCCTCCAGAATATTAAACAACGAAACCTGGATGCGCGCCTGCAGATCCGGTATTTCATTAATTACAAATATGCCCCTGTTGCTACGCGGAATAATGCCGTAGTGAATCACTTTTTCATCAGCAAAACTCAGCTTGAGGTTAGCTGCTTTGATGGGGTCAATGTCGCCGATAAGATCAGCCACACTTACATCCGGCGTCGCTAGTTTTTCACCGTAACGCTCACCACGATGTACCCAGGAAATGGGCGTATCATCGTCATACTGTGCAATAAGGTCTCTCGCATATTTGCTCATTGGTTTCAGCGGGTCATCATTTACTTCACTACCTGCAACAATGGGGATGTATTCGTTTAACAGATCCACCATTTGCCTTGCCATACGCGTCTTTGCCTGTCCGCGCAAACCAAGAAAAAGAATGTTGTGCCTGCTTAACAACGCTCTTTCAGTATCAGGAATCACTGAATCTTCATAACCCAATATTCCAGTAAACGTATTCTCTTTGTTGCGGATTTTTTCAATAAGGTTGTTGCGTATTTCATCTCTAACAGAGATGGGGGTATACCCGCTTTTCTTTAGTTCACCTAATGTTTTAATCTTCTCCCAAATGGATGCCTTACTAGTTTCTGTCATGTTGCAATTCTTATAAGTTCGAGTATTATTCATTTAACGCCGGTATTCATACACCAGCATCGCAGCAACGCCACAGTTTTTGAGCAACTGCTTTAATAAACCGTTTTGCGTTTGCCACTTTCAAAATCCTTAAATATAAAGGTGCCAAGCTTATCCAGGCTTGCAAAGAACGCCTTACCATTGTTGGTTTCTGTAAACTCAGTTACAAAGCGCTGCAAATATGGATCGCTGGCTATCATAAAGGTAGTAATAGGTATTTTCAGTTTTTTACATTGTGCAGCCAGGTTAAGGCAACGGGCGGTAATTTTTCTATCCAGCCCAAAGCTGTTTTTATAATAACGCTTTCCTATTTTAAGGCAGGTTGGTTTGCCGTCCGTTATCATAAAAATCTGCTTGTTCGGATTTTTTCTTCTACGCAGAATATCCATCGCCAGTTCAAGCCCTGCCACAGTATTTGTGTGGTACGGGCCAACCTGCAGATAAGGCAGGTCTTTTATTTCAACGGGCCAGGCATCATTGCCAAACACCACTATGTCAAGTGTATCTTTTGGATATTTTGTTGTGATTAGCTCGCTTAGCGCCATCGCCACTTTCTTTGCCGGTGTAATCCTGTCCTCTCCATATAAAATCATCGAATGCGAAATATCTATCATTAACACGGTCGATGTTTGCGCTTTAAAATCGGTCTCCCTGATCTGCAAATCATCTTCCTGCATGTTGAAGCTTTCTACACCATGATTGATCTGGGCATTGCGTATGCTTTCGGTGAAATCAATCTGTTCCAGCATGTCTCCAAACTGGAATGGGCGGTGATCGGGGCTGATTTCTTCACCTTGTCCGGGTTTGAAAGTATTATGATCGCCTTGTTTTGTTTTCTTAAGCTTACCAAAAATTTCTTCGAGGCTTTTTTTGCGAATTCCTTGTTCGCTTTTAGGAGTTATAACAATCTGGCCGGTTTGGTTATCATCTCTTATATAACCATTTTCTCTCAGGTCATCTATAAAATCGCCCATACCATATTCATCATCGGTTAGCTGGTACTTTTTATCCAGTTCATTCATCCACTGTAAAGCTTCGCTAACATCGCCGTTTGTGTAGGTTAACAATTGCATAAAGAGATCGAGCAATTGTTCAAAGCGGCTTTTACCATTGGCATTGGGATCAAACTTCACAAATCTGTTTCCAATCATAACTGTAAGCTACGTAAAACTTTGGGAGATTTGAAATTTGAAATTCTGGATTTGGGATTTGAAAACGCGAACATCTTTCTCCATTCGAAAAAAGCATTGGGAATATAATGATGTACGCAGCATTAAAATGTGCAATATTTTTTTAACGTTAAATAATCGGCCCTGATGATAAGAATCACTTCAGTTGAAGTGAGTGACACAAGGGACGATGAGAAATGATCCCACTGCCGATACCATACAGTTGTTCAAATGTAACGACATTGACTTTAAGCGCGTTAGACACACGGCTGGGCAAATGGCTTGTTCATTTCAAATTTCAAATCTCAAATTTCAAATTATGCTTAACATTGCCGCTTCAAAAAGCGAGATCATGAGTAACGGGCAAAAAGATCAGATAAAAAAAACTATTATATTACCGGCAGAGACAAAAGGAAAAAGAAAGGACAGCACCGAAGCTGGTTTGTTGATAGATTTTACGGGGCCCAGGGATCAACCTTTTAAAATAGCCTGTGTACTCATTACTGAAATGAGTGGCCATAGGGACATCAAATCTTTGCCGCTTACCAGCAACTCACTAAGGCATTACAAAACCTTACCTGCGGAATTAAGAAGAATACTTTCGGGTTTTACGAGGGAAAATATTCAGCTGAAAACAACCCAGCTGATGGATGATTATTTTACCGCGGACCCGGCAGCCCCGGAAGTGGTAAAAGGTATAAACGCTTATCTGCGCAACGCCTTTGCTTATATAAAACCATTCAATTTATTGCTTAAATGGTTCCATCAATCTGTTGATGAGTTATTGCTAACTACATCAGCCATTAAACCTGCATCATTCAGTAATTATAAGCCAACGCTCTCCTTTGAATTGGCAAAGACCAACAATAATATTCTGCGCCTGTTGCCGCTGATAACGATAAATGATGAGGCTTACCCGGTAACAGATTTTAAAAGAAGGGCTTTCTTATTGCAAAGCAAAAATGAATTCTTTACGCTGAGTGCAAACGATGCAGATATGCTGGATACGTTTCCACAAGGTTACCTTGACGCAACGCATGGTGAGGAAGATGATTTTATAAGGCAACATGTAATGCCATTAGTTGATGCATATCCTGTTAACCAAAGTGTACTGTTTGATAAACGGGTGATTGAAGAGCAACCTAAAGCACGCATTCACCTGGGCGAACTTAATGGAAGCTTTCTAATGTTTACACCGAAATGGCAATATGGCGAGTTTGAAATTGATAATGACAAGGCCGATACCGTTACCCTGACATCGAGCGACGCGATTTACGAAATAAGAAGGGACCGCAAGGCTGAAAAGGAAATCACCGCTTTTATAAAATCATTGCATCCAAGATTTGAAAAACAGCAGAACGACTATTTCTATTTGCCATTTAACGAAGCTGAAAAAAGCCAGTGGTTTGTAAAAGCTTATCGTAAAATGGCCGATAAGGATTATGCGGTGCTTGGCATGAGCGATCTAAAGCATTTTAGGTACAACACCAATACACCTGTGTTTTCCATTGAACAAAGCGGCAATGGTATTGACTGGTTTGATCTTAAAATAGAGATTACCTACGGTGATCAGGCAGTAACGCTGGCAGATTTACAAAAAGCTATCGTTAATAAGCAGACTTTTCTTTTACTTAAGGATGGCTCGCTAGGCGCTATTCCTGAAGAGTGGCTTACACAATATGGCTACCTGTTGAAGTTTGGAAAAATTGAGAAAAACAATATCAGGCTGTCCAAATTCCATCTGTCGCTTGTTGAAGACGCAGACATCATCAGCAAAGGCAAGAGCAAAAATTTTGTTGAAGAGTACCGCAAAAAATGGCAGCACCTGCAGGATAATAAGCACCACCTCTATCCTATTCCTCAGCAAATAAACGCTTCACTGCGCGACTATCAGAAGGCCGGCTTTGAATGGATGTGCCTGTTAGATGAAATGCAATGGGGCGGCTGCCTTGCAGATGATATGGGTTTGGGTAAAACATTGCAAACAATATCATTTCTACAATATTTATGTAACAAGTACGTCAATGAAACGCACCTGGTAATTTGCCCAACTTCATTGATCTACAACTGGGAAAATGAACTGAAGAAATTTGCGCCGGGGCTTGATTATTTTATCTATCACGGAGCAAACAGGGCATTTAATGAGGGTGACTTCACAAAGCACAAAGTGGTCATCACAAGTTATGGAACGTTACGAAGCGATATTGAAAAACTTTCAGCACTTTCCTTTGGATATATTATCTGCGATGAGAGCCATGTAATTAAAAATCCTGCATCATTAATGGCGAAAGCTGTTGTGCAGTTGCAATCTAGGAACCGCATCATTATAAGCGGTACACCTGTTCAAAACAATACGTTTGATTTATATACGCAGATGAACTTTATTAACCCGGGGCTTTTAGGCGGCAAAGAATTCTTCAAAACAGAATTTGCCAACCCGATTGATAAACAAGCTAACAAAGAAAAAGCAGGCCAGCTTAGAAAAATCATCTTCCCATTTTTATTAAGAAGGACAAAAGAACAGGTGGCGAAAGACCTGCCTGCTAAAACAGAAATCATACTGTGGTGCGAGATGGGTGAAGAGCAGCGCAAAATTTATGACAACCTAAGGCAATACTACCGTGAAAGCCTGCTTGGCAAAATAGAAGAAGGTGGCGGGCTTGGACCGAATGCAGTATTCATTCTTGACGGGTTAACAAAACTACGACAAGCATGTAATGCACCACAGCTAATAAAAAATCATGAATCAGGCACAAAAGAATCAGTTAAGATTCAGGAGCTACTTTCTGAGCTTGAAGAAAATACGGGAGATCACAAAGTGCTTATATTCTCTCAGTTTACGGGCATGCTAAAATTGATCTCTGAAAAAATGCAGGAAAAGAATATTCCTTACCTGTATCTTGATGGTAGTACTAAAGCGGAAGAACGGCAGCAGCTTGTTGAACGTTTTCAAACAACTGATCATGAAAAAATATTTTTGATAAGCCTTAAAGCCGGAGGTGTGGGCCTCACATTAACGGCAGCTGACTATGTGTACCTGGTTGACCCATGGTGGAACCCGGCAGCTGAACAACAGGCGATAGACAGGACGCACCGCATTGGCCAGCAGCAAAAAGTGTTTGCGTATAAGATGATCTGTAAAGATTCTGTTGAAGAAAAAATACTGGCGCTGCAACAAAAGAAGAAAAGTTTATCAGACGACCTGATAAGTGAAGACACCGGGTTTGTAAAATCATTAAGCGCGGAAGACATCGACTTCCTGTTCAGCTAATGATAAGTCGAAATTCAAAAGTAAAAAGTAAAAAAAATTAAACAGATCTCTTTCGTTGATTTCAAAACTTTGTTTACCGTGGGCACAAAGCTTAACGGCAAGTATCAATATATGCAGCCTCAGATAACTTTAATTTAATATTCGCTATGTGAAAGCCCACCAAAGCTTATAGCTTCGCGCAGACAACTGATAGCTAATTCTTTTGACTTTTGGCTTTTTCCGTTTTACTTTTGAACCCATGAGCAAGAAAATTAAAGTTGGTGTTGTTGGCTATGGTATTTCAGCCAAAACATTTCATGTTCCTTTCCTGATCAATTCCTCTCACTACGAAATAACAGCAGTTTTAGAAAGAAACAGGTCCGATTCGCAGGCGTTACTGCCCAATGCAACAATTGTAAGAAGTTTTGACGAACTGGTTGCGATGAAGGATGTCGATCTCGTAGTGATAACCACACCCAACGAAACGCATTTTCCTTATAGCCTTCAGGCCCTGCAGGCAGGCAAACACGTGGTAGTGGAAAAACCTTTCACCAATACCAGTGAAGAAGCGCTTCAGCTGGCTGATGCGGCCAAACAAGCCGGTAAAATTTTAAGTGTTTACCAGAACAGGCGGTACGTTTCGGATTTTCTTACTATAAAAGACGTACTTGATAAGAAACTATTGGGAGAAGTGCATGACTACGAGGCGCACTACGATAGATACAGAGCAGAAGCGCGCCCTAACGCATGGAGAGAACAAAAGATGGCAGGCAGCGGTATCTTCTACGATCTTGGTGCACACCTGATCGATCAGACACTTTATTTATTTGGACTGCCACAGATGGTGACCGCCGATATTCGTATGCAGCGCCCACATGCAAAGGTTGACGACTACTTTGATGTGCGCCTGGACTATGGCTATTTGCGCGTTACTTTAAAAGGTGGCATGCTTGTAAGAGAACCAGGCCCGCGCTATATGATACATGGCTATAATGGATCCTTTATTAAGTACGGTGAAGATCCGCAGGAAGCTTTACTGAGGGCGGGAGAAATGCCTACAGGAAAGCACTGGGGCGAAGAATCAGAAGACATTTTTGGGTTGTTACATACCGAAGTTGAAGGCAAAATTGTAAAGGAAAAATACCCTTCTAAAAAAGGCGATTACGGCGCTTATTACGAAAATCTTTACCAATCTATTGCCCACCACAAGCCCGTGTCAGAAAAACCTGAGCATGGTTATAACACCATTAAAATAATTGAACAGGCATTTGAAAGCAGCCATAAAAAAGCTACAGTAGCATGTGAAGGCCTGTTGGATGTAAGCTATACGGTGTAAGTGATAAGTTGTAAGTGATACGTTGTACGTTTTTTATGGAGAAGAGTTTGCTGTTGACTAAAGGTATAACACATCTGGTTTCGCTTCGATAGACGTAATACGTACAACGTATAACTTCTCCGCTTCGGTCACCGTACAACGTAACACTTATAACGTATAACGTCTTTCGCTTCGATAAACGTACAACGTATAACTAATAACGTACAACTCGAGAAACTTATGAAAGTACTACTATTACTACTCCTCACTCCTCTTGTGCTGCTGGCACAATCTGACACCACACAGAAAATAATGCCTGGCAGAAGCAACAGCGAAGCGCAACAAAAGAAACCTTATGTCATTCTTATTTCGGCTGATGGCTTCAGGTATGACCTTGCAGATAAATACAATGCTGAAAACCTGAAAAGGCTGAGAAGCAGCGGTGTTGCGGCAAGATCTATGAAACCATCTTTTCCGTCACTCACTTTCCCTAATCATTACACAATAGCAACGGGTTTGTATCCTTCACATCATGGATTGGTTGATAATACTTTTTACGATAAGAAAAAAGATATTACCTATTCCATCGGTAACAGAAAGGCCGTTGCAGATAGTTCTTTTTATGGCGGAACACCACTTTGGGTACTTGCAGAAAAGCAGGACATGATTTCTGCCAGCTTTTACTGGGTTGGCTCAGAAACAGCTGTGCAAGGTGTAAGGCCCACCTACTATTATCTGTACAACACAGATATTGATATTGACACGCGCATACAGGTTGTAAAAAACTGGCTGACATTGCCCGAAGAAAAACGCCCGCACTTCATTACTTTTTATCTTCCCGAAGTGGACCATGAGGAGCACATGCATGGTATTGAAAGTAAAGAGGCCGCCGAGGCCGTGCATTTTGTAGACAAGGCTATGGGCAAAATGGTTCGTACACTTGATTCACTACAGTTACCTATCAATTATATTTTTCTTTCTGACCATGGCATGGTAGAAATTGATACGGTAAACAGCATTCCGATGCCTGCAGCAATTGACACCAATAAGTTTGTTGTTCCCAATGGTGATGTAATACTTCATCTGTATGCAAAAAACAAAGAAGATGTGAAACCAGCATATGAAGCATTGAAACAACAGGCAAAAGATTTTACTGTAAACCTGCCGGATGAATTGCGAAAATCATGGCATTATAGTTCAAAAGATGATGTACATGAAAGGATTGGTGATATTGTTTTAATTCCAACTTTCCCCAAAATATTCAACATAAAAAACAGGAAAAAACTACTGCCTGGTTATCACGGATTTGATAATGACATGCCACAAATGCAAGCCACTTTTTATGCCTGGGGGCCTGCATTTAAACAGCATCTAAGCATACCTTCTTTTGAGAATGTAAATGTTTACCCGCTTATTGCGAATATTCTTGGGCTTAAAATAACAGATAAAATAGATGGCGACCTGAAAGTTTTAAAAAACACACTAGCCAAATAAATAAAAAAAGATCGCGTCTACCGCGATCTTTTTTTTTAACCGGGAACGCTAAATTAGCTCCCAATCAATTAAAAGGTTTCATCTTTCACTATTCACTATTGACTAATAAAATCAATTAGCTGGGAAGCCTGTCGTATTCTTCACTTCCACTATCTGCAGTGTATGGCGTTTGGTGTGTGCAGCCATAAATAAATATGCCTGGTCTTCATCAATAACACCTAACACCGGATTTTTCACAAACATATCTCTCAGGTTAGTCTGCGAATTCTTTACAAAATCAATGTTTTCATCACGCAGTTTTACAAAAGCGTTAATAGCGTCCATTTTAGTTGGAAACTTACCGCTTGGCTTCAGCATTTCAGGTGCCTGGGCTTTATGTGAACGGTCAGTTATCATTTGAATGATCTGATCATCTGTTACTTTTATTAAGTTATGATTCATTGTGTCGGACATAGGTTGAAGGCCGCTTTTTATAAACTGCGGAAGGGCCTGTTCTGATAACGCGATATGTTCCATACACTGCCTGATGCTCCACCTGTCGGGAGCGGCTTTAAAGTCAAGTTGCGCATCGCTCAGGTCTTTTACATTATCCAGGAAAAATTGCTTGGTTTCGTTAAGATAATCAAGAAGCATCTTCCGGTCTTCCTGATAGTTTACAACTTTAGGTACAACAGTGAAAGACATTACAAACAAGGCGGTAATGGCGTATGCAAACTTTCTCATACAAATTGTTGAAGGTTAACTAATTAATGATTTGAAAAATAAGAAGAATGCCGGCTAAATGCAAGTGTAATTATTAAACGGCGTGGAGAAAAAGCAATTAATTGCCGTGGGCTTAGAGTTGATTAGCAACGAAGTTTAAACGACTATAAAATAATACTTAACGTTACTCTTCTATTTTAACGTAGGGATGATTCGGAATAGCCAGCCTGAACTGCGTTCCTTCGCCGTATACCGACTGAACAGAAATTTCACCGCCAATTCTGCTGAGCGCTTCCTTAACAATATATAAGCCTATTCCAAGGCCGGTGACGTCGTTAGTGCTACGGAAAAACATTTTAAAAATATTGTTGAGATATTGTTCAACTATACCTATACCATTATCCTCTATCACAATGATGGCTTTCTTTTCGTCAACGTTAACATTAATCTTCACCCATTGTGCAGCTTCCGATATTTTCTGATATTTAACTGCATTAGAGATAAGGTTATTGAATATTACAGACAATCGAAAAGCATCGCCCCGGAATATAGTTTCCTGGTCCACGCCGATATTAAACTGAATGTTGCGGTTCTGCATACTGCATATTTCCACTATTTCATTCAGCATGGCTTTAAAATCGATGTTTTCATATTCATCTTCAACACGAATGCTTTTATAGTATTCGATAATCTTCTGAATAAAACCATCCATTCTCTTAACACAGGTTTCAATCATATTAAGATACCCATTCGGATCCTGCACGCTGTTTTCCATATGTGCAAGATTCAGTATGCCCATAATAGAGGCCAACGGAGAACGCAAGTCGTGAGAAGTGCTATAGACAAACCTGTTCAGCTCATCATTTGTTTTTTCAAGTTCAGTTATTTTATCTCTCAGCTGGCGGCGTGTTGTAAAAATTTCGTAGGCGTTTTGAATGGCATTCTTTAATTCAAGTTCATCCCAGGGCTTTTTAATATACCTGTAAATTTCACCCTTGTTAATCGCATCCACAATTGCTTCTGCATCAGTATAACCGGTAAGCAGCATTCTTATTGGCCCGGGAAATGCTTTGCGCACAATCTGAAAAAATTCAACACCAGTAGATTGCGGCATTCGCTGGTCGCAAATCACCACATTTACTTCAGTGTCGTTTAAAATACGTAAGCCATCAGCGGCAGAACTAGCGGTGTGCACTTCAAATATCCTTCTGAAACTTGCCTGGAAAGCAAGCAGGTTGTTGCTTTCATCATCTACGTATAGTACTTTGATTTTTTTTTCGGAATTGTTCATGCAGTTACTGGCTTTTTTAGGTTAGGGTATGAGGTAAAGTTAATGTAAATTCTGCCCCGTTACCCGGACTGGATATAATGTCAATTTTACCGTGATGGTTGTTAATAATCTTGAAAACGATGGCCATTCCTAAGCCCGTTCCTTCACCAACATCCTTGGTTGTAAAGAAGGGCTCATAAATTTTCTGTTTCACTTCGTCGCTCATCCCGATACCACTATCCTTTATTGATATCTGTATTTTTTCATCATCTGTATCGCGGGTACTTATTGAGATACATTCATTATCACTCATTGGCCTTTTGGCCATTATAGCCTGAATGCCGTTATTAATAATGTTCATAAACACCTGGTTCAACTTTCCGGGATAGCAGTCAATTTCGCCGTTGGCTTTAAAATCTTTTTTAATAGAGATATTATAAGGAATGCTATTTTTCAGCAATACCAGCGTAGAATCAATACCCTCATGAACATTCACCGTTTTCATTTCGCTTTCATCAAGCCTGCTGAATGTTCTTAAACCGCGAACGATCTCAGCTGTTCTGTCAGCCCCTTCTTCAATCCCTCTGATCAGGTTCTTTATTTCACTTTTTACAAACGGCACGTCAATCTGCTGCTGCAAACTGTTGATCTGTTTAAGCTGCGGTTTATAATCTTCACCGTTTATTTCGTGCAGCTTATTGTACTCATCAATAATATCAAACAGGTCATTGATATCCAGCTGCAAAGGTTTAATGTTTGATTTTACGAAGTTGATCGGGTTATTAATTTCATGCGCTATACCTGCGGTAAGCTGGCCGAGTGAAGCCATTTTTTCAGCTTCAACAAGTTGCGTCTGTGCATCCTTTAATTCAGTAAGCGCACTGTTAAGCTGATTGTTCGAGTTTTGTAACTCATCAGTCCGTTCCGCTACTTTTCTTTCCAGTATAACGTTTTGTTCTCTCACAAGGCCTTCGTTTTCCTGTGATACCCTAAGCGCTTCTGCCTGTGATAATTCTTTTTCTTTTTGAAGAATATTGATCTTATCAGCCAATGCAAATGAAAGCAAGGTTACTTCCAGCGCTGAACCGATTAACAACAGCGAATTGGTGAAAAGATTATACTGCACGATGTCCAGGTCCTTCAATACAAAGAAAATAACACTCAGCAGGAAGAATGACCATGCTACTATAAAAAACCTGGCCGCGCGGTTGCCCTTTAACGAAAGCCTGAAGCCTGCTATCCAGATGGAGATACAACCAACAAAAGCTACCACATCTATAACAATGTAACCAATATTGTATAAGCCGAGCATGGTGAGCACTAAGCTTACACAGTAAGAAAAAATAAATAGCTGCAGTATCTTATCAAAAACGGGTATGTTATGGGATGTTTGTAAAAACACTCTTAGAAAAAGTGCCACAGAAATACCTGATAAAGCGCCGGACCAGTTTATACTTTGGTTGATGACGTAACTATTCTCTCCCCATACAAACCGGTATCCGTAGCCGTAGAGGCAAAATTGCGCGAGCCCTACACAGAATATATAAATTACATAGTAGAGATAGTTGTTATCCCTTACGGTGAAGTATACAAAAAGGTTATAGAAGAACATCACCAGGATAATCCCGATGTAAATACCGAATAAGAAGTCATCCCGCCCAAGATCTGCCTGCACGTTTTCGTGAGACCCTACATAAGTGGGTATGATAATTTGGCCATGGCTTTTTACCCGCAGGTAAAAGGTTCTTGTTTCGTTTTTGGGGACCTTTACAAAAAAGGTAGGATTCTGATTGTTGTAAGTTTTTTTACTGATCAAAACCTGGTTACCTGAACGGTTTTCTCTAACAACAGAATCTTCCAGGTAGTACAGATCAACATAATTCAGCGCCGAATTATGCACGTAGATCATCAGATCCGTTTTGGATGTTATGTTGGTTACAGAAAATTTTAGCCAGAAAGCGCTGTTTGAAATCCCTTTGTTGGGAACGCGCCCTTCAACCGGTTGCCACTGATTGGTATTCAATACATAATTAAAACCGGCTGTATCAGATTTATCTTCAAATAAAGAGATGTGTTGGCTGTTAATCAAAACCGTGCTTTTCTCGTTTAGAGAAAGTGCATCGGGGGATGCGTGCAGAAATGGGGTAAAAAGCAATAAAACAATTAAGCTGACAAGTTTCTTCATGTTGTAGCAAAATGGGATTCTAACGGCAAGTTAAGTACACTTGCCGAATTTACACGCAAATCATAATTTACAATGATTTCTCCCTTAGGCCCTTTTTCAATGGCAGTTTGAACCGGCCTGCTTCTAAGATCATATATGCGTTCCCTGTCCTCCACCTGCGCTCCTTCCAATTCGGCAGTGTCATCTATGATCAATGCAGTTGCAAGAAGGTCTTCTTTAGGATAGTAAAAAGTACCATTAATACCAAGCTTTTTTATGATGCGAAAGCCAACGCGCATGCAATTCTTGTAAGTAGCCTGCGATGCGAATGCAAATAAACTTCCCAGCCGCAACTGCTCAATAATTGCCACACCTACCCTGCCCAGAAAAATGCTTCCTATGCCGAATCCCGCAACCTCGCGGGAATTCCACAAGCCACAGAATTCAGCCGTACGGCCCGGAATCTTTTCCTTCACATACTCAAAAATAGAAGTATCAAGATCATCAATAGCGGTTTCTATCGGCAAGGGAAGCTGGCCGCTTGCTATTTGAATGCGAGCGCCACCCATCACTTTTCCAAGCTCGGCAGATTCCACCATTATGATAAACGTATAAGGCTCATTCATCCAATCAAGGCTGGCCGATGTAACCTGGGTAACGCCGTACGCTTCCAGGATTTTACGGTGCCCCTGAATATACCTCATGGTGTCATCCGGATTTTCATCAGCTCTGAATATCCGGATATCTACAGTCATTCTGCTATCCTTGTCCTGCACCATTTCTTGTATATTACTGTTTGTTTGTCACAATATCATCCACATCTATATAAAACCTTCCTGAAGGAACATCCTGGCCCAGAGCTATTTTCCTGCAAATATGGGCTGCATTTGCGCCGCCCGCTACAACAGAAGTAGCCAATTGAGGCCATGTTGAAATTGTTTTACCAATTTCACCCAGTGACATTTTCAACCCCTGAGATATCTGCTCAATACCAACAATGGCAACTGTAAGCTGAAATCTTTCTTGCGGTTGTAAATTTTCAATGTTTGTTAAGGATTCTTCAGGAATTCTACCGTGGAACAGGGCACGTTCTGGTTGCAGATCAAAGCGTTCTATATCCAGCATGCCACGATCACTTGTATCCATAATTACAGGGATACCGTGTTTGCGTGCAAAGAAACGTAAAGATATTTTCATTTCAAGGCTGTCGCACTCATCTATTATAACATCAAGCTTGCCATTTTTTAAAAAGAAATCCTCAATGTTATCTTTTGTTAACCCATCCTCAAATGTAGTAACCTTGAGAAAAGGGTCTATTTCGGCAATTTCCCTGGCTACAACGTCTACTTTAAGTTCGCCAATGTTGTGAACGCCGGCGCGGATCCTGTTCAGGTTACTTAAATCCAGCGTATCAAAATCCGCAATGCGCAATTCACCAAAACTTCTTTCCATTGCAAGGGTTAGTGCCACAGACTGCCCTACCGACATACCCACAACCCCAATTTTTTTGCCGGCAAGCCGGTCTCTCTCCTCATCAGTTATTTTGTATTTGTTTCGATTCGTTCTCAACGTGGCAAATTCATTCTCATCCAGCAGGTGTACCATTCTTTGGGACCAGGGATAATATACCCACACACCGTAGTCTTTTTCATCAACTCCGGCAAGTACTTCTGTAATCAGTTGGTCAATGTCTTCTGGGGATAATTTTTTGGAAGGGTTGGCTGTTTTAACAAACTCTTTCAGTTGTGAGCGGATACTATCAAATACCGTGATGAATGGTTTATCTTGTAAAAGCTGGTCATATTGTTCATTCTCATTACTTTTCCTTCTTCTGTAAAAAACTGGTAAAATTTGCACGGATAGTAGTAATTTTGTGGTATATATATTTGTGAAAATAAGATATAATTACTTAGTGAACAAATATAACCACCATTCAAAATTCCTTTTCAAAAATCGGGCTCCAGACAGAAATGATAACAGTTTTATATATCGATGATGAGCCGCACAACTTAATAGCATTCAAAGCAGCCTTCAGAAGAACTTTCCGGGTTTTTACTGCCGAATCCGCAGAAGAAGCGAGAAGAATACTTGAAGCTGAAAAAGAGATACATGTTATTTTGAGCGACCAGCGAATGCCGAAAATGACAGGTATAGAATTTTTTGAATCTATTATCGGCCGATATCCAGATCCTATCAGAATCCTCATAACAGGCTATACTGATATTAATGCAGTAATAGACGCCATTAACCGTGGCCAGGTGTACAAATATTTAACAAAACCCTGGAATGAAGACGATATCCGTAACTATGTTGAAAAAGCCCATGAAGTATACCGACTCAGGAAAGAAAATATTGAACTGACAGACCAACTGTTAGATGCCAATAGGAAACTGGAATTTCTTGCCCGTCAAAATTTGTTGTCATAACCGTTATAGCACTGAAGCATTGTCAGGGAGGTAATAATTTTGTCATATTCACCGCCGTGGATAAGTCATTTAATCAGTGTATGGCAAATTGGAGTTATTTTTGACGACTATTAATAATTAAAACAAACATATTATGGCTTTAGAATTAACAGATGCCAACTTTCAAAATACAGTGATTGAAAGCGATAAGTTAACCGTAGTGGACTTTTGGGCTGAGTGGTGTGGACCTTGCCGCGCAATCGGTCCGGTTATCGAAGACTTAGCAAAAGAATATGATGGTAAGATCAATGTTGGTAAAGTAAATGTTGACCATAATCCTAATCTGAGCTTAAATTACGGTATTACATCTATTCCTGCTATCTTGTTTATAAAAGGTGGACAGGTAGTTGACAAACAAATAGGTGCTGTTCCTAAGTCAATGCTAGAGAAAAAAATTCAGGCTCACCTGTAACATATTAATTGGGTTAGTTCAGGCTCCGGTAAACGGAGCCTTTTTTGTGCACATACTTTTACAATGAGTACTTTAACCACAGAGTTTAAGGAATTGTTTTCACAGAGGATAGGGTTTCTTTTTTCTTCTTGCAATTTTTTGGAGTGATGTCTTGGGTATATAAGTGGTTTCTGGCATTTTCAATTGTCAATTATCAATTTTTAATTCTCCATTGGCTCAACCACAAAAACCTCCCACCAATAACGTACATCGCTTATTTTTACTATCACAACCACCACTAAACATGCATATCCACTACATTCAACACGCGCCATTCGAAGGCCTTGGTTTTATAGAGGAATGGCTGCAACATAAAGGGCACACTGTTAGTTATACGCTTGCCTGGGAAAACCAGGATTTTCCATCACCCGATTCAATTGACGGCCTTATAATTATGGGTGGCCCTATGAGTGTTAATGATGAACCTCAGCTTCACTGGCTTAAGCCTGAAAAGAAATTTATAACCGATTGTATAAAGGCAGATAAAAAAATGCTGGGTATATGCCTCGGCGCACAACTGATTGCAAACTGTTTGGGCGCAACAGTTTCAAAAAACGCGTTTACAGAAATCGGCTGGTTCAATGTAACAATTAATGCTTCCCTCGGCAAATGGCTGAATACTTTTACACCAGCTACATTGCAGGTTTTCCACTGGCATGGAGAAACGTTTACAATACCAGAAAAAGCCGTAAATCATGCTTCATCTGATGGCTGTAGCAACCAGCTTTTTACTTACGGCGACAATATTGCCGGCCTTCAGTTTCATCCGGAAGTGACAACGGAAGATGTAGCCTCTATGTTTGAATTTGGCGAAGACGAACTTGTTGAAGGAAGATATATTCAGCCTGTAAATGAAATAACGCAGATTCCCGGCAATTACGAAGCCTGCCATGCGTTTTTAAGTGCGGTTTTGCAGAAACTGTTTTAAGGATGTACGATGTAAGTCCATGTACGATTTTAGATGTGCGATGTAAACTAATGTACGAGGTATAATTTGCTGAGCGAGCGTTAACTTCAAACCTTAACCTTCTTCCTGATACCTGACGCCTAATACCTGAAACCTCCACTCACCACACAATTTCCCATCGCCCCTCCTTATCTTTTGCGTAGGAAAGCCCGTTGCTCATTACATGTATTTCACGCCCGGATTTATCGGTGATTATTTTCTGTTCATACACGCGCACGCCGTTGTTTTCCCGTGTGAGATAATTGATCAATGCAGGCAATGTGGGTGAAATATCATGCAACCACTCACCTTCACTCTCTTTTACAAATGCCTGGCTCATATTTTTAGCTTAAAGCTCAAAGCATAAAGCTTGAGCTAATTAATATTATCAATTGAAAGAACCATACCAATTTCTATTGTCACCCTTAAACCGGCCTGGTATTTTACCCTCTCTACAAAGGAGTAACTTAATATTTAGCCGACCTAAAGTTTTAGGCTTTAAGCTCCAGGCTTTAGGCTTTTTCTACAGCCTCAACAATCCCATCTTGTATAAACCATTTACCGGTTTGTTATCCCAAAAAAGCTCGAAGTCCTGCAAACCTGCAGCTTCATAATCCTCTTTTACTTCCTGCAATGTGTAGGTTTTGAGGTGGTTAACCGACAGTTTCGACAGCATGCTTGCCAACCATATTCCTTGTTGCTGATCTACCTTAATATTCAACAGTTCTTTTCTACTCTGGAAAGTAATTGAAGCCATCTCCCACTGGTTTCCTTTCTTAGATTTTGTAAAACACTCCACTTCCGGAGCCTTTCCCAGCCACACTACTTTTGATGTAGGCTTTGATGAAAGATACTCCTGCTCTTCTAACGCTTTAACAATATAATCCGGCGTAACACTGGTTTTAGGCACTTTAAAATCAAACCATTTTTGCAGCGGATATTCAAAGCATGCACCATGCATATAATTAAGGAGAGACTTTTTCAATCCAAAACTAAAGCTGTCATGCTCCGCGCCGGTTGGGTCAACATGCACCACATCATTGTTAGCAAAAGTCCCGATTTCATCTGACTCTCTTTTTACGCCAAATTTTTCTGGTTCCAGGCCAACAGGGCTATGCGCCGTCATCGCAAACTGATGCCAGAAAGCAGATTGCAATACGCCAGCCTCAAACATTTGCCGCACCATTTCCAGCGAATCAATTGTCTCCTGCGCGGTTTGCGTTGGAAAGCCATACATGAGGTACGCGTGTACCATAATGCCTGCCTCGGTAAAGTTCTTGTTCACTTTAGCTACCTGAGCTACGGTAATGCCTTTTTGAATCAGTTGCAACAATCGGTCGGAAGCTACTTCCAGGCCTCCAGATACAGCTATACAGCCAGACGCTTTTAGCAGCTGGCAAAGATCCCGGGTGAAGCTTTTTTCAAAACGGATGTTTGTCCACCAGCTTACATTTAATTTTCTCCGGATTATTTCCAATGCCAGCGCACGCATCAGTGCAGGCGGCGCGGCCTCATCCACAAAGTGAAAACCGTTCTGCCCGGTTTGTGCAATAATTTCTTCCATTCTATCGCACAACAATTGGGCTGTGATCGGCTCATACAACCTGATATAATCCAGCGAAATATCACAGAATGTACATTTCCCCCAATAACATCCGTGTGCCATGGTTAATTTGTTCCATCGCCCATCGCTCCACAAACTATGCATAGGGTTAACCACTTCAATTGCAGATACATAACGATCAAGCCAAAAATCACTGTAATCGGGTGTCCCTACCTGCCCTTGTTTGTAGTCGCTGCAGGCCTGGTTATTTATAAAAGTAACCGCGCCATTTTGCAGGACAAACGTCCTTTTCAAATCCTGCTGTTGTTTTTGTCCTGATAAATATGCCACCAGGTTTTCCATCGGTGCTTCGCCGTCATCTAAAGTAATAAAATCAACAAACTCAAATACTCGTTCATCACTTAAGGAGCGCAGCTCGGTATTCGGGAACCCGCCGCCCATAGCGACTTTCGTATCCGGGTGATGTTGTTTGATCCATTGGCCGCAACGCAAGCCGGCATAAAGATTTCCGGGAAATGGAACAGAGATGGCAACAAGCGAAGGCTTCAGATTGGCTATATGCTGTTCCAGGATATCAATCATCAGCTGATCGATAAAAGTATATTCCTGATGCAACGCATCATACAATTCATCAAAACTGTTGGCGCTGCGGCTAAGCCTTTCAGCGTAACGGCTTAAGCCAAAATGCGGATCAATACATGCTGTAATAAAATCTGAAAGGTCTTCCAGGTACATCGTAGCCAAATGTTTGGCTTTATCCTGCATGCCCATAGTACCAAAAGCATGTGACAGGTCATCAAGCTGCTCAAAACGCCCCGCTTCCGGCAAAAAGTTGCGTTTACTGATGAGGTGAGCCAACGTTGGGTTTTTGCCTTGCAGAAATAGAATTACATCATCAACAGTTTGAACATAATCATCCTGCAGCGCGATGATCCGTTTAATATTTTCAGAAAGCTCCGCCCCGCCGCAAGATGCGTCTTGAAATGCCTTCGATAATCCCTGCTTTGAAAATAGTGCCAGCGTGACCTCAATACCCAGGTCGGCCTGGAAAGAGTTGATATTCTTTGTATTTAAAAACCCTTTCAGGTAAGCTGTCGCCGGGTAAGGCGTATTTAACTGTGTAAAAGGTGGCGTTATAAGAAAAACCGAAGTGCTCAAAAGAAAATATTTAAGCTGCAAAAATAGTAATTCTGCCACTAAGACCTGAAGACACAAAGGGCCACTAACTATTGGCAATCATCTTATCAACTAAAACTTTAAGCTACTTTTTGCTTTTGGGCTTTCCGGCAAATCGCAAAAACAAAAAAGCCTTGCAATTTTTACAATTACAAGGCTTCTTTTTGAAGTGCCCAGGACTGGATTCGAACCAGCACATCCTTGCGGACGCTGCGACCTGAACACAGTGCGTCTACCAATTTCGCCACCTGGGCATTCAGGGCTGCAAATATAGAGGAATCTTTATTCCCGCAAAATAAATATTCCTAATCTGTAAAAATATTTATCGGGTAAATAATTGAAACAACACATTGAACAACAAGGTTTGTTTGCAGAACAACGCAACATTATCGTTATCGTCATCCATTCAAATCTCGTTCTTTGTCTACTCTTTCAACATCCAGGCAGTGCCGGAATAATTTTCAAATAAATGTTTTCACCCGCTTCATCACATGCATCCATTTATGCAGTTCTTTATCTCTTTGCGGGCTTTATTGCCCCTTCAAAAATTATCCTTTCAGAATTTAAAACAATACTTATATTTACTACGTAAACGATTGCGGAAGCCAAAATTCAGACTGTTATACCAATGGCCGCTGACCTTGGCAGCATCCCCACAAAATAAGTATGTGTACATGAATACCAACAAAGTACCATATACCATTATAGCATTGCCGAATGAAAAACGACTGCTTTCGGAAATTGCGGCAGGTGATGAATTTTCATTTCGGGAAATCTTTGATTATTATAGAAAGCCAATATATGCTTATGCCATGCACCTTCTTAAAAATGAAGCATTGGCAGATGAGATTATACAGGATGTTTTTCTAAAAGTATGGCTGCAACGCGACCAGCTCACAGGCGTAATGCACTTTAGGGGATGGCTCTACACCATTGCCCGGAACAAGATGATAGACGCACTAAAAAGCCAGATGCGTGAAAGTACTTTTAAAAACGGCGCCCAGCTTACGGTTGTTACCAATGAAACCGAAGAACTGATCCTAGCCAGGGAATATGAGCACCTTGTGGATGAAGCTATTGACAACCTGTCGCCCAAACAGCAGCTCATTTACAATCTAAGCCGTAAGAAGGGTTTGAAGCACGATGAAATCGCCAATCAGCTCAACATTTCAACCAATACAGTTAAAACACATCTCGTGCAGGCATTGCGCGCTATGCGAAAACACGTTTTGCCACATCTGCATATTGCAGTTATCTCTGCCTGTCTTTTCTGAAACCTCCGGTTTCAAAAAATATTTTGATCCAGCCTACTACTACCCTTTCACCTGGTCGTCATTATAGTGTAAGACTACTAACTGATACTTATGGTCTTACCATCTGATTTTCTTTCAAACAGACAAGCATGCAACCTAAACGACTCAGGTATTTGTACGATCGTTATGTTTCCGGCAAAATCACTGCCGCTGAATACAACGAGCTATCAGAATATATCACCGGAAACGAGGCTGATGAGCAACTTCATGAAATGATAAAGGAAACATGGAACACTGCTCCCTTATATAAACAATCAGACGACAAGGCGGATGATATCTTCCGTGATATACTAGCACATGCAGATTCAGCGAAGCCAAAAACGAACCAGGTAAAGGTTATGCTGAAACGCGTTGCCGTTGCAGCTTCCATTGCCATCTTAGCGGGCCTTGGCTGGTATTTTTTCAACAAACAACAAGCCGCAACGTCTCTTCCTGCCAGGAATCTAATGGCCACAACACAATCGCAGAATCGTAGATACTTACAACTTCCAGATGGCAGCCGGGTAATACTTAACCACGGTTCAACCTTAACGTATTCGCCCACATTTAACAGAAAAACCAGGGAAGTTTACCTAACCGGCGAGGGTTATTTCGATATTCAGCATCTTGACAACAAGCCTTTTATTGTGCATACCGGCTCTGTTCAGACAACAGTACTGGGCACGGCTTTCAACATTAATGCATACCAGAAAAAAATTATAGTAACAGTAACCCGCGGAAAGGTGAAAGTTGAAAACAACCATCAGCCGGTAGCTATTATTACACCGAACGAACAGGTGACCGTAAATGCTGATGAAAACAACAGCACTAAACAAACCGTTGATGCAAAAGAAGTTGTTGAATGGAAACAGAAGGAATTAATTTTTGACGACTTGCAGATGGATGAAATAGTGCTGGCGCTGGAAATGAAGTACAATGTTTCTTTTTCATTTTCTGATTCGGCGCTGAAGCAGAAACATGTTACCGTTACGTTTCATAACAATGAAACACTTGAAGAGATGTTGAATGTAATAACGAAAGTGAACGGAATGCACTACACGCGAAAAGACAATACAATAAATATTACAGCAGAATAAAAAGATTGGTATAAAAAAACTATATGAATAACAATCATTCACCTTAAAACAACCAAAAAAAACCGCTTTGGAGTCGAGGCCAAAACGGTTTTACAAACCTTCAGCCTTGGTACGGCCGGAGGTGATTTAAACAATTTCACCAAACTATTTAAACAATCAAATTTATGAACTTTTCTGCATTTGCAGGAGAATGGTCCGGCACGCCCGTGCCTCTCGCAAAAAAACTGCTTTTTCACAACAACAAAAGGTTGCTCTGTCTTATGAGATTGAGTTTGTTCATCATGCTGCTTGTTTCTTGTTCGGCTACCATGTTATTGGCCAAAGATGCCAATGGCCAGGATATGAACAAGATCAAGGTCAAACTGGAAGTAAAGCATTCTTCTCTGCTGGATGCTTTAAAAAAGATTCAAAAAGAAACGCCTTTCACTTTTGCCTATAACAAAAAAGATGTGATAAACATTCAGGTAAAGGATATTCCGGCGGAAGAACGCTCTGTAAAACAAACACTTGACCTTCTTTTTGAAAACACGTCGTTACAGTATGAACAAATTGGCGGCAACATCGTCATTTCTATTAAACCCGTTAAAAACACTTCTTCCGTTTCCGATGTAAGCCTGCAGGAATTATTGCAGGCTGCGCTAAAGAAGTCCGTCATCACCGGAACGGTAAAAAATGAAAAAGGCGATCCAATACAGGGTGTATCTGTAATCCTGCACGGAACAACGACAGGAACGACTACGGATCAAAACGGCAAATTCAGCCTTTCTGTTGGTGACGAAAAAGTGACGCTTGATTTTTTATATGTCGGTTATGAACAACAAAGCCGCGAAGTTACCGGCGAAGGATCAGTTGACGTTGTTTTAAAAGAGACTGTAACCGGCCTTAATGAAGTGGTTGTCGTGGGCTATGGCACACAGAAAAAAGGCGATATCACAGCAGCTATTGCTAGTGTTAAGTCAGAAAACTTCGTAAAGGGAGCTGTATCAGACGCCGGTCAGTTAATAAGGGGAAAAGTGGCTGGATTGGCCGTTGTTACTCCCGATGGTAATCCAACCAGCACATCGCAGATAAACCTGCGTGGTATTACAACCATAAGTGCGGCAACCCAGCCATTGGTGCTTATTGATGGTGTACCCGGCTCATTAACAACCGTTGCGCCGGAAGATATTGAATCAATCGACGTATTGAAAGATGGATCCGCAGCAGCTATTTATGGTACACGTGGTACAAACGGTGTAATACTGATAACTACTAGAAAAGTGAATGGCGTGATGGCACCAACTGTTGACATCAATGCCTACGTTACTACACAGCAGATCACAAAAAAATTGCCATTCATGGATCCCGGACAATACAGGCAATTGGTTGCAGAAGGCAAACCTGGCGCGTATGACTATGGCGGAAATACTAATTGGCTGAAAGAGGTAACGCAAACGCCTGTTTCGCAAGTGTATAATATCAGCCTTAAAGGTGGCTCAAAAAACACCAGTTATGTAGCCAATCTTAATTACAGAAACCTGAATGGCATCATTAAAAAATCCGACAACGTTATGCTTTACCCACGCATAGAAGTAAACCACTCTATGTTTGACGGAAAGCTAAAACTGAATGCCAACCTGAGCGGTTATGAACAGCATTATTTTGCAGGAGCTGATGGAACAAGCTATAACGCCACCGTCTACAAAAATGCACTTACATGGAACCCAACGGATGTGGTAAAACAACCTGATGGTAGCTGGACCGAACATCCCGACAAAACAGACTATGCTAATCCTGTTTCCCTGCTTGAAGAAACAAGCGGCCTTAATCAAAACACTAACCTGAGAACAATAGGAACAATCACATACGCCCCTATCAACGACATTAGCATTAAACTGCTTGGTTCAAGAGACTTGTACAATAGTGTAAGAGGTTATTCAGAAACAAAGAAGCACTACTCAAACGTGCATGATGGTAAAAATGGCTACGCTTCAAGAGGCACAACACGAACAGAAGATGACCTGTTGGAACTTACAGGAACTTATAATAAATTTTTCGGCGATCACCATGTTACCGGCTTACTTGGTTATAGCTGGCGCCAACAGAATTACCAGGATTACTGGATGCAGAACTGGGATTTCCCGACTGATCAATTCTCATACAATAATATGGGTGCAGGCCTTGCCCTTAAAAGAGGCCAGGCACCTGAATCTTCTACACAAGAACAGAACAAGCTGATCGGTTACTTTGTGAGGCTTAACTATGGATTTAAAGATAAATACCTGTTAACAGCAAGCCTGCGCCATGAAGGTTCATCAAAGTTTGGCGCCAATTATAAGTACGGCGATTTCCCGGCAATATCAGCAGGATGGAACATTCAGAAAGAAGCATTCATGAGTAATGTAACCTTTTTGAGTGCACTTAAACTAAGAGGTGGTTATGGTATTACAGGTACCGAGCCAACGGCTCCCTATCAATCATTGAAAAGATTAAACTTTGACACTTATACCTTAATCAATGGGCAATGGATCCAGGTGGTAAATCTTGCTACAAACCCTAACCCAGACCTGAGATGGGAAAAGAAAGAAGAAACAAATATTGGCCTTGATTTCGGTTTCCTAAAAAATCGCATTTCAGGAACAATTGATCTATACAAGCGCATTACAAGAGATCTACTATTTAACTACCCGGTAGCAACACCACCATATCTCTATAACTCCATTTTAGCGAACGCGGCATCAATGGAAAATAAGGGCATTGAAATACAGCTGAATGCCATACCGGTTGAAACAAAAAACTTTGTATGGAACACGCAGGTAAACTTTTCGAACAATAGCAACAAAATGTTATCGCTCTCTGATAAAAACTTTCAGTTGGCAAGCGGATATTTTGACGCAGGTTATACCGGAGAGCCTATTCAGCAATCTACGCACCGTGTGCAGATTGGGCAGCCCATTGGCAATTTCTGGGGCTTTAAAAGTGTGGATATTGATGATAACGGCCGCTGGATTATTGAAGGCAAAGATGGCAAACCAAAACCAATAGCGCAGCAGCAGGCAGATGACAAGCAGATCCTTGGTAATGGATTGCCAAAAACATACCTCGCCTTTAATAATAGTTTTTCTTATAAAAATTTCGATTTGAACATTACCATGCGTGGCGCATTTGGCTTTCAGATATTGAATTCTCCACGCATGTTCTACGAAGTTCCTGTAATGCTTACAAGGGGTAATCTGCTTTCTAATGCTTACGACAAAATATATGGCAAACATGTACTTGCTGACAACCAGGAACTGCAATATGTAAGCTATTATATTGAAAACGGTAACTACTGGAAAATAGATAACATAACACTTGGTTATAATGTGCCGATTAAGTCGAAATCTATCAAAAGAATCAGAGTATACGGTTCTGCTTCTAACATAAAAACATTTACTGGTTATAAAGGTATAGATCCAGAAGTAAACATACTGGGTATGGCGCCGGGCATGGATGACAAATACAGGTATCCCGCCACTACTACTTATACTTTAGGAGCATTCTTTACTTTTTGATATTGCTGCTTAAAGGCAAGATGGTTATCATTTATAACGCATTAACTAATTGAAATGAAACGGATAAAAAATTATATTATATATTTCTCCCTTGCTGCAGCATGTGGTTACTCCTGCAACAAGGATCTCAACGAAACGGTGTATCATGATGTAACAGAAGAAACTTACACATACACCGATGCATACCAGGCTATCGGCATATTGTACGCCAATATGCGTGGATTGTTTAGTCACGTTAATTACTACATGGCCAATGAAACATCCAGCGATGAACTGGTGATGCCGGCCAATGCATCAGGCTGGGATGATGGCGGTATTTACAAAAGAATGCACCTGCATACATGGAACTCTGAGAACCCGCAATTGAATAATATGTGGAACAGCTTGTATCCCGGTGTGATCAATGCAAACAGCTTGTTAGAACAACTTGATGCCGGAAAAATCCCTTTGCCATCGGGCGTTACGAAAGAAGCACTTTCAGCTGAGATCCGCTCTGCACGCGCATTTTTTTACTGGCTGATACTCGACAATTTTGGTGATGCGGCTTTAATCACATCTACCAGCAAAGAGCTTCCCACAAAAGCATCCCGCAAGGACATTTATGATTTTGTAGTAACAGAATTAACGCAGTCCATTCCCAGTTTAAGCGAAGACAAAAACCAACTGATGTATGGCCGGTTTAACAAATGGGCAGCCAAGGCATTGCTGGCAAATATTTACCTGAACGCAGAAGTATACACTGGTGAAGCAAAATGGAACGATTGCTTAACGCAGTGCAACGATATCATCGGTTCAAACAAATATCAACTGGAGGCAGATTACCGTAGCAATTTCATTACGGACAATCAGAACTCAGGAGAGATCATTTTTTCTATTCCTTTTGATGAAAACCAGGCAGGCGGCCAATCTCCGCATATGTACTCCTGGCACGGAGCGCTGAAAGATAAAGTAAACATGCAGGCTACGCCATGGGGCTCCGGTTCTGCAATGGCGGTATCACAATTCATAGATACATACGATGCGCAGGACAGCCGGCTTTCAGACACCTGGCTATACGGGCCGCAATATGCTGCCGACGGCGTTACGCCGCTTAAAGGATCATACGATCAGGCAGGCAAACCGCTGGTATTTACAAAGGAACTTCCTGACGGTATGTATACCGGAGAATCAGAGGGTTACCGCATGAATAAGTTTGAAGTAAAAACAGGCGCCCGCGGGAGCCTCAGCAATGATTTTCCGTTCTTTCGCTATGCGGAAATATTGATGGTTAAAGCAGAGTGTTTGCTCAGGATGGGCAATGCGGCAGAGGCAGCTACCCTGGTTTCCAATGTTCGTTCACGGGCCTTTAAAGCAGCTCCGGCAAAAGCAACTGTTACCGCTGCTCAATTAACCGCCAACAGCAAATACAAATATGGCTATGTAGAAAATTATAAGATTGTGGATGCGGGCGACACCTCTCCCATTCCCTTCGGTGGTATGCTTGACGAACTGGGCTGGGAATTTGCGTGGGAAGGGCATCGCAGACGCGATGATATTCGTTTTGGCGTGTACACGAAGAAAAGCTGGCTATCGCACAAGCCGCAAGGTGATGATAGAAAAACATTCATGATGCCACAATCCGCAGTAAATGCAAATCCAAACTTGCAATAGTACCTTCACGCTTATTTTTCGTCATTATATCATTAGAGTACAAACAGCAGACATCTGGCATAACTTACAAACGAATACCGGATAGTCGGCTGCCCCTCTAACGATATTCAACCCTAAACACTTTTTTATTAGTACTAAAGACATTCAACATGAATAACAAGATCTCTATCGGAATTGCTTTGCTTTTAGGAAGCCAGCTTTCATACGCACAAACGGCATTCCCTAAAATTGAGCCAGTCAATTTTTCGCAGGTGCAGATCAACGACGCATTCTGGAAGCCACGTATCGAGAAGATTGCAACGGTAACGGTGCCTGTTTGTATTGACCAGACAGAAGTTAAAACCCCACGCATCCGCAACTTCGAAAAAGTGGCAAGAAAAAAAGGCGAAAAACATGAAGGCATTTATTTTGACGACTCCGATGTATACAAAGCACTTGAAGCTATTGCCTATTCATTAAAGAATAAGCCCGATGCAACAGTTGAGAAAACAGCGGATGAATGGATTGATAAAATTGCAGCCGCACAGCTTCCCGATGGCTACCTGAACACATACTACACGTTGAATGGATTAGATAAGCGCTGGACAGACATGGAAAAACATGAAGATTATTGCGCTGGCCATTTGATTGAAGCAGCAGTTGCTTATTACAATACAACAGGTAAAAGAAAATTACTGGATGTGGCCATACGTTTTGCAGACCATATTGATTCAACTTTTCGCCAGCAGAACCGCCACTGGGTTTCGGGGCACGAAGAAATTGAACTGGCACTGGTTAAATTGTACAAAGCTACCGGCAACAAAAAATACCTTGACCTGTCCGAATGGTATATTGAACAACGTGGCCACGGTTATGGTAAAGGCGTGATATGGGACCAATGGAAAGATCCCAAATATTGCCAGGATGATGTTCCTGTAAAAAATCAGTCTGAAATAACTGGGCATGCGGTTAGAGCGATGTATTTATATACCGGCGTAGCCGACGTTGCTTCAGCAAAGAATGATACAGGATATATGAAAGCGATGAAAACTGTTTGGGAAGATGTGGTGTATCGCAACATGTATATTACCGGGGGCATTGGTTCATCAGGACGTAATGAAGGATTTTCTCATGATTATGACTTGCCCAACCATAGCGCTTATTGCGAAACATGTGCATCAGTTGGAATGGTTTTCTGGAACCAGCGCATGAACCTTTTAACAGGCGATGCCCGATACATGGATATATTGGAAAGAAGTTTATACAATGGCGCTTTGGATGGCCTCGCGTTAAGTGGCGACCATTTCTTTTATGGCAACCCGCTTGCTTCTGATGGCGGCTATAAAAGAAGCGAATGGTTTGGGACAGCTTGTTGTCCGTCTAACATTGCACGACTGGTAGCTTCGCTTGGTGACTATATTTATGCGACATCTGACAATGGTGTTTGGGTTAATCTTTTTGTGGGAAGCAGCACAACTTTTCCGTTGAACAAAACAAAAGTATCATTGCTACAAACAACAAACTATCCATGGAAAGGTGATATTACTCTTGCTGTTTCTCCAGAAAAGAAAGTGAGTTTTCCGTTACACGTACGCGTTCCGGGTTGGGCAGAAAATAAACCTGTTCCCGGCAATACCTATACGTTTATGCAGACAGCAAGTAATGATTCTGTTGCAATACTTATCAACGGAAAGCCTGCACAGTACACAATGGAAAAAGGCTATGCAGTTATAGATAGAGAATGGAAAAAAGGTGATGTAGTTTCTGTTAATCTACCAATGAACGTAAACAAGATCATCGCAATACCAGAAGTAAAAGAAGATGCTAATCGGGTAGCCTTACAAAGAGGCCCGATTGTTTATTGTTTTGAGCATACGGATAATGCAGGCAGTACAATGAATATTATTGTGCCAGACGATGTAATGTTTAAGGCAGACTATAACCCTTCTCTGTTGCAAGGCGTAGTAACGCTGGAAGCTGAAACACCGGTTGTAACAGTTGGCAATGATGGAAAAACCATTCAGACTACCAATAAAAAGGTAACTGCTATTCCTTATTACAGCTGGGCTAACAGAGGCGAAGGCGAAATGCAGGTATGGATGCCGAGAAAGGCGACTGAGGTAAGAGTGGGAACGAAATAAAGAAAGTGAATAGTGAATAGTCAATAGTGAAAAATGCGGCACCCTTATTTCAAGGCCAACAGCCTGGTGTAGTGTAGAAGGATGTGCCAGATAATTTCAAATCTCAAATTTCAAATTTCAAATCTCTTAATGAAACGATTTTATTTTCTAATTGCGCTTGGCATGATAACCATTTTTCAGCTTAAAGCGCAAAATACTACTGCCAGCAAATCCGCTGCGAATTATATTAATAACCGCGCTCCACTAAAACAGAAAACATATATCCAGCTTCCTATAGGCGCCATTAAGCCCGAAGGATGGCTAAAGACAATGCTGCTACAACAAAAAGAAGGCGCAACCGGGCATTTGGATGAACTGTATCCATTGGTAATGAATCAAAGAAACGGCTGGCTCGGCGGCGATGGCGACCAATGGGAACGCGGCCCATATTGGATAGATGGATTATTGCCACTTGCATATATTTTGAAAGACCCTGTGCTGATAGCAAAGGTTAAGCCCTGGGTTGAATGGTCATTAAACAGCCTGCAACCTGATGGGTATTTTGGCCCGTCGAAAGATTATCCGCACGAGGCCGGCATTCAACGCAACAACAGCCGCGACTGGTGGCCCAAAATGGTGATGCTTAAAGTATTGAAGCAATATTATGAAGCGACGAAAGATAAAAGGGTGATCGACCTGATGACAAAATATTTTAAGTATCAATTAAACGAACTACCATCCAAACCACTTGACCACTGGACCTTCTGGGCAAAATACCGCGCTGGCGATAACCTGATGATCGTTTATTGGCTGTATAACATTACAGGTGATAATTTTTTACTTGAGCTTGGCGACCTTCTGCACAAACAAACTTTCGATTACACCAATGCTTTTCTCAATACAGACCTTTTACAGACTGCAGGAAGCATTCATGGTGTTAACCTGGCCCAGGGAATAAAAGAGCCCATGATTTATTATCAGCAACATCCTGATGAAATGTACGTCTCTGCCACCAAAAAAGGCTTTAGTGACCTGCGCAAATTCAATGGCATGGCGCATGGCCTCTATGGTGGTGATGAAGCACTTCATGGTGCCAATCCTACGCAGGGATCAGAATTGTGTACAGCGGTTGAAATGATGTATAGCCTGGAAAGCATTTTAGAAGTAAGCGGAGATGTTGATTATGCTGATCAGATCGAAAAAATTGCCTTTAATGCGTTGCCTTCGCAGGTAATGGAAGGCTTCGTGAACCGACAGTATTTTCAGCAAGCGAACCAGGTGATGGCAACGCGCCACATCCGCAACTTTGATGTAAACCATGACGGAACAGATGTTTGCTACAGCCTGCTTTCCGGGTATCCTTGTTGCACATCAAACATGCACCAGGGCTGGCCCAAATTCACGCAGAATCTTTGGTATGCCACTGCTGACAAAGGTATTGCCGCATTACTTTATTCGGCAAGCAGTGTAACCGCATTGGTTGGAGATAAAACAGAAGTTACCATTAAGGAAGAAACAAATTATCCTTTTGACGAAAGCATTCGGTTTACTATTTCACTTCCTTCCAATACAAAATCTGTAACCTTTCCTTTTCACCTGCGCATTCCTCAATGGTGTACTAATGCAACTATAAAAGTGAATGGCCAACTGTTACAAAAGATTGGCGGCAACCAGGTCGCTAAAATAAATGGAGCATGGAAAACCGGCGATGTAATAGAGCTTCAATTACCTATGCATATTTTCAAAAACACATGGTATGAAAACGCTGTGTCTATTGAGCGTGGACCGATCACCTATGCGTTAAAAATGAAGGAAGATGTAAAGAAAGTAAGCAATACGAAAGATCCAAAGGAGTTCGGAGACTACTATTATGAAGTGCATCCAGCCTCACCATGGAACTATGGATTGGTAATGGTTGACGATAATAAGCTTGAGTCTGCTTTTCAAATGGAAAAGAAATCAGCTATTGCAAGTTATCCCTGGACACAGCAAAATGCGCCGGTTATACTCAAAACAAAAGCTTTCAGGATTCCATCATGGCAGTTATATAACGAGATGACGGGGCCTATTCCTTACAGCATAACATACCAATTGGAAAAGTCTGACAAGGAAGATGATATAGAGCTTATTCCTTATGGTTGCACCAAACTGCGCATTTCGCAGTTTCCCGTAGTAGGAAGAAGATAAATTTAACACGGCGTGAACATATTGCTTCACGCCGTTACTAATTATGCCATTATGAAATTTGCTATCAGCTTATACATATTCATCTTTAGTTGCGCGGCAACATTTGCCCAAAACAAAGTGTTATCCGCTGTGTCGTTCAAACATTATGTCGATAGCTTTAATGCAAATGATGATGAATTGTATCAACAATTTGTACCGGATAACCAGGCCTGGACATTTTTAGAAAACAACATCCCCTTCTTTGAGTGCCCTGATAAACAATTGGAAGAAACATACTACTTCCGGTGGTGGACCTACCGGAAACACATCAAAAAAACGTCGGCCGGTTTTGTAATCTCCGAATTTTTGCCGGACGTTTCCTGGGCTGGAAAATACAATACAATTAGTTGTGCCGCGGCTCACCATTTTTATGAAGGACGTTGGTTGCATGATAGTAGCTTCTTAAATGAATACATGCATTTCTGGTTAACCGATGCGGGAGATGGTTTGCGACGCTATAGCTTTTGGAGTGCGGATGCATGGCTGGCATTTACATCAGTACACAACTCGATTGTAACATCGCAAGATATTCTAAGCAAGCTGGAAAAGAACTATGAAGCATGGAAGGAAACGCATGGCGAGCAGGTGCATAATCTCTACTGGCAGGTTGACGGAGCTGATGGTATGGAAGTGAGTGCAGGCGGCCAGATTGACAACAACGGCATTCCCGCTCATGGCTACAAAGGAATAAGGCCAACCATTAACAGCTACATGTATGGAGATGCCCGCGCGCTGGGCACTTTGGCCCATAATGCCGGCAACAAACAACTTGCCGATCGTTATTCTGCAGAGGCCGCAGCTATTAAACACAACGTGCAACAAACTTTATGGAGTGACAGCCTACAATTTTTTGGAACAATTCCGCTTGATAAAAATACTACAGGCGCAAAGCCGATGCCCGTTCGGGAACTGATTGGGTTTGTGCCCTGGTATTTCAATCTTCCGGATGATAACAGCACATATGGAAGCGCATGGCTGCAGATAAAAGACACTTCAGGATTCAATGCGCCATTTGGGCCCACTACATGCGAGCGAAGGAATCAATATTTTTCCGTTTCTTATACTGATCATGAATGCCAGTGGAACGGGCCTTCATGGCCCTATGCCACGGCACAGACACTAACGGCCATGGCCAACGTATTAAATAACTACAAGCATTCATCAATAACAAAAAAAGATTACCTCGAAGTGCTAAGCATTTATGCGAATAGCCAACAACGGACACTTGACAACGGCAAAGTAGTTCCGTGGATTGATGAAAACCTGAATCCGTTTACCGGCGACTGGATATCAAGAACACGGCTGGCTAACTGGAATGGATCTCCCTGGCCAAAAGACAAAGGCGGACGGGAACGCGGCAAAGATTATAACCATTCCACCTTTTGCGACCTGGTTATTTCCGGTTTGATTGGCATTCGTCCATCAACGAAAGATTCGCTGGTGATTCATCCACTTGTCAGTGACGACCAGTGGGATTATTTCTGCCTCGACAATGTTTTATATCACGGAAAAATAATTACGGTTTTATTCGACAAAGCAGGCACAAAATACAACCGCGGAAAGGGTTTTAATATATTGGTCAACGGTAAACAGGTATACCATTCAGCTCATTTGCAAAAAGCTGAAATCATAATTAAGTAAATGAACAGCAAACAATCACAAAAACAAATAAGCAAAAGAAAGCAATGGATCTTTCGCGGCATTGCCATCTGCCTGCCTTTGCTGCTTATTGTTCTGTTGGAGATTATCCTGAGAATATCCGGTTACGGCCATTCCATGCAGCTTTTTGTTACAGATCCCGGCAATGAGGAATACCTGGTGATGAACCGTTTTGCGTCGGAACGTTTTTTCAGCAATCAGCAAAATGCAACTAAGGGAAATGCAGAGCGGTTTAAAAAAGAAAAAGCGCCTGGCACCTTTCGCGTATTTGTATTGGGGGAATCTACAACTATAGGCTACCCTTATATGCATAACGGATCTTTTCACAGGCTATTACAATATCTTTTGCTGCATGAGTATCCTTCTCTAAATACCGAAATCATCAACATATCGCTTACTGCAGTCAATTCATATACAGTAAAGGAATTTGCAAAAGAAGTGGTGGATTACGCGCCAGATGTTGTTATGATCTACAGTGGGCACAACGAATATTATGGCGCTTGCGGCGTTGGTTCTACAAGCAAAATCTCCGGAGGCCCTTTCATGGTAAATCTAATGATCCACCTGCGGGAGCTTCGTGTAATGCAGGTCGTTTCCAATAGCATGCATTCATTAAAAAGGGATGACTCAACGGCCAAGGGTATTGATGTTACATTGATGGAGCGAATGGCTAAAGAACAGCAAATCCCTTATCAGTCGGCATTATACAACAAAGGAATTGAACAGTTTAAGAGAAATATCAGTGAAGCATGTGAGGTATTAAGCAAGCATAACATTCCTGTTATCATTAGCACACTGGTGAGTAATGAAAAAGATCTTACACCACTCATTAGTGCAGGTGGAAGCGAATCAGCTAATGATGCTTTTAAAAAAGGAAAACAGGCTTACGATGACAAAGATTATTCATCAGCTAAAAAATATTATGATCAGGCAAAAGAGTTGGACCTATTACGTTTTCGCGCACCCGATACGTTCAACAGCATCATTCAACAACTACCTGCCAAATATACGGGTGTGTACATTGCAGAATCAGAAAAGATCTTTCAGCAGCACTCTCCCAACGGCATAATTGGCAACGAAACATTACTTGAACATGTACACCCAAACCTGGCAGGATATGCACTGTTATGCGAAGCATTTTACCGTTCATTAAAAGAACATCAATTACTAAAAGCTGCACCAACACAAGCATATACTTTGGACGATCTGCTCGCTGCAATGCCTGTAACCAAAGTGGACTCGATAAAAGGAGCTTATGAAATTGCCGCGCTAAAAATGCGATGGCCTTTTAATCAACCAAAACAACAACTACCTGTCAATACTTTTGAAGAGAAACTTGCTGCCGATATGCTCACCGGCAAGATCAGCTGGAACCAATCGTTGGATACACTGCTACCTTACTATGATCAGCGCAACGATTATGCAAACGCTTTAAAGGTTGCAGAAACCGCCCTGCTTGAATATCCTTACGATGCTACCTTTTATGTATTCGCGGGAAGGTATAGCCAATTACTTACCAAAACAAACCAGGCTGCATTGTATATGCATAAGGCATTTCAGCTTCAGCCAACGGGAGAGCTGGCCACTATGTTAACCAACCTCCATTTATATAGTGACGAGCCTGAACTGGCACTTTATTACGTCAATTATAACATAAGCCATTCCTTATCCAAAAAGGTGCTAATAAATACACAGCAGATGATACAACAGCTTTGTTCATTGAAGAAAAGTTTTACTAAAGACAGGCCGGATAAATCAGGAAACCAGATTGCAGCGCTCTATCGTCAACTTGGGTGCGAAACAGTTGCAAAGAAGTATCAACAATAATTAATATTCATTAACCAAAAATCCCGGTCATGTTTTTTAAAGAATTCTGGATGTTTATCCGCACGAGGAAAAAGTATTGGCTTGTGCCACTAATTTTACTGCTTTTCCTGATGGGGCTTCTCATTGTCGCCACCAGCGGGTCCGCACTGGCACCATTTATTTATTCGTTGTTTTGAGGTATCCTACTTCCAAATACTCCGCAATTCGGATACCGACAGGTTTTGTATGCTCATCTTCTCTCCCGCCTGAATTGAAAAACCATCATACGGCTTTGAAGGAAACATAATGCTTGTCATCACCGTCAATCCATTATCTGCAAACAACTCAACAGACGATGCATCTACATATAAAGTAATAGCACAATCAGCAGAAGTAGCAATACGTGGTGCAACCTGCCTGTTCGCAAACGACGGCTCAAAATCGGTTTTGCCCGACTTGCTGCGATCTATGTAAAATTGTTTTGCGTTTTTCTCGTAACCAACGATCAGCTTTTCACCCACGTCATTGCTCAAAATAATCTGATGATCTGCCAGGTTATTCGCGGTGAATGAAATGCGGAACGCACCATTTAATTTGCCAGGATAGCTGTAGCCTTTTCCATCCACGGCGGTAGCTGTTTTGGTAGCCGTCACTAAAGAGTTTAGCTCCTTTACCGGTTCTGACGCCAGGTAATAATTGCCGTTTATCTTTCTAAGGCTTAGTTCACGCGGAATCGTATTCGCGCTTCGCCATGCCTGCGTAGGCACAACCTGCCCATATATCCAATTGCTCATCCACCCGAGAAACACCACCCGGTTGCCAGTATTGGACCAGGTTACACCTGCATAATCATCGGTGCCATAATCTATCCATTTTAACTGGTTGTCACTTGGCACAAACGTATGGCCATCAAATGTTCCGGTAAAATATTGTGTACCGGATCCACCATTGGGTGCACCGGGGTTTATGCTCACCAACAATACCCAGACTGTCTTTCCTTCGTATGTAAGTGGAAAAAGATCAGGGCATTCCCACACGCCCCCATGTGCGCCACGATCTTCGCCAAAACTGCTTTCTTTGGCCCATTCTTTCAGGTTGTGGGATGAATAAAAAGTAATTCTGTCTTTTGTAGCCAACGTCATGATCCATTTTTTGCCTGCTTCATACCAGCGCACTTTAGGGTCTCGGAAATCGGTAATCCCCGGATTAGCAAGAACAGGGTTGTGCTCGTACTTTACCCATGTTTTTCCTTCATCCAGGCTGTATGCAATACTTTGTGTCTGAAAGTTGTTATGATGCGCTTTTTCACCAACGGGATCATGGTTGGTATAGATAGCAACAAGCGGTGTTTGGCCATTTTTTCCGAATCCTGATGTGTTATTTACATCTGCAACTGCACTGCCCGAAAAGATAGAGCCAAGGCTGTCAGGAAAAATCGCTATTGGTTGTTCCTGCCAATGCACCATATCCTTACTGGTTGCATGCCCCCAATGCATCGGCCCCCACACTGTACTATCCGGATAATACTGAAAAAAGAGATTATAAGTTCCCTTATAATACACCATACCATTGGGATCATTCATCCAGCTTTTCCTTGGCGAAAAATGAATTTGCGGCCGGTATAAATCTTTATATGGCTGAGCGCTTTGCTGGGCATCTATTCGGGCAAATAGCAGGCAGCAAGCAATTGCGAAATAGTATTTCAGTTTCATAGCCTGGAAGGTGCTTTAAGCTGACAACAATCGAGATCAAACAGTACTTTAAAATAGTCTATTTATAGCGGGAATGGAAATTTTACGCGAAATATCCGGAAGCCGGGCTGAGCCAGAAATGACAACTAAATAAGATCGTGGTTGAATGGCATTGCCTATACAACTAAAAGGCTACAACCTCTTATGTCACTATTGTCCAACCGGCCCCACACTTCAAAGCTACCGTCCTCATAAACAATTCCCACATCATCAGTAGCTATAAAGCAACAGCTATCAATGTTAGCAAGGTCGATCACGTTTATAATGCCCCTTCCGGAGCTTTTTACCAGAAAAGGATCTTCTTCATCCCGCACCAGTATTTTCATCCACGGCGGGCAAATAAAACGCCCTTCGCCCTTTGAGTATGCCTGGCTTAAAAGCTCCGTCATGCCATACTCGGAATGCACCGAAGTAACGCCCAGGCCTTCATGCAAAAGATGATGCACTTCCTGACGCGTTAGTTCGCGCCGGCGGCCCTTCATCCCTCCTGTTTCCATTATGGTTGTATGCCTTAACTGCATAGGATGCTGTTCGGCAAAGTCAAGTAACGCAAACGTTACGCCAATCAACAAAACTTTTTGGCCATTGGATTCTGTTTGCCGCAACACGTCTGCAAGCTTGTCAAATTCGTCCAGGTAAAAACCGCTGAAAGAATGATTGGATAAGCCAATAAGCTTATCAACCATGTATACCAGCGAAGACCCTTTCCGCTCAAGGTATGCCGGCAACAAACCGATAATGCACCAATCCTTTATATCTCCATAAAACAACTCGAAGGCTTTAATAAAACTCTCTTCATAAACTGACACATCCTTCACATAATGATTGCTATTTATTGTCTGAGTAGTACCGCTGCTGCTGAAGGTAATTTGTGGTTCAAAAAAACCGGATTTTATGTCATGCGTCTTAAAAAAAGAGATCGGTAAGTAAGCAATCTGTTGCAGCGTTTCAACGTTATCCTTCTTATTGATTAAGTTGCACCAATGGCGATAAACAGTATTTTCAGCATACTGACGATCAAAGAAATTCAGCGCTGTAGCCGCAAAATCAATTTCACCGGTGAAAATATTGTTAACGTCAGGCGAACTATGTTTCAACTGATGGTTTGTTTTATATAAATTTGACATGAAAGTAATGAAAATGAAAGCAAAATTATTGGGTACGGCGCTAATATTCCTTGTTATTTTAATCGCTTGCAATAAAGATGTTTATAGTTCTAAGCCTACGCTGAAATTCATAAGCGTTAACGGGGATCAGTTTAAGGCTGGCGATATTGTAGAGTTTAAGTTGCAGGTAACAGACAAAGAAGGCGATTTAGGAAGTTCTTATAGTGGCCAGGATTTAATTTGGGACACTGTTTGGTTTCAGAGAATATCCAAAGTATGCCCAGATCAAATTTCTGATAAACCGTCAACGTATGCCATGCCGGTTTTTACCGACAGGTCCAACTTAAAGGGAGACCTTTCATTTACATTTGTGTTTGATGAAATTGACCCTAGTTTACGTTATCCCACGTTAGCTGGCCGCTGCACATTGCGCGACGATTCAAGTTATTTTAGATTCTGGATTAAAGACAGGGCCAATCATGTTAGCGACACAATAACATCGCCAGTTATTACCTTTTTAAAATAATCCTTTGTTTAAAAAGCTAACCGAGTTAATTTTTTTTGGTAACTATTTTTATGCGGCTTGTGCCGTTGCACTTGCTATAGAAACCAGTATTCAACTCGGCTTTATTTTAAATCCCTTTTTATTCTATGTGTTGCTTGCAGCAGGCACCGTTTACTATTACAATACGGCTTATATAACCGAATCTGTTGTACCAACTACCAATAAGAGAAAAGCATGGTATCAGCAACATGCTAAGCTGGCTAAAACTACTCAATTTATTTTATTTTGGTTTGTAATTGGCGGTGCGGCTTACCTGGCCTTCACTTACTATAAGGGGTTACTGTCTTTATCTCTTTCCAATTGGCTTATTTTGTTTTGTACCCCTTTAATTGCCATATTGTATTACGGTCTTTCCTGGAGCGATATCTTTCACCTCAATCTACGCGAAAATGGCTTTATTAAGCCTTTTGTCATCGGTATTGTATGGGCAGGTGTGGTAACCATCTACCCTATCATGTTTAAAATAATTCAAACACAAAGCACATTTAAAGTATCTTTTTTCGCCGTCTGGTTATTGATTAAAAACTGGATGTTTATTACGGTTTTGTGTATTATGTTTGATATTAAGGATTACGCAACGGACCACAATATGCAATTGAAAACTTTTGTGGTACGCGCTGGCTTGCGTAAAACTATTTTCCTGATTATTATACCACTTAGCCTTGCGGGCTGGCTGGCTTTCCTTGTTTTTGCCTACCTCAGGGATTTCACTTTTCTCCGCATTTTATTTAACAGTGTCCCTTTCGTTTTACTGCTGATTGTCGCCTATTCCATGCATCAACGAAAATCCATTCTTTACTACCTGTTTATTATTGATGGTCTTATGCTCGCCAAAGCCGTTTGCGGTGTACTGGGTGTTGTTTTTGGGTGACCGACTTTAACATTGATTTTGTTATCCTTTTGAATTGCGCTTGGTAAATTAGAGGAATATGCGCACAGCTACCATCCTTCTGCTTTTATCATTCACCATTGTGAAGCCTGTGCTGGCGCAAAATTTTCTACAGGGTAAAATCGTAGAAAAAGGTTCGGGCAGAATACTTATGTCAGTCACTATTCACAACGTTACAAACAATACTTATGCAGCTTCAGATATGGGCGGATTTTTTAAAATAATGGCCGCGAAGAATGATCAGATCGTTTTTTCAACTGATGGCTACTTTACGCATACTTTTATAGTTACCACGAAGAACCTGTATGCCGATAACAAAATTATTCTTGAGCCTGCAGGTAATATGCTGGATTCCGTTACAGTTATCAGCAAGTACAAAGTAGATTCTATCAATCGCCGAAACGAATATGCATCACTGTATAACCGCCCAATGTCGAGATTGACCGGCGGCCATACGCCTGTTGGATTTGGTATTAATTTCAGTCCGTTCACTTATTTTTCGCGACAAGAAAAACAACGGCGCGATTTGAAAAAGCATTTGAAGAAAGAAGATGAAGCGTCCTATGTTGACTTTAGATTTTCTGCCGAACAGGTAACCAGGTTAACTTTATTAAAAGGAGACTCCCTGCAATCATTCCTCAGCAAATACAGGCCATCCTATTCATTCTGCCGCAAGGCATCAACAGACGACATGCGCACGTATATCCAAACATCATATAAGGAGTTTGTGAAAAGCAATTAATGTATGAGGTTAAACAATGTACGATGCCAGATGTATGATGTACGATGTGAGCGACCTTAAGTACGAGGTACGAATTACGAAGTACTTAAGTTTAACAGCTTAACTACACCTGGCAGCTTGTGCTATTCAAAATCAATAATCAAAGACCACATTAACGTACTTCGTACTTCGTACTTTGAATTCACGTTAAGGCACAGAACATTCGGCATCTACATCGTACACCGTACATCTAACATCGTACATTTGCTTATCTTCGCGCGAAATTTTTACGAACGATGTATAAAGTGTATGGTATTCCGAATTGTGATACGGTAAAAAAAGCATTGACGTGGTTAAAGGATCATAATATCCCTTTTGAATTTCATAACTACAAAACAGAAGGCATTACAGCTGAAAAACTCAAAGTATGGAGTAAACAGGTTGGCTGGGAAGTGTTGTTGAATAAAAAAAGTACTACGTGGAAAGGGATTGATCCGGCTGTTCAGGCAACGGTTACATCGGTAAAAAACGCGGTTTCCTTAATGAAAGAAAATACCAGCCTTATTAAGCGCCCGGTAATTGAACTAAATAACGAAGTGGTTGGTGTAGGGTTCGATGCGGCTTCTTACGAAGAAAAATTCCGTTCAAAACTTACGGCATAAGTTTTAACCTGAACCAAAAAAAATGAGCGGCAACCAGAAATTGCCGGTCATTTTTTTCTCAAGCTTTCTAATACGCTATTGAACTATTTTAAAATTGTCCGGAGTTTATCAATCAAATCCTCTCCCCGCAAGTTTTTGCCAATAATCATCCCGTCAGGGTCTATCAGCATATTGAAAGGAATAGATTGCACGTGATACAACTTTGCCGCTTCATTGTTCCAGTATTGCAGGTCGCTTACATGTGTCCAGGTGAGGTTATCTGCCTTTATCGCCTGTAGCCAGCTGTCTTTTTGCTGATCGAGGGAAACACCCAATATCGTAAAATTCTTCGCTTTAAACTCGTTGTATGCAGCAACTACAGTGGGGTTTTCTCTTCTGCACGGGCCACACCAACTCGCCCAAAAATCAACCAGTACATATTTGCCTTTAAACTGTGAAAGGGATACAGGTTTGCCGTTTACATCATTTTGTGTAAAGTCAAGCGCCTTGGTGCCAACAGCACCGATTTTATCACTATTAAGCGCCTGCTGCAGGTTTTTGGCATATTTATTTTCCTGCGCCACCGGCCCCAGGTTATTTAGCCTGCTTTCAAAGACTTTTGGATCCTTGTTCGGATCAGTATCATATGCGTAAGCCAGCAGCAAAGCAGAAACCGGCGAATTCTTTTTCTGTGCAATAAAGCGGTCTATTGAGCCCTGCCAAATGCCATAGGCTGTATTCAACATGATCGCTAAAGAATCTCTTGATGCGGTGCTGGCCGCTTGCTGTAACGAATTTCTGTAAAAGCCTACATAGTCATTTAATGGCCTAACGTACTGCAAAAAGTCCTCATAATCTTTCTGTGAAGAAGAACCGGATATTTTAGTAGCGGGCCAATCGTTTACATCTGATGTAATTTCTACATTATCGCTACCAATAAACAATACCATGCGTTGATTTACAGAAGGCAGATGCAAAAATCGGCTGTCAACATCATCCACCTTTCCCTTTAAAACGAAAGTGCCATTTTTAACTTTGGTAGACGCAAGCGTATCCTGTTCGTTCAACGCCGAAAGGTATACCTGCGCATTTTCTGCAAGGCCCTTTATTTTGCCTGTAATGGTAAAATCTTTTGCAGCCCCGTTCGATTGGGCGTGCAATATAACGGGCAACAAGGCTGCAGCTAAAACCGTTAACTTCATAGGTCTTTATTTTGAGTGACGTTGTTTTAGCACGTCTATTACTGATTGTAAATTATAACCTTTGGCGTTAAGCAAAAGTAAATAGTGAAACAGCAGGTCAGCTGCTTCATTCAGAAAAAGCCCCTCATTATCATCCTTTGCTTCAATTACCAGTTCCACAGCCTCCTCACCTACTTTCTGCGCCACTTTATTAATGCCTTTCGACATAAGCCGCGCCACATAAGATTCTTCAGGCGATGATTGCTTTCTCAGTTTAATAATATCTTCAAGATATAACAGGAAGTTATCACTATGATTTTTCTCGCTCCAGCAGGTATCCGCGCCTGTATGGCAAACCGGCCCCAACGGATGTGCTTTGATAAGAAATGTATCGTTGTCACAATCCAGAAAAATTGATTTTAGTTTAAGGAAATTACCGCTCTCCTCTCCCTTCGTCCATAAACGTTTTTTGCTCCTGCTATAAAAAGTAACATTTCCTGTTTCTTCCGTTTTGCGTAGCGCCTCTTCGTTCATAAAACCGAGCATCAGCACTTTGCTGGTGTCATAATCCTGTACAATTGCTGGTACAAGGCCATCCTGGTATTTTGTAAAATCCGCTTTCATATTATTTATATCCGCGATAAATTGTTCCTGTATTTATAAATTAAACATCCTGATTTTCATCTGAATGTTCTTTTCTTGATGCAAGATGCTTCATCAGTTCTTCCTGCTTTTGCTGTAATCTCTCCCGCCGTTCTTCATCTTTCAATCTTCTTTTTCTGTTTACTGCATAAAACAGGTAAAAAGACAACACCACCAAAAATAAGGTCAGCAGCAACATAACATCTGTTTTTTATTATTTAGTCCCAGGCTGCATTACTACTATCAGATTTAGTTGTGTCACTCACTTGTACGTCCGGCAATACTATTCATCAACGAAGAACCATTACTTCGTGTTTCTTTGTGTCTTTGTAATGCAAGCCTTTATACCCGCACTTCAACATTCTTACCCTTCAAATATTTCTTCAAATCCGGGATAGCGATTTCCTTAAAATGAAAAATACTGGCTGCCAGTGCCGCATCGGCCATTCCTTTTTCAAACGCATCAATGAAATGATCCATCGTTCCTCCGCCACCACTCGCAATAACCGGAACAGGCAATTGCGTTGCCAAAGTTCGGGTAATATCCAATGCAAAACCCTGTTTTGTTCCATCGTGGTTCATGGAAGTGAGTAAAATCTCACCAGCGCCATTATCCACTCCCTTTTTGGCCCAGTCCAGGCACTTCATATCAGTTTTTGTCCGTCCGCCATTCAGGTAAACGTACCATTCGCCATCCTCTTCCTGCCTGGTATCTATTGCAAGCACCACACACTGGCTCCCGAATTCTTTCTCCAGTTCAGCAATCAACTCCGGGCGTTTAAATGCCGCCGTATTCACAGAAATTTTATCCGCACCGTTTTGCAACAGCACACTAACATCTTCCACACTGCTAATGCCGCCACCCACTGTAAATGGAATATTTACATGATGCGCAATACGGTTTACCAGCTCGCTCAGTGTTTTACGTTTTTCCACCGTAGCGGTAATATCCAAAAAAACCAACTCATCCGCACCTTCACGGGCGTACAGCGCGCCCAGTTCAACCGGATCGCCCGCATCCCGCAGGTCAACAAAGTTGGTTCCTTTTACTGTTCTTCCATCCTTAATATCAAGGCATGGAATGATTCGTTTTGTAAGCATGTGCAATTTGAGATTTGAAATTTGAGATTTGAAATTATTCAGCTCAAATCAGTTCAATTTTTCTATAACATCACTACAAACTGTCGCGTTTTGTTCCTGCGTAAATTTATTGTTCTGGTTCAACCCGTTTGTTTGCAATATTATGCTTGTTTCTTCCGACGAATTTCTGGCCATTTACATTTGCCTTATTTAGATAAGAGATAAAGCCTGAAATTTCTTTAGAAAGCGCTTCATATTTGTCAACCAATTCAATTCCTTCAATCCTGTCAATATACTCGTTGTCAATAGCTCTATATAATTGCGATCTTACTTCCCCTGCAGAACCTTTCGCAATACTCAAAAAGTTGATAAATTCCAGCCGAGACGATCGCTCAAAGCCTTCAACAATATTGTCCATAACGGAGCCGGCGGAAGCTTTAATCTGTGATCTGAACCGATAGCCTTTTTCAAACAAGCAACTTGCATCAGTTATTTTAAAAATGCCATTACAATGTGCCCGGGCTAATTGCCAGATTGGTAAATCCTCAAAACGATAAATAGTGGCCATGAGTTTAAGATTTAGGATTTGAGATTTTAAATTCTATACGCGAAGATGCATATAGTTATGTCACTCATACAATTTAAAATTTCAAATCTCAACTTTTCCCCTCTTGCCATTACTTAACCTGATCGCACTCAACCAATTTCAAATTTCAGATTTCAAATCTCAAATCTTTGATTGAAATTCTGCCTTCGTAAATCGCTTTACCCACAATTGCACCGCTACATCCTATATTTTGCAGCTCATCCAGATCCTCCATACTGCTTACGCCACCGCTGGCAATGAAATAGAGCTCAGGAAATTTACTGATGATGTTTTTATACAAATCAATACTCGGGCCTTCCAGCTTGCCATCCTTGCTCACGTCAGTACAGAAAATCTGCTTTACGCCGTGTTGAATGTATTTTTCAATAAAGTCATAAATCCAAACATCAGTTGTTTCCAACCATCCACCTACAGCAATTTTTTCATCTTTAACATCCGCACCAAGTAAAAACTTTTCAGCACCAAATTGTTGTAGCCAATGGACAAAAGTCGCCTCATCTTTCACCGCTATACTACCTACAGTAGCCAACGCAGCACCAGATTCAAACACGATCTGCACATCTTTCTCTTGTTTTATGCCTCCTCCAAAATCAATAACAAGTGACGTTTTTGACGCAATCGTTTCCAACACCTTCCAGTTCTTCACAGAGCCGGCCTTTGCGCCATCCAGGTCTACAAGATGTAGTCTTGTTAATCCTGCACCTTCAAACTGTTTGGCAACTTCCAGGGGATGCTCATTATAAATTGTCTTTTGCGAATAATCACCCTGCGTAAGGCGAACGCATTTTCCTTCAATAATATCAATTGCCGGAATAATCTGCATGGCTATAATTGTTTTTCCATTTTAATAAACTCATGTCCGTTTGCGAACCAAGTATCGCCGGTTGCATACATGCCGAATTTCTCATAGAATTTCGTCGCTGATTTTCGTGCATTACACCAAACTCTTGTGCATTGCATTTCATCTGCTAAATCCATTACATGCTGCAACAAAGCCGTGCCGTGACCTTGATTTTGCATGACTACACGTGTAGCAAACTTTCTAAACTGTAGTTCATTGTTCTTTACAAAGACTGAAACCACACTCACAAGATCATTCCCTTCATACAATCCCAAGTGTCTGCCTGATTCATCATCTGTTAGTTTCACTTCATCTATTGACAATTCAGGATACATTACCTCTCTTCGCATTTCCCATACATCTGTCAATGGTACCGCAGCTATTGTCATTTATATTGATTTTACAGCACTTTCTAATTCTGTTATTGCAATGTCGATATCCTCATCCTTCGTCTGCCAGTTTACAAATGCAGCCCTTATACTCACCACTCCATTGTATTTAGTTGGCGTCATAAAAACTTTTCCGCGCCGGTTCAACTCTGTCAATAATAAACCGGTTTTATGCTCTCTTTCAGCGGGATTTTTTAACGCAAAGCAAACTGTATTTAAACGCACCGGGCCAGTCAATACAAAATGCTGAGACGCGTCAATATAGCTTCCAAACTTCTTCGCTAACCTGATGCTATTTTCTACAATGTACCGGTACCCTTCTATTCCATAAGCCATCAATGAGAACCATGCTGACAACGCCCTGAATCGACGTGAATTTTCGGGCAAATAGTTCAGGTAAGTAAAATTTTCCAGCGGATCGCCTAAATAAGGCGCGTTTGAATTCTGGAAGGTTTCTACCTGTAAAACGGCATGTTCTTTCCTGGTAAAAATCACCGCGCTGTCATAAGGCACATTCATCCATTTGTGGTTGTCAATAGTTATACTATCGGCCAGCTCCCACCCCTCCAATAAATGTTTATGTAACGGTGAACATGCAGCAAATCCGCCAAATGCCGCGTCTACATGCCACCAGAAGTTATATTTTGATTTGAGACGCGCAATGGCCCGCATATCATCAAAATCAACGGTGTTTACCGTTCCTCCGCTTGTAAGTAAAATAAATGGCTTATTACTGTCTCCGATCATCTGTTCCAACGCCTCGATGTCCATGCATTCTCTTCCCGGCAACACAGGCACCGAAATAATGTTTTTGCTCCCTATCCCCAGCATGGACAGAGATTTTACAGAAGATGAATGCGGAACAGCTGTGTATATTGTCAAATCGCCTTGCAAGCCATCTTTGGCTATGTCAAAACCCATTTGTTTTCCAAGCCACTGCCTTGAAACCGCCAATCCTGTAAAATTCGACATCGTTGCGCCGGTAACAAAACCGCCTATAAATTCCTGCGGAAGACCAAACAGCTCCAGCATCATATTGATGGTGTGCATTTCAAGCATCGCTGAGATATCGCCATTACCTTTGAATGACTGCGTATTCTGATCAAAAATACTTGTAAGCCAGTCGCCCGCTATTGCAGCCGGCGTTGTTCCTCCTGTTACGAATCCCCAATACCGGCTTCCGGAAGATGCAACTATGTTTGGAAGAAAATTTTCATTGAAAAATATCAATGCCTGTTGCGCTCCCATACCCTGTTGCGGCAGATCGGCCAGGCTGTTAATCTGTTCGGAAATGCCAACAGGCCGGTTATCGATCGACCTGAAATAGTTAACACCTGCATTCTTTACTGCATCCAGTATGTTTTCAATATTTGCTTTATCATCAAACAAAACATTGTCCATGCGTGCCGGCTATATATTCGTGCAAAAATTTTTAATGATCTGTTCGCCAACAGTGGCGCTTTTTTCGGGGTGAAACTGCACACCGTAAAAATTGTCTCTATGCAGCCCGGAACTGTATGGCTGAATATAATTTGTTGTAGCTATTGTATGTTCACCAAGAGAAGCAGCATAACCATGAACGAAATAGCAATAGGTATCTTCCGCTACATTCGAGAACAATGGCGATTTAAGATCATAAATATTGTTCCATCCTATTTGCGGTACTTTTTCTCCATTCTGAGGGACAAATTTTCTTACCTGCTCGTCAAATATTCCCAGGCAGTCCGTATTGTTTTCTTCGCTGTACTTACACATTAACTGCATGCCCAGGCAAATGCCTAAAACCGGCTGCTGAAGGCTTTTGATCAATGTATCTAACCCTCGCTCCCGTAAGTATTTCATTGCACTGCTGGCCTCGCCAACACCTGGAAAAATTACCTTATCTGCCTCCCTGATCAGCTGATGGTCATCGGTAACCACAGCTTCCATCCCAATCCTTTCTAAAGCATACAAAACCGACTGAATATTCCCGGCATTATATTTTATGATTGTAAGTTTCATTTTTGTATATTCAACATGTTAATCATTCATTCTTTCAAAAGCGGCGGTAGTTCAGTTGGTAGAACATTTGCTTCCCAAGCAAAGGGTCGCCGGTTCGAATCCGGTTCGCCGCTCGAAGAGCCATCAGCTATAAGCTATCAGCTTTTTGTTCGCACCGAATGTTCTTTATCTCATCTGAATCTGTCACACCTAAGTACTTCGTACCTCGTAATTCGCACTTAGAGGCGTTTTAACTATCAGAATCCTTTGCACTTCATTGTTTTGCTATTCTTTTTTATGTTCTTTTGGCTTGACCCAAAAGAACCAAAAACTCAAGGCAAAAACGAATGCCTCCGGCCGTTTTGCCATCCTGCGCCTCTCCAAAATGCAGCCTCGTTCCTTTTACTTAACTGACTCTACTTATTGTATTAAAAACCGATCAACTACAAAACCCCTTCTACCGCCGGAAGCGAAATTGCTGTTTTTACGCGCTGCGTCTTTCAATTTGCTTCAACATTTTATATCGAACTGATTGCCTAAACTTTGGTTATCACACCTAAGTACTTCGTACCTCGCAATTCGTATTTGGTGCTTCTTCACATCGTACACAGTACATCTAAAATCGTACATTCTCCTACCCTAACACAGAACTCAAAAACGCCTTCGTTGCCAGGCTTACATCACTATTATCATTCAGCGCTTTTATGTAAGCGCTTCCGATAATGGCGCCGTTCGCATGTTTTGCCGCGGATGCAAAAGTCTGTCTGTCCTTAATTCCAAAGCCCACCAATACCGGATTTTTAAGTTTCAGGTCTTGCAGCCGCTGAAGGTATTTTTCAACCAGCCCGAAATCTTTCTCATTACCGGTGGTTGATGAAGAAGAAACTGCGTAGAGAAACCCTGAGCTTAATTCGTCAATCTGGCGGACCCTTTCTTCCGATGTTTCAGGTGTTACCAGGAAGATAAAGTCCAGCCCGTATTTTTTTATTATACCGCCATATTCTGTTTCAAATTCATATTGTGGCAGATCAGGCAATATCAATCCATCAACTCCAACGGCGGCAGCATCAGCGCAAAAACGTTCAAAGCCATATTGCAACACAGGATTCATGTAACCCATTAAAATCACAGGCACATGAATATCCTTACGGAAATCTTTCAGTTGTTTAAAAAGATTTGCGATGGTCATCCCATTCTTTAACGCAATTGAGCCACTTGCCTGAATTACTGGACCGTCGGCCAAAGGGTCACTGTAAGGCATCCCCAGTTCAATTAAGTCGGCCCCGTTATCCTGCAAGGCTTTCATCACTTCCAGCGTGCTATCCAGTTTAGGGTAGCCTGCAGTACAGTATACGTTCAGCACGTTGCTGTTCTTCTGTTTGAATATTTCCTGAATCCTGCTCATAATTTATTTTCTTAAGCCACATTCTTTTCAGAAGCAGCGTTTGGTAATGCTCGTTATATGTGTTCAAAATGCTTGCTCATGTAATGCTTTACTTCGTCGCCTTTTTCAATAATTTCTATAAAGCCGAGTCTTTTGTATAATTCAATCGCTCTCGTGTTTAAGCGCAATACTTCAAGATCAGTTTTTTTATGTTGAAGCGCTGCTGAGGCTAAATAGTCCTTTACGATGGATGTACCGATCGACCTGCCCTGGTAATCCGGATGAATATACAGGCTACAGATAAAGATCTTTTCATCATCTTCCCTCACTTCTACAGTGCCGGCAGGCTCTTCACCTACTTTGATAATGAACGTATCCTCCGGATGGTAGTTATCGCGATGAAACCCTATTTGAAATTCTTCATCCCAACCCCAGATCGTTTCTACGTAATGCCTTAACACCAGCTTTTTCAACTCATAGAAAAACAGGCTATCTTCCTCTTTTGCTCTTTGTAATGTATAATTCTTCAATTGAATATCTGTATCAAAACTCATTGCGAAAATCTATTCAGCATCAACGTACTTCATGTATGTGCTCATATCTTTATCCCCTCTTCCGCTTAAACACAATACGACTACATCGTTATCTGTAAGGTTTAGCTGATGTAATCCGGCCAGCGCGTGTGACGATTCCAGTGCGGGAATGATTCCTTCCTGTTTTGTAAGATTGAATGCTGCCTGCACAGCTTCTTCATCAGTTGCACTCAAAAAGATTCCCCTACCGCTATCAAACAGATGAGCATGCAATGGGCCTATACCTGGATAATCAAGCCCTGCAGAAATACTATGCGGTTCAACAACCTGGCCATCTTCTGTTTGCATTACAATGCTTTTGCTTCCATGCAAAACACCAATTGAACCAAGCTTTGTTGTAGCTGCACTCATGCCGCTATCAACACCAAGACCTGCAGCTTCAACAGCCACCAGTTTAACTGAAGGCTCATCCAAAAAATGATAGAAAGCACCGGCGGCATTGCTTCCACCACCAACACAGGCAACAACGTGCGTAGGTAATTCACTGCCAGTCTTTTCTTTTAACTGCCATCTTATTTCTTCGCTGATAATGCTTTGAAAACGTGCTACCATATCCGGATAAGGATGTGGGCCCACAACGCTACCTATTACATAATGCGTATCTGTCGGGTTATTGATCCAGTCGCGGATAGCTTCATTTGTCGCATCCTTCAATGTCTGGCTACCACTGGTTGCAGCGACAACTTTGGCACCGAGCATTTTCATTCTTGCGACGTTTGGAGCTTGTCTTTCAATATCAACTGAGCCCATGTATACGATGCACTCAAGCCCCATCAATGCACATACAGTGGCGGTTGCTACACCATGCTGCCCAGCACCTGTTTCGGCGATAATTCGTTTCTTGCCGAGGCGTTGCGCCAGCAATATCTGTCCTATCGCATTGTTGATTTTATGAGCGCCGGTATGATTAAGGTCTTCTCTTTTTAAGTAGATAGTTGCATTGAACTGCTCGCTGATCCTCTCAGCAAGAAACAACGGTGACGGTCGTCCCACATAATCTCTCAGCAGATCATTATACTCATTTTGAAAAGATTCCGAGTAGATAATTTCCATGTATTTAGAACTAAGTTCTTCTACATTAGGATACAGCATTTCTGGTATGTATGCACCACCAAATTTTCCATAATACCCTTTTTCGTCCGGTTTCTGATATGATTGAGTTGACATAAAAGTTGTACGTTATAAGTTTTACGTTGTGCGTTTCTAAATTGTCGGATTTACCGAATATTTCATCCAACCGACATTTGTTCTATTTCCTAAGAAAGAATGAGTTGAAGAAATTTAAGATCAAGCCATCGGTCAAACTTGTAACCCACTTCTTTAAAATGGGCAACTTCAACAAATCCGAATTTTTTATGCAAAGAGATACTAATATCGTTTGTAGCATCTATGCCAGAAACAATGCTGTGTAAACCCAGTTGTTTTGCAGCATCTATTAACGGTTGCATCAGCAATGAAGCAATGCCTTTGCCGCGCTGATCCTGTTTAACATACACCGAATTCTCTACGCAATATTTGTAGGCTGCCCAGGCCCTGAAAGGCCCTATCGAGCTAAATCCGCAAACTATTCCATCTTCTTCGGCTACAAATACAGGAAAACCCTGTTGTTGCTTTGTCTCGAACCACTGCGCTCTCATTTCAAGCGTGTGTGGTTCGTAATCGTATACAGCTGTTGTATTTACGATGGCATCGTTGTAAATATCCAATATCTGTGGAAGATCTGCTATCGTGGCTTCTCTTACTGTCATCTTTGTTTGCCTTTTAAATTTTCTACAAATTGTCTCACCTTTTCCATGTCTTTCACACCGGGCATTATTTCAAACTTGCTGTTGATATCCAATGAAAACAAATCTTTCGATACAGGGTCTTTTGTGAACTCCACAATGGCGCTTTCGTCGCCTGGCTGAATGCCCCCACTTAAAAAGAAAGGCTTCTGTATGTTCTGCCCTTTCAACAACTGCCAGTTAAATTTTTTTCCTGTACCTCCGTAGCCTGCGCCTTCTGTATCGAAAAGATACATGTCTGCAGCATCATAATACTCCCTGATCTTCCATTCTATGTTGTCATCTTCACTAATACGAAAAGCTTTGATGACAGAAACATAGTTGGAAATCATTTCGCAGGTGCGGGGTGTTTCGTCACCGTGCAACTGAACAAGGTAGAGCCCGCATTCATCTACAATCCTCAACACTTCGTCCACTTCAGCGTTAACAAAAACGCCTACTTTGTTTATTTTGCCTTTGATCTTTTTAAGATCGTTTGCAGTATTTTGTTTCAATGCGTAGCGTGGGCTTTTGGGGTAAAAAATAAACCCCGCAAAGTCAACACCCATCTCATCCAATTGCTGCACTTGTGATGGCATAGTCATGCCACACACTTTGATACGAATTTTACTTAGTACATTTTCTTTACCTGGATCCAGTTGTTGTTCATCCATCTCTTATGCATTTTTTACACCGCTTGTCAGCGATTCTACAAATGAGGCAAAAGCAATAGAAGGATCTTTTTCTTTCATGAAATTCTCACCAATCAAAAAACCTTTAAATCCGGCTTCACGCAAAGTTAATATTGCATCGGTATTACTGATGCCACTTTCTGCGATGGCTGGTTTATCTGCAGGTATTGATGCGAACAATCGCAAAGATGTATTTATATCAACAGTAAAAGTTTTGAGATTGCGATTGTTAACACCTACAAAATCTACTTCATCACAAATATGCGCTAACTCAGTTTCGTCATGTATTTCCAGCAAAACTTCCAACTCCAATTGTTTGGCAACAGAAGCAAAATGTTTTACCTGCGCTGGTGTAAGGCATGCGGCTATTAACAGTATTAAGTCTGCACCAATCGCGCGGGCTTCATGTATCTGGTACTCGTCTACTATAAATTCTTTGCGCAACAAAGGAACAGTTGCAACTTTTCTTGCGGCGATTAAATCGTCATTGGTACCACCAAAATATTTTTCATCTGTTAATACCGATATACCTGCAGCTCCATTGCTGTATGCATTCACAACATCTTCAACCTGCGCTGTGGCATTAATAATGCCTTTTGAAGGCGACTTTCTTTTATATTCAGCAATGATGCCGGTTGAGCCGTCCTTTAACAATGAGGCTTTAAGAGAACGCCTTTCCAATTGATAATTAGGATAGCTCTTATATGCTTCAACAGGAATGGCCTGCTTTTTCTCTGCTACTTCCTGTTGTTTATCCGCTACTATTTTTTCAAGGATGTTACTCATTGTATTGCAATTAGTTTTTGTAATGCCTGATACGCTTTGCCGCTGTCGAGGCTTTCTACTGCCGCATGGTACGCATCATCATAGGTTGAAAATTCACCGGTGCAAAATAAGGCCATTGCTGCATTTGCCAGTACAACGGCATTCTGGGCCCAGGTACCATCGCCTTTTATAATAGTTGAAAACAATTTAGCAGATTCTTCCACCGTGTTTCCACCATAAATATCTTTAGCTTCTACCTGGCGTTTTCCCAGTTGTATTGGCGTCATAATATATTCACCTTTATTGGAGATGACTTTGGTATCATTGGTTAAAGAAATTTCGTCATAGCCATCGAGGCCATGAATGATGGTGAAGGATTTTCCGGTCTGCTGCAGCAGGTAGTTATAGATGCGCGCCATTTCAAGGTTATAAACGCCCACCAGCTGATATGTTGGCGATGCGGGATTTACCATCGGGCCAAGCATGTTAAAGAAAGTTCTTAACCCTAAATTCTTTCTTATCGGCCCAACAGTTTTTAATGCAGGGTGAAAAGTTGGCGCATGTAAAAAACAAATATTGGCTTCTTCAATCTCCTTTATCAACTGTGCATTATCATTCTTGAATTTATAACCCAGTTGCTCCATTACGTTGCTGGCGCCGCTTATAGTTGAAGCGCCATAGTTACCGTGCTTAGCTACTTTGTATCCTGCACCTGCAACGATAAAACAAGAAAGCGTTGAAATATTAAATGTGTTTTTTCCATCACCGCCTGTACCTACAATGTCAATAGTTTTGTGGCCATTAAGGTCAACTTTCACACACAAATCCAATAAGGCATCACGAAAACCCTGTAGCTCTTGTATCGTAATGCTTCGCATTAAAAAAACAGTAATAAAGGCTGTTACTTCGTACTCGCTGTACATGCCTTTTGATATGTTGGTTAGAATTTCCTTCGCCTCTTCCCTTCCAAGGGTTTTGTGCTCAAAGAGAAATTGTAAAATCTTTTTCATTCTGATTTATTTTTTATCACAAGGGGCGCAAATCAATAAGGTGTCATATGCCTGGTAAACGTTAAGTTCTGAACGTTTTTAAATTGCTATTTCAGCCAATTTCTCAATATTGTTTCGCCTTCCGGTGTTAACACGCTTTCCGGGTGAAACTGCACGCCTTGTACATCAAATTTTTTGTGACGCAATCCCATAATATATCCATTCTCATCCCTGGCGGTAATCTCCAGTTCTTCGGGAAAATCATCTGTACTTACAACCCATGAATGATACCTGCCAACTTCTATATCTGATGGTAACCCTTCAAAAACATCATTGCTTCCTGCAACTGCCAGCCGGTCTTCATTAACATGAATTTTGGTTGCCACACCATGGTAAACAGTTGAAAGATTTACCAGCTTGCCGCCAAAAGCCTCGCCAATGGCTTGCTGCCCCAAACACACGCCCAGTATAGATTTTGAAGGTGCATATTCTCTGATCAGAGGAAGTAATAAACCGGCTTCTTCCGGAATGCCCGGGCCTGGCGATAAAATGATTTTATCGTATTCTTTTATCTTCTCCAGTGGTATCTGGTCATTCCTGTACACATCAACTCTTTCGTGAATAATTTTTTCTACGAGGTGTACGAGATTATATGTGAATGAATCGTAATTATCAAAAACAAGTATTTTCATCGATGCTTATTTAACTGGATGAGAGCCTTTATGTCATTCAAAAAAAATCAGCTTTAAATTGTTTCAGCAAGCTTAACTGCTTTTTTAAGCGCTCCAAGCTTGTTGTTCACTTCCTGCAATTCGCTTTCCGGTTTTGAAGCCGCTACAACGCCTGCGCCGGCCTGGTAGTGCAATGTGTTTTGCTTACTCAGGAAAGTGCGGATCATGATGGCATGATTGCAGCTTCCGTCAAATCCAATAAAACCAATGCCACCACCATAATAACTGCGGGACGTGGGTTCGTACGCATCAATCAGCGACATAGCCTTAAATTTTGGTGCGCCGCTTAACGTGCCTGCGGGAAATGTTTTTGCTATAAGTTCAAACGGATTGCTATCCGGCCGCACTTTACCTACAACTTCGCTAACGAGATGGATAACATGGCTGTAGTAATGAACCTGCTTATAGTGGGTAACTTTAACGTCATCACACAAACGGCTAAGATCGTTACGGGCAAGGTCTACGAGCATTACATGTTCCGCATTCTCTTTGGCGTCGCTCAGCAACAACGCGGCGAGTTCCCTGTCTTTTTCCGCATCGCCTGTTCTCCTGAATGTACCTGCAATGGGATGCACGATAGCGTTGCCATCTTTTATAATCAACTGAGACTCGGGGCTTGAGCCGATCAATTTATAATCGCCATAGTCAAAATAAAACAAGTATGGTGAAGGGTTCACACTGCGAAGTGCGCGGTATACATTGAATTCATCACCAATAAAAGGCTGCTTAAACCTTCTGCTTAATACGATCTGAAAAACGTCTCCCCGCAAGCAGCTTTTAATGCCTTTTTGAACCATCTCTTTATAACCTTCATCAGTTATGTTAGATGTTTCCTCACCTTTAATTGTGAAAGGATAATTAGGAACATCTTTGCTTTTTATCAATGACTCAACTGCATCAATTTCACTTTCCAAGCCGGGTATAATGTTTTCGCAGAGGAACATTTCATTTCTGAAATGATTAATGGCAATTACATATTGGTACAACCGATAACGCATCAGCGGAATTTCCGGGGTACCTGTTTCTTTATCGGATGATTTTAACCTGATTGTTTCGAAGAACTGCACAGCATCGAAAGTGGTGTATCCAAACATGCCCTGTGCAAGCTTAACTGCTCTTTCTTCTGACGGAGTAACGTCGAATTTATTTATAAACTCCCATAGCATGCAGGGTATATCGCTCGCCTTTTCAATAGCCTTTTTCTCCGGTTTCTGAAGCGGCAATTTGAACTCTATAGAAGAGTAATCGGTGATTTCCGCGCCGGCTATTGCATTGATGCCGATATAGGAATAACTGTTTTCGGCGGCTCGGCTATCTGCACTTTCTAGTAGGATTGTGTCCCTGAAACGATCGCGTAAGCGTAAGTAAATGCTTACGGGCGTATAAATGTCAGAGAGCATTTGTTTGAATTTCGTTGTAACCGGTATTCTTTTCATGCCTGGATAAAATGTTATGTAATAAACCGTTGTTAGTTTTGGAAAAAAAAAGCCCCGACTAAAAGTCGAGGCGTAATTATTTAAAATTAAATAGTACTGGCAATGCCACTACAAGCCCCGACTGAGGTTTGTATGCCACCACCAATGATTATTTAAGATTTGTTTTTCCATCGCTGTGCGAATATGACACAGAAAATTTAATTGAACAAATTTTTTTTGCAGGCTGCACTTTTCAATTATTTCTATTTAGGATCAAAATGCAGCCGGGGCATTTCTCACAAATTCAGAACCTACCTGTCTGATTCTTATGCAATTGAGCAAACCTATTCTCCCTGCTACCTGAATAAAATTAAAAGGGCCGCTTTTAACAAAGCAGCCCTTTAATAACATTAAGGGAATAAGGGTTTAAATTTTTATCGGGCCCCAGGTTGAGTAAAGAGTTAAGGTTTCCTTTTGCTTAAGACTTTTATTTGTGTACTATTTTTTAAAAATTTCAAGAACACAAAGATTCATCAGAAAGCCTACATGGGCGAATCCGGTAAATCAAAAAAATGCCATCATAGTGCATTTTTTGATATCGATTTATAACTACCTATTAATCAGTACGCTATATTAAAAAAAGCACCTGAATAGCATTTCTTTATTTTTTCATATCAGAAAACTGCTCGTTTAACACTAAAAAACAATCACAAAACACAAAACCCATCTTTTAAACAAAGATTTATCAATTACACGCACTTAACAATAAAGGGCCTTTACCTGTTGACTTTCATCAGCAAATCCCTCATTATCAGCATAAAAAACATGCTTTGATATAAAGTGAGATAAACTTACTTTTGCAGCGATCTAAACAATCAAAATATTATGTCTACAAAAGTTTCATCACACATCGATTTTAGTTTGCCTTATAAGGTAAAAGATATTACCCTGGCAGAATGGGGCCGTAAAGAAATTCGTTTGGCTGAGGCAGAAATGCCTGGTTTGATGGCATTGAGAGCTGAATATGGCCCAAGCCAGCCGCTTAAAGATGCGCGCATTGCGGGTTGTCTGCACATGACTATTCAAACAGCAGTTCTTATTGAAACTTTAGTTGCACTTGGTGCTGAAGTTAAATGGAGTTCTTGTAACATATTTTCTACGCAGGATCACGCTGCTGCTGCTATTGCTGCTGCAGGTATTGGCGTATTTGCATGGAAAGGCCAAACCATCGAAGAAGCTGACTGGTGTATTGAACAAACATTGTTCTTTGGTAGCGCTGAGCGTCCGTTGAACATGATCCTGGATGACGGTGGTGATTTAACCAACATAGTATTGGATAAATATCCTGAGCTTGTTCAGCATGTTAAGGGTATCTCTGAAGAAACAACTACCGGTGTTCACCGTTTATACGAAAGAGTAGCAAAAGGAACTTTACCTGTACCTGCTATTAACGTAAATGACTCTGTAACAAAAAGTAAATTCGACAATAAATACGGTTGTAAAGAATCTCTGGTTGATGCTATCCGCCGTGCAACAGATGTAATGCTTGCTGGTAAAGTAGCTGTAGTAGGTGGTTATGGTGATGTTGGTAAAGGTTCTGCAGCTTCTTTGGCTGGTGCCGGTTGCCGCGTTATTGTTACTGAAATTGACCCTATCTGCGCACTTCAGGCAGCAATGGATGGCTTCGAGGTTAAGAAAATGGAAGATGCGGTGAAAGAAGCTGATATCGTAGTTACTGCAAGTGGTTGCCGCGACCTTATCACCGGCAAACATTTCCGCCTGATGAAGGATAAAGCAATTGTATGTAACATCGGCCACTTTGATATTGAAATTGATGTTGCCTGGTTAAACGAAAACTACGGTGGCACAAAAGATACTATCAAACCACAGGTTGATATTTACAACGTTGATGGAAAAGATATCATTCTGCTGGCAGAAGGCCGCCTGGTTAACTTAGGTTGCGCTACAGGGCACCCAAGCTTTGTGATGAGCAACTCATTCACTAACCAAACACTTGCTCAGATTGAATTGTGGACTAACCACAAGAACTACGAGAACAAGGTTTACGTTCTTCCTAAACATCTTGATGAGAAAGTTGCACGCCTGCACCTTTCAAAAATCGGTGTGGTGCTGGATATATTAACTGATGTTCAGGCTGAATACCTGGGAATTCCTCAGGAAGGTCCATTTAAGCCAGAGCATTACAGATACTAATCAATTAGTTTCGTTATACTTATTCAGAGGCCTGCTTCAAAAGAGCAGGCTTCTTGTTTTAATGCAAAAATTACACGCAGCTATTGCAATTCGTGTAACTGGCGACTATCTTTGTTCTGGCTTATTACAATTCCTTATTTATACTCCTTTTTTGACCCTTTTTTATTGTACTGACAGTGGCTTCCGAAGAGTACATGTAACGATTTGCAAAGATGCTCTTGAGGTGGCACTTACGGTCATTTATCAGCAACAAGCTTTAAAATCAAAAAAGTCCGGTATTAAAAAATACCAGACTTTGTATTGTATTAATTGAAGCGTTGATTATTGTTATTGGATCAACACTTATGAGGTTTATTTCTTCATATCTCCTAACTCCATGATCACATCCCATTCTTCGTCAGTAACAGGCTGAACAGAAAGCCTTCCCAGCCTTACCAGCGCCATATCAGTCAATCTTTTGTCTGCCTTAACCTGGGCGAGCGTAACCGGCGTTTTTATCTTTTTGTAAGGCTTTAATTCAACCACTACCCAGTTTGGATCATCTGTTGTCGGGTCCTGGTAATGTTCTTTGGCCACTTTTGCAATACCTACAACGGCAAGGCCTTCATTGCTATGATAGAACAGTACTTCGTCGCCTTTTTTCATGGCTTTGAGATTATTGCGCGCCGCATAATTGCGAACGCCATCCCAAAAGGTTATTTTGTCTTTTTCAAACTGTTCCCAACTGTATTTGAAAGGTTCTGATTTTACGAGCCAGTATGCCATAGAATTATTTTAAGCGTAAAGCCCAAAGCTTAAAGCTCAGAGCTTTTGTATTTCCAATTATGTTTAAAAATCCGTTTATGCCTGTTCTCCCTTTAACGTACAACGTATAACGTAGAACTTACAACTTAAGTGGCTTTAAGCTTTAGGCTCTCAGCTTCGAGCTCCGTCTACTACCATCCATTTGCCAACACTTCCGCCAGGTGCATTACGCGTAAATTAGCGCCTTTATTTTTTATATAGCCTCCAATATGCATAAGACAACTCATATCAGTGCTTATTAAATATTGAGCATCTGTGCTTACAGCATTGTTGACTTTTTGGTCTGCCATTGCAATGCTCACCGGCTCAAATTTTACAGCAAAAGTACCACCAAAGCCGCAACAGGTTTCCACGTCATTCATTTCAACCAATTCGAGCCCCTGCACATTGCTTAATAGTTGCCGCGGTTCTTTTTTGAGCCTGCATTCGCGTAATGCCGCACAGCTATCGTGATACGTGGCTTTGCCATTCAACTTTGCGCCCACGTTGTCAACCTGCAGTACATTAACCATAAAATCGGAGAACTCAAAAGTTCTTTCTCCAAGTGATTTTACTTCATTATGTAGCGATGAGTTATCAAACAACTGGCCATAGTAATTGCGGACAAAGCCAACACAACTCGCACTGGGTGCCACTACATATTCGGCATCTGCAAAGTCCTTCAGGAACTTAGTGCAGACGTCTTTCGCTTCACCCTGGAAGCCTGCATTAAAAGCAGGTTGCCCGCAACAGGTCTGGTTGGTATTATAAGAAACATTGCAGCCTGCTTTTTCCAGCACTTTAACCATGTCGAAAGCCACGGCAGGATACAGTTGATCTATAAAACAAGGTATGAAAATGCTTACATTCATGATTAATGCGGATTTGCCTATGAGCTATCGGCTTTCAGCAATGAGCTTAAGCTAGTCGATGTTAATGAATATACACATAAATATAGGAAGTCTGAGGCATGCTGAATAGCATTACTGAAAGTACAAGCGAGCGTGGCAACAGGCGATGCTGGCAGCAATGCAGCTGATGCAACAATAACCCCAATGCCCCTGCAAGCAACTTCTGTCAATGCTGGTTTATTAGCCTTATAGTTGGCAGGTTTACCCGATTCGTTACTTCCTTAGTTTCCTGTTAAGCTCTATCATTTTCAAAGCAGTAACGGCAGCCTCTTCGCCTTTATGGCCGTGTGCCCCGCCTACTCTATCCAACGCCTGCTGCTCATCGTTAACAGTCAACACCCCAAAGATAACCGGCACATCCAACATCAGGTTCAGACTCAAAACGCCATCGGTAACTGTATTACATACATATTCAAAGTGAGGTGTATCGCCCCGTACCACAGTGCCTAACGTAATGAAGGCATCGGCCATTGGCTGGTTGCCTTCTGCATAGGCTTTAACTGCGAATGGAATTTCAACAGCGCCGGGAACAGTGAGTACTTTAACCTTTGCGCCCTGGGCTTTCAGAATCTTTTTTGCGCCTGCTTCAAGCTTATTAACGATGTGGGCGTTCCACTCCGTTTTTACTATAACTACAAAGGCATCCTTTATTTCAGGGATGCCTTTGTTTAATTCGCTATTTCCTTTTGTTGCCATTATTTTACACTCAATTCGTTTGGTTCAATACTTAAGCGATAAATATATTTGTCGGCCAAAAAGCCTTTATCCGTATTAGGGAATTTTTGTTTTACTTCTTTGTACAGCTTTAAAGCATCAGCAGTTTTACCATTGCTTTCGCTTAAAAGCGCAGCTCTGAAAAGGTATTCCGAAGCGTTTACTTCGTCTTTATCAAATGCTTCAGCAGCTTTTTTGTAAGCGCTAACAGCGTCATCAACTTTTTTCAATTCGCTGTATGCATCACCTAATGCGCCATAAGCCATCATCTGTACTTGTTTTGCATCAGTTGAAAAGTCTTTCAGGTATTTAACTGCATTGTCAAACTCGCCCAGGCGCAGGTATGAGATACCAGCATAATAACCGGCAAGGTTACCTGCTTTTGTTCCTGAATAATCTTTGGCAACAGCTATAAAACCTTTGCTTCCCAGGCCATCGCCGTTCAGTGCTTTTTGCAATGAATCAACGCTGAAATATTCCTGTGCCTTAAAAATAGCGTCTGCAGCTTTCTCCTCTTTTGGAGCCACCACGTTGTTATTGTAATAGTATAATCCGCCACCAACAACAGCTGCGGCTATAACAACACCCAAAACCGGTTTCTGGAATCTCTGCCAGAATCCTTTAATCTGTAATAATGGGTCGTGAGTTATTTCCTCTCCTACTTCATGCACTTTCTTGTCAGACATATATAGTGCTTATTAATTTTTGTGTTTGATAATTGTTTTCATTTGGGGCATCGTTTCAATGCCTCAGGCAAGCTTTAATTTATTTAAACGCCCTGGAAATCCATGATATAAGGATAGTTCTGGTCGATCATAACATCTTTGATCACCTCACTATCATCCGGCCATGGGCTTTCTTCAGCAAATTTTACGCTTTCTTCTACTACTTTGCCGATGCGCTCATCAATAGCAGCGATCTCTTCGTCAGTAGCGAATTTATTTTCTTTAATGGTATCCAAAACAAGCGTGATAGGATCTTTTGCTTTGTATTCATCTACCTCTTCTTTGGTACGGTATTTCTGAGGATCAGAAATAGAGTGCCCTTTATAGCGGTAGGTTTTCATTTCCAGCAAAGTAGGCCCGCCGCCTTCCCTGGCTCTTTTCACCGCACGAGCAACAGCATCGTGCACATTTTCAGCCACCATGCCATCTACTTTATCAGCAGGCATTTCGTAAGCATCAGCCAATTTATAGATATCAACCACATTTGAAGTTCTTTCAACAGATGTACCCATTGCATAGTTGTTGTTCTCGCAAATGAATATCACCGGCAATTTCCAAATCATGGCCAGGTTAAATGTTTCATGCAAAATTCCCTGGCGGGCAGCGCCGTCACCAAAGAAAACCAATGCCACATTATCTGTACCTCTGTATTGCTCTGCAAACGCAAGGCCCGCACCAGCACCAATCTGTGCACCTACAATACCGTGGCCACCAAAAAAGTAATGCTCTTTGCTGAAGAAGTGCATACTTCCACCTTTTCCTTTAGCACAACCTGTTGCTTTACCATACAGTTCAGCCATACAAGCGTTGGGAGACATACCTTTAGCTAAACCAAGGCCGTGGTCGCGGTAAGCCGTAATAAACGGGTCCTCCTGGCGCGTAGCTGTCATACAACCGGCGGCAATAGCTTCCTGGCCTATGTAAGCGTGGAAAAAGCCACGGATTTTACCGGCCATTTTGTACATTTCTTCTGCTTTTAACTCGAACTGGCGTATAAGCTGCATCAGCTCATACCAGTATAGATAAGTTTCTTTAGAGAACTTTGTAGGCACTTTATTAAAATTTGAGGGGCAAATATAGGAGTTAATATGTCAAATATAAAAAAGAGGTTTGCGAGACTTTAAAATATCACGGAATGGTTTGTTAACATTTATAGTATTTTTTAAGGGTGTGTCATAGAATATAATATTTTCGCCACTCAAATTTATTGACTTATGGCTGAAACTTTAGGCATGCTTTGTGATAAACTTACGATCGTAAAACTGAAGGAGTATCATACTGACGATCCTGAGCGCCTAAAAAGCCTGCATACACAATCTGTTCAGCTTCAGGAAGAAATAAATGAATATGTTTTTGATGCCGTTAACGGAAACATCCCTCCTGAAAAAATGAGCTTTGCAGCTAATAAGGTTTTCAAAAAAGAGGGCAACGAGGTGGCAGAGGTTACAGGAGCCATAGGAGAAGTTTTTTATCAACTGGCAGATGTTAACTGCCGTCTCTGGCATGAACAGGAAAAAGTGTATGAATTTGAGAAAGTACCTGTGGAAGAAAAAGATGTCGTAGTAAAAAAATTAGCTATACTTAATCTTGAGCGTAACAAATGTATTGACGCGATTAATCAGCAATTCGCTGCAATCATATCTCAAAACCTAAAGAAATAAACATATATGCATATAAGAACAAGGAAGACATGCCGCGTTTGCGGTTCTGCTTCTTTAACTCCGGCAATAGACCTTGGCGAACAATATTTACAGGGCTCATTCATTAAGCCGGGAAAAGAAATGCCCTCAACCAGGAAAATTCCCTGTGTTATTGTAAGATGTAACCCGGAACTGGATGAGAATGCATGTGGCCTGTTACAAATGGAACACAGCGTGCCTCCTGAAATATTATATGCAGCGTACTGGTACCGTTCAGGCACCAACAACACTATGCGCAACCACCTGAAAGGCATAGTTGAGTCGGCTACATCCATCGTTTCAAACAAAAAAGAACTGAGCGTACTGGATATTGGTTGTAACGACGGCACCCTTCTAAGCAATTACGGCGCCGAAGTAAACAAATACGGGGTTGACCCTTCAGATGTTGCCCAGGAGATTAAGCTACCTAACACATCGGTGGTACAGGACATTTTTCCTTCCAAGAAAATAGTTGAAGTATTAAATGGCAGCAAGCTTGACGTTATTACTTCTATAGCTATGTTCTACGACCTGGAAAGCCCGGTTGACTTTGTAAAAGGCATTAAGGAGCTTTTATCTAAAGATGGTATATGGATTTTTGAAATGTCCTATATGCCAACGATGCTGAAGCTTGATTCATATGACACAATTTGCCACGAGCATCTTGAATATTATAGCCTGGCAGTGCTTGAAATTATATTGAAGAAAGCCGGGATGAAAATATTCAAAATATCGTTTAATGATATTAATGGCGGTAGTATCAGGTGTTATGCAACACATGATACCAATACGCAATACGGCAGTGCAGAAGATCAAAAATTAATTACCGAAACAAGGCATACTGAATTTGATCTTGAACTGGATACAGATAAACCTTACAAGGCTTTTACCGAAAGGATTAATAAAATAAAAGTCGAGTTGCACGACCTGCTAGCCAACTTAAAGAAAGAAGGCAAAAAAGTTCATATTTACGGCGCTTCAACAAAAGGCAACACCATACTGCAATGGTGTGATATTGATCATACATTGATTGATTATGCAGCAGAAAGAAACCCGGATAAATACGGGGCGATGACACTTGGCACGAATATTCCTATAATAAGCGAAGCTGAAAGCCGTGCGATGAACCCGGATTACTATTTGGTTTTACCATGGCACTTTAAAGAAGAGTTTGTAGAAAGAGAAAAGGAAGCAATTGAGAAAGGCACAGCCTTTATTTTCCCTTTGCCTAAAATTGAGATTGTAAAAAAATAACTCATCAACCATCAACAACATGAAAGACACGGTACTTTTTGTATCGCATGCTAATTTACAATGTGGTGTACATGAATTTGGCAATAACATAGGCAATGCGCTGAGCAAGTCAACGCTCAATAAATTTGTGTATGTTGAATGCAGCAATATGGGTGACCTGAATGCTGCGATAGCGAAACATTCGCCCGTCGCCATCGTTTACAATTATCACCCGTCAACGCTTCCCTGGATTACTAAAAATGCTATACAGAACATTCCGGTTCCGCAAATCGGAATTATACATGAAGTAACACAGGAGAATGCCGACAATCAGACCAATAAATTATTTGATTATCATATTGCAGCTGACCCCACGCTGTTGCTCAAAAACCCTATTGTTTTCAAAACCGGCAGGCTGGTTCCTGCTTATGAAAACAAATTTGCATTACCCGAAATTCCAGTCATAGGAAGCTTCGGATTTGCAACACCCAATAAGGGATTTGAAGACATAGTAAGAGGTGTTCAGCAAGAATTTGATGAAGCTGTCATCCGGTTCAACATTCCTTCAGCTGATTTTGGCGATAAGGACGGAAGTAAAGCAAGGGAACTTGTTGAAAAATGCCAGGCGATTATCACCAAGCCAGGAATAAAACTGGTTGTAACGCATGATTTTCTTTCGCAGAGTGGCATATTGGATTTCCTCGCACAAAACTCTATCAACGTATTCCTTTACCAGGATAAATTCGGAAGAGGCTTGTCGAGCACTGTCGATTACGCGTTGGCTGTAGATCGTCCACTAGCCATATCTGATAGCTTAATGTTCAGGCACCTGCATTCTCTTGAACCTTCCATTATTTATGGAGAAAAAGGCTTTAAAGAAATAATGCACCAAAGTGCGAGTGGACTATCAGATCTGAAAAGAAACTGGGATGCCGAAAATCTTGTCTGGGAATACAACAGGATTATAGCTGCTGTTTTACGCAAGGAACAGGAAAAGCAAGTACAGCCTGCCGTTTCCGGTTTCAAGAAATTTAAAACCGCGATACGCACAGCACTTGGTTTGCAGCAAAAGAACTTTAGCTGGCTACGAAATACAACAGCAGCTTCAGAAGATAGCATGTCTGTTGATAACAATTTCTCTTATCAGCCGATTGAATTGAATCCTGACGAACCCCTGAACAGGATATTGGACAATAAAGCAAGACAGTTATATAAGCCTGCAATAGATGCCTTAACTCATCTTGTGCCGCTCACAATGGCCAAAAAAATTGCTGAGGCAAACGTTCAGCAGGCATTTGTGTTTGATACTGTTTACAGGTTTATCCGGGAATATGCTACTCCAAAAATACTTTGTGTCGGCAGCTATGAAGATACGGCTGCGATGTCTTTAAAAAGAATGGGATATAAAATAGAAGACATTGACCCTGTGCTTAATTACTTCCTGCAGGAATACTATACGAAGCCAACAACCATCCATCAGTCATACGATATCATTTTTTCTACTTCTGTAATTGAACACGACCCGGATGATGAATCGTTTATTAATTGCATCAATGGATTACTAAAACCGGGAGGTGTTGCCGTGCTTACGTGCGATTATAAGGACCAATGGAAGCCTGGCGATTTAAAGCCTGAAGTGGATGCCCGTTTATATACGCAAAAGGATTTGAAAGAACGGCTGTTGCCTTTAATGAAAGGATGTGAATTGGTAGGCGAACCTCAATGGGATTGCCCCAACCCTGACTTTAATTATTTGGGCAAATACCAATACACTTTTGCCACTTTTGTTGTTAGAAAAAATAAATAGCATGAGGACAGCAGTAATATTCGGAGCTAACGGACAAGACGGTTATTACCTTTCGGAATTACTGCAGAATGAAGCGGTTGAGACTGTTGCCATTGGTAGGACCAACGTCTCTGGCATTGATATTTCTAACCTGGAAGATGTAAAAGCGCTTGTTAAAGAATACAAGCCTGATCATATTTTCCACTTAGCGGCAAATTCTACAACAAGGCACGATGCGCTGTTTGAAAATCATTCCACTATTTGTACCGGAACGCTGAACATACTTGAAGCGGTAAAGTTGCATTCTCCATCAACAAAGGTTTTTATTTCGGGTAGTGGCCTGCAATTCAAAAACCAGGATTTACCGATTAAGGAAACTGACGAGTTTGAAGCCAGGGATGCTTACTCAGTTTGCCGCATTCAGTCAGTGTATGCTGCGCGGTACTTCCGCACGCTTGGTATAAAAGCATATGTAGGATACTTCTTTAACCATGACAGCCCAAGAAGAACTGCAAGGCACGTTGCACAAATGATTGCGGCGGATGTGCTTGCTATTGAAAAGGGTGAAGATAAAACCATTACCATTGGCGATCCGTCAGTAAAAAAAGAATGGGGCTTTGCAGGTGACATTGTAAAAGCGATATGGACGTTGGTTGAACAAGATGAGGTTTTTGAAGCTAACCTGGGAACAGGGTTTGGCTATTCCATTCAGGAATACATTGAAACATGTTTCAGCTTTATAAACAAGGATTGGAGAAATTATGTTCAATTGAAAGATGGCTTTAAAGCTGACTACAGGCAACTAATTTCTGATCCCTCCACAATATTTTCACTTGGCTGGAAGCCTGAAACGAGTTTTGAAGAACTCACCAAAATGATGCTACACAAGTAAGATGGCAAAAAAAATATTATTAGTCCAATTATATTCAAACGGGGATTGCCTTTATGCTACAGCTGTTGCGCGACAGATAAAGGCTGATTTTCCGGGATGCCATCTCACCTGGGCCGTTGCATCTTTTTGCAAGACAATCATTGACAACAATCCTTATGTTGACGAGATTATGGAAGTCAGTTCCGTCATCAAGGATAAAGTATCTACATACAGGCCATTCAAAAAAGACATCCTGCGCCGCAAGGCTGAAGGAGAATGGGATGAAGTATTTTTTACCAACATCATTGATGATAACCAGGCTTACTATGACGGCTCTATTCGTTCGGCTATATTAAAGAGTTATGGCCAACCAATAACTGTTCCCATACAACCGTCATTAAGGCTGTATGAATCAGAGATTGACAATGCAAGGCAGTTCGCCGAAAAACATCAACTCTCCTCTTATAAAAATGTGATCCTGTTTGAATTTGCCCCGTTAAGCAAACAAATACCCATCACTAAAGAAATAGCTATCGAAATAGCTGAAAATATAGTGCTGGTGCCCGGCACTGCCATCATTTTATCGTCAGCCATTAAAATAGATCATCCTACAACTGCCATTATTGACGGAAGCGCACTCTCATTCAGAGAAACAGCCGCTCTTACGCATCATTGCACGATGTTGCTTGGTTGTTCAAGTGGAATTACCTGGATAAGTACTTCTGATGCTGGCAAACAGTTGCCCATGGTTCAACTGATCAATGCTAAAACCAAATGGGTGAATGCGATTTCGAGGGATTTTGAGCGATTTAATTTTCCAACAGACCAACTGATAGAGTTAATTCATTTCGACAAAAATGAAATCATTGCTTGTGCAAAAGAAAGCCTTGCAGATTTTAAGCAGGCTAAATTGAAATACAGTAAGCCATTGCCTCTTCATTTTAAAACAACGCGATTTATCATATACAACTTGCTGTGCTACCTTAATTTTAATGCTATTGCGAAGCACATAGAAGTTAATAGGAAAGTGTATGGCAACCGTTTAAATTTTTATGGAGAAGTACTCGCGGGACTTGTAATGCTTCCTTTCCGGTTGATCCAAAATACTATTAGAAAGAAAATACTTCACAAGTAATCAAGCGCTATTTTATTTGACTTTGGATAACCAGAGCGCCGCATACTGCTTGGTATAAAAAATTGCTGCAAACACATACCAGCGCCAGTCGGGATAAAACTTCTTCATGAAAGTAGCGTGATTTTTAATCCCCATCTTCCTAACCTGGTATAATCGCTCCTTTGATGAGCTGCCTTTGTGAATGTGCATCACTTTGGCTTCGGGTAAAAAATCAACTTCGTAACCTAACTGCCTGAATTGCCAGCACCATAAAACATCTTCACAATACATGAAAAAATCTTCCGCCAATTTCTGCCCCGGAAGTTGTTGAACTATTTTGGAAGGGAACAACATGAACGTGCCCCAAACCCAATCGCAACGCATAAAACTTTGATGATCAAAATAGCGATGAAGCATTAAAGATGCCTGTTTCTTTTTAGGCAGGAATTTATACAGCGGTATTACTTCCAGCAACTCCCATCCTATTGTTCTAAAGCGCCTGCAATTGTGCTGCATCCGCCCGTCAGGGTATGTTAATTGGCAAGTAACCATTCCCACACCTGCATGTGCGGTTATATAATCGTAGCAAATTTTGGGTGCATTATTGATCAATTCCGTATCGCTGTTAAGTAGCAATAAGTACTCTCCTTCCGCATGTCTTATACCGAGGTTGTTGCCGCCTGCAAAGCCAGTGTTTGTTTTGCTTGCAACCAATTTAACAGAAGGAAATTTTTCCTTAAACAGCGCTGGGTCGCACTCAACAGATGCGTTATCTACCAATACAATTTCAAACGTTAAATCAGTCAACTTCTCATAGATCGATTGAATACATCTACAAGTAAGTTCAAACGTATTGTAATTGATAATGATGATAGATAATTGCATACCTGCTAACCCGTTTTATAGAAATGGGGTTTGTTATTAATAATCCTGGAGAGATGATTGAACACACATCCAAGATTCTCGATATAGTTCGAAAGATTTCTCCAGCTAAATGTGGATTTTCGTTTAAATATTTTTTCGACGAGAATTCCAATCGCAAAAATTGGAATCTCTACAACAAAAATTCCCAGCATGACCAAGAACCATAAAACGCCATATTGTTTGCGGGTGCGGACCATCATTGACAGCATTACCTGCCTGCCTTTTTTGTTCCACAAATTCTTGCCGTTCTCATTTTCTGTAGTATCATAATAGTCTCCGCTGGTAGCACCTCCTAAGTGAATCACCTGTGGCTCTCCATATAAATACATCTCACCTTGTTTCCTAAGCCTGCTGCACCATTCTATTTCTTCAGCGTACATGAAAAAATCTTCATCGAGCAAACCTGCTCTATCCACCACTTCACTTCTTGCCATTAAGAATGCACCAACAATCCAATCAACCGATACTTTTTCCTGAACACTTGTAATGCTTGGTACACGTGTCTTTAGTTTATATCCCCAGTACCTTACAAAACGGCCGAGATATGGCAGTGGTAGCAAAAAATTCAATCCGCCCTTTACAAAATGAGCACCGGATATCTGGTGGCTTCCATCGGTATTGAGCAATTGAACGCCGCAGGCAACAGCCTGAGGATCCTTTTCAAAAAGATCAAGCACTTTGTCCAGGGCACCGTTCAATACGATTGTATCTGAGTTTAGCAACAAAACATTCTTCCCTCTTGCTATCCGTATGGCTGCATTGTTCGCTCTTGCAAATCCGGAATTATAGCCCATCTGCAGCCATTTTACTTCGGAAAACGAGGTTCCCAATACCGCTCTGCAATTATCCTGCGAATCGTTATCAACAACAATAATTTCAAAGCTATGCCTGCTGGTTTCTTTGTAAACACTTTCTATACAATCAGTAACCAGTTTGCAGGACTTGTAGTTGACAATAATAATTGTCAGATCCAAATCCCTTACATCAACTGAAATATGCTCTTTTTCCAAATTATTCAATGCTGCGATGCTTTATCGTGGCAAATATTAGGCAACATTCTTATTGCGCCTTGTTTCAAACCAGATACAAAGCCCGATAATTACAAATGATATTAATCCTACAACCAGGCTTAAAGTGCTGGCGAGGCTATATGATTTCGGTTTAAATGAGAACTGAATTGTATGCTCACCCGCAGGAATCGCCAATCCGCGTAAAGCGTAGTCCGTTTTTACAATCGGGGCTTCTTTACCGTCGATATATGCATGCCAGCCAAGCGGATAATAGATCTCACTAAATACCGCAAACTGGTTAGCCGATGATTTAGATGAATAGGTTATTTCGTCGTTGAGATTCTTAACCAATTTAATTGAAGCAGAAGAATCAAACTGTGGTTTGAATGGAATCTTCGCCTGTTCCCTTTTATCAACAACCGCGGAGTCTGCAGTGTTTAGAGAATCAAGCGCCTTCATCTCATCGTTTGCATTGTTTACATATTGAATGTCTTTTACAAACCAAACTGGCCCAAGCGCTCCGGGATTTTGCTGCGCGACGGGTTGCCTGTCCGCAGGATTCGTCGCGATGATATATTTTGTATTCAGCATGTTATACACACGCATGTTACCCTTGGAAAGCTGATGTTCAATTAAATCCTGGTATAGCGCGAGTTTTGCAGGATGATATCCGCCTACTGAATTGAAATAGTAAGATGCACGGGAATCTTCAAATGGGCTACCTGCAGTTTGATCAAACACCCTGAAATAACCAGTATCCTGCTTAATCTGTGTATCTGCCCTGTTTAATGCAAAGCTGCCCAGGAAATCATCGGACGTAACAAAATGCTCGCTGTTCAAATAACGCAGATCCACATTCACCTGATCAATAAAACTTAACAGCACTACGGCGATCAACGCGTATTCCGTCTTAATTCTTTTCTGGTACACGAGCCATACTATACCGGCAAATAACGCAGTTATTATTATTAAGCGAAGAAGGTCTTTGCCATACAGCCCTTTACGGTCTTCGATCAATCCATTGCTGATAGATTTGCCCACCTGGGTGGCTTGCTGGCTTACCTGTGGTGAAGGTGGTTTTCCCTGGCTGTAAAACTGTGCCAGGCTACCTGAAATTGCTTCATTCACCTGCTTGTCCCTTGCGCCCATAAAATCAGAACTGAAGTATGTAACAACAAGCACCAAAACAACAGCACCGGTAATCATGCCGGTTAATTTCAGTTTTTTGAAAAATGCCTGCTTATCCAACGTTCCATAGAACATTTCCTGCAATGCCATAGCAGCCAGTAGACAAAATGTAAACTGAGGAATGATCATTGCCATTGAAGGCGCACGGAACTTGTTGTACATGGGCAAATGATCGAACAGGAAATAGTTAATTGATGAGAAGTTGCTACCCCATCCGAGTATTACGCCGATAATCGTTGCAGCTACAATCCAACCAACGTGCCAGTTGCGTACAAACACCAAACCGGCGATAAATAATATGCAAATAATTGCTCCCAGGTAAACAGGGCCCGATGTGCTCGGTTGATTACCCCAGTAAGAAGACATGTACTGATAGAAATAGTTTACAGCATCATTTGGAAGTGAAGCATTTTGCATCGCTTCTACAGCCTTGCTATTTTCTCCAAGCTCTGCAGGGCCCGATCCACCACCATTGTATGCCGGAAGAATAAATGTCATTGTTTCTCCCACACCATAACTCCACATAAAGGCATAATCTTTATCAAGGCCGCCCTTTGTTTTGTTATTGTCGTTCGCTGTTGTAGACAATTCAGATCTTCCACCCCGCATGGTTTCTTTTGCGTACTCATATGTGGTAAATGTAATTACTGAGTTTGCGAGAAACCCTAAAATCGCTGACCCCGCAATTAATATGGCACAAAGAAAGAGATGCTTAAACTCTTTCGTTTTAAATGTTTTAATTAAATACGCCACACCCAGGCAAAGCAGGATGAGCAGGAAATAATAAACGATCTGCATGTGGTTCTGGCCAATAAAAAGTGTCCAGAAGATGACCGAGACCGCTAATCCGAGCCAGTACCGTCGCTGAATCAGTAATATAACACCTGCAATAACTGCAGGAGCATACCCCATGGCGGCGAACTTTGTTATGTGCCCGACTTGTACGAGTATGACATTGTAGGATGAAAATGCATATGCGAGCGCTCCGAATACCCTGATCCAGAACTTAAAATTGAGCGTGCAACCAAGTATGTAAAAGCATACACAAGCAATAAAGAATAAGTTGGCAGGTTGTGGCAGAAAATTCATGGCATAACTAAGCATGCTAACTGAAACGTGGTTTTTATCTTCTACCAGGATCTGAAAGGCAGGCATACCGCCAAACATGCTGTTAGTCCATAAGGGATAATATCCATGTTTTTCTTTGAAGTCGATAGACTGCTGGGCCATTCCTTTAGCACCCACCATATCATGCTGGTTAACGACGAGCCCTTTTAACGCGGGCAGGCAGTAAATGCATGAGATCACTAAAAAAATAGCGAGGGCGAAAACATGAGGCTTTATTTTTTCCCAAAAAGTCTTATTCATGGAATATTATATTTACAAGTTGGCAAAATAAGGTTATTTCATTGCAATATTTCTCTTCCATCCCATTTTTAAAAGAAATATTTTGACTAAAAAAACCATATGTTTCATACTAAAAAAGAGCTATTCGCCCACAACCGGCAAATAGCTCTTTTTACTAATATTATTGGTTTAATTATTTTTTTCTTACCTGATATTCCATTTCAGCAGCCATCATCTCTTTAACCAGTGCCGGCAAATCATATTTTGGCTGCCAGTTCAAGGTTGTTTTAGCTTTGTTTGCATCACCAATTAACAGCTCTACTTCTGCAGGACGGAAATAACGAGGATGTATTGCCACTACCAATTTTCCAATTTCAAGCTGGTACTTAGGGTTGCTGCAAGAAGAAACATATGCTTTTTCTTCTTCCCCTATACCTTTAAATTCAAGCGTTATACCTATCTCCCCGAAAGCCATTTTTACAAAATCCCTTACTGAAGTAGTTATACCGGTTGCCAGGACAAAATCTTCAGGTTTTTCCTGCTGCATCATTAACCACATACCCTCTGCATAATCTTTTGCATGCCCCCAATCTCTTTTGGCATCCAGGTTACCCAATAGAAGTGTATCCTCCATTCCAAGTGCAATCTGTGCTACACCAATGGTAATTTTTCTTGTTACAAAACTTTCACCTCTCAATGGGCTTTCGTGATTGAAAAGTATTCCATTGATCGCAAACAGGTCATATGCTTCGCGGTAGTTAACAGTAATCCAGTAACCGTATAATTTAGCTACGCCATATGGAGACCTTGGATAAAACGGAGTAGTTTCTGTTTGAGGGATAGCCTGTACTTTTCCGTAAAGTTCAGATGTTGACGCCTGGTAAAACTTAGTCTTTTTTGTCAACCCTAAAATGCGGATTGCTTCCAATATTCTTAAAACGCCAATCGCATCAGCGTTTGCAGTGTACTCTGGAGTTTCGAAGCTCACTTGCACATGGCTTTGTGCAGCAAGATTATAAATTTCATCCGGCTGAACTTGCTGAATAATTCTTATGATGCTTGAAGAATCAGTCATATCGCCGTAGTGAAGATGGAACCTGTCGGCCAGCTTTTCGTTGAAGAAAAGATGATCGATCCTATCGGTATTCATTAATGAACTGCGGCGTTTAATACCATGCACATTATATCCTTTTTCTAGCAGCAACTCAGCAAGATAAGCCCCATCCTGCCCTGTAATCCCGGTTATTAACGCTGTTTTCATAATTGTCCTATTCTTAAAAGGCTCCAAAAATAGTACTTAAACGGTAAGTTCCAACTTTCTTCAAAAATGTCTACGTGAAATAACTTTTTCTTATATGAGAACGTTCGGCTTATTTAATAAGCAGTACGGCTCCACGACGAATGGCGCCTTCGCAATATGTTTTAGCCTTTATATCATATATGTAAGCGCCCTCAGATTGAGGCAGCCCCTTATAAAGTCGGTTCCATTTTTTCCGGGGATTTGTAGTATAAAAAACCTTTTCGCCCCAACTGCTATATACAGGAAACCCGAATTCACGCACTGCTCCACATTTGATAATCCCAAAAGCATTATTAGTGCCGTACTCGTTTGGTGTAAACGCATTGGGCAAAAAAAAGCAGCCTAACAAGTAGGCTGCTTTTTTATTTTGTGTCGTCTGTTTATTTCTTTCCAGTATCCACTTTTATTTCCCCTCCACTTTCGAGTGAAGAAGCAGGTTGTTTGTTGGAAAATTCTTTTTCATATTCGTCCAGGTCCTGAAGCATTTTAGCAGTGTTGCTCTTATCGTAAGACATGTTATCTGCTTTAACTCCGGTTAACGAATTGTAGAATTTCATTTGTTGCTGCAGGTCTTTTCTCACACTGTTCAGAACTTTAGATCCTAAGGTATTATCTCCTGCCCTGTAGCAAGCTTCCATAAAGATCATGGATAGGCGGTTGTGCTCATTTCCACGAGATGCCAATCCATAAGGGAAGTTCTCCTGCAACATCATTTTGTCCGCTTTTTCCAATACTTTCTTCGCATCGTCTTTTCTGTTTTTGAAAGAAAGATCCAGTGCGATTTCAGCATGCGCGCGACGAATTGTATTCAAGTGCCTGCGGTTTTCTTCATCAAAATAAACGCCCGGTAACTCAGCATTGCCATAAGCGAATTTATTCATGATGTTGCCTAACATTTTATTTGTATTGTAAAAATCTCCTGCAACAGGAACCAGGCGATATGATAAACCATCTTTGCGCAGATAGTTACCAAAACCAAGTTCACCATAGTTTTGAGTAAAGTAGATCGGGCGTTTCCACTTGTTGGCTGCGATTACATCCAACACTGCAAGATCATTTTTCATCAATGCTCCACGCGGTATTTCAAACCTTACTTCGGTTAAAACACTGTCGGTTGCATTTACTGTTCCGTTCGCTTTTACAACGTTCACGTCAACAGGTACAGAAACCTTTCTTACAGGGAAAGTGTGATAAATGTCCTCTCCTCTTGTTTCTACTTTATCCTGGTCGTTGCTACGTATGTAGTTCATTACGTCTGACAGGAAATAATATTTATTCTCAGGGAACTGAGGTTTGGGGCGATACATTACATAATCGCGGTTTCTGCCTTCAATCTGATCAGGCGTTAAAGAAAGATCGATAGCAGGGCTATTGTTCACTTTATAACGCAACTGGTTGATGTACCAGTCAATACCTAACAACGAAGTATTGATCACACGGATGTCAGGACGGATACCTTCAACTTCCTGTGCGTACCACAAAGGATAAGTGTCGTTATCACCGAAAGTAAAGAGGATAGCATTCTGATCGCAGCTTTCAAGGTAATCTTTAGCCAGATCCCTTGCCAGTTCTTTCTTACTACGGTCGTGGTCATCCCACTCCTGCTGAGCCATTACAACAGGTACTGCAAGCAAACATGCAGCTGTAGCAATTGCAGATGCAGCAGTTTGGCTAACAGCTTTTGCAAGCCAGTCTTTTACTTTCAATACACCAAGGCCAATCCAAACGGCGAAAGCATAGAAAGAGCCCACATAAGCATAGTCACGCTCACGTGGCTGGAAACCAGCCTGGTTCAGGTAAATAACAATCGCAAAACCTGTAAAGAAGAATAACAGGAAGTTTACAAAACCATCGTCTCCCCTTCTTTTAAACTGGTAGAAGAAACCGATAACACCAAGTATAAATGGCAATGCGAATAAAGTATTGTGTGCCTTATTGTGCTTAAGGCTATCTGGCATCAGAGATTGATCACCGTACATAAAATTGTCGATGAAAGGAATACCAGTGATCCAGTTTCCATCTCTTACGTTACCTGTAAATACGCCTTGAACGTCATTCTGCTTGCCACTGAAATTCCACATGAAATAACGGATATACATGTAGTAATTCTGGTAGCTAACGAAGAACTTCAGATTGTCCATAAAGTCAGGCCCACGCTCGTATGTACCATCTTTCATTTTGCCGATGTTCATGAACATAGCGTAATAGTCAGCGTGTTGCTGGTCATTACTTGCATCCCACATACGAGGGAAGACCATTTTATCTTCCGGAGCATAAATTGGGTGACCGTCTTTTCCTATAACGATATATTTATCTTTCGCTTTCTGGTATTTATTGGCAGTTTCGCGATAAGAAACAGCCTGAGCGTTAAACTTCTGCCCGTATAAAATAGGGAAATCACCATACTGCTCACGGCCGAGGTAACCAACAAGGCTCATCGGGTTATCTACATTATACATATCCACAGAAGGGTTTGCATTACTGCGGATCATCGTTGTCAGGTAAGAACTATATCCGATCAACATAAACGCAAGGCACCATAATGCGAGGCGCAGATAACTCCAGCCCTTTTTATCTGCGAAGCGCAAACCAAACCAAATACCTGCTGCAAGCAGAATAAAGAAGAAAATAAATCCGGAGAAGAATGGCATTCCCAGGTTATTCACAAAGAAAATATCAAACGCTCCGGCACCTTTGATAGAGTATTGGATAACGCCAACCTGTACGATACCGGTGATAATACAACCAATTACAAAAAAGATGTAAGTACCGCCGTAGTATTCTTTTTTCTCTTTATTTACTTTTTCAACGAAATATAGCAGCGCGATGGCAATAATAGTTGCGATGATCATTAATCCACCTACGGTGCCATCCATTGCAACGCCTTCAACAGCATCTCCATTTGCGCCCACCAATGCCAGCACAAATGCAAGGAAACCGCCAATTGCAACACACCAGATAAAGTATTTGCGAATAAGTGCATAATTAAAATGATCTCTTTTTCTAAAGTAATAAACCATCACAATAGCTGGAATAGTCAACAGGTTTAACAGGTGCACACCAATAGATAAACCCATCAGGAAGAATATTAACACGATCCATCTGTCTGCACCAGGCTCATCAGCTGTATGTTCCCATTTAAGGATGGCCCAGAATACAATCGCAGTAAAAAATGAAGATGATGCGTACACCTCACCTTCAACTGCACTATACCAGAATGAATCACTAAAAGTATAAGCAAGCGCGCCAACAATACCTGCGCCCATAATACCCCAGATCTGAGAAGTAGTTAATTCGGCATTTCTAACAGGCTGTGCAATTCTGCGTGCAAAGTGTGTAATGGTCCAAAAGAGGAAAAGGATGGTAAAACCGCTCATTAAGGCACTCATTACGTTTACAGCTTTTGCTGCAGTCATAGGGTTGTCACCAAATAAAATAATAAAAAACCTGCCTAACAGCACAAACAATGGGGCTCCGGGAGGGTGAGGAATTTGTACCTTGAAACAACTGCTCACAAATTCGCCGCAATCCCATAAGCTGCCTCCAGCCTCGGCGGTAAGAACAAAAACAGTACATGCGATCAAACAAATTACCCAACCGGTAATGTTATTAATCCTTTTAAAGTTCATCCTTTTATTGTTTAAAATTAGCTTTCACTACATGAATACCCTGTAGCGGCATTCATATTTGGTTTTTGGTTAAAATAAAATACGGGCAAACCTAATGTAAACTAATGAATTGCAAAAATGGCAATTTAGATTTATGAATAGATTTTCAAATAAAATCATTTGAAGTAACTTTTTTTCACTTGAAAACCAGTCCTGAATCCGCTTAAAATGCTTTATCCACAGGTCTTTTACCGGTTTTATTCTTCGTTGCTTTCGCTGGATTCAGCACACGAACACTCCCACTCTTTGCCCAGGTCAATGCAGGTTACTACTGTCATTTCTGTATGACAGGGAACGAAGATGATCCTCAAATGTTGATTATCTTTACTATATCCTTCTACTGCATATCTTTTCTTGCATTCAGCAGCTTCCAGCTCGCTTTTGTTGTAATTGATCTTGCCATTGTGCAAAATATCCAACACTTCTGACTGGTCAATATGCCTGCAATCCATGCGGCAAAGTGCATGTTTGGAATAATGTATAGCAGTAGGATTTCTATCGAGGCCGCGGGACTTATAATTACCGTCCGTTGCAGTGGCTGGCTTGTTCTTGGTTACCGGGCTGTTGCAATTCCTTAGGGCAATGGCAGCAACGCCTAATATTACCACGATGATAAAAGGCAGTATTTTTTTGTCATTCATTCCGCCAAGATAATAAATGGTTTCAGCTATCAGCTATAACCAGCCATCATTTTAGGCGCTCCCTTCCATAATTTTACCATTTTGCATGCCTCGTGGCTGTACCTGTCATTCCTTACAAAATCTTATCTTTGCCGACTTATGGAAAAGAGGCGTTCTGTTGCATTTCATACTTTGGGTTGTAAATTAAACTTTTCAGAGACTTCCACGCTTTCGCGCATGCTGGAAGAAGATGGCTTTGATAAGAAAGAATTTGATGATCTGGCAGATGTTTATGTAATAAACACCTGCTCTGTAACTGATAATGCGGACAAGGAATGCCGGCAGATAGTAAGGCGCATTCAACGCAAATCCCCTGAAAGCCTGGTAGTTATAACAGGATGCTACGCGCAGCTTAAGCCCAAAGAGATCTCAGAAATCCCGGGCGTTGACCTTGTTTTGGGCGCTGCCGAAAAATTCAACATTACAAAGCATCTTAAAGAATTATCGAAAGGTGATTCTACTAAAATAAGCAGTTGCGACATTGAGGAGATTACAGGTTTCAACGCCTCTTTCTCTTTAAATGACCGTACCCGGACTTTCTTAAAAGTTCAGGATGGCTGTGACTATAGCTGTACTTTCTGCACCATTCCAATGGCCAGGGGCAAAAGCAGAAGCGATAGCATTGAAAATTCGGTTAAAAACGCTGAACAACTGGCTGCCAGTGGCGTAAAAGAAATTGTGTTGACAGGTGTTAACCTGGGTGATTTTGGCAAGGGGCCTGATGGCAACAAAAAACACGAAGAATCATTCTTTGATCTTGTAAAGGAACTTGACAAAGTAGAGGGCATCGAGCGCTACCGTATTTCTTCTATTGAGCCCAACCTGCTAACCAACGATATTATCTCTTTTGTAGCGGAAAGCCGAAAATTCATGCCGCATTTTCATATACCGTTACAAAGCGGCAGCAACAAAATTCTGGGGCTGATGAGAAGAAGGTATCAGCGCGAACTATATACAGAAAGGGTTGAGCTGATCAAAAAACTTATGCCCCATTGTGGTATCGGTGTGGATGTTATTGTAGGTTTTCCTGGCGAAACTGACGAAGACTTTAAAGACACATTTGATTTTTTACATTCGCTTGATGTTTCCTATCTCCATGTATTTACTTACTCTGAAAGGGCCAACACCAGGGCTTTAGATATAAAGCCTGTTGTTCCGGTCAACGTAAGGCACGAGCGTAATAAACAACTGCGTAACCTGAGTTATATGAAGATGCAGTATTTTACCAATCAGCATCTGGGACAAGAACGCAAGGTACTTTTTGAGGATCACAAGAAGAACGGTATGATGGAAGGTTATACCGACAACTACATTAGAATAAGCGCTCCTTTTAACGACGAATGGACCAATAAAATAATGCCCTGGACCATTTAAAACTGTTACTGTAACATTGCCTGCTGTGTATGTTGAGTTAGACAACGGATAAACATTAGCAAAAACGTAACAAAAGAAATAATCTTCACGAACTTTTGCATACGTACATATATGAATAATGAGCATCCGCGCATCATTACATAAAACTTGGACAGATGAAAAAGTTTCAGGCAATAATACATTTTGAAATGGATGATGAGTTCATGACTTTCATTCCTCCGCATCGCACCTACATCAATTATCTCATTAATAAAAATGTGATCGAGAGCTATGCGGTAAGCATGGAATCACAAACAATCTGGGTAACTTTTAGCGCAGTCAGTAAGACTGAAGTTGACCAGCTTCTTACCAAATCACCCCTTTATAAATACTGGACATATTCAATTGAAGAGTTATATGTTTACGACAGCCAGCTTTACAGGCTACCCACGGTTCAGCTTAATTAATTGATGGTCAGGCCTAAAAATTCTTTACAATAATTTTCCTTTACCTCTTTTTGACGATTAAGGCAATAACCCTATTTTTGCTTCCTACCCATTTACTAATCCCATCACGGTATACTAACCATCCAGTTTCAAAGCCTGCCCGGTATGATTAATGAACGAAAAACTTAAGGAGTTTGAATATGTATTCGTATGCGCTTTTAGAACCGGAATGTTATTACCTGGTACAGGAAAAAGACCAGGAGGCACTTACATTACTTCAGGTCAAGGTAATTGCGGACACCAGTATGTATATCATAAAATACGGGGAAACCATGCAAATGGAATGGAAAAAGAAATCCGACCCCATTTTTGATATCATTGAGCTATTGAGTGATGATGTGGCAAAAGCCTGGATGAAAGTTTATTACAGTAATGAAGATGCTTATTACGAGGAAGATGACGATTAAAGCACTTCTTTCAGATAAGAGCTTGGTTAAGGAAAAGCCGGTCCGTCTGTGGCCGGCTTTGTAGTTAGCCAGGGGTAAAATCTCTCCTAACACGTTGATTTATGGTTGATGAAAATATAATCAATAAAAAAATCAATAAAATATTTGGCGATATAAAATGCACGCCTATCTTTGCACTCCCAAAACACAAAGGGAGCATAGCTCAGCTGGTTTAGAGCATCTGCCTTACAAGCAGAGGGTCCGCGGTTCGAACCCGTGTGCTCCCACAGAAAAAGCCTCGCAACAACGCGGGGCTTTTTTATTTTCAGCATTGGCATCCTGTTTTTTTATTTCTCAGATTTTTCTAAAATTTTCTTGCAAATATTTTTTTCTGTTTCAACCAGTCTCCTATATTTGCACTCCCAAAACACAAGGGAGCATAGCTCAGCTGGTTTAGAGCATCTGCCTTACAAGCAGAGGGTCCGCGGTTCGAACCCGTGTGCTCCCACAGAGAAAGCCTCGCAATAACGCGGGGCTTTTTATTTTCAGCATTGGCTTACTTTGTTACCGTAATCGTTTTGGCGTTTACAAATTCATGAATGCCTAATTTTCCCAACTCTCTTCCATAACCGGATTTTTTTATGCCGCCAAAAGGCAACCTTGCATCTGATTTTACCAGCGAGTTGATGAATACCGAACCAGCAGCGATTTGCCGCGCCAGAGCCGTTCCTTTTTCAAGGTCATTTGTCCAAATACTTGATCCAAGCCCGAAGCGTGAGTTATTGGCCACCTGCAACGCCTCCTGTTCATCTTTTACCCTGATAATAGCGGCAAGCGGCCCAAACGTTTCTTCATTAAATGCCCGCATTTCCTGCTGAACCCCGGTAAGCATGGTCGCTTCAAAATTGCATCCGTTGACGTGGCCGCCTGTTGCTGCCACTGCTCCTTTGCTTATTGATTCTTTCATCTGGCTGGTAAGTGCTTCCGCCAGGTCCAACCTGGCCATTGGTGCCAATGTAACTCCTTTGTCCAAAGGATTGCCCGGCATCAATTGTTCCACCAATAATTTCATTTCCTCAACAAATGCCTCGTAAATAGCTGTAGTTATTATAAATCGCTTCGCCGCAATACAACTCTGGCCGGCGTTCTGCATCCTGCTTTGTACGGCAACTTTCGCAGCCTGCTTCAGATCTGCATCCTCAAGTACAATAAACGCGTCAGAACCGCCTAACTCAAGCACCTGCTTTTTTATCAGCTTTCCTGCTATTGAAGCAACAGAACTTCCCGCCCGCTCGCTTCCTGTAAGTGTTACAGCCTGAACCAGGTCGTCATCAAGTAAATATTCGACTAATGGGGTATCTATAATTACGCTTTGAAAAACGCCTTCCATGCCTGCCGCCTCTATAAAAATCTTTTCGATAGCTAAAGCGCAGCCGCACACATTGGGGGCGTGTTTTAAAAAGGTAACATTGCCTGCCATTAGAGTGGGCGCGGCATAACGAAACACTTGCCAAAAAGGGAAATTCCAGGGCATAATGGCCATCACCGCCCCTATTGGTTCGTAAGAAATAAAGCTGGACGTATAGCCAGCATCTACATACTCGTCTTTCAAAAATGCTTCGGCATGCTCCCCAAAATAGTCGCAGGTTACCGCGCATTTTTCAATTTCCGCCTTCGATTCTTCCAATAACTTCCCCATTTCCATCGTAATCAAAGTTGCCAGTGAATCCTTATCGCGTCTCAATATTTCCGCTGCCTTTTTTAACGCTGTTGCGCGAAAATCAAAGGACTGCTGTGCCCAATATGGAAATACTTTTTGCGCCATGATAAGCTTTTTATCCAGGCCGCTTTTGTCCATCAATGGGTAGCTATTAATAACGGATCCGTCGTAGGGGAATACTGAATTGAACGTTGTCATAAAAAATGTTTGGCAGATGTTAACGGAAATTGATTTACAGGTAAATCTCCTTTAGATAATCCATTAATATTACAAAAACTATGCTTGCAGTTTTAGTATTTTATTACTTTTGGGGCATGAATGTGAAGTTTGAATACGCCGTTTCGAAACCTTTTGAAGAGGATATGGTGGATGTTCTAACCGAAGTAGAATCTCCGTATAACCTGATTGTGTGGAATGATGAAGTAAACACTTTTGAGTGGGTAATTGAAACACTGATTGAAGTCTGCGGGCATTCACAGGAGCAGGCAGAACAGTGCGCTTATATTATCCACTTCCAGGGAAAATACGCTGTTAAAAAAGGGGATTTTGACACCCTTAAACCTATGAAGGAAGCCATCACGGAAAGAGGCATCGGCGCCACTATCGAGTCTACAGTAAGTATCTAATATTATTCTCTAATAGCTTTATTTATAAGTACGAACTACAAAGTACTTAATCTCTTACCAGCCTTGTTTTCTATAGCCTTTTTAAAAGGAGGAAGTTTCACAGCACAAATGAATATTCACGCATTTGCATATTGACACATTTGCACATTCACACCTGCTCCTCTAACTTCGTGCAGCACACATCAATCATTTTTCGTCAAACACAATTTCCTTATGCCATTGTATGCGTTGGATGAGTCTATATGGTTTCCGCCGGTAACAGAAGCGCTGGAAGACGGCTTGCTTGCAATTGGCGGCGACCTCTCAAAAGAACGTATTATAGCCGCTTATAAAAGAGGCATATTCCCGTGGTATGATGGGGAAATACCGCTATGGTGGTGCCCTGACCCGCGGTTTGTACTCTATCCGGAGGAATTAAAAGTAAGCAAAAGCATGACGGCGCTGCTCCGAAAGAATGCGTTCAGCTTTACGATAAATGCCGCCTTTAAAGAGGTGATTCATCAATGCCGTATTGTAAAACGCAAAGATGAAGGCTCCTGGATCAATGACGATGTTGAAGATGCTTATTCTTCACTCAACAAAGAAGGTATTGCCATAAGTGCCGAGTCATGGAACGAGGGGCAGCTTGTAGGAGGCTTGTATGGTATTAAACTTGGAAAAATTTTCTTTGGCGAAAGTATGTTCAGCCTGCAAAGCAATGCAAGCAAATATGCATTTATACGCCTCGTGCAACATCTGCAAAAAGAAGGCGTAAAATTGATCGATTGCCAGGTTTACACCGAACATCTGGAAAGCCTCGGCGCTCGCATGATAGACCGGCAAACATTTATTTCTACAGTTGAACAAAACATCGGGTAAGATTTTGACGCTACTTTTCAACAATTGGCATACACATTTTCCACTAACTATTCAATAACCAACCCCGCGCTTTATTTTGCAGCAAAAATGGTTACCTTCATCGCATTTTTAATACACCATTTTTAGCGTATTCGTATGGCACGTTTCCACGGTTTAATTGGAGTTGCATTTATATTAGGACTGGCGTTTCTTTTTTCAAACAATAAAAAAAAGATCAATGTAAGGCTCGTTATAAGTGGGATGCTTTTACAGGTACTTATTGCGGTGCTTGTTTTTAAGGTTGAGCCGGTTGCTTTCTTTTTTCAGAAGCTGGGTCGAGGTATGCAAAAAATTGAAGGTTTTGCCAAACAGGGTGCAGGTTTTGTGTACGGAGGAGTTGTGGTGGATAATGTAGTATCCCAAACTGACGCCAGCAAAATTGCTACCGATACGCTTGTTTCTAAAGATGGAAAAGTTATAGTGGTATCTTCCCTTGACCACGTTTTGAAAGATTCTGTTCTTACAACTTCGGGCAAAGCCATTGGCGTGTTAAGGATTACTGACCCTGAAAGCAAAGTCACAGACTCTGTCGTTACCGTTCATGGTGAAACGATTGCTGTTGCAGCTTCAACCAGTGGAGATTCTGTAAAAACCAAAGATGGAAGAATTATCAGGGAATCTGAACCTAAGACAGCAAATCCTATTTTCAGAAGCAACTCCGGCGCACCGCTTGAACACGCGAATTATGCGATAAAAGGTTTTGTATTTGCGTTTAGCGTTACGGCTACCATCATACTTGTATGTGTACTTGTTGCCATTTTTTATCACTATGGAATTATGCAGCGTATTGTGGCACTTATTGCCCGCGCCATGAATTTTGTGATGCGTGTAAGCGGAGCTGAGGCGCTGAGTAATGTGGCCAGTGCGTTTGTTGGACAGGTGGAAGCACAGGTGATGATCAGGCCGTACATAAAAGGCATGACTAAAAGCGAGCTGCTTGCAAGTATGAGTGGCAGCCTGGCTTGTATTGCCGGCGGTATCTTAATCGTGTACGCCAACATGGGAGCTGCAGCCGGATTAGATCTTGCCCCAAGCCTGATCACCGCTAGTTTAATGGCAGCTCCGGGTGCGCTCGTGATATCCAAAATCGTTATGCCAGAGACAGAAGAAAGCCAGACGATGGGAAGGGTAAAACTTGAAGTAAAAAGTAATTATACCAATGTGATTGATGCCATTTCACATGGTGCAGGAGATGGCTTTAAAATTGCTATGAATGTAATAGCCATGTTGATCGGTTTTATCGCGCTGATAGCTTTCCTGGATTGGGGATTGCTGAAGATTGGCCACCTTTTCAATCCGGGCTTCAACCTCAGCCTTGACTATATTTTTGGAAAGCTCTTCTACCCAATGGCATGGTCTATGGGTATACCTCAGGAGGATGTGGCACATGCTGCAACTCTTTTGGGCCAAAAGCTAACTATAAATGAATTTGTAGCCTTTAACAACCTTACCGGCAAGCAAAATTTTATAGCCACGGAAAAGGGACTTCGGATCGTAACTATTGCCATTTGTGGCTTTGCCAATTTTAGCAGTGTGGGCATGCAAATAGGTGGAATTGGGGAACTGGCACCGGAAAGAAGAACCGATCTTGCCAGGCTTGGGATCAAAGCATTGATTTGTGGAACACTGGCTTCTTACCTCTCCGCAACAATTGCTGGTATTTTGATGTGATAAAGCAACATTTTTAATTAAATTGGCGTATTAAAGTATAGCGCCATTCGTTATAAGAATAAGAGTCACCTTTAAACACACTGCCTTGAAATTAACACTCTCCGTAGCGTTGCTTTTAATAACGGCCACCGTATTGCATGCCCAGAACCATGCAGCTAAGTCTATAGGAAATACAAAACCCCTGATACGTTGCGCCACTATGGAGAATTTGGCGGCATGGAAAAGACTGGCGGCAAGTGAAAAAGTTTCCAATACATCTGCCAATACCCGACAGCAATCCCAGAACGCACTTAACAACAATGCCTCAGCAAAAAAAGACAACCAAAAAACAACTGTATACGTACCGGTTGTTTTTCATGTTGTGCTACAGGATGCGAGACAGATTTCAGATGCAGACGTTGCGCGCCAGATAGCATTGCTGAATACAGACTTTGCAGGACTGAATGCGGACAGCACAAGCATTCCCACATATTTTAAAAACTTATTCGGCAAATGCAAAATTCAGTTTAAGCTCGCAAGAACAGATCCTTCTGGTAAGCTAACGTCAGGTATTGAAAGAAAAAACAGCACAATCAAATTTGATGCAGATGCTGCAATAGATAATATTAAAGTTTCAGCAAACGGAGGCCTCGATGCATGGGATGCAACAAAATATTACAATGTTTGGGTGGGCGATAATTCAGACAATATACTTGGCTACGGAACCTTTCCGGGCGTTCAGTCAAATAACCTGCAAGGCGTTGTGGTAAATTATATAGGCTTTGGAAGCAATTCATGCTACACTGCTTCTTCATACGATATGGGAAGGACGCTCGTACATGAAACCGGCCATTTTTTTGGACTGTTTCACATTTGGGGAGATGAGGATGCATGTCAGGGCGACGATTTCAGGCAGCTTGATTCAGTAAGCGTGTATACCTACCCTACCGGCCTTTTTAATCCTGAAGGACAAGGGAATGGACCAAAAGATGTTGGAGATACGCCGAATATGGGTAGAGCCACTTCGGGATGCCCGTCTGGTGTTCAAAAAGACAGCTGCTCGCCTGACTCGAAAGGAAGGTTGTACCAGGATTTTATGGATTATACTGACGATGGCTGTTACCACCTTTTCACGCCAAGACAGGTTGACAGAATGGAGTATGCCTATGATCATTTCAGAAGTTATTTCAATTCATCAACAGGGGCAAATCCTCCTGCTGGTACACCAACTTATGATCTTACACCGTCCAGTTTTGTAAATCCTGGCGGCTATGAACTTGTTAACTGCAGTATAATTGAGTATCCTTCCGAAACACAATGCACTTCAGGGTTAACGCCTAAAGTCAACATTACCAATACAGGAACAACCACCATTAAGTCATTTACTGTTACGTTGTCATTGAATGGAACAGTGGTCGCTACGAAGAATGTCACCAACGTGTCTCTAGCTACAACACAGTCAACAGTAGTAGCTTTTGACAACATAGTTCCTGTTGCCGGAAATAACACTATTTCGGTAACAGTTTCCGCTCCAAACGGACAAGCTGATCAAAATACCGCAAACAATTCTTTAAGCACAACGTTTAAAGCATCATCTTCGAATGCCGCTCCGCTTGTTGAGGGCTTTGAAGGAACCACCTTCCCTCCTGCTAACTGGAACATTGAGCAAGCGCCGTCAGATAACATAACCTGGGAAAGAGTGACTTTCGCAGCGAAAACTGGCACCGCTTCCACCTACCTGAATAGTTATAATTATGAAAGCGAAGGAAGGGTTGATGCACTTATTTCCCCACTTGTAAGCTTTAGCAATGTGGATTCTGTATATGTTAAGTTTGACATAGCGAGCGCGTCTTACAACAGTCCCACTTCTCAGACATTGAAGCTTGATACCCTTGCAGTATTGGTAAGTACCGATTGCGGAGCTACCTATAAACAAGTGTACAAAAAATGGGGAACGAGCCTTGTTACGGTTTTAGGCGCCGTGACTACCGAGTTTGTACCCAATGCCAATCAATGGCGCACAGACTCTGTAAACATTACGGCCATTACCGGTAACACAGCGGCTATCCGTGTAAAATTCCAGTATACAGAAAATTTCAACAACAACACATATATCGACAACGTAAATATTTATACCAAAACATTTCCGGCCCTGTTAAAGAAGAACGGATACCTTGTTTATCCTAATCCTACAACGGGTGTTGTATTGGTTCAACATCTCGCGGTGCCGGTTAATTTGAAGGGCATAAATGTTTACAGCACCACAGGGCAATTGGTGTATAGCCAAAATGTAACCACGCCAAGCACCAACATTTATGTAAACCTTTCCGGTTTGTCTTCCGGATTGTATGTGGTAAGGTTGATTTATTCAGATAAAAATGTGAGCGAGAAGATTATCAAGTACTAGAGAAGGATAAGGTGAATAGTCAATAGTGAATAGTGAAAGATGAAACATGCTCTGTACACTGCAGTCTCGCTGATCGATAGAAGATAACATACTTGAAAAAACAAAGCAGGCCTGAATTAAAAGGCCTGCTTTGTTTTTATAAAAAGCTAGTAAAGGAAATTAAACACTGCCAGCACATTTCACTATTCACCATTGACTATTGACTATTCACTCTTCACTATTGCTCCTCCAACAACTTCACGATCATATCATCCAGTGCATTTTCGGGAGCATCAATCGCTACTATTTTTCCCTTCTTATTAATGAGGTAAGTGTTGGGAATATAGGTCACTTGCCAGGGGCCCGCAACCTCCCCCTGAGGATCGTTTACCTGTATCCATTTGATATTGTTTTCTACTACCGCGCGTTTCCAGGCGTTGGCATTATTATCAACTGAAATACCGTAAATCTCAAAACCTTTTTCTTTGTATTTACTGTACAAGGTCTGCAACTGCGGGATGCTTCTTCTGCATGGGCCGCACCAGCTCGCCCAAAAGTCAATCAGGATAACTTTATCTTTCAGTGACGAAAGTTTCACCAAATTCCCTTTTGAGTCTTTCAATTGTATTTCCGGAACAGAAGTACCCGTTTTGGGCTGAGCCTGTACCATAAACGAAGCCAGAGCCAGTAACGCAATACCCATCATTTTCTTTATCATAATCACGAAATTATTTTTTGGGTACACAACCGGACAGCCGATGGTTAACCCGAATGAATACTTTATCAAACGCGACTAAAATAAGGATTTATTGTATGATGGCTCACATTTTTAACAGAAGGGATGCGTGGAAACGTTGATACAAATGTTTCTGAAGTACAACTCAATTCCGCTTCTGGATTTATCTATCTGAAAGCCGACTTATTTTGGGAATTATTGTGCGATCACAATATTGCTCACATACACTTTCGCATCATTCTTTGCCTGGAACGGTGCGCTGATAAACAAATACTTGCGCACGTCATCTTTAAACATTTTTGTATCCAGCACTTTAGCATTATCAAGATATACCCTCATTTGATCTCCATTAATGGCAATAGATACATGTAGCTTATCATTGGCATAGCGGGTAAGATCGTAGGCTGTATTTATGTGCTTGTCGACCGGCTTCGCAAAACTGATAATTCCGTTGCCGTTGTAAAATTCTAATTCAGTATGTGCAATATCACCTTCGTCATAACCACTAACGCTGTTGTTCTCCGCAAATCCAAACCGTACGGGGAAAATGTCGGTGATCTTATCACAGCTTGTTAACAGGTCAAATTCTACTGTAAATTTCGTAGGCAACTTATAATTCTGAGCCAGTTTGTATGTTGCGCCAGCCTGCAGTTCAAGCCAAATTCCTGCAACATCCTGCGATTTTACCAATTGCCCACTGCCATTGGTTTTCCATGATTTAGGCATCGTGCCGGTACCTGATTGTTCAAAGTTGCTGGCATAAATAACAGAATCGCCTGCTTTGAAGTCAGATTCAGCACTCATCAGCACACGTTTTTTTGTTGTGCTACCTGTTTCTGATGTATTTGCAGTCGTTGAGGTTTTAGTATCTCCAGAAATAGTTTTATCAATCGCATCATCTGCTTTTTGTTCCAACTTAGCCTTCGTCTTTTTCAAAATGTTACCAAGCTGCGCCTGGCTGTGCTGAACCCCGAAACAAAACACTATTAATGCTGAAAGGAATTTGTAAAAAAGAGAACGGTTACTCATGTGACTATTTTTTGACCTCTGGAAGGCCCCATACAAAATAAGCCAGCAAAGGAAGCGTATTAGTGGAAAATCGCGCCGTAGTCAAATTCAAATTAATACTCCGCAAATCTTTCTATCCGTTCAGCTTTGAATACGATAAATAGCTCATTGCTAATCACTTATACTAGGATTTATTATTGGCTATTTGTTACGTGCACAAAAGGCATTCATATTTATCACGGTAAAAAGTAATGCACGCAAGCGACGGGCTCTTATATAAAGAAGAAACACTTAGTTTTTGACAGGGAAAAGCGGGTTCTCGTTATTAGTTTACAAAACTCCACCAGAAACCGAACCGGAACCACAATCCTCTGCCCGGATAATGATCTCCGGAAAAATTGGGGTGTGTGAATCCTACATTTGTTCCCTGCAGATTTAATGTATTCAGGTTCTCAAGGCGTACAAATGCTTTAAAGCTTTTTATCCGGAAATTCAGATACACATCTATATCCGGCCTGTTTGCCGTTTTGTAATCGTTCTGATAGAAGAACTGCCCTACAAAAGGAGAATAAGTGGCAGGTTTAAAAGGCGTATAATATCTTACTTCAAAGCCGGTGGAAAGGAAAAGGTTTTTATAAAAATTTCCTTCCAGTGCTATCCTGTTCCTCGTTAAAATGTTCGGCAAATTAACCGGCGGATTGCCTGCAGGCTGCTGTAAGTACAATTCAGTATACCAGTTAAATAACCTGCTAAGCCTGAATTTCTTCTCGCCACCTAACTGTAACACGTTAAACAATGTAGATTCCTGCGCTGGTTCGAAGAAATTATTAAAGTAGGAGTAATTGCTTACTATATAATAATTACCGGTTAGCTTCAATTGCAAGGTAGGAAGATAGAGATTTGCAAATATTCGTGTGGTGTTTTCCTTATTAAAACTACCCTGCATTACAACCGGAAACGAAGTTGGGTTGTCGTAAATATAAGAAGGCGTTCTGTTCACATTTTGAAAACCCGCTTCCAGCGTTCCTACTCTTTTACCCAAAGACCGGCTAAGGCTTATATACGCTGAATAATCCCCAATATAGTTGCCGCCAACATATAGTTGTGCATTGGCCAATACATCCCATTTCTGGTTTCGTGTTCTGTTGCGGTATTCCCCGGTTACATAAATGTTGCTAAGGCTTGCATCGCGTATTGTATCGAACTGGCCTTTCAGGCTCTGAAACACAATTCCGAGTTTCAGGAACTGGTTGAGGTTATTCTTTTCAGGGAAAGTAAGGATACTCAGTTCGTTGGTCATGTTTTTCCATGTATCCTTGAATCTTACGGAATCCGATGCATTATAATAATTAAAGAAAGCAACATAACTTGCCGGAACGGGAAGGTAATCCTGGAAAATATATTGCGAGTTAGTGTAGCTGAAGGTATGCTGCAATCTTAGCCTCGGATAAAATAGTTTGTAGGTGATTGAATCGGTTACAAGTGAATCTTTTTTACCAAGGTCATAATAATGTCGGAAGAAGATTGTATTGTTTTTATACTGCGTACCAGTGACTATGTTTGTGTTAAAGAAATTCCTGGAGTTACCATTGCCATTCCCTATGCGCGTTTGCAATTCATATGGATCTCCCAGCTGAAGGCTATCCAGCTTTTTTTCATCAACAACGCCGCCATTTTCAGATGACTTCAGATTATTGCTGATAAATATGAAATAGATGCCATAACGTTTATTGCTTGTCTGATAAAAGCTGTTAAAGCGTATGTTGTTATGGCTGGTATTTTGGCTTCGATAAGTTCCTGGTGTATTCAAAAACCTGTACTCAAATGCAAAATTGAAATTGCTTTGGCGGTTTTGTGTATGCAGCAGGTTAATCATCTGTTCAGACTTACTTCCCAGCAAGTATGCCAACTCGGTATATGGCCTTGTTGTCTGAAAAAAACGTGTGCCTTCCAGCGTAAATTGGTATATATCGAAAGCATGAAAGCCGGGATCCCAACCGGGTTTCATATAAGGCTTAAACAATAACGAATAACCTGCGGTACCATAGTTACCGAGATCATTGTATGTATATGGCAATGGGTATTTCGATCTGAAATCACTTATGGATGAATCCAGCCTGTGGATGCGCGATGAGTCGAAGTATTTAAAATTGATGGTAATGGAATCTTCAAACTGGTCACGGTGTTTCAGCGTTAACGAATCTTTTTGTCGCTTAATGGGCCTTCCCTGATTATCATAAGTGACCTGGGATTGATTGGCCCCGGGCAAGGTTAGTGTGGGTTGCTGTGCATGTACGCTTTTGAAGGAAAGTCCAAAAGCGATCAACATAAAAAGAAATAAAATACCTTTTCTATTGTACATGCAGTATAAATGATTTACAAACTAAATGTAAACGATTCAAATAAAAGCTTAAAGGTTTTTCATTAAGCTTAGAGCCGGCTAGGTAAAACGTTATAAGTTATACGTTGTACGTTTAAGCCCGCATTAAACGCCTGGCTGTAAAGAAATCGACGTTGAAATCACCGAGTTTTTCTCGCTCCAATCATCGTCAATTTTCCATTTTCGATTGTCAACTAGCTTAAGCCTTATCTACACAATTGCCTTAAACAACGCTGTCAACTTAGGCTCAGCTTCTTTTGCAGCAGCAAGCACTTCTTCGTGAGTGATGACGTTATCATCTTCGCGAATTCCGATATCAGTCACAACGCTCACAGCAAAAACTTTCATTCCGGCATGTACTGCTACTATAACTTCCTGAACAGTACTCATGCCCACAACATCTCCTCCCACTATTTTTATCAGGTTATATTCTGCTCTTGTTTCAAACGTTGGCCCGGTTACCGCAGTATAAACACCTTCGTGCAAATGATATCCAAGCTGTTTGCCGGCTTCTTTTGCTTTTTCTATCAGGTCACGGCTGTAAGGTTCGCTCATATCAGGAAACCTGGTTCCAATTTCTTCTTCATTTTTGCCAATCAAAGGGTTTGCAGTGAAAAAGCTGATATGGTCTTTGATGATCATCAGGTCGCCCACTTTATAAGCCGGGTTAACGCTGCCGGCAGCATTTGATAACAGCAGTGTATGCACGCCAAGCATTCTCATGACCCTGATAGGATACGAAACCTGCTGAGAAGTATATCCTTCATAGTAATGAAAACGGCCTGCCATCACAATTACTTTTTTGCCTTTCAGCTCACCGAGGATCATCTTGCCATGATGCCCTTCAACAGTGCTCACCGGAAAATGGGGCAGTTCTGAATAGGCGATTTCTTTCTCAACAGTTATTTCACTGATAAGATTTCCTAAACCGCTCCCAAGTACGATACCTACTTCCGGAACAGCCGCATATTTTGACTGGATATACGCCGCCGTTTCTTTTAACTGCTGCATTACTAATGACATAGAAGTAATTTTATAAAGTGGGCAAATATACAGAGAAAGCGGTAAGGAGAGCAAGCTTAAAGCCTAAAGCTGAAAGCTGAAAACTGTTGTAAGTTCTACATCGTACGTTTTACGTTTCTTAGGACGGAAGCCTTCGATTCTTTTTCTTCCTTTGCGTTCCCTTTAGCCTTGGTGCCTTTGTGGCAAAAAACTGTGTTTCGCCGTGCCGCCCTGTCTCTGTGGTTCAAAAAAAAAAGCCACCCAAATTGGATGGCTTTCAACTATTTTGTGTTGTATTAGCTCAATTTTTCAACCTGCATGTAGTTCAATTCAACAGGGGTAGAACGTCCAAAGATTTTAACCGTTACTTTCAACTTCTTCTTTTCATCGTTCACTTCTTCAATAACACCGTTAAAGTCGTTAAATGGCCCTTCAATAATCTTGATCGTTTCACCTACAATAAACGGTTCGCTCATGGTAACGCCCTGATCATTCATTTCATCAACCTTACCCAGCATTTTGTTTACTTCGGACTTCCTTAAAGATATGATGTTACCTTTAGATCCTTTGCCATCTGTTAAGAAGTGCATGATATTACTGATGTTGCTGATATAATGAATCATTTCATCATTCAGCTTTCCTTCAGCAACTTCAAGCATAACATAACCAGGAAAATAGTTTTTTTCGCGCATCACTTTCTTACCGTTTTGCACTTTATATACCTTTTCCATTGGAAGAAAAACCTGCTTAATGGAATCTGTCCAACCGTTACGTGATACTTCTTTATCAAGCTGCTCTTTAACCTTACGTTCTTTTCCGCTAACTACCCGCAGCACGTACCACTTACTTTCTGCCTGTTGCTCTATTTCTTCAGCCATTTATTTTACTTGAAAAGTTGGTAAACAAATTTCAGTAGCGAATTGCTTGCAAAGTCCATAATCCATACCATCGCTGTTATTATAACAGTTGCAACCAGTACGATTACAGTGCTTTGCTGTAATTGCGCCCATGATGGCCAGGTCACTTTATCAAGCAACTCATGATATGATTCTCTGATGTATGTTGATACTTTATTCATTACAGCGCTTTGAATGTTTTTCCTTAAAAAAAGTCCGGAAAGATAAAACAAAAATTGAAAATACTCTTGAGCATTTTCAATTTCCAAGTTTACTTTCTATTGCACGGGCACTAGGACTCGAACCCAGATCAACGGTTTTGGAGACCGCTATTCTACCATTGAACTATGCCCGTAGAATCTAAAAGCTATCTACATAAATGTAAGACAGCTTTTAGATAAATATTGCAAAGATTATTATTTATTCTTTTGCAAAGCTAAAGCTTAAAGGCTGTCAGCTTATTTCAGGATTTCAGTAACCTGACCAGCACCTACTGTACGGCCACCTTCGCGGATAGCGAATTTAAGACCTTTTTCCATCGCGATAGGCTGGATCAATTTTACAGACAGGTTGATGTTATCACCAGGCATAACCATCTCTGTTCCTTCTGGAAGCATACACTCACCAGTTACGTCTGTAGTTCTGAAGTAGAACTGAGGACGGTATTTGTTAAAGAACGGAGTGTGACGTCCACCTTCTTCTTTGCTCAGTACGTAAACTTCGCCTTTGAATTCAGTGTGCGGAGTGATTGATTTTGGCTTACAGATTACCATACCACGACGGATATCTTTCTTTTCAATACCGCGTAACAGTAAACCTGCGTTATCACCAGCCTGGCCTTCGTCCAATAATTTTTTGAACATTTCAACACCAGTAACAGTAGAAGTTTTAGCTTCTTCCATCAGACCAACGATTTCTACAGCTTCACCAACTTTTACAATACCACGCTCGATACGTCCTGTAGCAACAGTACCACGACCAGTGATAGAGAATACGTCTTCAACGCTCATCAAGAAAGGAAGATCGATTGGGCGAGGAGGCAGAGGAATGTAAGAGTCAACAGCATCCATTAATTCATCGATTGCTTTAACCCATTTTTCATCACCAGCCAATGCACCAGTTGCAGAACCTTTGATAATTGGAGTGTTGTCGCCATCGAAACCGTATGAACTTAATAAGTCACGGATTTCCATTTCAACCAGTTCCAACAATTCAGGATCGTCAACTAAGTCAACTTTATTCATAAATACCACAATACGAGGAACGCCTACCTGACGAGCAAGAAGGATGTGTTCTTTTGTTTGAGGCATAGGACCATCAGTAGCAGCAACTACAAGGATAGCACCATCCATCTGCGCAGCACCTGTAATCATGTTTTTCACATAGTCAGCGTGACCAGGACAGTCAACGTGAGCATAGTGACGATTAGCAGTTTGATATTCTACGTGAGCAGTGTTAATGGTAATACCACGTTCTTTTTCTTCGGGCGCACCATCAATTTCATCATACTTTTTCGCTGTTGCCAAACCTTTTTGTGACAAAATAGAAGTAATGGCAGCGGTAAGAGTTGTTTTACCGTGGTCTACGTGACCAATGGTTCCAATGTTTACGTGAGGTTTTTCCCTCTTAAAGGTCTCTTTAGACATCTTTATCGGTTTTAAATTGTGGTTTTAAAAATTAGAGCCCTGAATAACTCCAAAGCTTTCGTGTTCATATGTAATGATTACATTACGATCTTCTTCTTCACTTGTTCACTTAAGCAGAAAAAACTACTTAATTTCTTTACTGAACATATCTTCAAAAACAAAAAACGAATTTTAAGTTCTTGAAGACTGAGCCGTTGATGAGAATTGAACTCACGACCTCTTCCTTACCAAGGAAGTGCTCTACCACTGAGCTACAACGGCTTTTCTCAGTTAGTAGTTTATAGTTGGTGCCTTGCATCTGGTATCAAATACAAACTAATACACCAAACTAAAAAGAGCGGAAGACGAGGGTCGAACCCGCAACCTATAGCTTGGAAGGCTATCGCTCTACCAATTGAGCTACTTCCGCGATTAATGTAAAAATGCTTGATTTGTTAACGAACCCGGCATTTTTATTTAAAGAACTACATCTGAAAAAATTCTTTGAAAGCCTGATAAATCAAGCTTTCAAAGAATTGAAGGTGGGCAGGACAGGGTTCGAACCTGTGTACTCCGGAGAGAACAGATTTACAGTCTGTCGCCTTTAACCACTCGGCCACCTGCCCGTTGTTTACGTATGATCTTTTTGCAGTAAGATTTGAATCTTTATTGCAGCAAATCGCACATATACTGAGCCACTTGTCGGAATCGAACCAACGACCTACTGATTACAAATCAGTTGCTCTACCAGCTGAGCTAAAGTGGCCTGTTTATCAGAGAACTACCCGTGTTTTTCGGGATGGCAAAGGTAAGAGAAAAGTTCATTTCGCAAAATTTTGTTCAAGAAATTTTCAAACTTTTTTTTACGCCTGCCGCCACGCAAAAATAAAACTTTCTTTAAGGCAATTCCACATTGCTTTTCAGCGGATTTCTATTCGGAAAACTAACTCGTAAAATATCTGAATGAAGGGGTTTGTTCTCTACTTCTTTCCTTCCTGTGAAGCTTCGGGCGTTGAATTGGTAAGTGTAAGTCAACATAAGTTTGCCATTATCCAGTATCCGGCGTTCGGTTATTTCGGCATTTACGGTTTCGTTTTTGCTGTTGCATGCAAGTAGGAATAGCATGAATATCAGCAGGGGTACATTTTTCATACCCGGTTATATAACAAAAAAAGGGCCTGAAATTAATCAGGCCCTTGTAATTCAGTGATTTAATTTAAAATGCTTTTTCTTTTTTGCGTTTTATTTGGTTTACAAGTGATTCTAATGCACAATCAAAAGATTCTTCGAATGATTTTGAAGATGCCTTTACGAAGAAATTTTGACGGGGAACATGAACCCTAATTTCCGCGATTTTGTCTTTAATTGTGTGTACTACATTATCCAGCTTTAAGAAAACGTCCACTTTGATTATCCTGTCATGAAAGGTCTGAAGTTTTTGCAATTTCTTGCTTACATAATCCACCAGCTTTACATCTGCATCAAAGTGCACAGTTTGGATGTTAACATTCATAGTACATGTTTTTTATGTGAAACAATATGTTAAAGAACTACGTTATCTTTTCATTAAATATGGACTGAAATGAAGGTAGTATAATCAGCATATATTATCAAATTTTACCCTTACTTTTTATGGCAATTATTCCTTAAAAAAATTGTAATAAAATCGACGTGTTTCGAACCATAAAAATGAACAGTGGTAAGTTTTTAAACTAGCTCAGGCTTTGGGGTGAGCCTTGCGGTATGCCTCTTTTAATTTTTCAATAGTGTTGTGGGTATATACTTGTGTGGCGGCAAGGCTGGAGTGCCCAAGCAGTTCTTTAACTGCATTAAGATCAGCTCCATTATTCATCAGATGCGTGGCAAAAGTGTGGCGAAGCACATGCGGGCTTTTCTTTTGAATGGTTGTTACGGCGCTCAGGTATTTCTTGACCATGTTATATACATATTTGGGGTACAACGGCTTCCCCTTTTCATTTACGAAAAGATTGGCCACCCCTTCTACCCTTTCGGGTTTCTCCTTTGTATATAAAATCAATTCTTTCACCAGCGCCGATTGCACGGGAATAACACGCTCCTTATTTCCCTTACCAAGCACTTTTACCTGGCTGTACGACGCATCCAGCTGGTTTTCTTTTAATTGGATCAATTCGCTTAAACGCATCCCGGTATTGTAAAACAGCAACAGGATTAAACGATCTGTCCTTCCGCTCCATGTATCTGGAAATTCTACGTAACGAATGAGTGTGCTAATATCATCTTCCGCTACAAAGGCTGGCAGGCGTTTGCTGATTTTAGGCGTAATAACGGTTGCTAAAGGCGTCTGTGATATTGCACCTTGCTTCAGGAGGTATTTAAAGAAGGATTTGAGCGTAGAGACCTTTCTGTTAATGGTTTTTGCCGATAACCCATCTTCCTTCAACTCTCCCATCCAGGAACGAATCATAACCGACGATACTTGTTGTATAGCCGGCGCTTCGAACTGACTAACTAAAAAAGCCGCGAATTGATTGAGGTCCAGCTGATAGGAAATAACGGTATGTTGAGAATATCGTTTCTCAAATTGCAGGTATTGAAGAAAAGGTTGTATTTGCGGGTATTGGCTATTGTACATAACAAATTAGCCATAAAGTTATGAAACCCTATGGCTAATAAATATAAATTTATTCTACAAGTAGAATTAAGCTTCGATTTTGCCGCTGGCAATGCTTTGCTTATAAACCGCTTTCAACACTTCATGACGACGTCTAACTGAAGGTTTAGTATAGCTTTGGCGTTCTCTTAATTGTAACAAAACTTTGCTTTTTTCAAACTTCTTTTTGTACTTCTTAAGCGCTTTGTCTATGTTTTCGCAATCTTTTGAATCTATAATAAGCATAATTGATATACCCCCTTTAGGTGATTTGAGGTGCAAAAGTAAGATATGTTCTTTTACAACCAAAATAATTTTCATTCATTTCAACTGCCCGCATTTCCCGAAAGGGCAAAAATATGGGAAAACCACGCCAGAACACTTTGAATACAGAAATTAGGCGTTTCATAATTAAATTGCAACCATGTTTACAGGAATAATTGAATGTACAGGTAAAATATTGTCCGTCAACACTAACGGAACAAATAAGACTTTCACGATCACCGCCCCGATTGTGCATGAGCTCAAAATTGACCAGAGCGTAAGCCACAATGGCGTTTGCCTTACGGTTGAATCTATAAAAAATGATGAATACACCGTTACCGCCATTGATGAAACATTAAAAAAGACCAATCTTGGCAACTGGCAGGCTGGAGATGAAATTAATCTGGAAAGATGTATGCTGATGAATGGAAGGCTTGACGGGCATATTGTTCAGGGGCATGTTGACACGACCGCTGTGTGCACCTACAAAAAAAGCGTTTCTGGAAGCTGGGAGTTTACTTTTAAGTTTAATGAAAGCTTTGCAGCCCTTATAATAGAGAAAGGATCGATTTCGGTTAACGGCACCAGTCTTACCGTTTTTAACGTAACGAGAGACACTTTTACCGTTGCCATTATCCCCTATACCTACGAGCATACCAATATTAAATATGTAGACGTTGGCTCTACCGTTAATATTGAATTTGATATTATTGGAAAATACCTTGCGAGAATGGCGAGCCTGAAGTAAGTTTTAAGTTGTACGTTGTACGTTGATCGACTTTTGAAAAACAAAGGCACAGAAAGATTACTGTTTCTGTGCCTTTTGTATTAAGAGAAAGATTGTAACTATACTGATAGCTTTTTATTGAACGACGAGCCTTCCAACTGATACCTGATACCTAAAACCTAACCGCTATATCATTTTTCCTTTCAGTGCCTCTCCTACTGCTTTATCCATAGCCCTTTCTGCAAACGGCCGCGTAATCTCGTTTAACTCTTCAATTTTGGAGTGGATTAAATCTTTATCTTCCATTGTTAAAGCCAGCTGCAGATTTTGCATCCCGGAGGCTGTGAGGGTCATTTCTTCTTTTGAAAGTATGCCCGGATTTTTTGTAATAAACCTCTCTGTGGCATCCAGCAATTGCTCCCCTTCCGTTCTTGCTTCTACCAATGCCCGGGTTTTAATATCATCCTTTGCATGGGTAATACTTTCAAGCAGCATGCGTTCTACTTCTTCATCGGTTAACCCATATTGCGGTTTTACTTCAATGCTTTGCTCTACACCGCTACGCAATTCCTTTGCTTTCACGGCGAGAATACCATCAGCATTTATAAGGAAGCTTACCTCAACTTTCGGTAAACCCGCTGGCATAGCCGGAATGCCGGTTAAGTTAAATTCAGCCAGCCTGCGATTATCTTTTACAAGGTCCCTCTCCCCCTGGAATACCGAGATCCGCATGCTTCCCTGTCCATCTTTTTGTGTAGTGTATTGCCTGCCTGCTTTTGATGGTATCTTCGAATTACGAGGAATTAATACATCCATCAAACCGCCGGCAGTTTCAATGCCCAGGCTTAGCGGAGTTATATCCAGCAATAAAAACTCTTTATTGTTTCCGGCCAGGATATCTGCTTGTACAGCGGCTCCCAGCGCCACCACCTCATCCGGGTCAACTGAATCGTTAACTGCCTTACCAAAGTAATCACTCACTTTATTCTTAACAAATGGCACGCGTGTACTTCCGCCAACCATCACAACCGCATCAATTTCTGAAGCTTTCAGTTCAGCATCTTTTAGTGCATTTGTGCAGCATTGGATAGTTTCATGAACCAGCCCGTGAATCAATTCTTCAAAAGTAGATCTTGAAATACTTAGCTTATCTCCATTGAAATCCACATCAAAGTGTTCGTGGCTACTCAAATGTTTTTTTGCCTCTTCTGCCCTCAGCCTCAATCCCTGCGCCAGTTGCTTGTTTACCCGAAGCTCTTCGTGCGATATTCCGTATTGCTTAAGCCAGTAATTCACAATCGCACGGTCAAAATCATCGCCACCAAGGTAGGTGTTGCCGTTGGTGCTTAGGACTTCAAATATCCCGCTGGTGATTTTCAGGATCGATATATCAAAAGTCCCTCCCCCAAGATCATATACAGCAATTGTTTTTTCTTCATCCTTATCCAGCCCAAGCCCATATGCAAGGCTGGCTGCAGTAGGTTCATTAATGATGCGTAATACATCTAAGCCGGCAAGCTTACCAGCATCACGCGTGGCCTGCCTTTGCGCATCGTTGAAATACGCCGGCACGGTGATTACCGCTTTCGTTACAGGTGTTTTAAGAATATGTTCGGCTCTTTGTTTCAGCTCTTTCAGAATAAGTGAAGACAGATCAATCGGAGAATAAAACTTATCTCCCACCTGCACTTTTACAAGCCTGTCAGTATCATCATCAATCACTTTATAAGTAAAGAAATCTGCATGCTCTTTTACATCATTATAGCTTTTACCCATTAATCGTTTCGCGCTAAAAATGGTATTCTGCGGATCGGTCTCCAGAAAACTTTTTGCATCTTCTCCTACAACCGCATCTCCAAGGTCATTAAAATGCACAACACTAGGCACAAGGCTGCTGGTATTGTGTTCTTTTAATGCACGGGGCTTTCTATCTTCCGGGTGTATAATAGCAACAAGGCTATTTGTTGTGCCCAGATCAATGCCCACTATCATTTCGGCCTGTTGCAAACTACCCGTTGCTATATTGATACCAATCTTTGCCATAATTATTCTCGTTAAAAGCTCACAAAATTAAAATTATCCATCTACATCCTACTAACCCAATCGTGCCGTCGGTACGGGCACATCTAACATCGTACACGCTTACACTTCCACCACTTCTGTCTTGCTCAGGTAATCGTGTAAAGTTTTCTCAAGGAAAGGAAAAAAGAAACAGTCGATTACAGTAAGCCGGACAAGCGACCTTAACAGCACTTGTAAGAAAGAAGGTTTGCCCCCGGTATTATTCACAACTTTAGAATATGACAACCATTTACCGGGCGTACGCTTGAAAATAGATTCAAAAAAAGTGTAATAAACAACCAGCGTTAAATCGAACCACGCATAATAAGGCATGAAAAAAGCTTTATAGTACATGGCATAAAACACGTTTACCCTGTATACTCCGTAGGCTAATAAAGCAATAAGCACAGTATCCACCAAACAATTCAATACTCTGGTACCAATTCCAACTCTTTTCATGATGCAAAGTTTCTTAATACGAGGCGCAAAGGTAAGCAACGGAGATGCATTGTGGCCATACTAAACCAATTTCCTTAACAATGGTCCGGTGTTTTGCCGTTCTCCTTTGCAGTATTCCTTACTTTTGCGCAAATTTTTGCTATGAACCTGGTAGATGAACTACGCTGGAGAGGCATGATACAGGATATTATGCCCGGAACTGAAGAACAACTGAACAAAGAAATGACGTCGGCATATATCGGCTTTGATCCTACTGCAGACAGTTTGCATATTGGAAGCCTGGTACCTATTTTACTACTTGTTCACCTTCAGCGCGCGGGGCATAAACCGTTTGCACTTGTTGGCGGCGCCACGGGAATGATTGGCGACCCATCCATGAAAAGTGAAGAAAGAAACCTGTTGAGTGAGGAACAACTGCAAAAAAATGTAGCTGGCATACATGGCCAATTGGTTAAATACCTGGATTTTGATGCATCTAAAGCCAATGCGGCCGTTATGGTGAACAACTATGACTGGTTCAAAACCATTTCTTTTATTGATTTTCTGCGCGATACCGGCAAACACCTTACGGTTAACTACATGATGGCCAAGGATAGTGTGAAAAAAAGAATTGAGGGAGATACCGGCATCAGCTATACAGAATTTGCGTACCAGCTAATGCAGGGTTATGATTTTTACTGGCTCTATCAGCACCACAATTGCAAATTGCAGATGGGCGGCAGCGACCAATGGGGAAACATTACAACAGGTACTGAGTTGATCCGCAGGAAAGCAGGCGGCGAAGCGTTTGCATTTACTTGTCCCCTTCTGACCAAAAGCGACGGTGGAAAATTCGGCAAGACAGAAAAAGGAAATGTATGGTTGGATCCCGTTCGCACAACGCCTTACCAGTTCTACCAGTTCTGGCTGAATGCAGCTGATGAAGACGCTAAAAAGTGGATTAAAATATTTACTTTCTTAACAAAAGAAGAAATAGACGCACTGGTGGCAGAGCACGATACCAATGCCGCAGCAAGGCTTTTGCAAAAAACGCTGGCGAAGGAAATCACCTGCTTTGTTCATGGCGAAGAAGAATACAATAAAGCCATTGAAACAACAGAAAAATTATTTGCCAACCAGAATGCACCAGCTGAAGGCCTGAGTGTTGAAGACCTTGAAGGGATGGAAGGCGTAATAAAATTTGATTTTGACGCTGCAAAAATCAATGCGGGTATTGATGTGATCAGTTTTCTTGCAGATACAGGTATTTTTCCCAGCAAAGGCGAAGCGCGTAAAATGTTACAGAACGGTGGCGTTAGCATTAACAGAAAAAAGGTAGAAGACCTTCAAACTGTTATTTCTACAGATATGCTTTTGCATAATGCTTTCTTACTAATTCAGAAAGGCAAAAAAAACTATTACCTGGTTAAAATAGCCTAACATTAATGTTGCCAAATGTGCATAAAATAGTGCATAAAGCGTGCAAAACGATAGGCGAAAAAATTTGGATAAAGGCTTATAAATAAAGTACCTTAGAGGTACAAACGAGATGAGAAACATTTCTAAACAAAATGCCGATCATCTCACGAAAGCATCGGGGAGATTTGCAAAATTTAAGCAATTAAAAAAATGCAAATCACAATCCTTGATGCTTTTTTTATGTCCTTTTTTAGCTACCTTGATTATATGAATGTGTATTTTCTTTCTGGGTTAGGTGCGGATGAAAGGGCCTTTAGCTTTCTACAACTGGACTTTTGCAATCCCGTTTACATTCCCTGGATAAAACCTGTTATAAGTGGCGAGACGCTTGAATCATATGCGCAACGGATTAACGCGCTTATAAAAGAGCCTGACCCGGTTATTGTAGGGCTATCATTTGGAGGCATGCTCGCAACTGAAATAGCTTCAGTAAACCCGTCAGCAAAAGCCATCCTTATTTCCAGCGCCAAGCATCATAAAGAAATTCCGCTCTATTTAAGAATGTGGCGGCGTTTCCCATTGTACCGGTTTGTTCCCGCTAAATTCGCGAAAGCGGTAAGCAAACCGCTTTGCAGGTTGTTTATGAATGCAAAATCGCGCAGGGAAATGATGGTGTTGAATAATTTGTTGAATGATGCAGATGTTGATTTCAACCTTTGGGCCGTTGATGCAGTACTGAACTGGAAAAACAACAGCGTGCCTTCAAACGTAACACACATACATGGTACAGGCGATAAGCTTCTGCCCTATTCTTACGTTAAAGCCGATTATACCATACAGGGTGGCACACACCTTATGATCATGAATAATGCCCCGGAAATCTCTGGTTTGCTCCGCTCTATTATTCATAAAAGCTAATCTTTAGAATTCCTCCAAAATTGCTTCTCATTTTTGCATGCAAAAATTTCCGGCAGTAAATTGAATTGGAATGAAAATCCTGATCATTGAAGACGAACCCGAGCTCAGTAATAGTATTTGTACCTATTTGAATAGTGAAAAGTTTGTTTGTGAAACCGCGAGCAATTTTAACGAAGCGATGGAGAAAACATCGATTTATGAATATGCCTGCATAGTCCTTGACATTGGGCTTCCGGGCGGCAACGGCATGGACATCCTGAAAGAGCTTAAGGCCAACAACAAACCTGAAGGTGTATTGATTATTTCGGCGAGAAATTCTCTTGACGATAAAGTTAACGGGCTGATATCCGGCGCTGATGACTACCTTACAAAACCTTTTCATCTTCCTGAATTGATGGCAAGGATAACAGCGATCATCAGGCGTAAATCTTTCGATGGCAGAAATTCTGTACAGGTTGATAATATTTTACTTGACCTTTTAGGAAAGACTGTTAAAGTAGATGGTGTTTTATTAGAACTGACCCAGAAAGAGTACGACCTGTTGCTTTATTTTATCAGCAACAAAAACAAGGTGATCAGTAAAAATGCCATCGCCGAACACTTGTGGGGAGATAATATGGACCTTGCGGATAATTACGATTTTATTTATACGCATATTAAAAACCTTAGAAAAAAGCTTGTTACAGCTGGCAGTGTGGACAGGATTAAAAGCATTTACGGCGTAGGGTATAAGTTCAGTGTTTAAAACAAGGGGAACCACGGAGACAAGGACGGCGCAATCGAACCACGACGATTTTTTCGCCACAAAGTCACAAAGGCGCGAAGAAGCACAAAGGAATTAGCTTTGGGCTTTCAGCTTTAAGCTGAATCAAAAAACGTATAACTTATAACGTATTACTTACAACGTATAACTTAACAGTGAAGCTATTTGCAAAATATAACCGCATTAACCTCGGAATAACAATCGGCATTTTTATATTGTCGAGTATTGCGTTTTCTTACTTGTTGTATTATGTTTTGTTAAACAGCGTTGATAACAGCCTTATAATAGAACAACGAGAGGTTGAAGATCATATCGCCAAGTATAGCAAGCTGCCCGACCCTATGCAGCTAATTGATCAAACCTCAGCTTTTGCACCGATTGATGGACCCTTGCACAAAAGGGTATTCACCGATGTAAAAATGAACGATAGCTATCATGATTCACAAAATGCGAGGCTTCTTACATTTTCAGTTCACGTTAACAATCAATTTTACCGTGTTGAAATTGTAAAGTCATTGGAAGAAACAGAAGACCTTGTAAGATCAATTATTATTATTACGTTGTCCACGATATTATTGATTTTGATTGCTACATTGGTTATTAATCGCATTGTTCTTCGGAGGCTTTGGCAACCGTTTTACAATACATTGTCCGTATTGAAAAAGTTTAAGCTCGGCCAACGTAACAGCCTGCACTTCGAGCCGCTTAATATCGACGAGTTTGCATTTATGAATCAAACGCTTAAAGAGGTCACTGATAACGCCGACAAGGAATATACTTTATTAAAGGAGTTTACTGAAAACGCTTCACACGAATTGCAAACCCCTCTTGCCATTATAAGAACAAAACTCGACCTGTTGATACAGGATGAAGCACTTAAAGAGCATCACCTGAAACATTTGCAAGGCGCTTATGATGCTGTGCAAAAGATGAGTAAGCTAAACCAGTCTTTATTATTGTTGACCAAAATAGAGAACAATCAATTTAATGCTACTGAAGATATTAGCCTGAGGGATTTTCTGCATAATAAGGTAGATTCCATGAACGAATTGTTTGGTGACAAACATTTAAAAGTTACAAAAAAGCTAGCCGGCGCATTTATTTCTATCAACCCTGCTCTGTGTGAAATATTGTTTAATAATCTTTTGGCCAATACCATCAAACACAATCACGAGAATGGGTCCGTCTTAATAGATCTTTCAGACAGCAAATGCACCATCGGCAATTCAGGCATTAGCAAACCGTTGGATACTATCCGCGTATTTAGCCGTTTTTATACATCGCAATTCAATACTGATCATCACGGCCTGGGACTGGCCATCATTAAACAAATATGCGACGTTTCAAATATTTCCATAGCATACCGTTACAATCAGGGCTTTCATTCTTTTGAACTTTCCTGGTAAAATCCTGCTCCAATTTTTCAACAGAATCAATTTATTTTTTTGCAAAAAAAGAAATGATGAAAGCGATATTGTTTGTAGTTCTTTTGTTTTCTTTTAGTTTTCTTTCAGCTCAGGAAGTATTTAAGGCTGTTATAAAAGACAAGGCAAATGACGCGCCTTTAGCAAATGTTTCGGTTACTTCATCACAGGGCGTACGTTATCATGGCATTTCCGATACTTCAGGTAATGTACATATAAACCTTCCCGCTGGTTCCTATACATTCCAATTTAAATATACAGGGTACAAGCCCGCAAATATTACGGTTACCATTCCGGATACAAACACACATGCCATCCTTATGGAAACGGATGAAAATGCGTTAAGCGATGTTGTTGTGGTTTCTTCAACAAGAAACAACGATCATATGGAAAACACCACGATGAAAGTGGAAGTACTCGGACAGGAAGAAATGAATGAAGAAAGTACTTTAAAGCCGGGCAATGTTGCAAGCATATTAGGTGATGTAAGTGGCATACAAATTCAGCAATCTTCGGCAGTTACGGGCAATGCTAACGTGAGAATACAAGGGCTTGACGGAAAATATACACAGCTGTTAAAGGACGGCATGCCGTTATACGACGGCTATTCAGGCGGATTTGGGATCCTTTCCATTTTACCACTCGATCTTAAACAAATAGAACTAATTAAAGGGTCTGCATCAACTTTATATGGCGGCGGCGCCATTGGCGGCCTGATTAACTTTATTTCGAAAAAGCCAACCTATTTACCGGATGCATCGTTCGTTGTTAATCAAACAACACTAAAAGAAACCAACTTAAATGGGTACTACGCTCAACGATGGAAAAAAGTTGGCTTTACCATGTTTGCTGGCCAGACATTTCAAAAAGAAGTTGATGTGGACAAGGACGGTCTTTCTGATGTGCCTAACATTAAAAGCACGTTGATTCATCCAACACTGTTTATTTATCCGTCATCCAAAAGCTCGATTGAAATAGGCTGGTCCGGTAGTTTTGAAAACCGCATTGGCGGCGATATGACTGCTATTAAAAATACTTCAGATACGGCACACCCTTATTTTGACAAGAATAAAATAAACCGAAATACGTTTATCCTGATTGCAGAAAACAGGTTTAACAACAGAATAACCGCTACTTTAAAAAGTAGCGTAAGCATGTTCAACAGGGATGAAACTACCAACACATATATTTTTAATGGCGGCCAGATAAACAATTATAATGAACTGTCAGTTAATGCGGGCTTGGATAAACACAGCATTGCCGGTGGCATTAACCTTACCTATAGCCGCTTCTCCCCCGATGCGGCAACACCTGCGCCCGTGGGCTCATTCAGCAATACAACTGCAGGCATATTTATACAGGACACCTGGCAGATCTTTGCCAAAACAAAGCTTGAAGGTGGATTACGTAGCGATCACCACTATACTTACGGAAATTTTTTATTACCAAGGCTGGCAATCTTCCAGCGTTTTAACGATACATGGGGCGCAAGGGCCGGCTTCGGCATGGGATACGTAACTCCTAATCCTTTGGCTCCGCAAATAAAAGACTACGGCATTTACGACATAACGCCTTTAAACCCGGATGTAACGGCAGAACGTTCTTATGGCTATAACGTAGAGCTAAATTATAAAAAAGATTTTGGGGGGGATAAAACGTTGTTTATTAACCAGGCATTCTTCTTAACGCAAATAAACAATCCAATAGTAGCGGATGAAGACATAGCTGGAAAAGTAAGTTTTTCAAATGAATCAAAATCCGTTGTTACAAAAGGTTCTGATACCTATATCCAGCTAAAAATACCTGACTGGGAATTTTATCTTGGTTACACTTATACCGTCGCCGAAAGAAAATATCTTGCCCAGAACCAGTTTATGCCTTTAACGCCGCGCAACCGGGCTGCCGCAACAGTTGTTTACGAACAGGAAGGCAAGTGGAGGTTTGGGTTAGAAGGATCGTATACGGGAAAGCAGTACAGGGATGGTGACAGCAATACGCCGGGATATGCATTTATCGCTGTTATGATTGAACGGAAATTCGGGCCTAAGCTGAGCCTGGTATTGAACTGTGAAAATTTACTGGATGAGCGCCAGAGTCGGTACGAATCACTTTTTACTGGCAGTATAAAAAATCCTGATTACAAGCCATTGTGGGCGCCGATAGACGGGCGCGTTGTAAACATGGCGTTGCGATTTACGCCTTTTGCAAAATAACCATTGCATTTATATGACGGGCTATAGAAGCTCGTTGCCCCTTCATAAACATTCCCCAGTGAAAAACCATGGCCGGTGTTCTTTTACATCGGCCTTCTTATTTATTGTACAACGGCAATGAAAAATAAGCGGCAGATGCGTTCATCCAAGCAAAAGAATGCCTCTACAGCGCCTGCTACAACTAAACCGAGCCGCGGAAGATTTAAAGTTGAAGGCGACAAGTTATACATTACCTCAACTATTGATGAATCAGGAACAAAAGATGTGCAGGGTTTGCATTTTTATTCAAGCACGAAGGCTCATACGGTTATGATTCTTCAAAAGCAATAGGCTTTCCCGTTTTTGGTCTATCGGATAGCCAGGCGCGTAAGCACAGCTACAACCTCTTAGTTTTACTAACTAAAATGGTCGGCTGTTTTATATTCGCCCGAACTGTATTGTTATTACGCCATCTCAAATCCACTCTCACTTATCGCCAGCACCAACGAAACGCGTTTCTTTATTTTATTTCGTTTTCCGTTCAAAAAAAGCTATTTGAATAATTCATTTTTGTTTGTAGATTTGATATCATAATGATATCAAAACAAATATTATGGAAAAGATCATTAAACCCATGACTGGATTTATGGCACTTCTGATGGCCATTTTGAGTTTTATTGCCGGATTGACTTTTGTAATAAAGGGTGCCAACCCCGGCACTGAAGACAACCCTGCCCTAATAATTGTGGGCATTTTGTTAATCGTACTGTTTATCTTTTTAACAAGAGGATTAAAAATTGTGAATCCCAATTACTCTCTTGTTTGTGTGTTTTTTGGAAAATATGTCGGCACCATCAAGAGTAACGGTTTACAATGGGTTAATCCATTCTATTCCACCGATAAAATTTCTTTAAGGGCGCAGAATCTTAATGGGCAACAGCTGAAAGTAAATGATAAGATGGGCAACCCGATAGAAATAGCCTCTGTGATTGTTTGGCAGGTACAAGACACCTACAAGGCGGGATTTGACGTTGCCGATTATCAACAATATGTACAAATACAAAGTGAGGCCGCAGTCCGCCACCTGGCTACCAGTTGCCCCTATGACAATATGGAAGACGAAACAGCTACCATAACACTACGCGATGGTGGCGACAAGGTTGTTGAGATGTTGGAACAGGAACTGAACGAGCGCCTTGCACCAGCGGGTATTATTATTAAAGAAGCACGTATCAGCCACCTGGCTTATGCACCAGAGATTGCCGGCGCCATGTTGCAAAGGCAACAAGCCACCGCAATTGTGGCTGCGCGTTTTAAAATAGTTGAGGGCGCTGTTGGCATGGTTGAGCTGGCACTTGAGCAGCTATCCAAAAAGGAGATTGTGCAGCTGGATGAAGATAAAAAAGCTACGATGGTAAGTAATCTGATGGTTGTGCTATGTGGCGAAAAAGCAGCAACGCCGGTGCTAAATACAGGCACATTATATCAATAATGATCACCTTAACGACCAGATAGGGCTCTCAAAAAAATGCAAGTTGAATGTCGTGAGATGCCTCCTATCGAGGTAAAGTTCCATTTTAATCAGCATGGTTAAATGTGATATTTAAGAACACTTTTTTAATAAAGCAATCTATTCAACGCGTGTGAATATTTCGGTATGAGCCAATCCAAAAAAACATTTGTATTAAGAATAGACGAGCAAACTTTTTCTGCACTTGAAAGATGGGCCGCAGATGAGTTTAGGAGCGTGAATGGCCAATTGGAATGGCTGATTGATAAAGCATTGAAAGAAGCAGGCAGAAAAACGGAAGCCACAAAAAATCAACCTAAAAATAAAAAGGAGCAGTGATATTTACTGCTCCTTCAACTATTTAAATACCCGGTGCTTCTCGTAGCAAAGCACCTTTTTCATCGAAATATAGATAGGCCTTTTGTACCAGTGAGCTTTTTTCAGCATACACTCTGTACTGCAATCCCTTGTCTTTCTTTTCAATGGAAAGAACAGATCCCGGGGTCCAGTCGTTGTATTTGCTCTTTTTAAAACCATCTTTTATCGCTTCAGGAAGGTCATCGTATTTTAACTCCTTGTCTGTTTCCTTCCACTCGCCTTTGCTGGAGTAATAGGCACTGGTTTTCACCCCTTCGTTATTGAATTTCGCTGTCCAGCTTGTAATATTGTCTTTCCAGCTAACATCTTCAGCCTTGGGAAATTTTTCCTTCAACGCGTTGGTAACTTCCGCAGGTATTTTTCTTAGTTGCGCAAATGCTCCGCTAACCGCAACAAACATCAGAATTGATAAAACAACCTTTTTCATGCTTTAGTAATTTATCGTTTAGAGAATCATTCAGTCTTCAGGAAGACGGATATTTCTATAACAGACACAAACTTCATGCAAATTTATAGCACTAAAAAACCGCAGGGCGATTTTAACCATTTACCAGCTAAATCAACCTGCGGCTTGTATTTAAGTATTGTCTTTTATTAAGGAAAGAATTCTACAGTTCTTTTACCCTGATATTTCTAAAACGAACTACATCACCATGTCCCAAAAAGCCAATGTGGCCTTTTTCATTTTTCAATCCCGGATGGTCTTTATGATCCAGTGTGCCATTTTTAATCGCTTCAGTAATGTCGCCATCAACAATCACAACACCATTCAATGTTACTTTTATTTTGTTGCCTTTTACCGCAATTTCTTCGCTGTTCCATTCTCCCAAAGGTTTCAGGTAACCACGTTTAGCAGGTATTACGCCATAAACAGAGCCATGATACTGGTATTCATGTAAGTTTTTGTAGATATCAGCATCGTTGTCCAACACCTGTATTTCCATGCCCACATAAGCAGCATCGCCTTCTAATGGTGCACGAATGCCGATACCATTGTTAGCGCCTGGTGTAAGTTGAAATTCGAAGCGGTAAACAAAATCTTTATACTCGTTTGTCGTATATAAGTTTCCTCCGCTACCGCCATTTGGTTTTACAACAATATTGCCATCTTCCACCACATAACTTTGTTTATTGCCAGTCCATTCATTCAAATTGGTTCCGTCAAACAAAATTTTATATCCATCACGCTTTTCTTCGCTGCTTAATTCAAAAGGCTTAACAGCTGGCAATTCACGAACATAAATGTCGCGGTAGTTTACTATTGTGCCATGTGCCTGCAATTCAATCTGCTCCTGAGGGAAAAGTGGCATTTTTCTATCCCAGTAATTTTCCAAAGGAACATTGTCAACTACTAAAACTCCGTTCAAATAAACTGTAACATGATCGCCTTTCATTACAATATGGAAAGTGTTCCACTCACCTATCGCATTATCAGCCAAATGAAGTGGCTTGCTTGGGTTGGTAGTATTGTTGTATAAACCACCTGATCCTACTTCTGCACCTACATCTGTGCGTGAAGTATCCCAAATCTGCACTTGTGGTGTACCGCGGAGATAGATGCCTGCATCGCCTTTGCTTTGAATTTTCCAGTCAACGAACATTTCTATATCACCGTATTTTTTAACAGTAGCAAGGTTGTCGCCCTGTCCCTGGAAAACAAGCTCTCCATTACTAACGGTCCAGCCTTTACGCATTACATCATCTGCTTTAGTTTGTTCTGCAGTTAAAGTAGCATTATCCATCGATGCGCGTTTAATCGGATTTGCAACGAGGCCTTTCCATCCACTAAGATCTTTCCCGTTAAACAGTGGAACAAAACCTTCACCAGCCGGCATTTCAGCAAGGCGTTTTGCAATTGCCTGGCGTTGGTAATCGCTATCCTGCCCTTTTAATAACGGTGATGCTTTTTGCAATAATTGTTTAACTACATCGCCATTCCATTCAGGATTTGCAAGTGCTATGTTCATAACAGTCATAGCAGCATCGCTCTGCAATGCAGTGTCATCGAGATATTTTCCGGCAAAAACAAGTGCAAGGAAAGTTTTGCAAGATGATGCATCCTGAAGAATGTGAGCTTTCTGCGTATTGCTTTTGCTTACTTCCATTGCCCTGCGAAGCATCAACAATTTTTGATCTTTAGTGAATGACGCATCACTCGCCAGCTTGATATATCCGTTTAATGCAGTTTCAAAATATGAAGTGCCATTCATTACCTGGCAGGCTTTGAATAATGATTCAGCTGATTTTGGATCTTTCCATGCAGACAAGGCATCTGCTACAGCTTTTTTAGTGTTATCATTACCCGATGCGAATGCTGCAGATAAAGCCTGGATGCTGCTGCTTCCACCTGTTTTCGCCATAATGTCGTAAAATAAAGGTTGTTTGTCTGCAGCAGCTTTGCTTAGTTGTGCCTGAACAAGCGCGTCTCTCTGATTTACATCTTTAACACTGCCCAATGCAGCCACTATCGCATCCTGGATAGCAGTTGTTTTCTGCTGATTTGTTGATGAAGTAAGTAATGCAAATAATTGAGAAAGGTTATCTACGCTTACTACAGATTGCAAACCCTTTGCAGCGGCAGCAGAAACAGCCTGATCATTGTCATTCGCCAAAGCCAGGAAATCGTTGGTAGAAGCGCTATAGCTACGTGCGGCCAATACATCAATCAATGCAGCCTTTGCCCCACCATTTACAGTAGGCAATGCTTTAGCTATTGTTGACGCAACGCCATCACCTTTCAACGTCATCAAAGATCCCTTGATTGTTTCAATATCTGCTGGTGATGCACTTTTCAATGCGGTAAGCAATGATGGCAATACTGCTTCATTGCCAATTTTTCCTGCAGCAGTAATGGTAGCCGTGCGCACAGCAGCATCCTGATCGGTAATAGCTTGTTGAACTGCAGGCAATGCTGCGGTAGCTTTTGTGTTGCCAAGCATAGTAATGATTTCAGCTTTAACTGCACCGTTACTAGTGCTCAGTTTTTGTAACCATTGGTTTGCAGTATTGTCATTAATGAATTTTCCTGCTGATTTCAGTGCGGCGATCCTGTATGCACTGTTATCATCACTCATCGCTGCAATTAAAAAAGGCGTACTTTTTTCGCCATCTATCTGCGCTATTAATTCCAATGCAGAAGACCTTGTCTGAACCTGTGTTGCTGTTTTATTCAATGCGAGGGCTAATTCTTTTGCCTGGGCTGTTTTTCCTGTTTTTGCAAGGTTCTCTATGTATAGTACATAAGCAGATGTTGCGTTGGTAGGATCAAAACTGTAGCCGGACTTTTTAGCGGCATTGCTCAATATTGACTGAGATGAAGGGTCTGCTATGGAAGCCAATGCAAACAAACTTACTTTCTCCAATTTAGTATCTGTGCTGGAGGCCAGTTTTGCAATTTGTGGAACGGCCTCTTTCATTTTTGCCTCACCAAGCGCTTCTACAAGCGTTACCTTTTTACTGCCGGTTGAACCTGGCAATGCTGCCAACAACGCTTTACCTGCATTTGCAGTATTTATTTTCACCAATGCTCTTGCAGCAACGTCACACAGCCTGTCATCCTGCAAATAAGCTTTCAACGTATTTACAGAATAATCACTGCCCACTGTTTGCAACTGGCTTATCAAAAAGGCTTTATTTTCCTTATCAGCAATTTTTTGCAGGGCACTTACATATGCCTTTTCTGCTGCAAGGCGCTCTTTTTCTTTACCCTTTTGAACTACGTAATAGGAGTAGCTGTTGATGGTGTATTGCAAGTTGGTGTTATCTCCTTTTCCAGCCGGGGCAAGCATGCCAACCATTTCTCTCAATCCGGCTTCGCCGATTCCCGAGATGATGGCCATATTTGAATTCAGCTGCGGTGCATTTAATGCAGGCGCTTTTGCAAGTACGTCCGCAATTTTGGTAGTAGCAGTGCGCTGATCAGTTTGCGCCTGTACCGCCATTAATGTGCTTATAAAAAGCAAAGAACCTATAATCTTTTTCATTCGTTTGTGTTGTGTGAGGTATCAGGTTTCAGGTAACAGGTTTTAGGTAACCTTCGCCTTTCAGTCCCGAAATCATTTTCAATTTATCCCGTATAAATGGCCTTCGCCATACAGGAAGTGTCATTGTCAATTTAAATTGTCCAGGGCCCACGCATCGGTTGCCACATGAGCGCATTGGCTGCTGCATCATCCACAAATTCCTGTTTAACCGGATCAAATTTTAATGACCGGCCGAGTTTCAGCGCAACTTTACCCATGTTAACAATTGTAGCGGAACGATGGCCGTTCTCTTCATTCAACGCAAATTTTTGCCTTCTTTTTACAGCTTCAACAAAATCCGTTACCTGTGGTACAGGTTCAGGGAAAGCTGCAAGTTTCTTTTCCAGATCTGGAATAGTTGACTTGAAGCCAGGATATAATTTTCCCTTAGGGCCTTCTATATATGCTGCATTTACATCTCTCCCCTCTCCGTCTAAAATAATCTGGCAACCATCGTCATATGTGTAGGTGATCCTGCGCCAGGTACCCACTGCATCAGGATGTTGCTGAGGCGCGTCTATCTCCACAGAAATCGGGCTGGTATTATCTTTACCCAGGAAATACTGGATAGGATCTATATAGTGCTGACCCATATCACCAAGGCCGCCACCATCATAATCCCAATATCCACGGAATGTCTGGTGTACCCTGTGCGGGTTATAAGGTTTGTACGGCGCCGGCCCGAGCCACATATCATAATCAAGCTCGGCCGGAACAGGCATTTCCTGCAGGTTGGTTTTACCTACCCAATAAAACTTCCAGTCAAAACCTGTATGCTTGCTTACCGTAACTTTTAATGGCCATCCGAGCAGGCCACTGTCTACCAATTTCTTAATGGGCCTTACAGTAGTACCCATACCATAAAATATATCTGAAAAGCGGAACCAGGTATTCAGCCTGAAGATCCGTCCATTTTGCTGAATAGCTTCAACCAGTTTTTTACCCTCTCCAATGGTAGCCGTCATTGGTTTTTCGCACCACACATCTTTTCCTGCACGGGCTGCATCTGCGGCAATTATACCGTGCCAGTGCGGCGGTGTAGCCACGTGTACAATATCCACTTCAGGAAGTGTTATCAATTCCCGGTAATCGGCGAATGTTTTTACTCCTTTACCGGGGCCACCCAAAAGGTCAAGGCCTTGCTTCAGGTGATTTTTGTCCACATCACAAATTGCGACAACGCGGGTTCCTGCATAAGGAATATGTCCGCGGCCCATGCCACCAACGCCTACTATGGCTTTGGTAAGCTGATCACTGGGTGCTATATAGCCTCTCCCCAACACATGACGGGGAACAATGGAAAAAGCAGCAAGGGCGCCAAATGAATTCCTTAGGAAGGCCCTTCTCGAACGGTGGTTTGGCATCATGTTGATTTTTTTTCAGAAGTTGATTCGAATGCTCGCAGGCAGACCACTTTATGGACACATTTTCAAAGCAGCGTGGTTTTACAGCCATACAATCGTCGTAAAAAAACAAGCCTTGAAGATAAGTAATAATATCATTCGGATTTTACCCAAACGTTTGCAGAAATTATGATTTGAGATTTGAAATTTCAGATTTGAGATTATTAACCGCGATCCCGTTGATATATTTATTATTCTTTAAATCGTTTATTATAGCGTTTCAATCACATTACGGGCAAAGGAAACCGGGCTGCAAATTTCAAATAGTACATCTCGAATTTCAAATCCATCAGGGAAGTTATGACCTGAGATTTGAAATTTCAGATTTGAGATTATTAACCGCGATCCCGTTGATATATTTATTATTCTTTAAATTGTTTATTATAGCGTTTCAATCACATTACGGGCAAAGGAAACCGGGCTGCAAATTTCAAATAGTACATCTCGAATTTCAAATCCATCAGGGAAGTTATGACCTGAGATTTGAAATTTCAGATTTGAGATTATTAACCGCGGTTCTGTTGATATATTTATTATTCTTTAAATCGTTTATTATAGCGTTTCAATTACATGACAGGCAAAGGAAACCGGGCTGCAAATTTCAAATAGTACATCTCAAATTTCAAATCCTTCATGGAAGGATAGCTATTCTAAAAATTGCAAATCCCTGCCTTTTCAGTAAATTACATGTATAGATCGGTTTTATTTAAAGCATGGTTTCGTCATTCTTCCATCGGGCTTCGTTCATTTGAATTGCAGGTTCAAAAGAAATTTTGTGAAACAGCTTTTCTTATATTTTGTCTGTCATTTTCTTGCACCACTTCTGGCTACAACACAAATTGTTGTATCAATAAAGCTGGACGCAAGCATCAATCCTGCCACTGCAGCATTCATCCATCGCAGTATAGAGAAGGCCAAAAATGAAAAAGCTGAATGTCTTTTAATTCATTTAAATACTCCTGGCGGCCTTCTTAAATCAACCCGTGTGATAGTCAGCGATATAATGGAGTCACCAGTTCCGGTTGTGGTGTATGTTTCTCCGCAAGGTGCACGCGCAGGGTCTGCTGGTGTATTCATCACGCTTGCGGCACACATTGCTGCTATGGCGCCCGGAACAAACATAGGTGCGGCACATCCGGTGGATATGCAGGGAACTATTGATCCAATCATGTCAGAAAAACTGACAAATGATGCGGCTGCTTTTATCCGCACAATTGCAGAAAAAAGGAAACGCGATCAACAATGGGCTGAAGCCGCTGTTCGTAAAAGCCTTTCCATTACCGCAAGAGAAGCGCTTGAGGTCCAGGTAATTGACCTTATTGCGGACAATGACCATGCATTATTAACACTGATTGATGGCAAAATGGTAGAAGTAAGTAATGGAGCCGTTACACTGAAAACCAAAACCGCGCGCATAGAAGAAAATGACATGACCTTTGTTGAAAAGATACTTAACATTATCAGCGACCCCAACATTGCTTATATGCTGATGATGCTGGGATTTTACGGAATAATGTTTGAATTATACAGCCCGGGCGCAATTCTTCCGGGCATTATTGGCGTTATCAGCCTCATACTGGCCTTTTATTCTTTGCATACGCTACCGCTCAACTACGCAGGGCTTGCTTTAATTGTTTTTGCAGTTGTTTTGTTTCTTTTAGAAATCAAGATAGCCAGCCATGGTTTGCTTGCTATAGGTGGCATTGTTTCCATGTTACTGGGTTCTATGATGTTGATACGGCAAGATGCAGGTGCGGTAGGAAAAATCTCGCTCAGTGTAATTATAAGTGCTGTTTCTGTTTCAGCGCTTTTCTTTCTTTTGATCATTGGACTGGGGCTTAAAGCACAACGTGCTAAACCTGTTACCGGCATTGACGCATTGATTGGTGCCATAGGTTCTTCACTTGAAACGCTTGATCCGGTTGGAACAATTCTAATACACGGCGAAATATGGAATGCTGAGTCAACCGGCGGTATAATTAATAAAAATGAGAAAGTCCGGGTGATAGATAGAAAGAATTTCAAGCTTTTTGTTGAAGCTATTCAAAATTAAATATACCATGCAACAGTTACCAGTATCATTCATTGTTGTTGTATTCTTTGTCATTATTATTTTATTCAATGCTATCCGTATTTTACGGGAATACGAGCGCGGGGTAATCTTCCGGCTGGGGCGACTCATCCGGGTGAAAGGCCCAGGCCTTATTTTACTGATTCCTGTCATTGACAAAATGGTTCGCGTAAGTTTACGCACTGTGGTATTGGATGTGCCCTCACAGGATATCATCACGCAGGATAATGTTTCAATAAAAGTAAATGCCGTTGTTTACTTTCGTGTGCTGGAACCGCAAAACGCGATTGTGCAGGTGGAAAATTATCTTGCGGCAACTTCACAAATATCTCAAACTACACTACGTAGCGTGCTTGGACAATCAGACCTGGATGATCTGTTGTCTCAACGGGAAAAAATCAATCATAAACTGCAACAGATCATTGATGCCAATACTGAACCGTGGGGTATAAAAGTTTCCAATGTAGAAGTTAAACAAATCGATCTTCCTACAGAAATGCAACGTGCCATGGCCAAGCAGGCCGAAGCTGAACGCGAGCGCCGTTCTAAAATTATTGCCGCAGAAGGTGAGTTCCAGGCTTCGCAACGTTTAGCTGAAGCCGCAAAAATATTAAGCGAAGAACCAAGTGCCTTAACGCTTCGTTACTTACAAACATTGAGAGAAATTGCTACTGAAAAAAATTCAACAACAATCTTCCCCGTTCCTATTGATCTGTTGAAAGCATTTATGAAAGGAAAGGAAAATATTTGATTTTTTTCCCAAACCGATACTAACAATTTTAGGTGTCATGTTGCATTCTTAAAACATTAAGAATTAAAAACTTTTTTGAATGCCCAAAAACAGACATCTTTATCGCTAACCTGTTTAAAACCTTTTACACCAAAGCAACAATTTCATGAAGTTTAAAAAGAGTTTATCAATCCTATCACTAATGGCATGCTCTTATGTAAGCAAAAGCCAGCAGCCCGAAAAAATTACCCTTTACAAAAACATATCAACTAACGCATTAAATAACCGGGCTTTTATTGATTCGTTATTAAATTCTGGTTATGCTGTAAGTATTATTTCGAAACGCCCGCAACATGACACAACGATTGTCAATTATGATTTTCAAAAAGCCCCTATTAACGCGTCAAGTCATCCAAGGTCCCCGTATACTGCGTCATTCGATAGCCTTGTGAATAAAAAGCTACCTGATTTTATATTCAGAGATCTCGATGGCAATAAAATTAGCACTGCCGATCTATCAGGGTTTGTTGTTCATATTAATTTTTGGTCGACAACATGCGGACCTTGTAAAGCAGAATTTGATGATTTAAACAAACTGAAAGCTGCATATGCTGATAAGAAAGTAAAGTTTATTGCTTTAGCACCTGAACGCAGAAAAGATGTAATTAAAGTTTTAAAAAATAAACAGCTGAACTATATTATTATTCCCAACAGCGGCTCTTATTTTGAGAAACTTGGCATTGACTCTTACCCTACTAACTTTTTTGTAAACAGTGAAGGCATTGTCACAACGGTTACAACAGGGGCTTCTTTTGAAAAAAATGCAACAACCGGAAAATTTGAACTGGCTGTTTTCAAGAAAGATGATGAGATCATTCGACAATTACTTAAATAAAAACTCATTATTTTAAGCTAAAGCCCTTCATGTGAAGGGCTTTGCTGTTAATTTATTATATCGGTTTAAGCTCACTGAACTAGTATTTGGGCATTGTAAGTATTTTTACTGTTCTTCCCTACAATTTTCACAAAGTATGTTCCCTGCGGATAATAACGATCAAAATTGATCACCTCGGTCTGATCGTTTCTGGTAACAGCAATTTTACTGTTCATTACTTTGGCGCCCTGCATATCGAACAAATAGAAATTGTATTTGCCGGGTTTAATATCAGTTAATCTTACAGTAATCCGGTTGTTTGCAACAGGATTGGGATAGACATTAATGCTACCGGAAACAACTTCATTCTTAACTGTATGCTGAATTTCGGTGGCCTTGTTATTGGCAAACAAAATATTAGCTGTTGCCATATCTGAACTTCGGTAAACGCCGTTCTTTGCTTTAAATGCAGTTGCGGCCCAGGTTTTAGGATCAACAACATAATAGGCTTCGTTATTAATTGAACTGCTGATTAACACGTTCCCATCTGCATCAACTGCCGCTCCATTGGTAATGAAATTGCCCTGCAATCCTTTTATTGTAGTGATATACCTGGCTATCCGCGTGTTTACATCTATCTTATAAACCCTGTTTGTTGGCGTAAACAAATAAAGATTGTTATCTGCATCGGCAACCATGTCTCCGCCTGCAGTTACAGGAAAATTGAACATGGTCATTGCTTTATTTGTTGAATCATCTATCAATGCTCCCAGATCTGCTATTACTGGTTTCCTGGCTGTGGTAAACCGCACAAGATGTTTTGCATCATTGGTGAGCATATAACCATAACCATCATTGGTGATGATCATTCTTGCTATTGGGTTGCCAATGTCGCATTTTGTTTTAGTGAAATTTTCAGTTGTTACGCAATACACTTTCATCGTGTTTAAATCAAGATAGCGCAGCTGGTCAACCACCATGGGAGCAAAATACAACCTGTTGCTTTTACGATCTAGTGCAGCGGCTGCAACGCCTGTTGCAAATGCTGCCCGTGCATTGGTTGTATCATTGGCAGCGTTTTGTGAAGTCGCAATTGACTTACGCGTTGCCGCGTCAAAAAGAGCCGTTTTTTTGTCGGCCCCTTTAAGTAGCACTGTACTAAATTCTCCTGTTTTAAGGTCTAGTTTCCTGAGAGAGGTCCAGTTTTTACCAGCCTGGATACTATCTGTAAATACATAAGCAAATCTGTCGGGTTGGCTTTGTGCTGACGCAGAATTAAAGGCTATAACCAACAGCACCGCAGCGTAGAAACCTGTTCGCATAACCAGAATTTTTGGGTGATGAAAAAGGGACAAATAAGTTACAAAAAATTCTGATAAGATGAAATTCGTTTTAGGGAAAGGCAGCTCTTAATTAACAAAGCCGTCATGTTATTTTTGATTGTGGACCCAAATCCCCCAAGTCGAGGTGACGATGCTCCGCGTTTCCGCATGATCACTTGCTTATAGACTGCGTTGCCACTATCGCTTTTTCTTACAAGCCCGGATCGTCGGCGATGCGAATTTTACTTAACTAAACATTGCATTTTCAATTGTCAACTCTCAATTTTCAATTTAAAAAAAAGAGCGCCCAATTGTAGAGCGCTCTTTGAATATTTATAAATGAAACATTTTATTTGGCAGCCTGCCCACTTCCTATCTCTTTCAGCATCTCTTTAACAGCTGCTTCAATCTGTGCATCTTTACCATTCAGAAAATCTTCATAACGCAAAGGCACTTTAATATCAGGTTCCACCTGATGATTTTCCGTAGCATATCCTTCCTTGCCAATCGTTGCTACCATTGGAATGCCAAAGACGATACTTGGGTCAATTTGTGTTTCCCACCAAACAGCTGTTCCCGTTCCTGCAACCGGCATACCGATCAATTTGCCGATACCGTTTTGTTTGTAGATATAAGGGAAGATAAAGGCATCGCTGTAGTTGCCTTCGCTCATTAACACACAGCTCGGTTTTGTCCATCTGCCCACTGGTTCGCCGTCGTTCAGGCGGTTTCCCTGCGGCGCAAAATCCAGGTATCTTTTACCACTCAAAAAGTTAGCGAGGTCATCATGCAGCCATCCGCCGCCATTGAACCTCGTATCCACTATTAAAGCCTGTTTATTGAAGTTGCGGCCAAACGTTGCATCAAACGTACTGCGGAAGCTGGCATCGTTCATGCTCTGTACGTGTACGTATCCAACTTTGCCATTGCTAAGTTTGGCAACCATGTCTTCCATCTTTTTCACCCAACGCTTGTACATCAACGCAGACTCTTCTCCAAAGGTGATCGGTTTGGAAGTTTCCTGCCAGTGATTACCAGACGCGTCTGTAAGGTCTAACAAAATATTCCTGTCAGCTCTCCTGTTCAGCAATACTGAAAAATCAATGCTGTCCGTAACCGGCATTCCATCGATTTTTTCAATGATTGTTCCGTTTTTAATCTTACTGTATGATTTATCAAATGGGCCGCCGGTAATTACATCAGCAACTTTTAAACCTTTACCAGTATAAGTTTCATCATAGATCAGTCCCAGAGCTGCGGTAGCATCTCCGTTCGGGCTTGACGGGCTGTAACGGCCGCCTGTGTGAGATGCATTTAATTCACCCAGCATTTCACTTAACAATTCCTGGAAATCATAATTATTGCTGATATGCGGAAGGAAACGTGCATAATTATCGTACATCATTTTCCAGTCAACTCCATGTAATGAAGGATCATAAAATTTCTTCTGCACCTGGCGATAAGCGTGTCCTAATATATAACTCCGTTCGGCTGCCTGGTTCAAAACCATATCACCATTAATGCCAATAGGGCTCATCTTTCCACTTTCGTCTACTTTAACAATGCCTCCCCTGTTTAAAACAAATATTGATTTGCCGTCCTTGCTCATTTCTATACCACTCTGAGAGCCGCCAAGTTTCACAAGTATTTTTGTTTCATGCGTGCGAGGCTCTGTAACCCACAGGTCGTAACCTTTTTCAAAAGCCGAGAGATAGTATACTTTTTCACCGTCAGGAGAAACTACATAATCTGAAACAGAAGAGCTATTGATGGTGATCCGTGCAACACGGTTTTCCATATTATCGATATTAGGCAACCAACTTTTTAATGATGTGGCTGTATCCGCTTTTGAAGGCTCTGCTTTTTTGGTTGTGCTTTTATCTTCGGTTTTATTTTTATCGGCCTTTTCCTTCTCTGATTTCTCTTTCTCTTCTTTTTCTTTTAACAGGGCGAAGTCTTCTTTGCTTAACTTAAAACGTTCAAACTGATCCTGGTCAAAGAAACCAACATAAATATCCACCTCGCGGCTTCCCTGCATTGCCAATGATTTGCGGCCCTCTCTTGCATTCACCCATGATAAAGCTTTTCCGTTCCATGTCCATTTTACATTGCCCTGTCCAAAGCCGCTGGGAATAGGATGTTGAATGCCCTTGTTGCCGTCAGCTTTTATCAAGGCCACATTACCACTGAACCAGTTGCCTTCCTGGTCATCGCTTACCAGCCATTGGCCGTTCGGGCTCCAGTTAAAATCCCAGTCGCCATCGCTATAAGAATAATTGCGTCCCTTTGGCAATACAGTTCTTGTTTGCTTTGAGGCTACATCATACACTTTTAAGATGTTACGTTCTTCTACATAAGCAATTTCTTTTCCATCAGGTGAATATTTTGCCTTGAACTCTTCGGCTGCAGTTGCAATTACCGGCTCTTCTTTTAACACAGTTGAAGCAAAGAAGTAAGGTTCATCTTTACTTACTATAGATGTTTTAAGAATGTCCCAACTGTTACCTCTTTCTGCTGAGTAAATAAGGCTTCTTCCATCGGGATTCCATTCCACCATACGCTCCTGCTGTGGCGTATTGGTAATGCGCTTTGTTTGCGTGCCGTCAACACTTGTAACGAAGATTTCTCCACGCGTAACAAATGCAATTTCCTTTCCGTTTGGAGAAAGGGCAAACTCTGTTACGTTGCCATTAACCGGCATATTCTTCTCTATACCTTCGCGCCCATCATTGGTAATACGGATGCTTACTTTAGAAGGGGCGCCGTCTTTCATTGTGTAGATCTCGCCGTTATAAGTAAAACACAAAGTATTATCCTTGCTAATGCTTAAATGACGAACAGGATTTGTTTTAAGATCGGTTAGCTGTTGCTCCGTTCCACCTGCCGCAGGTATTTTATAAACATTTTGATTGCCGTTTTTTTCACTCAGGTAATAGATGGATTGATTGTCATTGCTGAATACCGGCTCACGGTCTTCTCCAACATAGTTACTAATTTTCTTGAACGATTTAGCAGCCACATCCATTACCCATATATCGCGCGATACAGCTGATGTCTGATGTTTGCGCCATGCATCTTCATACCCTTTTCTATCCTGGAAAACAATCTGTGTGCCATTGCTGTTATAGTGTGCGTTTTCAAAACCGCCGGCACTAATCAGTAAAGCACGTCCGCCTTTTACATCTACGCTATATAAGTTTTGAAACAAACGCGGATTGTAAAAAAGGATATCATTTGCAGGGACATTGCGCGAACTGCCAAAAATCACTTTCTTGTCATCGGGGGAAAAATCGTACGGATAATCGCCTGAACTGTTATAAGTAAGCCGAACAGGTGAACCGCCTGTAGCTGGCATAACAAACACGTCGAAATTACCGTAACGGTCACTGGCAAAAGCGATAGATTTTCCATCGTGGCTCCACACAGGCGTCATGTCCTGCGCCTCGTGAATAGTTAATGGAGTGGCGGTGCCCCCCGAAGCGGGAACCGTGTAAATGTCGCCTTTGTATCCAAAAGCTATTGTTTTTCCATCGGGACTGATGGCAGGATAACGCATCCATAGTGGCGTTTCCTGCGCGTTAAGCGAGAGCGCACCAACGGTGCACAGTAGAGCTAAAAACGATCTCATGTGTTTTTCTTTGTTTTTATATTTATCTGGATAGCGAAAACGAAGAATTGTGCAATTGTAATTGCAAAAACAAGGCGTTAAAGTACTAAGAATTAGAATACAACTTTGGTCAAGACTTAAAAAATCTGATAAACGGATCGTTCCTTGTCTCAATGGTTATGCGAGCATTTAATGTCTGGCATTGTTTGCCGGTATTTTTCGCCGATCTTAAACACATCCAAAATGAGTCGTTTTTTAGGTGTGATGTTTTTTGCCACTATAACATCTGCCGGGCTTTTATTTCCAGGTATTTATTTATAGCATTCACTGTTAGTTGCTCTGGCGTTGTAAGCAAGGTTAAAATACCTTGTTGATTTAATTCCTTCACCATCTGCCTTTTTTCAAAACTGAACTTTTCCGCTATTGTTTTGATATAGATCTCTTCGGTATTGGATGCAGGTGTATGAACCAGTTTCTTAATTTCAGTATTCTCAAAAAACACCAGCAACAACAAGTGGTAATGCGCCATCATTTTCAGATAAGGCATTTGTCTCTGCAGGCTGTACAACGATTCAAAATTGGTGAACAAAACTAATAGGCTTCTTTGTTTTATTTTATTTCTAACGTAGCTGTATAAGGCCTCATAGCCGGAATCAGTAAAATCTGTTTGCTGTTTGTATAATGTTTCGAGAATGGCCTCCATTTGCAACGACTTACGCTCCGGTGGCAGATAAGTATCAACTTTTTTACCGAATGTTAGCAAGCCCATTTTATCTTGCTTATGAAGCGCCACATTACTTAACACCAAAGATGAGTTGATGGCATAATCGAGAAGAGCCAGCCCGTCAAACGGCATTTTCATGCTTCTTCCCTTATCTATAACACAAATTATCTGTTGGCTTTTTTCATCCACATAGGTATTAACCATTAACTGGCTCTTACGCGCGGAAGCTTTCCAGTTAACTGTACGGTAATCATCACCTCTTACATAATCTTTTATTTGTTCAAATTCAACACTGTGGCCACTCTTTCGTAACTTTTTATTACCGGCTTCCTGTAATTCGTTGGTTACCGCATGCAAGCCAAACTTGCGCATTTGAAGATAAGAAGGATAAACTGCAACGATTTCTTCTGCAGGAAATTCAAATCGGCGTTTAACAAGGCCCACCGGGCTTTCAGCCAACACAATGATATTTCTAAAAGCATATTCGCCACGCTCAAATGGCTTTAAAAAGTACTCGATTATTTTTGTTGTGCCGCCCTCCATCTTAAGATCTCTTTTCCAATTTCTGTCCTGGAACTGAACAGGTATTTCATCTATCAACCTGGCATTAATCGTAAAGCCATATTGGTTGACAACTGTTATCTCAATCTTATTCTCATCGCCGTTGCTAAAACGCTGCAAACGCTTTCTGCTTGCAGCAATCCCTCGCCTGTTGCCATATAATATTGCGGCATCAACCAAAATGAGTATCACCATTAAACCAAGCGACACTTTGCCCATTTCCTCCAGCATGGGTACATAGAAAGAAAGAATAAAAAGCAGCACGAGCGCGGCTCCTGCAACGTAGGAACGTTTACTTAAATAAAAACTTCGGTATAACCCTTTAATATTTGCCAATGATTAACGAGGAATTTCAATTGAATGAATAATCTGTTGTATCACTTCATCTGTGGTAATACCTTCCATCTCCTTTTCCGGCGCCAGCAATAGCCTGTGCCGCAGTACTGAAGGTGCTGCAAAAACAACATCATCTGGTATTACAAAGTCGCGTCCATTTAAAGCGGCAATTGCTTTCGATGCATTCATCAGCGCAAGAGAAGCTCTCGGCGAGGCACCTAAAAACAGTGATTTATGACTGCGTGTTGTGATAGTAATCTTTGCTATAAACTGCAACAATTTTTCATCAATCAACACTTGCTTGGTGAGTGCTCTAACTACTTGCACCTGTTCAGCCGAAAGCACTGGAATTACATTATCCAGGATGTTCTGGTTGCCGGCATTGTGAAAATTCGTGAGAATCTTCATCTCTTGCTCTTCTGTTGGATATGGCACATTGATCTTGAAGATAAACCTGTCCAGTTGCGCCTCCGGCAAACGATAGGTACCTTCATATTCAATCGGGTTTTGAGTTGCCACAATCATGAAGGGCGATTCCATTAAATAGCTTTGGCCATCTATTGTCACCTGCCTTTCCTCCATCACTTCAAACAACGCTGCCTGGGTTTTTGCGGGGGCTCGATTAATCTCATCTATCAACACTATGTTACTAAAAATGGGCCCTTTTTTAAATTCAAATTCACCATTCTTTGGACTAAATATAGATGTTCCCAAAACATCTGACGGCATCAGGTCGGGCGTAAACTGAATACGGGAAAAATCTACAGCCATGCTTTTTGCAACCAATCTTGCTGTAAGCGTTTTTGCCACGCCGGGCGCGCCTTCTATCAACACATGCCCATCGGCGAGTATAGCCGCAATAATCAGTTTCAGCATTTCATCCTGCCCTACAATTACCTTTTTAATTTCACCCATTATGGCCATCACAGCCTCGCTAAGCCTTGAGAGATCTATCCGTTCCTGGAATATCGTTTCTTCCATTATGCTGTTGTTTTATAGAATTCTGTAATTGATATATAAAGATCGTTTAGTTGCGCCTCGTTAATAAAGTTTTCTGATTGTACTTCCTGAAAGCGATATACCAATGACCTTGTCTTCTCTTCATTGTAACCAGATTTCGCACTCAGATTTTTGATAAACTGATCGTCGAGAACATTTGTCTGAATCAAGTACTTGCTCCGCAAATGCTCCAGAAAAAAAGCAATCATTTTATTGGCCAGGTTAATGTGGTCACTTTTCTCATAATACAGGCGGCCAATGGTTTGTACAAAATCGAGTGAGTCGTTGCGAGGCTTGTCCATAACCGGTATAATGCGTTGCAGCCGTTTTACGTTTAACAAAGCATACAAAGCCAGCAAGGCAAGCGCCAGGAATAACGCCCATCTGAAAGAAGAATGCCTGAGCAATTCCTGAAATGGCGAAGGCTCCTGTGCACGCTCGTTTTCAGGAAGCTTGTATACAAAATACTCGTCCCATATAATTTTTTTTGTTGAACCCGGCACTAACGACAAAGCCGACTTCAGATAATCTATGTTATTGCCCTGCAGCAAAAAGTAGTTGGCAAACAGAAATGGGTTGCTGTGAAAGAAGAAGCTCCCCTGTCCTGATTGCAATTGCAAATAGTTGATATTATTGCCGCTGTTTTTACCCAGTGGTTTGTAGTAAGCAGAATCATACTCGTTAAAGAAACTGGCAAACTGAAATCCGGGGTTAAAATACAACTGCTCGCTTCCGGGAAATGGAGGACGCAATAATCTACTCTTGCCAGAATCAATAAGAAAGCCGCTGTAACCGGGACCCATATTTTCATAATAGCCTTCTTCCTGCAGCTTAAAAAAAGTTCTTGCCTGGTAACTCATCGATGGTGAGCAGATAAAAACGGTGTTCCCGTTTTTTACAAACTTGCTGAGATAAGCAAGCTCTTTCTTATTGGGATTAAACTGGCGAGAAATAAGAAACATTAAAGTATGTCCGTTATCCACATAATTTTTATCCTCCCACGACAACGGCGAAACCCTGCTGATATTGACTTCCGCACGGGTAAACATTTCCGGCAACATAGTATAAGATATGTATGTGCCGTAGGGATTTTTTCCTTTGCGTGTAAGCGTAACCCGTTCATCAAAGCTTTTAGGGCGTGCAATGAACAGTGCAGCCAAAACGGTTGCCAACAATACCAGGAGGCCAATAATTATATAGGGAATATTTTTTTTCAAAGGACGTTGCTAAAATTTGTTGAAACTGTTTTTCAAATTGTCGAACTGTTCTTTTGTGATGGCGAATTTGCCATACCATACATATTCATAGTTGCGCGATGCGGCTGCAAAATCTTTGTAATGAGGCGTTCCATGCAACTCAAACAAGTAGTCCATATTGGTTTTATCAAAACCATATTGGATGATGTTTTTAAGGGACATGTGTTTTAGCATTTGTAAAAAATGGAGCCTCGTGGCCAGGCGAAAATCATTGTCGGCAATTGCTCTGCTAATGCTGTTCTTAAAATCAATATCAAAAATATTTTCCGTTTCGGCGGGCAGGCTTTCATCCATGTTTATTCTCCTGCCTTTAGTTGCCAGCAACATTTTATTATTGATCAGGTAGGTGATAAATAAAAAGGCTAAAAACGCAATGACAAGCGACCATATAACCACTCTAGCCGTTTTACTGCTCAGTGCCCGGATCAACTTTTCGAGAAAACCTACATTGGTATCATTTTCCGCCTGTTTTTGCTCTTCGCGTAATCCGTATTTAAAATCGTCGTCGCCCCGGATCTTGTCCCATACGCCTGAACGAAAAGAGCGGACTTCCCTTAGCGTATCGTTTCTTAGTGGGGTGAAAAGTAGCCGTCCATTATCTTCTAATCCTTCCTCTGCCTGTGCAACGCCTGCACTGTTTTCTACTACCGTATCAGCCTCAGCTACGCTGTCTTCCGCCGGTTTAACAACAGCATCATCATTAAGCGAATGTGTAGACGAAGTATCTTCGGCCTGTTGGGAATAAATAGTATCCGCAACAAGAAAAGCCGAGAGCAGCATGATTATTTTAAGGTAATTACGGCACTTCATTATTCGTTTTTTGCTGCTTTTCTTATAGAGTTTTGTAACCTGATGGGATAAATAACAAAATAGCCTACAATAAAAACAAGGGATAATATAAGTATGCTGATACTAAGTGCAGCCGGCATGCGGTAATAGCGTGTAACGAAGCCTTCCACAAAAGCGGCGATCATAAACACGGGAATAAGGCCAACGATAATTTTGATCCCATCTTTAGCTCCATTCTTGAGTGCAGTGATCCGTTTTAATGTCCCGGGAAACAGCCAGCTTTTTCCAATAATCACCCCTGTTGCGGCTGCGATAATGATGGCCGAAAGTTCAAGGGTTCCGTGAAGCATAACGGTAAGAACGGACAGCCCACCATATCCCTTTGAAAAAAACATGTACTCAAACGCACCAAGGCGAATGCCTTCTTCTATCATATCTTTAATGGTAAGCACACCAAGGAAGATGCCTTCACTAAAATAACGGAAAGCCACGCCTAAATTATTAATCATAATGCCTATCCACATTAAAAAACTGTTTCCGGTTTGGTATATGCCAAAAGGATTACCGCTTTCAATGTTTTGTTCGGTGGAATTTACATACGCATCGCCCAACATGTTCCTTACAAAACTTTCATCGGCCCTTGCCGAAAAAAATCCTACCAGCGAAAAAATAATAAAGAGTACAAAACAGATTAGTAATACTACCTGGTGCCGGGCAACGGTCAATGGCAGATCATATTTAAAGAAGGTAATAAACCTGTTGGTTTCCTCTCTTCTGTTCTTATAAATAGATAAGTATCGCTTGGATGCCTCAGCATTCAGAAAACGGGTGATTTTGCTGTAGGGATAGTAACTTTTGGCATAACCAAGATCCTCCACAAGCTGTGTGAATTCGCCGGCCATTTCATCAGTATCGGGTGAGGGTTGTTGACTGATTCGCTCCCACCGCTCCTTGTTCTTCTTTATGAATAACGCTTCGCGCAAGGTCTGGATTTTTTTTCAAGTTAACGGATTAGTTTCAAATGGGAAAATTTGAAGATTTGAAATTTCAGGCGTGAGGTATAAGGCGTAAGACTTTAGGTGTGAGGGCTTAAGATTTGAAGCCTTAGACCTTAGACCTTAGACCTTATGCCTTAAGCCTCATACCCCTCACCTTCTCCCTCCCGCCTTCCACCCAAAAACGGATAACGTATTATTCATAACTTACAACTTTTCCCTACTTTTAAATTCACTATGGCCCAACTTAAAATACTTACCTCATTTAATATTGAATTGGATTTCGACACCGCAGAATTCCACAAAAGGCTTTTTGCCTGGGCAATTGATGTTATTATCGTTTTCGTTTATTTTTTTACCGCAATAAAATTATTTAGCAATCTTCTTAGCTCAGAGTCAGACAGCATTAACGGATGGGCAATTTTCCTGATTCTCTTGTTGCCAATGTCTTTATACCCGCTTGTTACCGAAATTACTATGAACGGACAAACGCTTGGAAAGAAATTAATGGGCATACAGGTAATCAATGAAACAGGGGGCAATGCAACCATCAGCCAGTTTTTAATAAGATGGATGCTGCGTTCATCAGACATAATGATTGTGATAATGATTTTTGCCATCCTTCTTAGAAACGAATACCTGATTCGCGCACTCATATTCACCGTTATTTTAGCTATAACGGATTTAGCTTGCCTTGTAGGCACAAAAAAATCGCAACGCCTTGGTGATCTTGCAGCAGGCACTATCCTTATTAAAACAAAACAAAAGGCAGACCTTACTGAAACCGTTTTTATTGAAACGCAGGATGACTATGTTCCCCTCTATCCCGAGGTGATGAAACTCAGCGACCGCGATATGAACGCGATAAAAAATGTGCTGAATGCGCTTTCAAAAAAAAGTAACTGGCCGCTAGCGGACCGTACTGCTGAAAAAGTGCAAAGCATTTTAAACATTCACTCCAAACAGGATTCGTTTAGCTTTTTGGAAACATTGTTAAAGGATTATAATCATCTTTCTACAAAATAATATTAGGACCCAAACCAGGATTTAACGATTAGTGGATTTACACGATTGGCACTACAACTACAACTACAATTACATTTCTGATTGATGGAAATTAGCTATTCAAGTGCTGAAGTTCTGATTGCTTATAGCTGATTGCTGACAGCTGATACCTATTTGATCTCCACCGTGCATCCTATCCAGAAATTCCGTTTTGCGGCGGGATTAAAATATCTGCCACCTGCGGCATTAAGGTCATTGCCCAAACTATAAGATTGATTCAACAGATTGTCAATTCCTCCAAACAAATTAAGGTTCACGGAAGAGAACTGCTTTTGATAGCCCACTTTCATTTGCATTAATTGGTAGCTATCGGCATAAACGCTATTGGCATCATTCAATGGAATTTTTCCGGTTGCATTTAATGAAACAGCGGCATAGTATCCTTTTCGTGTACGAGCTTCCAACGTTGATACATTTATGTTGCGGGGAACGCCGGTTAATTTGTTGCCTGAGTAGTTATTCGTTCCCGAAACATAGTCATCAAACTTATAAGGCTGGTAAGAAAAACTATTGCTTATTGATAACGATGATAGAAATGCATTTTCTTGATGAATAAGGAATGCTTTTAACCAGGCTTCCACGCCTTGTTGTTTGGTACTGCCTGCGTTCACAAAATAATCGGTACCAGCGTCGCTTACCCTGCGTACAATTGCGTTCTTTAGCCTGAAATCGTACACTGATACATCAAACTCCAAACGGGATTGCCATGTGCTGCCCTTTATGCCGGCTTCATAATTCCATCCGCTTTCTGGCTGAAGGTTATAAAAGTTGCCATCACCCGGCCTTATCTCAGCTAATGTGGGTGGCGAAAAACCTTTCGCGGCTATAGCATATACCGATATATTTTTAGTGACTGGATACAGTACACTGAAACGCGGTGCCGGAAGCGGATCGGTATTATTGTCCTGGTACCCTTTTGATTGTGGATCGGATATTCGTTTGTACCTCAGCAACTGCTTATTGTTGCTTATTCCAGCCTGCACATTCAATTTATTAAAAAAAGTTGCATTTACCTGGGTAAACAAAAAATACTGCGTTGCGTACAACACATCTTTAGACTGCACATTTCCGGCCGTTCCGCCGTTGTTGTCATAATCATCAATTCGGGAATAATTCTGTTGCCACTCCCCGCCTACCAGCAAGTGAAGGTCAACACCGGTTGCCTGTACATCATAGTCAAAAGATGTTCGGGCACCATAGTTCCATTCGTTCCTTTTTTCATAGTTGGTGATAAAAGGATTTTTGAAATCTGTATGATTAACTGTCAGTGAAGTAATATTCTTAAAGTGCTTTGCTAATTGCGATTCGAGCGATAAGCCGGCAAAACCGGTTTTATTGTAAACGGCGGCTTTTTGTTGTAATGAGGCAGGCCGCGCCATAGAAGGCATTGAATCCATTTGCTGCCTGGTTAGTCCGCCGGGTGTCTTATAAAAAAGGTTGGTATAAAACAGAATAGCCGAAAGCTTTTCTTTGGGGCTGATTTGCCAGCTGGTGTTCCACTGAACGGCATCCCTTCGCAATGATGCGTTCTGCCTGTAACCATCGCTTTGCGTATGGGACTGTTGTAATGAAGAATGAAAATTACCTGAGTTATGATCCCATCCTGCATGTTCGGCAAACAGCCCGTACGAACCGCCGGTAATTCCAGCCTGCAAAATATTTGAGGCACTATCTTTAATATAAGGATGCATGATTATCGCGCCGCCTGTGTTGGCCCCATACAAACTGCTTGCAGGCCCTTTAATCACTTCCATCTGGGAAATCTGGTTCAGATCTACCAGCTGCAAATAGGTATTGCCTCCTGCATCGGTAAATGGAATATCGTTCCAGTACAAGCGCACATTCCTAACGCCAAAAGGCGACCGCAACAAACTTCCACGGATGGAGAGGCGATAACTACCAGGGCTACGTTCTTCCATACGCACGCCCGCTACCGTATTTAAGACGGGTACGAGTGAGGCGTTATCCAATACATGCAACTGCTGCTGACTGATAACGGAAATGGCTGCAGGTACTTCTTTCCATTTTGCATTGGTGGCAAATGCTGTTACACTTACTTCTTTTAGTTCTGCAGTGTCTTTCAAAAATGCAACTGTATCAATTTGCTGCGCCAAGCCTGAGGTATACAGGATACTACAACTAATAAGCATGCCCGCAATCCTGCAAAAGAGAGATTTCCGGCTGAAAGAAATTAGACGCAACAAATGCTTCATAGTAGCAATGTAGTTTAAGTTGTACGTGGTAAGTTTTACGTTATACGTTTATTGATTCGAAGGTAGAGTTGTTTGAGCTTAGAGCCCAATGCCTTTTGAAACACAAAGAAATTAAGTACTTAAGCCAGTACGAAGCAATGAGAACAAATCCTGCCTGCATCTTTCACTATTGACCATTCACTATTCACTCCTTTGTGCTTCTTTGAGCCTTTGCGCCTTAGTGGCTGAGATTCTGTTCAAAAAAAATCCCGGAGCTTTAAGACACCGGGACCATTTGATTTATAACAACAAATTTTGTACTATTTTTTGGCGTACATAACTTCTTTAACCACCTTAACCGTACGTGCAACATCTGGCAGGTAAGCTGCTACCAGGTTTGGAGCGTAGTGCATTGGCGCATCTGCGCTTGTTAAGCGGCGAATAGGAGCATCCAAAAAGTCGAATCCTTCTTTCTGAATTTTGTATGCAATTTCAGAAGAAACCGAACACATTGGCCATTGCTCTTCAACAATTACCAGGCGGTTGGTTTTCTTAACGCTTTCAAGAATAGTCTGCCAATCCAGTGGACGGATAGTTCTTAAATCTATCACCTCTGCACTGATACCTTCTTTTTCCAGTTCAGCTGCAGCGCCGAGTGCTACTTTCATCATCTTATTAAAAGATACGATAGTTACATCCCTACCCTGCTTTTTAACATCAGCCTTACCAAGAGGTATATAATATTCTTCTTCCGGAATTTCCATTTTATCGCCATACATTACTTCACTCTCCAGGAACATCACAGGATCTTCTTCGTAACGGATAGCCTGTTTCAACAAACCTTTTGCATCGTATCCGTTTGAGGGAGACACGACTTTAATACCAGGAATGTTTGCAAGGAAACTTTCAAATGCAGTTGAGTGCTGTGCACCTAATTGGCCCGCACTTCCATTTGGCCCGCGGAAAACGATCGGGCAACCAATCTGTCCACCGCTCATCGCAAGCATTTTACTAGCAGTATTCAAAATCTGGTCCAATGCAAGAACTGCAAAGTTCCACGTCATATATTCAACTATCGGACGCAGGCCGTTCTGGGCGGCACCTACTCCAACAGCAGTAAAACCCAATTCTGAAATTGGGGTATCGATCACACGTTTTGGGCCAAATTCAGCCAGCATGCCCTGGCTTACTTTATAAGCTCCATTATACTCAGCAACTTCTTCACCCATTAAAAACACACGTTCGTCTCTTCTCATTTCTTCGCTCATGGCTTCGCGGAGAGCTTCACGGAAAGGTATTTGTCGCATACTATTAATTCGTTAAGTTTAAATGCCTTTTAAAAAAGCACGGCAAAAATATACGTTTATGCTTTACAAACAAGTTTTAAGTTTAAAAGATCCGGGCTGAAAGTCCAAAGCCTGAAGCGCAAAACGTAAAACTTTTTCCAGGTGGTATATATAATATATATATCGCTGCAGCCGGCCACATCGTTTAAACGCCCTCCTTCGTTAAAAAAACGAAAACTAGTGTGTAAAACACAAGACTTTCTCAATTTTTTTCTACATTTGATACGAAACTATTCGTAACATGAGTACACTAAAACAAATTAAGCCGACCGAAAGTGAACTGGAAATATTGCAGATTTTATGGAACAAGGGAAAAGCGACTGTTCGTGAAGTTCACGAAGAACTAAGCGTTTCAAAGGAAAGCGGCTATACAACCACGCTCAAATTGATGCAAATCATGTTTGAGAAAGGGCTCGTAACCCGGGATGACAGCAGCAAAACACATATTTATGAACCGCTCGTTTCCAGGGATAGTACCCAGAAACAAATGGTTGGTAAAATGGTGACTTCCTTATTTGGCGGTTCTACTTCCAGCCTGGTGATGCAGGCATTGGGTTCCGGGGCTACAAGTAAGGAAGAGTTAGAAGAAATTCAAAAAATTTTGGATAACCTGAAAAATCACTAAACATGCTAACGCTTTCCCATTCCGCTTTTTTACAGGCATTGGGGTATGCAATTGTTAATAGCTTATGGCAAATGGCCCTGCTTTGGATAGTGGTGGTTCTTTTAAACAGCCTTTTTTCATTTTCATCCAACGCACGATATAAGCTTGCCCTCACCGCCCAGTTTGCAGGTTTTGCCTGGTTTTTATTTACCCTGCAATTTTACTTTTCGAAGTGCCTTCTGACCATCCAGGAGATGAAAGGCATTGATATTGATGCTCAAAAAGCTATCATCGCACAACAAACATCAGAAAATTTTAATACAAAAGTCTGGAATGCATTGATACATATGGAACAAACTCTTCCATACTTATCCATCGCATATATTTTATTATTATTTGTATTGGCTTTCCGCTGGGTTAGAAGTTACCGCTATACATTGGAAATCAAAAGAAACGGACTTTTGGCGATTGATGACAAATGGTCAGACTTCGTTACCGACATGGTTGCCCATTTGAGTATCAAAAACAAGGTGTCCATTTTTGCTTCTACGATCGTCAACTCTCCCCTTACCATCGGATTTTGGAAACCAGTAATTCTTATTCCTGTTGCCAGCGTGAATCATTTATCGGTGCAACAATTGGAAGCAGTTATCCTTCACGAACTGGCTCACATCCGTAGAATGGACTATCTGGTCAACATCGTTTTAAGCATTATAGAAATCAGCTTGTTTTTTAACCCCTTCACGCAACTCATCAGCAGGTTTATTAAAAAGGAACGCGAACATAGTTGTGACGACTGGGTACTTCAATTTAAATATAACCCTGCTATGTATGCCGAAGCATTGCTTCAGCTAGCCTATCTGAATACTAGCCGAAGCACATTCGCCATGCCGGCTAAAGCCAATAAAGGGGACCTGCTTTCCAGGGTCAAAAGGATGCTTAACCAAAAAGAGCAGACTTTTACCTACCGCCATCAAATAGTCGCTTTTCTTTTAATGACTTCAATTTTAAGTTCAATTGCCTGGCTAAGCCCTGTTAAAGTTGGCCAAACTGGAACCAGTGCTTCATCAAATAAAACTTTAATTGTTGAGCCGGTTACAGCAAAAGTCGATAACCCTCTTTTCAACCCTGTCTTCTTTCTGAACGAGCCAATGAAAAAAGAGATTACAAATAAAGTTGAGGAATCTGCAAAACAAGGTGTTCAGGAAGCTATGAAGGGATTAACTGAGGCAAAGAAAGCCATTGAAAAAGTATCTCCATTGGTGCTCACTTCGCTGGAAAAATCAAATGAAGCGATTAGTTTGATTTCACCGGAAGATATTAGTCATCAAATTGTTATAGCTACTGATGCAATTAAAAATGCACAGATACCTGTGACCTTGGCATTCAATGCCGATTCAATTCAAATGGTAGTTAATAAAGAACTGGCTAAAGTAAAATTTGAATGGTCAAAAGATAAGCTCAATGAACAGGTTAGCAAAGCAAAGATGGAAATGAGCAAGGTCGCAGCTTTGCAATGGCTTCCCGCAGATAAACAAGCAACCATACAGAAATCAATGGATGACGCCATCAAACAGTTAGAAGAGCTGAACGTACAATTTAATTTGAATGAGAATTCAAATGCTCCTGAGACCACAAAAGAGGTAACAAGATCTAAAAGAATGCAGCGGACAGCTCCACCGCCCCCCCCAGCCCCACGGCTTTTGAGAAATGGCGATAAGGCTCAATCCGCTAACACTGATGTCAGCTTTAATTTTAATTACTCTCCTCATATATTTGATTTACAAAATGATACACTATATAACTTGAATTTAGACGATTCCTGGAACGAGTATAAAGCAGCAAAGAACAGGTATGATTCCTGGGAGGAAGAGTATCCTGTTGATGAAGGCAGAGCATTCGTAGCTGTGCGTAATAACTACAATGCTGCTGTAGCTTTACCTGCTGTATGTAAAGTAGTTATAAACACAGATGATAAAAAAGAAGGGCTACAATTGAATAAGGTTAAAATGGCAAAGCTTATTCATATTATGTCCGTGCTGAATGAACGCAGACGCGCAGCTGCAGATGCTCCAGGTGCACCGATAGCTCCGGCAGAACGTACCGAATCTAGACGGTCTGCAAAAATCCTTACGATTGGCGTTTTTTAGTAGAGCGGCCAGTGACAAGTTAAAATAAAAAAGAAGGCTGAATTAGCCTTCTTTTTTATTTAATTATATAAACATAAATAATTATAAACAAATAAGTTATGCCTATCTAATTCAACTTTTTAGTAACGCTACTGCATTTGGTCCCTCCATAAACAAAAGATCGAGGATGCTAATATTGGTTTTAAACCCTATCCTATCTTCAAATAACTGCCCGTATCGAATATGCTCGCTATCCTTGTCATAATCCTTCGGCATCCATTTATCCCTATAATTAACAACATTATCAACTTCCACATTATCAACGAATTCAGGTAGTTTAACTTTCAATATTCCGGTTACTATTTTTAAGGCATGTTCATTCAGTTCATATAAATATTCAAATCTGGCCGTAAACAACGGCTCCAGCCTGCCTGCGTAATACTCAAAATAAGGCGACCTGTTATAACAGGAGACGATAGTCCGCCAATGCTGCACTTGCCAGTTCTCCTGGTATGCTATTCTTACCTCCGCGTAGGGGATACGCTGATTCCTGCCTTTCTCCACCGGCACCGACAAATTGATTAGTCCGTTACTGCCAACGATCACGCATCTGTTCCGAAATGACATTTTTTTATAGGGTTCACTTAAATTTATTTTGCAATATGTCGAATCTGACAAAACTTTAAAATAGTTTATGCAGGGAAAGTATTGTAAATCAATCAATAATTGTCTTTTTTCGTCCATGTAGGTTATTTTGTCAGTTCACGGAATAATTGTTGTTAAAAGATGTCTATTATGGTCTAAAAAATTTTGTATAAAATATTTAATAATCTGTTTATTATTTTGATAAACAAAATATAACAAAATTTAACTCATGCTAAATTATATAGTTCGATTATGACTTAAATAATTTCATTCAAAAGAGGTCCTTTGCACAAAATATTAGCAATAAAATTACGATAAAAATTTTGGTGACATTAAATTTGAAATAAAAACTCCCCTATTTTGCAGTCAAAACTTTTTAATGAAGCCAATTCTTGCCATCCTCCTGGTTGCCGGTTTTATGAGCTGTTCCAAACCCCAGGGGTTTGAGTACCGATCGATCAGGAATTTTAAGATTGATAAATTGGGTTTTGATAAAACAACTGTTAGTTTGGAGTTGGTCTATTTTAATCCAAACAGTTTTGGAGTGAACCTTAAGCACATCGACTGCGATGTGTACGTCGACCATATTTTCGTTGGCAAGTATTTGTTGGATACGACCATGCAAATTCCGAAGAAGGCAGAATTTTATATTCCATCCAGGATGGAGGTGGATATGAAAAATCTTTACAAAAACACCCTGAATGCGATTTTCGCGACCGATGTTTTGTTAGAGCTAAGAGGAAACACACGAGTTGGTAAAGCGGGAATCTTTGTCAATGTGCCATTCAATTATTCAGCCCGTCAGAAACTTGATTTCTTTTGATACTGAAAAACTGACAGTACTTCTAATCTACTTATAAAGACCATTTTGTAAAAAAGCCCCATTCCAATTACATATCATTTATATTTTAATATTTTGTTTGGAAGTACATTAACGTTTATGCATTGGGTAACTTTCTACTGACATTTGTCATCTCCCGGCATGATTCTCTTCATCTTTTAGCCAGGAGTTTCCCATTAGCTTTGATCTGCATAAAAACATTGAGTTATGAAAAAGAGAACCCCGATCTCCAGCATTATGACTTCTAAAATGGTCACTGTAAATACCAATGATGATTTGAGAACAGTAGCGGAATTAATGAAGAAGTATCATATCAGGCATATTCCTGTTGTAAAGGGAGAAACCCTGGCAGGTGTTATCAGCCAAACAGATATCATGCGTTTGAGCTTTGGAAATCTTTTCGAAGGGCAGACTGAAGCCGATGAAGCAATTTTTGATATGCTAAAAATAGAACAGGTAATGGTGCATCACCCTAAAACGGTCTCCCCTGATGACACTATCCGGGATGTGGCAACTTATCTTACACAAGCTGAATTTCACGCATTACCAGTAGTTGATGATAACAAATTGGTGGGTATAGTTACCACTACCGACGTTATCAAATATCTAGTTGATCAATATGATTAGGCTTTAATCAGTATACTCTTCATTTTCATACCCCGGGGAGCCGCTATTTTACGCGGCTCTTTTTATTTGATTGCACCGTACCCTCTTCTTTTTTAATTTATCTTAGTCGGCATTCACTTAAACTAACCCCGATTTGCTGATTACATGAAAAAATATCTTTTCATCTCGTTTTTGTTTGCATTTTTTTTAGTCGTCGCCGTGAAGCTCACTGGTCAGTCAACTATCGATTACGGCACTTTTATGCAAAGGCACGCCCTGACATGGGATAGCATAAGTTCTAATTACTACTCAGGCATTATTCTCGGTAATGGCAGGTTGGGCACAAATATTTATAAAGAAAATGACAGTGCACTTCGATTTGATGTGGGCAGAAGCGACGTGACTGATCACCGGCCACATTTTGCAGACAGCATTTTTGGCGAACAACTGGTTTCACGTCCCAGGCTTCCTATCGGCAGGATGCTCATTCAAACAAAAGGAAAGATTATTTCGGCTAACATGCGATTAGATATTTACAATGCCGAAGCAAATGGAGAAGTCATAACAACAGAAGGCAAGATCAATTTTTATGCTGTAGTCCCGAAAAATGAAAATGTGATTTTTATCCGGGCCTCCGGCGGTGGAAAGGAAAAAAATGTCCGGTTCAAATGGCAGGCTGAAGAAAGTGTTAGCCCACGAATTGCAGCAATTGGTGAGGATAGGGCCGCTGCATTTCATTATATACCCAACCCTTCCGCTACTATAAAAGATAGCTCAGGTTATAATATTTGCCACCAATCACTTTCAGAAGGATGGGATTATGCCACAAGCTGGAAGTTGTCATCAGAAGGCAATTCCAAAGTTGCAGTTATTTCAGTAGGTAATTCCTCAAAAGGAGAAGCCACGAGAGAAAGCATTGAATTCATTCAGCACTTTAGCAGCTCACCGTTAAAAACAGTTATCTCCAAACACCAAAATTGGTGGCATCGCTATTATCAAAAGAGCTTTGTTTCAGTACCCGATGCCAGATTGGAAAGCTATTATTGGCTGCAATTATACAAACTGGCTTCAGCCACGGGACAAGGGAACCCGATGATTGACCTGATGGGGCCCTGGTTTACCAGCAAAACACCCTGGCCGGCAATTTGGTGGAACCTTAACACCCAACTGGCGTACGCTCCCGTTTTTACTGCCAACCACATGGCGATTGCGGACCCGCTGTTCGACGCTCTGTACAATAACCGCCAGCAACTGATCAATAATGTTCCTGAAAACTGGAGGAATGATGCTGCAGCTATCGGGCGTATCAGCTCCTACGACCTGTATGCACCGATTGTTACCGGCGATGTACGCAACCTTCGCTTTGAACCGGGGAATCTTACATGGACACTATTTTACTATTACCAGTATTTCAGGTATTCTTTAGATACGGCAACGTTTGTTACCAAGATACAACCGCTTCTAAAACGATCAGTCAATTATATGATCCATCTGTTAAATAAAGATGACAGGGGAATTTATCACCTTCCACTTTCTTCTTCGCCGGAATATACAAACGCAGAAGATGCTCATTATTCTTTATCATCTCTCCGATGGGGATTACAAACATTACTTGAAACCGCTTCACTTGTAAACGCTGAATCTTCCGACACTGACAAATGGAATAAAATTCTAAACAACCTCGCTCCTTTTGCTGTCGATGAAAACAGGCTTATGATTGGGCGGAATGTTGCACTTACCTCATCACACCGTCATTTTTCTCACCTGTTAGCAATATGGCCATACAGGCTGATTGCCCCTGATGATGCGGACAATAAAAAGCTGATCGAAAGTTCACTACATCATTGGATCTCCAGTGAAGGTGCCTTGCAGGGCTATTCTTTTACCGGCGCATCTTCTATTTCCTCTTTGCTTGGAAAAGGTGACGATGCGTATCATTATCTCGATCAATTCTTGCAGAAGCATGGGGAGGCAAACGGATTATATAAGGAGTCAGGCCCTTGCTTCGAAACGCCAATGGCTGCCGCAACAAGCCTTTTAGAAATGTTGCTGCAAAGCAAAGGAAAAGATATCACGGTATTTCCAGCACTCCCAACCGAGTGGCGCGAAACGGCTTTTGAAAATTTACTTGCCGAGGGAGCTTTCAAAATAAGTGCAGCCAGGCACGACGGAACGACCTCCTTTATCACGGTCGAAAGTTTAAAAGGCGGCAATTGCAGAATAATATGTGATATACCCGAAAAGTCAGTGAAAATTATAGCTACTGGTAATAAGAAGGCTGATCACAGTATGTTAACTTCCGACAACAAAACAACCATTGACCTACGCATGGCGCCGGGCCAAAAACTGACAATAGCGAACAACAACTTTCAAGGTAGTTTTAAAATCATGCCCGTAAACGCTACCAAATACACCTCAAATTATTGGGGATTGCAAAAGAAACAGCAATAACCAAGTACTTTTGGAGATAGTGTATGAAGAAACAGAATGATAAGACGATATTAGACCTTGCGAGAACCTTACAGCTCTCACCGGCGACCATTTCCCGCGCATTAAACAACAATCCAAACGTTAAGGCGAAAACAAGGGAAAGGATACTGGAAGCAGCGTCCGAGCTGGGTTACCGAAAAAATACATTGGCATCTGGCCTTAGAAGCAATAGGTCTAATACTATCGGGCTCATCGTTCCGCGTATTTCCATGTTCTTCCATGCGGTGGTTATTACTGAAATCCAGAATTTGCTGCATCAACAAGGTTATAACTTAATCATCTGTCAGTCCAACGACTCACTTCAACTGGAAAAAGAATTGGCTGATACGCTTTACGCGTCACGCGTAGACGCGGTGATTGTAGCCTGCACACTACATACCACGGAATATACGCATTTTGATAAGCTACTAAATAATGGCATTCCCGTTGTATTTTACGACAGGGTTCCAATGGTGCCTTACGATGCAACAATGGTAAAAGGTGATGATGAACAGGGCGGCTATCTTGCAGGAAAGCATTTGATTGATAACGGATGTAAAAGGATCGGTTATATTTCTGGCCCACTGACCTGCAGTTTGTACAAAGAAAGAACTACAGGTTTTCTGCGCGCACTGAAAGAAGAAGGTATTTCACTAAACCCGAAATGGGCCTTTTACCAGGAGCTCACTTACGACAATGCAATGCAGGCGTTAAACTGTATGTTTACACCAGCCGCTGCGCCCGATGGCATCTTTACGGCCAATGACCTCAGTGCCATTGCTACCATTGATTTTGCCAGGCAAAATAACATACCGGTTCCCGATCAGTTAAAAGTTATTGGATACTCGAATGATCCGAGATCTGCCATTATTACTCCCTCCATCACAACCATTGAGCAGTTTCCGGTAAAGGTTGGACAGCAGGTGGTAAAAAAATTACTCCAGCTTTTACAACAGCCGAGAGAAACTACTATTCAAACTGAAACAGTAATTACTCCGGTTGAGTTGATTAAAAGAACATCCGCATAGCTATAATCTGCTAGCTCGTCTTTTTATCTACTCCTATGAGAGAAAAGAAATGTTTTCTGTAAGTTTCGCCAACAGGCAGGTATTCTTTATTAATGACTACTTTACTTCTCTCTATAAAAGAAATTTTAGAAGTATTGATGATATAAGATTTGTGTATGCGGACAAATTTAGCCTCGGGCAACAAGTTCTCGTAGTTTCGCAGGCTTTCAAGCGAGAGAATCTTTTCATTTGGAAGATGAATGGCTGTGTAATCCCTTAAAGCTTCTATGTACATGATATCGTTCAGATCAATCTTGCGTATTTTATAATCTGCTTTTACAAAAATATGTTTAATGGTATCTGTTGCTACTGCGGGCTTATTCTCCAACCTCGCAATCGCCTTTTGCGTTGCGGCTACAAATCTTTCATAGGTCACAGGTTTTAATAAATAGTCAACCACATCAAATTCATACCCCTGTAAAGCATATTCAGGATATGCTGTAGTTATAATAATCTTACATGCACCACGAATTATTTTCATAAACTGGATGCCGGTTAGTTCCGGCATTTGTATGTCGAGAAATACCAGGTCTGCCCTGCCCTGTTGCACAGCATCCAATGCATCCAAAACATTAGTTGTTTTCAATACCAGCTCAAACCCCGGTGTTTTATTAACGTAATCAGCCAGTAAGTTTACCGCCAATGGTTCATCATCCGTTACAATACACCTTATTACAGGTTGTGCATTCATAGTTGTATTTCAAGGTTCACAATAAAATGAGTGTCATTTGAATCTATAGTTAGTTTGTTTTTACCCGGGTATAATAGCGCCAGCCTTCGCTCAACATTTTCCAGCCCAATACCACCTGAATCATCTTTTTGCTGATGATTTTTTTGATTAAAACAATGAAAATATATTTTTTGTTGGGTGACGGAAACTGAAACGGATAGCCCATCTGCATGCTCGCTAAAATCTCCGTGCTTAAATGCATTTTCTACAAAAGGAATTAGCAATAGCGGTGCGATATAAATTGAATCCGGCTGCCCTGCAACTTTCATTTCTGTCTTTACCGGCCAATCAAAGCGCAGCTTTTGCAATGCGATATACTGCTCTATATAATGCAACTCCTTTTGCAAAGAAACTTTTTCACTCGTTTCATATAGCATATATCGCAACAAGTCGCTTAACACTGCAATGGCGTCTAACGCCTTGCCGGATTGCATATAAACAAGTGCATAAATATTGTTAAGACTGTTGAACAAAAAATGCGGATTGATCTGTGCGCGGAGAAAAGATAATTCCGACTGCCTGTTGGCCAGCTCAAGTTCTTTCTTTTGAAGCGCCTGTAAATGCGAATACCGCATAAAATAAAACACAATACCAAACGCCGTATACGTAAATATGTAAAGAAGATTATTCCGAAAGAAAAATCGTAACCGTGTGCCTCTCCTTAACATTGTTGTCTCAAAAAAATAACTGCAAAAAAACAATGCCGAAATGGCCACCCCTATCACAACAATAAGTGCTATGATTTTTGTTTGAGGATACAGGTAAAGTAAAATAAGATAAGGAACAAGGGTAAACAGGCTATTGGCAACTATACCAATTAACCTAAACAATAAGCCTTTCGCACTTAGTGGTAATAACGAAAAAGTAGCCGTGCCATTTATAAGGTTAGGTAAATCAACGGCCATGTGTAACAAATAATAAAATGCAATGAACCCTATAAAAGGCCACAACAATTGTCTTCTCATTTTTATTATTTCCTGCACAATCAAGCTTTTCTTTTTTTGATGAATGCAACTTAGTTGTTCGGACTGATAATGAATGATTGAAGCTTGTTTTTTCTGCAAACCCCTTTTTTTTATCTGCAAACAACTTGCATATAAAATGCGCCTGTTTGCAGAGATGAATACTCAACAGGCAGAACGCGTTTGCCAACAAATTAAGGCACTTCTAGCTTTAAACGGTCAATTAATTTATATGCTTCGTTTTTCATCTAAAACAATACTTGGTGGTTGTATAATAATGCTTGTGGTAGCTGCATGTATTTTGTATTCCCGCCTCACACCATCATACGGGTATTACCACTCCCCAATAGCTGCCTCCATTGAGCTTGCAGCTAATTTTGGTGAACCAAGGGCTGACCATTTTCATATGGGGCTAGATATCCGGACCGGGGGAAAAGAAGATCTCCCCGTATATGCAGTGGCCGACGGATATGTAAGTTGTGTTAAACTGGAACAAACAGGTTTTGGAAAGTGCCTGCTTATAGCACATAAAAATGGCACCACTTCACTTTATGCTCACCTCAATAAGTTTTATGATCAACTGGAACGAAATGTATTGCAACATCAATATGCCGACAAAAACTGGCAACAATCTATTACCTATGATTCCACAATATTTCGTGTTCACAAAGGACAACTGATTGGTTATAGTGGCAATACAGGATCTTCCGAAGGCCCGCACCTGCATTTTGAGCTGCGCGACACGCGGACCGGAGACGTAATAAATCCGCTTATATCCGCATATCCTGTTAAGGACAATACACCGCCCGTAGTAAAAGGCTTGTACTGGTATGATAGGGAGAAGAGTATTTATTTAGCAACACCGCACCAGGTAAGCCTGGTTAATGATGTAGACAATTATAAAAGCACCAGCACGCTTTTAGTAAACTCATCAGCTATCAGTTTTGGCATCAACGCCATTGACCAGATGTCTAACAAACATTTTAGAATGGGGATTTATGGCGCAAGTTTATTTTTAGATGACTCTCTTATTTTTTCATTCAGGCTAAACAAACTTTCATACGAAACCACCCGCTATGTGAATGCCTGCATAGACTATGGGAACTGGCTTAAAGCGCATCAATACATTCAATACTTATCCATTTTACCAGGCAACGGTTTAACAGTTTTTGACCGTAACGCAGGCAACGGAATAATAAGGTTGACCGATACTTCGACACACCACATTCGCATCCGGGTTCTTGATGCAGCTGGAAACCTTGCAACAGTTTCCCTTGCTGTTAAGTATAATGGTAGAAATCCAACCGAACAGGCAACAAATGACAAAGGCAATTTACTGGCATTCGGAAAGCCGCAACTGGTTAAAACGCCAGGTTACGCTTACTACTTTCCAGCTGCCGCCTTTTACGACAATGTGCCATTTGAAATAAAAGAGGAGAAAAGTAAACAGAAAGATGCGGCATCATTAATTATTAAACCGGTTTATCCAAATATTCCGGTGCATACCAATTATACCGTTCAGGTAAAAACTATCTTACCAGAGCACTCCTTACTGCGCGGAAGAACGATCATGCGCCTTACAAACAGCAACATGACCCAGGTTATTAAAGGCTCCTGGCAAGGGAACTACATGAAAGCTTCTTTTAATGAATTGGGAAATATTGAATTGCTGGTTGATAACGTACCTCCGGAAATAATGACGCAAGGCTGGAAGAACAACGCGACACTAACTGATAAGGATGCACAATTTCAGTTGCTGGCCAAAGATAATCTTGGCCTTGTTGACAATACCGTTGCCTTACTTGATGGCAAATGGATATTGTTATACAGAAAAGAAAATCTATTTACTTACCATTTTGACAATCGCCTGCAAACCGGTAAACACCGGTTAGAAGTAACTGTAAGAGATATTGCGGGTAATATGACAAGCAGGGAACTTTTCTTTACAAAAGAATAGTACGCCGGTGAAAATATGTTCAGTAAAAAGTGAGCCGTTTTAAAATGATCTTAAGACTCACTTGACTGATCATCCATAAAAAATTATCTGGTATTTTTATTTAGCTCAACCTTGCAAAAGCCATTTGAATATGCTCAAAAATTATTTTAAAACAGCATTCAGGAGTTTGATCCGCAACAGGAACTACACGATTATCAACATCGCCGGCCTGGCTGTCGGTATCGCTGTTTGCATGATGATCTTTATCATTATACAATACCAAACAAGCTTCGATAATTTTCATGCTAAGAAAGAGCGCACCTATCGTGTGTTAACTGAGTACCATCATGCAGATGCAGCAAATATTACCTATGGGAAGGATGTTCCTTTTCCACTGCCACCAGGATTGAAAACTGCTTTTCCGGAAATAGAGGAAGTGGCCCCAATTTTTGCAAGCCAAAATGATGTGTTTTTGATACCTGATAATAGTGGATCAACGACAAAAACATTTAAAGAGCAAAGAGGTGTATTTTTTACCGGGCCTTCATTCTTTAACATGTTTGATTTTCCTCTGCTTGCCGGTTCGTATCAATCATTAAAGGATCCGAACAACGTATTGCTTACAAAAGAGATTGCAGAAAAATATTTCGGCGACTGGAAAACAGCAATGGGCAAAACCATCAACCTGGAAGCTGGCGGCTATCTATTCGAACATGGCACTGAAGTATTGAAAGTCTCCGGTATTCTAGCCTCCATACCTGCAAACACAGACTTTCAGCTTAAGGTTGTTGTGGCTTACGGAACAGGTTTTACCGGAAGTATTATGGCGAAAAATACCGATTGGGAGGACAGGACAAATACTGATTTTGGTTGCTATATTATGTTACCAAAGAATACTTCTTCCCAAAACTTCAACCAACAGCTAAGAGCCTATTCTAGAAAAGTTCAATCGTCTGAAAACAAGGATAGCCATATTATTCAACCCTTAAGTGCGGTGCATTATGACACGCAAACAGGTAACTACAGCAACAAAACAATCAGCAGGGAATTACTTAATGTACTGTGGTTGATTGCAGCGTTTATTCTTTTAATTGCCTGCGTAAACTTTATCAACCTTTCCACCGCGCAAGCCGTTAACCGAGCTAAAGAAGTTGGTGTACGAAAAGTTTTGGGGAGCAATAAATCTCAATTACAAATTCAATTTATTATTGAAACTTTTTTGATCGTTACAGTTGCTGTAATGCTTGCAACAGTTATTGCAATTCTTGCATTGCCTTCTGTGAATCACCTCCTGGAACTGTCGCTTTCATTCAGCATATTCATCCATCCTTCAGTTATTTTATTTCTTTTAACCGTAACAGTTGTTGTAACTGTACTTGCCGGTTTTTATCCTTCTATAGTCTTGTCACGCTTCAACCCCATCAATGCTTTAAAGAGTAAAATAGCAGCAAATACTGGTAAGGGTATTTCATTAAGAAGAGGACTGGTAATGTTTCAATTTATTATTGCACAGGCGCTGATCATCGGAACGCTCATTATTGTAAAACAAATGGATTATTTCATGGACCAGCCACTGGGTTTCGATAAAGACGCCATTATCAATGTCCCTTTCCGTGTAGATAGCCTTCGTATTAGCAGACTGGATTATTTAAAGCAACAGTTATTGTCAGTAAACGGCTTACAGGAAGTGAGCTTTAGCTCCAACACGCCGGTTGAAGATGGCAATGATACGTGGAGCACATTCAAATTTGATCATGCAATTAAAGAAGCAGACTTTAAAGCTATTACCAAATTTGCCGACGACGGATATGTGCCAACGTATAAATTGCAACTGGCAGCAGGAAGAAATTTGCAACCTTCCAGTATGACAAGAGAATTTTTGGTGAATGAATCGCTGGTTAAAAGTTTAGGGCTTAAAAAACCGGAAGATATATTGAACAAAGAAGTAAGCATATGGGGCGACAGGATAAAATGCCCTGTTGTTGGCGTGGTAAAAGATTTTAATGACCGCTCCTTCCGCCAGGATCTTGCACCATTGCTTATTACTACCAACGTAACCATGTACAGCCAGGCAGGAATAAAACTTGAAACGAAAAACATGTCGTCCACACTGCAATCTGTCAAAAACATATTCGAACAAACATTTCCCAATTTTGCGTATGAGTATAGGTTTCTTGACGATAAAATTGAAAGTTTTTATAAACAGGAAAACCAGCTGGCACAGTTGTATAAAATCTTTGCGTCAATCGCTATATTCCTTAGCTGTCTTGGATTGTATGGCTTAGCCTCATTTATGGCAGTACAGCGGATAAAAGAGGTTGGCATTCGCAAAGTATTGGGCGCTACTGCCGGCAATATCGTTTATTTGTTTTCAAAAGAATTTATCATACTCATTGCGTTGGCCTTTGCGATTGCTACGCCCATTACATGGTATTACATGCACCAATGGTTGCAGGATTACGCATTTCGCATTAACATTAGTTGGTGGGTATTTGTCGCTGGCGGGCTTGCTGCAATTATTATTGCACTTGCAACGATCAGTTTCCAGGCAATAAAAGCGGCGGTAGCAAACCCGGTAAAGAGTTTAAGAACAGAGTAATGAGTTTTATTTAGCTTCAGCGCATCCGGTTTTCTTCCTGGTGTCGATAATATACTGGATCTTCCACTGTCCGTTTATATTAACCACCTGGAATGAATTGGTGCCGCAATGGCTGAATTGCCCTTTGTAAACGAAGTTGTAGGGCGTCCATGCGATGGCCAATGATCCGTCAGATTTTACAGTTTCGAAAGTAATGCGCTCATCCGCATCGCCTTTGGAAAGTTTGCTCACAAAAGCAACAAAATCTTTAATTGATTCGGTTCTAACAGATGTCTGGCCGTTCTTATTTACTATAGTTTGCAGAACTGCGCTATCGGCAAAGCAAGCCTGCATGCCGGCAGCATCTGCATCTTTCATCGCCGCAAAAAATTTATTGATAACAGCCTTTACAGAATCTTCCTGGCTTTGTGCGTGAAGTTGAGCACTTATCATTAAAAGCATTACTGAGGCAAACAACGTTTTCATAAACAGTTTTTAAAAAGTAAAACGTGACAATGTTAGTGTCACGTTTCAATAATATGGTTTAAAAAAAAGTCAACATTCAAAAGTAAAAATTCAAAACTTTACATTTTGCTGCTTTACCTGATTCCAGGATCTAAGCAAGCTTTTTTTGAATTTTTACTTTTTACTTTTGAATTCTATTTTACAGATAGCCTAAGATTTTCAGCATGCTTTGCGCAGATTGCTCTTTCGCATATACCCAATCAACCAGTTTGCCGTTCTTATCTTTTTCTACAATGATATGCTTAGGCGAAGGAATAAGACAGTGTTTAATACCGCCATAGCCACTGATTTGATCCTGGTACGCCCCGGTATGGAAGAACCCAACATACAATGGCTCTTCATTTTCCTTTATTTTCTCCTGCTCCTTTTCCTTCTGTAAAGGAGTCCTCGCCTCGCCTACGGTGTGATTAGACGAAAGCTTGGGCAGGAACACTTCGTTGATATGCTCTTCAGAATCGTAATAATCGTGACTGTCACAGGTAAGTCCACCCAAGACGACTCGCTGGTATTCATTTTCCCATTTATTAACGGGCATCATCAGGAATTTCTCACCAATACCCCAGGTATCAGGCAAAGTCGTAATGAAAGAAGAATCGATCATATACCAGATTTCGCGGTCATTCTGCATTTTCTGGCCGATCACACTATAAATATGTGCCATGCTTTCACCTACAGTATAACTTCCGAATTCTGTATAGATATTAGGCATCGGCACTTTTGCCTTTTTGCACGCGTTCTTTATGTTGCCAACAATCTCATTGATCATGAACTGATAATCGTATTCAAAACCAAGAGAGTGCTTAATTGGGAAACCGCCGCCTATATTGATCGAATCCAGTTCAGGGCAGATCTTCTTTAACTGGCAGTACAGGTTGATGATCTTATTTAATTCACTCCAATAATAGATATCATCTTTGATGCCTTTATTGAGGAAGATGTGAAGCATTTTGAGTTGGAACTTGTCCTCGTAACCTTCAATATTATCAACATAAAACTCCAATATATCTTTCGCTCTTATACCCAGCCTTGAAGTATAGAAGGGAAAGTTAGGCTCTTCTTCCGCGGCAACGCGGATCCCGAGTTTAAAGGGCTGCTTAACGCTTCGCTTGTACAGCTGCAATTCTTCCTTGTTATCAAGGATTGGAATTACATTCTTGAATCCTGTATTGATTAGTTTCGCGATTCTGGATGTGTAAGCTTTTTGCTTATAGCCGTTACAAATAATGAACGTGTCCTTTGTAATTTTTCTTCTCTGGTATAACCTGTTGATGATCTCAATATCGTAGGCATAAGAAGTCTCCAGGTGAATTTCATGCTTAAGCGCCTCTTCAACCACAAAAGAAAAGTGGGAACTCTTGGTACAGTAACAATAAAAATATTTACCCTCGTACTTGTGCTTTTTGAAGGCCGCATCAAACATCTTCTTAGCCTTATTTATCTGCATGCCAATTTTGGGCAGATAAGTAAGCTTCATTGGTGTGCCATACTTTTTAATGAGGGCCTGTAAATCAAGACCGTTGAACTCCAGGTAGCCATTGTCATTAACATCAAAACCTTCCTGTGGGAAGTGGAATGTCTGCTTAACCAGTCCGGTGTAGGTATTGTTCATCCTTTGCGGGTGAATTATTAGCTGTGAACAAGAATTTTAGCGTAGCAAAAGTAAATGATTGGAAAATAAATGCGGGAAAAAAAATCAATAGGTATCAGCCGTGAGGTATCAGGTATCAGGTTGGCGATGCTTTGTCTTATATATTTTCACAATTGTTTAGAGATTCGATAATCAGGTTGGTATAGGTAGCGATGTTGGCGTAAGCGCTGGTTAATACCTGCAAATTAAATAATCAAGCTGGTGAGAAATATGCTGGAAAGGCCTGGTTTAACAGCCATCATCCAAGTGCACGGCAGAATTTTAAGCACGCAAAAACTAATTTTGGCCTTAGAATTTCAACACCTGAAACCTGAAACCTTACGCCTTGTACCTCACAAAAAAACCGCCATGCCTTATCAGCACAGCGGTCTTTAACTATATTGAAGTATGATTACTTAACTGAAGTAACAAGCGCTTTGAAGCTTGCAGGTTCGTTCATAGCCATGTCAGCTAAAACTTTACGGTTAAGTTCGATACCTTTTTTGTTCAATTTGTCGATAAATTCACTGTAAGTGATACCTTCTTCTCTTACAGCAGCGTTGATACGCGCGATCCACAACTGGCGGTATTCGCGTTTTTTCAATTTGCGGCCTACATAGCTGTAAGTCTGACCTTTTTCAACAATATTTTTGGCAACGGTATAAACGTTTTTACGTTTACCGTAAAAGCCTTTGGCTTGCTTAAGAATTCTTTTTCTTCTTGCCCTTGATGCTACAGCATTTACTGAACGTGGCATATCTGATTATTTTGCGTCAGTGGTGATTAACCAGCTAACAGGATTTTTAAAATGATTTTTACCGGATAAACGGCTTAGATTACTTCAAACGTAATAAACGCATAACGAAGTCTTTGTTTGCAGGTACAACAAGACCATCTTTTCTTAAAGATCTTTTGCGTTTTTTAGATTTCTTAGTTAAGATGTGACGTTTGAAAGATTTCTGGTAGGTGATTTCTCCTGTTGCTGTCACCTTAAAGCGCTTCTTCGCGCTAGAGTTTGTTTTAACTTTAGGCATTATAATCCTTGTTAAGAATTACTCCCTGCTGGCGTTCCACTCATGTGGAAACTTGTTGAGCCTTACGGGAAATGAGGCGCAAAGGTAATGATTCAATGGCAATAACCGCAGTTTTGAAGGAAGAAATTTGCTAAAAAAGCTGAAAATCACCGCTCTTCTGCATTTTTGAGAACGCTAGATTCTTTTATAAATCGCTCAGCCCCAGCTCTTTTTGCAACTTTTTAGTAAGCTTCGCGGCAATAAGCTTGTATGAATTATGGATATAAAACTTCCATTCATCGGCTTTTAACGCACCAGGTTTTTCTACCAACACCCATTGTTTTTTGGCTAGATAGGGCGCTTGCACAATATTATTGCGTTCGGTCAACTCGAAAAAAGTCTCTTCTTCAACTTTCAGGCTCGCTGACGCCGGGTCTTCGCCTGACATTATACAAAACACTTTTCCTCCAATCTTAAATACCAGGTGGTCTCCCCACTGTACTGATTCAGTTGCATGTGGCAGGCTAATGCAATAAGAACGAAGTGCTTCGAGTTTCATGAATGTGAATAGTCAATGGTGAATAGTGAAAAATACTGTCGGGCCGATTGAAGGCTAAGATACAAATTGATCGCTGATTTGAGGATCGTCGATTTGAGGATCGCTGATGGCTGATTTAATGATGTCTGATTTATTGATCGCTAATGTCTAATATAAGCATTGTGTTCTCGCATATTCCTATGTTTCTCCATTCGCACATTTCCACATCCGCACATTTCCACATCCGCACATTCACTCATTCACCTATTTTATTCTTCCCTCACTCCTCCCAAAATTCCTGCAAACAAAATCCGCACACCGGAAGTAGGTGTTTGATTTTTCTGGAATGCCTGTATAAAATCAACCCTGAAAATTTTCAATATGTTTTCTATCGATAAAAATACTTCCGCGTATTGCTTATCCTTATTAACATAAAGCGCGTTGCCACCGGCTACAAAGAACCAGTTCCACTTTTTCATCAACGGTATTTTGTTGGACAAAAAGCCATTCAAATGATATTCCACATGCCCCGACGTTTGAAAGCGTTCGGTATTGCTGTAATCATAATACTGCATAATCTGAAAGCTCTTTAAATACGGGCTGGATGAAACGGTACGGTTATCATAATAGTGTTGGTAATCGGGCAGGTATAACCTGGTGGTATCTATAAAGCCGCCGACATTCCAGCGCCACTGCAACTTTCCTCCCAATCGCAGATCTATATCATCAGATACTGAAAAATTCCATTTGTTATACTGTATATCGCTACCTAACCATTTATGTATGCCTTGCGTAAATCCAAGGTTGAAAGTTGGATAACCCGAGTTAAGCGCAGTACGCTGCCCTGCCTTCTGGATATACTTAATACCTGGTTGCCACTGCAGATCAATATTTGCTACCAGCGCCTTATGCTCAGGAATATTGGAAGAAACTACATTGGTAGGATAGTTTGGTGAAAACTCTCTTCCCTTGATATCAAAAATTGAATAATCGCCTGTATTCTCTAGCGGATAACGATGCTGATATTCAACACCAAACTTAAGCGTAAAGCCATCGGCTATTTCATTAGAATACCTAAGCCTTGTAAACCATGCCTCATACAATTTCATAATGTTTCTTTCATAAACCAGTGTGGCGATTGAGTTATCACGCGATGTAATAGGCTGCAACGGATTGAACTGAAACACTCTTTTGCCCGCAGAAAAACTTATCGACTGATCATGCCTTTTTCCATATCCATACACAGCAGACAACCTCGCATTAAAATGATGATTGGTGAAGCCGTAACGTATATTGGGGCTTATATCAAGGTAGCTGTGCGATTGTTTATATTCTTTAAAATATTCGGGCGTAAAGTTCACAACGGTACCTTCCACGGTATTATAGCTCAATATGTCAAATACAGCCGGAAACGTAATAGTCCTGTTGAGCCTTCTCCTTATAAATTTCTTGCCACCTAACACAAAGGCAATAGGCCTGAATTCCTTATTACGTTTCAGATCGAGAGAATCAATATACGCAGGTTGATTTCGCAGATTTTCAAGACTATCTTTAAAAAAATAATCCCGTGCTTCTTCCGGCTGAAGAGGAATAGGACGAATGCTATCCCAATAACGGCTTGGCTTTGCGTTGGAACTGGCGTCATATTTCACCACAACATTGTTGAAGTATTTCTCCGGGAATACGGGATCAAGGTTAAACTTATCAAACACTTGCACAAAGTTGCCAAATACATCAAATCCAAAAACATTTGACTGAGGGTATATGATTTGGTGCTTCAAAACCCATTTGTCATCGTATGGAATGTAGATCTGCTCAAGCCGTAGTGTGTCCAAATATTGCATTTGCTTTTTTCCCGCTACAGTAAGCTGTACGCTATGTATGCGCCAATCTCCCTCCATCACATTAATATACCCTGAAAATGTTGGCTCAAAAGTTCTTTTCGAACTTACTTTTATACGATTGATCATTTTTTTGCCGTCGTAAAAAGTACCCTCAAATTTATAATTGTAAAACTTTAGTGCATTATCTGCTATGGGTGAGATAAATCCGCGCGGGTTAAGGTTTTCGCCTATTTTGATGGAATTGTGGTACAGCGACAACATTTGCGGTAATGCCAGTCCGTAGGCATTGCTGTTACCGCTTACTTTCGTTGATACGACATCTGTTTTTACTTTATCAGGCGGCTCCTGTGCAAAGGTGGCAACTGATTCTGAGAGATACAGGAATTTTTGCTGGCTGGTATCGCCATCTTCAAAATCTACAGGCCTCCCCAGGAACTTTTTAGGGTATTTTCTCAATCGCAATATGCCTTTGATATAAACTTCGCACTGGAAGCGTTGCAATTCTTTCTCATAATCGGGTCTTTTTTCTATCGCATGGCGGATGATAGAATAAGCGGGATCTTCTTCTCCTGCCTTTACTGTAACGTTGTCCAGGGTATACTGTTGCTCAGATAAAACGAAGTCTATTATAATATCCCGCTGATCGAGAACTATTTCTTTTTCAGCAGTTTTGAATCCTACACGCATACATTGAACAACATAGTTTCCGGGATCAACCTGCAAACTATATTCACCTTTTGCATTGGCAGAAACACCAATGCTGCTGCCTTTAATGGAGACTGATGCGAAACTCAAAGCTGCGCCGGAACTATCTGTGATCCGCCCTGAAATATGCTGTGCTGAACAAATAAAAGGCAGCAACAGCATACCAATCAAATATGCAAGTCTACACTGAATCTTCATTAAAAATAGAAGGCTGTTGCAGTTGCGTGTGTAGCAACAAGGTTCTGGGTAATAATAAATGCAATTTGTACGCCATCAATTTGGCATTTTAATAAGCATTCTTCCAAAGCTGCCGGATAATGCCGCAAATGCAGATACCAGGCCTCCAACAATTGCTGTAATTATTATCAATGAGCCAGAGCTGCCTACACCCAGTACATCTGCAATTTTGGGAGCCAGTAAATTGTCGTTATTAAGATCAATAAAATAAGCGTGAAACCCCCATAACAAAAAAAGCCCGGCAAAGCCTGCGGCAAAAGCTTTTGAAGGCTTTTGATGAATGATTACGGCCGTAAGGAAAGAGCTTATAGCAAACCCCCACCAGGGCAGGAACAGGCAAAACGCATATCCCAGTAAAGCCGTAAGTATTATTGAAACAACTAACTTCATTTTGAGGTTATTTTATGCAATGGAATTCAATATGATAAAACGCACCAAATGCCTAGCCGTTATTGAACGTCATTTTGCCTTTGAGCTTTTTATTATTGGTTATCTCTGTTTCTGATAATATCGACAATGTATAATATTTACCATTCACCCAATTGTCAACAAATGTATCATAATATTTACTACCCGGGTTACCGCTTTGGCCACCGGGGTAAACGCCATATGCTTCTGTCTTGTCATTTAAATGCACCACCATTCGCCAGCTTGGGCCATGAAACTGTTTAGTAGCATTGATAACATGCGTGCCACCTCCGGCTGGCAAATGAAGCCTGCTAAACGCCGGTATTTTTAGCAAATGCCGTATGCCTGTATCTTTGTACTTGCCCCATGCCAGTTTCCCTGTTTTATCTACAATAATTAATTCTTTTGCTGCTTTTTTGAATGCCGCTGTCACTACATCTTTTATCGTTTCTTTTTGAGGCGTATTAATATTATCAGCAAACTCATAGGTACTGTCTTTCAAAAGGCTTTCAAGCATGGTGCTTTGAACAGGTTCAGGCATCGGCAAGGCGCTTTGCGATAGTTCATCTGTGTACATTTCAGCCATTATACTATCCACCCAAACAGTAAAAACCGTGGCGCCTTTTTCGCCGATATCATTGCGGAGATTCCAATTCTTGTATGTTTCCAGTAATGTTTTTTCGGTATCATTTAGTGCTGGCTCGTCTATATATTTTAATAATACAGGCCTGGCCATTTCGGCAAATATGTTGTAGTTGTTTGTTTGCAGAAGCTGCATATCAGCCGGCGTAATATCTTCCATTTGTGTAAGGTTGCGGTTGATAATAATACCGCGATAGGGTGGATTAGAGCCGCCAAGATAGTAAGGATAAGTTGTATCGTAAGGATATTGATTGGCGCTGCTCACAAAACCATATGTTGGATTATGAAGTGTTATATTAAAGCTGTCGCCGATAATCCCTTGCCAGCGATAAGAACTATCATTGCCGGGCATCAGAAAGTCGCCCTGCCTTCTCCATTTTGCGGGAAAGCTCCCCTGTTGACGAAGGGCTATATCGCCGGCCTTATCTGCAAAGATCATGTTTTGCGCGGGGCAGCTGAATGTTGAAATGGCATCAACATAATCATCATAATTTTTTGCTTTATCCAGCTTGCCAAATGTCTTTAGCTCATCACTTGGATCGTGTGCTTTCCAGCGGCAGGCATATGCCTTTCCATCTTTTAGAATATTGGGATAGTTTTTATCATACATTACAGGCCCCCAAACAGTCATGGCCATATGCTGGGTATCAGCCACGGCATCTTTTATTTTTATTACTTCGTCTCTAAATGTTGTATTCTGCCACTCTCCGTTATAGAGATACTGTTGCATGGTGCTATCCTTAAACGTGATCTCGTAATAATCGCGAACATCACGCCCGGAATTAGTAAACCCAAAAGCTACATTATCATTAAAACCAATAATTACATTAGGTGCACCTGGCAATCCAACGCCATAAACATTATTGCCCGGCGTTGAGATTTGTACTTCATACCAGAGAGAAGGAAGATTTAACCCGAGGTGCGGATCATTACACAAGATAGGTTTGCCGCTTGCAGTTTTTATTCCGCTTACCGCCCAGTTGTTGCTTCCATTGGCGGGATCAGGTTTTGGATTAAATGCCTGGGCTTTGCTGGTGTCTGAATTAAATGAAAAATAAAGAGAATCAGCATTCAAAGGTTTTTTAACAACGAGCCCGGCTTTTGCAAAAACAGTTCCTTTGGGAACGATGGGATCAAGCGAATCCTGGCCGTAAGGATACAATTTCTCAAATTGTTTTGCCGAGAAAATGCTCCTGGCATTTGTCATTTCAAAATCCTGTTCGTACGCGGCAAGGTCGTACGACATGTACTTCAATAGCAGCGCGGTTTTCAGATTGGTCCAATGCTCGGGCCTATAATCAAGCATTTTGTATTCCAAAGGGTAATCCTTTTCATCAAGCGTATTGATGTAAGCATTCACTCCGGCCGTATATGCATCTGCCGATGCTTTGCTTTGGGGATCTGATTCCATTTGCTTCAAAGAATTTTCAGCTGCATATACCATTCCGAGGCGGCGAAAGAATTTATCTATTTTTAAAAAACTTGTACCACTCCCCTCTGCACCCATTATCTCACTTAGCCTTCCGCCGGCAGCATATGTCTGAAAATCCATTTGCCACAGCCTGAAGCGTGCATGCAGGTAACCTTGCACAAAATTGGCATCATGATCATTTTCGGCATATATATGCGGCACCAGCCTTTCATCAAAATACACGTTCACTTTTCCTTTCAGTTCGGGGGAATGGATGGCAGCACTAAATTCCTTATCTGCAGCCTCTGCGTTTTGCCAAAATCCTTTCTGTGGGGAAAGAAAATATCCCATTCGGGGCGTTTTGCTTTTTCCCGCTGGTAAGGGCACATTTAACACAATAATTAAACCTACAGTCAGCGCCAGGCTAAAAATAAAATATACTACCCGCATAGCAAGTATTAGATTGAAAATTTAATTGATGCAGCAATGTTAAAACTTTTGATTCGGATGGCGAAATGTGGCAGCTTAATGCTGATTGTCTGGATCAGGATTTGAGGATTTGGAGATGGAAAGATTTTTTTGAATAACTGTCTTATTGCTTAAATTTCGGACTATATATTTTCAAGCTTCTGCCCTCGTATGCCGCTAACACCTTATACCTGAAACCTGATGCCTTGCACCTTACCTCAACAATCCCACCAGCTTCTCCACTTCGTCCATCGTATTGAAGGAATGCAGGACGATGCGCAACCGTTCTTTTTCTTTAGGAACAGTTGGGTAGAGTATGGCGCGTACATCAACGTTATGATCCTGCAGCTTGCGCGCGAGCGCTTTTATGGCGGTGTTACCAGGCACCATTACAACCTGGATCGGGGTTAATGAATGGAATTTTTCGTATGCCAGATCAGCCGCCTGGAAATATTGAATCAGCTCCTGCAGTTTTTTTCTTTCTGCCGACAAAGCCGGGAAGATTTTATACGAAGCTGAGATATAATGAACCGCTTCTTCAGGAAGCGCTGTTGAATAAATAAAACTCCTGGAAAAATTGATGAGGTATTTCTTTAAACGGGATGACCCTACAACTGCGGCCCCATGGCAACCCACTGCTTTTCCGAAAGTGTAAATACGGCAAAACACCTGATCCGCATAACCCATCGATTGCACCAGCCCTTCTCCTCTTTCCCCTATGATGCCCGTGGCATGTGCTTCGTCAATGATCAGGTGTGCATGATACTTATGACTGAGCGCAACCAGTTCAGCCAAAGGACAAACATCGCCATCCATACTAAATACAGATTCGGTAACGATGAACACGTTGCCTTTTGCCTGTTGCAACCGCTGCTCCAGCTGGTTCATGTCGTTGTGAGCAAATGCAAAACTTGTTGCAAAGGACAACCTGATGCCATCTCTGATTGACGCGTGTGAAAGCGCATCATATAAAATCGTATCGCCGCGTTGAGGCACACAGGAAAGCACGCCGGTATTGGCATCGTACCCGGAATTGTAGATAGCCGCAGCTTCAGACTTATGAAAAGCAGCAATCTGGTTTTCCGTTTGTTCAATCAGCGAATAATTTCCTGCAAGTAGCCTGGAGCCTGTGCTACCATAGGCGTAATTGGAAACGCCGGGATCATTCGATCTCAACAGGTTGTTTTTTACAATGCCTATATAATCGTTACTGTAAAAATCTATTTTGCCTGAGGGAAGCTTTAATTCCCTTAACGCATCCTGTTGGATACGATCATCAAGCTTGCTTTGCAAAAAATCATCTTTGTACATATAGCCGATACATTAACCGGCGAAAGGTAGCAGTTTTGCGTTAGACTTAAAACCAGCTCAATCATGGAACCACATAAAACATGTATTTTTTTTGAACCATATAAGTTAGAGATCGGCCTCGGCAAATGTTTCGGCTGCTAATAACTGAACAACAGCTTAACGGCCTAAGGCCCGACCGAAGCGAAGTTTTTTGAACCATATAAGGCATATAAGAGCATATAAGGAGTTACGCCCAAGGATAATAATGACTAACGCAGCATATACTTACTTAACTAATTTGAGCCCTTCACCATTACCCATTCACTATTCACTTGTTGTATATAAGGAGAACCATGCGGGAATAACGTCCCAACGTTCTGCAATAACGTTGCTAATCGTAGCAGCCTGTCGCCCAAACAATAGCTTATATGTTCTTATATGCCTTATATGGTTCAAAAAAATCCTTTTATATGTTTTCACTAACCTGTTTAATCAACTTCGCTTTTTACATTTGCAGCATGGAACTTTCACAGGATACTAAAAACATTCTCGGGCTTCAGCTTCCCACGGACCCTCGCTGGGTGAACCTGGCGGAAATGAAGCTTGAAGACGTATTAACCGACCATGCTTATTGCGAGCAAAAGGCTGCAACCAGCTGCATTTCGCTCATTCAGAAATACTCAGACAGAGAAAAACTCGTGAGCGAACTGGCTCCCATTGTTACAGAAGAATGGGGACATTTCAGGCTTGTTTTGCAGGAACTGAAGAAACGCAACCTAAAGCTTGGCAAACAACGCAGAGACGAATACGTAAACAAGCTGCTGGAATTCCAGAAAAAAGGCGGCCATCTTGAAGATCGTTTCCTTGACCAGTTACTTACTATGGCATTGATAGAGGCTCGCAGTTGCGAAAGGTTCAAGCGCCTGAGCGAAGGGCTGGAAGATGAATACATGCGCAATTTTTACCGGCGCTTTATGGAGAGCGAAGCCGGGCATTACACGTTGTTTATTGAACTGTCTGAAACATATATCGATCCCGAAAAAGTAAGGTCGCGCTGGAAAGAATGGCTCGCCTATGAAGCGGAGGTAATGACCGTGCTTGAAGTTCGAGGAGACAGGATACACTAACGCACAGACGTCCAAACTTAAAGCTGAGCGCCGACAAAATAACGCCACATCTTAATTTCAAATTGAGCCACCAACAACGTTTAACCTATTACAACCATGACCATCAAAAGGATCGACTTATCTGAAAGCAATTTGGTAACCGAATTGTTTAACGAATACAGAATGTTTTACAACCAGCCTTCTAACTTTTCACTTGCAGAAAGCTTCATCAATACAAGGCTTGAAAACAATGAATCAGTAATATTTGTGGCGCTGGAGCAAAATGGCCAAAATCATATTCCTATTGGATTTACGCAACTTTATCCCGTTTATTCTTCTGTAAGGGCCTGTAAAAACTGGATATTGAATGACCTGTTCGTGCAAAAGGAATATCGTGGAAAAAGTGTGGGTTATCAATTAATCAAAACTGCATTGCAATTTGCACTGGACAGCGGTGCCACTTTTGTTGAGCTTTCAACCGCCACAGACAATTATACTGCACAGAAATTATATGAATCAATGGGCTTTCAAAAGAAATCACCAGATAATAATTTTTTTGATTACTCAATTTCATTATCTCACTACACAGAAGCTTTGTAATAAAGCACCTTTAAACCGCATCCTACTTAAATTAAATATTTAAATAATGCAAGTAGACAGTAGGCCATATTTAACGGTGGTTAAATAACATTTTTTAACAATGTTGTTATAAAGAAAACGCGTAAAATTGCTTTAATCGTTACTTTTATTTTAGAGTTGCTTTATTTGAAAAGTAAAACGGCTTCAACGGTACATTAAAAAAACAAAATCATCGTTGTGATCAGATAATGATAAAGTTATACCTTGCCAGTATAGCTAATTCGTTTTTACAACAGGTTTACCAATTATAAGACAAAGGAAATGCAGAAAAGAATTAAATCAGCTACCCGAAAATTCACTCTACCCATACTATTTTCAGCCATTTTGTTGATGGCATGCTCAGGTACCTATTCCCAGGCAACAAAAAAGCAAATCATTAAAACCATAATAATAGATCCGGGCCATGGTTACCCCACACTGAATGCGCACGGAAAATATAGCTATGAATCAGATTTAACGCTGGCTTTCGGGCAGGCATTGGCGAAAAAAATACAGGATTCCCTACCAGATGTAAAAGTATTGATGACACGCAACGATCGTAATGATGCAGGTGGCATTGCCAATCCGCGCGATGCCAATCGTTACCGCGCAAATTTTGCCAATGAAAATCATGGTGACCTTTTCATCAGCATTCACTGCAATGATGCACCGGCAAAACATCATTCAGAAATTATCGATTACAAAAACTCCACATACTACACAGGCAAAGGCAAGAAAAGAAAAAAACATACAAAACGGGTACCTGTGTACCGCTATTGGACAACACCAAGCGAGGTAACAGGTACTGAGACGTTTATTTGGGCAATCAACAAAAACGACTCGAAGATCCAGTTCGTTCAAAGCAACACGGTTGCTGATACGACAGAGCTTCAGGGCGAGCAAGCCGATTCCACAGCAGAAGACCTGTTTGATTCTCCGGAAGCAAGGATCATGGCCTCTCTCCGCACAAAAAAATATTTCGACAGAAGCTTAATGCTGGCAGACCTTGTCCAGAATGAATTTATAAGGCAGGGCAGAGTGAACCGCGGTGTAAAACAACGTAATAATGAAGGTATTTGGGTACTACAAGCTACCGCAATGCCCAGTATTTTGGTTGAGGCCGGCTTTATAACCAATCCCGAGGAAGAGGATTATATGAACAGCGACCTGGGAAGAGAAGAAGTGGCATCCGCAATTTTTAGCGCGGTATTGGCATACAAGAAAAATGTAGAAGCCGGAAAGATAAGCGAAGCGGCAGGTTCCGGACAACAATAAGCAATTTTATTCTTTTGAAGCCTCTACAATGAGCGCCTGCAGTGGCGTAGCAAAACGCTCTCCGTACTTTTCGGTATAAGTTTGTCCCAGCTTTTTTACAATAGCCGGCATCAAAGCAGGCGATCTTTCAGACAAGTGATTGAATAATGGTGTTCCATACACCATTCCCTGTGCTGCGGCGGTTGCTTCCACGGCAAATCCTTCTGCTGCGACTGTTGATACTTTTATTTTTGTAAAGCCCGCCTGTCCAAGATCATGTTTAATCACGTCTGCATCACAATAAGAAAAAGGCAGGTGCATAAAGAGTGGCGTTTTTTCAGGAAAAAATTCCGTCATCACTTCCTGAACAGTTTCTGAAGCCGGATTGGCATTCAGCTTATCCCATACAGTAAAAAACAACATGCCATTGGGCGACAAAACCCTGTACGCTTCTTTAAACGCTTTCACTTTGTCTTCAAAGAACATCACGCCAAACTGGCTGACAATACATTCAACCAGCCCGTCGTCAAATGGAAGCGCTTGTGCGTCGGCTTCGAAAAAAGCAACATCTCTCAACATTAAATGTTTATGTCTGGCATAGTCGATCATTGCGGGATTCAAATCAGTTGCAATAATCCGCGCATCTTCGCGAAGCATTTTTGGAAGAAATTTTGTGAGGCGGCCGGTACCGCAAGCTACTTCAAGTATTGAATCGGGAGCCAGTGCTTTTATTCGTTGGGACATAATGATAGCGAATGGCTCAAATAGCATCGGCCCCAGGCAATTATCATAATTAAATGGTATTGTCCCGGAAAAAGAGGTATTCTCGTCCATAGGTAACGCTTTCGGTTTTTCAGTGCTTACTCTTCTTTAGAAAAATACGCTAATTCCTTAGTAAAATCAATATAGCTGTATTCTTTTTGAAGTTCCTGTACCTTTTGCAGCTGCGTAAGCATAAATTGCCGGTGCTGCTGCGAAGACGGATTAAACGGCTTGTGCTGGCGCGCCATTACTATCTTCCTGATATCTTCCATCAGGCTTTTCGTCTGTTCATTCATGCAGAATTCAGCAAACTTCTCTAATACAAACTGCGTTGCTGAATAGTTAGGGTGAGCCATATCTATATCATAAAAACGATAATCCCTCAACACATCTATAACCAATTCATACGCCGGGAAATAATAAAGCCTTTCAAATTTATTCACCATATGATGAACGGCTTCTATCAGCCTAGCCTTACTCCTGTTATTTTCCATAACGCCATCACGTAAGTGGCGGACAGGGCTTATCGTAAAAATGATCCTGAGCTTTTTATTGAAATGAAATAAACGGTGTATAGTTGTATCAAGCGTCGTTATGATTTCCTCGATAGTAGAAAGATGCTTGACAAATGTTTGCGCCGGCGCTTTATGACAGTTTACTACTGGTTTCATGTTTTTTACCAGTTTGTAAACAAAAGCTGAACCCAGCGTGATGATTAGCCAGTCAGCATCTTTAATAAATTCATGTGCCTCTTGTTGGGATTGGTTGATTTCAGTGATAGCATCTTCTTTTTTGACGGAAGAAAAACGGCTGTGATGGTGCCAGCTATGCCAGGCTTCGTTGAGATAAAAAAGATCGTCTTCTGTATATTTCCTGTTATCAACATAAGAAACCAATGAGTCGCACACGCCCACCGGTTCAAATAAAATGCCATGTGGATTCTGCAGCACATTAAACTTTGTGCCTTCCAGGTAGTTGCCAATATGTTCTGTAAAACATGAACCGATCAATAGAATCTTGTCCTTGTAAGAAATAGATGGCTCTAATTTTTTGATATTAATGGGAACCTGGAACTGCATGTTTAATTGAAAATTGACAGTTGAAAATTGAAAATGTGACTAAATGCAAAGTTAGTTAAATGAGAATTGAAATGACATTAACTCAAAAAACTCTGTGTCCCCCACATTGCTAAATAATGATTATACAGAGAAACACAGAAGACACCCACTTTTTACTGGTGGTTGTCACACAATTTATTTTCAATTTTCAACTGTCAATTGTCAATTGAAACGATGGTAAATACGATCTTCTTATACTCATCCTTTTCATACAAAACACCTATTTCATTCTTACTGATCTGAACGACATCAGAATAAGCTGAATTATCTTTTTGCCCGTCGGCGCTTTTATCAACAGTAATACTGCGAGCCCAGGTTCTACCTTCATCAAAGCTGATACGCAATGTTAAGTTATCACGTTTGCTGGTATCCGCAGCGTTACAAAACACCAGTATATTTTTTTCTTTTTTACTGTTGAGTCGAAGAATGCTGCCCTGACAAACAGGATCCGGCAGATTTTTATCATTATAAATGCTATCCCAGGTTTCACCGCCATTTTTACTGTAAGCGATGATCCTGTTTTTTTCGCTGCCGCTTTGATTTCGGATGTTCATAACAAGCCCATCCGGATACAGCGGCGCTGCCATACATTCATTGCCGCCGGGAGTCGAAACATCTTCACTGACATGAAACGTTTTACCGTGGTCATCTGTGTAGTACGCGTTTGCTTTGTAGTCATTGAAATGAGGCAAAGGATTGCCTGCAGAGTGATTTGCGGGTATATATATGCGCCCTTTGTATTTTCCTTTTTCAAATTGCAAGGCATGGCCCGGCGTATTAGCGAAGCTTCTCCAATCCTCTGAGAAATGATACGCAGAATTTAGCTGTGGCTGATTAGGTTTATGTACCTGCAATGTTATATTCACAGGATCTGACCATGTGTTACCGCCATCAACAGATGTTTTGTACCACACTTCCCGCAACCCTTTTCCTTTCCGGACTTCGCCTTCATGGTTATTGCCGGTGTTGTAAAACAAAAACAATCTTCCTTTAGGATAAGCAGGATCAGTCATATCTACAACCGGCGCACTGTTGCCGGCCTGCAAATGATCATTATCAACCACCACTTGCAACTTTGACCAGGTTTTGCCATTGTCAGTGCTTCGTTTCATCACAATATCGATGTTTCCAAAATCATCGGAATCATTTACTCGTCCTTCACAAAAAGCAATCAGGTTATTGTTGGGCAATTTGACCATTGCAGGAATGCGATAACTTTTGTACCCTTCTTCACCTGAAGAAAACACAGGCACTTTGTTCCCCTCTGCATAAATAGCCGGCGCAAGCAAACCAGTGACAGCAAGCATTGAAAAAAACTTTCTCATTATTGAACTTTTATTTTAAATATGGAAGGCTATAACGATGCATGTTCACAAGGTTAGCATTCGTAAAAGGTTTCAGAAGTAGTAAACATAAGCAGGTTTATTGATGTTGCTTAAAAATATATAACATATGAAAAATAAATTAATTTCAATTCGTTATATTCGTTCAACAATTGTGAACTTGTAAACCCAAAAAACTTAAAGAACGATGAAGTATTTTCTAAAATTCAATGTTCGAAAGAGCCCCTCTCTGCCTTTCGAAGAAATCGGCACCACCACTTCCAGAAACATTTTAAATTCCATGCAATTAAGCTGGCCTGTGACTTCCAATTCAAGTGAAATAGACTAGCTGGAGATACTGAATATCGGGCCTACGTACTTTAAGTCACGTTGCTTGTACCTGTGAATTGCGCCAACAACATATTTATTAATATAAGTTGGCAACTGTATGCTTTACACAAATACCCAATCCTCTTCCCACATTATACCTCAGTATATAGGTGCAGAAGTACGCATCGACAGCAAGCTTATTAAACAGGTACTGTGGCTGGAAATAACACAGCAATTTTCAGATCATAATTATCTTACTTTAAAAATTCGCCACGAAGAAATACAGAAACACGGTGTCCTTTTCTTTGATGGCGCCGAAGAGCTACTTGGTAAATACACTGAAGTAATTATTTACGATAAAAACAACAGGGACCACGTCAATCAGTTTGAAGGTAAATTTTACGTCACAGATGTTCAGTTTGCTCATGACTCATTGAACGAAGGCCATCTGGTACTAAAAGGATGCAGCCCCACCTGGGCATTGGATGGAGCACCGTCCTACGAAAGCTTTAATAATGAAACGCTGGCATCCGTAGCCCGTTGTGTAGCCAAACCACTTGAAGAAGTTAGGAGCGATATAATCACCAATCCCAGCTTTACAGAACCGGTGAAGTATGTTTGCCGCTTTAATGAAAGCGCCTGGAATTTTATGCGTAGGCTTGCCGCGGACACTAGTCAATTCCTTTACTTCGACGGACACAACCTGATCTTCGGCAAACCCAATAACAAAAAAGGCCCCGACCTTTTCTATGGTCAAAATTGCTACCGCCTGAGCATGAATATGCGCATGCGCCCTGTGCAGACCGGCCTTTACGATTACGAATCACATCTGAATGATACTTTTACCTATGGGACTGCCGAACCGAAAGGTTTTGAAGGATCATACAGAGGGTTCGCCTTTTTGCGAGCGCAACAAATGATACCTTTTGTCCGCAATTATACCCATCCTAATATTTTGCCCGCGGCTGATTACCAACTGATGGACATGGCGAAATTGTTTACTAATGGCACCGGTGCGGGCATGTACGAAATAAATGGAGAAAGCTCGCATTTTCAATTACATGTGGGTATGGTTGTTACACTGCGAGGCAAACGTCTCGGGAGAGAACAACGGCACACTGATATAAGGATTAGCAGCGTTAAACACACGCTCGATGCGTCCGGCAAGTATTACAATGAGTTCACTGCTATTTTAGAATCATGTGAAGCGCCCCCACCATTCGTTTGTCAACGGCCACAAACTTATCCATTGCCGGCTACTGTTCTCAGCAATGACGACCCACTAGGCAAAGGCCGCGTTAAAGTAAAGTTTATTAACTGGCGAATGGAATATGGCCAGGAAACTGATTGGATAAGAGTTCTTACTCCCCATGCCGGTGGTGGCGGCAGCAATGACTTAGCAAACAACCGCGGTATGGTATGGATACCTGAAAAAAACGACCAGGTAATTGTTGATTTTGAACAGGGAAACCCTGACAGGCCGATAGTAGTTGGGAGTGTTTTCCACGGCAAAAATGGACAAGGCGGACAGAGCGATAATCATATTAAAAGCATAACCACACGTAGTGGGCATACCATTGAGTTTAATGATAATGCCAATGGTACACATATTCTCATCAAAGACCCGGTAGGAAATACTGTTCACATGGACACAAAGGGAAAAAACATGAACATTACTTCGCCGGAAACTCTGACGCTTAATTGTAAAAATATGCGAATAAATGTGGGTGAAAATATGATGACGCAAGTGGGAAACGACAACACAATGCAAGTTTCCAATAACATGTTGGTGAGTGTAGCAAACAGATTAAGCACATTTAGCCAAAGCACATTTATTAATTCAGTGAAAGTATTAGACCTCTTTGGCGGCAAGCAAATCATCGGATTTGCAGATCGGGTAGACATGGGCGCAAAAGCCAATTTACATATGCATGGGAAAGAGGCTCTAATAACCGCTGAAGACAAGCTGGAACATAAGGCTCCTAAGATAGATAAAACGCCTGCCCCGGATCGTTTTCAATATACCCAGGAACCCGAAGTAGTAAATATTTATTGGCTTGATGGCGAAGCGAAAAGAGAGATTACAAGCACCCCTTTAGATACCCACGTAAGCATTTTTGCCGAAACAAGAAATATGAAAGCAGGAGAAGCGCTTACAATAGAAATAAATGAATTGGAAAAAGACGGCGATGCAGGTAAAAAAATGGTTGAAGAACTAACAGGCACTGTCGACGAAAACGGGATAGCCAAATTAGTTGCACGGTATAAAATTGTTGAACAAAAAAATAAATAAAATGAGCGAAGAAGCATTAAATGAAAATTATGGATGTACTGAAGTCCGGAAGTTTACATTAACGGCCAAGTGGAAAACACCGGATGGCGAAACAAATGAAAAGGATTTTAAAGACAAAGTCTTGAACGCCGGTGGCAAGTATGAAGATCTCAAGCTAAACTTTCAAGGTGTAAAATGTACGAAGAAAATAAGATTGGATGATGAAACGACAGGAATAGTTATCTATTCAATGAATCAAAATGCACTTGACTTAGATGGCTGTCCAAGAGCATATCATCCTGAAGGATTAGGTATAGACGATAACGGAAATGCCGGAATTCTTAAAGTCATCGACGCTAAAAAAGGGATAGTTATGTCGAAGGGAAAAACAAAAAAAAACAAAGATGGTACGGAAGTAACAACAGATTGTGGCATATATGGCATAGTCGCTGAAAAGATAACTGAACAAACAGAACAAGATAAGCTTCTTCTGGCACATGAAACAGAAATTACGGAGGGCGAAAAAGAAAGATTATATAAAGCTTCAGTCCAATCGACTACAGATCCATATCCAGGATATTTTGTGAGCACTACAGCCGTAAGTAACGGGGGATACACAGACGAATCCAATCCCAACAAACATATTAATTCTGAAAACATTCCTTACATAGCAGTATCACTAGATTTTCTAAAAAAAGCAGGGGTAAAAAAAGGCAATATTGGTATTGCAACTAACTTGAAAAGCTGCAAAACCTCTTATTTTATTATAGGCGACATACGATCTGACATGACTAAAAACGAAATGTCAATTAAGCTAAGCGAAAATCTTGGACTTAAGCTAGATAAAGTGCATCGCAAGCAGAAAAACGGTAGCACGATAGAAAAGTATGTCGGCATTCACAATGGAGATATTTTATTAAATATATTTATTGGAACAGGCAACGAAAAGGGCAAACAAGTTTCAGAAATTGAACAAATAGGAAAAGAATACTATGAAAAGTTTACTCAATAATTACATTCTTTTTGTTTTACCCCTGTTTATTCAATTTGTTTTTCTAAACTCGGGATTAGCACAAAACAATGACTGTCTTTTTTTCTCCAAAGGAAAGATATTCAATTATATATGTAGAAAGATTACAACTCAATATACTGACATTAGTGACGATCAGTCGGACACTTGTTACATTAAAAACTTTCAAGTTAAAGTAGACAGCATTTACCGTTATAACGATACCCTTGCGATAGTTGTTTTATCAAATTTTTTTGATAATTACGGAGTTCATCTTCTTTGCGATCAAAAAAATAAAAAAATATACATTCTTGATTCTGACAAAATGCTTGTAACCAGTTATCCCTTGGCGAAGCAGTTGTTAAAACCATATGAAGATGGCATTACACCGGAACCACTACTAAACCTGGGTAAATGTTTTATATGCGCTTCATTTCATACAACGGATTTTTTAAACAATTACGACGGTCCTGAATCATTGACAATTAACCGCCGATTTCTATGTTTAGATGCATTGTATAAATCCAAAAGATATAATTGTGTCATTAAAAAATTCACAACAGATGAAGGATTGTCACATAAGTTTCATGTTTTAGGAATTCATGCAAATGAAAAGGCAGGTATTATTAGGTGGCGCGAGTGGACGTTTATATCTAAAAAGGAAACAGAAATACTGTATGTACTAAATCCGGGAAAGGATAGTAAAATACAAAACCAAACGGACTATGATGCATTATTCGAAGAGGAAGATTACGAGTAAAAAATAAGATGAAGCTTCGCAAAAATAAACCTGTCTTAAGAATAATGAGGGTAAGCAAAGAAAACTGTTGTTAATTTTTAGCAATAAGCATTAAATTTATTTTCACATGCCCAAGCCCATCACCGAAGGCGCACAAATGAAGTGCGACAAAGGAACCAACCCGTCACAAATAAAAGTTACCAGCCAAAATCATACTACTATAAAAGGTACGTTACAGGCCACATCAACAGACATTGTTGCTCAAGAAAATATCCCATCATTCGGCAAGTGCCTGGTCACTCGAAACCAATGCATTCCTCATGCAATAAAATGGAAAAATACAACCCAGTTTTCTGCAATTGATGGACAGGAAGAACTTACGATTGTATCCACCTGTAAATGCTCTTTAGGTGGCTCGATCTCGTTTATTGCAGAACAAACTAACTCTTTCATTGACAATACTGACGAAAATGAAAATCAACAGCATGACATAGCCGATTCGTCATCATCATCAGACCAAGTACAAAAAGAAAAACCGACGTTTACTACAGATGAGATAATAATTTGCTTATTTGTTTTAGCCATTATGCTTGTGATAATTGCATGTGTAATAATTACCAGAACATCAACGACAAGTTAATCGCTTTACTTGTACAGATCCATCTGTGCGCACCCACGCATAACGGGTATAAACAAACGTTGACAAAAGAAATAATGTCTATATCAACTCGATAAAGACCAATAGAAGTTGTGGAACGAATAACAAACTTGCTACGCAAGGCTATCTGCTGGCCATCGGAATCAAGCAACAGATTAGGCTGGATGTTTACTCAACATTGCAACTAAAAATATCAGCTCCCCTTAAAACTCACTAAACACCTTTTCCGCCATTTCTAAGCTTTTATTTAAAGCTGCATGATCAATTGACTGCAGCATTTTTTTCTCTTCAAACAATCGTATTAAATACGCGGTATCAATATTCCCAACCAACTCGTCCTGCGCAAACGGGCAGCCGCCAATACCTTTCAGCGCGCCTTCAAATCTTGTACAGCCTGCATCAACTGCGGCTTCAATTTTTTCCGCGCGATTTTCGATTCTTGAATGCAGATGAACACTAAACTTTACGTTTGTGTAGACAGGTAGCAATGCATTTAATGCTTTTGTTATTTGCAGTGGCGTAGCGAGACCAACTGTATCAGCTAAAGATATAATCGCCACATTTCTGCTGGCCATTTCATCAGCCCATCGTAACAATATTTCTTCATTATACTCATCGCCATACGGATTGCCAAATCCCATGCTTAAATAAACAACCAGTGTTTTGTTATTCTTTGCACACAGTTCCTGGATCTCTTCAATCGTAATTACACTTTTCTCGATGGAACTATTTGTATTCCTTAATTGAAATGTAGGGGAAATAGAAAAAGGAAAGCCCAGGTAGCTTATTTGCTCAAATTCTGCTGCTGCCGCGGCTCCACGGAGGTTGGCAACAATCGCCAATAATTTCGTTTTACTGCCAGATAGGTCGAGCCCTTCTAACACAGCTTCTGTATCAGCCATTTGCGGTACGGCTTTGGGAGAAACGAAACTGCCGAAATCAAGCACATCAAAACCAACCTTAAGCAGGGTATTCAGATAAGCTATTTTTTCGGCAGTATCTATGATGCGTGGCCATCCTTGCATTGCATCCCTTGAACATTCAACAAGCTCAATAGTAGGCATAACCATTCCTTGCGTTTTTATCGTAAAGCGTCTTACGCAAGGTATTAAAAAAATGTTGATGCGCCGCGGGGCTAAGTGTGTCGAGCCTAACAGACACATTTATTACGCGATCAATACTATTCTTTGTATACTTTACAAAATAATCGTCGCTGGTAAATGCGTAGTTAATGATATTGTGTTGCAACCCCACAATTTTCAGGTCATCGGCTTCAACCAGTAACATATCGCTCAAGGGCAGGTCGTAATTGATGTACATCAGGCATTCGGCCTCAGCCTTTTCGCTGTTCTTTTTGGAAGGCAACGCCTTTGTTTTTCTTAGAGACTGTGTTTCTAAAAGATCGATCAAACCCGCCATGCTATCCCTAACTGCACTCAGATCAGTGTCTGAAGCAAACAACCCTTTTGCAATGCAATATTCCAGTTGATTAAGCGTGTGATCCATAAATCCGGCATTCCATATTTCACGTGAAGGAATGAGTGAGTAAGCATCGGCCATTTTATCTAACTCCTGCCCCAGCAGAGTTCCATAGGCAGACACACGAAATTTAATTTCGCCGCCCTCGCTTCCGTTCATTAATTTTTTTTCGAGAAGATAGCATTGAAAGGCTGCCAGCGGCAAAAAATTGCAACTATACAAAAACGGAATATCGTTGAAATAGCCCGCAATTTCTTTCTTGTATGAGTGCAGTACAATAGACAGATGCTCGTTCAGGCTTCTGAACGTTTTCCTGATATCCGTCTTGCTTTTTTCAAGCAGGTCGCCAAAAAAGAAGTACGTGTCTGATGGCAATTGAAAAAACTGGTCGAGCGAAATTTTGAAGTGTGAAACGAGTAACTGAATTTCATCAAAGCGAAGCGTTTTTTCTCCTCGTATTCTACGGTACGCGCTGTCGCTACTGATGTTAAGCAATTGGGCAATTTCATGTACCAGCGACATATGCGCGGGCAACCGTTCCTTTATTAATTTAAAGAAACCGGTTTGCAATTCTAAAGCTTGCATGGGCAACGGATTAATATCTACGGTCAAAATCCAGGTTATTCAGCAGGTTCAAACGCCTGATTTAAATAACACTGGAATAAAAATACGGCTAACAATATTGAAATATAATTAAAAGATTATATCGGAAATAATTCTTTTGAGTGCCTTGTCACAATTTCATTTTTGTAAATTGTAAAGCCTTATTAATCAACCGGAACATAACCGCGCTTAATAAAGATTTAAGGCTGTGTCTGATTGATTTTTTATGAAATGGTACGCTGCTTCATTGCCTCATACAAGATCATGCCTGTTGCAACCGATACGTTTAATGATTCAAAATCACCTGTCATCGGTATTTTAAATTGCTCATCACAAATCTTCATCAATGCAGGAAATACGCCTTTTTCTTCGCCGCCCATAATAATACAACTAGGTTCATTCAGGCTAAGGTCATAGAGCTTTGTCTTGGCTTCCATTTCACTTGCAAATACTTTTATACCATTCAAATGAAGTGTATCTACAGCTTTCATCAGGCTATTAACACGGCAGATCTGAATCCGCTCTAACGCTCCGGCGCTGCTCTTCATCGCATCTTCATTAAGCGCACCAACGCCTTTGTCAGGAATGATGATCGCGTGTGCACCACAACAAACTGCGCTGCGTGCAATGGCCCCAATATTACGTACATCAGTAACGCCATCCAGCATTATGAATAATGGTGCCTGTCCCTGGTCATTTACCCAGTCTATTACCTGTTGCAGGTCCTGGTAAATAACAGAAGCTTTAAACGCCAATACGCCCTGGTGCTGAACATTCGTAAGTGCCTTCAGTTTTTCATTAGGCACATATTGTATGGGCACATTATTGTCCTTTGCAAGCTGCCTGATCTCATTGATCACATCGCCGCTAGCATTTTTAAACATTAATATTTTGTCAATCCGCTGGTCACCTTTCAGCGCCTCAATAACGGGATTGCGTCCTGCAATAATATTTTTCTTTGATTGAAACATAAATCAGCTCTCGACTGTCAGCTATCCGCTTTCAGCCATGGTTATAAAAATCAATTAATCACAAACATCTAACTTTTATCAAGCCTAACATCATACCTAACTGCACACATCGTACACCGTAAACCTAACATCTGGCATTTATCTTCCCCTTAGCGCTTCTATTGTCTTAATCACGCTGCCATGCTTAAGTAGCAATGCCCTCGCCTTATCATAATCTGTCATATCAAGCATGTCCATTACCATCTTTGTACCGCGATCAACCAATTTATCATTGGTCAGTTGCATATGTACCATGGTATTGTCCTCCACCCTGCCTAATTGAATCATCACGCTTGTAGAGATCATATTCAGTATCAGTTTCTGCGCGGTGCCACTTTTCATTCTTGTGCTGCCGGTAACAAATTCGGGCCCAACAACCACATCCACAGGAAAATCCGCTTTTGCAGCCATCGGGCTGTTTGCGTTACACGCAACAGAGCCTGTTAATACGCCATTTTCGCGGCATTTTTCCAAACAACCAATTACATACGGCGTAGTTCCGCTAGCGGCAATTCCAACTACAAAATCTTTATCGGTAATACCCAAATTTTTTAAATCAATCCAGGCTTGTTCAGTATCATCTTCAGCATCTTCAATTGAACGGATGATGGCATCTCTACCGCCTGCTATTACTCCCTGCACCAATCCAATGGGAACACCGTATGTAGGCGGGCATTCGCTTGCATCAAGCACTCCAAGCCTTCCACTGGTTCCTGCGCCAACATAAAACAACCTGCCACCTGCGAGCATTTTATCTGCTATTGCAGTAATTAATTTTTCTATCTGTGGCAGTGCCTTTTCAACTGCCAGGGGCACCTTCTGATCCTCCTGGTTAATATGGGTGATCAGTTCTTTTACAGACATTTTTTCCAGGTGCCTGTAAAGGGATGGTTGCTCAGTTACTTTTACAAATTGCGACATACAAGCTATTAGCTGTCGGCCTTTCGACTTCAGCATTGTTTCGTTTATTGTTGATACTATTCAGCCAATCTAAGTACGAATTATGAAGTACGAAGTACGTTTGGTGCAGTCATGCTCACTGCCAGTATTCACCTTCATTATTTAGCCTCCGTTGTAACCAGAAGTTAGGCTGCTCAAATCTAAGTACTTCGTACCTCGTAGTTCATACTTAAATCAACGGCGCCTGTCTAAACAAGCCGCCTGTCTCACACCTTTCACCTTTCACCATTCACTCTTCACTACTCACTATGATATTCAATCAGGCCATCCATTGGCGTTTTCAGCACCTTCCCCAATTCCAGTTCGTAGGTATAACACATTTCTTTCAATACATCCTTAAAACCGTATGCTATGCCACCGACAAAACTAATGGGTAAAGTCCAGCTTTCCGTGTATTTATACAGATGAGTAAAAAAGAAGTCATTCAGGCTATCTTCAATAATATTTTCAACCATATAGTGGCCACGGTTCTCTGCAAGAAAAAGCGCAAATGAAGCAAGGTACCTGTTCGGCTGCGGCCATTTGTACACCTTTTCCAGAATCTCGGACGCATTTGTCTGGAACCTCGCAACAAAGCGGGACATCAGGTCCTCGTCAAACGTATTATAGAGATAATGTTGTATAACTTTTTTACCCATGTAGGCGCCACTGCCTTCATCGCCAAGCACATATCCAAGCCCCGGGCTGTTTTTGACTATTTTTTTGCCATTGTAATAGCAGGAATTGCTTCCTGTTCCCAAAATACAAACCACTCCTTTTTCATTGCCACAAAGTGCGCGCGCGGCCGCCAGCAAATCAATCTCAGCCTGTATTTTAGCAGAGGGATACAATTTTTTGAAAACAGATTTCAACAACTTGACATTCTCCGGGTTTGCAAGCCCTGTTCCGTAATAATAAATTTCGTCAATCTGCACGTTCCGGAGCTTTGGAAGCAGCTCTTTTTGAAGCACTGCAATTATCTGTTCCGTATTTAAAAAGTAAGGGCTTATTCCCTGTGTAACTATCTTCTTTTTTTTGCCTTCTTGTAAAAAACTCCACTCACATTTGGTAGAACCACTGTCTGCTATCAATTTTGTACCCATAAAAATTTATTTATCTTCCAGTAAGGAAGCATTAAAAAGTAAGTGTTTGCATTGAATATTGTTTGCGGATTGTTGAAAATCTGCCTTCAAGGCCCTCATTTTGCCATTCAGCGCACAAAAACACGACGTTAACATTAAACTACGGTAATGTGAATATTTAATAGTGATATTCGTGTTTTGTAGAATTAAGGTACAAAGAAGCAACTTTTATGAACAATAAAAAATTACAAATTGGGCTGCCTTTTCTGATGGCTGTTGTTTTAACGGCGGGAATGTGGCTCGGGTTTAAGCTTAAGGGAGATGTAGGAAACGGCAATAATATGGCCTTTCTGAGGAATACAAAACGGACGGCAATCCAGGAAATAATGGATCTTGTAAAGGCTAAATACGTTGACAATATTCCGGATAGTATTAATGATATTGTTATAGAAGATATGCTGGCTCACCTTGACCCTCATTCAGTATACATTCCCGCCAAGGACTTGATGGAAGTGAATGAGGACCTGCAAGGCAATTTTGAAGGCATCGGGGTTGAATTCCAGATATTTAATGATACTGTAAATGTGCTGAATGTGCTTCCCAACGGCCCTTCTTATAAAGCAGGCGTACAGGTTGGAGACAAGATCATTACCGTAAACGATACTTCAAAAATAGCAGGCATCAAAATTAAACCGGATGATATTCGTGGGCTGTTACGCGGACCAAGAAGCTCTAAAGTAAGTATCACGGTTTTAAGAGGAACCGAGATAAAGAAGATTGAAATTGAAAGAGGTACTATTCCTTTACCCTCTGTAGATGTTGCATACATGCTAACGCCGCAAACTGGTTTTATACGCATTAATAAGTTTTCAGAAACTACTTATGAAGAGTTTATGCAGAACCTGGAAAATCTGCAAAAGCAAGGAATGAAAAGCCTTGTACTTGATTTAAGGGGCAATGGCGGCGGTATTTTGCAAGAGGCTGCAGATATTGCTGATGAGTTTTTGAACGACCAAAAAATGATTGTTTATACAGAAGGTACGCATGTGCCGCGCATGGAATACAAATGCAAACGCGATGGCCTTTTTGAAACGGGTAAATTAGCCGTACTGGTTGATGAAACATCTGCTTCCGCGAGTGAAATTCTTTCCGGTGCTTTGCAGGACTGGGACAGAGGAACAATCATAGGCCGCAGAACATTTGGCAAGGGCCTGGTACAACAACAATTTATGCTAACCAATGGATCGGCTTTAAGGTTAACAATAGCGCGTTATTATACACCGCTTGGCCGCAATATTCAAAAACCATACAACAAGGGTAAAGATGCCTATGAAGACGAGCTGATAGAGCGCTTTCATAACGGCGAAGTAGTTATGGGCGATACAAGCAAGCCTTCCGGCAAAGCATACAAAACACCAGCAGGGCGCCTGGTTTATGGTGGTGGCGGCATTACACCAGATGTATTTGTACCGTTTGATACAACTACCCAACCTAAAGAAATTACGAGGCTTTACATGAAAGGCACCTTAAACAAATTCGTGTACAACTATTACATGCAAAACAAAAGCTATTTGCAGTCATTCAAATCTCCGGTTGATTTTGCCAAACAATTCACCGCAGGCGAAAAAGAATGGCAACAGTTAGCGCAGGCTGCACAGAAAGATTCGATTAACCTTTCAACAGTTCCGGCTGCTGCAAAAACAGATATGCTTAAAAGATTACAGGCGCTAATTGCCCGCCAGATATGGAGAACAGAAGGTTATTTTGAAGTAAATAACATTGGCGACCCAATGATCAGCAAAGCGCTTGAAGCGGTGAAGTAAATGTGCGAATATGAAAATGTGCGAATACGTAAATGGGGAAATAAGCGAATGTGTGGATATACAATTGAGGAGTGAATGAAGGAAGATAAATATGTTTCTTAATTGTTTTTATACTTAGGCCTGATGCTATGCATCGGGCCTTTTGTTTTAGCTTAGGTAGTCCTATAAAGCGTTCATAGCTGATTAATACAAATACAGTTCCGCCATTCGAACTTTTATCCGCGTGCAATCTTCCGGCCTTATCTTTGCCTCATGACTGTTTTCTATTGCTATGATGCTTATTGTGGATGGTGCTATGGATTTAGCCCGATCATCAAAAAAATTGCGGAAGAATATAAGGACCGCCTGGCTTTTGAAGTGCTATCGGGTGGAATGATCATCACTGAAAAACCAGTGGCCATCAGTGCAACAGCGCCGTACATCCAGCAGGCATATAAGGCTGTTGAAGAACGTACAGGAATTGAGTTTGGGCAGGATTACCTCTGGCATATTTTCAATCCCGACAAAAGTGACTGGTTTCCCAGTTCTGAAAAGCCTTCGATAGCGATGTGCATCTTTAAAGAAATGCATCCTGACGACCAGGTAGCGTTTGCTGCTGACCTGCAATATGCATTGCATTACGAAGGAAGGGACCTATGCGATGATGAGGCCTATCGCCATCTCCTGGAAAAGTACAGTATTGATGCTGATGAGTTTTACAAAAAACTGCATGATCCTGTTTACAAAGAAAAAGCGTATTACGAATTTGCGCTGTGTAAACAGTTGCAGGTAACGGGTTTCCCGACAGCATTTCTGCAAGTGAGCGAATCGAAGTTTTATTTGTTAACGCGCGGTTTTACCGAGTATGAACAATTCAAAAAAACAATTGATAACATACTGGCGGAATTGTAAAACGTTGCAATGCAACGTTTCGAAATATAACGTTTTATATTCCCGTTTATAAAATCAACCCAATGCCGAAGGCATTGGGTTGATTCAGTGATACGTTGCGGTGCAACGTATCTGCGGTTATAACGACACGCCTCTCTTCCACAAAATAAAATCATCCTGTCCGTGCTTTACTGCGGCTACGGTTTCTTCGCCGCTAGCTACTTTAATCACATAGTCAAGAATACGTTCACCAGCCTGTTCAATGGTTTCTTCGCCATCAATAATGCTACCGGTGTTTACATCGATAATATCAGGCATTTTTTTGTACAACGTTGTATTGGTAGAAAGCTTCACAACCGGTGCGATAGGGTTACCCGTTGGTGTTCCCAAACCAGTTGTAAACAAAACGATGTTCGCGCCGCTACCTACTTCCGCAGTAGTGGACTCTACATCGTTGCCAGGAGTGCACAAAAGATTAAGGCCTGGCTGTGTTACTTTTTCAGGATAATCAAGTACATCTGTAACAGGAGAGCTTCCACCTTTTTTTGCAGCACCGGCAGATTTGATAGCATCGGTAATTAACCCGTCCCTGATGTTACCCGGTGAAGGATTCGCATCAAAACCGCTACCAACAGCCTTTGCACGGTCGTTGTATACCGTCATTAAACTATTGAACCTTGTAGCTACTTCGTCTGTAACGCATCTGTCGCTCATCTCCTGCTCAACACCATTCAATTCTGGAAATTCAGAAAGTATTACCGTGCCCCCCAGGGTAACCAGCAGATCTGATGTAAAGCCTATTGCCGGGTTAGCAGAAATTCCACTAAACCCATCAGAACCACCGCATTCAAGCCCTATACAAAGCTTGCTTAGCGGAGCCGGTTTTCTTTCTAATTTATTTGCTTCAATCAACCCTTTGAATGTTTTGCTGATTGCCTCAGCCATTACATCTTTTTCAAGCCCTATTCTTTGTTGTTCGACAACAAAAAGCGGCTTGTTGAAGTTCGGGTCTCTTTTGGCAATTTCATCTTTCAGGATGGATACCTGCGAGTGCTGGCAACCAAGGCTCAGAACAGTAGCTCCCGCAACGTTGCTATGCGTAATATAACCAGCCAGCAAACCGCACAAAGCCTGTGCATCCTGGCGGGTTCCACCGCAGCCACCATCGTGTGTAAGAAATTTAATGCCATCAACGTTTTTGAACAAACGCTTCTGCTGGTCGTTCTCCAACGCAATATCAACAGGCATATCATCTATGCTTTTACCAGCCTTGTAAAGGTCAATCATCTGGTTGGCAAAATTCTCGTACTTATTTTTTCTGCCGTAGCCCAATTTTTCAATCAGTACTTCTTTTATTACCTCAACATTTCTGTTTTCACAAAATACCAGCGGCACAATCAGCCAATAGTTAGCCGTTCCAACGCTGCCATCCGGGCGATGAAAACCGTTGAACGTTTTGTTGCTCCATTTAGCAACATCGGGTTTGTGCCAGTCCGTTCGTCTTTGCCCCAGGTTATAATCATCTGCAGCATGTTGCAGATTTTCAGTTGTAATGGCAGCGGCCTTTTTAATGGCTGCCTTTGCTTTCCCCACTAATACGCCGTACATATATACCGCATCACCGGGCTGCAATGCTTCTGTTGTAAATTTATGTTTGGCGGCAATGTTTTCTTCTAACACGAACTCTTGTCCGTCATATTGCAGCGTATCACCTTTTGTAAGGTTTTGAAGGGCTACTATAACATTATCCTTCGGGTGTACTTTTGTTATTACATGCTTCATAATTATGCAATGTTTTGATACGATAGGTTTTGCAAGGTTGTTTCTATTCCTTTATGAGTAAGATCTTGAACGCTTTCTTTAACTGCAGCTGCGAAGCCTTCAATGCTTGTGAGGTCAGCCTGCCACAGTGTTACATCGGATAACACATTTTGAACCAGTTCGTCGGTGCCTGCAGCTTCCGCCCAATGTTTTTGTAGTATAGCAGCTTTATCGTCTTTAATACTATATTTTCCTTCAGCTGTATTTTCATTTTTAACGGCCTTCATAAAAAGCAGGTAAGCAGCAAAGCCTGTAGCCATAAAGTATGGCGCTGATTTTCGCTTCTCGCCGTATTTCAACAATACCGGCACGTTTCGCAGTTGCATTTTTGAAGTATACTGAAGCGCAATGCTTAACCATTTATGCTCTATAAACGGGTTACTGAAACGGTCGATTACTTTTAGAGAAAATGCTTTTGCTTCTTCATATGAAACACGCTCGTCAGTTATAGCATTGCAGGTTTCGTTAAGCATCAATTCTGTAACAAAGCTCCTGAAAAAAGCTTTATGCATAGCATCTTTAACTGTCTCAAATCCCACCAGTATAGCTAGCCCGCAGATGTATGTGTGCGTTCCATTCAACAGCCTGAGCTTCAATTCGCGGAATTTATAAATATCATCAGCAAGGACAACGCCTTCGTCTGCCTGGCTAAATGATAAAACAGCTTTGGCTTTTGCCGAGCTGGTTTCTATTGCCCACAAACGATATACTTCGCTCATGATCATCAGCTCATCTGTATAACCAAGTTGCTGTTCTGCATTTATTTTTTCTTCACCGAATAGTTTTCCCGGCACTATCCTGTCTACAAGCGAATTACAAAACTCGTTCGCGTTCTGGAGCCATTGAACAAAGGTTTCATCCAGTTGATTAAAGGCCGCTAACTGCAGTAAAATGGCTTTCAGTTTTGTGGCATTGTCGGTAACTAATTCCGTAGGAATAATCACCATACCAGCATCATCCGAACCATTAAACGCCTTATATCTTTCAAATAAAAATGCAAGCAATTTGCCGGGGAAGGAAACTGGCGTTCCTTCTAATACATTTTCTTCATGATACGCAATTCCAACTTCAGTTGTATTGGAAATGATCAACTGCATCTCAGGGTTTGCAGCACATTGCAATATATCTGCCCAATGATCATTAGCTGATATTACACGGCTTATACTTTCATTTACAATTACATCTTCTTTTGTCTGGCCATCTTCAACTCCCCGTATAAAATGTGTATACAAATTGTCTTGTGTTGCAAATGCATCCGCGCCTTCGCTACTGGTTGATTTAACAACTACCACGCTACCATTAAAGATTCCCTGCTTGTTTGCTTTATCAATAAAATAATCACACAATCCGCGCAGTAAAACGCCAGTACCGAATTGCAGTACTTTTTCTGGCAGCTGTTTTTTTTGAATAATATGTTTTGAAAGTTGCATTTCTATTTTTTTATTCATCCCTCATCCCGCTACTTTTCTGTATACGAAATAATAGATAATTCCAATAACGCGTACTATTCTTTGTTGCTTAATCCTTATTGTTTTTTATCTGGAGCCAGGCGTAAATCTTGAGGCGTAATGCTTAAAGCGGCTATATCTCATTAACTGTCTTATTATTAAATCCGTACAGATATATTTTATTTCAACCTTATACCTCACGCCTTAGTCCTTATGCCTTGTCACTACTACTCCCACTCCGTCATTACCTTAATAACCCCGTTTTTTGGATCAAGCCATGATTCAAACTGGCCTTTGATCTTGTCAGCCTCGCACCGGTGTGTTATGTAGGTAGAAGGCTGAACAAGTTTTTGTTTCATGCAATAAATCACATGCTCAAAATCTGTTCTTGTTGCATTCCGGCTGCTCATTAAGGTCGCTTCCCGTTTATGAAACTCAGGATGGCTAAACGATATATTTTCCTTTTGCAAACCAATCAGCACATACCGTGCACCATGCGCCATAAAACGAAATGCGTTGTTTATCGCGTTTACATTTCCTGTTGCATCAATCACCACTGTAGGCATGTCGCCATTTGTTATTTCGCGCAACTTTTCCACCGCATCTTCCTTTGCTGGATTGACAACATATTGAATATTGAGCGCGTTTTTACAAAATGCCAGCCGTTGCTCATTAACATCCATCGCAATGACATTTGCACCTGCAATACGGGCAAATTCCATGGTTCCCAAACCGATAGGGCCGGCGCCGATCACCAACACAAATTCACCCTGCTGCACTCCTGCTCGCCTTATTCCATGTGCACCAATAGCAAGCGGCTCTACAAGCGCCAGTTCATCCGGCGTTAATCCGTTGCCATGCACAAGTGAATAAGATGGCACTGATAAATAATCAACCATCCCGCCGTCAACATGCACACCGCTAACCTGTATGGATGCACAACAATTAGGTTTCCCGTTTCTGCAAGCTATACACGTACCGCAGTTAAAATACGGGATTATTGTAACGATCTCGTTTGCAGCAAACCCGTCATTATCGTCAACATCAACCAGTTCTGCAGCCAGTTCGTGGCCCAGTATGCGCGGGTAGCTGAAGTATGGCTGCGTACCTTCAAATGCATGAAGATCAGTGCCGCAAATACCCACTCTTTTTATTTTCAGAATGGCCCTTCCCTTCTCTAACGCAGGCGCTGTCGCCTCCTTGTACTCCAATAAGCCAGGTTGTGAGCAAACCAGTGTTTTCATGTATAATTATTTCTTCATCAAAATTTTATAGGCAACTGCATGATCCGTTGGATAACTCTTTGCCGGTTGAATCACCAGCCCGTCACTCTTTTGTGTCCAGCTGATTTTTTCACTGCTGCCAACCAGTTCAACAGAAGCCACAACATCTTTGCCAGCACCGCCAGCAAGCGATTTGACTGTAATTACTGCCTTTGGAACATCAAGGGTAATGGCATACAATGTGTCTCCCTTTGTTGTAAAACGAATATCCTGTGCAGTGAAAGGCTTCATCTTACTATCTCCGAAAGCACCGCCAACAACTTCTGTGGGCCCTTCGCCAAAACTCTTCCATGGCCTTGTTCCATAAATTGCTTCACCATTTACCCCCAGCCATTTACCTATTGCAAGCAATAGATCCTGTTGTTCCCGGGGAATGGTTCCGTCAGGCTTTGGGCCTATATTCAATAAGAGGTTACCATTTTTGCTAACTATATCAACAAGATTGGTAATCAGATATTTTGGAGATTTGAAGTTTTCATTGGGAATATATCCCCATGATTTAAATCCAACTGCATCATCCGTTTGCCAGTATAAATCGCGAATGCCAGTCAGCTTTCCACGCTCTATGTCGAGCACAGCCGTTCCTTCTTTAAACCCTTCGTACTTGTAGTTGATCACTACACCTTTGTTCCACTCAAGCCCTTTGTTATAGTAATATGAAGCGAATGATTTTTTATACGCATCTAAAGCAGGTTGTTCTATCCACCAATCGAACCAAAATAATTGTGGCTGATATTTATCCACCAGCTCGGTACATCTCAATAACCAGTCGTTCATGTACTCGGGCGACATCGTTTCATTCTCTTCTCTCGCAGGGCCATAAAAATCTGCGTATTTAGGGTCATTTACATCTGAATCAAACTTCCTTCCACCATTCATAAAAAACCAATGCTCTATGCGGTGCGAGGATAATCCAAATACAATATTCCTTTTTTTGATGGCCTGGCTTAATTCACCAATCACATCACGTTTCGGCCCCATTTCAGCAGCGTTCCATTTTGACAATGTTGTTTTGTACATCGCAAAACCATCGTGGTGCTCAGCCACAGGAACTACATACTTTGCGCCTGCTTTTACAAAAAGGTCAGCCCATTCATCTGCATTGAATTTCTCGGCTTTAAACTGTGGAATGAAATCTTTATATCCAAACTTATTCTGCGGGCCATACGTTGCTACATGATGTTTGAACTCATCCGATCCCTGTTCATACATGTGCCTCGGGTACCATTCACTATTGTACTGAGGTACCGAATACACTCCCCAGTGAATGAATATCCCGAATTTGGCATCTTTGAACCAATCGGGTGTCTGGTATTTTTTTAAAGATTCCCAGGTAGACTGGTAACGGTCCTGCGCTTGTGTAGCAATTACGCAAGTTACCAGAGTTAATAAGGCGATGAGTTGCTTTTTCATATAGCAGTTGGTTGATTTTAGCTGTGAGGTTTCAGGTGTCAGGTATCAGGCTTTGAAGTGTGAGGTAGAAACCCTGAAGCGTACATCTTCTTCCCTATACCTTACACTTCTTGCTTTGTTCCTTCTACCTCATACCTGATACCTCACGCCCTACACCTTATGCCCTTAAACCTAATTTTCAATCGCTCTGTCCAAATGCACATAGCCGCCATCCACATGAATCAATTGGCCAGTAGTGTGGCTAGATCTTTCTGATAAAAGAAATGCCGTTGTATTCGCAATTTCTTCGGAGGTTGTCATCCTGTTCTCCAAAGGAATTTTCGCAACGATTTGTTTTAATTTTTCATCCGGATTAGGTAACGTTTTAATCCAGTTTTCATACAGTGGCGTCCAACACTCAGCAACAACTATGGCGTTTACACGAATGCCGTACTTCAATAGTTCAACTGCCCATTCGCGAGTTAGCGCATTTCTTCCGCCGTTGGCCGCTGCGTATGCAGATGTTCCGCCCTGCCCTGTCTCTGCAGTTTTTGACGTAATATTTACAATGGCACCTTTGCTCTTCTTCAGTTCAGGAAGTGCGTACTGCGCCATCAGGTAATAATGCACAAGGTTTTTATGAAGCGATGCCATAAAGGCTTCGTAATTACCATTCTCCAGGTTAACACCGTCGTTTACACCCGCGTTATTTACAAGGCCATCAATACGGCCTGTTTTCTCAATAATTGTTTGTACCGCCTTCGCGCAAGCTTCGGGCCTGGTAAGCTCAGCAACAATCTGAAATGCTTTGCCACCGGCAGTTTCTACTTCCTTCAAGGTTTTTATGTTGTCTTCTTCATTTCTTCCAACAATAACAGGAATTGCGCCTTCCGCGGCTAATACTTTTACTATACCTTCACCAATGCCCTTTGCGCCACCTGTTACAATAATGATTTTATCTTTTAACTGTAAGTCCATAGTTGTTTTGCTTTCAGCCTTCAGCGATCAGCAATCAGCTTTACGCCCCGGCCAGTTGATTAATTTGATCTGAATATCGCAAGACATGGGTTGGAAGAAAATCGCTAATCTTCCAAGCCATAAAATTTTATCGCGTTGCCACCCCAAAATGCATTTTGCTCATCATTAGAGAATGAAGAAAAATAAGCGTCAACTATTTCTTTCATTGCTTCATAAGAGCCAGCGGCAAGGCATACAGGCCAGTCCGAACCATACATAATGCGTTCTGTTCCGAATGTTTTTACCACCACATCCAGGTATGGCGTAAATTGTTCTTTCTTCCAGTTTTTATGATCCGCCTCTGTAACCATACCAGATATTTTGCAATACACATTTTCGTATTGGGAGATTGCTTCCATATCTTTTTTCCAATCGTCTATTAATCCATCTTTAATGTATGGTTTAGCGATATGATCAATTACAAAAGGTTGATCGGGAAATTGCTTCACCAGGTTTGCCGCGTATTGTAACTGATCGGGAAAAATAAGTATGTCGTAGGTAAAGCCAAACTGTTTCAACAATTCTATTCCATTGGTGAATGCAGGTTTCAGCATTAACGCCCTGTCTTCTTCTCCCTGAAGAATATGCCTGAATCCTTTTACCTTATCAAAGCCTTTATAGTAAGAAAGGCGGTCAGCAATATTATCAGCCTGCAGATCAACCCATCCTACATAACCTTTGATGAAATCAAATTTTTCGGCATTCTCCAACTGAAAATCATTCTCAGTTTCAGCCTGATCTACCTGCACCAACACACATCCGTCAATACCGTTGTGTTGCAGCACAGGATAAAGATCCTCAGGCATAAAATTCCGCCTGATTGCTTCATCAGGAATCCAGCTATGCGCTACAGGATCATACTGCCAGAAATGCTGGTGTGCATCAATTTTTTGCATATGCTATAACCTGCTGTTTGGATGTGCCTAAACCGTCTATACCCAATTCAACAACATCACCTGCCTTTAAAAATACCTGTGGGTTCATTCCCAATCCAACGCCAGCCGGTGTTCCCGTTGAGATAACATCACCAGGTAACAAGGTCATGAACTTGCTCACGTAAGAAATGATAAATGGTATTTTGAAAATGAGATTTGCGGTGGTACCATCCTGCATTTTTGTGCCGTTAACTGTCAGCCATAAACGCATATTGTTTATGTCGTCAACTTCATCTTGTGTTGCAAGGAATGGCCCGAGTGGCGCAAACGTATCACAACCTTTGCCTTTATCCCATGTGCCGTTTCTTTCTAATTGAAACTCTCTCTCACTAACGTCGTTATGTAATACGTAGCCGGCAACATGATCAAGCGCATCGCTTTCTTCTACATAGCTTGCTTTCTTGGAAATAACGATTGCCAATTCTACTTCCCAATCCGTTTTTACCGAATCTTTAGGGATCATAATCGGATCGTTCGGACCAGTTAATGAAGTGGTAGATTTAAAGAAGATCACAGGTTCAGAAGGTGTTGCAGCGCCTGTTTCTTTTGCGTGGTCTGCATAGTTTAACCCGATGCAAATAATCTTGGATGGACGAGCAACCGGGCTTCCCAAACGCACGTCAGCAGGCACTTCCGGAAGATTGGACTGATTTTCATCCAAAAATTTCTGCAGCCTGTTTAAGCCATCATGCTCAAAAAATTGCTCGTTATAATCTTCCCCAAAAGCAGAAGTATCATACTTTACATCACCAATAATTATCCCTGTTTTTTCTTTATTTGCTTCACCAAATCTGATCAGTCTCATAAAATATTTTTTAATTGAAAGTTGAAAGTTGACTTTATAGAATTGAAAATTGAAAATTGACAATGTGAAGAAGGTAATCTAAAACTTCATTGTCAATTTTCAATTGTCAATTCTCCATTATCTAAGTGTTTAATTTAACAAATCCGCCGTCAATCGGATAATCCGTACCGGTGATGAAAGATGATTCATCACTACATAAATAGAGAATCAATCCTGCAATTTCGATTGGCTTTCCCATACGGCCGATAGGCTGTGTTTTTGACAATTTTTCAAACATCTCAGCTTCTCTACCGGGATAAGTCTTTGCAAGAAAACCATCAACAAATGGGGTGTGTACACGGCCAGGAGAAATTGAGTTGCAACGGATGTTGTCGGCCAGGTAATCCTTCGCGACAGATAAAGTCATTGCAGCAACTGCTCCTTTACTCATTGAGTATGCAAAACGATCAACCAGTCCAACTATAGCTGCAACAGAACTCATGTTCAATATAACACCACCGCCTTGCTGTTTCATTAATGGTATTGCAGCAAAAAGGCAATTGTATACACCTTTAACGTTCACATTAAAAATGCGGTCAAAATCGGCTTCGCCTGTAGTATGTGCCTTTCCTATATGAGAAATGCCTGCACTGTTAACCAGGATATCTATTTTTTTGATAGAGCCGAAAATATCAGTCACCTGTTGCTGATTGGTAACATCGCAAACATGAGCTTCTGCGTTTCCGCCGTTTTGCCTGATCTCATTGGCTGTACCGCCTGCTGCTTCTTCCCCGATATCAATAATATGAACTGTTGCACCCTGTTGTGCAAATAACAAACACACAGCCTTACCTATTCCACTTCCACCGCCCGTTACTACAGCATGCTTATCCTGTAAACTGAACATACGCTCGTCTTTTAATGTATTTATTTTAAAATCGTTTTATCATGTAATGTGTGATGCGAAAAGCATTGATAAGACTACAATGCAAAGATCTGTTTCATCATAACCCATTTTTCACCGGGCTTTGCAAAAGGCAGCGCCTGCTGATATTTCCACATGAGCTGCTCCCACACCTGGACTTTTTGGTTGGCTGCATCCATTTTATCTTTTTCTTCAAAAGAGAAATCATCAGTTGTTTCCATAATCATAAATAACCTGTTGCCTGCGCGATAAATATCCATTACAGTTATTCCGGCACTCGTGATGCTTTCCTTAATTTCAGGAGCAACACGGGTATGATAATCTTCATATTCAGCGATCATTTTTTCATCATCTACCAGATCTAATGCGAGACAATATCTTTTCATCCTTTTGACAAGTTTTATTTAATTCTTAAACGCTCTTAATAAGTACGAATTACGAGGTACGAAGTACGTTAGGTGAATCAGCGTTTCTTTTTTTATACAACCTTAACGGCAAGTACGAAGTACTCGGATGTTATACGCTTCTTTATCCGAACAACCGCACAACACAATCGTTCATCTTAATTCCATCACACTGCCACACCTTTCATTATTTACCATTGACTAAATGAACCTCACGCTGTATCACCTTTCACTATTGACTATTCACCATTCACTACTAGTGCCTAAACGCAACCTTTACTCCTTCCGAAGATTCAACACCACCTTTAACCTTATATCCTTTCCAACCATACCAGGCCACTACAATAAAGCAAACCAATGGTACTATATATGCGAAAGCTGTTGAACGGTTGTCAGCCAGAACACCCATTACATATGGAACCAGTGCACCGCCAACAATTGACATGATAATAAATGAAGATCCTTTTTTAGTATGATGGCCAAGATCTTTTATACCCAAAGCAAAAATGGTCGGGAACATAATTGATTCGAAGAAGAATACTACCATTAATGCATAGATGGACATCCATCCGTTATCCATCATTATTAGTGCACACAGAACTATGTTTATAACCGCATAGACAGTCAACAGCTTGTTAGGCGCTATTTTACGCATAAGTGCTGTGCCTGCAAAACGGCCTATAGTAAACAACAATAAGCTTATTGACAACAAATGCGACGCACTGGCGTTGTCTATTCCATTTTTGCTTTCAGTGCAATAGTTAATAAACAGAGCAGCGATCCCTACCTGCGCAGCAACATAAAAAAACTGGGCAATAACGCCACCGGTAAAGTTGCTGTGGCTGAATAATGGTTTTTTGTCCTGGCTTACAGATGAAACCTGCTCGCTTTCTTTTATCTCGGGCAGCTTTGTACGGAAGAACAAACCTGCAACAACCAATACAACTACACCAATTATAATGTAAATAAGTTTTACCGAATCGAGATTGCCTTTATCAGCACTGCCAAAAAACAGATCCGCCGCAATTACGGGGCCTAAGAAAGCACCAAGCCCATTGAAGCACTGCGACAGGTTAAGCCTTGTTTCAGATGTAGCCGGGTTACCTAATACTGTAACATAAGGATTCGCGGCCGTTTCAAGGCAGGTTAACCCAGCAGCCAAAATAAACAAAGCCAATAAGAAAAAGTTGAAGCTGGCTAATTGCGCGGCGGGATAAAACATGAACGCTCCCACAGCATAACATAAAAGCCCGGCAATAATTCCTCTTTTATATCCGTACTTGTTCATCATTATTCCGGCAGGCAATGCTATCAAAAAGTAGGCTCCGAAATAGGCGCCCTGCAATAACGTTGACCTCCTTTTGGTAATGTTCAGCGCTTCCTGGAAATGCTTATTCAGTACGTCTAAAAGGCCGTACGCAAAGCCCCACAAAAAAAACAGAGATGTTACAAGGATTAGCGGAAAGAGGTATTTGTTTTTTGACATAGTCATATGGTTTGTGCATCGTATTTAAATCGCTTAATAGAATGCTTGAGCATCCAAAGAAATTCTTTTTAAGGTGTTTTTGATTCCTGTTTTTTATCTTAATGTTACCTTTTTTTACCCGATTAAGAAGTGAAAAACTGCGTATGCGCTTCATTGGGCAGCAAATAGCTAATCATACCGCTTTTCCGGCGGGATACAAGTTAAGCAATACAGGTAATATAAAAAATATTTGCAGGGATAATGATCAATGCGAACAACCATCAGCTATTGAGGTAATAACCCGAGACCTTATGCTATGGAAAGCACGCGAAGGGTATTTTATTTAGAAGGTTCCAAATTTAAAAATGCGGAGGCTGGAGATAATTTGCTCTAAGAAAGATAATTGTATAAGCAGAATTTATGGGCAAGGCAAGGATGGGTTTGATTTGCCTGACGTTCACAATGAACGTTTTTGTTTTAAGGGATAAACCATAAAGCGCACCGAAAGTTGCAGCCTGATGGTTTATCCCTTGATTAACTATATAGGAGTATCTTAATACTCGTCTTCATTAAACAGGAAATCTTCCTGGCTCGGGTAATCTGGCCAGATATCTTCTATACTCTCATAGACTTCACCTTCGTCTTCGAGTTCCTGAAGGTTTTCCACAACCTCAATAGGAGCACCGGAACGAATGGCATAATCGATTAATTCATCTTTGGTTGCAGGCCAGGGAGCATCTTCAAGATAGCTGGCTAATTCTAGTGTCCAGAACATAGTAAGCCTTTTAAATTTTGCGCAAATGTAAGTTTTGTAACGAAATAACCAAATGTACGGTTGCTTAAGTGAGTAAATATTAATAAAAATTTCGGGATAACTGCTTTTTCTTTCTTTATTGTGGCTAGGTTTGCTGTTATCCAGAAATTCGATTTTTATGCTCAAAGCTGAAGGCATTTATAAAAAATATGGCCAGTTAGAAGTGTTGAAAGGCGTTGATATTGAGATTAACCAGGGTGAAATTGTTTCTATTGTAGGCTCTTCCGGTGCCGGAAAAAGCACCCTGTTGCACATTCTGGGAACGCTGGATGCGGCAGATAGCGGCAGCATATTTCTGAACAATACTCCTCTCCATACTTATTCCGGAAAAAAACTGGCCAACTTTAGAAACACCAACATCGGTTTTGTTTTCCAGTTTCACCACCTGCTTCCTGAATTTACTGCGGTGGAAAATATTTGCATTCCCGGATGGATTGCCGGAAGGAAAAAGAAAGATGTACAGGACGAAGCCATGCATCTGTTAGAGCTTCTGGGCCTAAGTCAGCGGTCCGACAACAAACCGCAGCAGCTGAGTGGCGGTGAGCAGCAAAGGGTGGCTGTAGCACGCGCACTCATTAATAAACCCTCAATTGTATTTGCAGACGAGCCAACCGGTAACCTGGACAGCAAAAATGCGAAGGACCTGCATGATCTTTTTGTTCAGCTCCGCAATGAGTTTAAGCAAACTTTTTTAATTGTTACACATAATGAAGAATTAGCTGACATGAGTGACAGGATATTGCATATGAAGGATGGAAAAATAATTAATTAATTTCCCTGGAATTGTTCTGTCTGTAAAACTCAAACTGAATCATCAGTTTCTTTGCGTTCTTTGATTCACCTCTTCCGCACTGGTTGAATAATTTCTGGTCGCTCGTAATTTCTCTTTGCCAAAATTTCTTGTGTAGGTAAGTTTAATGGTAGGCTGCGAGAAATTTATTTTCACTCCTGTAACCAGGTTGTGCTCCGGAATATTTACTTGTGCTTTAAAAAGCGATGTGTTCAGTATATTTATCGCATTCAAAGTAAAAGCACCTCCTCTCCCACTGAGTTTTTTCTTTATACCTACATCCAGCGAACCAAAGCCACTTACTTCGTAAATGCCAGCTAAAAATTTCGACTGATAATAACCGGATAATTCTATAGAAAAATCTTTTGGCAATGTAAATCGCTGGCTTCCATTGATGCGATAATTCATCTGCTCTACAGAAATAGGATTGCCTTTGTAAGTTGCGCTTACCTGCTGCCACAAGCCTGTTACACTTAACTGCATTACCCACCATTTGGTTACATTAAATGGCAAAAAAAGAATGACTGAAACTGTTTTTTGATTATTAAGATTTTCAGCAGACAATACCATTTTATTTGTTAAAGAATCTGAATGTGGCTGAAACTTTGCAATGGAATTGTCTTCTTTTGAATATGAAACAGAAAGCAGATAACTCTTAAACGTATATCCTGCTTTAAAGTTATCGGAGATGGCAGGCTGCAAAGCTGGATTACCTGTTAGCAGCGTATTGGCATTGGCATAATAAGTAAACGGTGCCAGGTCACTAAAGGTGGGCCGGGTTATGCGGCGGCTGTAAGAAAAATCGATTGCATTGTTGTCATTGATTTTATGCGTGATAAAAAAACTCGGGAAAAGATTGCCATAGTGCCTGTCAACAATGTTTTTTTGTTCAACAGTTCCCAGGTTCGAGTTAGTGTACTCGTAACGCAGTCCCAGCTTAGCTTCCGTACGCTTACCGAGTTTTGCATTTAAAGACGTATAGGCGGCACTGTAGTTTTCCTTTAGCGTATATTTTGCAGATAATGAATCATCCCTCACCCACTCATTCTGTATTAATCGATCGAAACTTATGTCGTTATCAAACATCGAAATGGTTTCTTTTAAACCCGCATCCAAACTTAGATTATTCCCTATTTTTTTTGAATAATCAGCGGCAAAAATCCAAAAAGACATAGGAGTTTTCTTTCCGCTTCTGAAGTATTCTTCATACACATAATGACTATTGCCATCATAATAAACACTTTGGTAATTCACCGGTTGATTATTCTTGTAGTACATATAATCCACGTTGAAAACCAGCTTGTCATTTTCATTAAAATTGTGTTGAAGATTAATATTTCCTGTCAAGCTATACCAATGATTAATTTCATTATTATAGTGATGTATGGTGGTATCGAGTACGCCATCCTTAGTAATTGAACTAATGTTATGTTCTGTTTGTTGGTACTTATTATTATATCCTGAAAACAAAACCCCCAGCATTGTTTTTTTTGAAAGCTCGATATCGATTCCAGCCCGCCCGTTCACGTTCGGGATTGTTTCCACTCTATCGGTGGTAAAAGTGGTTTTAGTTTCAACTCCGTTATTTGAAATAACACTGTACGCATCTACCGGCAAAGGTTTACGAATGCGAGAATATGAAAGATCTCCATACAAATTTATTTTCCCTTTTCGATGGTTTACATTAACGGCGGCTTGTGTCACCAGCCCCTTGCCATAACCAATCGTTCCTGAAAAAGATCCGTTAGTACCTATGTTATTGTTTTCTTTTAAAACAATGTTTATATACCCTGCGTTGCCTTCTGCATCAAGGTTTGCAGGCGGAGTAGTGATCAATTCTATTTTCTCGATGTTACCTGATGGCATTGACTCCAATAATTGCATCACCGCGGAAACTGGTGCCCTGCTTATTTTTCCGTTGATCATTAAAACAACACCGCTTTTGCCATTCATGGCAATACTGTTGTTCTGATGATCAACTATAACACCCGGTGAACGCTCGAGTACTTCCAGTGCCGTGTTGCCTGCGGATGTAATGCTGCTTGCAACGTTAATAACGAGCCTGTCTATCTTTTGTTCCAATAGTGGCTTTTTAATGTAGACAGCAACCTCGGTCAAAGCAGCGGTTTGCTCCTTCAGAATAATTGGATGAACCGTTAATTTAGGACTTGTTTTATTAACAGCAAACGGGCTGCTATAAGCTTCTTTGTAGTTTACAAAATTGGAGACTATCAGGTAATTTCCATCGGCAATATTTTCAAAAAAGTAAGTTCCTTTCTCATCGCATATAATTGCTTTCACCAGCGAAGAGTCTTTTTCTTTCAGCAACAATACATTTGCGCGCGACATTGGTTTATTAACCGAATCAACAACTGTTCCCTTAATGGTTTGACTGAATGATACAGATGCAACAAAAAAATGAAGTACAACAAATAGCAGTGTTGCTAAACGCTCAGATAGTACGGGTATGTGTTTCATGCGAATCAGTTGGAATGTTAGAAATCATCACCTACCATAATCGCAAAAAATCATAGGTCGAAAAACTTTACTCGCCGTTAGTCATAAGAAATATTGTTCAAACAAAGTAATACAAGATTTGGAGAAGTGCAAGCAGTCCGGGGAATTTGTTTGAAGAGGCCTCTATGCTTAGAGCGTCCTGCAGAACGTCAAATCACTGCTTGTTGGATCCGGAAATTAACTAACGTTTTACGCAATTAAACCAGTTTACAAAGCTCACAGGTAACTGAAGAAACATGCATTTAGACAAAGTAGCTGATAGTTGAAAGCTTTACACTCTCGGCTTCCACGCCACTTCTTCAACCTGAAATAAGTGCGCGGCATATCTTGCCACAACAAAAAGATAATCGCTTAAGCGGTTGATATATTTGATTACAATGGGTTCAACAAACATTCCTTCCTCCTGCATTTGTACACAGATGCGTTCGGCCCTGCGGCAAACACAGCGCGTAACATGAGCCGTTGAAACAGCTACATGGCCGCCTGGAAGTATAAAATATTTCATTGCCGGTAATACCTCGTTCATCTTGTCTATCTCTTTTTCAAGAAAAGTGATGTCATCTTCCTTTAGGTCGGGTATCTTCATCAACGGCTCCTTTTCAGGGTCGCAAGCCAGCGATGAGCCAATGGTAAAAAGCCTGTCCTGTATTTCTTTCAATACAGTATTGGTATGGCCATCGTTTAAATGATCATTCAGTAATCCTATATAAGAGTTTAATTCATCAACAGTACCATAACTCTCAATACGGATATGGCTTTTAGGAACCTTCGTTCCGCCGATAAGCGAGGTCTTGCCCTTATCTCCTGTCTTTGTATAGATCTTTAAAGCCATACTATGTTAGATGTAAGATGTACGATGTTAGATGTAAAATGAAGTATGCGGATTGATGCTCCAATCGATAAAGGCGCCTGCCTTATAGCTGAATGCTGATAGCCTAAAAGCTAACAGCTACTAAACGTTATGGTGCACAGCCGACAATCCATGTGCCTTTGGCTGATCGCTTTCAACAATTCCGTCACGCAGGCGAATTACCCTTTTTGCATAAGCGGCAATATCTTCTTCGTGGGTAACAAGTACGACTGTGTTTCCCCCTGCCTGAATTTGCCCAAAGATCTCCATTACTTCCACCGAAGTTTTTGAGTCGAGGTTACCAGTGGGTTCATCTGCCAGTAACAATGATGGATTATTTACAAGTGCCCTGGCTATAGCTACACGTTGTATCTGGCCACCACTCATTTCATTGGGTTTATGATGGCTTCTCGTTTCCAATCCAACTTTCTTAAGGGAGTCAAGCGCTCTTTCCATCCTTTCTTTCTTGCTAACACCGGCATAGACCAGTGGCAAGGCAACATTTTCTGCGGCTGTAAGCCTGGGCAAAAGATTGAATTGCTGGAATACGAACCCAATTTCATGGTTGCGCACATCGGCCAAATCATCGTCCGTCATTTTGCTTACATCTTTGCCATTCAGCACATATGTGCCGCCGGTTGGCGTATCAAGGCAACCCAAAATATTCATCAGGGTGCTTTTTCCGCTACCGCTTGGGCCCATTAGCGCCACATATTCATTCTTAAATATATCGAGCGAAATGCCTTTCAGAACTTCGATGGATTGTGAACCCATGAAATACGACTTCCGGATCTGTTCAAGATGAATGATGGATTGCATACTGCGTCTATTGTTTTAAGAATATTATGCTGATGGATTTTTTATAACCTTTGGCACTTTGAAAAAAGCCTCGTCGTGAACGGGCGCATTTAATAAAGCTTCTTCCCTCGTAACAGAACCTTTTACTGCATCTTCCCTTAGTACATTAATCGCCTCGCCCATGTGCAACAAAGGTTCAACACCTGTTGTATCAATTTCACCTAGCTGTTCAACAAAACTCAGAATCTTTTCAAAATCGCTTTTTAAGGCGTTTTTTTCAATTTCAGTAAAATGCAGCCTGGACAAATGCGCCAGGTTATCAATTAATTCGTCCGTAACTTTCATCTGCTTGCTTTAAAACTTTTAGCCGCCGAACAGCAATTAAAGGTTGCCGTTTGGACTAATTCAGTTCAACAAATTCATTTCTAACAAAAATAACCGTTCGTTTTTAGAAAACGGACAATTTTTACAGAAACGGCTGCTAAGCGTACTTTTAGAAATATATTCATCATAAAAACGGGCGCAAGAATTGCGGGCCACAATAAGTCTTATGATGATTTTAAAAGAAAAAACGATATTTACATCTCTCAAAGGAAGAATGTTTAATATTTTATGAAACCAACGCCAATCTTGATCCATATTGTCGAAGATGATGCTTTTTATTGTTCATTGTTAGCACATCATCTGTCACTAAACCCCGATCACCAGGTAAAAAAATTTACTTCAGCACGGGCGTTTCTGGATGCATTGCACGAAAAGCCTGATATTGTTACATTAGATTACTCATTGCCTGATGGAACCGGCGATCAACTATTATCGCAGATAAAAGAGTTAAGCCCCGATACCAAGATTATTTTTATTTCCGGCCAGAACGACATTAAAATTGCGATAGACCTTTTAAAGAAAGGTGTGCACGATTATATTGTTAAGGATGACGACACCAAGGAACGCCTATGGATCGCTGTTCAACATTTACGTGAAACCATTGAATTGAAAAAGGAGCTGGACAACCTGCGGAATGAAGTTGCCAAAAAATATGATTTTCAAAAAGTGATGATCGGCAACAGCGATCCAATTCGCCAGGTTTTTCAATGGATAGACAAAGCCTCAAAAACAAATATTACCGTTTCTATTAATGGTGAAACCGGTACAGGTAAAGAACTGGTTGCCAAATCGATACACTTCAATTCACTGCGAAAAAAACAACCGTTTGTAGCGGTGAACGTTGCTGCCATACCTAAAGATTTACTGGAAAGTGACCTATTCGGCCACGAAAAAGGCGCGTTTACAGGCGCTGCCGGAAGGCGCATCGGTAAATTTGAAGAAGCACACAAGGGTACTTTGTTCCTGGATGAAATTGGTGAAATGGATTTAAGCCTGCAGGCAAAACTATTACGTGTTCTGCAGGAAAAAGAGATCACCCGTGTTGGAAGCAATCAACTGGTTCCAATCGACGTGAGGATAATTGTGGCAACCCACAAAAATTTGCTGCATGAGGTAAAAAACGGACGTTTCAGGGAAGATCTTTACTACAGGCTTCTTGGCTTGCCCGTTGTTGTGCCGCCATTGAGGGACCGCGGCAATGATATTATCCTTATCGCACGTTTTTTTATTGATCAGTTCTGTAAAGAAAACAGTTTGCAGACAAAAACCTTAACCGTTGAGGCTAAGAAAAAGCTGATGCTGTATAATTTCCCGGGAAATATCCGCGAGTTAAAATCCATAGTAGAACTGGCCTGTGTAATGAGCGATGAAAATGAAATTGATGCTCCACATATCAATATTTCCAGTAATAGCTACATCGAAAAAATGAACGGTGAAGACGTTACCCTGAGAGACTTTACCACCAGGCTGATTCAACATTATCTTGAAGTTTACCAGTACGATGTATTAAAGGTGGCTGAAAAATTAGATATTGGTAAATCTACCATTTACCGCATGATTAAGAACAACGAACTAGTAGTTTCCAAATATCACAATTAGTTTTACTATTTGTTTTAAGCCTACTTTTGAGCACCTGTGCGGTTCCATTTTAAAATCGTGCAAGACTATATATTTCCATGGCAAATTCTTATTTCAATATTGAACATCTTCTTCAATTAACTAACAATGACCTCAACTTCGTGAAAGAACTTGCAAAAGTTTTTTGCGAAACAATCCCGCCGATGGCTGCAGAAATGCAAATTGCCTGCAAGGAAAGCAATTGGCAGGAAGTGAGCCTGTTAGCCCACAAGCTGAAACCCTCCATAGATACGATGCGCATAGAAAGTATAAGGCAGGATATTCTACAGATAGAGTTGCGCACCAAACAAAATATTGACCTCCATACGGTACCTGCACTGGTAACAAAAGTGTGTGAAGTTGTATATCTTACCAGAGATGAATTAATGGCAAGTTTTTTGAAGTAAAGCTATCCTGGCAAAAATTTTGCCTGGCAGTATTCTAAAAGTGCGTGGAAATATCAGTATTATTAAAATGTATTATTGACTATTAATAAATTATTTTTTTTAAAGAGATTTTCACTTTTTTTTTGCTTCTTTGTGGAAGTTTACTATTTTAGCATAAACAAAAAAGCATCATCCAATCCTGGAAATTCCGCCACCGTTTATCCTCCTTTGAAATTTCCGTTTTCTATCCTGAATATCCACTTTAAGAATTACTCATTATCTGCTCCACTTCCTGTGATTAATCGTTACCATTTGCTTGCGTATGTACGTGTTTTGGTAGCTATTAAATTGATTAACTGCCCTCTGGCGCAGAAATAAATGAGATTATGAAAAAGATATTAATTGTAGAAGATAATGTTCCGATGAGATATTTGTTAGAAACGATTCTTAAGAAGTCATATAATGTGCGCTCGGCAGATGATGGATTAACGGCAATGATGTTACTATCTCAAGGATTTGTACCTGACTTAATACTAACTGATATAAATATGCCTTCCATTAATGGGTGGGAATTGATCGTGTACCTGAAGAAAAGCATTTTATATAAGAACATCCCCATCGTAGTATTATCGTCCAGCCAACTGGAAGATGTTGCGTTGGCAACCGATAAAGATCTGATACACGGATGTATCAAAAAGCCTTTTGAGCCTGTTAATTTGCTACAACATTTATCAGGCGTGCTTAAAACCTCTAACTATTTGTCTGCTGTACCAGTAAAAGAATAATTTATTTTTTTAAAAAGACACCTATGGTTCCTTTGCAAGAATGTGACAACACACAATTAAATGCTATTCCATCGGTTAACAAGGTACTGCTGATCTCTGAAAATGGTGCGACGACTAAAAGTAAACTACTATTGTTAATTGGTCCTTTCGGGAAAGATGAGGCTCAGCGCCTTTTTTCTCATGGTTATCCTTTGTATCAACTGCCTTTCGCAAGCGATCTTCTCACCATTGAACAAATGAGAATGTTGCCGGCACGGGAAATTGCAGCCATCGTTATTAAAAATGACGAGAAAGGTTTGCATTCCAAGCAAATTGATGCAGTTAGAAAATTAAAACTTCACACCGCGGTTCCTGTAATTCTTTATACGCAGGAAGTTTCGGAAACGATTATAGCTGAAATCAAAAAATACCGTGTTATAGACGACGCCATCAGTTCTTTGGATGACGTTGATGATCTTGATTTCAAGATTAACTTTCTGAGCAGGTATAAAAAAATGGTTTCTTCTAAAATCGTTATTCCAAATCACGCAAAACATTTAAATAGATCCGTTAGCCATGCATTGCGCAGAACACTGGATATACTTGTATCCTCTGCCCTGCTGCTAATGCTGTTGCCTCTTTTTACTGTAGTGGCCCTGGCAATCAAGTTAGAATCCAGGGGGCCTATATTTTATATTTCAAAAAGAGCGGGCAGGCGCTATAAGGTTTTCAAATTTTACAAGTTCAGGACAATGGTTGTAAATGCAGACAAGAAGTTACAGGACCTGTCTCATTTAAACCAGTATGGTGGTAAGGAAAAAGAAGATGACAAGGCTCCAAAATTCCTTAAAATAAAAGATGATCCAAGGATTACAAAAATTGGCTCCTTCTTAAGAAACACAAGCATTGACGAACTGCCTCAGTTGCTGAATGTATTACTGGGACATATGTCACTTGTCGGTAATCGTCCATTACCCTTGTATGAGGCCGCAACACTTACCAATGACCATTGGGCCAACCGTTTTGACGCACCGGCCGGTATTACAGGTCTCTGGCAGATAATGAAACGCGGTGAAGACGATATGTCAATTGAAGAACGAATTGAACTGGACATCGCCTACGCAAAAAACAATTCTCTTTTTGTTGACCTGTGGATTATGGTAAAAACGCCGTTCGCTATGTTACAAAAATCGAATGTTTAAAAGAGAATAACGAAGGGATTTAACACTAAACGTAAAACATGAAGCAACCCTTAATTTCGATCATCACAGTAAACTACAATTCTGCTGATGTGACATGCGAATTTTTGGAATCAACCAAGCGGCTCAACTATAAAAATTTTGAGACCATAGTGGTTGATAATGCCTCGAAGGAAGATCACACGGAACGTTTTTTAAATGGAGAGTATCCCAACGTACAGGTTATACGCTGCAAAGAAAATCTTGGTTTCACAGGTGGCAATAACGTAGGTATAAAAGCCAGTAAAGGGGACTTTGTATTTATTGTAAATAATGATACAGAAATCACTCCCGACTTGCTGGACAAACTGTTGGAACCTTTCGCTTTTGATGAATCAGTTGGCGTTGTAAGCCCCAAAATCAAATACTTCTATCAGCCTGGTATTATTCAGTATGCAGGGTTTACCAGCATGAATATGTACACCTGCCAAAACTCAACCGTTGGCAACAAGCAGGAAGATAAAGGCCAGTTTGATTTTATGTCCACCACTTACTGTGCGCATGGAGCAGCTATGCTGGTAAAGCGCGAAGTGATTGAGAAGGTTGGCATGTTTGCCGAGAACTTTTTTCTTTACTATGAAGAAGTAGACTGGAGCACCCGGATTATAAGAGCCGGCTACAAAATTATATACCAGGGTTACGCAACTATTTACCATAAGGAATCAATGACTGTAGGTAAACAGAGCACAATAAAGGTTTATTACCACACCCGCAACAGGATTTATTATATGCGAAGAAATGCGAAGAAAATTCAACTGCTTACGTTTTACGCATTTTTCACATTAGCTACGATACCTAAAATGACCCTTAAATTTCTAACCAAAAAACAGTTTGAACACCTTCGCTTTTTCTTTAAAGGAATCGCATGGAATTTTCAGGCTTCAACAGTCTCCCCGCAATAAGCCTGAAAATGCACAGGCTAGTGGTGGCAGATCTGTAAATAAGGAAAAGATAGGTAGAATAGCTTAAGGTCGTTTCAGCAGAGTAGTAGCAGAAAACTTTCTTTGAAAATATTTAAAAGGTTTCTTTTTTGAAAAAGCAGGTACAATTATTGTTCTATTGTTGCGACAATAACAAAAATCCGACAATCGATATCTGTTCCCTGCCAATAGCAGTTTTAAATAATCATTATGGAGTTAGCCGGAAAAATTGGTTTATATATTTTCTATGCGTTTGAGATATGGATAATGAGCTATTTTGCAATAGTGACAATATTCGTATTGCTGGATTTGTTAAACCTAAGATTTGCAAAAAAGATTTCTTATCAGAATCCACAGCTGAAGAATTATTCTTTTGCTGTACTGGTCCCGCTTCATCAGAATGTTGACTTTTTGGAGCCTATACTGGATTCGCTTTTAAAACAAACCTATAATAACATTTCATTCTTTGTTATTGCCGACGACTGCCCTCCTATAGACCTGCCATGCAAGGATGACAGGTTGCACATTTTTCATCCACCTGTGGCATTGCATTCAAAAATAAAATCCATACAATTAGCCCTGCAACACATTCCTGAAGATAAGTTTGACGCACTGGCCATACTTGATGCAGACAACCTGGTGCATCCTGACTTTTTCAAGGTAATGAATGCTTACTACAACAAAGGCTTTAAAGCGGTACAAAGCACACTGGCACCTAAGAATATAGACACAACATTTGCAAAGCTTGACACAATTAATGACCAGTATTACAATTTTATAGACAGAAGGGTTCCTTCAAAACTGGGCCTTAATGCAAACATTTCAGGACGGGGTACAGTTGTAGACATAAAAATGTACAAATCCGTTTCTTACGATAGTTTATTTGGTGGGTTTGATAAGAAGCTGCAATGCGAATTATCCAAGCAAACTACAATCGGCTATGCATCAGACGCTATTCTTTATGATGAAAAAGTAAGCGATGGCAACAGCATGCAAAAACAACGTACGCGTTGGATAAACGCCTATTTCAGATACTTTAAAGAAGCCGCAAAAGTTTTCTTTACTGGTTTATTCAGAGCAAATTTCAGGGTAATGTTCGCGGGATACACGAATATGCGCCCTCCCCTTTTTATCCAGTTGTTCCTGGCCCTGATGATATTGCTGATCAATGTACTGTTCTTTCCAAAGTTGGCAACATACGCAGCATTAATATTCGGGGCTTACCTGTTAAGTTTTCTATATATCGTAATCTTTAAAAATAAGCTCCTTACAGCCAAAGAAAGCATCAATACCGTGTTTAGGATTCCATTGTTTATTTCGAGGCAGGTAAAGGCACTGTTTAATATAAAAAAAGCGAACCGCTCTTTTTTACAAACAGACAATTATAAAGCAGTTTTTATCGATGACATTTTGGAAAAAAATTTATAAGTTATTATATTAGAATGATCCCTGCTGCAGGAGCTGAAGTTTAAACGGGATTTAAAAAAATAAATATGCGCATCTTTAAGAACCCTGAGTGGATAAAACAATTCGAGTATCCATACGAAAGTTTCGATCAGATACCCGAAAAGGTTTTTGATGAGATTAATGAAGGGCTTGATAAAATTCAATCCCCCACACCAAAGGTGAGCATCATTATCACTGCATGGAATGAGGAAGTGAACATCATACGCTCTGTTGGCAGCTTGTCTAAATTAAAAACAAACATCCCTTTCGAAATTGTTCTTATCAATAATAACTCGAGCGACAAAACCCAGGACACAATGGATAAGCTTCATGTGCGAAACTTCTTCCAGGGTAAACAGGGCTGGGGACCGGCGAGGCAGATGGGACAAGAGCAGGCATTGGGCGAATATGTTTTACTTGCTGATGCTGACTGCCTTTATCCAGACTGCTGGCTTGATGAAATGGTAACTGTTCTTGAACAGTCGGGAGTTGTTGCAGTTTACGGAAGATATTCATTCATTAGCGAGCCAGGATTTCCACGCTGGCAGCTTTCTATCCTGGAATCGTTCAAAGATGTAATCGCTGAAGTCCGCCAGATAAAAAGGCCTTACCTGAATACTTACGGGCTTAGCATGGGTTATGTAAAAAAATACGGGCTTGAAGCAGGCTTTGTGAACAACGGTTTCAGGGGAAATGACGGCCGCCTTGCCTACGATCTGATGGCATTCGGAAAAATTAAGCAGGTACGATCCAATAAAAGCCGCGTATGGACCGGACCGCGAACATTACAAAAAGATGGTAGCCTGAGCAATGCACTAACTAAAAGGATACTTCGTGAAGTAAAACGTTTTTCCGGCTACTTCCACACACGTATGAAGTATCACGCGCCGAAGGACTAGATGAGAGATGAAGAGTGAATAGTGAATAGTGAATAGTGAATGGTGAATAGTGAAGTATGTATGAGGTTTTGTTTGTGCATCAGGGTTAGTGAATTGATTTAATTACAATTGGGTTTCCTATACTTTAAATAGATAAAGGGGCAGATTAACTGCCTCTTTTTTTATGAATACAATTAAGCAGGCAGGCAAGCATCGAGAGGAAATACTTTCTTGTTACAATACAACTTTCAACACAATATCAAACTTGATTTATTGGCTCATAATTAATAGCAACCAATGTTTTCAGGAAAACATATACAAAGCAAAACAGAGCGTGAAAACAATACTAAGGCTAAAGAAAACAGGGCAAACAAAAAGGGCAGATAAATCTGCCCTTTTGCTTTTTCAGAACTTATAATCGGAAGTAATAGGAAATGTTATGGCGCATTCTCTTCTGCAAGTCAAGCCTCATTAAAACAGGGCTACTCACCTATCTGCGCTAATTTGTTACCGGCCTTTGAAACATAAAGGTTGTCATAGCATTTGCACCGGCCATGTTGGTGTGTACACGATCGGCAAACATGTTGTTATCCAGTTCGCTTTTGTTTAAATCAGTAAACACATATTTCTTCTGTTCAAAGTATCCTGTTATTTCACTGTAGTCATTAAATCTTTTCAGTGAAGGCGGATAATATGGAGCAAGGAAGAAATGAGCCGTATTGCCATGTGAGGTACACAGCTGTTGTATAGAATCTATCATTTGCTGAAAAGCCTTCTTGTCTGCAATCATCGGCATAACGCCACCACTTGCCACTTTTTTACCCGTTTCACTTGATATGATGCGAGAGCTGATAGAATGATCATCCGGCTTGTTAAAGAAATACATGCTTCTTAAAAAGAAAATGGAGTTTAGTGTTAACAACGGAAATACATCATACTTTTTAGAAGGGATCAGTTTTTTGAACGATGCTGAATTTGGCGTAAAGAAAGAGTAATCCTGATCATCATCTTTCGGCACATCAAAAGCTGTTATTTCAATAAATATTTCAGACCCTTTATTGTGCTTGTTAATCTCGTCAACTACAGGAAATATGTAGTGAGCAGTCATGCCATTAAATCCAAGATTGATCAGATCTAATCCCAAACTTTCACGAGCCAGTTTTTCATTAACTGTATTCATTGCCCTTGAGTTTCCAAGAACAAAATATTTATGTTCAGGTTGCCTGAAAAACCGGCTGTACCTGAATTGAGAATGGCTATCCAATGTATGTTTGAATCCGATAAAAAGCAGATACTGGCAAACCCACACAGCCAAAAACAAAAAGAAAACACGTAATAAGAATTGTTTCATAACAACTAGAATTGAAAATAAATAAATCCTCCGCCTGTAAAGGTTCCAAACAATAAAATATGCAATACCAACACTAAGTCAATTAATAAAGTGTATTTGCTTTTCTTCTCGAAATACTTGTAAAAGAACAAGTCGAAAATAAAAAGTATAAATGCCAGGTACAATGCTTTTACAGATAAGAATGTATCTGCTACTGCAAAATTATGCACATGGAAAATCGTTTTCAATATATACATAGAATCAGCCAGTGATGGCGACCTGAAGAATATCCATGTTAGTGTGGTGAGCGTAAACGTGGTTAGTATCGCAATAATACTCGGAACACGTATTTTGATATAGCGCTGCAAGATCAGGTATAAACCATGTAAGCCACCCCATATGATGAAATTGTAACTGGCTCCATGCCACAAGCCACCCAGCAACATGGTTACCATAAGATTTTGGTTCATCCTGAATTTACCCTTCCGGTTACCACCCATTGGTATGTACAAATAATCCCTTAACCAGGATGACAAAGAGATATGCCACCTTTCCCAAAACTCGCTGAAGTTTTTGGCGAAGTATGGGCGGTTAAAATTGATCTTCAATTCTATCCCAAAGATTTTACCAAGCCCCAGGGCTATATCCGTATAACCGGAGAAGTCACAATAAATTTGTACGGAGTAAAGGAGCAACGAAAACAGCACCTGGAATGGCGATACAACATACAGGTTGGCATAAGTAAAATCAACCATCACAGCAAGCGTATCTGCCACCGCCACTTTTTTGAAGAAACCAACAACCATTTGAGACAAGCCCATTATCATCCTGTCCTTGTCTATGTAACGTTGCGTCAACAACTTTGGCAACATGTCTCTTGCCCTGGAAATAGGGCCAGCAACCAATTGCGGAAAGAAGGCAACAAACGATGCATATGCTACATAGTTACGTGTTGGTTCAACCTTTCTATGGTAAACATCAATTGTATAAGAAAGAGAGTGGAAGGTGTAAAATGAGATACCCGCGGGCAAGATAATATTCAACAAATGGATTTGCAGTGGAATACCGGAAGCCTTAAAGAGATCATTAAACGAGTTTAAAAAGAAGTTGGTGTATTTGAAAAAGAACAGGAAACCAAGGTTGATACAAATAATAGTTACGAGCAACAGCCTTCGCTTGGGCTGGCTCTGTTCACTGTGTATTCTTAATGCAAAGAAATAATCAAGACCGGTTGTCAGGATCAACAGAAAAAGAAAACGAACGTCCCAGTAGGCATAAAAGAAAAAACTAGATATAAGGATGAAAACATTTTGCAGCTTTAAATTTTTCATCAACATAAAATAGATGATAAAAAATATAGGCAAAAAAATGAAAAAAGCCACTGAATTAAAAACCATAATGTACTTTATTAAACCTTGTATAAATGTTGGCTAACAATCTTAGGATAAGTATACGTTATGACTTTCAAAAAGGATATGTGAATACGATCGGATACGCTTTAAGACTATAACAAATATCCTGCAATTTTTTGATTTGTCTACTCTAACCTGGGCTGGGCCTGCTAAAAGCTATAATTGCTGATATCCGCGGAATTTCATAGGTTTAGTTAGTACAATAATTAACCTGATTATCACAATTTTAAGCAACCTTAAAATATCTAATAGTTTAATTATTAAACATCTATGGCAAATCTAAATTATTTTTTCTATTAGAAAAATAATTTTGAGAGAAAGATGCGGTTAACCTCTACATTTCTTGCTGCTGCTGCATTACACCACATATAAATAAAAGATGCCACGTACTCAACAAAAGTATTTGCGCTAACTTTTACAAATAATAAAGGGAGGCAGGTAACCCTGGCCCTCCCTTTATTTTCGTTTATTCGATTATTATTTGCCGGCTTTTACAAATTTGCCCGCAAACTTTTGGTTACCGACCATTACTTCTGTAAAGTACATTCCCGATGATAGTTTACTTACATCTACCCTATCCTGCCAATACGCCACTTCTTTTGCATTGCCATTCTGCAGAATAACCATTTTTCCACTCATATCAGAAACCCTGATTGTTACCTTACCCTTCGTTTCATTATTCAAAGAAAGGTTCAGATAATCTATTGCAGGAACCGGAACCATTTTAAGCGCACCTGATGTGTTATCAAATTTCAATTTGTTAGATACCGATACTTTCACCAGTGCAGAATCGCTCATGTTGTTGTTATCTGTAACCTTTAACTCGAATGTGTAAACACCTTCAGACAGGTCAGACAATTTTGCCTGTGACAGCGTTTGATCGCCAAGGCTGAATTGTGATGGCCCTGAAATATACCTCCATTGATAATCCTTCAATCTTGCACCTGAATTAGCCGTTGATTTACTACCGTCAAGTACTACAGCATTTTGAGTTAATGCAAGATCCACACTTACAGAATTGTTTACAATCGCACTTGGCCTTTCAAGAGCCGCAGCAGGTGAATCAGCTACAGTTCTTGCCGTAGTACTGGCTCCGCTTGAATATTGATATGCACCGGCATCCCATGTAAGCAATCTTGCCACGCCCAGTATATCACTCTTAAGGCCACCCAACAAGCTTAACACATTCAAAGCTTTACCTCTTGCAGGTGATGAAGAAGCTAATCCGTAATTCTTAGCTACAGCATCTATAAATTTCGCATCTGCAACTTTATAGACTGTTACATTGTTTGATTGCACATTCTTCACAGCAGACACGATAGGTTTACCTGTGCTGTAATTCCGCACACCGGTAATCACAAAGAAGTTATTATAGAAATAATTATCATTTCCCACGTTACCATTAGAGTTGAGCTGATAAATACCAAACCTCTTTGGATTAACAATTGTGTTGTTAGAAGCAAACAGCGTTAATGGCGGTGCTCCTGTGCGTGGCCTATCATCCACAAATATGCCGCTCTGCCCCAATGTGGTTCTGTTTTTATCATCCCCAACATTTACTATCAGGTTGTTGTATACATAGTTCTTACCCTGCCCCATTACCGTAATGCCTGCTCCCGGGCCGTTCATAACTTTGTTATTATATATTGAAGCGGCAGTACCCGGAGACATTAATATTCCAGACATCTGTCCCGGTTCAAACTTCACGGCGAAATTGGTAATGGTATTGTTATAAATCTCTGTTCCTTCAGGCGCACAGGCTACTTGTATGCCATCCCAACCAGAACTATCTACAAGGTTGTTATAGATCTTCAGATTATAGAACAGCTGCGGATATATATTTTTAGTTACGCCGCTACACTTCAGTGTTGCATAAGGGAAGGAGTAACCAACATAAAATGCTTCGTTCAATACATCATGCACATAAAGGTCATGTAGTTTTACATTTCTCATGGCACCGTTCTGTTGCCACGTATTAGCATCACAGGTAGGATCTGTTTTAATCATCAGGCCTATAGATGTTTTGTTGATCTCAATATTATTGAGTTCAAAATCAGTAGACTCAGTTGATACCTTTATACCTAAACCTCCATAAGTCTTTTGGTTCTTCGTAGTAATTTTAAAGCCGTACTTATCTGAGCTTCCTGTACCTGAGAATTTGAAGTAACTGCTGCTTGTGATAAAGATGTTCCAATCGGTTCCACCATCGATGATAACCGGCCCTCCGCAATTTTTAAATGTGATTGGAGCTGCTGCGGTACCGTGGAAGTTCATCAATCTTATCCTGTTATAAATACCTGCTTTGATACAAACTGTGCTACCAGGTTTTGCGCTTACCTCTTTAACTTCAAACGCAGGGTTATTAACCGGTGGCCTGTCTGTTACATTTGTAGCCTGAATACTTCCCGCAGAGTTTTTCTCCAACACAATATCGCAACCACAATTATCTACGGAAGCATCCTGATTTACCTGGAAACTAAATGTAGTGGTGCCGGTTTTACCTTGCTCATCGGTAACAGTTAATTTAGTTGCGTATGCACCTGCTTTCAGTCCTGAAATGCTCATTGCTGAATCGCGAACACCTGCAGCTGCGTATGTGGGGCCGGACGTTTGCGTCCATGCGTAAGACCGTATTTTGTTCTTTACAGCTGATGTAGAGTGAGCATAAGATTGGCTACCAGTTAACCTCAAAGAATTATCCGGCAGTGTAATGGCAGACGAACCTGAAATAACGGCTACCGGCGCAGCCAACTGAGTTGCTGGGTCTACTACATTAAATGTAACCTGCACAGAACTGGAGGCACCTGTGTTATCTTTAACAGTAAGCTTGCTCACGTACTTTCCAGGTTTCAAATTCTTGCCTGTTATTTTTGATTGATATGCACTGTTTACTATATAACCTTTTGGCCCTGAAATTTGCTTCCAAGCATATTTGGTTATGCGCCTGCCAGATGTTGCATAAGACGCAGAGCCATCGAAGGTCACACTCGTCGATTTTACTGTAGTTGGCCCCTTTATAACAGCAGTAGGGCCTTTTGCTGTGATGGAGGTTGCAGTGAAAGTAGATTCATCCACTGTAGTCTCCAATGCACCAAGCTGGTCAATTGTTGCTGTTTCAAAAGTTTCGCCAGCAGATAATGCCAACCTTCCAGTATCTTCCTGTGTGCCTCTAGCATTGCTCTTATTCTTCGAATTATATACAAGAAGTGCAATTCTTGTTGAGCTGCTTTTTCCTCTGTCATCTGTAACCGTTAACTCACTCACATAGCTACCAGGTTTTAAGTCCCAGGCACTTATTTTTGATTTTGATGCGCTGTTTACGCTATAGCCTGTAGGGCCGGTAATTTGATTCCAGCTATATTTAACAATCTTTCGTCCGGATGCAGCCTTAGACCCTGAACCATCAAGCGTTACACTGCTTCCATTAACAACTGTAGGCCCTTTGATAATTGCCTGCGGAGGAGCTGAAGATGCATATACTGTAAATGATTTGGCAATAGAATTGGATCCGCCCTTATCATCTTTTACAGTGAGCATAAATCTATATGTACCAATGTTCAGGCCGATAAGTGATGTAACTGCGCTTGAAGGGCTTGACAATTTGAAAGCTTTTGGCCCTGCAACGTAGGACCAGCTATATGATTTAATAGAACCGTCAGGATCATATGAAGAAGCCCCGTTAAGCACAACAACGTTCAGTGGCAAAATTATACTTGCAACATCCTTCATTACCGCTACAGGATTTTTATTGGCTGCTACAACCTGTATGTTCACGTTAGCTGTACCGGTTACACCTTTGGAGTTAGTGACAGATAATTGTATTTGATAAGTGCCTGCACTTAAATTGCTCAACGTTGATTTTTTGCCATTGGCATTATTCATCTGGTATCCTGCAGGGCCGGAGATGCATTTCCATAAATATGATTTGATGGAAGTGCCCTTTGCTGTAGTGGAATTAGAACCATCCAGAGTTATAGATGCAGCAGGCAAGTTCACAGATGAAGGAGCTGTTATTTTAGCATATACAGAGTCATTATTTTCTCCCTGATCATCATTATTATCATCATCGTTGTTTTTTCCTTTTTTGAATTGGAACATCCATTCGTAAACATTCAAACCCCTTGGGCGATAGTTGGGATCGTACATCTTAGACCATGAATCATGGCCTTTCTGATCGAAAATATCCAGCAACGGTTGAGGAGTAACCTTAGGTGAAAACTCCTTTAGCCCGTCGAACCAACTGAGTGAATACCTCATAGGAACGGTTGGATCGTTTCTATTGGTGCACATCCACACCGGCATTTTCGATTTTGCAAAACGCTTAATGCCTGCAGCATTACTATAAACGCTTTCAGCAGAAGTAACGATGGCCGCAACGGCATTTGCTCCTGCATCAGTAATGCTCGGGTAATACATGGCGGTACCTCCACCGTGGCTCAACCCTGTCATGTAAATACGGGATTCATCAATCCGGTATTTTTTCAATATATAAGCCATTAACGCTTTGTAGTCATCTACACTGCGTGATGTATTTTTGTACTGCGGAGAAATAACTATGGGCGTAAAAGATTCCCCATTTACAGTGAAAGTTTTTGGCCAGGAGCCATTAGCGATAAGTTTCGCAGGACCCCATTTTAAAACTTTTTTCAGATCTGCCTGAGAGCCAGATCCTATCTCACCAGATCCATGAAAGAAAATGATAAGCGGGTATTTTTTACCTGAAGTGTTGTAATCCGCAGGCAAATACTCCCAGTAACCGCCAATGCGATTGGTTAGCTTCACCGTAATGGGCGTGTGAGTCTGCGAAAAGTTTGGCACCGAAAGTGCAAGTAATAAAAACAGAAATGTAAAATTCTTCCAATAATTACTTTTAAAAACTGAGTAAATCTTTGCCATGAGAAACGTTATTTGGAGGTAAGATTATTGCTGTCAATGTCGTGTATCGGTAAAAGACTATTAATCGTTACGTTCAATGTCCCTTTTCTTTCAGGTGGTGGATTACTTAAATGTTGCATGCCCTTCAAAAACAAATTTTTTGCCAAGAATGCCTGTTATATATAAAAAAGTAATTACATATCAATATCGGGCAGGAAATTGCATGGTATTACTGCATAGTTCTAACAATAATGTTACATAATATGTCTTTTATGATTACATATTGTTAATTTTCTAGATGCAAATAATTTAAATCTCAGTTAGTTTTCAGAAAGATCTTGCCGGCAATGTAGATAAAAGCTAAATAGCTGAGAACGAAGCTAATGCAACCGGTTTAAATTTTTAATCAGGAATAAGCTGAGGTGAAGAAGTAAAAAAGTGGTTTAAGGGCCGTCGTAAAACCCAGGTTTAGTAAGGCTAATAGCTGTGGAAACATAAATCGTTTTTGCAGGTATTCACAGAGGCAAATCCTGCAAATACCTTACAAAAACGATTCGTAAAAATTGTCTTTTCGGGCGATGATTGTGTAACAACAACACGCCTTCTTTTATGCACTTTTTCTAAAACTTATCGTCAAGAAAAGTATCGAGATCAACTCTTGGTAACAATGTGAGATGCCCGCCTTCGGTTGCATTCAATAGCAGCCTGTCCGATGCAGCATACATTTCTCTTGCCATTGAATAAGAATATTCGCTTGCTGCGATATCTGGCAGTTGCCACTTCATACCGCCAGAGAAGTAATTAGGATCAAAGTGCGAATCATCTTTTCCGTTGCTTACAGCCAGCTGGTTGGCCGCACCTACTGCGTTAAAGTAATGGTCGCATCCTACAAGAGCAACTTTTGTAAAGCCCATATGAAATGCCAATTGCATGGCTGCGAAAGTTACGGTTCCACCTTTCCATATACTGCCGCTGATATCCCTGCTGAATTTTGCCGTATCGGTAGCATGCATAAAATGCACATTCTCCCGGAACTTTACATGCTTTAAACCACATGTATCAAGAAAAAGAGGAATTTCTGTTTCATTATAAAATGGTGCATTTTGTTCCATAACATGCCCGTTAACTACGGCTATGGCTGATGGGCGAAAATCTGTTCTGTTAAACAGAAGGTTGATCTTATTCAGCCCAAACGTATACACGTTTTTAAGCTTATCAAAATCTACTTTATTCAATGAAGGGCCATTGCACATAATAACAGCTTTCTTACCTGCGTACTTATCCTGCAATTTCCTCAGCTTCTTTCTTGATGCCCAGGCTACGGGCCTTAAGTCCCATTTAAAGCGATTAACAAACAACCAGCGGGCTTCCTTATAGGGATTAATCTTCGCAGGCGTTTTTAAAATAGGTGAATCTTCTAAAAAAGTATTGTCCATATTTTACAGCTATTGTTCTTAATGTTTTATGTTCTTAATGCGGGAGAAATGGTTGAGCCATCTTCTGCTTTGCTATTTTCTATGGCAAGGAGTGATACAATAGGTAAAGGACTTTATTTGAGTAGCAATTCAAATATCGTATAAACCATCAATATAACCAAAGGAACAAATGAGGTTAATTTCTCAAAACTCAAAAAATTAACCTGCAATGATTTATACGAAAATTTAGCTGCATACCACGCATAGAATCCCAGATATCCAATAAGCATACCAATTGGAATTGCATAGATCCCAATATAACGGGACAGCATTAATGTAGACACAATATACAGTATGCCTGAAATGCCGTCTGCTATATGTGATATTACGTGATTGGTTGATAAATATACCTGCATATGCATGGCGCCAAACCTGTGTATGAAAAAGGCTATGCCCATTAACAACCACATTGTCTGATCCACAAACTGAACTTTACTATGTATTAACGTAAGCATTTGATTAGCGAAAAGCCCAACGGAGACAAAGCCAACTACAAACACCAGGTGGCTTAATAACATACCGCGCTGTACCAGTTTAACCAGCCCCTTAATATCATGCTGAACGCGCAACCTGGCCATTAAAGGGATTTTACTATAGAAGGGCGCCATTGAAATATCCCTGATCTGGCTAATGATGCGCATTACCAACAGGTATGATGCAACAGCGGGCGAAGAGCCAATCTGCGCATATACAACACCTGTTAAATTATATAAGCCCACAGACATGAATCCCGAAATTCCGGAGCGCCATGCGGGTTGCCATATCTTAAGAAAAATCTGCTTGCTGAATGCCAGTTGTTTTGAAATGCGTGTAAACAGGCCGTCCTCTACCCTTTTGCACAATGTAATGTCACGCAATATAATTGTCAGCGCCCAAAACTGGTTTACAATAACAAGGTTAAGCAATGAAGGCGAGAGATACAAAACCCCGATACAGGTCATTATATTTGCGAATGCTCGTAAAGTTTCCACCCGTCTTACCATGGCTATTTTAAATAAGCCTTCGAGGTAATTCAGATAAATCTTTCCATAAAAGTTCACGCATGAAACAACAAGAATGATGGCCCATGCAATCCAGGCCTGGTCTGGATGTGAAGCCGACCGGATTGGTTTTACCATCGACCATGTCCCAAATATCAGCAACAAAACAAACAGAACGAGTGTCAGCCTTTTGTAGATATGTTTCATTGTAGACACAATACTGTGCATCAATGAAATATTGGGGCCGCTTTCCTCGGAATGGACTGCTTTGTTTTTGTTGTCGGGCGAAAAAGTGTCAATGTCTTTGGCGCCGCCATAAGCAAATGAAATAAGGCGTGTAAAAGTCTGGCGAAAACCAAAGTCAGCAATTGATTGCAACGTAATGATCGTTGAAAATAAATACCACAAAGCCACATCGCCCGGCGTAAATTTTTTGAGTATCAGTGGTATCAGGCCAAGTAAGGAAAGCGCCTGGGACGAATAGCTCATCCAGGTTGTAATAGTAGGTGAATTCCATGCTCTTTTAAACATTACAAACACCTCCTGTTATAATTTTCTGTAGCATTATTCTTATTTTATCTATCTGTTTGGTTTTATGCCAAAAGTAAAAAGTCAAAATTTAAAAACCTGTTTTTTAGTTTGGCGCATAACTTTTAAAAATATTCCAGATCAGCAGTGAGCGCTTTCTATTTTTACTCTTCACTTTTGAATGTTGACTTATCATTAGTTACGGAAAGGCTTATAGTTGGCGCTTGTTGCAAGGTTCAACATTTGTTTATCTCCGTTGCTGTCTCCATAAGCAATAATCGTGTCATATTCCTGCAGGTTATAAACTTTTTTTATTCTGTTCACTTTTTCCTCTCCGTTGCAATTGAGTCCTGATAACTTTCCTGTAAGCTTATTATCTACCTTTTGCATTTTACTAGCAATGCATTTTATTCCCTGGGCTTTGCAAAAAGGCAGTACCCAGTCTTCAGCAGAAGCAGAAACAACAGTTACTTCATCACCGTTCTCCAGGTGCTTTTTTAATTGCTCAATCGCTTTATCACGCAACATATGCGGAAGCATTATCGTTGCAAATTTTTTGCATGCATCTGCAAATTGCTTTTCATCCAATCCTTTCCAGAAATACGTCATCACACTTTCTTTCATATCCTGATTGCCTATTAATCCGGCTTTAAACATCAACAGCTTCGGCATCATTCTCAACATTCCACGATAATACTTTGATGAACCCTGCTGATATTTTATTATTTCGAGCAGTGTGTCTTTTGCCGTAATGGTTCCATCAAAATCAAATAAAACCAGTGTCTTCTTATCCAAGGCTTAATTTTTTATAGATTGGTTCGGGAATATTTGAAATAACAAACATGATGTATCTCCACAAGCTCTTTGTATAAATAACATTCTTCCTGCGAGAGATTGCCTCATAAATATCATCGGCCACAGCTTCGGGTTGCGCTGTTAAAGGCTTTGACAACTTCATGCCTTCTGTCATTTTCGTATCAACAAACCCAGGTAATATGGTGAGTACATGCACGCCGGTTTTTGCAAGCTTATTTCTTAGCCCTGACAGGTATGTTGTAAAGCCTGCTTTAGCGCTACCGTAAATGTAGTTGTTCTTTTTACCTCTTAAGCCAGCTACTGAACTAATGCCCGCAATAACACCTTTATTATTTTTCTCCAGCAATACCGCGAGCCTGTTAACTATACTAACTGCTCCCGTGTAATTACTACTGATAATACGTTCTGCCTCTTGCCAATCTTTTTCAGCCAGGTCCTGATCACCAAGATAACCGAATGCCAGCAGAACCACATCCGGAACAAAGGATAATGAATCCACAAAAGTTTTGTGAGACTCATAATCAACTGCATCAAAAAATAATACATTGGCCTGAACTTTATATCTTATTGCAAGGTCTGATGCCTGTGTTTGCAATAATGACCTGTTTCTTCCTGCTAGCCAAACTGTGTATCCTTTTGAAGCATATTTATGTGCGCAAGCAGCGGCTATGCCCGAGCTAGCTCCGAGTATTAATATATCTGGCATGGTTGATTGCTTTTAATTTTATGAGTGAATAATCTGTCCGACTGAAGCGATGCCAGCCTGTTATCAGGATTGTATTTTTCAACAATGCTCCAAAATGTATCTATATGAGGATATGATTTATGAAGCAACTCTTTGCTCATACGTGCATCTTTCGACATGTATATTCTTCCGCCGTACTCCTCTACCAGTTTGTCGAGTTCATCCAAAAACTCAAACAAGCCGTTCTTTACAGGAAAATCTAATGCGAGCGTGTACCCTTCCATTGGAAAAGATATCAGGCTATCCTGCTCTCCAAATAATTTCAACACTGCAAGGAATGATCCAAAACCTTTACGCCTTATTTTATCCAATAGTTTTATCAATGCTTCTTTACTTACCGACAATGGGAACACCATCTGGTATTGCACAAAGCCACGGCGGCCATACATGCGGTTCCAGTTTTGTACAGCATCTAGCGGGTAAAAGAATGGTGTATAAGGAATAATAGATTGCGTTTCTTTTGCTGTTTGCTTCCTGTAAAAAACTTCGTTAAATGCTTTTATACTTAATTTATTCAGCGCAAACCCGGGGAGGTAAAAAGGAAAATTAAGGTTGGCCTGTTTAGGTAGCTGTAGTGGAGCTGCTGCAAGCTTTGCAGGTAATTCGCTCTTTTTGGCATGTTCGCCAAGCATCAGTATACTGCGCCCAAAACTTGAGCCGCCCTTCAAACAATCTATCCAGGCTACTGAATAAGTAACGTGTTTGTACTGTTGAAAAAGATCAAATATTTCATCAAGGTTTTTTGCCTTTATTTTCCTTTCGTTTATATAACAACTTTCAACGGGCTTAAGTGCAAACTTAACACGTGTTATAATACCTGTTAGTCCCATGCCGCCACATGTGGCCTGGAAAAGATCAGGATGTTCTGTAGAAGAACAGGTTAATAATGCTCCGTCGGCAATCATTACATCCATATCTACTACATGCTCGCCAAATGTTCCATCTACATGATGATTTTTTCCATGTACATCTGAAGCCACAGCGCCACCGACAGTAATATAGCGCGTTCCGGGAGTTACCGGAAGAAACCATCCTTCTGGTACTACAACCTTCAATATACTGTCTAACGTAACGCCAGCCTGGCAATCAATAATGCCATTTGCAGTATCAAACGAAATAAAATTATTACAATCCAATGTGGAGATGATGTGTTCGCTTAGCGCTGCATCTCCATAGCACCTGCCCATTCCGCGGGCGATGCTCGCTTTGTTTCTGTACAACTGAACCCTTAACTGATCAACAGTTTGAAAACTGCTTTCGGTTGCATCGACCACGGGGTAATTTCCCCAATTGCTGATTGCTTTTTTTTGCATCTGTACACTTTTTACATGAATAAATATTTACCCATTATAAGAACCAATGCCTGTCTGGCAGATAGATGATGATATAAAAACTCAATATCCATAATACCAATACTACCTGAATGAATGTGTCTTTATATAAGGTTTTGGTAGGAGACTCAGACGATTTGCTGATGTATGTTATTTGCAGGTAACGGAACAACCCGGCGATAACAAATATAGATGTATAGAACAACCTGTATGTACCTGTTTTTGCCATTGTTGAAGGATCGATAGCATACATAATGTAAGCCATGATAATAACCGCTGATACCATTGCGAGCAATATGTTCAGCATTTCAAGGCTGTATCCTTTAATGGCCTTCCGCATGTCGATGCCTGAGCTTTGTTTAAGGTAAAGGTCATCTCTCCGTTTTGTGATGGCAAGAAACAAAGCCAACAGAAACACCATGATAGTTAACCAACTTGTAATACCAATTGATGCTATTACACCACCTGCTTTAATGCGCATTACAAACCCAATGGCAATGATGTTAATATCAAGTATAGATATATTCTTTAACCCAAAGCTGTAGCCAAGGTTCATTAGAAAATAAGCCATCAGGATAACAAAGAACATAAACTTTATCTGATAACCGATTAACAAGCCAAGCAGTACACTTAGAATACAAAATACAATAGCTGTTGCAGGTTTGATTTTACCGGCTGCCAGAGGGCGTTTGCATTTTACAGGATGCAGCCGGTCGGCCTCTCTGTCTCGGTAATCATTAATAATATAAATGCTGCTTGCAACAAGGCCAAATGCAAGGAAGCCGAGAAACAGTGCAAGAAAATTCTTTTCTTTAAAAATTTGTCCGCCGAAAAAAACAGGAATAAAAATAAAGAGATTCTTTACCCATTCTTTGATTCGCATTAGTTTTACGTACTCAATCATCGAATTACAGTTTTATTTTGATTTTGTTTTTTATATTGTTTACTAAATCATCTTTTACATGACAACCTTGAGACGAAGCACCCGGGCCTTACCTTATGCAGAAGTTTTACTTATCATTGTTTTAGCCCTACTCCCTCTTTTTGGTTCTTATCCTTTTCGTATCAACATTTTTTTGTCCTGGGATGGTGCTTATCGCATGAGCCATGGACAGGTTCCCTTTAAAGATTTCGGAATGCCTTTGGGCTTTGGTTACTGGCTCATCCCAGCATTCTTTATGAAGATCTTTGGACCTGCGATGATTACACTGGTAAAAGCACAATCTTTCATCAACATCATTTCAGGCTTTGCTTTTCTAAGTATTTTAAAGAGCTTTCGCGTTCCTGCTTATTCCCGCATACTTGTATTACTGGTATATATTATTTCTTATTCAATGCTGAATTTCTGGCCGTGGTACAATAACACTGTGATCATTTATGAGATCATCGGCCTTGCATTTTTATTCAAATATCTTTTGCCTAAAGATGATACTCAGCCTAAGAATTATTGGCTGATACTCGCTGCAATCTTTACATTCTTATCTTTCTTCACCAAGCAGGATGGTGGGGGTCTCGCACTGATGCTTACCCTAGCACTGCTTTTGTATCACTGCATACTGCATAAGAAGGTAAAGCCACTCATCATCTTTATCGCGTCTTACATTGTATTTGCCGGTATTATAATTATACCACTGTTAAAATATGGTTTCGGATATTGGTTCAATCACGGGCAGCCGCCCCATTCAACCCGGCTTTCATTGTATGATCTTTTCAACAAGGTGTTTGCAAAATCAGAGGATATAAAATTTTATGCGCTTTTGTGCGTATTACTATTAATACCTTATTTCAAAAGCGGGATTTCTTTTTTAAGGAATGAGCGATTAATGCTTTTTGCATTATTAACTTTTGGCATTCTTACTGAAGCCGCTATTTTTCAATTTACCAGCTATGTGCCACCAAACAACAACATCTTTTTTCACGCGTTTGCATTTGCGTTTATTCTTACCCTACTGAATGATAAAGATATACTCCTTATCAATAACAATAAACAGTTTGTTCTGGCACTTGCAGCAGTATTGTTATGGTGGTCTGCCGCATTCTGGAAATATATTGATCCGAAAATTCAAAGAGCATTTCCTCCTTCAACAGCTACTATAAGCCCTACAGGAGAAAATATAATCAATGAGCATACATTCAGGTTAAATGCCGATACATTCAATTATAAGAAGTATCAATCAAGCTGGACATTTTCTACAGTACCTGTTTTCAAAAAAGTTTCAATGCCTGCAAGTACTGTTAAGGGAATTGACCGCCTGATGCACAACCCTGACATTTTATCTAAAATACCTGCTAACCGTATTTTAAATATGACCGAATTAACGCCTCTTTCTTATGCCATGGGATTTGGAACTGAAAGAGGTTCGGAATATCCGCTCTGGTATCATCTTGGTGTTGGTATGTACAACAAACAAAAAGACATGTATTGTAACAAGATAGCACAGCATTATTACGATGTAGTTCTTTACGAATACATTCCCAACCTGAATAATTTCTATCCTTTCGCTGTAAGGGATGCGTTGCGAGCCAACTATCAACTGATCGATTCGTTTGATGCGCCACGCCTCCCTCCTTCTCTTGGAATTATTGAGGTTTACATAAAACCATCACACTAAAGCAACATGTTCAAATAACTATTTAGTAATAGTGCTACCACTATTCTGGGATTTTGTAACGGGCGCTCTCTGAGCCATGAGAGCGCCTATTTGTATAAAGGCATCTTCCAGGCTCATTCCTATCAGCGATTCAAGCGTAGCCTGCTTTACACGCAGGTCTTTCCTAAACGTTTCATTCTTTACTTCTTCATCATTATACGTTTTAATGGCAGCTGTATATGCCTCAAGGGAGATCTCACCATTTTTAAAACGTTCTTCGCTTTTTGTAAACGAAACCAGCTCATCCTGCAAAACTTCCTGCTGCAAGGCCTGAAGCTTTTGCGTTAACGCATATTCCTGGTAAGCTATAATTACTTGCTTTCTCGTTTCCGCAGCTGTTCGTTTCAGTTTTTCTTTTTCGCTTTGCAGTACGTAGTAATTGGCCTTTGCAGTTTTAGGGTTTACAAGAAAATCAGATAAAGTAATTCTTAACCCGAAGTTGTACCTGGGATATAAAGTTGTAATACCCTGCTCTTCAGATTTTTTCTTGTTAAGCGTATATTCATTTACGTTAGCCGCTGCAAAGAATGCATTGCTCCATTGGTAACGGGAAGCTTTCCATGTATACTCTGCACTTTTTGCCTCGTAGGCGGCAGACTTCACTTCCGGATTTGAAGAGGCCAGCTCGGCCAAAGCATCAGCAATGCTGTCTACGGCCAGTTTAGGAGATTTATATTTAAGTATCTCTGATGTAGTTTGACTAAAGCCAGTGAAAAAAAGAAATAAAGCTAATGTGTTCAGAATCGCTTTTTTCATGTTGTTCTATGTTGTAAGGTTTTTTAAATTGTTATCATATTCATTTGCTCTTTGGGAGATTCGAGCTATGGCCGCAAACGCGCCACAGAAAAAGAATACACCAGGTATCTGGTTAATGGCAACCTGTGAATACTGTGCAACCATAAAGCCAAATAAGGCGACTATAAGAGGAAGCAACATTCTTTTTGCCGTTGGATCGTTTGTTCTGAAATAAGTACTTATCCCGGTTTGCAATACCACGAAATAAATTATCACGATAAAAAGCAAACCTACCGGCCCGGTTTCCAGCGCATATTTTAATAAGCCACTATCTGGTGGAAAGTTAGCGAGTGGGTGCCCTGGATTATATTTGGCACCTATAGCATTTGTTACTGTTAATCCTCCTCCAAATGGATGGCTGTATATGTAAGGCTGAATATTGGCACGGTTTACATCTCGCGCGTTTAGTGAAGCATCGTCTTTATTGAAAGCAGAATGCAGCCTGTTGATTGTAGTATTTCCATGAAACGGGCCAAACACTACACCAACAAACATTACGCCTGCAATGCCAAAGAAGATGAGCGTCCGTTTGTCGTTCATCTCCATAAGCACATACAGGCAAACGCCTGCGATAAACAAAAACGTAGCTGTTCTTGTTCCTGTATAACTCATGCCAAGCAACAGTATGACTACTGTTATAAAATAAAGCCCTTTAAGCGCCATATCTTTTTGCTTCAACATTTTTACCAGGATAAGCAAAGCTGTTACGCCGCTCGCAATACCGAATGTTGTTGGGTCAGCGAAGGTTGAGAACTTTCTATATCCGCCGTCTGCCAGACGATACAACTTAGTAGTCATTTCATCAATCAAAATTGATTTCATCTCGTTGCCGGATAAGCCAACCCATTGCTGAAAACAACCATAGGCACCACATACAGCCATTAATACCATCCATAAGATGAAATAATTCCGTATGCTTTTATAACTGCTGAATAAATTAAATGTAATAAAGTAGGTAAGCAATTGCCTTAAGAGATCCCTCGTATATACCATGTTCCCGGCAAGCGAATGTGTATTCGGATTAAGAAACTCCAGCAGTATGTACACAAAATACAATAGTAACAGAATGGAGATCTTATGGGTTTTGGCCTCCCACAGTGCATCCTTCTTAAAATACTTTTGAAAAAGCACGCCTACAAATGTTATATATATAAGTCCATCGACTAAAAACGCGTTGCCGTCAATGAACAACAGGCGTTGGATATAAAACAGGAAGAATGATACAATGGTGGTGATGTAAAACCCGAAATAAGGATTATTGAAGGCGCAGACAACGAATGCTGCTCCGATTAAACCGGCGGTGATAAGCCCTCCCCCAACCACACCGCGGGATGCGATGATGTAAGAAAGGCCAACAATGGTAAGTAAAAGAAGCGCCAATACCAATAATGACCGAAGCGGTTTATTTCTGTATAATAATATCCCTTTCACGAAATTACTCTTTGATTAGAAAAATAAAATTTTCACACACAGAAAAAGAAGGATAGCCCCAACTATCAGTAGCACGATCATTTCATGCACCGGTTTGCTAAATAGCTCGTTGGACGACTGTTTATTTTGTTCACGCGCTTTTGACATAGTTTTAAAATTTTGATTTAGCACGATGCTTCTGTTTTTTTTCGGTGAGGTCAACCAGGGTTCTATCTGCATAGAACCCCAGGTATAACCTCGATCCTGAACATAAAACAAAAAGCCTCATTTACCAGCATAATGGAAAGCAATCCTTATACCGTAATAATTTACGCGTCTAAATTTTCAATTTGAACTCTGTTCAAAATGGCGCCAATAAACTTATCGCTGTGTTGGCGCAGATACTCGATAGATTCTTTATCTGTTTCAGAAAGGGATTTATCAGAAGCAAATACCGCAATCATTCCATCACTGTAATTAATCAACTCCTTGGTATCTGTAAAACTGTTTAACGGCGCACCTTCCAGGAAGATGTAATCATATACCGTCAATAGTTCATGTAAATAGTTTAGTAAATGGTTCTTCGGTAATATTTCCGATGGTGTATAATCACCTGCACCGCAACCAATAGTTTCAACACCTTCAACAGAAGTTTGCGTAACCAACAATTTTACATCGTCGATGTTAAAAGGCTTGCCGTTTACATAGAATTTTTCCAATGAAGGGGTTGCATGAAGAATATTTGTGAGATCATTATTACAAAAGTTGGTATCAATAATCAACACTTTCTTTTTACCAAGGCTAAGGCTGTAAGACAATGCCTGGATAAGTGTTGTTTTACCCTGCTGAGGCTCTGTACTTGTAAACAGGAAGATCCGCTTCCCGCTGCTTTCAATTTCATAACGCAACTTTCTCAACAGTTCTTTAAATACATTGTTCCTGCCTTCATCCTTGCTTAAGCTGTTAACTTTTGCAAGTATATCACCGTTAAACTTTTCAATGTAGTTAATAGACCCGATCAGCGGAAGTTGCGTAAGCCTGTTGAATTGTGCCGGAGACTTAATAGACTGGTCAAAATATTCTATAAGGATAATGACTATAACGCTCAGGAATAATGCCGCAGCACCTGCCAGTGCAATTATTAACCAGCGTTTCGAAGGTTCTGGTATGAGAGCTGGCTGGCCGTATATAGTTTGTTTAAATCCTGAATAAGTGTCTTTATAGTTGGCTACCGAATTCAGCTTATCTTTTGCATTGCTGTATTCAGTTTGCGCAATGGTAATTTCGGTAGTTAATTTTTCAATTTCCGCGCCTGATGCTGCCATCCCGTTCAATCCACCATTTAAGGTGCGCAAATTGCCCTCAAGGATATCAATCTTTTCTTTAGTAGCCTTTAGGTCCCCTTCAGCATCCAGTTTCTTTTGCAGTAAGTCGTCTACCGAAACGGTTGCCCCTTCGATTGACTGCTTGGATTCAGGATTAAAGTTAAGTGCTTTCATCTGGCCTGAAAGGTCATCCAGCTTTTTCTTCATCTCTATATCCGTTGAACCTTTCTGAATGTACTGCGTGTTGAGTTCGTTATATAGCTTTCTCAACCTTATATACTCGTCGTTATTTGCATTAATAACACTTGTGCCAGAAACTGTTTTCTTACCAGTTGCCTTTGCAGTTTCAATCAACTTTGCATATTCACCAATTCGGTAATTAAGGTTCTGCAGTTTACTTTTTTCATCCCCAAGTTGCGACTGATATGAACTAACCTGCGACAATTTGTTGCCACTTTCCATATTCACATCTACAATACCATGTGAAGAAAGATAATTGCTTTTCGCTGCAAGTTTTTCATCCAGGATTGTCTTCTTTGCCTGAACAGCAGAATCCAGTGACGCGATGGAAACATCTGTACTGCTTTTTTTAGTTTGGCTGTAATACCTGTTCAGCTCCTGAACAAGTGTATTAACAGCAAATGCAGACAGATCGGGGCTTTCGGACAATACATCAATTCCAATATAGTCTGTTCTGTTGATACGGCTTACTGTAATATTACCCGTAAGCGTTTCTACATCATAGCCATAAAGAGAAAGAAAACTAATCAACTTCATATCCTCTGGTACATCAGGATCTAACACCTCCATATCATCCAGCTTCTGAGAAAAAACTTTGATCGCCGTGGGGACATTTACTGCTTTGTAATCGTCTTTGCTTTTTACACTTTCGGATAACCAAATGAAAGGAGACTTGCTGGTAAGGTCATGAAGGATCAGGTCATACGATAACAGCTGAACTACTTTCGGTGAAGTGAGATTCTCAATGATGTTATTAAACTTAACATCAATTTGTGCGGTGTTAAAATTTTCGTTTTCGAGCTTGATCTGCTCGCTTGCGGTGAATCCGGTTGCTATCTGGGCCGACGATTTATACTGCGTTTTTGTGTTCATGGTGAACACAAATGCTGTTGTGACCGCGACCAGGAAGCAGCCGATAATAATCCACTTCTTACGCAGAAGCGCATTAAATAAATAGATGAGTTCCATGGTTTTTGCTTTTATGTTTTTATGTTCAAAGAAGAAACTGGCTGGTAGAAACCAGCCTGTTTCTTATATATAAAACTACTTAACGATCTTGATCACCCTGGTTGTATTTCCAGGAAGTCCCACTACTCTTACAAAATACACGCCGCTCTTTAATAATTTCCCATTTAATCCAAGATTTTGTTGCCACAATCCCTTAGAAACGCTTCCAACCTCGCGCAGATAAACGAGATTTCCGCTAACATCTGTTACTGAAATGGCTACTTTGCTTGCATTTTTGCCCAGATTCATTTTTATTGTAACATCATCTGTAAACGGATTCGGGTAAGCTTTTACTTTAACCTCATCGTTGTCCGCAGGTATTACAACTTTAATATCATTTGACCTGCTAATTGGATTAGCAATCCTGTTATTGATACCTGTTGGTGATGGAGCACCTTGTATAGACATTCCATTCAGGTAGCCATAGCCAGTTGTAGAGTATACAGTGATAAAAATATTACCTGACGCATCCGGAGCTATGTTGCTGAGCTGTACTGAATTTGCGGTATTTTTCCATGCACTCATTTGTACCAGCTGGTTGCCAATCTTATAAACTGTATTTGTATTTGAGTTATAAGTTGTACTTGGTACGAATACAAAGTTATATACCATGCTTTGATTCAGTCCGGAGAATTGCATTATAGCAGTATCCTTAAAGTCAAGATAGTAGAAGCTCTTCAGTACATTGTCAGGATAGATTCCAGAGTTATTACCAGTTGATGCACCTAACAGGTTAGAACCACTGAAGTTATCTACGATTGTCATTGTGATACCTGTTGGAGCTCCTTTGTCGTTGATCAGATTATCAAGCGTCAGGCCAAGTTCAGGAGGAACGTTTGTGTTGTTCCAGCCTGGTTGAGCCGGGCCACCTGTAGAGCCATCATTAAAGTTGATGTTCAGATTAAAGGCCCTTGTTCCGGCTCCCGCAACATTACTGTATGGAGAGAATCCGTTAACAGGATCTTTTGCTCTTACCTTATAGTAGTATACTGTATTTGCTGCGAGGTTAGGATCAGTATACGTTGTTGCATATGGCGCTGCGGCACCAACTCTTGTGTAAGTACCATTGGCTGATGTTGATCTCCAAACTTCAGTTGAATCAGCATCAAGCGACAACAACTGCCAATCAAGCCTGATCTTATCTGAAGCTGTGCTAGCTGCAGCCAGTTGAGCTGGCGCGTACGGTACACCATCAAAGAAGTGCTGTTGAACTACCATCGCATTGATCGTCTGGTAAATTGAAGCAGCATCTTTGGTAATAGTGATGTTAATATTGCCGGAAGCATCAGGTGAAATACCATTTAACTGAACTGTGTTAGTTGTGTTAGATGGAGACGCAGCCAATGAAACCGAACGGCCATTAATTGAATAGTTCACGATTCTTGTGTCGGACGCAGACGGGCTGCCCGCGCGGCCTGTAAAGAACACAACATCATACTTGCGTGAAGATTGTAATCCTGTCAGCTGAATGTGACGTCCATTATAAGAAGAATCAAAATAAATAGTCTTCAATACATTGTCAGGATAAATGCCTGTGTTGGCATTTGTAGTTACGCCGAGTGTATTTGCCATCAGCCATGAGTCTACTAATTTCATACTCATACCACTAGCAGCTCCGGTTGAGTCAACCAATGGTAATGTAAATCCTGCGGTAGTGTTACCACCCGTATTGTTCCATGGCAACGGAGCACCGCTACCAGTTGGAGCGCTAAAGTTGATAAACACAGAAGCTATGTATGGATTGAGCGTAGTACCATTTACTGTAGATGAGAAATCAGAATAGTTTGCATTTATTGAAGATCTCAACTGATAGTAATAAGTGGTATTAGCGGTTAATCCGTTATCGGTAAATGTGAGCGTGTTTCCAGAAACAGTACCCACTTTGCTGAATGAACCATTTGATGTAGCAGAACGCCAGATTTCAAATCCTGTTTCTTTTCCGTTACCGGTCCATGTCAGTTTTATCTTATCAAGTCCAACACCTGTTGCTGTAATGTTTCCAGGAATTAATGGCGCGTCAGTAAGCGTAGTAGCATTAACTGCATTCGTGAAGGCTGAAGACTTATCATTAATTGAAGCTCTTACAATGTAATAATAAGTAACACCAGAAGCCAGCGCCGTGTCTGTATATGTAAGCACATTGCCTTCTACAGTAGCCTTCTTGTTGTATGAACCATTGGCTGATGGAGATCTCCATATTTCAAATCCTGTTTCAGTTCCAGAAACCGCATTCCATGTAAGTGTGATCTTGTCATTAGCGGTTGGAGTAGCTACTACATTTGCCGGCGGAGCCACTGTTGTAGCCGTATCAGGCGCAATTGCCTGTAATACTATGGCATCTATTATAGTAGACAGCGCACCAGCATCTTTTGCCAGCGTTACCTGTATTTGGCCATTTACATCGGCAGATACATTGTTGATCTGAACGGTTTTGTTGATGTTCTGAGCAATGGCAAGCTGAACTGTCTGGCCGCCAATAGTGTACTTCATAATCCTGTTGTCAGTACCACTCGCACTACCTGCGCGGCTTGAGAAGAAGATTACATTGTACTTATTGCCAGCAGGAATGTTGCTGAAGACAATTTGCCTTGAGCTTGCTGCACTATAGTATTGCGTTCTGATTACATTGTCCGGGTAAATACCAGCACCGTTTGCCACGGCACCATTTGTATTTGAACCATCCCATGCATCAACCAGTGTCATATTAATACCTGTAGATACATTGTTTTCATCTTTCAGGTTGCTAACAATGCTACCCGCTGCAATTACACCTTTTGTATTGTTCCATGGAGCTGCAGGCTGGCCACCTGTAGCCGGAGCAAAATTGATATAAATGCCTGTTACCGCTTTTTGTGTAACAACCAGGTTAAACAACTTGGTAGATGATGCACCAGTGCTATTTGTTGCCACAATGCCAATATTGTTATAGGTACCGGCTTGTGATACTGCAGGTGCTATGTAAACTGAATATGAATTGTTGCCATTGTCAATCAAGGTTGCAAATGCAGGCAGGTTAGTTGCAGTAACCACATCGCCTGTGTGCAATGATCCTGAAAGGTCAACAGTAGTTGAAGTTCCTTCGGTAAGGGTGACATTTGGAATAGAATCCAAAGATGGCGGTTGTGAGTTGCTTATGTTTATGGTGAACGATGCAGAATCTTTTCCACCATGCTGATCCATAACATAAACTGTTACAGGTGTACTTGTACCCGCATCTTCCGATTGAGGTGTAAGTATTAACTGCCCCTGTCCGTTGCCGGTAGCGGTATACACTGCATAAGGAGGCAATTGGTTAAAGGTAATGCTTAAGCTTTCGTTATCAACGTCAGTTGCATTGATGCTTACAGATCCTTGTGTACCCCAGTTCAGATTAACATTATTAATATGCGCAATAACCGGTTTGTTGTTGAGCGTAGTTGTGAAAGCTTCATTACTGTAAGGAGATGCTCCTGTTACATTCACCGCACGCACCTTATAATAATAAGTAGTGTTTGCAGTTAATGAAGAATCTTTGTATGCTGCAGCCTGGCTGCCATTAACAACTTTAACCAGTGCATAAGCACTATTGTCGTTTGTTGAACGATATACTTCAAAACCACTTGCCTGGTTATCAGCCGGCGCCCATGTTAATGCAGCAACAGAGCTGCTGGCCGCGTTTGCAACAAGCGTATTCGGAGCCTGCGGAGCGCCTGGTAGTACAGTTGTAGTGGCACTAACCGGATCTACACGAAGTATAGAATCTGGTATAGGCGCCTTAGCAATGTTTGGCCCTTTATAAGAAACAGTTAAAGATGCGCCTCCTGTACGTTGGAAGAAATAAGTGCGAATAGTATGTACACCGCTTGTCAATGTAATATTGCCGCTTTTTTCCTGCGAACCGTGCAGGCCATCATTATTAACGATGAGGCCTCCATCAATATACAGTGAACTTCCATCATCACTTGATGTGTAGAATGTATATGCGCCTGGTGTTTTTATATTGATTACGCCATCGTACCTGATACCGTAATTTTCCTGCAGGTTACTAACGCTTAACAAAAAGTTTTCGATAGTACCAGTTGCTGCAGGCGTAGTGTTTGAGAAATCTGAGATCACGCTATATGTACCTGTATAATAATTATACTTTAATGTATAGGTGGCATCATCATTAAACACTGACTCACCGTAAGGGCCTACCGCTTTTATTCTGTAGAAATATTTTGTTGTAGCTGAAAGCCCCGTGCTATCCGCAAACGATGTTGTATTTGCAGGAGCCACACCAACTTTAAGGAATGGGCCAGTACCAGATGTTGAGCGATAAATTTCAAATCCATTCTCATTATTGCTGTTATCGGTCCATGTTAAATTAATCTGGTTGTAGGCAACTCCTGTTGCAGTTAAATTTGTTGGAGCTGCAGGAGCCGTTCCCGGCGGCACATATCCGTCCGTAAATGCACTATCAGGTACCAATACAAACGTTGAGCTACCTGGCACTTTCCAGTACAGATTACAATTGGCACCACCACCTTGCTGGAAGAACGCAATTGAAACCTGGTGTACGCCCGCTGTAAGCGTTTTGGTACCATCTCTATTCTGCGCACCGTGGGTTCCATCGTTGTTTATAAGTGCCGTTGCATTAAAACTATAAGGCGTGTCAATATAGAATTTACTTCCGTCATCAGAATTCAGACGGAAAGTGTATGAGCCTGTAGTTGGTATTTTAATATACCCCTGGAACAGGTAGCCATAGTCAATAGCTTCTGTACTTCCTGAGATATCTACGTTATGCACTACACCACGATCATCAGGAGTAAGTGCATTAAAGTCAGGAAGAACGTTCCAGTTACCCATATAGAATTTATAGTTCAGCCCTTTAAGGCTTGTTGAAGCCGTTGCCTGGTTGCTTGGAATAGAAACGTTTCCTGCAAAGTCTCTCGCCTTAACGTAAATATTATACGTTTTCATGGCAGAAAGGCCGAAAATTCTATAAGAAGTATCTTTCGATGTATATGATTTTATTCCATTGATATAAATGTCATATGCAACAACGCCAACGTCATCACTAGATGAACTCCATATAATATCAATTTCATCCTGTGATGCTGCTGTTACCGCTAAATCACCTGGCACAGTTGGCGCAGTTGTATCACGTAAGGTTGTTGTGCTTACTACACTTGTTGGTTGAGAAGCCGCATTATTATTGATGGCTCTCAGCATGTAGAAATATTTGGTTCCCGGGTTAAGTTTGTTTATCACCGCGCCGGTTGCGTCAACAGGTGCAATTTGTGTAAGCGTGTAAGGGCCGCCAACACTGGTTGCCTGGTAAATTTCAAAACCTGTTTCATTATATGCAGGAGCAGCAGTCTGGTTCCATGTTAACTGAACAGCAGTTTTGCTGGTTGCAGATGCAGCCAAATCTGTTGGCGCATCCGGGCCATTAGGGCCAGTACCATCTATAACTGTAAATGGATCGGAGAAGCTGCTTGAGCAACCGAATTTTTCAGTAACCTTCACACGATATTGGCCAGGGGCTGATGCCGTAAGGTTCCTGCTTGTACTTAACACTGTTGAAGCAGAGTCTTTGGTCCATTCGTATGAAACATAACCTGCAGGTACTTCAAGCCTTACGCCGGCGCTACCGTCAAGAACAGGAAGCACAGCGCTGCTGTTAGCACTAGTTGTAATAACCGGAGGTATGGTAGTGGTTTTAATCTTAATAACCACAGGCGTTGGCGACCAGTCTGACCAGTTGCTGCCATTCATTATTCTACAATCGTATGTACCTATGGCTGTTGCAGTATAAGTATTGCTGGTTGCGTTTGCGATAGGGTTTCCGTTAAGGCGCCATTGATAGGCGTCAAAACCGGCAGTTACGCCCATTGTGGCGCTAATTGGATCTGAAGGGCAAAACTCCGTTCTGCCACCTAATACCCACGGATTTGATTTGTACTGCCTGAGCATAAACGGAAAATAATCCGGCTCGCCCCATGCATCGTACCAACAACCGTGGCCATCATTTGGATAAATAGTTAGTTTATAGTTACCACCGCTATCAATAATACGCTGCCCTTGGGTTTGGGAAACTTCGGGAAGCGGATCCTGATCCAAACCTCCCTGGAACTGCCAGATCGGAATGAATTTAAAATTCTTTGTATAATTAGCAACTTCAGAACCTGTTATAGTAGCGCTGATTGGCAAACCTGCAGCAACTGTTTTCGGAAATAATTCCATGAACAACCATGTTGCACGCCCGCCTGCGGACAAACCATCTGCGTATACTCTCCATGGATCTGCCTTAGCTTGAGGAACAAGATACTTATTGATGAAATCACTCATCACAGCCAACTGGCCATACCAGTTATTTTCCTGGCTTTGCGGATACAGCAAAAAGCCATCAAACTGGCCATTGTCTACTGCATTCTTATGCAATTCACCACCGTGATAAAGTTGAAGCTCGTTGTCGTATATAGTACCTTTTTCTCCAAGCCCATGGTAAAACACAAAAACAGGATATTTCTTCCCGTCATTTACCCCGGCCTGATATGTTTTGGGGAATTTCAATCTAAACGCCACCCCGTTGTAGAAGTAGCATTTAAAGGACGTAGTGTTCCACTTAAGACGGTTTGTCTTAACCCATTTAACTAACGTGCCATTAGCTGGTATTGTAGGCGGGTTACCCGGATCGTAAATTACGATTGGATCATTAGGGTCTAATACACCTGTTTGCGATATTGCAGTTCCTGGTATAAAATAGGAAAATGCCAGCAGTAGCAAGGTTATTAGGTTCCTGCTTATAGTTTTCATATTAGAAGGTTTGTAAAATTGAACCATATATATGCTAGTAGTTAAGTTTTTTTATGTTAAGCGTTTGCACGCACAAGCAACTAACTAATCAAAGGCATTGGAGTTAAGGAACAACTTACATGTGAATCACTTCACCACTAAAAACTTTAAAGGAAATTGGAGGATAAACGGATATTCAGAGGATGAGCTTAAGGTTTCGGGGGGAACCTGGATTTCTTAGACTAGCGCAAGATAGCCATTTTTGCTTTACTCACAAATATTTTTTACCTCGCTCACGCTGTTCAATGAAATCTTTTTGACTGTACTCACCTCTGGATTCATCACCGGTTCTGATTTGAGTCGCATAGTTTTATTTCTACTATATGAGAATAGGAATGACAGGACATTATCTTTGATCAGTACGTTATAGACGATGATCGGTATAGTAACGCCGGTGATTGTACAAAGCACGAGAAGCACATAAGCATTATCAATTCCAAATATCCTTGCCAATGCTATCCTCGTGGCTGCCGCAACCATCACATGCATCACATAAATATACAGAGAGTGAAATCCTACAACTCTTAAAAAACGGAATACTTTCCGCTCCTGTAATTGAAAAGCCAGGGCAAACATTCCAAGAGACCCCACCAGTGCAATTCCGATAAGTTGGAGCTTGCCGATATTGGTCGTAGCACCAAGCAGGTGGAATGTTTCGGGATGATCAAGATAATATATTTGAGTGAAGACAAACAAGGTTATTATTCCTACCAAAACACTTGGTTTTTTAAGCAGGCGTTGTGTTGATTCCTGGAAGAATAGCGTTGCGCAGGCATCGCCAATGGCAAAGCACAGGTAATATGTCATCCAATCAGAAATAATTGAAATATCTACTACGTATTGAGCGCTGAAATAGAAGATAAAACCCAAAACCAACTGCATCCATGTTTGAAGATGAAGCTTGGTTTTCAGCAAAATATAAATGATTGTAGTGTTGAACAATGCTGGTAAATACCAAAAATGATCCAACACGTGTGGGTTGTATAAAATGCGGAGATAATCGTGATATGATCTGTGTGCATTCGCAACTCCGGCAAACATAAATTGCAATGATATTTCAATAACCGACCAGATTAAATAAGGGTAAATCAGGTTCTCAAACTTAATAGAAAAAAACTTGTTTAAACCTCTTTTCCCAAAGCTTGATGAAACAAACAATCCTGAAAGAATAAAAAACAATGGCATCCTGAAACTGAAAAATACCATGTTGGCTTTTTTGATTGCTTCCGGTACCGGAATACCAGCAACTTCAAGCCCTGCATACACATGCTTATTTACTACGAGAATAATAATAATTCCTTTAAGATAATCCACCCACTCCATTCTGCTTTTTACCAAAACAGATGTATTAAACGCCTTAGTTAGCCATGTTTTCATATTCTCAATCAATCCTTTCATTTTACGCATTTTAATAAATAATCACAAAAGCCTTCAGAAGGGATACATGCTTTCTCTCGAAATACCAATTCGGATAAACCTGGATGAATATTGGAAACTTTAGCTATAGAACCACTGACACCTGCCGTTGTTACCATATCAGTTAGCAATATGAATAACGCTATTTCCTCGATTTTTGCATAGTAATTGAAATGGGATTGATAGGATAAAAGGATAAGGGTTATTTATCTGAAGTGCGATAATAAAGGAAACTTTAAAAGAAGCACTCGATATTATTTATGTACGAACTGTTAAAACAAAAATAAACAAAAAAATATATTATGCAAAAAAATGGAGACGTTTTATGTTGAATTTTAATGCATTGATTTTTAAACGTTTTTGTATCTTTTTTTTAAGAACTTATAATGCGGTGTACTAACGGCTAAACTTAATTGTTGTCTAACTTTATGCAGGCTATTAGTTCAGAAAGTTAATATGCGCCTGAAAGCTCTGCTTTATACCTCGTTAATATCGCTTTGTACGCAAGGCCAGGAAAGAGTTGTACTCGACAGGCGCACCGATAACGGGCTGTACATAAAAGATGCAACGATGTTTATAGGCCCAGGCGATACAGTTCAACTCACAGGTAAATATACCAGCTTCAAGATTTATAATATCCGTGGTACGAAAGAACGCCCAATTGTATTTATCAACAAAGGCCTTGTTGTAATTGATGGTGGCATGAACAATATGGTTATACTTTCAGGAAGTAATTTTAAGTTTCTCGGCAATGGTGATACAAAGTATAAGTACGGCATTCATATCTCGCCTGGCAAAATGCTTTATCCATATTTCGGTGTACAAATTGAAAACGCTACAAACATCGAAGTTGCATTTTGCGACATAAGTAAAGTCACGAATGGCATTCTTCAGGTACCCGCCCCTGCAGCACAAGCCGCATTGGATTGCAGCTTTCATGATAATTATATACATGATATCGGTGATAGCATTCGTCAAAAAAACAGCTGCGCGATATTGCTTGGCAACGCCATTAATCCTTTCAGCATGGATAATTGTTCCGTAAAGGACAATATATTGGAAAACCTTGCTGGCAATGGCATTCAGGTTATCAACGGAACGTTCAACATTGAAAACAATCAGCTTAAAAATTTCGGAAAAGCAAATATGCCTAATTGCAGAAGCGGCATTGTTTTGGGAGAAGCCGCAACAGGAAACATTTTACATAATGACCTCGATAGCGCTGACGGAACTGCCTTATTAATACTTGGCCATGGTAAAATTGAGGTGAAGAATAACACGTTCAGGAATATTCATTGTAAAGATCCGGCTGCATCGAACATTGTTTTCATACAAACGAAACAGTCGCAGGCAAAACAACTGGCTCCGTTAAACATCAGCTTTCAAAATAACAAGGTTACTGCAAGCACCGCAGACAATGTTGTTTGCAATGCAACCCTTCCAACCCTCACCTCCGGATCTGTATTTTCCAATAATACAATCAATGGATCTTTCAAGAAAAAATTTAAACTCACCAGCAAAGACGTGCTTAAGTAGGTCATTGAAAATGGCGCAGCTAAAATGCCTTCACATAGCTGGAAACTCTTTGAACGTTAAGGCCGCCATTACCTTTATTTTTTTATTGCTGCTATTTATAAGCGAAATATTTTTTCAACTTCAGGAATGGCATTTCCAGGTAACGGAAACTGGCAATAGCGATCACAATTGATATACCGATGGTAAGCACTCCTGTGAGTGTTACGGCTATCGCTTCGCTGTTAATGTGTTTTAATATGTATGGATGAAAATGCTGATCGAGGCTATTGAAAATAATGTAGTGATAGATATAGATGCCGTACGAATATTTACCAAGAAAACGGAACAGGGAATGATCTCCCACGCGTATAAGCGCAGACTTATTTGGAGACAGTGAATAAAGCAGTATACAACCGGCAAAAATATCAACGAACGTAAAGATGGGATATAAGCGCAGGAATGTACCTGTTCTGAAATATGCAAAGCCGAGCAGTAAGCAGATGAATGATGCTACCGCGATAACATTTAAATATTTTTCAAGCCATGCTTTGTTGTAACGGATCACAATTGCAATAATTGATCCTATGGCAAGAGAATCCATTCTTGAAAAAGTATTCATGTAAGGATAAGGCTGAACCAATCCGAGCTTAAAACCAAGGCTTACCCTGAAGTACACGCTGAAGAGAATAATGCCAACACAGATTCTCACTATTTGTTTTGGCTTGAAAAATTTGATTAGCAATGGCCAGAAAATATAGAACTGCTCTTCTACTGCCAGCGACCAGAAATGCACCATGCTATGATTTATTTCTGGCAACCCTTTAATGGAGAACAACCAGTTTTGTCCGTACAACCAAAACCACGCCTGGTTCTTTGTATAGAAATCATAGTTAACACCCATAATACCAGGAATGGTATAGGGTATTACAAGAAACGAGAGTACAAGCACGAAATAATATAAGGGGAATACTCTCAGCACCCTGCGTACAATGTAATTTTTATAATAGTGCTGGTTTTGCTTAGAATCAAGCAAAATACCGGTGATTAAAAAACCTGACATTACAAAAAACAAATCCATAGCTACCCAAAATGGCCTTGTAATCATATTGGGATAACAGTGAGCCAACATAACAAGTATTACACCTACACCGCGCCATCCATCAAAAGCAGGAATATATTGCTTGTTGTCATAGTCAATTTGTACAGGCGCAAAAAAACGCTTTTTCGTTGGTGTAGCGGATAGATCAATGTTCATGTAATTCAGTTTATCAGGTTGTTTATTTTCACAAGTATCAAACTATGCTTCCGTTATTGATTGATACCGGCAGCCTCATGTAAAATTTGTCGCTGAGCCCTCTCCCAGGTAGCGGATTGTTCACCTTTAATGTATCGGAAAAAACCTCTTATTACACATATGTTCATGAAAACAAAATATTGCAAAGGCTGCACTAATGGAATCTTAATACCTTTTGGTGACAGCATGCTGTTGATTACTATCAGGCCATATGCAAACACCTGCATAACAAACACAGCTTTGAATATTAGTTGATCCCTTAAAAAGAATAGTGCCAATGATGAAATCAATAATAATACAAGGCAAAACGGGCATACGGCCCAACGCAATACTCTGTGAGAAATGTACAGGAAAGATGACTTCCCGTATTTGAAAATATTCAACATCGGCAATAGTCTCGCCATCGATTGAAAGCCACCTGCAGCTATTCGCACCTTTCTTTTTGCCTCTTCTTTTACTGAAGCGGATGCGGTTTCAGTTGCATAAGCCTTCGGTTCATAATGAACACGGTAACCTTGCTGAACAATACGCATAGAAATCATAAAGTCATCAAGTATGGTATCTTCTTCCACATGCTGCCATAAGTTTTTCCTTAATGAAAAAAGTTCCCCGGCAGCACCAACGATGGTATGATAAGTAGCGTCCAGTTTTTTTAACGCAGATTCATACTTCCAGTATAAACCTTCCTGCTTTGTTAAGCCGTCTGCGGACAATACTTTCTTCTCTCCTGCAACAGCGCCAATTGTACCATCCTGGTAATGTTTCGCAAGCTCTTTAATACACTCTTTATTAAGCATGGTATTTGCATCGCACATCACCAGTATGTCATGCTTTGCATATGGCACAGCCCTGTTTAGCGCGGCCGTCTTTCCGCTTCTCTCTGGCTTGTGCAACAATTCTATTTCAGGATGACTATTGATGATATCGGCCGTTGCATCTGTTGAACCATCCGTAACAAAAATTACCTGCAGCCGATCCTTGGGATAATCAAGTAAAAGTGTATTCTGTATTTTTTGTTCGATAAAACCTTCTTCATTGTAAGCTGCGATAATCATAGTTACTCCTGGAGCATCTGTATCATGATCAGACACCTTACGCTTCGGAGATAATTTGATTAATACCCACGTAACAATTGCGTAGCCTACATAGTTATAAAACAGGAAAAATAAGCTTACCCAAAAAATAGTTTGCAACAATATGATCATCTTTTTTTAGTTATAGGTTAACAGGAAGCCCGGATATTTACATTCGCATAAAAGAATAATATTCTTAACACGAGTGGCTCATCAAAAAGATATGAGGATAGTTGATCTTGTTACAAAAGGACAATGAATTTTAAGAAATTGAGATTTTCGAAGGATTGTTAGACGTGAACCGTACTTCACAAAAATAAAAAAACCTTTCAAAAAACTTACTTTTATCTAAACAAACCTTTGAAATTTTAAATACATGCTGACCAACAGGAACATTCTTTGTATCTCCAACCCTTTATGGGAAGGAGATTACGCAAAAACCATTGTTGAACTGATGAAAGTGTTTGCCCGCAAAAACAAGGTTCTTTACATTGATAATCCATACACTGTAAAAGACCTTATTGATGGAATCAGGCGCAAACGGGCCTTTCCGGTTAAGCGTGCATTGGGCTTTGAAAAAAGATTACGAAAAATTATTACAGAAACAGGCGAAGAAGTGTATGTGCTTACGCCACCGCTTACACTTACCATTAATTTCCTGCCACGCGGAACAATGTATAAAAAGTTGTTGCAGCTAAACGGATGGATCACTACAAGAAGCATTAAAAAAGCGCTGGCAGAACTAAACATGAATGAAGACCTGATCGATATAGTTGCGTTTAACCCGGGCGTAGGCATGCATACCGGAAGAAACTTTAATGAAAGGTTGTTGATCTATCATTGCTATGATGCAATTGAAGCTGCTAACTGGATGAAGAAACATGGCCCATGGCAGGAAAAGGAATTCATGAAAAACGTTGATGCAACAATTGTTACTTCGCAAGGATTATATGAAAAGAAAAAGAGCTTTACCAAAAACTGTTTTCTTGTAAAAAATGCAGTTAACATCGACCTGTTTAAAAAGGCATTCAATCCCGAAATACATAGCAAAAAAACCGTGGGGTATATTGGCAGTATTGACGACCGCCTTGACTACGAACTGTTGGAACATGTTATCAGCAATATGCCGGATGTTGAATTTTTATTTGTTGGAAGGATCATGGATGAGAACGGAGAAAAAGTGCTTCGCAGATTCAGCAATGTTACACTTGAAGGTGCTAAGCCAGTAACCTCATTACCGGGCTATTTAAGCCGCTTTTCACTTGGCATAATACCATTTGCCAAAAATGAATTTACAAAGGGAATTTACCCCCTTAAAATCAACGAATACCTTGCTGCAGGTGTTCCGGTGGTAACTACCGACTTCAGCTATTTAAACGAGTTTGAAAATGTGGCGAGAATTGCTCCTTCCAAGGAGGTGTTCAAAAACTTCATCCAGGAAGAACTCGCAACTGACACGCTTGAAAAAAAGAAAGAGCGCCTTGCTGTTGCCGAAAGCAATTCGTGGGAACAGCGGGTTGAAGAGATTTCGGATATCATTACGAAGCTGGAATCTAATGGACAATTGAAATAAATGTGCGGATGTGCGAATTAGTAAATATGCGAATGGGTAGATGTGCGGATGAGTGAATCTGCGGATGTGCAAATGCGAAAAAATTTTGACAGCCTTAACCTGTCTACCCTAATATAAAGAAAGCTGCATGAAATGCGCCCATTCGCCTATTCGCACATTTGCACATTACTGCAACTTATTCTGGTACCATTCCACTGCTTTTCTTTCTTCTATTTTTAAAAATGAATCTTTGCCCTGGTTATAATCATTCCCGTCATGCCATTCTTGTTTTATCAATTTTTCTTTTAATGCCTGATAGGCTACCCTTACTTCAGGATGCGCACTTAAGTAATCGCGAAAAGCTATATGCCGCAACCAGTGTTCTGAGTTAGCCGGGATTACGTGTATATGTGCTAAGCGAAAAGCGTGATCATGGAGTTTTTCAGGGATGTTATCAGTTGACCTAACGCGTGTGGGTACTTCCAAATTTTCCGGCTTTTCTTTAAGTAATAAAAAGAAGCGGCGATAAGGCATGTCTGCATTGTATTTCTCGTAATAAACATACTTTCTGCCAGCAAGCAATTCTGGCACTTTATCCAGATCACTTTCTTTTTGTACACCTACCAAAATATCTATTACAGGCTTTGCGGAAAGCCCTTCAACAGAAGTGCTGCCGATATGGTCAATGCTCACATCCAAAGGCTTTAATAATTCATCCAGCTCTTGTTTAATGGCATCAAACTGTTCCTTCCATTTAGGATTATAACTTTCAAATGGTAAAATCATTGGCTTAAAATTATAGTAATGGACAATTGAAAGTTGACAATTGACAATGAAAATGTGCAATCACGCATCCTCCATCAATCATCAGCGATTTCCCCATTTTCAATTATCAACTGTCAATTATCAATTAAAAAAGGCTGCTCTTGCGAGACAGCCTCAGCCTTTTTTAATTAGTTGCAGACTTACGTTCTACATTCAATTCATTTTATTTTTCTTCATTGTGTCCATCCATTTTTGAACGTCACGAGCATTGCTTAACGCAACCCCTAACGATCCAAACGCAATTATTTTTAAAAACACCCCCTGCATTAAAGTAGACGGATCAAAAATAGCTGATAACAAAACCAATGATCCATACACAATTAAGGCGATCAGTATGGCTGTAAAAGGTTTTCTTTTTGTCCAAAAACCAAGGGCTGCAAAGATTACAGCTACAACGATACAAACAACTGTATTTATGAGTGATTCATCTTCAGACATGTCACCCTTATTAAAAAATATTGGAACAAGTTGCAATCCTGCCAATATAAATAGAATAGTGCGAGCCTGTTTTACTGGCTTGTCATAGCCTTCCATGGACATAATTTCCTCATGATAGTCTTCTAAGAGCGATTTTTCGGATTCGTTTTGGTTCATGTTGGTTGGTTTTGAGTTGATTTACTGTTTGATCAAAAATATACTTTTTGCCCGAAAAAATCGGTGGCGTGGATTAAGGCCCAAAGGGCTTTTGCATCTTTTTCCTGTTATCCGGAGAGTGTTTGTTTTCAATCCATATACCATAAAAACAAGAAGGCCATTTCTTTCGAAACGGCCTTCCATGTTAAGTTATATCAGATTGAAACTATTCGAATTTCAGATCCAGACCTAAACCTCTCAACTCGTGAACTAACACGTTGAATGATTCAGGAATACCTGCTCTTGGAATGTTTTCACCTTTAACGATAGATTCGTAAGTTTTCGCACGTCCGATGATATCATCTGACTTAATGGTTAACAATTCCTGTAAGATGTTAGCTGCACCGTATGCTTCAAGTGCCCAAACTTCCATCTCACCAAAACGCTGACCACCGAACTGAGCCTTACCACCAAGAGGTTGCTGTGTGATCAAGCTGTATGGCCCGATAGAACGCGCGTGCATCTTATCATCAACCATGTGGTGCAGTTTGATCATGTAGATAACACCCACGGTAGCTTTCTGGTGGAAACGTTCGCCGGTTTCACCATCTTGCAGGTAAGTGTGACCCATCATTGGCATGCTTGCGGTATTGCAGTACTCAGCAATTTCCTCAGGAGTAGCACCGTCAAAGATTGGAGTAGCGAACTTAACACCCAGTTTTTTGCCAGCCCATCCAAGGATAGTTTCATAGATCTGTCCAAGGTTCATACGGGAAGGTACACCCAGCGGGTTAAGTACGATATCAACAGGAGAACCATCTTCAAGGAAAGGCATGTCTTCAGCACGTACGATCTTCGCAACGATACCTTTGTTTCCGTGACGGCCCGCCATCTTATCACCCACTTTCAGCTTACGCTTAACAGCCAGGTAAACTTTAGCAAGCTTCAATACACCAGCAGGTAATTCATCACCTATTGAGATATTGAATTTCTCTCTCTTATAGCGGCCTAATTCTTCGTTGTATTTGATGTTGTAGTTGTGCAACAAAGTGTTGATCAGATCATCTGTATCTGAATCGCTAGTCCAGCCTAACGGATTAACGTTCTGGTAGTCGATAGAAGCCAGATTTTTCGGATTGAACTTAGCGCCTTTACCAATCAGCATTTCACCGAAGTTGTTGCTAACACCTGCAGAAGGTTTGTCTTTCAACAATGTCTGCAGTTTGCTCAACAATACTTCCATCAAATCGGTCGTATTCTTTTCGTGAACTTTCTCTACTTTTTCAAGCAGTGATTTTTCACGAACTTTTGAGTTCTTGTCTTTCTTGGCGCGTTGGAACAATTTCTTGTCGATAACCACACCTTCTGTACCGTTCGGAGCTTTCAAAGAAGCATCTTTTGCATCACCGGCTTTGTCACCGAAGATCGCACGTAACAGTTTTTCTTCAGGTGTAGGATCACTTTCACCTTTAGGAGTGATCTTACCGATAAGGATATCACCTTCTTTCACAGTCGCACCGATACGAATGATACCATTCTCATCAAGATCTTTGGTAGCTTCTTCTGATACGTTTGGAATATCTGGTGTTAATTCTTCCTCACCTAGTTTAGTATCACGAACTTCCAGTTCATATTCTTCAATATGGATAGAAGTAAATAAATCTTCACGAACAACTTTCTCACTGATTACGATCGCATCCTCAAAGTTGTAACCCTTCCAAGGCATGAATGCCACCTGCAGGTTACGGCCCAGTGCAATTTCACCATCTTTAGTAGCGTAACCTTCAGTTAAGAAGTCGCCTCTCTTCACCTGCTGTCCTTTTTTAACCGCGGGACGAAGGATGATTGAAGTTGATTGGTTGGTTTTGATGAATTTGGTTAATCTGTAAACTTTCAGATCATCTTCGAAGCTTACCAAACGTCCAAGATCATTTCTATCGTAACGAACGTGGATTTCTTTAGCGTCAACAAATTCAATCACACCATCACCTTCAGCGTGGATCTGGATACGTGCATCACGCGCAGCTTTTCCTTCCAGACCTGTACCAACGATTGGTGCTTCAGGACGGATCAATGGAACTGCCTGACGTTGCATGTTTGATCCCATCAGCGCACGGTTGGCATCATCATGCTCCAGGAACGGAATCAATGATGCACTCAAACCTACGATCTGGTTAGGAGCAACGTCCATATATTCAACTTCACCCTTTTCAAGGATTGGGAAGTCACCGGTTTCACGGCTTACAATTCTGTCTTCAACAAAATTACCTTTCTCATCCAGTTCAGAGTTACTCTGTGCAATCTTAGCTGTGTCTTCTTCTTCTGCACTCAGGTAAGTCAGTTCTTTCAGGTCAACTTTACCTTCATCTACCTTGCGGTAAGGAGTTTCGATAAAGCCCATCTCGTTGATCTTGGCGTGAACGCAAAGTGTAGAGATCAAACCGATGTTCGGACCTTCCGGAGTTTCAATTGTACAAAGACGGCCGTAGTGAGAATAGTGTACGTCACGAACCTCAAAGCCCGCTCTCTCACGGCTAAGACCTCCTGGGCCTAACGCTGAGATACGGCGTTTGTGGGTGATTTCACTTAACGGGTTTGTCTGGTCAAGGAACTGAGACAACTGAGATGTACCGAAGAATGAGTTGATCACAGAAGATAGTGTTCTTGCATTGATCAGATCAACCGGGGTAAATACCTCGTTATCACGTACGTTCATTCTTTCACGGATGGTACGAGCCATACGTGCCAGACCAACACCAAACTGAGCATACAGCTGCTCGCCTACTGTACGTACACGACGGTTGCTCAGGTGATCGATATCATCAATTTCAGCCTTACCGTTTGTTAAACGTACCAGGTATTTGATGATCTCGATGATGTCTTCTTTAGTTAACACCTTTGTTTTAAGATCGGTAGTTACAGCCAGTTTGCGGTTGATCTTGTAACGGCCAACTTCGCCCAGGTCGTAACGTTTGTCACTAAAGAATAATTTATCGATGATACCACGTGCAGTTTCATTATCCGGGGCATCAGCACCACGCAATTGGCGGTAGATGTGCTGAACCGCTTCCAGTTCACTGTTCGAAGTATCTTTGTTCAAAGTGTTGTAGATGATTGCGTAATCACCACCAACATCTTCTCTCTGAACGAAAATGCTTTTTACTTCCAGGTCTGCAATGTTATCAATTGCATCTTCATCAAGGATTGTATCACGTTCCATAACGATTTCGTTACGTTCGATAGATACAACTTCCCCGGTATCTTCATCCACAAAGTCTTCTACCCATGTTCTAAGAACGCGCGCAGCTAACTTTTTACCAACATGCTCCTGAAGGCTTTTTCTATCTGCGTTTACTTCAATAGCCATACCGAACAGTTCAAGGATATCCTTATCTGTTTCGAAGCCAATTGAACGTAATAAAGTTGTTACGGGGAATTTTTTCTTACGGTCGATGTACGCATACATAACGTTGTTAATGTCTGTAGCAAACTCCATCCACGCACCTTTGAACGGGATCACTCTTGCAGAGTAGATCTTAGTTCCGTTGGGGTGAACAGACTGGCCGAAGAATACACCAGGTGAACGGTGTAACTGAGATACAACAACACGTTCAGCACCATTGATAACAAAGGTACCACGTGGTGTCATGTAAGGGATGTTACCCAGGAATACATCCTGAACGATTGTCTGGAAGTCAACGTGTTCTTCATCATTACAACTTAAGCGCAGCTTCGCTTTTAAAGGCACAGCGTACGTTAAGCCACGCTCCATACACTCTTCAATAGTGTAACGCGGAGGATCAATAAAATAATCCAGGAATTCCAGCACGAAGATGTTGCGTGTATCTGTGATAGGAAAGTTTTCCTTAAATACGCGGAACAGGCCTTCGTTATTACGCTTATCCGGGGTGGTTTCTAACTGGAAAAATTCTCTGAAAGATTCTAACTGAATGTCTAATAGATCAGGAGTTTCAGCCAGGTGTTTTGTTTTACCGAAGCTGACCCTGTTTTGAACTTTAGTTGATGACATATCTGTATTTAACCGGTTTTGTCTAATAACTTCTGAGACTTTCAGTGTTTACGCGGTTATAATATTAAATGGCCATTATTATAACGTGAAACTCCTAATTATCCCAAAATAAAAGGATGGCAAAATTAATCATTGTAAGCGAATGAGCAAAATCAATTTTAAATGTAAGGGTTTGAGATTAAATAACAAGGATTTTTTAACAAAATAATTAAGATTTTTTATTCGGATTTGTCTGGATTCGGATTTGCAGGATTTAGAGACTAATTAGATTTTTTTACAAACCGAAAATTAAACATCAAACTGCGATGGAAAATGTTTCTTAGCTGCACGTCTCCCACTTAAATTATTGTTCGTCTGGGTTGAAATTGGTTGAATTAGAGGATTAATGAGCTTTTAGGCTCAAAACAAGTTTCTCCATCCTTTAATCCATTCATCCAATAAATCCAGATCCAGACAGATCCCAATCCAGAAAAAAATCCCAATCTTATTTCACTTTTTTCACGCCACTATCAAACCCCACCGTCTTCATAATTCCTATTAACATAGTTTTCCATATGATGCTGAAAAATGATTTGTGGATGTCACGCTGGTAATAAGCAGATACCTTGCGCACTTCGGTGTTTTTTTCGGGATTGGCGGCTATCAAAACAAAATTATTGGCTATAAAACTTAATAATCCTCTTTTCTTCAGCTTGTCGCCATCCGGCTTGAGGGCTTCTATTTGAAGGTCATCATACTTAAATACGATGTTGCCTTTGCCATTATAATTGGTGCCGTCCACATGAAAATTCATTCCCTTCAGTGTAGCCTTTTCAACCCCAAACATTCCTAATGGGCGTGTGGCTTTATCAAATACTCTACCGTCCATGGGATGCAAAAAGGCGTCAACTGAAAAAATGCCTTCTTTGGCTTTATCCAAGTAAAACTTAAAAACAGCATCCAGCTTCCCCTCTCCCATTGGTTTGGCACTGGCATCGAGTTTCATAATATTGTCTGACGCGATAAGCCCTGGATCGTTGGTAATGTTCTCAAGTGTTCCGTTAATATCTTTAAATGTTACCGCGCCGCGCACCTTCGTTTTGGGATTATACTCTTCGTAGCTTAAATCAAAGTTGGTGACCTTCAATTTTCTGAGATCAATAGGAAAAGGTGATTTCATGAGTAATTGGTGCGGAAAATTGCCCACTTTAGATTTAGGAAAAGGTGGCAACGATCTGTCCGTAAATACTTCCAGCCTGCCCTCATTCATATGCATTTCGCTGGCTTTAAAATAGTCGGCAGAAGCAATGCTCCACCAGCTTATTTGTTTTAGCTCCACAGTTTTAAACCGACCTGTGTACCGCTCTTTTATAAACTTCAACTTTTTAGCGAACTGAGCGTTCGTTCCGTTCGGGCCGATCGAAAAATTATTGATGCGTACGCTTTTGGCGGAGGCATTGATGGTAATTGAATCAAGGCCTATTACATATAAACTATCCTTTGTGCGAAACCTCAGGTCCTGCAGCGAAATAAGTGCCTGTTTCGAATACATGAACCGGCTGGAATCCAGGGCTGTTGCAGAATCTATCAAAACATCACCCAACAGAAAGTTCACCTTTTTAAAACTGTTTGTCTTTTGCACTGTATCATTTTTCAATGTGTGCAACTGCACATTCATATCCAGTATTTGCAGCTTATTAATTGCTACATGGTTCACTTGCTGTGCTAAGCGTGTCCGTAGTGTTTTAAGTTTGGGCCTCTCCGAAGAATCTTCCTTTGGCATATTTGTGTGAAACACTTCTACAGAAGGCTGTCGGATATAGATAATATTCAGGTCTATTTTTTTATTGGAGCTAAAGTCAGCAATGTTAAGGCCATCTACAACAAGGGAGTCAAGGCTCACTTTGAAAATATCTTTCGGCGCGTTACCTGCATCACGCATTTTTTGAAGTACTGCCGTGTCTGGTGTCAGTGAGATCTTAGACATGGTTAATCTCGAATCTATCACATCCGCGATCAGCGTATCAAAGGTTAAATGGTACAGGCTGTCAGAACTTTTAAGAACCAATGATTGCAGCTTCTCCCGGATCAAAGGATTGAAGTCAGTCAGCTTCCTGTTCTTTAAATAAAAAAACAGGCCAATGCCCAGAGCAACCAAAATTCCTCCTGTGATGAGTAACACTTTCTTCATACCAACATTGATTCTAAAACTGTACCAGTAGCTCTAAGCTGTCAGCCGTCAGCTATTAGCTATCAGCCTTGGCCCGCATCATGTCTCGCCATAATAAACACGACAGCCATTAAAAAGGTTGAGGGACAGTGCTTATGCGGAAGATTAGTCGAATTTTAAATACAATGGAGGAAAATTTCACCCTTGATTTGCGGCTTATCATCGACAAGGGAAATTATGCAGCACAATGAATGCAAAAATTGCACACAGGTAATGGCTTACGTTTTTAATCCACAGGGCGTTGCACTGTGCTAATGCTAGCTGCACCTTCGGGGGTTATCTGAATTGTGTAGAAGGTCTCTTTCGTGTAACTCCATGATGTAGCCAGTTGGGTGCGTTAAATACAGCATGCATACAATCCGTCCCTTACACACTTAACTATTCACTATTTACCATTCACTATTTGGCTCTATTACTTATGAACGTCCCCAAATAAAAAGCCCCGTTCTTTTCAGAACGAGGCCCTTTATAAAGTAAGATATAGCTAATTATTTTACTTCAACGTCAGCACCAGCTTCTTTCAGTTTAGCAACGATTTCGTCAGCTTCTGCTTTAGAAATGCCTTCTTTAACTGCTTTTGGAGCGCCGTCTACTAATTCTTTAGCTTCTTTAAGACCTAAACCTGTTAAGTCTTTAACGATTTTAACTACGTTCAGTTTGCTAGCGCCACCGCTGATCAAAACTACATCGAATGCAGTTTTTTCTTCAACTTTAGGAGCATCACCACCACCAGCAGCAACTACTACAGCTGCAGCAGCTGGCTCAATACCGTAATCAGCTTTTAATACATCAGCTAATTCCTGAACTTCTTTTACTGTTAAGCCTACTAATTGTTCGGCTAATGCTTTTACGTCTGCCATAATGTTTAAATTTTTTCCGGCTTCATATCCGCCAGGCGGATCCGTCGGACAGTTTAAAAAAATTTGATTTTATTGATTTGAAATCGGCAATGTAATTTGACTGCCTTTTTCAGTTAATCCAAAATTGAAAACTATTCAGCTGCTGGTTCTGCTGCTGTAGCACCTTCAGCCTGTTTTTCGTGGTGGTGCAATAATGCAGCCAGTACACGTTTAGCAGGAGACTGTAACAAGCCGATAACTTCGCCGATAAGCTCGTTCTTCGTCTTGATCTGAGTTAACGCTTTCAACTGATCATCACCAGCGTAGATATCGCCATTGATGAAAGCTGCTTTTAATTCAGGCTTAGAACCGTTGCTGTCCTTGCGGAAACCTGCTAAGATCAAAGCTGGTTCTTTAGGATTTTCAGAGAACATCAACGCTGTTACGTTGTTCAAAGAATCATAAACGCCAGAATATTTTTCAGCGTCAATTGCTTCCAATGCCTTGCGGATCAAAGTGTTTTTAGCCACTTTCATTTCCACTTGTTTATCAAAGCAAGCGCGGCGTAATTTAGTTACCTGTGCTACTGTTAGAGATTCTGTATCTGTAACGTAGAAGTTATTATATTGACTGAACTTCTCTTTCAGAACTTCAATCACTTCATTTTTTTGTTCTTTAGTCATAACTAACTTTTAAAAACCCGGGTCATTTCCTTGTAAGGATCACCAGGATTAGTTCATTAATGCTTTTGTTTCAATTGCGATACCTGGGCTCATTGAGCTAGCCATGCTTACACCTTTCAGGTAAATACCTTTAGCTGCAGAAGGTTTCAACTTAATGATTGCGTTAACCAGTTCAGTAGCGTTTGCAGCGATTTTATCAGCAGGGAAAGATACGCGGCCGATAGAAGCGTGAACGATACCAGCTTTGTCAACTTTGAAAGCGATTTTACCGCCTTTTACTTCGTTAACAGCAGCTGCCACATCATTGGTAACAGTACCGGTTTTAGGGTTTGGCATCAGGTTACGAGGGCCTAATACTTTACCTAATTTACCTATTTTAGGCATTACGGCAGGAGTAGCGATGATAACATCGATATCTGTCCAGCCGCCTTCAATTTTTTGAATGAACTCATCCAAACCAGCGAAGTCAGCACCTGCTGCAGTAGCATCAGCCACTTTATCAGGAGTACAAAGAACTAATACACGTTTGGTTTTACCAGTACCGTGAGGTAAGGTTACAGTACCACGAACCTGTTGATCAGCTTTCTTTGGGTCAACTCCCAGGCGGATGTGCAGATCCACAGAAGCATCAAACTTAGTGGTATTGATATCTTTAACAAGAGCAGAAGCGTCTTTTAAAGAGTAGATTTTATTTTTATCGATTTTCGCGTCCGCTACTTTTCTTTTTTTGGTAATTTTTGCCATTTCAATTCAGTTTTAGGAGTTTAATTAATTGTCCCAGGGAGCAGCACCTTCAACATTAAGACCCATAGAACGGGCAGTACCTGCAACCATTTTCATCGCGCTTTCAATTGTAAAGCAGTTAAGATCAGGCATCTTGTCTTTAGCGATAGCTTCAACCTGAGCCCAGGTAACTTTACCTACTTTAACACGATTACTTTCCTTAGAACCTTTCTGAATTTTTGCGGCTTCCATTAACTGAACAGCAGCTGGAGGAGTTTTAATAACAAAGTCGAAAGACTTGTCAGTATAAACTGTGATCAAAACAGGAAGTACTTTTCCCATTTTGTCCTGAGTTCTTGCATTGAACTGTTTGCAGAACTCCATAATGTTAACACCCTTACTACCAAGGGCAGGACCTACCGGAGGCGCAGGATTGGCCTGACCGCCTTTTACCTGCAACTTTACGAAAGCAGAGATTTCTTTTGCCATTGTCTACAATTTAATTGGTTCAAACGTCTTTCAGCTTTTATAGCTTCATGACTCCCAAATTCAATTATTCTTACTAAAAAAGAACTTTTTGGGGACGCAAAGGTAGTAAAAGGTTTGGAAAAAACAAGTAGGAAATCATTTTTATGTACGATGTAGGATTTTAGGTGTACGATGTGGTAGAAATGCAGGCACGCATAACTCAACTCGATAAAAATGATTATTTTAAGGTATCAAAGATATAAAGATGGCAACACACCGCTTAGAAATCCTGGAAATAATACTGAGAACACACAACGTAAGAACTTACAGACTTGAAAAACCTGCTGGTTTTCAATTTGTTCCCGGCCAGGCCGCCGATGTATCGCTGGTTAAGGAAGGCTGGGAAAAAGAACTGAGGCCTTTTACTTTTACCTGTCTCCCATCCGCTGGCTACCTTGAATTTACCATCAAATCATACACTGACCATGATGGCGTTACCAATCAGCTCTGGAACGCAAAAGAGGGTGATTTCCTTGAAATTTCGGATGCATGGGGCGCTATAGAATATAAGGGAGAGGGCACTTTTATTGCTGGCGGAGCCGGTGTAACGCCGTTTATCGCCATTTTCAGGTTTCTGAAAGAAACAAGCCAGCTGGGCAACAATAAACTCCTTTTTTCAAACAAAACTTCGAACGATATTATATTAAAAGAGGAGTTCCGGGATATGCTTGGTGAAAACTTTATCAATATCATTACCCAGGAGCCGGCGGCAAGCCCGTTTATTGGTGGCAGGATCGACAAGGAATTTCTAATGCAACATGTAAAAGATTTCTCCCAACATTTCTATGTGTGCGGCCCGGATGCTTTTACGGAAAGTATTTTGCAGGCATTGAAAGAATTAGGTGCAAATGCCGAAGCATTGGTCTTCGAAAAATAATAAAAAGGGCTTACCTGTTTGGTAAGCCCTTTTCATTTATTGTGGAGGGAGGGTAAAAATGATATTCATCTTTTTTGTTCCCTTGCTATCCATGAAACCTAACCCCGTAAACTGAAATATTTTGTCATTTCCTTTTAAGGTTACTGTGAGTTTTCCGTCTATGGCACGATACCCGTGATAATAACCGGTTGCATTATCGTATTGCCAAAGGCGCGGTACAACCTGGTTGGCCGCCGTAAAATCACCGTTAACAACATTGTAAACACCGGCAGCCAGTGAAGTGTTGCCGGGAAACGATAATGTCATCTGGTCATCTGCATTTGGAGATTCCACGGTAACAACATATTCATCATTTGAATTGTCTTTTCCCGCGTAAACCGTATCTATTGTAAAAGCGGCTCCATTTATTGTCCAGTCGCTTGACGCTTCTTCGCTTTCAGGCTTGCCAGACTTCGTTGGAGAACTGCCAGAAACATAAAAATAGGCTTTCACTGATCCAGTAGTTATCGTTAGCTTTCTATGTGTTCTTTTATCAAGCAAAACTGCGTTGTAATTTCCCTCGATAACGGAATCGGTGATTTTTGTTATCTCAAAACTACATAAGCCTGAATCTTTATAGGAAGCAAAATATGATGTATCTGTTTGGTATGTTATATACGACCGGCCATACAGTGACGTGTATGCATCTGTAATAAAACGTTTTTCCCTGGTGCTGAGCATTATGCTGAAAACGCCGCCAGAAGCATCTGTTCCCTGGATAATAATTGAGTTAACACCTTCGCTGCTGGTTTTATACGCATTATCAATGCTGCCTCCAAAAGTTTTGTCTGATGCCTTGAACGCCCAATTGTTTGAAGACAAATTAATTCCAGGCAAAAGCACATTGTCCGAAGAAACGTCCACCTGCTTGGTGCAGGCTGTAAATGCCAACAAGAACCAGCCGGCCAAAATAAGGTATGATAGGCTTTTTGTTTTCATTGTGGTGTAATTAACAATGAGCCGGAGCAAATCAAGATCCTCCTGATGCTACATTATTTTTTTAGAAAATGATGTTTATTGGTTATCCAAACTGGGATAGAGAACAATCATTTTTCGACAGGAATTGAGACGCGTAAGTTTTTACAAACAGTAGGATTGGAATTAATTAAACCAAACTCAGCCGGATTATGCCGAGTAATTCTGTACGGATTATGCGCAAAATAAAGAAAAAAAATATTTTAAACAGGATTAAAATTTTCGCGGATAGAAAAACTGGCCTCCATCCGATGCGTATACCCGGAGGCAAAATGACAGATAATAAAAAAGCCAGCAGCCTTTTCCAGGCAACTGGCTTTTTCTGCAATTATATAAATACTACGGTTTTAGATTGATAAAACCGCTGATTGTTTTAGTCTGGGATGCAATGTCCGGATTATCCGATTGCGCCTGGAAAACAATGTCTGAAAAAGTGGCGGTGCGTATATTATTTTTTGTGGCTACAGTTATTGTTCCGGCTTTTGCCATGTAGTATGTTATTGAATAGTCGTAAAAAAAGATACGTGCCTGGTCGTTATTTAGCAGCATATAGCCAACAGAGTCGGTAACGTTATAGCTGCCATCTTTAACTGCGTTGGCATTAAACTCTACGTCGAGGCGATACCCTGTTTGCAAACAAAATGCTTCCCATGTGTTATATATGTCAACAGAATCATGCATTGTTATGTCGGCTGCATAAACATTGCCATCTACTTTCCAATAATAACCACCGTTATCCGGGGTATCACCATTTCCCGGTTCCTGATTATTGTTATTTTCAGCTGAATTGCCTTTCTTGAAGAAAGCCTTTATTGAGCCAGATTTAACCGTAATAAGTTTGTGGCTTGCTTTATCAATCAAAACCGCCGAGTAGTTTCCTTCAATAAGTGAATCGTTGATTTTGGTGATTTCAAAAGTACACGAGCCGGAGTCTTTGTACGAAGCGTAGTAGGAAGTATCTTTCTGAAACGAAATAAAAGCCCTGCCATATAAGGAGGTATATGCATCAACGATAAACTTCTTTTCTTTGGTGCTGAGAGTAATATTGATCGTATTTCCGGCAGTGTCGGAACCTTGAATTACAATATTACTGATGCCTTCGCTACTTACCGAGTATGCTGTATCAACAATCCCGGAGAATGATGTATCTGACAATTGAAATGCCCAATTGCTCTGAGTTACTTTAACGCCTGGAAGAACGGGTTTGTCTGGTTGGATATCTGCGATTTTTTGACACGCTACAAATGCAGAAAAAAAACATACAACGAGAATAAGGGGTACCAGGTTCTTCATTTTCATTTAGTACTGATTAAAAAATTGGCCGCAAAGTAAAATAAATTTTCGCGTTACATCTCATTAAAATTTTATATCCAAAAAAATAACACTGTGAGTGATTGCTTAAGCTGTAATGGCTAAGTAATAAAATTCTAATTTTGCGGCCCGAATTGATGATTGATATGTTTAGCAGAAAGAATATTATTTTAATAGTTGCATCTACGGCAGTTTTTTTTGAGGCGTTGGATATAGCCATCCTAAACCTTGCGATCCCATTAATCCGCACACAATTTCATTTGGCAAATGATGTAATGCAATGGTTACAAACAGTGTATGTATTGCTTTATGGTGGTTTCCTTATAATGGGAGGAAAACTTTGTGATTCAATTGGAAGAAAGAAAGTTTTTGTGGCTGGTTCGCTATTGTTTTTAATTACTTCACTCGGCGCCGGATTATCTCCTTCATTTGCCACGCTTGTTTTTTTCAGAGGCCTTCAAGGGCTTGCTGCTGCAATGGTAATGCCTGCCTCTATGTCTATTATCACCAATGCATTCACAGATCTTACGGAAAGAAATAAAGCCATCAGCATATTTAGTTCTTTTGCCGCAGTGGGCTCAGGCTGCGGATTATCTGCCGGTGGCATTATAGCTACACATATGGGTTGGCAATGGGTGTTCTTTATCAATGTGCCCGTTATTGCGGTGGCGTTGTTGCTGGCTTTAAAGTACATTGAAAAAGATGTACCCTCAGCAAATCAAAGACAGCCGCCTGACGTTATTTCTGCTTCGTTGCTGATCATTATTATTTTGTTGCTTTCATACGTAGTACATAGCCTCGGCGATTTACAGAATAATGCTTTACTATTACTTATCGCTCTTGTTGTTTTTGTAATTAGTGTTACCCTTTTCTTCTATCGTTCCAAAAAAATAAAGATCCCATATATCGACTTCTCGCTTTTTAAAGACACATACACAATTGCAGGTAATGGTGTAACTATATTATTGGGCGCAATTTTTAGCGGCTATTTATTTGCGGTGTCCCTGGTCTTTCAACAAAATATGCATTATACCGCGGCGCAGGCCGGGCTTTTATTGTTCCCGTTCAGTATTTTTTCAGCATTGGTTTCCAAGTTTGTGGTACCAGGCATTTTAAAAAGATTATCACTCGTAAAAACAAGCATACTGGGCCTTGCATTGATGTTTACCGGCACCGTACTTTTAATATGCTCTATGCAATTCCACAATAATCTTGTACTGCTGTTATTGTCTGCGGCATGCATTACGGGTAGCGGCATGTCCGTCACATTTCCCGGCTTAACTGTTATGAGCATGCATCATATACCAAATGAACAACACGGACTGGCAGCGAGTGTTTGTACAACTTCTTATTTCTTAGGCGCGGGGCTGGGCCTTTCTATTCTGTCTGTATTTATGCAGCTAAGTAATTCAGTTAACAACATTGTTTATTTACCGATCACAACGCTATCTATTTATGCAATTGTGGGGATTGCGTGGTTGCTATACGTACTTAAGAAAAAATAAAAATCGGATGCTCTGTTGACACAAATCAACAATTTTTAATTTAACGATAGTTGCTTAAAATTTCAACTTTCACATGCTAGCGCCTAGCATTTAACCGATTACATAAGTTGCAGCAAGTCATATTTCATATTTATAGTATTAAAAAAATATTACATTAAACAATAATTGCATCTTCCAAAGTACATTTGCACATCCAATATCCCTATGCTTTGCATCTTCATGAAAAACCTTAGATCAATTTTCCTTTCGTCATGGATCATGCTTAGTCGCGTTTCGTAATCTAATATCCAATATTCAAAAACCAGTTCCCATGCAGAGACTTGTCTGTATTGCACTATGTGCGGTATTAATACCGTTTTGTGCCCTTTCAAAAAGAATTCCATTTACCCCGTCGTCAGCACCAACCACATTTACAGCCAAAGGCGGCGACACTAAAATCACACTTAGCTGGGCTCAACCGCTCAACGATGGAGGTTCCCCTGTTACAAGCTACAAGATTTATCGGGGCACAAAAGCCGGAGCCGCAAAAAACTTAATTAAAACTGTAGCTTCAACCGTTTACACCGTTGTTGATGAAAACAAGGTTAATGGCACCCAGTACTTCTACACGATTAAGGCTGCAAATGTGGGCGGTGACGGCGAAGCATCCGCAGAAGTAAGTGCTACCGCTGGCGTGCAAACAGTTGACACAATTTCAACAACTCCGCCACCCAGTCAGATTTCCACGCAGCAGCCCGCTGCCGACAGTTCTGGCCAGACTGCTACAACCCCACCCCCATCTTCAACAGACACCTTACCTAAAACCCCATCAACAGATACATCTGCAGCTGTGGTAACTCCGCCCTCTACAGATACAACCCATGCGCCTCCCGCGCAAACTCCAACAACAGCACCCGAGTCAGACAACGGGGATTATACTACTACATTTAATATTGTTTCCGGAAAAACAAATCCATGGGACACTACTGCAGTTGACCAGCAAGGCTACATGTATACACCTCCAGGTTATAATAGTGGCAACAAAAGAACATACCCTGCTATTATTTTTTTACATGGCCTTGGAGAGGTTGCAAAGAACCAGGTTAAGCTTCTTGTAAATGAAGGGCTGCCTTACCTGATTAATAAAGGTATGAAGCCAGATAGCTGCCTGATTTTTTCGCCGCAACTTCCTTATGGCAGCTGGACAAAAGCCAGGATTGAAGCTGCCATGAACTGGATTATCGCCAACTACAGAATTGATACAACCCGAATATACGTTACGGGACTATCGCTTGGAGCCAATGGCACTTTTGAAGCATTGAAGGGCATTGGAAACAGAGTGGCAGCAGCTATCTCATCCAATGGATTTAACAACGGCCCTGCCAGTTTGCCGACAACGAACTATAATATGTTATGGAACGTGCCGATTTTGTTTATTGGTGGCGACAAAGATGTTACCATTCCATTTGATCATACCGATAAAACAACCATACCAGTTGTTACATCGGTATCGTATTCCAATGCTGCCAAAAATCCAATGCTGGTACCGATGGAGTTGCTATGCATTAAGGGCGGCACACATAGCCGAAATGTGTGGAACGACAACTGCTATGATTTGTCTAAAGCCCCTTTCAATTTTATTAACTGGTTTTTGCAATACAGTAAAGACAAAATTTATACCGCCACCAGGCAGGTTGAATTGCTTGAAAAATATATTGCACAAGGCAAATATGATAATGCCTTGTTTAAATATCGCTCGGCGGTTGCGTACATAGGACAGCTGGCTGATGGAGACATAAAAAGCAAATTAAACGACAGAGTTGCGAATGCATTTGCCCAATTAAATGCTGCCGGTAAAAGGTATATCGTAAAGTTTGGAACAAACGGCACAGACGCGGCTTATAATTATTTACAGAATGGCGCTACCGGCCAAACAGTAAAAGGCCTTAAAGACATGGCAGGAAAGCAGGCCTCAAATTATACGTTTGCCGTTAGCAAGCAAGCAAGCACAACTACTTCTTTTGTAACGGACAACAGCGTATTTAATCACAGTTACCTGGGCTTAACGCAAGGCTTTCTGCAAAATGGATTCATCGCAACCGGTGATGGTGGCAACTACGAATTTTCCGGGCTTGATAACACAAAGACCTACAGGCTGGTTGCATTCGGCGCATACAACCATACAACACCATCAGCACCGGCTGACCTTACTGTTATTGTTGACAGCACAGCAAAAACGCTGTTCACCAATACAACGTCTGTAAACTGGATTGAATTTAGCAACCTTTCACCAGTGCAAGGAAAATTGTCTTTTAAAGTGAAAGGATCCCCAACCTATGTAAACACAAACAATGTTGTAAAGACAGCATCTGGCGCCGAACAAACAACAACGTCAAACATCGTGGGTTATAACTATGATGCTTATATTAACGGAGTGATGCTTGTAGAAAATGCATCAACAGTAAAAACTGCAACGCAACGATCTGTTACGTCGCAGCAACACATAGCCCAATCTATAGCAGCTCCGATAACAGAAGAGATAAATGTTATAAAGTCAAGCATTTTTCCCAACCCTGTTTCTGATGGATTATTACACATCCGGTTATCATCTGGTATTGAAGCACAAACCTCCGTGCTGGTCTATAATATGGAAGGAAAACTGATGCGCATGCAAGCCTTTCAGTCAATAAGCAAAGGCAACACATTGAATTTAAATGTAAGCAACATGCCCAAAGGAGTTTATCTCGTAAAAGTAACCGTTGGCAATAATTCAGAAACGCATAAAGTGGTTGTTCAATAAATAAATCGAAATACCAGCTAACTGTCCGCCCGTTTTAAACCATACCCATTTTTAAAAAGGCAAATATATCAGGCACAAAGCAGCTAAAACACTGGCGGTTTTGTGCCCTTTCCTTTAACGTTTAAAGGCAAGCCAGGCTATTGCTTTTATAAGGTTCATTTATTAACTTACTAGTAAATTGTCCTGTATGAAAACATGCTTCGTTATCTCGCCCGTTGGCCAGGATGGATCTGACATTAGAAAAAACGCCGATGACCTTTTTGACCTGATTATACAGCCGGCCCTCGAAATTTTCGATTTTAAAGTAATCAGAGCTGATAAGTTGCAGACAGTTTCAGCCATTAACGATGATATTATTAACTACGTGCAAAATGCAGAACTATGCATTGTTGACCTGACAGGGCATAACCCGAATGTATTTTACGAATGCGGCCGCAGGCACGAAACAGCACGGCCATATATTCACATAAAACGCAAAGGCGAGCAAATACCTTTTGACATATCAGGAATAAGAACCATTGACTATGACCTTTCAGATGGAAGAAAGATCCGGGAATCAATTGATAGCCTCAGAAAATTTATTACAGAATTAGAAAACACCGGCTACTCTTCTCAATCATCAACATTTTCTTTAAATACACTGGCCACAACGCTTACACGCATTGAACGCAAACTGGACAATCTTTCCACAAATGGCGCTCCATCTGCCGCAACAGCAAAAGAAAGCAAAACAGAAGCAGGTAGCCCTTACCGCGTTTATTGGGATGCACTGGATTCAGGTGATTATCAGAAGGCCACCAATGCACTCAAACGTTTCATGAATATCAACTATGACTCAAGCCTGCATCTTGACTTATGCTGTAACTTAACGGATGCTTTTGAGCCCTCTGCAGTTGTTGTAGCCAGGCAAATTCTGGATACAAAATTCGACACATTAAAAATGTCAATTGTTGCCATTGCACTTGACTCACTCACACGTTTTTACGGCGATGCTATGGCGATTGATGAACAATATGATGCCCTGAAAGCCTATATCGAAAAGGCGCTTCAAAGCAGTCAGAATGATGTTGATAAGGGTTCCATCTATAACGTATACGCAAATCTTGAATACACGAAAAAGAACTATTTAAAGGCGCTGGAATACCAAAAGAAAGCTGTGGAATTTTATCCTAATTCTTCAGTATTGCATTACAATCTCGCGCGTATCTATGACATTCTTGGCAAGAACAAAGAAGTGCTTGAAACAATTGACAATTACGTTTATGTTGTTTCGAACCAGGGTGAAGCTATAAAGAATGAAGACATCCGCTATCTTAACTACGCAAAGAATAAGTACGAAGAAGCAAGGATGATGGATCAGGCTGCAAAAGTAGATGCGTTGATTGCAGCGAAACAGGGTGTGAAATAAGCTTATTTAAAATCAAACAATGTAGCAGTAAACTCGCCTCTCTCTCGTTTTTTGAAAATTGCTTTGAAGTTGCCTTTATAACGAAGGAATTTGGGAACGAGCAACCCGTTTACTTTTGCCATTTGCACTTCCATCTGCACATCAAAATCATACACCGCAGCATCATAGCTTAAAGTATAATTACGGGCAAGCACTTCCATATTGGTGTAATCAAACCACGTGGTCATTTCATCAATAACAATGTCATCTCTTCTGAACATGCCCAGATCTTCTTTTGCCTTTACTGTGAAAACGTACGCGTAGCTTCCGTTATAAGGCACATAATCCAGGCGGTAATCATATAACTTGTGTGCATTGTCGTCGTACAAATCCAATTTATTTCCTATAAAGGGGATTCCGGGAATTTTTTTACCAGGATTAAAAAACAACATTTTCAGCTGCTCTTTGTGTTTATCCATTCCCTTTTTACCATCAGTAGAAATGACGCTGCCGGTAACAATATTACTTTCGCCACAAATCCTGTCTTTCGAAAAAAATAAACCGGCGAACATTTCACCGGTCGTATAATTAAAGTTACCATTATTATCAAGCATGTCGCCCGTTACCTGCTGATCAGTTATAGTTGTGTAGCGGCAACCAGTTTCCCTGTGCTGTACAGATTTGCTGTTGTATGAGGCTTCTACAGCATTCTTCTTATCCAGCATGCGCAGGTTATTGTACGCGGCGTATTCAATTACACGAAGGTTGCGAAAGGCTTTATAAAAAGTTGTGTCGTTTTTGATGCGTGTAAGTACGTCTTTATAATCAAGGTTATTCCTTACAATTACTTCAGGAAGCTGATAACTTTTCCCTTCAAAATAAATGGTTGTGTCCTGTGCAAATCCCGCAGCTACCAGCAACATACATGCAATAGAAAAGAAAACCTTCATCTTAATCGTTTAACTTAACCAATCAAAAGCCGTACCTAGGAAGTTGTAAGTTTTACATTATACGTTTATCAGAGCGAAGAATGAAGCGATTAAACCACAAGGGCTTCAACTTATAACGTATAACTTACAACGTATAACTACTTAGCGAATGTCATCTTGTAATCAACCTTAACCTTTCCTTTGCTGATATCGTTCAATTTGCCCTGCAACATTTTCTTGCGCAAAGGCTTTAAATAATCAATGAAGAGCTTACCTTCTATATGATCATATTCGTGCTGAATAATGCGTGCGGTTAGTCCGCTAAAGGTTTCGGTCTGAGGTTGAAAGTTTTCATCAACATATTCCAATGTTACAGTCTCGGGGCGCATAATGTCTTCCCGTATTTTAGGAATACTCAGGCATCCTTCATTATAGCTCCACTCCTCGCCTTCCAGCTCAACAACATGTGGATTTATAAAAACACGTTTAATGCCCGGCTCATCGGAATACTGGCCTTTTTCATCATTTTCCTGGTGCTCAAAGATCTGCGCGCTGTCCATTACGAAAATGCGGATGTCGCGGTTGATCTGCGGTGCTGCAAGGCCAACGCCATTACTTGCATACATGGTCTCCCACATATCCGCAATCAACTTTTGCAGGTCTTTGTAATCAGCGTCAACATCCTTTGCTACTTTTCTTAATACGGGAGCACCATAGGCTACTATCGGTAAAATCATATCTGTAATTAATTGAAATATATTATCTTAAACTATTTTATCCGCGTGAATTGCCTGCAAAGATAGCATTTTACGCGTGAAGACATAGTCACAAAGACGCCAAGACACAAAGCGGCACTAAGTCCTTATTTTTACCGTCTCGAATCAAATCTTCGTGCTCCTTTTTGCCTTACTGTCTTCGTGACGATTGCCGTTTATCAAAAAATATCGCCAAAAATTTGGAAACTTAACACTGTAAACTATTTTTGTACTGAATTACTGATGCGATGGGAATAGCCGAAAGAAAAGAACGACATAAAGAAGATATTAAGAAGCGTATCCTGGAAGCAGCGAAAGAACTGTTTTTGGAAAAGGGCTTTGAAGCTACTTCTATGCGCAATATTGCGGAAAAGGTTGAGTTTAGCCCTACGGCGTTATACCTGTATTTCAAGGAAAAGAACAACATCATTTACGCATTGCACCAGGAAGGCTTCAGAATGCTGGCTTCAAAGTTCCAGGTGCTGGCAATGGTCTCAGACCCGATGGAAAGGCTGAAAGCAATGGGCCGGATTTACATGCAGTTTGCAATGGAAAACAGTGACTTTTATGAACTTATGTTTATTATGAAAGAACCGTTGCAATACCTGGAAAACTGCCCGGATGAAGATTGGCAGGAAGGCGAAAAAGTTTATCATGCACTATACAACACTATCCTGGAATGCCAGAAAAAAGAACTATTCGCAAATATTGAAGCACATGGCCTTTCTTTAATGATCTGGAGCACCATGCATGGGCTTTGCACCATGAAAATACACGGCCAATTGGATCACATGACTTCAAATAAAAACATATTACCGGAAGTGGAATCAAAAATTGACTATGTATATGAAACGTTCATCGCTGTACTGGAACGGATGGCCTGATTTTTTTTACCCACTTACTTAACAGTGTAAACTAAATTAACACTGAACATATAATTCTGCTTTAACCAAAAATTTCACTGAAATGAAAACATTGCTAAAGCGGGCAGGCCACTCTATGAGTATACTGCTCCTGACTGTAAATCTTTGCCAGCATGCAAGCGCGCAAACCAGTGTTCTTTCTAATTACATTGAAGAAGGATTCAAAAACAACCTGGTTCTGCAGCAGAAAAAAGTATCTCTCGAAAAGGCACTTAATGACCTGCAAACTGCTAAATCCCTATTTCTACCCTCTGTAGATTTTTTAGCCGGTTATCAATCGGCAAACGGCGGAAGAAGCATTGACATTCCCGTTGGCGATATGCTGAATCCTGTTTATTCAACTTTGAACCAGCTCACCAACAGCAAGCAGTTTCCACAAATAAAAAATGTATCTCAACAACTGCTGCCTAACAATTTTTATGATGCAAGGGTGCATACAACCATACCTTTATTGAACACGGATATTATATACAATAAAAAGATCCAGGAGCAACAGGTAACACTGCAGAATTATGAGATAGAGATTTATCAAAGAGAGTTGGTCAGGAATATAAAGACAGCCTACTTCGCTTATCTCGGCGCCTTACAATCCATTCAGATTTATGAAGCATCTGCGCAACTTGCAGAAGAAGGAAAACGTGTTAATGAAAGCTTACTGAATAACGGAAAAGGGTTGCCGGCATATGTCCTCAGATCTAACAGCGAAATTGAAACCATCCAGGCACAATTAACCAATGCAAGACTACAGGCCGATAACGCAAAAGCATATTTCAATTTTTTGCTAAACCGCTCACGTGAAGAATCGGTTGATGCAAATTTTAATGCAACAGATAGCCTGCAAGCCATTTCTGCATTGTTGATCAATGAACCGGAATTCAACGGCCGCGAAGAACTAAAATCACTCAAAGAAGCTGTGAGATTAAATGAAACAGTTGAAAAAATGAATCGCAGTTATGCCATCCCCAAACTAAGCGGCTTTGTCGATCTGGGCAGCCAGGCTGAAGGATGGAAGTTGAATGAAGATTCACGCTATTACTTTGCAGGGCTGCAGTTGAGTGTACCCATTTTTGCAGGCAACCGCAATAACATCAGAATCCGGCAGTCTGAACTGGATGTAAAGAATGCAAAGCTCGGCTTAACACAGGCTACTGAACAATTTGCCATCACCGCATCTACATCAAAGAACAATCTCGTTGCGGCATATAAAGTGTACCTCTCCTCTTTAAAACAACTGGAAGCTGCAGAAAGCTACCAGCGCCTGATTGAAAAAGGCTATAAAGCAGGCACCAACACATTCATTGAAAGTGTTGATGCGCGCAACCAGCTAACAGCGGCTCAACTCGCAAAAAACCTAAACCTCTACAAAGTATTTGTTGCCGCTGCAGAACTTGAAAGACAAACCGCTTCTTATAACATTCATAAATAACTCTTCCGATATGAAACATCTATCTTATCTATCTATAATTGCCACACTGCTACTAATAACTTCATGTGGCACAAAACAACAGAAAGAACAGGTTGCATTGAATGATACCATTCCTGTAAGAGTCCTTGAACTACAACAACAGCTTTCAGGCAGCGCAATTCATGCATCGGGACAATTTACTACTGATGATGAAACCAATCTTTCTTTTAAAACCGGTGGCATTGTAAACCGGGTTTATGTAAAAGAAGGCGATGCAGTTGCTAAAGGGCAATTGCTGGCAACACTTCACCAAACGGAGATTTCCGCGCAGGTACAGCAAGCAGAGCTTGGCTATGAAAAAGCACAAAGAGATTACAACAGAACAGCTGCTTTATACAAAGATAGTGTGGCAACACTTGAACAATTTCAGAATAGCAAGACTGCATTGGACATAGCCAGACAACAAGTAAATGCAGCAAAATTCAACCAGAATTATTCAGAGATCCGCGCAACAAGTAGTGGTTATGTGCTGAAGAAATTTATCAATGACGGCCAGGTGGTGAACGCAGGCGCTGCAGTGTTACAGATTAATGGAGCGCATCAGGGGCAGTGGATTTTAAAGGCGGGAATTAGCGACAAAGAATGGAGCATAATTAAAACCGGCGATAAAGCAACAGTAAAAACGGATGCGCTTCCTGGCCAGTCATTAGACGCAACCATTTCAAAAAAATCAGAAGGGATTGATCCAGCTACCGGCACATTTACCATTGATATTACTTTAACAGGAAAAGTTCCTCCGGTTATAGCTGCTGGCCTATTCGGACAAGCGACCATCAATACCTCTCAGCAAACTAAATCATGGACGATCCCTTACGACGCGATACTTGACGGAGACGCGGGAAAGGCATTTGTATTTGTAACCAATGATCACAAAACAGCAACTAAAGTTCCTGTAACCATCGCAGCAATAGATCATAAACAAGTACACATAAACGAGGGACTGGAAAACGCACAAGCAATTATCGTTACAGGCAATGCGTATTTGAATGATAAATCACCGATTAGAATTATTCAATAACCAAACTTGTTGTAAAGTACGAGTTACGAAGTACTTAGGTGCAGTCAGGCTTAGTCATTTCAACCAGATGGGTTTCACAATTAGCACTTGAGCTTGAAAAAAGCTGTATACAATAAACCTTTCCGAGTCAGGCACTTCGTACTTCGTAACTCAAACTTAAATCACGCTGCTGCATCTTTCACCATCCACTATTGACCATTGACCACAATAAATCTAACAAAATGAAAATATCTGATTACGCGGTTAAAAATTACCAGTTCACATTGATACTGGTGATCATGGCTGTGGTGCTTGGAATCACCACTATCCTTACGATGCCACGCTCAGAAGATCCGGATATTAAGTCCCCGCAATTTCCTGTTGTTGCTATCTATCCAGGCGCCGGGCCAAAAGATATCGAAGAGCTCGTGGTAAAACCACTGGAGAAAAAAATCTATGCGCTTGATAACATCAAAGAAATTAAGACATCAATACAGGATGGGCTTGCTGTGTTGAATGTTGAATACAAGTATAACAGCAACGTAGATGATAAGTACCAGGAACTGGTGCGTGAAATAAACTCCATTAGAAGCACATTGCCGCAGGAAGTAAGCAGCATAGAAGTAAAGAAGATCACTCCTTCAGATGTGAACGTTTTGCAGATTGCATTGGTATCAGAAAATGCATCGCGCGAAAAATTAAAAAAGGCTGCCGAAGATTTACAGGAAGCGTTGGAAAAAGTCCCCGCACTAAAGAACGTTGAAATTGCAGGCATGCCCAGGCAAATTGTAAGAGTTGACCTGCAGTTGGATAAAATGGCGCAGATGCATATTCCTTTTAGCAGCGTAGCATCTGCAATACAAAGTGAAATAGCCAATATTCCGGGTGGTAGTGTGAATGAAGGGACAAAATCATTCAACATAAAAACAAGCGGCAATTATCAAAACATAGATGAGATCAGGAACACTGTTGCTTATAGTTTAAATGGCCGCAATATTTTATTGAAAGATATCTCCAATGTTTATTTTGATTTTGCACCAGAAACAGATATTACGCGACTGAATGGCCACAGAAGTGTATTTGTGGTGGCAGCACAAAAATCTGGAGAAAACATTTCTTCCGTACAAAAAGCTTATCTGCCTGTTATTGAGGCATTCAAAAGAACATTGCCTTCCAATATCGACCTGCAGTTAAGCTTTGATCAGGCGAGTAATGTAAACAGGCGGCTTTCCGGCCTGGGCGAAGATTTTTTGATTGCGATCTTATTGGTTTCAATCACACTGTTACCGCTAGGATTCAGGGCCGCATTGGTAGTAATGATATCCATCCCATTATCGCTTGCAGTGGGCATTGTTTTGGTGAACCTCGCAGGTTTCAATTTAAATCAATTAAGTATTGTCGGATTAGTTGTTGCATTAGGATTATTGGTAGATGACAGTATTGTTGTAGTTGAAAATATAGAACGATGGATACTGGAAGGCCATTCTACGTTGGAAGCCACATTAAAAGCTACCAAACAAATTGGCCTTGCAGTTGTAGGATGTACTGCAACGTTAATCATTGCCTTTTTGCCGCTTGTATTTTTACCTGAAGCATCAGGAGACTTCATCAGAAGTTTACCCATCGCGGTAATAGCGTGTATTATAGCCTCAATGATTGTAGCCCTAACGGTAGTACCTTTTTTGTCCAGCAGGTTTCTAAAGAACCATAAGGGGCATCCCGATGGCAACATGTTCCTGCGTGCATTCAAGAAAACAATCCATCGCAGCTACGCGCCATTGTTGAACATTGCGCTGAAGAAACCAGTGATGACAGTTGTTATTGCAGCATTAATATTTGTAGGTGCATTACGCTTATTTCCTGTTGTAGGTTTCAGCTTGTTCCCTGCATCTGAAAAACCTCAATTTTTAATCAACGTTGTTACCCCTTTGCAATCCAATCTTTTTTATACTGATAGCATTACTAAACAGATTGAAAAAGAGCTGGCGCAAATACCAGAGGTTAAGAACTATACATCGAATGTGGGCAAAGGAAACCCGCGCATTTATTATAATGTGATTCAACAAAATGAACGCTCTGATTTTGCTGAGTTATTTGTGCAGCTCAACGAAGAAACTACACCCGCACGTAAGCTGGAAATCATCGAATCACTCAGAAAAAAATGGACGCCTTATCCAGGTGCAAAAATTGAAGTGAAGAATTTTGAACAGGGGCCTCCTGTACTTGCTCCGGTTGAGGTACGTCTGCTTGGAGAGAATCTTGACTCACTTCATACATTGTCATTACAGGTTGAAGAAATGCTGAAGAAAGTACCCGGAACGTTATATATAAACAACCCAATCCGCAATCAAAAATCAGATATAAAAATTGCAATCAACAAAGGCAAGGCACAATCATTGGGCGTTGCCACTGTCAGCATTGATCGCACCATCCGCATGGCTGTGGCAGGCATCAATCTCGGCACCTTTATCAATCCTGACACGAAGGGCGACGACTACGATGTAATTGTTTCCAAACCGAGGTCCATGTATCCCGATCTCACTGTATTTAACGATCTGTACATTAATAATTCACAGGGTGCTGCTATTCCATTTAAACAACTTGCAGATATGCATATGGAAACCTCTCCTGTAAGTATTAATCATTTTAATAAGACAAGAACCGTTTCAGTGACATCGTTTGTCCAGAAAGGTTTTTTAAATGATGAGGTAACCAGGAATGTTATTGCAGCTATGCACAACATAAAATTGCCTGCCGGTTACAGTTTTGAAATGGGTGGCGAATTTGAAAGCAGGGGAAAATCATTCGGAGGATTCGGAAGTATTATCATCACGACTGTATTCCTTTTCATTGCGGTATTGATATTAGAATTCAAAACATTCAAGAGCACATTGATTGTACTATCTGTAATTCCATTGGGCATAGTTGGAGCTGTGCTTGCGTTACTGATCACAGGTAATTCATTGTCTTTCGTTGCAGTAATCGGCATCATTGCACTTGCGGGCATTGAGGTGAAGAATACCATTTTGCTGGTTGATTTTACCAACCAGTTACGAGCAGAAGGAATGCCGCTGGATGATGCAATACGTGAAGCAGGCGAAGTAAGATTTTTACCGATCATCTTAACAACGCTTACAGCCATTGGAGGTTTGTTGCCTATTGCTATATCAACTAATCCGTTGATTGCACCGTTGGCAATCGTAATGATTGGCGGGTTAATCAGTTCAACATTGCTTTCAAGAATTGTTACGCCTGTGGCTTACAAGTTAATTCCGCCATCTATTGAATCAATAAAAAAAGAAAAAACACAGAAGGCTGAGGTGGCGGCACACTAATCTGTTATCGCTGATGTATGATTTGGGGATGTCTGATTTGCCTAAGTGCAATAGCGTGATAATTAGGCTAACAGACTTATCTTTTCAACATAGATAATCTATTAATTTTTTACAGTTGGTTTTGGTTAGAATGTAAACGGCTTTGTATCTACAAGGCCGTTTTTTATGTTAGATATAGGGGAAAACCGCTGATGTATGATTTGGGGATGTTTGATTTGTTATTTCTCGCCGAAGGATAACATTGCTGACATGTATTTAAGCTGATTACTGAAACCTGATAGCCAATAGATAACAGCTTAAAACTCTTTGCTTCTCAAATATTCCTGCAACATGATCGTTGCTGCAACCTGGTCCACATTGCCTTTTTTCTGACGATCCTTTTTCTTCATACCCATTTCAACCATAGCCTGGGAAGCTAGTTTTGAAGTATATCTTTCATCAACAGTTTGAACAGGAATTAGAGGGAATTCTTTTTTAAGCCGGCCGATAAAATCCCTCACCATTTGTGTAGCATGTGTATCGGTTTCGTCCCAGTTTTTGGGTTCGCCAATCAATATTAATTCAACCTGTTCCTGTTGAAAATATTTTTTAAGATAAGCCATCAATTCTTTTGTATCAACAGTTGTAAGACTGCTTGCTATAATCTGCAAAGGATCAGTTACCGCCAATCCCGTGCGTTTCCCTCCATAATCTATGCAAATAATACGTGCCATAAAGCTGTCAGCTTCTTTTGAGTTGTGAGTTGTAAGTTTTACGTAGTACGTTTAAGCCCTTGTAGGCGCTGGCGCCCTTAAATCTTTGTGTTCCTTTGGGTCTTAGCGCCTTAGTGGCAAAACCTCCGTGTTTCGTTTCCTCGCCGTGCCTCCGTGGTTCAACCCTACAGTGCCATTAAGTCTGCAATGACAAACAGCGCAAACACAACACTCGCAATACCGTTCGCTGTCATAAAAGCGATATTCACTTTACTTAAATCCGTCGGTTTTACAATAGAGTGCTGATACAACAACATTCCCACAAACACTGCAATTCCTATCCAATACAACCAATGAAAATGCCCCAAAACGCCGGCAACAATCACACAAGTGGCACTAATAACATGTAGTAGTTCTGACACACGCAACGCTTTATTTTTTCCTACTGCTGTGGGTATTGAATACAAATTCTGAGAATTATCAAAATCAACATCCTGCAGCGCGTAAATAATGTCAAAGCCACTCACCCAAAAGATCACAGCAAATGAAAACAACAGGGGCAATACTTCAAACTTGCCTGTAACAGCAAGAAATGCTCCTATAGGCGCTAGTGATAATCCCAATCCCAAAACGAGGTGGCATAAAGGTGTGAAGCGTTTGGTATAACTATAAAATAACACGACAAACAAAGCTACCGGTGACAAATAAAAACAAATACGATTAATAAAGAAAGTTGCTGCCACAAACAGGATACAATTCACTATTACAAACCTCAATGCACTGTTTGGAGAAATAATACCCTTCGGTATTTCACGAATTGCGGTACGTGGATTTTTTGCATCAAAACTCCTATCCAAATATCTGTTGAATGCCATGGCTGCGCTGCGTGCAGTTACCATGCAAATCAAGACAAGAAAAAACTTTATTCCAATTGTTTCCCAGGTCACGATATAATCAGTATAAAGCGGGCTAAACCACGATCTCTGCGTGCCCGGTATCAATTGAGCGGGGGCATCGATATAATATAGTCCCAGAAAAAATCCAATCATCGCAAAAGGCAACGCAAAAATGGTATGCGAAAACTTTACCAGGCTCAAATAATTCTTTACTGTAGGCATCTTAATAGTTATTGGCTTTTCTTTTATATTTATTCTTCTTCTTTGTTTAATAACGATACCAATCCTTCCGGAATTGAAATGGAAACATATCCATCCTTTGCCGGCGTCTCAGGAAACTGTTCAAATTTTCCCTCATAGAACCAGTATAAGTTAGTAGTGATATTACCCGGATCCTCATTGAAAAACTTAATTACAGGCTCGGACACCAATTCAATCCTCTTTAAAACATTCTTGTCAATTAACGGAGAAACAAAAGCTGTTCCCTTTGTAGGGATGGCAACCAGCGAACCATATTCGCCATTGATCGATGAAAGGTTGCGATCAAAATCTGCCACAAACGACGCTGAAAAATCACCGCTGAAGAAGATGAACATTTCTATCCCATCTTCATGTTCTACTTTATTTACGGTGATCTCTTCCTCACCCACATTACTTAGCGCCTGTTCAAAAAGCACTTCTTTAGGCTGGTTCCATTCTGCAATATCTTCCTGCTTTAAATACCTGAACTGATTATCATAATCAAAAACCAGCAACGAACATGTTCCGGGAAAATGTGATACCCAAACCAGTTCTTTGCCAAACTCCTGCTTTAGCAGAAGCTGGTCTTTCACTAACATTTTTAAAAAAGGTTTTGCAGCTTCATAATCCTTGCGATAATAAACAAGCGGGCTATCGTCAAAATTTACCTTATTGAAGTGGCTGTAGATAACAGATTCCCATTCCTTTTTTTCCGATCCGGCCACAAACCTCACCAGGTTATCAAAACCATATTTGAGTTCTTTGTCATTCTCGTCCCTTACCGTAATGTAGCCATCTTCAAGCTTCACCACTTCTTCGCCCTTATCTTTGAAATACGACATCACAATGTCAAGCATGTCGTTGTACTGCTGCTGCGTAAGTAAATGAGTGTACTCTTTTGGTATCTTTTTATCTATCGGATTCTTCTTAAAAAAACTAAACATATTTTATTGCCCCTAACAGCGTCAATTCCTGGCCGTCATTTAATTTATAAAGATTTACATAACTCCCATAACACAATCCCTGCAGCTACAGAAATGTTCAAAGAATGTTTCATGCCATATTGCGGAATTTCAATACAACCATCACAAAGCTTGATCACATCTTCGTGCACACCATCCACTTCATTACCAAATACAACAGCTATTTTTTCATCAGCATGCATGGTAAATTTCTCCAGCGAAATACTTCCTTCCACCTGCTCAATCGCATACACTTTAAATCCCCGCTCTTTCAGTTGGTTAACTGCGGTAACTGTGTCTTCGAGGTAGATCCAGTCAACAGAATCAGTTGCGCCTAATGCAGTTTTATTAATATCCCTGTGCGGAGGCTGTGGCGTATACCCACACAAACAAACCCCTTCCAGTAAAAATGCATCCGCGGTTCTAAACACACTTCCTACATTATGCATACTCCTGATATTGTCGAGTACTGCTATCACCGGGTTCTTTTTCGCTTCCTTAAATTCCTGCACCGTCTTCCGATCCAGTTCGTCCATGCTTAATTTCCGCATGGCGCAAAGATAAGGAAGAGCAGGCGGCAGTGAGCAATCAGCTTTCAGCGACTAGCAATCAGTTGTAAAGCGCGGTTTTAAGGGCAGAGGAAAGCGGCTTAAGGTATGAGGCTTAAGGCTTTAGAAGATGAGCGTGAAAAAACATAGCGTAATTTATTAAATATGTGGATTGGATTGTCGTGCGTATTTGCACATTCGCATATTCATGTATTCGCACATTCGCACATTCATTCCGCCGATTTTATTTGCCTTTCGGCGGACTATCACATTATTTCATATTCTCAAATAACTAATTGCATGAAAAAAACTACTGCAGGTGTTGCGCTGGCAATGCTCCTATCCCCCATCATTTCCTTTTCGCAGGAAAAAATTGACAATGAGGCCATTCAGAGAATAAGAAAAGAAGGGCTGGAAAATTCGAAAGTGATGGACATTGCCTTCCATCTTACAGATGTTAGCGGGCCAAGATTGACCAATTCTCCCGGATATATGCGCGCCGCTAATTATGCAAAAGAAGCACTGCAAAAATGGGGGCTTACAAATGCCGCAATAGACCCGTGGGGTGAGTTTGGCAAAGGCTGGAACCTGGAAAAATCTTACGTGGCAATGACCGCACCTTATTACAAGCCTTTGATCGCCTATCCCAAAGCCTGGTGCAGCGGAACCGGACAGTTGAAGAATGCAGAAATACTGGTGATAAAAGCAAAAGACTCAACCGCCCTTGCTGATTACAAAGGCAAACTGGCAGGCAAGATCATTATTATGGACCGGGATGATGTTTATAAACAAAGCTTTAAAGCAGACGCTGTAAGGTACAGTGATGCTACACTAGACTCCATGGCTGAGGCTAAGGCAGGCAAACCCTTGGATGCGGAAGAAGCGCGCAAAAGAAGAGAGCAGATGATGAATACGTTTCGCGCACAACAACGCCTTAGCATGTTGATTAAAAATATGGCTAAGGAAGAAGGCGCAGTTGCTATTTTAAGTGTTGGTAATAAGAATCATGATGGCACTTTGTTTACACAAGGCGGTGGTTCTTACAAAGGGTCTGATCCGGAAAATTTCCTAGACATCATGCTAAGCATTGAAGATTATATGAGCATTGTAAGACTAACAAATGCTGGATATCCGGTTAAGCTGGATGTTGATGTAAAAGTATCTTTTCAAACAAAAGACCTCCAGGGATATAATGTGCTGGCAGAAATTCCCGGCACCGATCCAAAATTAAAGAATGAAATAGTAATGCTTGGCGCACACCTTGATTCCTGGCATACCGCAACGGGTGCAACAGATAACGCCGCGGGAAGCGCAGTAATGATGGAAGCAGTACGCATTATTAAAAGCCTCAGTCTTAAACCGAAGAGAACTATCCGCATTGCATTGTGGAGTGGAGAAGAAGAAGGTTTGCTTGGTTCAAGAGGATATGTAAAGAAAACATTCGCAGATCCTGCAACCATGCAACTGTTGCCCGCTCATGAAAAGCTATCTGCATACTATAACATTGATAACGGCACTGGAAAGATAAGAGGTATTTATCTGCAGGGAAATGAAGCGTGCAGAAACATATTCGCCAAATGGTTTGAGCCGTTTAACGACCTCGGTGCTAAAACCGTAACCATTAACAATACTGCTGGTACAGATCACCAATCATTTGACGCTGTTGGATTACCTGGCTTCCAGTTTATCCAGGATCCGATTGAGTATAACGAACGTACACACCACAGCAATATGGATACTTATGACCACCTGATCGCTGACGATTTAAAACAAATAGCTACCATTGTAGCTTCCTTTGTTTACAACACCGCTCAGCGCGAAGAGAAAATGCCGAGGAAAGAATTGCCAAAGGCGAAGTAGCTGTGAGCAATCAGCTATTAGCTGTCAGCCGTCAGCTGCCTAATTTTTAGCGGGCTGATAAAAAGCGGCAACCTAAAACTAATTTCATCCTATTGATATAAATGGCAGACGCCGAGAAAGAAAATTCCGGGTAGTTGATAACTGTGAGCTATTAACTACCCGGAATTTAGTTTTTTAGCACGCTGATCCATTTATATTGATTTGAATGGCAACAACATCCGGAGGACAAAAGCTGACTTCTGATAGCTGATAGCTAATAGCAATTTTTCCCCCAACTTTCAACATTCTGCCCTCCCTTTTTTCCCAGCAGCTTATAAACTCTATATTTGCCGCCTATGGCAAAAGCTGCTTCTGAAACCCCATTAATGCAACAACATCGCGCCATCAAACAAAAATATCCTGATGCCGTATTGCTGTTTCGTGTGGGTGACTTTTATGAAACATTCGGGGAAGATGCTATCGTCGCGTCGCAAGTATTGGGTATTACGTTAACCAAAAGAAACAACGGCTCTCCGTCAAGCAGCGAGCTTGCCGGTTTTCCGCATCATGCACTAGATACCTATCTGCATAAATTGGTTAAAGCTGGTTATCGCGTTGCCATCTGTGATCAGCTGGAAGATCCAAAACAAGCGAAAGGTATTGTTAAGCGTGGTGTAACTGAAATGGTAACACCAGGCGTTGCCACCAATGATAAACTTCTTGAACACAATAGCAATAACTTTTTAGCAGGCGTTCATTTTAACGATGATGTGCTGGGCATCGCCTTCCTTGATATTTCTACCGGTGAATTTTTTGCGGCAGAAGGAAACCAGGAATACATTGATAAATTACTTCAAAGCCTTAAGCCTGCGGAAGTTGTTTTTCAGCGCAGCTTTCAGAAACATTTCAAAGAAGTATTCGGAACAAGGTTTTATACCTATACACTCGAAAGCTGGATCTTTGATGAAGCCTTCGCTACCGAAAGCTTATTAAAGCATTTTCAAACCCATTCATTAAAAGGGTTTGGAATTGAGAACCTGTCCGCAGCCATTGTTGCTGCCGGCTCAGTGTTGCATTATCTAAAAGATACGGAGCATCCCAATCTTCAACATATCACTTCTATACAAAGAATTGAGAAAGACGATTATTTATGGATGGACCGTTTTACCATCCGCAATCTTGAATTATTGGGCAATGGCACTGAACATGGTAACAATCTTTTAAAAGTATTGGACAATACCGTGAGTCCGATGGGAGCAAGATTGTTGAAAAGATGGACCATCCTTCCATTAAAAGATGTAAAGAAAATAAACGAGCGGCTTGACCTTGTTGAATATTTTATAAAAGATGTAGAAGCACGTAAGCAGTTGCATCATTTTACTAAGCAATGCGGAGATGTGGAAAGGCTTGTGAGCAAGATTCCGATGAAGAAGATCAATCCACGCGAAGTAATACAGCTTGCAAAAGGGTTGCATCAAACTGAGCTCATCAGGCAGATCGCTCTTTCTTCAGGAAATGAATATTTAAAACGGCTCGGCGACGCATTGAATCCCTGCAATTACATCTTTGAAAAAATCAATAAAGAAATAGTTGAAGCTCCTCCTGTAGCTGCCAACAAAGGTGGTGTGGTAAGAGAAGGCATACATGCAGAATTGGATGATTTAAGAAAGATTGCATCTGGCGGAAAAGAATATCTCATCAACATACAACAACATGAAGCTGAGAAAACCGGGATCAGTTCTTTAAAAATTGCATTCAACAATGTTTTTGGCTACTACCTTGAAGTAACCAATTCGCATAAAAGTAAAGTACCGGCCGAATGGATGCGAAAACAAACACTGGCCAATGCGGAACGATATATTACACCTGAGCTAAAAGAATACGAAGAAAAAATTACCGGCGCGGAAGATAAAATCCTGGCAATTGAAATTGAATTGTACGATAAGCTATTGCTTGAGCTGCAGGACTATATTGCCCCAATCCAGGTAAATGGAAATATATTGGCGATACTTGATTGCCTGCTTTGTTTTGCTGACAATGCACTTCATTACAATTACAAAAAGCCGGAAATTCATGATGGCCTTGAACTTCAATTAATCAAGAGCCGCCACCCGGTTATAGAACGCAATCTTCCGATTGGCGAAGCTTATATTGATAATAATATTCTTCTGAACCCGGCAGAGCAACAGGTGATTATTCTCACCGGGCCGAATATGAGTGGTAAAAGCGCCATTTTGCGCCAGACAGCCTTAATTACCTTAATGGCTCATATGGGTAGCTTTGTTCCCGCAGAGGTGGCGAGGGTGCCGCTTACCGACAAGATATTTACACGTGTAGGCGCCAGTGATAACCTGAGTGGAGGCGAAAGTACATTCATGGTTGAAATGAACGAAACTGCCAGCATTATCAACAACGTATCGCAACGAAGCTTGATTTTACTGGATGAGATTGGACGCGGGACTTCAACGTATGATGGCATTTCCATTGCATGGAGCATAGTTGAATATTTGCATGGCTCTCATGCAGCACCAAAAACTTTATTTGCGACACACTATCATGAGCTGAATGAATTGGAGAATAAGTTGCCTCGTGTAAAAAACTATCACGTTACCAACAAGGAAGTTGGCAACAAAATCATCTTCCTCAGAAAGCTTGCTCCCGGCGGAAGCACGCATAGCTTTGGTATACATGTGGCTAAAATGGCGGGCATGCCGCCATCGTTAATTGATCGTGCGAATGAAATCTTAAAGCAATTAGAAGATAAACATGTTGACGAATCAGCTGAACCAACCGGAACTGAGATAAATACTGCAAGCAAACAACATCATCTTCAAAATAAAATTCAAAAACTGCATGCACCGCAAATGCAGCTTTCCATTTTCGATGCCCACAGCGAGACTTTTGATCAGATAAGAACGATTTTGGAAAGCACCGACATTAATCGTCTAACGCCTGTTGAAGCATTGTTGAAACTGAATGAAATTAAGGGGCTACTTAAATGATTTGAGATTTGAGATTTGAAATTTGAGATTTGAGATTATTCTGTACAAAAAACCTCACTGCTTGTAGAAGGAATTAGCGTCTTGGAATTAAATATTTGAAAATTGAAAAGGCCCGAAAGTTGGTAAACTTCCGGGCCTTCATATTTAAACAAAGTTTGAAATTAATTACGTTTTCATCCTAGATAATTTCAAATCTCAAATTTCAAATCTTTAATCCGTTATGCTTGTGCAGTTGGGCCACCAAAATTCATCGGGATCTCTACCTGCTCCAAATCCTGAATTTTTCCATTCAGCTGCTCGTAGCGTTCAACATTTTCTTCCAACGCGCGCATAAAACGTTTTGCATGCATCGGCGTGAATATTATCCTGGATTTTACCCTGCTTTTAGGAGTACCAGGCATTACGTTTACAAAGTCGATCACAAATTCTGCATGGCTGTGTGTAATAATGGCAAGGTTAGCATAAGCACCTTCGGCCATCTCTTCGCTTATTTCAATGTTCAGCTGATTGTTCGGTTGTTGTTCGGCCATAAAATCTTTTAAACAAATGTAGGGCAAAGATGTAAAGTGGTAAAAAAAAGAAAGCCCTCCTTAAGAATAAGGACGGCCTCTAACGATTGCTTGCCATATGAAAAAATTTCAAACTACTTTTCAGCCGCAAGCTGGCATAACCTCAATATCTATCGCACAAGTAGCTATAAATAAATTAGTTAATTACTTTTTAGTAGTAGTATCAACTTTAGCAGCGTTTGTATCTACTTTAGTTGTATCTGGAGCTGGAGTTACTGGAGCAGCAGTTGTGTCTGCTTTTACTGCAGTTGAATCAGTTTTTGTTTCAGTAGATTCGCCAGAACCACATGCAGCGAAAGCGCCGATTGCTAATACGAATAACAGCTTTTTCATTTTGTTGAATGTTTTTGTGAGTGAATTTTATATTTATACCAAAACGAAAGAAAGGTAACCTTGGGGTCACCCTTTTTTTTAAAAAAATTTTTGAGGCACCATTTTGGGTTACTTTTACGCCCAATCCGGTATTAAAATAGGAACCAGTGAAACTAGATAGTAACGAACAATTTTTACTTAGAGGTTTAGCGAATAACGACACAAAGGCCATCGACACTATATATAAGGATAACTTTAATATGGTGCAGGCATTAATCCTGAACAACAACGGAACCTATGATGATGCAAGAGATATTTTTCAGGAAGCTGTTATAACCCTCTACGAAAAGGCGAAAAGCGATTCTTTTGTTTTAACGTGCCAGATAAAAACATATATCTATTCCGTTTGCAGAAGGCTTTGGTTGAAGCGGTTACAACAAATGGGAAGATATACAGGGCAAATTGAAAGCCTTGAAGAAACGGTTCCTGTTGAAGAAGATCTTGAATTTCATGAAAAAAGAAATGCCGATTTTGCAATAATGGAAAGAGCCCTTAACAGCCTGGGAGAACCCTGCAAAGGTCTGTTGGAAGCCTACTACTTACAGAAAAAAGGCATGACTGAAATAGCGCAGGATTTTGGTTATACAAATGCAGATAATGCAAAGAACCAGAAATATAAATGCCTGATGCGTCTCAAAAAGTTATTCTTTGCTCAATATAACATTGGAGAATAGTGATGGAAGACATTGTTTTATTAAATACCATCGAGCGATACCTCAGCGGTGATATGCTCCCCGAAGAAAAAGCCTATTTTGAACAACTAAGGAAAAATACTCCGGAAATTGATCAGATGGTGGTTGAACACAAGTTATTTCTTCATCAAATTGAAGAATATGCTGCGCATCGTGACCTTAAACACGCCTTGATTGAAAGCCATACCAGGCTTATTGAAAAGGGTGATATCAATGAAGGTGAAGATGTTCCGGCCAGAGGAAAAGTTGTTCAGCTCTTCCACAGATATAAAAAGGTTACTGCTATCGCGGCATCTATTGCCGGTGTTACGGCAGTGATAATCAGTGGCATGGTTGCGCTGCTTTCTCCTTCAGTCAATCATTCTCAGTTACAGCAATTAAGTGGTGATATTGAGCAAATCAAACAGGTTCAACGTTACCAGGGAAATAAGATCAATGAACTGGGCAACTCTACCATTCCTGAAAACATCAAAGTATTGAGCAGTGGTACCGCATTTTTAATTGATGCAAAAGGTTATCTGATTACCAACGCACACGTATTGAAAGGCTCCGGTGCTATCGTTGTAAATAACAAAGGACAGGAATACATTGCCAAAATCGTTCATATCGATCAGACAAAAGATTTAGCGATCCTGAAAATAAACGACAAAGATTTTAAGCCATTTGGCTCATTGCCTTACGGTATTAAAAAAGGAAGCGTAGACCTGGGAGAGGAACTGTTCACACTTGGTTACCCTCGTGATGAAGCAGTTTACAACTTGGGTTATCTGAGTGCTGCAAGTGGCTTTAACGGCGACACAGCAAGTTACCAGCTTTCTCTTACGGTAAACCCGGGTAACTCAGGCGGTCCGATCTTTAACAGGAACGGAGAAGTTGTGGGCGTAATCAGCACGCGTCAAACCAGCGCAGAAGGTGTTGTTTTTGCTATCAAATCGCAGGGCATCTTTTCTATGGTGAACGAGCTGAAGAAATCTGACAGCTCTATGTCTAAAATAAAAGTGCCGGTTTCAACTTCACTTAAGGGAGTTGACAGGGTAAAACAAATTAAAGAAGTGTCAGACTGTGTGTTCCTTGTAAAAGCTTACAACCAATAATACAACGCCTGGCGTTATATCAAAATAATATCAACAAAAAAGTTGTCGTTAACAAGACAACTTTTTTGCTTTTTAGATGAGGCTATTTTTATTCAGCCATCCCCTACATTCAATAAAAATGCCCCGTTTCCGGAGCATCCTTACATCGATTATCGTAGATCAGAAGTTTCACCTCACGCCTTATACCTCAAGCCTTACATCTAACACCGTATATCTAACATCGTACATTGAGTTATCGTCTCATTCCGGGCATTTTTCCTCCAAATCCCATCGGCATTTTGTTCATCATTTTCATCATTTGGCGCATTTGATCAAATTGCTTCATGAATGCATTTACATCACCTATATCCTTGCCACAACCTTTTGCAATGCGGACTTTTCTTTTTTGATCAATAAGATCGGGATTTCCCCTTTCTTCAGGCGTCATCGACTGAATGATCGCTTCAACGCCTTTAAATGCATCGTCGCTAATATCCACATCTTTGATCGCTTTACCAACGCCGGGAATCATTCCCATCAGGTCTTTAAGGTTACCCATTTTCTTAATCTGCTGCAGTTGATCAAGAAAATCCTGGAAATCAAACTGATTCTTACGAATCTTCTTTTCAAGCTTTTTAGCCTGCTCTTCATCAAACTGGGCCTGTGCTTTTTCTACCAGCGTAGCAATATCACCCATGCCCAGGATACGTTGAGCCATACGATCCGGATAGAACACATCAAGTGTTTCCATCTTCTCGCCACTGCTCACAAATTTAATGGGCTTGTTGACCGTATACTTAATAGAAAGCGCTGCACCACCGCGTGTATCACCATCCAGCTTGGTTAAAACAACACCGCTGAAATCCAGCCTGTCATTAAATGCTTTTGCTGTGTTTACCGCATCCTGGCCGGTCATAGAATCCACAACAAATAAAATTTCAGATGGATTCACTGCCGCTTTAATGTTGGCAACTTCAGTCATCATCGCTTCGTCGATCGCTAAACGGCCGGCAGTATCGATGATGATTACATTTTTATTCTTGCTTTTTGCTTCTTTTATCGCGTTTTGTGCAATGGCAACGGCATCTTTGTTCTCACGCTCACTGTAAATATCAACGCCGATCTGCTCAGCCAGCACAGTCAGCTGATCAATCGCCGCAGGGCGATAAATATCTGCTGCAACCAACAAAGGAGATTTGCCTTTTTGCGTTTTCAGGTAGTTGGCCAATTTGCCGCTAAAAGTGGTTTTACCGCTACCCTGAAGGCCTGCAATAAGGATAATGGCGGGATTTCCTGAAATATCAAAGCCGGCTTCAGTGCCACCCATCAATTCCGTAAGCTCATCCTGCACAATTTTCACCATTAACTGGCCGGGGCTGATAGCATTCAACACCTTTTCACCAATGGCGGTATCCTTTACTTTATCAGTAAATTCTTTGGCAATTTTATAGTTAACGTCGGCATCGATCAGCGCCCTGCGAATATCCTTTACCGTATTGGCAATGTTTAGCTCATTGATCTTCGCTTCACCCTTCAGGTTTTTAAAGGCGGTCTCTAACCGTTCTGTAAGATTATTAAACATGTATTGTGATTAATAATTAATTTGACTTATTTGGGCTGCAAATATAGAGATTTGAAATTTGAGTTTTGAAATTTGAAATTTGCGGCTATTATTCAGTAATTTATATTCCTAATCATTTGAAATGCACGTATTTCTATTCAGAATTGCAGCCTCTATTTTAAATTGAAGATTTATAATGAACGGGTGTAGTTTGCAATCGGGCTGCTAATTGCTTGAAACACACGCATTTCAAACCTGAATTTCAAATCTCAAATTCTAAATCTCAAATTTGAAGATTAGATTTGTAGCAGATTTTAAACCTTTTGTATGATACAACGCGCTCAAACCTTATGGCTGCTGGCGGCATCCATTTGCGGATTTATTTCACTGAGGACAACTTTTTTTAATGGAACGGGAGGGCCTTTTACCGGTACTACAAATATTATCGTTTTGATTCTTACCGTTATTTGCGCAACAATTTCCCTGGTTGATATTTTTCTGTTTAAGAACAGGAAATTGCAATTGCGTATAGCTATAATCAATGCTTTAATTAGCGCCCTGGTTATATTTCTTTATTTTAATGCAGTGTCAAAGCTGGTACCGCCGGGCACTACCCTGGTTGCGGGGTTATCAATTCTTTCCATTTTGGTGCTTGTTATTCCGATATTCCTGCTATTTGCGGCAAGGGGAATTTATAAAGATGAGAAATTGGTAAAAAGCGTAAACAGGTTAAGAAACTAAGCGTTTACCCACATAAATTGTAAAAGGCCTGGCTAATCAATTAGACAGGCCTTTTTTGGATGTTATTTTTTGTCGTCCTTGGTAAGTTCCTGGTATTTTGTCTGCGAACTAAAGGAGCTTGGGCACCTTTCCAGGCTTTTCAAATAATATTTTTTAGCAGTTGCTTTATCGCCGGTATTCAGGTAAAACTCGCCCATAGAATCATACGGATTGTATCCATCCGGATACATGGTCAGGTATTTTTCAAAGCATTCTTTGGCTTTTGCATTGTCTTTCTTTGCCATCATGTAGTAATACCCCATTTGATTGTACACTTCCGGGCTGTTCGGAAATTTCGCAACCTGTTCTTCCAACAGTTTTACCCGTGTGGTGCTGTCTGGCTCAGACATTACGTAAAAATCTTCCAGGATCGGATCTTCGGGATACATATTGTGCAGCTTTGCAAAAATTTCGTGACGGCCTTTTTGATTAAGCGAAGTATCAGCAACAGATACCAAAAGCTTTTCAGCATCTGTTGTATTTGCAGCAGCTTGTTGGGCCATAGCAAAACATTTGCCCCTTGATTCGCCAAAGCTGAGCCTTCCTTTAAAGAAATGTGCCAGGGCAAAATTTGGGTCCAGTTTTATAGCGTCATCAAAATCGTCATAAGCTTCTTCATATTCCACATTAACGAGATGCATCATGCCACTACCGACCAGCCTTTTAGCTTCATCGGAAGAACTTGTAAGGGGCATTGTTTGCTGAGCATGTGCAGATAGGAAAAAACACAGGTATAGGAACGTGCAGATAGGGAACGTGTACTTTTTCATATTGAAGGATTTTTGATAATATAAAGTACAAATTCACTATTTGGGTTGCAACTGTTTTACATTCTTAAAGCAAAGCTTAAGTTGCTTATAAGGAAATTTAAAGCAGAAGAAAATTCAAAAGTAAAAAGTCAAAATTCAAAACTGTGATCTGAGTGATTATGTTTTTGCCAACAGCTCTATTCTAAGAAATGCAGCAACAAACAATAATCAATCCCACTTTTGAATTTTGACTTTTTACTTTTGACTTCTTATAAAAACTTGCCAGTATAGCTTTCTTTCACTTTCTTCAGTTCGGACGGCTTTCCGGCAAATACTAAGTTACCGCCGCCGTCACCCGCTTCGGGGCCAAGGTCAATAACCCAGTCGGCATTTTTAATCACATCGGTATTGTGTTCTATCACCAGCAATGAATGCCCCTGCTCGATCAGTGCGTTAAAGGATGCCAATAATTTATTGATATCATGAAAATGTAAACCAGTTGTGGGTTCATCAAAAATGAAGAGAATGTGCCCTGTTGATCTGCCTTTTCCAAGGAACGATGCAAGTTTTACACGCTGCGCTTCACCACCACTTAACGTATCACTGCTTTGGCCTAGTTTAACATATCCCAGGCCAACATCCTGCAATGGTTGCAATGCTTTGGCCAGGCTTTTTTCATCTTTGAAAAACTCAACCGCTTCATCAACACTCATTTCAAGTACATCATACACACTTTTCTCCTTGTACTTCACCTCAAGTACTTCTTCTTTAAATTTCTTGCCGCCGCACACTTCGCAGGTTAGATGCACATCAGCAAGAAACTGCATTTCAACAACCTGCTCGCCTTCGCCCTTGCAGGCATCGCAACGTCCGCCATCTACGTTAAACGAGAAATGTTTTGGCATAAAGCCACGCATTTTAGACAACGGTTGTTTGGCGAACAAATCTCTTATTTCATCATAGGCTTTTATATAAGTAACCGGGTTACTGCGTGATGATTTTCCAATTGGGTTCTGATCAACCATTTCAATTTGAGAGATGTAGTCAACATCGCCCTTGATGCTTTTATGCAGGCCTACCTTATCAACAAACTCGCCTTTTAATTTCTTTAATCCCGGGTATAAGATCTGCTTTACAAGCGTAGTTTTGCCACTGCCGCTTACACCACTCACAACACACAATACATTCAGCGGAAACTCAACGGTAATATCTTTTAAATTGTTTTGCCTTGCACCCTCAATTGTAACGCTACGGTTCCATCTTCTGCTTCGTGATGGTGTGCTGACTGATAATTCACCATTCAAGTATTTGCCCGTGAGACTTTCCGGGTTTTGAATGATCTCATCATAATTGCCTGCTGCAATTACTTCTCCACCAAGATGAGATGCCAGCGGCCCCATGTCGATGATATGATCTGCTTCACGCATCATCATCTCATCGTGTTCTACAACAACAACAGTATTACCTGCATCGCGTAACTGTTTTAAAACATGAATCAGTCGTTCAGTATCTCTTGAATGCAGGCCGATCGAAGGTTCATCAAGAATGTATAATGAATTGGTGAGGTTACTTCCCAGGCTGCGCGTAAGCTGTATCCTCTGGCTCTCTCCACCACTTAATGAATTGGCTAAACGGCTTAGCGTAAGATAACCCAAACCAACATCCAGCAGCGTATGCAAACGTTGATTGATTTCGAGTAATATTCTTTTGGCAACCTGTTGCTGATGGGATGAAAGAGAAAGATCATCAAACCATTTTTTCAGATCCTTTACAGGCATTTCACACAACTCGCCAATATGCCTTTCTCCAACCTTTACATACAATGCTTCTTTACGTAAGCGGTAACCTTTACAATCAGTACAGGTTGTTCTTCCGCGATAACGGCTTAACAAAACACGGTACTGTACTTTATATAAGTTTTGTTCAACCTCTTTAAAAAAGTCATCGATGCCATGCACATTGCCTTGCCCTTTCCACAAAGTGTTGTATTGAGAGGGCGTTAAATCCATCACCGGCTTATGAATCGGGAAGTCAATAGCCCGCGCACCTTTTACAAACTGCTCGCGCCACCAACCCAGCTTCTCTCCTTTCCACGGTGCAACCGCACTTTCGTATACACTCAGCCTTTTATCCGGAATAATCAGGTCTTCATCCAGCCCAAGCACCTGGCTAAACCCTTCGCAAGTAGGGCATGCGCCGAATGGATTATTGAACGAAAAAAGATTGGGAACGGGTTCTTCAAACTGAATACCGTCCAGCTCAAATTTATTACTGAAATGATGCAGTTCATCGCCGTTTACTTCAAGGTACATTTGGCCTTCGCCTTCATAGAAAGCAGTGCCAACAGAATCACTTAAGCGATGCAGATCGTCTTCATCAAAATCTTTAGCTACAATACGGTCAACCAATACGTAAGCGCCGTTTGCAAGTTTCTTCTTCAGGTCTTTATCTGTAAGTTCAAGAAGATCTTCAATTCTTTCCGGCTGCTTATTCAGGTATAAACGGGAAAAACCTTTTTGCACAAGAATATTCAGCTCTTCCTTCGCATCTCTTTTTGCATGTTGCTTAAAGGGTACAATTATAATGATGCGGCCACCCTGAGGAACTTCCTTTATGATGTTGATAACATCAGCAACATCATCTTTCCGCACTTCTTTGCCACTAACAGGTGAAATAGTTTTTCCTATGCGTGCATATAACAGACGCAGGTAGTCATATATTTCAGTCATACTCCCCACCGTACTTCTCGGCGTGCGTGTAATCACTTTCTGCTCTATTGCAATTGCGGGGCAAAGGCCTTTTATGTAATCCACATCAGGCTTTACCATACGCGCCATAAACTGGCGTGCATAGGCGCTAAGGCTCTCTGCATAGCGGCGCTGGCCTTCTGCAAAAAGTGTATCAATTGTAAGTGATGACTTTCCACTTCCAGACACACCGGTAACTACAATAAGTTTGTTTCTTGGAAAATCGACCGTTACGTTTTTGAGATTGTGAACCCTGGCACCTTTTACTGTTATCGAATCTAAACCGTGGAGGCTTTCCTTCTTCTGAACAACGCTCCTTTTATTCTTTACTGAAGTTTTTTCTGCCATAACAGGAGGCAAATTAATAAATCTAATTTTTTTAGCAAAATCAAACAATAAAGGGTTTACAATGTGACATGCACGATGTTTTAACGTTGCATAAGTTCCTTAACATTTGGGCACTATTGTTGTTTCCCGGGTAATTCAGAACTAGAAATCAGGAATTAAGCCAGTTCATATTTTGGTAGTGAATATTAATACTTGAATTACTCCTGAACAGCTCATATTATAAAATAATTAAAAAAGACCAATGGCACTTTACGAAGGTTCAACAAGCTTTACTTTTAACAAAACCAATATCGCTATGAAAAAGAATTTCTTATTTCATTACCACTTCTTTCACAAAATTTTTGCAACCTTAATGCAGCGTCCCTATTTGGAATATGTGGAATTCACATTATCTTCACATAGATTAAAATATTTTTTTGCCTATAGGTTGAAACTCTACTCAAACACATTTACCCGGCTTTAATTATTAACAATTAAAAATCTAATGCCCCGTAATATGAGAAGTTTCAGCCAGACCACCGACACTCAACTGGTTAATGCATTTCAAAACGGCAGTATCCCCGCTTTTGAAGAATTGATCAGCAGATATAAAGACAAGTTATATACATCCATATTTTTCCTTGTTAAAGACAAGTACCTGGCCGAAGATTTGTTCCAGGAGACTTTTATAAAAATCATTGATACACTGCGAACCGGCAGGTATAATGAAGAGGGAAAGTTTTTACAATGGGCCATGCGTATAGCGCATAACCTTTGTGTTGATTACTTCAGAAAAATCAAACGCACGCCCTCTATTGTAACCAGTGATGATAAGGACATATTTGAAGTATTGTACTTTGCCGATGAAACGCCTGAACAAAAGGTAATGAAGGCCCAGAGCCATGAAAGAGTTCACCGCATGTTAGAGCTGCTTCCTGAAGAACAAAGAGAAGTAATTGTATTGCGCCATTTTGGAGACCTCAGCTTTAAAGACATTGCAAAGGTTACAAACTGTAGCATTAATACAGCTTTGGGGAGAATGAGATACGGCCTTATAAACCTGCGTAAAATGATGATGGAAAAACAAATTTCGTTATAAAATCAACCTTGAATTTAATTGGTTATTGTGCATAAATCATTGTTATATGGAAAGCCAGGGCGCGTTTAATGTTTCCCCCTGTTTATTCAATAGCCCGGCTGCGTCTGTGTAGCAACCAGTTTTTTATGAAAATACCGCTATAAAAAAATCCCCTTTTTTTCGAAGGGGATTTTTTAGTTTTTTTTCAATAAGCCCGTTAACCGAGTTATTTATTTTGCCGTTTTTTAAACTCGGCTTTTACTGTTTCCAGGTGATCAACAAATTTCTTTACATCAGCTTCATATCCATACTTCACATCGCTCAATGGCTTCCCCTCAAGATCGAGGAACATGTACAAAGGCTGAGCATTAAATCCGAAAATTTGTTTTTCGTAATCTAAATTTTTATCGCCTACTGTTTCAATTAATTCGCCCTTACTGTTTTTGTATTGTTCGGATTCGGATAGCTCCGTAGATTCATCAACATAAAGACTAATCAACACAAAATCATCTTTCATCCGTTGCAATACATCGGGATTTTTCCAAACCTGCTCTTCCATTTTGCGGCAGTTGGCGCAGGAATGCCCTGTAAAATCAAGCATCACAGGTTTATTTAACGCTTTTGCTGCGGCGAGCCCTTCATCAAGATCAAAATAGGCAGTTAAGCCAAAAGGCACTTTCAGTTTATCCGTCAGCTTAACCGGCGGCTTAGCTTGCGGCCCGGTGGAAGCCGTTGTTTGTGCCGGTGCGTTGCCAATCTTGTATTGTAATTCGTCCAGGTTAAATGTCTGTGTTGAAGCGGGCGGGATAAGGCCACTCAATGGCTTTAATGGAGCTCCCCATAAGCCAGGAATTAGATATACGGCAAACGTGAAAGAAGCGATAGCAAAAAACAACCTTGTTACGCTTAGATGTTTCATGTCGCTGTCATGCGAGAATTTTATTTTGCCAAGCAGATAAAGCGTAAGAAGCAATGTGATGGCAATCCAGATAGAAAGAAATACATCTCGGTTTAATAACTGCCAATGGTAAATCAAATCCACGTTGCTCAAAAACTTTAATGCCAAAGCCAATTCTACAAATCCGAATACAACTTTTACGCTGTTAAGCCAACCGCCGCTCTTGGGCAACGACTGCATAACAGATGGAAACAATGCAAAAATGGTGAATGGCAAGGCAAGGCCAACACCAAAGCCAAGCATTCCGAGTATAGGCGCTAATGTGGTTCCGCTTTGTGAAGTGCTGCCCAATAACAACCCTACTATAGGGCCGGTACATGAAAATGATACAATCACTAAAGTGAGGGCCATAAAGAAAATGCCTCTTAAGCCGCCTTTACCCGCCTGTTGGTCTGAAGTGTTTGCCCATTTACTGGGTAACGAAAGTTCATATGCACCGAGCAATGATATACCAAACAAAATAAAAATTGCAAAGAACAACAGGTTTGTTATTGGATGGATGGAAAGCTTATATAACGCCTGATCACCAAATATTTTGGTGATGATAATAGTTGGGATAGTGTAAATGAGAATAATACTAAGCGAATACCAGGAAGCATTGCGGATGCCTTGCTGTTTAGTCTTGCTTCTTTTGAGAAAGAAACTAACTGTAACCGGTATTAGAGGGAATACGCAGGGTGTGAACATAGCAACGAGCCCGGTAACAAAACACAGCCAGAAAATACTGCTTAAAGATTTACCTTCAAGATCATTGGTTGTAACAAGCTTTGCCTTAGCTTCAGCAGTGGCTACTTCAGTAGCAGGAACACGCACACTGAATTTCGCTTCATTGTTTGGAAATTCATCATTCTTCTTTCCCAGCCATACAAAGCTTCCCTTAACTACAGCACTGTCTTCTGACTTAATGCGTAGCGGATATTTGAACGTTACACTGTCTTCATAAAACCCAACTTCTGAAGATGGATTATTGACATCTTTTTCCGCCCTTCGGGACCCAATTTCTATTACTGAATCTGCCGAAACAGCTAACGAAGACGATGCCGAATCAAATTGAATGGCTGATACAAACGCATCTTGCGGATTGTATTTTTTGGCTGAAAAAAGCTTCAACCCTTTTTCAATTGTTGCCTTGACATTCAAAAAAACAAGCGTGTCATTTACACGCTCTGTAGAAAATGAAAACTGCACAGGTTTTGAAGCATCCTGTGCAGTAACTATTTTAAAAATTCCCGTAATTAATATTAATACAAGTATAAATCGCTTCATGCCCAATAATTAAATATAAATTCTTGCATTCGTTAAAGGTTCGGCTATTTGATCGGACAAACTAATATAAGAGATTTACGACGATGTGCTTTTTAGCTGGTATTTACTTAGTCAAGTTTTACATCGAACGATTTTTTAGTCGGCGGCAAACACTGGTGGTCATCGCACACCATATATTCAACCGTTCCACTAATATTCGTTTTTACTGCGCTTTTCAGTTTCACATTTTGAACAAACTCTACTTTGTTAGAATAGTACAGCACATCTGTTTTAAAAATGTCGTCATAGGTCTTTTCCAGCTTGCCCGTTTCTTTGGCCTTTCCGTTCACTGTTACCAGCGGGTTGGACTTAAACTTAATACTTGTAGGTATGGGGCCACCTTTGCCTGTGTTTTGAGAATACAAATGCCAGGGAGAAGGTATTGTGGCGGTGATTACTAACTCGTATTCGTTGGCGCTTTTTTTCTTCGCAGCGTAATTCCACTGAACCGGATCTTTGATCTGGGCCATCGCTGTAAGGCCAATGCAGCTTAAAATAAGAGAAAACAAATATTTCATAAATATTGTAACATTTTTTAATGCAACAGGAATATTAATTCAAGCCGAGAATCCTAAAAATTTCTCTGCCGTCTAAGTTGCTCAATTCTTCAGAAGTAGCTCTTTCCGGGTGCGGCATCATACCAAATACATTACCCGCTTTGTTTTTTATGCCGGCGATGCTTCTTATTGCTCCGTTTGGATTGTAGATTTCATCAACTGTACCATCCTCATGTGTGTACCGGAAAATAACCTGTCCGTTCGCCTCCAGTTCATCCAACGTTTTTTCATCGGCATAATATCTTCCCTCACCATGCGCTACCGGAATTTTATATGCTTTGCCTTCGCCATTACTGATATGAACATTTTTGCAGATAAATTGCTGATTTGCGTTCTGCAGCAAAACACCAGGTAACAGCCCGCTTTCACATAAAATCTGGAATCCGTTGCAAACGCCCAGTACTTTACCACCCCTGTTAGCAAAATCGATAACGCTTTGCATCATCGGGCTAAAACGGGCAATTGCACCGCAACGGAGGTAGTCGCCATAAGAAAAGCCGCCAGGCAGAATAATACAATCATCAGTTGAAAACATACTCAGGTCTTTGTCCTTGTGCCAAAGCATGATAACTTCTTTATTCAAATCGTTCGCCAAAGCATCGCGCATATCTCTGTCACAGTTCGAACCGGGGAATACTACAACTCCAAATTTCATTGTGCAAATTTATTAAGGCACAAAAATAGTCCGTAAGAGGTTAATATGTTTCTAATTTTTAAAAAGATATGCAATTCGGCGCCTTCATATGGTTGAAAAACAGTGCGCGAGAGGGCTTTGCCAACTTGTAAGATGCTATTCAGATGCTATACAATGTTTTAACATCATGATAGGAAAATCGACATATCATCATAATCATACCTAGCATTTTTTTATTGTGCAATTTTTGCCACATTTCTGCACGGCCTGGCCTCCAATTCTTGTAGACAGGCCATATCTAAAGCCTGTCTGGCAATTTAAATTGCCGTTGGTTAGTTTAATTTATCCGGCACGTCCGCTGGTTTTCTGGTTTCGGAACAAAAAGGACGAATCATTTGTAATAATGGCAGCTATTTTGTCAAGAAAAATCGAAGCTGCAATGATCAGGCTTTCACAGGTACTATTAAACAATGCCTCTAGCAAGATAATCTTCCCTTGGGCAGTGGACCGGTCATTCACTTTATCTCATCATTAAAAAAACAAAATATGAAAAAGCAGATCGTAAACAGGCTCTTATTGTTTTTTGCAATCATGGTGCCGGTAATTTTTACATCGTGTGGCCCCAAAGATGCAGACATCAAAGCCAATATCGAAAAATCAATCCAGGCTGATCCCATGGCAAGTTTGGGAACGTTGACTGTTGATGTAACGAACGGCGTGGCAACACTTGGGGGTGAATGTAAAGACGGCGATTGCAAAAACAAACGAGAGGAAATAGCGAAAAATACCAAGGGCGTAAAATCGGTCGTAAATAATAGTACGGTTGCTGCGCCTCCTCCACCTCCGGAACAGGCTCCTGTAACAATTTCTGCTGACGATCCACTTTCTAAAAATGTAACAGATGCCATAAAGGATCATCCGGATGTACAGGCCAATGTAAAAGATGGCGTAGTTACTTTAACTGGTGAGATTAAAAGGGCGGATCTGCCTAAACTGATGCAGAAATTAAGTGCACTGAAGCCTAAGAAAATCGATAATAAACTAACTATTAAATAACCTCATATGGCACTTCAGGATAAATACAAAGAATTGCTGGATGCTGCCGCTTCTTCCGGTGTAACCAACTTGCAGGCCAGGGAGCAGGACGGCGTTTTATATATTGACGGAGATGCTCCCAGCGGCGCCGTAAAGGACCAGCTTTGGGATATCTATAATAAAATTGACCCTGATTTCAGATCCGGCGATGTAATTATGAATGTAAATGTGACTGGTGCAGTTGATGGCGGCAAACTAAAGGTGGTAACCGAAAGCACCAACCTGAATATCAGGAAGGGCCCGGGCACCGATCAACCCATTGCGGGAAAAGCCGCTCATGATGAAATTGTTACGCTGGTGAGCAAAGCCAACGACCAATGGTGGCTCATACGTACAGACGGCGGCGCCGAGGGTTATGCCTATGCTCAATACCTGCAGCCCGTTTAACTATAATTGATTCAATACCGTTTCCTTTAGATAAAAGCTGGTAACGCAGCCGTTTTAGAACATCTAAAGGAAACGGTTTTTGATTAGAACCTTTGCTTAAAGCGTACATCACCTCCACCCTTGCACATTCATCTCCCCAATGGCAACCCTCTCTCCACTCTGTTTCTAATACCTTACTTTCGCGCAAATTCAAATCCCTAAAACCTGTTCAGGCATTATTCCGTATATAGCCCAGGCAACGTTCTGGCTTAGCATTTAAACATGAGAAAGAAAATATTATTACTGGGCATTTTAGTAACAGGTGCATTTTTTTCCTATGCGCAAAACCTCGTTAGCGGGTCGGTTATCAATTATGAAACCGGAGAGCCATTGGAAGATGTGACTGTTATTTTAGCGCATGGGGGCTTGCATACGCACTCTGCACATGATGGCAATTTTTTTATACAGGTATCCCAGTTTCCTGACACGTTAATTTTCAGCCATATCGGTTATGAATTGACCAAAATAGCCGTTGCCGAACAAAACAACAAACTCAGTGTGTTTTTGAAAGAAACGGACATTCAACTTAGCCAGGTGACTGTAAATGCAGCGAAACCGGTAAGCGGCCAGGTGATGAATGTTGACCTGAGGATGACGCCGGTTAATTCCGCGCAGGACCTGTTGCGCAAAGTTCCCGGGCTTTTTATTGCACAGCATGCAGGCGGAGGTAAGGCTGAACAAATTTTCCTTAGGGGATTTGATTGTGACCATGGCACAGATGTTCGCATTACAGCAGATGGCCTGCCGGTAAATATGGTTTCTCATGCGCATGGGCAAGGTTATTCAGACCTCCATTTCTTGATTCCTGAAACCATTAAAGACATTGATTTTGGAAAAGGCGGATACTATGCAGACAAAGGAGATTTTTCCACTGCCGGCTATGTAAACATGTCGACTTTTGACAGGCTTGACAACAGCATGGTAAAAGTTGAAGCGGGATCTTTTAATACATTGAGAACTGTAGGAATGTTTAATCTTATTGACAATAACAATCAACAACAGGCCCACAAAACAAACGCGTATGTTGCTGCTGAATACAATTTTACCAACGGGCCCTTTGATGTAAAACAAAACTTCAACCGCCTGAACCTCTTTGCGAAATTCAATCATCGGATCAACGAAAGAAGCTATATAAGCATCCTTGCATCTACGTTTAACTCCGGCTGGAACGCATCAGGGCAAATACCTGGCCGCGCTGTTGAACAAGGTATTATTTCGCGTTGGGGCTCCATTGATTCAACGGAAGGAGGCAATACATCCAGGACAAATATTGCGTTGAAATATAAGCACAGGATCAGCGACAAAGAAGACTGGCAAAGCCTCTTCTACTACACGAAATATGCTTTCAATCTTTATTCAAATTTTACTTTTTTTCTGAATGATCCCGTTAACGGCGACGAAATCAATCAAAAAGAAAGCAGAAATATCTATGGGTTTGATCATAAATATTCCAGGCGATTCTTTTACGATAAAAGCGACCTTACCTGGGAGTCTGGCATCGGCTTAAGAATGGATGATATCACAGATCTTGAACTAAATCATGTTTATCAAAGAGATTCTTTACTTGGCAGGAAATCCTATGGCAGCGGAACCGAAACCAATTTATATGCCTACACGCAAGCACAGTGGCGTTCCGGTAGATGGGCCGTTAACCCGGCATTGAGGCTCGATCATTTTATATTTGGTTACAATGATAAACTGAATGGCCCGCACATTACAAAAGGCGCGGCAGCCACGGCATTAAGCCCGAAACTGAATGTTAGCTATACGCCTAATCAGCAACTGCAGTGGTACATAAAAACAGGAATGAGTTTCCATTCAAATGATATGCGCGTTGTTGTTGATCAAAATGGCTACAAAACATTGCCTTATTCGCTGGGTGGCGATTTCGGGGCAATAATAAAAGCGGGGTCAAGGCTGGTTATTCAGCCCGCCCTTTGGTATTTATATCTTCAGCAAGAGTTTGTGTATGTAGGCGATGAAGCGGTTGTGGAACCTTCGGGACGAACTCAGCGGATGGGGATTGATGTAAGCGCCAGGTATCAGCCAACGAGCTGGCTTTATGTGGATGCAGATGTAAATTATGCACATGCACGCTATCTTGATGCAGGCAAAAACGAAGCATATATACCGCTCGCACCAAGGGTTACCAGCGCGGGTGGAATAGCCATAAAGCTACCAGCAAGCATCTCTGCTAATTTGCGATACAGATACATGCAGGACAGGCCGGCCAACGAAGACAATACACTTATCGCGAAAGGTTATTTCGTAAACGATCTTACCATTGCATATACACGTAAACACTGGGAAGTGACTTTGCAGGTTCAAAATCTGTTTAATGTGGATTGGAAAGAAGCTCAGTTTGAAACATTATCAAGGCTAAAAAATGAAGCTGTTCCTGTGAACGAAATCAACTTTACACCAGGAACGCCATTGTACCTTAAAGCCGGGATCAAAGTGAATTTTTAGTTGAAAGGATTTTTTTTCAGGCATTATATAAAACAAAAGCCTTGACGTTACGGTAACGTCAAGGCTTTATTAAATAACTTTTCGGGGTATTATCTTACTTCAAGCTCAAACATTTCAACTTCCTCAATATAACCTTTCAAATTGTCGCCAACCACGCATTCACCAACGCCTGCTGGTGTGCCGGTAAATACCATGTCACCAATATTAATAGAAAAGAACTGAGATATGTGAGCGATGATCTTATCAAATGAGAAAAGCATTTCAGTGCTGCTAGCCTTCTGAACCTGTTCATCATTTAATTTCAAGGAAAAATTGAAAGGCTTTTTAATGTTCTCAGGCGTAAGGTCAATCCATTTGCCAATTACAGCCGAATTGTCCCACGCTTTAGCCTTTTCCCATGGTAATCCTTTTTTCTTTAGTTCATTCTGAACATCCCTTGCCGTAAAGTCGAGACCAACAGTAATGGCATTGTAATATTTGTTGGCATGGTGTTGTTGTATATACTTTCCATTCTTCGAAATACGCAATACCAGTTCAGCTTCATAATGAAGCTCGTTAGAAAATTCGGGGTAATAAAACGGAGTATTCGACTGAAGCAATGCACTCTTTGGTTTAATAAAGATCACTGGCTCTTCGGGTATCTCGTTTTTTAATTCCTTAGCATGATCTGCATAATTTCTTCCTACGCAAAAAATCTTCATAGATATTGTGTTTAGTAATATTAACCAGGCAGCGCGAATAAATATACTCCTCTTTTATCAGGTCAGACCCCACTACTTGTGTTATATTATTTGCTAATTTAGTAAAACATTTGATTTTACTTTAATTCACACCGTAAGATTTTTAATATTTCTTACAATACCAGCAAACGATAATAACTCCTTAATGCTTAATTAAATTCGTGCTTGTTATATTGGTTCATGGTTCTTTCAATGCCAGTAGTTGCGAAGTTTTCGATAACTTCAACGCACTTCTCAATCTTACGGTTTACCATCGCTACGTCTTCCGGGAACCACTTTCCGAGAACAAATTCTACCTGCATTCCCTTGGGATAATTGTTGCCAATACCAAAGCGCAGTTTTGGATATTTGTCTGTTGCAAGGGTTGCCTGTATATCACGCAAGCCATTATGGCCACCATCGCTGCCTCCGGGCCTTATACGTATTTTAGATAGTGGCAACGCCAGTTCATCTACAATTGTCAGTGTATTTTCCAGCAGGATTTTTTCTTTGTCCATCCAGTATTTGAAGGACTTCCCGCTTAGGTTCATGTATGTTGTTGGCTTTATACAGATAAAGATTTTGCCTTTCCATTTTACTTCGGCAACTTCCGCAAGCCTGTCGGTCCGGAACGAGCCACCGTGTTTTGCCACAAAAGCCTCCACTACATCAAAGCCAATGTTATGCCTGGTGTGCGCATATTCCGCACCTATATTTCCCAACCCAACAATCAAAAACTTGCTCATATAAAACAAAGGGTTAAAAACAAAGCCCTGCACAAAGTACAGGGCTTTTAAAGCTAATTATCTTTAAGATGCGCTTATTTTTTCTTATCAGCTGCAGCTTCTTCCTGTTTCAACTGACGAGTCATCACGATTGAAGCGATAGGAATACGTGGAGAGTTTAAGATCTCCATGTTATTAGTTTTCACATCTTCAACGCGGATGTTACCGTTCAATTCAAGTTCAGTAATATCTACTTCGATGCTTTCTGTCAGGTCTTTAGGTAAAATTTTAACCTTCAAAGCTTTCATTTTGGTAACCAGTTTACCACCAGCTTTAACACCAGCAGCGCTACCAACGAATTTCAGCGGCAAAGTAGCGATAACCGGCCTGTCTTCAACCAGCTCAAGCAGGTCAACGTGGATCAGTTCGTCAGATACCTTGTCAAACTGAAGATCTTTCAGAATGCATCTGTAAGTTTTGCCTTCTACCTGAACTTCCGCTATCTGAAAGTCTGGAGTATAAACCAATGGTTTAAGCGCTTTTTCGGAAGCGGAAAAATTAATTTCCTGGGCACCCCCGTAAATTACACCTGGCACTTGTTCCTGAGAGCGTATCTGGCGGGTGGCTTTTTTGCCAAATTCGGTCCTCAGTTGTCCTTCGATTGTAATTGATTTCATCGTTTTTATTTTAGAATTAATATGAACACTTGTTCTGGTTTGCTTAAAGCCCCTTATTTCTTAGCTGGGAGTGCATAAACAAACTACTGATACTTTTATTTTCATAAGCGTTTCTTATTGCTATTGCAAAAAGATCGGCCACAGAAAGAACTTTTATTTTAGGGCTCTCGTGTTTGAGTGGAATTGTATCGCAAACTACCAACTCATCCAGAACGCTACCTTCAATTGTGTTGTAAGCATTGCCACTTAAGATCGGATGCGTACATAGCGCTCTTACACTTTTAGCACCTTTATCCATCAGTAAGCCGGCAGCTTTTGCCAATGTTCCGCCCGTATCACATATATCATCAATGAGCACTATATCCTTTCCAACCACATCTCCTATCACAACCATACTTGCAATCTCATTTGCGCGCTTACGGTGTTTATCACAGATCACCATTTCTGCATTGAAATAAGCTGCAATTTCCCTTACACGATTGGTACTTCCTACGTCAGGGGCCGCAAAGGTAAGGTTTTCAAGCTGTAGTTGCTCAATGTAGGGAATAAAAATTGCCGAGCTATCCAGGTGGTCCACAGGTATTTCGAAGAAAGCCTGAATCTGTGGAGCATGCAAATCCATGGTTATCACCCTATTAGCGCCTGCGGCTTCCAATAAGGTAGCTACCAGCTTAGAACCAATGGCTACACGCGGTTTGTCTTTTCTGTCTTGCCTTGAAAAACCGTAGTAAGGAATTACAACAATAATTTTGTAAGCACTTGCCCTTTTTGCAGCATCGATCATCAACAATAACTCCATCAAATTATCCGTAGGAGCAAACGTGCTCTGCACCAGGAAAACATAATCACCACGAATACTTTCAAGAAATATGGGTTGAAACTCGCCATCGCTGAACTTCTGAATATTTACCTTGCCGAGTGAAGCGCCGAAGCAATTGGCAATTTTCTCAGCTAATTCGCGGGAGCCGGTACCAGAAAAAATTTTTACTGAAGGACTCATATTGAATAAAATATGCGGCGAAGATAAAGTCTTGCATTTATGTAATACAAGCAATTTTTTATTTTCATTCGTATTTTTTTTAACCTTGTGGATATATTATTAAAAACTTCTATTTCCGCATGAAAAATTCTGGCATAAAAGCCTGGGCAGTTGACGACAGACCCCGAGAAAAACTCTTAGCAAATGGACCTTCATCTCTTAGCAATTCTGAACTCTTAGCTATTCTTATCAATAATGGCAACAAGGATAAAAGCGCGGTGGACCTATCTAAAGAATTATTAAAGCAAATCAATAACGATTTAAAAAAACTTGGTTCGCTGTCGGTAAAAGAAATTATCAAACTCAACATAAAAGGCATCGGCCCTGTTAAAGCGATTATTATTGCCGCCGCACTGGAGTTGGGCATAAGAAGGGATGCTGCCAACAACAAAAAAACGGTAATCACTAACAGTGGCGACGTTGCCAATTACCTTAAGGCCTTATTGCAATACAAGAAAATTGAGGTTTTTGCAGTTATTTTTCTCAATAATGCCAACAAGGTTGAGCATCATGAAATTATTAGTGAAGGAGGGATAACAGGTACTGTTGCTGATCCCCGCATCATTATAAAAAAAGCTTTGGAACATGATTCTGTAAGCATCATTATCTGCCATAACCATCCAAGTGGCAACATAAGGCCGAGCGCTGCCGACAAGCAACTCACACAAAAAATAAAAGAAGCTGCGGTTTATTTCGACATTAAGCTGCTAGACCACATCATAGTCGGAGAAGAAGGGTATTTCAGTTTTGCGGATGAAGGGTTGATTTAATTGACAATGGAAAATTGACAATTGAAAATGGGCAAGTCTTTAATTTAGAGATCCGCAAAAAAATCGGCATTGTCAATTGTCAATTCTCAATTCTCAATTTCTAAACTGTCTTTATGTTTTCCGCGTCCCAATAAATTACTTTCTTTTGAAAATAACTTTCATTGCATGCGAGGCATGGGCCTGCAGCACGAAACGCAAAGTCGGCTGGTTCTATAACAGGCGTACCATTACGCACTGCATCAAAGAAATTGGCGAAATGGACAAGGTGTTCGTCCTCATCCTTTGGTGCGGTATAGGTAACCGATGGCAGTTTGGGAACTTCCTGATCAGCTTTGCTGTACTTTTTATTGTACGCATCAATAATTTGCTTTTGCATTGCTTCAGGATATGTGCTCAACGCATCCCAACCTCCATATCCCGGAGCCTTAGCCATTTTATGCTTTTTAATTGTAAAACCGTCGTAGCCCATTTCCATAACGCCTTCTGTCCCTGTAATACGCGTGTAACCGGTATCCCCTTCCCCACTCACAAAATTTACGCGCAATACAACCTGGAAAGCAGAATGCTCTTTAGTTTCGGGATATTCAAGCACCGCCGTCATCACATCCGGAACATCTCTTCCATCTTTCCAGTAAGTTAATCCGCCAATTGAATAGATGGATGATGGCCCTTTGGACTCGGTGATATAATGTAGTCCAGTGAGCAAATGAACAAACAGGTCTCCCGCTACTCCAGTTCCAAAATCGCGGTAGTTGCGCCACCAGAAAAACTTCTTTTCATCATATGCTGTTTTGTGCGCTGCCAGTGACTGGTACCTTTCCCAATCTACTGTTTTAGATGACGCATCTAACGGAATCGTGTATTCCCATGCACCCAATGCGCTTTGCCTGTTAAAAACGGCTTCAACAGAATTGATCTTACCAATATCGCCAGCTTTATATAACTCCCTTGCCTTAGCAAACACCATACTGCTAATACGCTGGCTGCCAATCTGCATCGGTTTTTTTGTTTCTCGTTGCGCATTGATTACCTGCCAGCCCTGATCAAACTTATGCACAATAGGCTTCTCGCTATAAACGGCCTTGCCCTTACGTAATGCGTCGATAGAAATGGTACTGTGCCAATTATCACTGGTAGCAACAATAACAGCATCAATATCTTTTCTATCAAGAATCTCTTTGTAATCCTTCGTAATAAAAATATCCTTGCCGTACAGTTCCTGTGCTCTTTGCAGCCTGCCGGAGTAGAGGTCACAGCACGCAACAAGCTCAACACCCGGAACTTTAACTGCGGTCTGGGTGTCGTTGTATCCCATAATTCCCATACCAATAGTTGCTATCCGAAGCTTATCATTTGCGTTATACCTGGTTTGGGACTGCAATACTATGCGTTCATGCCTTTCCCTTGCTGCCAGATCCTGAAAAGAACCTGCACCAAGAACAATTGCGGAGCTACCCAGTTGCTTTAAAAAGTTTCTTCTGTTGGATGACATGCTGGTAGGTTTTATCGTTAGCAATTATGGAGGTGTTAATATATGCCTGAATTTAGCAAATACTTAATGGCTGTAATTCAACTAAATATATTTCAACCGGGGCAAATAACATTATTTTTTTAGCAGAATAATTTTTTATATCTTACTTTTGCAAGCTTTTAGAATCATGCCGTAACATGACGTTAACCGCCCCGTAAGGCGGCGGCGAGCTGCATGTGGGGTTGTACAAGGTAACAAAACACATGAAATAACCAAACAATTCAGGGTTAACAGTTTCGCCGGATTTTTTAGTTATCTGCACTGTTTTCTCTCTTTCTGCCAGGTTTTTCAACTATAGCTAAACAAATAGTAAACAGATGAAATTATCACAGTTTAAGTTCGATCTTCCTCTTAATCTTATTGCCCAAAACCCCACCAAACGCCGAGAAGACAGCCGAATGATGGTTGTTTACCGCAAAACCGGCAACATCGAAAATAAACACTTTAAAGACATTCTTGATTATTTTGATGATAAGGACGTATTTGTTGTAAACAATACCAAGGTTTTCCCTGCTCGTATGTATGGTAGAAAGGAAAAAACGGGCGCAAAGATTGAAGTGTTTTTGCTGAGAGAACTGAACAAGCCCAATCGCCTTTGGGACGTGATTGTTGATCCCGCAAGAAAGATTCGCGTGGGCAATAAATTATATTTTGGTGATAATGATGAACTGGTTGCTGAAGTAATTGATAACACTACCAGCCGCGGGCGTACCATTCGCTTTTTGTGGGATAACGATGATGAGAGCTTTAAAAAGATGTTGGAATTCCTGGGCGAAACTCCGCTTCCTAAATATATTAAACGTAAACCAGACGAAGAAGATAAAGAGCGCTACCAGACTGTTTATGCAAAATATGAAGGAGCTGTTGCAGCCCCTACCGCAGGTTTACACTTTAGTAAAGAACTGATCAAACGTTGTGAAATTAAAGGTATCCGTTTTGCTGAACTGACTTTACATACCGGCCTTGGCACCTTCCGCCCTATTGAAGTGGAAGACCTGAGCAAACATAAAATGGATGCTGAATACTATCGTATTGATGAAGAGGCCTGCAAAATTGTAAACAAAGCGAAGGAAACAGGCCACCGTATTTGCTCTATCGGAACAACTACCATGCGTGGAATGGAAAGCAGCTTCACCGCACAAAAATTATTGAAGCCTAGCGAGGGATGGACCAACACGTTCATTCATCCTCCTTACGATTTTAATGTTGCTGACAGCTTGGTGACTAACTTCCACTTACCGAAGACAAGCTTACTGATCATGACATGTGCTTTTGCCGGTTATGACCTTGCAATGGAAGCTTACAAAAAAGCGATCAAAGACAAATATCGCTTCTTTACTTACGGTGATGCGATGTTGGTTATCTAATTTGTGATTAACCCTTTTTATATATGGATGGAGGCAGCCCTTGTGGCTGCCTTTGTTGATTAAGATCTTACCCTGATTTGGATTTGTAGGATGGGGTTATTATTGGATGATTTTACCTTAGTAACCATTAATGCCCGTTGTCTTTCGGATTTTTCCTTAATAGTCAAATCAACATTTTATTACTGCAACCGTTTTATTTTCTTCCTATCTTACTACCTCAAATTTGCCAACATGAAAAAACTGCTTTTTATAGTCACTACTCTTTTTGCTATGAACCAATTAAAAGCACAGGAAATTCCCTTATACAACACTGTACCGAATACCAAGCCAAATGCCATTAAAGAAAAATCCGAGATGGGGAAAGATGGCATTTTACGAATAAGCAAGGTAACGGTGCCCACATTAACTGTCTTTAAACCAGCCAATCCTTCACCGAAAAAAACAGCGGTGATCATTTGCCCCGGAGGCGGCTATGCGATACTTGCATCTGGTCATGAAGGCACTGATGTTGCTAAAGTGTTTAACGAAATGGGCGTTACAGCGTTTGTATTAAAATACAGGCTGCCAGATGACTCAACCATGCAGAACAAAGAAATAGGTCCGCTACAAGATGCACAAAGGGCTATACAGCTTGTTCGCGAAAGAGCTACCGAGTGGAACATTGATCCTTCACATATTGGCATTATGGGCTTTAGTGCGGGTGGCCACCTTGCAGCAACGGCTTCTACACACTTTACAAAAGCTGTTGTTGACAATCCAAAAAACACTTCATTGCGCCCTGATTTTTCCATGCTTATTTATCCGGTGATCAGTTTTACAGATGAATTGGGACATACAGGCAGCCGCGATAATTTGCTAGGCAAAAACCCTTCGAAAGAAAAGATCAAAGAGTATTCTAACGAGCTTCAGGTTACCGCGCAAACACCACCTGCATTTCTTGTACATGCCAGTGATGATGGCGGTGTGAATCCAATGAACAGCACGCGCTATTACGAAGCACTGCTCACCAATAAAATTCCTGCTGAGATCCACATTTATGAAAAAGGCGGCCATGGATTTGGACTGAACAACAAAACTACCGCTGATAAATGGATGGAGAGAGCGAAGAATTGGCTGGCCTCAAACGGACTACTTTAATTGAAAATTGAAAGTTGACAATTGAAAATGAAGCCGCAGTAATTAATGTGCAAATAAGTAAATGTGCGAATATGCAAATGAGTGAAGGTGCGAATGATTACAGTGCTGAGATCGAACCCATAGTCGTCAGCTTGACGTCCGAAACTTGATTATTAAAAGAACCAGGAGAATTAAGATTAATTTCTCTAATCCCGCAGGGATGAAATTATTATAGCAAAATATCTCGTACCGATCAAAACCCCGGCGGGGTGACATCTAATAATGACACGCAGCCTGGGTCAGATAAATTGTTTTACATGTTTCTATAATAATTTCATCCCTACGGGATTTCATCATCATTATAATTGAGCTGCCTTTTCAAATTCAAATATCTTAATTGAAGATTGAAAGTTTTTGCACGACTACGTTAGTCAGGCGAAGACAATTGAAAACTACGGCAAAGTGCAAGTCTAAATTTTCAATCAGCGTGCTGTAATAAGGATTTTTAACTTACCATTCAACTGTGTTGCCCTGGGCTTTTATGTTTGTATGATTGCTTTGCAAATTTTCAATAATTGTCCAATTTTCAACTTTCAATTCATCTACTGCTCCTTATAATCCAACGGCAGCATTGTTCCCATCTTATCATGCCAGCCCCAGTAGCCCGAGCTCATCAGGTCTTGTGCATCATAATAAGATCCGTTGCTTTGAATTTTTACGGGCCTGTTATTGATGAGTGTTATAGATGACGTAATATAAGGATCGGCTGAAACACCCAACCTTCCTTCATAATAACCAGGTTCTTCCTTTTTGCCCGGATAAGTTACCAGTAAATAGTCTTTAAAATCCATCACTGCTGTTACATCATTTTCACCGTATGCGATTGAATCCGCCTTGATGATCTCCGGATGGAGTACTTCAATAATATCTTTCTGTTTTAAAACTTCGTTATAGTATTTTATGGTATCGGGCGGTAATTGCTGTTCCATATCGTTTGACACATGCTTCACACCCTGCTTATCAACAACTACCCGGATATAAAAATCCTGCACGGCACGAACACGCTGTTTTTCAAGATTAGGCAATCTCTCCAGCCTACGCATTTCAAATCCAAAATCAGGCACTTTATTTCTATACATGGCGCGCATAAATTGCAACATGGAGCCGTAATAAACATAGGCCCTGTTTGCTTTCCATTTTTTCATTTTGGACTTACTGCCTTTCATTTCAGAAAACAGGGGATAACCAGCATATAACACATAACCGGACTTAAAATCAGATGAAAACTTAATCAGGTCGTACCTGATAGAATAGCCCAAAGATTTGTTTTCTATAATCAGTGGCTCCATCGCATGCGCCGTTAACTGATCCTGTTTCTTAAAATACCGGAACCTGATGGCTTTATAATTTTTAATTGTGCAGCCTTTCGCAATTTCTGAAGTCCCGATAAAGTTTTCGAGGAACACACGTCCCCATTTCTGCCAGCCGTCTTTCTCAAATGTTCCTACAACCACTTCTTCCAGCTCGTTTACTTTAGCAGCGAGCGAAAAATCCTGCTTAGTTGAAACATTCATAGAAACGTTTGCTGCTTCAGTTTCGTAGCCTACAATTGAAGCGATCAGTTCAAAACTGTTGATAGCAACCTGGTTTAACACGTACTCCCCTTTGTTGTTTGTAACAGACCCAATAGATGTATTTGCAATGTATACACTAACTCCAGCCAATGGCTGCCCGGTTTGTTTGTCCGTAACCTTCCCGGTCAACGTTTTTTGGCTATAGCCGATAATGCACAATAAGAAAAGGCAAACAACTATAAGAATTCTCTTCTCCATTAGACGAATATAATTATTTATAACTAAAAACTTAGTTATTCAACAAATAAATAAACCGGTCGTGGTGACCGGTTCATTTTTATCGTCAAAGCAAAGTCAAAATTAAAAACCTCCATCTTAACCTTCGTAACTATTAAAAAGATCGACGGTTTGTCCTTCGCTTCAATCAACGTAACACGTATAACGTATTACTTATAACCCCTTCGCTTTACTTTTTGAATTATAGTCCAAACACACCTTTATTAATCTTCTGCAGCATTTCTTTCTTATGGCTTCCGGGAACTAACAAAGAGATATTGTGTTTGCTACCACCATAGCTTACCATTCTAACAGGAACGCCTTTGATGGCATCGAATAATTTCATCAACACATCCTGTGTTTCAGCGATCTCATTTCCTACGATTGAAACGATGGCCTGATCAGTATCTACTTCAACACTACCAAATGGTTCTAATTCTTTAACAATAGTATCCAGATGTGCTGCGTTATCAATTGTTACCGATACAGCTACTTCAGAAGTAGTGATCATATCAATCGGCGTGCGGTATTTTTCAAACACTTCAAACACTTTTCTCAAAAAGCCGTAAGCCAGCAACATGCGGCTACTCTTGATATTGATAGCTATGATGCCATCTTTTGCAGCAACAGCTTTAACACCTACACTTTTTGCGTCCTGCTCAATGGTAGTTCCTTTTGCTTCAGGCTGCATCGTGTTTAATAATTTCACCGGCACCTTTGTTTGTTGCGCTGGCCAGATACATGTTGGATGCAGTATCTTCGCACCGAAATAAGCCAACTCAGCAGCTTCATCAAAGCTCAAGGTTTCGATGGGCCTTGTTTTATCAACCACACGTGGATCGTTATTGTGCATACCATCAATATCTGTCCATATTTCACAAACAGATCCATGAATTGCTGCTGCAACCAGCGACGCAGTATAATCACTACCACCACGTTTCAGGTTGTCTACTTCTCCCCTTGCATTGCGGCAGATATAACCCTGTGTGATGAATAGTTTCTTTGTAGCATTTTGCTTTAATAAAGCAGAAAGCTTGCTGCTGATCACAGACAACTGCGGCTCTTCATTTGCATCGATGCTCATGAACTCCAATGCAGGCAACAGTAAGTGATCAATTTTATTTTCTTCCAGGTAAACAGAGAATAACTTGGTGCTCATTAATTCGCCCTGCGCAAGAATATCTTTGTTAAGCGCATCGCTGAAAGAAATCTTCAAAATAATATTCAGGAATTCGAAATGTTCTGTAACAACTTCATTGGCTTTTTCACGGCACTCTTCAGAGTGAACAAGTTCTGTTACAAAATTGCGGTAGTGAGCCTCAAGCTCATCGATCTTTCGTTTGGCTTCGTCACGTTGCTGGTTAGCTAAACTGTCACTAATGGAAACTAAGGCATTAGTTGTTCCGCTTAAAGCGCTCAGCACAACAATTGTTGGCTCATCATCTTTTGTGATGAGTTGTGCTACCTGGTGCATACGTTCCGGCTTACCAACGCTGGTGCCGCCAAACTTCATTACTTTCATAATACAAGCCTCTACAGGCGTTTTGGGATGTTATAATTTTTTGAGCCGCAAAAATATAGGATTTTTTTTGAAACATAGATGAGGGAAAACCAAGGAGGCTCGGCGACACTAACGAAACACGAAGATTTTTACCACAAAGTCACTAAGGCGTAAATAAGCACAAAGGGTTTAAAACACAGAGGCTTGGCGGCACTAACGAACACTAAGTTTCTTTTTAAACCACGAAGACACGGAGTACGCCAAGAAACACAAAGGATGAGGTACAACTAAATACCTGCTAACCTACATGGCTTAAACGTATCATGTACAACGTAAAACTTACAACTCGCAGTTTTAGGCTTTAAGCTTTAAATCCCACTTCGCACCTACCAGCTTCAATTCTTCTACAACACTGTCTACCAAAGGAATGCCTTCTTTCATGCGGGTTTCTTCCATTTCGCGTTCGGGATCACCGGGGATCAATACTTTGTCGTAACCAGTGGCGGGTTTGGCATTCCTGAACCGGCCGATCCAGTTGTCCATATGGCTTTTAAATTCATCTGCCGGCCTGAAAGCATCTACACGCATAGCTCCGAAGAAATGGCCAAGGCCTTCGCCCGGCATGTTTTCCGGCATGGGAACATAAGCGGGGAATGGAGGAGCCCAGGGACCATAGCTTGCGCCGCTTAATACGGCAGAAAATATATCTACAATGCTACCTAAAGCGTACCCTTTGTGAGAACCATGCTCTCTGTCGCTTCCCAATGGCAGTAATGCGCCGCCCTGCTTTAATTCATTGGCATTGGAAGATGGTTCGCCGGCCTTATCCTGCACCCAACCCAGTGGCGCGTCGGCATTCTTACGTTGCAATATTTCCAACTTACCGTTGGCAGCTGTTGTTGTCGCAAAATCCGCAACAAACGGCGGTTGCTCATTTGCAGGAATAGCAACTGCAATCGGGTTTGTACCCAACATTCTTTCAACACTAAAAGTGGGCGCCACTAACGCACTGGCATTTGTCATGGCCATGCCAATCATATCATGTTGCAAAGCCTGCATGGCGTGATAACCCGCGATACCGAAGTGGTTGCTGTTCTTTACACTTACCCATCCGGTGCCGGCAATCTTTGCTTTATCAATAGCCACTTGCATGGCGAATGGCGCAACTACCAATCCGAGGCCTCTATCGCCATCAACCACTGCCGTGGAAGGTGTTTCATGAACAATCTTAATATCCGGAGTTGCATTTACGCGGCCAGCTTCCCACAGACGGACATAGCCCGTAAGCCGGGCTACGCCATGGCTGTCGATCCCTCTTATATCTGCTGATATCAACACTTTGGTCGCGATGTTGGCGTGCTCATCTGAGCATCCAATCGCTTTAAAAACTGCGTATGTAAAATCGAACAACTGATCGTAAGCTATAATCACTTCAATTCAATTTTTAGTGGAACGCAAGATAGCATTAAGTAAAAATTAAAAAGTAAAAAATCAAAACAACATTAGATCATTACGGTATTCTTTGTGGAATACAGCAATGCAATGTTGGACTTGCTCAATAGATTCAACAAAAAAACCGGCCCTAAGACCGGTTTCTGATATAAACTGTGTTCTATTTTTTAGAATGGAAGATCGTCTGTAGACTCATTCAGCTGGTTGGATGATGGCTGCGCAGAAACATGTTGTGGTGCCGCGCTGTATGACGGGCCGGAATTATAAGAAGAACCACCTTCGCCTTCAGAAGACCTTGCTCCTAACAACTGAACGTTAGATATTCTCAGGCTTAAAGAAGCGCCTTGTCTGCCGTCCTGCGTGTTATAAGTTCTGATATCAGGTGCTCCTTCTACATACACCTGTGTACCTTTTTTAAGATAAGGCGCGATGGCTGTTCTGTCAGTCCAGTAAGCACATTCAACCCAAATGGTTTTATCTTTTTGGTTACCCTGGGCATCCCTGAATTTTTCCGTATGAGCAACGCTAAAATTAATTACACTTTTGCCGTTCACATTATTCACCACACAGTCCTTTCCAAGATTTCCAATTACTTGCAGTTTTATCATATTCAAATTTTTTACACTGTAATGTTACAAATAAAGACAATTAATTTCACAATATAAAGAAACTATTAATTTTTACTTCGGGAACATTATGAAGGTTAAAATCTTCATACAATAATTAAAATGTACATATATAAATTACTTATTTTAAACAAAATAAAATAATTAACGCATTTTTTTCTTAATCCGAAAATCCGCTACGGGCTTCTTAATCCGGCCTCTGGAAGTTATGATCTATCTTTGCACGAATTTTTCTCTAAAAAATCTTACAATATGAGCCGTAAAGGAAAAGTCCTGGTAGCAATGAGTGGCGGTATTGACAGTACCGTTACGGCTCTCATGCTGAATGAGCAGGGCTATGAAGTTGTTGGTATTACCATGAAAACATGGGATTATGCTTCAAGCGGTGGCGGACACAAGGAAACCGGCTGCTGTAACCTGGATAGCTTTAATGATGCAAGGCAGGCCGCTGTACAACACGGTTTTCCGCATTTTATTCTTGATATACGTGAAGAGTTCGGCGATTTCGTAATTGAAAACTTCGTTGACGAATACCTTGCTGGCCGTACACCCAATCCATGTGTTATGTGCAATACGCACATCAAATGGAGAGCTTTATTGAAACGTGCCAATGCACTTGGTTGCGATTTTATTGCAACAGGGCATTATGCAAATGTGTACCAATCAGATAATGATCGTTATGTGATTAGCAGAGGCCTGGATGAACTGAAGGATCAGAGTTATGTGTTGTGGGGACTTGACCAGGAATTATTAAGCAGAACAATTATGCCGCTGGGAAAATACCGTAAAACAGAGATCCGCCAAATGGCGCTGGATTATGGTTATCCCGAATTAGCAAAGAAAAGCGAGAGCTACGAAATTTGTTTTGTTCCGGATAATGATTATCGCGGTTTCTTAAAACGCCGTGTTGACGGGCTTGAAGAAAAAGTGAATGGCGGATGGTTTGTTGACAAAACAGGCAAGAAATTAGGTAAACATAAAGGTTATCCTTTCTATACAATTGGCCAGCGCAAAGGGCTTGAAATTGCCTTGGGCAAGCCGGCATATGTTACTGACATCAACCCTGAAACAAATACAGTTGTATTGGGTGATGAAAGCGATCTGGAAAGCAATGACATGCAGGTTAACAAAATCAACTGGATTAAGTATGATGGCATTACTGATGGTATGGAAGCGATAACCAAGATCCGCTATAAAGATAAAGGCGCGATCAGTAATTTATATAACAATGACGGTGGTTTACGTATCCGTTTTTACGAGAATGTAAAAAGCATAGCACCGGGCCAAAGCGCCGTATTTTATGAAGGTGATGAAGTGATTGGCGGCGGCATTATCGATTACAGATCGGTTTTATAATTGACAATTGAAGGTTGACAATTGACAATGATTGTCCGAAGATATATTCAGAACATTTTTTTAAAGAATCGGGGTTAACCAGCCTCGATTTTTTTTATGCGAAAAAATGCTGGAAATCTTTAACGTCTATGAGTTTTCCATTGTCAGATGTTTACTCAATGTCGTTTGATTACGATTTCTCTTAAACTATCATTCTTGTAAAAATGGTTTTGCAAGTTACACTGGCATCGTCAGCTCAACGGGAGAAGAGGCCTCTCAAAAATAAGCATGTTTAAGGTCGGGAGATGCCTCCTGTCGTCGACAAACGTTCAAAGCTCATCATCTTTACTTTTACAATCAGCAGCATATTCCTAACTAAACGACATTATCAATTGTCAACTTTCAACTTTCAATTAGCCTCACTCCTTTCTGGTTCATATAATCCGATGGCCGTGTTCCAAGTATTTTATAGAACGTATTACTAAACGTAGGCACACTGTTATACCCAACCATGTAAGCTGTTTCATTAACCGTTCTTTTTTCTTCCAGTAACAATTGTAATGCCTTCATCATTCTTTGCAACGTGAAGAATTGCACAAAGGACATGTTTAATTCCTGCTGAAACACACGCGCTAATGTTCGTTCGCTGTATCCAAATTGCTTTGCCAGCGCACCAAAACGAATGTCTTCATCTATATGTTGATATAAATAGCGTACAAGTTGCAATAATCTTTCACTCTTTGGATATGGCAATGATAGCGGCAAACTATAAGTGCTGATCTCTGGCAATATAGCTTTTATAGTATGAATAAAACTATAGGCTACATCATTCTTCGGTTCTATTTGTCCGTGCCAGCGGCGCGTAAAAAAAAGCATTTCCAGCAGCAGATCATTAACAGGATAAATACCAATCTGCTTATAAAAATCAGCCTCTTTTTCCGGCGGAGGAAAGTATAGGTTCCGCATCATTACATCTGGTGAGCTGGTTGTAATGCTATGCAGTTTTCCCGGAGGAATCCACATATAGTGCCTTGCAGGCAGAAAGTAGTTTTTCTCATCTGTCGTTATATGCACAATACCACCCTCCGTGTACAAAAACTGGCCTTTAACATGGCTGTGTGTGGGAACATGGTTTTCGCCAGCTGCATTCCGTCCAACAAAATCGTGATCACAATATATGTTCTCTCTAATCTTGTCAACTTCTGTTAAATACCTGGTATGTGCGGGCTTCATGGCAGAATTGAATAAATGTTTGACTTACAAAGATAATTATGCCTGCCGGGAATGACTGAACTTTGTGTTGTGAAATTTACGATGGTTCATGACACCATACCCCGCGTGCTCATCGCATAAGTCACCAATCACAGCCAACTGATTGCATTTCTCAAACACTCGATTATGACGATTCGAAATAAAAGGTTACTCAGCTCGAGTAGCTATAAAATTTTCATGCTTATTATTAGCATGCTGGTTGCTGTGCTTCACAGCAACCCTGCTTCTTCCCAGGAAAAGGAGGAACCAAAAATTACTTTAACACTTGAACAGGCCATTCAATCAGCCAAAGAAAACAACAAGCATATTGCGCAGGCTGAACTAAAAAAAGATATTGCTGTGCAGCAGGTAGATATTTCTAAAGACAGGCAACTTCCTGATCTCGACTTTCACACCTCCTATGCACGCATTACTAATCTTACCGAGTTCCATAACGGATACAGCAATAAAGAAATCATTAAGGCCATTCCGGATATGTATGATGCAACCATGAGTGCAAAAGTTCCTGTGTATGCCGGTGGAAGAATTAAAACGGCGATTGAAAAATCAAACAAAGAAAAGGAATTATCAACCTTGCAGATAGAAAAGACAACCAATGATATTGAGATCGATGTTATTGGTACTTATCTCGGCATTTATAAGTTGATGTCCGTTCAACAGGTTATCAACGAACAGATAAAAGAAGAACAAAAAAGATTAAGGGAAGTACAGGCGCTCAAACGGAATGGTGCTGTTACAAAGAATGAAATATTGCGTGCAGAGTTGCAACTAAACAACATGCAGTTGTCGCTCATCAGCAACAAGAAAAATATTACCGTTGCTACGCATGACCTCCAAACAATATTAAATCTGCCAGAAGATATAACACTACAACTCGACACGGCCAATCTGTTGCAAATGCCCGCCCTTGAAGATGCTTATGAAGCCTATTTGCAAAAGGCTTACCAGAAAGAAGATATGCGCATTGCGTTAAAACACCAGGAGATTGCACTTACAGAAAAGAAAGAAGTAAAAGGCGCTTTTTATCCAACTGTTGGTTTATTCGGATCATATGCTTATAAATATCCCGACTATATGTTATTTCCTCCAACACCTTATTTATACAGTCTTGGAATGATTGGCGTTGATGTAAACTTCAGCATTTCAAACTTGTACAAAAACAAAAAGAAAATGGCTGTTGCGAACAAACATGTAGCAGAAAGCCAGCTTGAAACATCTATACTCAAAGATGAGATAACTGACAAAGTTTTTAAAGAATATCAGCAACTGCAAGAAATTAAGGAAAGAATTCCGGTTACTGAAAAAGCTATTCAGCAGGCTGAAGAAAACTATCGCATCATCAAAGTAAAATACCTGAATCAACTGGCGTTGATCACAGATATGGTTGATGCTGACAATGCATTGCTGCAGGCGAGATTCAACAATGTCTCCGAGAAAATAGATGCACAAATGAAATTCTATCAGCTGTTGTATGCATCCGGCATGCTTGACCAAAAGAACCTTAATTAAACACAACAAACGCATTATATGAAAGAGCAACATACATCACCAAAAAAAGACCCAAAGAAGGAGAAAAACTTCTATCATCATTTTATAACCGCGCTTTCAACGCTGATAATTATTGTTGGTATAGGTGGCGGTATCTATTTCTTTACATTTTACCACAACCACGAAGAAACAAACGATGCGCAGATTGAGCAATATGTTACGCCTGTAATAAGCAGGATAACAGGCTATATACAGGATGTGAGGTTTGAAGAAAACCAGTTTGTTCATAAGGGAGACACACTTGTTGTAATAGATAACCGGGAGTTTAAAAGCAAGCTGGACATGGCGGTTGCAGACCTGTCATCTGCCAAACAAAGTGTGCACGTGATGGAAAGAGGAGTGATAACAAGTAAAAGCAATACCGCTATCCGTAAGTCACAGATTGATGCCGCGCAAGCACAATTATGGAAAGCAGAACAGGACTATAAACGTTATGACAATTTAGTAAAAGAAGAAGCCGCAACTGAACAACAATTTGAACAGATGAAAGCCAACTATGAATTAGCCAAAGCGCACTACAACGAACTTGTAAACAGCCTTGCGGCAACGAATCTTAGTACCGAAGAAGCTTCTTCAAAAGTAGATCCTATTGTCTCTTCTGTACAGGTAAGGCAAGCTGCAGTAGATAATGCGGCATTGTTTTATTCCTATACTGTTATTACCGCTCCATATGATGGATGGGTTGGACGTAAAACTATCCAACCCGGGCAGCTCGTTAAGGAAGGCCAGACACTTGTTTCTGTTGTGAGCAAAGAAAAATGGGTGACAGCCAATTTTAAAGAGACACAGGTGCAGCAACTTGCAGAAGGCGATGCGGTTGTTATTAAAGCAGATGCAACGGGAAACAGGGTTTTCCGGGGGAAAGTTGAATCACTATCTCCTGCAAGTGGTGCAAGGTTTTCGTTACTACCTCCGGACAATGCTACAGGCAATTTCGTAAAAATTGAACAACGTATTCCCGTGAGGATACAACTGACAAACAACGAAAAAGAAACCGCTTTTCTACGCGCAGGAATGAACGTAATTGTAACTATTAAAAACAACGATAAAGCAAGCAGGTAGTATTTATGCGCACGGATAATGTTTTTAAAGAATGGGCGCCGGCATGGCTAATAAAAGCGGTGTTGATTTATTGTATGCTTCCATCCATGATGCTGCTTGGCTTGTACAATTCCAATGTTACTTACGCCGCTAGCTATTTGGATATTGAACCGGAAGATATGCAGTTTGTAATGTGCGTTACTTATGGAACGTTACTGGCCACGGCATTGATTGAAGCCAGATTCTTTAAGTATTTTTCTACACGTAACTATTTCCTCTGCATCCAGATCTTTACAAGTGCCATTCTTATCATATCAGCTTATACATCCAATTATTACCAGTTTATTTTTCTGCGTATTGCGGAAGGCATTTGCATGGCATTACCTGGTGTATCGATGCGCATGCTGTTGTTGTCTAAGTTTAAATCAAAAAATGCAATCATCATCGTGTACAGCATTTTTTACGGCATTCTACTTACTTCTTCTACGATTACCATGCACATGATGGTGTGGATCCTGGACAAGTATGACTGGAAGCATATGGCGTATGGTGCTGCGCTTTTCCAGGTAGTTGGTATGGCCTTGATATTGTTGGTATTCAATGGCAAAAGATTCATCAAAAAATTTCCATTGTATCAATTGGATTGGGTTAGCTATATCTTATTGCTGACAGGCGTTCTTTGTGGCGCATATGTGTTTGTTTATGGCGAAAAGCTTTACTGGTTTACTTCGATGCACATAATAGTTGCTGCCGTCATAGCTATTTGTTTTCTCGGCTTATTTATGCTGCGGCAGTTACATATGAAACGTCCATCATTCAATATGAACGTGCTTAAGAATGCCGATCTAAGAATAGGATTGCTATTATTTCTACTTTTTTATATTTCCCGAGCTACATTGAATATGCTTCATTCAGCCATGGGTAAAATATGGAACTGGGAACCGATTCACGTTGTACATGTTCAATATATAAACGCAGCGGGGATTGTCGCTGGACTCACGATTTCTGCCATTCTTTTTGCAAGAGGCACAGCCACCAGGTATTTACTTGCAATTGGCTTTTTCTGCCTCGCTGTGTATCATATCTGGTTTACATTTTTATTTGTGCCTGATGTATCGTTACAGCAAATCAGTGTTCCTTATTTCCTACAGGGTGCAGGCGTTGGAATGATCTTCGTTCCATTGGTGTTGTTTAGTATATCCACACTAAAACGCGAAGACACGCTTGCCGGCGGATTCGTAAGTGTATCCGGCCGATTTTGGGGAACAACGATTGGCTTTTGCCTTATCCAAAACGCACAGGTCTTTCTCCAACAAAACCACTATAGCAAACTACAACAATTTGTTTCTGTTGAAAATGCTGAAACGCAAAACAGATTGGTGCAATCCGCACAGTCTTTCTTGGCAAAAGGATATTCAACAGATGCGGCAAATAACCTGGCCATTCGTCAAATTAGTAGTTCGCTTGTTAAGCAAACAGTTTTGTTGTCGAACATGGAAATTTATACAGTCGTCGGATGTTGTTTGTTGGTGCTTATAGTGCTGATATTGTTAAACCAGCATATAAAGCATTCGATTGGTTTGATTAAGCGGCGCTCGGGTAAGTATTTCCCTAAAACCATGTGGTAGGTTTGAACCACGGAGGCACGGCGACACGAAGGATCACGGGGACTATTACATAAGTGGTTTAATTAGTCAAAATAGATAAATCCTACATTTCAAAACTGGAATATTCCTTTTGTATAAAAAGCGTCGTGTCACTTAGTATCGTGATGTCTCCGTGGTTTACCGCCGTGTTACTTAGAGCCGAAACTGTCTCCGTGGTTCAAAAACAGTGCGGCGTACATGCTATCGGCTTTTTGGTTGTAGCCTTTGATGGCGCCGGATTTAACGAGTTTAAGCCCCTTCACTTCGTCCAGGATAAACTGCACCGCTTCTTCATTTTCCTGTTTAAAAACAGAACAGGTGATGTATAAAAAATAGCCCCCTTTTGATAAATGCTTTATTGCATTAATGGCAATCTTCTTTTGTAATGATGCGTAGTCATCCAGCTTTTTCTGATTGAAGAATGCGAGTTGTTCTGGCGTTCTGCTCCAGGTGCCGGAGCCGGAACAAGGTGCGTCGCAAATAATAAAATTAACAGGGTGGTTAGTAAAAGGTTCAATCAACTCGTTTGAAATATCACAAACGAAAGAATGATAATTTTTAATGCCGGCTTTTGCAAAACGCTGTTGAAGATTAAAGAGAATGGAAGAACGTACATCACTTGCAAACAACTTCATCTTATGCAAATGATCATACGCCAAAATTGATTTGCCACCACTCGCAGAGCAACAATCCCAAACGGTTATGCTCTTATCTACAAACTCTTCCGGAAAATATGCAGCTATCCGTTGTGAACTATAATCCTGGATCACAGCTTCTTTATCCAGTGTGAGTACTGTATCAATTTTTGAAGCATTGGGTAATGCAATGCAATCATTCGTCAATTGGTGAAAGGGTAAATCTGCTTCCTGCAGTTGTCTCGTTACGATCTTTTCTTTGCCTGGCCTTACTCGAATAAATACATCTGGTTGAACGAAATGAGAAGCAATAAAGATGTCCTTATCAATTTCATTGGTCAGGCTATCCGCAAAAGGAAAAACATCTTCCAATAAAACCGCATACTTGCTTTGTACAAAAACGATTCTTCTTACCAACTCGCCATTCCAGTTGTCAATAAATTCCGGCTCAAATAAACCGGCCCAAACATCAGGTTCTGCATTGCAAAGAAATATGGCGGCTTTCAATTTTTCTGCCACTTCAACATCTGGCAATGCCTGCCCGAGACGATAATAGCAATAACACAAATGGCTGATATACTTCCTGTCCTTTGAACCATGTTTTTTATTCGCCGCGAAATAGTTTTTCAGCCATGCTGCCAACGGCATTTTTCCGTCATAAGAGGAAATGAGTTGGACCGCAGTGTTGAAATATGAATGAAATCTTTGTTGCATGAAACTTATGATATTGCCAGAATTATTATTGATGCAAAGCTTAGGTATTTTGGGCAAAAAATAAACCCCGATTACTATCGGGGCTCATTTGTTAGTTCGATATCTTGATAAGTACGAGTTGCGAAGTAGGAAGTATTCAAACACAATCAGTACTTGTCTACGCACTTCTTCGACAGATCATAGAAATTATAATTCCAGTAAAGCCTTAACCGGATCTTTTCCGAACAACAACAGTTCAGGATTTTCCAGCAATTCTTTTACGCGAACAAGGAAGCTCACACTTTCGCGGCCATCAATGATTCTGTGGTCATAGCTGAGTGCGATGTACATCATTGGCCTTATCACCACCTGTCCATTGATTGCCATTGGCCTTTCCTGGATCTTGTGCATACCAAGAATAGCGCTCTGAGGCAGATTAATGATTGGCGTACTCATCAGGCTTCCGAATACACCACCGTTAGTGATGGTAAATGTACCGCCCTGCAGTTCTTCCATGGTTAATTTGTTGTCCCTTGCTTTGGCAGCCATTTCAATTACTTTCTTCTCAATGTCAGCCATGCTCATGCTCTCCACGTTGCGGATAACAGGAACCGTTAAACCGCGGGGTGTGCTTACAGCGATGCTGATATCGGCATAGTCGTGATAAATCAGTTCATCGCTATCAATGTAAGCATTTACAGCAGGCCATTCGCTTAATGAGATAGCACATGCTTTGGCGAAGAAGCTCATGAATCCAAGGTTAACACCATGTGATTCTTTAAACTTATCCTTGAATGACTTACGGATTTCCATGATGCGAGTCATATCCACTTCATTGAAAGTGGTTAACATCGCAGTGGTATTTTTAGATTCAACAAGCCTGCGGCTGATCGTTTTACGCAGGTTGCTCATTTTCTCTTTACGCACGTTGCGGGTAAAGAGTTCTTGTCCATCGAAAGCTTTTTTACCAGGATGAGCAAGCGCTTCCAATACATCATGTTTCAATATCTTGCCGCTAGGGCCAGATGCTGTGATGCTCTTGGGATCAACTTTTTTATCGGCAATAATTGCAGCAGCAACAGGCGTTGCTTTTACATCATTGGCTACAGCTGTAACCGGAGCAGCTTGTGCAGCAGGTTTAGCGGCCGGTTTGGCTTCTGCGGGTTGTGCGGCAGCACCTCCAACAGGAACAGCAACGTCTGTATCAATCTTAGCCACCACATCTCCAATCTTAACAGTATCGCCTTCTTTAACCAGCGTATTCAATTTACCAGCTTCTTCTGCATTCAACTCAAAAGTAGCTTTCTCGCTTTCCATCTCGGCAATCACTTCATCACGCTGAACCAGGTCGCCCTCTTTCTTCACCCATTTCAACAAAGTAACTTCAGAAATGGATTCACCAACCACCGGCACTTTCAGTTCAATAACGCCTTTACCAACAGCTACAGCCGCGGGTGCAGCAGCAGGCTGAACGGCAGCAGGAGCCGTTTCTTTCTTTTCTTCAGCAGCAGGTGCGGCAGCAGATACAGCAGCTGGTTTTGCAGCTGATTCATCAATATGCGCAAGAACGGCACCTATGTTTAAGGTGTCGCCTTCTTTTGCAATTGTTTTTAATGTTCCGGATTGTTCGGCATTTACTTCAAAAGTCGCTTTTTCACTTTCCAGTTCCGCAATCACTTCATCACGATCAACATACTCACCGTCTTTCTTGGTCCATTTTAACAAGGTTACTTCATTAATAGATTCTCCAACCGTAGGAACTTTAATTTCTATCATAAAGAATATTTTCTTTTATTATTAGCTCTTTCTATTCACAAGTACGAGTTACGAAGTACGAAGTACCTGCTTTTTGGAACGTTTACAATTTTCAATCCCTTTATATGTAATAAAGAGGTTATGATAAGTGAGCCTGATTCACGTTGAGTACTTCGTACTTCGTAAATCGTACTTTCTTATATTGAAAACGCTGTTTGTATAATTTCTTCCTGCTCCTGTTTGTGCACTTTAGCATAACCGGTTGCAGTAGCTGCACTTGGCTGCCTGCTGATCACACCATAATTAATGGTCTTTAGATTCATCTGTAAGAATGAAGCTGCGCCCATATTCAAAGGCTCTTCCTGTACCCAGAACCATGTTGCTTTATTGTATTTGTGATAAAGCGCCTCGATCTGTTGGAATGGTAAAGGATAGATCTGCTCCAACCTGATTATTGCTACATCTGTCCTGTTTTCTTTTGCTTGTCTTTCTGCCAAATCAAAGTACAACTTACCGGAACACAACAACACTTTTTTCACTTGCGCCGGATCCTGTACAAAGCTGTCGTCAATCAATTCTTTAAACCCACCTTTCGTAAACTCACTTACGTGGCTGTAACTACCGGGATGACGCAGATTGGCTTTTGGCGAGAAATTAATCAACGGTTTGCGGAACTGCCATGTCAGCTGTCTTCTCATTGCATGGAAGAAGTTGGCCGAAGTTGTAATGTTAGTGATTATAAGATTCAGTTCGGCACACATTTGCAGATAACGCTCCATACGCGCACTGCTATGCTCAGGGCCTTGCCCTTCATAACCGTGGGGCAATAACATTACCACACCATTCATGCGGTTCCATTTCTGTTCGCCCGCACTGATGAACTGGTCAATCATAGTTTGTGCTCCGTTGGAGAAATCACCAAACTGTGCTTCCCAGATTACCAAAGCCTGAGGATTAGCTAAAGCATATCCATATTCAAATCCCAGAACACCATACTCGCTTAACAGAGAGTTGTATATTCTAAACTTTTCCTGGTTATCAGTAAAATGATTCAACCTGTTGTAGCTCTTATCATTGCTCTCGTCTCTCAATACTGAGTGGCGGTGGCTAAACGTACCACGTTTAACATCCTGTCCACTCATTCTCACAATATTGCCTTCTGTAAGCACTGAGCCATAGGCCATCAATTCGCCTGTGCTCCAGTCTACCTTTTGTTCAGCATCAAACAACTTAATCTTTTCCTGCAACAGCTTTTCTACCTTTTTAAGCGGTGTAAAGTCAGTTGGCAACTGCATTAAGCCCTTGAACAGAATGTTGAATTGCTCTTCGGAAACAAACGTGTCAGGTGATTTTTCAAAATCATCCTGTGTTGCTTTCCTTAAGTTTCTCCACCACTCTTCCGGTTGCTGATATTTATATGGTAAAGGTTTCTGTTTTACTTCGTCTAATCTTTCCTGCAGATCGTTCCAGAATTTCTTCTCCATTTCTTTCGCCAGTTCCTGCGCATCAGTTTCACCATTTTCTATCAGGAATTTGGTATACACTTCTCTTGGGTTAGCATGCTTTTCAATCAACGCATACATATGTGGCTGCGTGTACTTTGGATCGTCGCCTTCATTGTGGCCATGACGACGATAGCAAACCATGTCTACAAATATATCTGTATTGAACTCCTGCCTGTATTGGGTAGCTATCTCAGCACACTTAACCACGGCTTCGGGATCATCACCATTTACGTGCAGTACCGGAGCCTGTATCATTGCGGCGATTGAAGTACAATAATCTGCGCTTCTTGCATCATCAAAATCTGTTGTAAAACCAATCTGGTTATTAATCACAAAGTGGATGGTACCACCGGTATTATAACCTTCCAGCTCACTAAACTGCAATACTTCATAAACGATACCCTGTCCAGCAACTGAGGCATCACCATGAATAAGTATCGGAAGAATTTTATCGTAATCGCTTTTATACATTACGTCAGCCTTGGCCCTCGCAAAACCTTCCACAACAGGGTCAACTGCTTCCAGGTGGGAAGGGTTCGGCATCAGTTTTAAATGGATCTTTTTACCGTTCAGCGTCTGTACTTCACTACCAAATCCCATGTGGTATTTTACGTCGCCGCTACCCATGGTCTGGTCAACCTGTCCCGTACCTTCAAATTCACTAAAGATCTGCTGGTATGTTTTGCCCATAATGTTGGCCAAAACATTCAAACGGCCACGGTGAGCCATACCTATTACTACTTCCTGTACATCATTATCAGCAGAAGTGCCGATGATGGCGTCAAGCGCAGCAATGGTGGTTTCTCCGCCTTCCAGCGAAAACCTCTTTTGGCCAATGTATTTGGTGTGAAGGAATTTTTCAAAAATTACGCCCTGGTTCAGTTTTTCCAGGATGCGTTTTCTTTTCTCGATTGGAAGCGGTGCCGCGAAGTTTTTCTCCATCGCATTCGTCAGCCAGTCAACTTTCTTTTGATCGCTTATGTATTTAAATTCTATACCAACATGCGCGGCATAGCTTTTTTCCAGGTGTTCGATAATCTTGCGAAGGGTAGTTACGCCCAGGCCGATCAAATTACCAGCATTAAACTTCTGGTCAAGATCAGCTTCAGTGAAACCAAAAAAGCCTAAATCAAGATTTGCACCCCTATCTTTTCTCTTTCTGATCGGATTGGTTTTTGCAATCAAATGACCTTTGTTGCGATAACCAAGTATCATTCTATATGCACCAATTTCCCTTTTCCAGTCAATGCCAGAGGCCACTGTTGCTGCCGGAGCCTTTCCGTTAGCTACAAAGCCGTTTGAGGCCGCAAAATCAAATCCCTCAAAAAACTTCTTCAAATCAGGATCTACACTATTTGGGTCTTTCACAAAATCCTGGTATAAACTCTCTATATATGCCGGATGCGAACTAGTGATGTATGAAAAGTCGTTCATGCAAGCTTATTTATTCAATTCTAAACTTAAACGGATGCAAATATCGGTGATTGATATCATAAAATTTTAACGAAAATACCGTTATAGGATGTTAATTTTCGCAAGATGTGGCCATAAGCCTGCTATCAAAACGCAAAACAAATGGGCGCGGTTAAGCCAAACCCCTCCAATCATTGGCCTATAAAAAACAATTGGAAACATATGTTTAAATAAAAAGATGCAAACTATTTCGCGCTACCGCTGGAATTTTGGTCAATATCAGTAAATTTGCGGCCTCTATTTATTACAATATCAGGCGGCTTTTGCAGGGTTGGGAAAGAAGTTTTACTGAAGTATAAATTTCTTCGCTAATTTTTTTTTCTTTCCAAAACAATCCCCTACCTTTGCCGTCCCAAAAAAGAAATTATGGCAAATCATAAAGCTACAAAGAAAGATGTGCGCCAGGCAGCTAAACGCAGGGACAGGAACCGTTACTATGGCAAAACTACACGTAATGCCGTACGTGACTTAAAAGCTTTAAAAGAAGAGAAGGCTTATGATGAAAAGTTGCCTTCAGTAATCGCTATGATTGACAAACTTGCTAAACGCGGTGTCATTCATAAGAATAAAGCTTCTAACCTTAAGAGCAAGCTTTCCAGGAAGACTGAATCAGCAGTTGCAACAGCTTAATTAGAAAAGATTGATATAGGGCGACATGTGCGTTCTATACCTCAAGATATCAGGATGTGTCCTTAACGGAGCATCCTTTTTTTATTTGAAAATTTGACATTTGAGATTTAAAATTTCCATTTTGAGTCATCAAAATACATTTTCATCAATTTTATTCCTGTAACTACTGTTGCCTCTCGACATTTGAGATTTGAGATTTTTAAACCTGAAATCTCAAATCCCGCACGCTATTTGCCTGAGCGTGTATTGTTACAGTTTCTTTAACACAAAAATGAAAGATTCATTCGTTTAGAGTGGTTTATAGACCTAAAGCATAGTAATCATTAAAACAACAAAGCATGAAAAAGACACTATTGTTATCGTTAGCCCTGGTATTTGCGACACTGTTTGCGCAGGCTCAGTTTCATCTTGGCGCAAAAGTGGGAGGAAATTTTTCAAAGATTGATGGGAAAACTTTTAAAGAAGGCTACGAGTTTGGCTACGTCTTAGGAGGCTTCGCTGAAATAGACTTTAGTAAAGTATTCGGTATCCAACCCGAACTTGTTTTTAATCAAACAAATACCAAAGTGACAGACGATGCAGCGCTTGCTTCCCTTGCAGGTTTTAAACCGGGCGACAAAGTAAGCCTCAATTATTTAACGGTGCCGGTATTGTTGAGAATCAACGCCAGTCCGCTGCTTACTTTTCATGTAGGCCCACAGTTTGGCATCTTGTTAAACAATCATAAAACCACGCTGGAAAACGTTGGAGACGCGTTTAAAGGTGGTGATTTTGCGATGGCTCTGGGTGCGCAATTGAACCTGAAAATGCTTCGCGTATTTGGCCGTTACAATATTGGACTTTCTGACATAGGCGATGTTACCAATCAAAGTGCATGGAAAAGCCAGCAAATTCAAGTGGGATTAGGAATCAAGATTCTTTAGTACTATCTGTTTTTAAAATCATTTTAAGGCACCGCAGCTATGCGGTGCCATTTTTTTGTGCCATTTTGTAACTATTGCGGTAACTTTCATCATGTGGCATTTTAATTGACCCATATTCCTGCTCTGCAGATTATATTGATCTGCAATTACCTGATGACAAATTGACGTAGAGATGAACATAATAAAAGACAATTTTTTTCTGAAAGCTGAAGATGATACAGACTTTCTTCCCATTATTCCTATTAATGAAACTGATAATGAACAGGACAAAAACCTGGTAATTCCAGATATTCTTGCCCTTCTTCCTCTTAGAAATACTGTGCTCTTTCCGGGAGTTGTTATACCAATTACCGTTGGAAGAGACAAAAGCATAAAGGCAGTTAATGACGCTTATAAAGGCGATAAACTGATCGGCGTTTTGGCTCAGACCGATGCCAATGTAGAAGACCCGCAATACGCGGACCTTTGCGAAGTTGGCACCGTTGCAAAAATTGTTAAGCTGATCAAGATGCCGGATGGCGGCACCACGGTGATAATTCAGGGCAAGAAGAGGTTTAAATTACTCAGCCTTGTAGAAGAAGAGCCATATTTTAAAGCCAACATAAGCCTTCTTCCGGAAGATACTATTCCCGAAACGGATGATTTTGCAGCCTATACTTCAACCATAAAAGACCTGGCCGCACAAATTATTCACCTCTCTCCTAACCTGCCTACCGAAGCCTCTATTATTTTACGCAATATTGAGAATGCTTCCTTCCTCATCAACTTTGTAAGCAGCAATTTGAACACTGAAATTGCTGAAAAACAAGCGCTTCTGGAGATTGATGATGTAAAAAAACGTGCCGAAAAACTGGTAGAACTACTTCAGCGTGAACTGCAGTTTGCTGAACTAAAAAATAAAGTAGCTACAAAAACAAGAACTGAAATTGATAAGCAACAGAAAGAGTATTTTCTGCAGCAACAATTGAAGAGCATTAAAGAGGAACTTGGTGGCGATACAAACGAGCGCGAGATTGCCGACATGAAGAAAAAAGCTGAAGCTAAAAAATGGCCGGAAGCAGCTAAAAACCTCTTCAAGACCGGCATTGCAAAGCTGGAAAGAATGCATGCCTCTACGCCTGATTATTCCGTTGTTTATAACCATCTGGACCTGATGCTTGATCTTCCATGGGAAGAGTATACAAAAGATAGTTATGACCTGAAGAAAGCGAAGCAGGTACTGGATAGTGATCATTATGGCATGACCAAAATAAAAGAACGCATTCTTGAATACCTTGCCGTTCTTAAATTAAAAGGCGACATGAAGAGCCCTATTCTTTGCTTTGTGGGCCCTCCGGGTATTGGTAAAACATCGTTGGGTAGAAGTATTGCTCACGCTATCGGAAGAAAATATGTGCGCATAAGCCTGGGAGGATTACATGACGAAAGCGAAATTCGTGGCCATCGCAAAACCTATATCGGCGCCATGCCCGGACGTATTTTACAAAACGTGCGTAAGATTAAATCATCCAACCCGGTAATGATCCTGGATGAAATTGATAAGATTGGCAGTGACTTCCGTGGCGATCCTTCTTCTGCATTGCTTGAAGTGCTTGACCCAGAGCAGAATAATACGTTTTATGATAATTATCTTGAGCTTGAGTACGACCTGAGCAAAGTCTTATTCATCGCCACTGCAAATAATATTCAGAACATTCAACCGGCATTGCGCGACAGGCTGGAGATTATTGACCTGAGCGGTTACGCAATTGAAGAAAAAGTTGAGATAGCTAAGAGGCACCTGGTTCCGAAACAAAAAGAGCTGCACGGTTTAAAAAAGGTAAATTTTAAAATCAGCGACAGGATATTAGAGAAAGTAATAGAAAGTTATACACGTGAAAGCGGTGTGCGCGAACTGGACAGGCAGTTGGCCAGTATTATGCGTTATGAGGCTAAAGAATTTGCGATAAAAGGAAAGGTTAAACCAACGCTTACTCAGCAGGACATCGAGAAAATTTTAGGTAGCGCAAGGTATAGCAATGAAATCTATAAAACGGCTAACATGCCGGGTGTAGCAGTAGGTTTGGCGTGGACGTATGTTGGTGGCGATATTCTTTTTATTGAAACCCTGTTAAGCGACGGAAAAGGCGAATTGAAACTTACCGGGAATCTGGGCAATGTAATGAAGGAAAGTGCAGCTACGGCATTAACTTACCTGACTGCAAACGCCAAAAAGTATGATATTGATCCTGAATTGTTTAATAAGAGAAGCATACATATACACGTGCCGGAAGGCGCTGTGCCTAAGGATGGACCGAGTGCCGGCGTTACCATGTTAAGCTCGTTGACAAGTGCGTTTACTGGCAGAAAACTGAAGTCTTATGTTGCAATGACAGGGGAGATTACTTTACGCGGACAGGTATTGCCTGTTGGCGGTATTAAGGAGAAAATTCTTGCGGCTAAGCGCGCAGGCCTTAAAGAGATTATTCTTTGCTGGCAAAATGAAAAGGATGTACAGGAAATAGACAGCAATTTTATAAAGGGCTTAAAATTCCATTATGTAAAAACAATGCAGCAGGTGCTGGAATTAGCCTTAGTATAAAATTTCCTAAAAAAATATCTAACAACTGAACAAAAAATATTCTTGATTGTCATTTATAGTATAACAAGATTTTTTTCATGTTGGTTGTTTTAAGGGTTAAGATCCTCCATGTCAATGGAGGATTTTTCTTTTTATTACTGTGCAATTAATCATGATTTTTTATTCAACAAAACGATCATTGCTGAGATATCTCTAATCCTTACACTTTCACTTTATCTTTCACAATGCATCAAAGAAATCTGATAGTTTTGGTTGGTGGTTCTGACCTGTTTTCAGGAATGCGTGGCATCTCCAAAGGCACACGTATCATACAACAAGCGATTGCTAATACCGCAGATGAAATAATAGCTGTAAACTATAATTACTTTCTCGACTTTGGCAGAAGCTTGCAAAAACTTCACAAACAAATCATTAGTAAAAGGGATTATGAGAAACTCATTTTTTATGGTTATAGTAAAGGTGGCGATGTTGTTTTACGATTAGCGAGAATACTTCAACAAACTCATCAAATTGATCTCTTAATTACTATTGATATAGCCAATGGCCCATGGTCGCATAAAATTGACAGGCATGTACCGGGCAATGTTCGCCGCAACCTAAATGTTTATCAGACAAAACCTAATTTTCCGTTACGCTCTTTTGGCCTGCCGGCATATTCATCAGAAAGTGTAGCGATTGAAAATATTGACGTAACAAATCATCTGTTTAAAAACAGGCTCGTAAAGCACGGAAATATTGAAAATTTTATGGTTTCAGAGGTTATTGAATGGATCAAAAAAGAAGCTTGAGAAAAATCATCTTTGACAGGGGCTATTTTACCGGCAATCTGAACCATTTAGACTATTAAAAAAAAATTCGATTTTTTTTACTTTTGATTAAACTTTGAAGATCGGTTCTCGTCTATTATATATCGGTTTTGAATTTTAAAAACGTACGCTTTAGTATAAATTTTTGCAGCAGGGTTAAACGGGTGTTTCGCCGGAGGCGGGGCACCCACTTTTTTTGTAGCAGTTTTAGGGTATGTACGATGTACGATGTAAGGGAAGGAACAAACACCAAAAGATATATTCTCCACCTACCTTTACCCTCTCTTCCGAACAACATCGACTGTTAGTTGATAACATATATACCTAACCTGTATAATACTTATTTCATCAAACATTTGTTCCATTTCTGTCAACAGACGCTATCGTTTTTTAAGCGTCCATTCTTTATTAAGACTCGAAGTAAATTGATGTATACATTCCGCTCCCCTTTTTTATTTTGACTTTTGAATTTTGACTTCCCTCCTACATCATACATCTAAAATCGTGCATCGTACATTGCGAACTTCCTCAATAAAGCTGCACAAAAAAAGCGATGCTTTCGCACCGCTTCTTTGCTTGTTCCTATTATTGATCTAACAATTAGAAAGAATAACGTAAGCCGATTTGCATATTCCAACGTGAAGTAAAATCTCCGTAAGCCCAAGGCTTGTTGGTGTATTTGTTCAGGCCGAATGCTTTGTCAAATGTAACTTTTGGATTAGCCGGATCGAATGTTGTGTACTGCATGGCTGGGTCGACATTGCTTCCTGCAAATTTTGCAGCAGAAGTAGGAGCAGCTACGTTAAGCGGCTGAGCTTCCTGGTTACTTGCATAGTAAGAATGTCCCCAGTTTTTACTCAACATGTTACCAATGTTGAAGATATCCACTGAAAGCTCAAGCGAATGGCTTTTGTAAAATTTAAAACCCTGAACCAATTTAAAGTCAAAGTGGTTTTCCCATGGTAAACGAGCGCCGTTACGCTCTGTGTTTTTACCAATATGGTCTTTTGTATACTGGGTAGAATTCATATAATCCTGGAAGCCGGCATACTGCTGTTCAGGCGTGTATTTAACACCTGTAACATTTCCTTTGCTGTCGAAAGTATACAATGGAGCAAATTCTGCAGCAGATGAAGGCATGTGAATCAAATCAGCACTGTTGCTTGTGTTTACAGATGTTTTTGTAGTTCCATCATCACCATTCAGGTCGCCGAAGTAAACGTAAGAAAGTGTTTGTCCGCTGTAACCATTATATACTAAACCAAGTGAAGTATAGAAATTGCCGTAAGTGAATTTCTTGCTTACGTATCCTTTAACTGCAGAACCCTGATCGTAGTTATTATGAGCCAAGTCAAGATTACCTAGTCCATTTACATTATACGCAAAACGGTAGTTTGATAATGCAGTAGAAGAAGTACCATCATTCAAACCATAAGAGTGTCCAAGACTATAAGATACCATTGCTGTCCAACCCTGGCTGAAAGGACGAACAAACTGAGCAGTTAAGTTATATGCATAACCTTTGTTTGTGTTTTTCAACAGGATGATGTTGCTATAGTTAACAGGATCAACCTGTGAACCGTAGAACGGACGAGTGCTGTTACCCAAATTCAAATTCATAGTAGAAGGCGCCAGGTTTAAATCCTGGTAAAGGATATCCTGCAAAGTTTTTGTGTAGATTGCTTCGAAGGTTCCAATGATGCCCCATGGTAATTTCTGATCCAAAGCCAGGTTAGCTCTGAATGTGCGAGGGAATTTGAAATCATGCGCAGTTACGTCAATTTCATTTCTTGCAGCACCTGTTCCTGTTGGAGGAGTGTTCGGATTAAAGTGGATGTTAGCAAGATCGCCTGAGCTTGCTGTGTACCTGTTAAGTAACACACCAGTACCACCATATTGGTTAGATACCCATACCAAAGGAATGCGTCCGGTGAACAGGCCGGCACCACCACGGATGATGGTTTGTTTATCGCCTTTAACATCCCATGAGAAACCAACACGAGGAGCGATCAACAATTTTGGTGAAGGCACTTTATCAGTAGCAACTCCATATGTTTTAGCAATATCTGAAGAGTTGAACGCCTCGTTAACACCTGGCTTATTAAAGAATACCGGAACATCAGCCCTGATACCATAAGTCAGTTTAAAGTTGTTGGTAATGCGGTAAACATCCTGGGCATACAGGCCGAACTGTGCTGCATGAATCTCTGCAGAACCATCACTTCCTTTTTGTGCAGGTGAAAAATAGCTATAGCTGTTTGGCTTGGCATCAGTATAAAAATCACTCAAACTATTATATCCATAGTTACCGTAAATGTTCTGAATGAACAGGTTTTTGGTATTATAGATTTCATTGTTTGTACCAATGGTGATTACGTGTTTACCTGCGTAGATATTAAAATTATCAGTGATTGTAATGATATCCTGGCTCAGTTTATTAGCGCCTGAGCTGTTTTCCGTACCTAATGCGTATTGCAAAGAACCATCTTTAATCCTTACATAAGGAAATGGCGCACCCGGCGTTTCTCTTCTGTCTCTAGTGGACGTATAAGTAACACGGGCAAGGTTAGAATACTTGCTTGAAATGTTGGAGTTCAATTCAAGAACTGTTGAGTTGTTGGTACTTGCGAAATAGTAACCGTTGTTAAGAAACTGCATTGAGTTTTGCGCATCACTGATCACAAATGATTTACCATTTGTATAGCTGTGGCGGAGCGTTAATTTATTCTTTGAGTCGATGTTCCAGTCAATACGAGCAAATACCGCATCTGATTGTCTTGTTTTGTTGATGCCGTTGTATGCTCCCGGATCATAACTCCATCCAGCATGTTTAGATTCGTCTTTTAACCATGTGCTAAGGGAATCAAGGGTAGAGGTTTTAACGTTAGAGCTTGCAGAGCCTGGCTGAAAATCAAGCGGGCTTGAACGTCTTTCTCCTTCATAGTTAACAAAGAAGAATAATTTATTCTTGATGATCGCGCCGCCTAAACGTGCACCATAAGTGTTATCGTGGAATTTGCCGTATTTGGAACGATCGTTGGCGCTTTTACCCACGAAGTTTTGATTCTGATTGAAGCCATAGATAGATCCATGGAATTCGTTAGAACCTGAACGTGTTACTGCGTTTAATCCACCGCCGGTAAAACCACCCTGTGTTACATCATAAGGAGCTAAAACAACCTGTAACTGCTCAATAGCGTCGAACGGAATGGGGTTGATTCCCGCCTGGCCACCATTAGTACCGCTGGCTGCAAGTCCGAAGATGTCTGTTGAGTTAACGCCATCAATTGTAAACTGGTTGTATTTGTTACTTTGACCGGCAAATGAAATACCCATGGTAGAACCGTCAGAAGTACTTGTTCTTGCCTGAGCCTGAGGAACCAGACGGGCAAAGTCATTCACGTTACGGGTAATAGTAGGTAAAGAGGTCAATTGCTGTTGGGTAATCTGCAAAGAAGGACCAAGCTTTTCCTTGGCAACTGCTCCTCTTCTGCTGGTTACGCTCACAGCCGCAAGGGTTTGCGTGCCTTCGGACAAAGTAGGCGTAAGCCGTGTATCCTCACCCAACTGAAGGAAGATATCATTGAACGTTTGTGTTTCAAAACCCACAAAAGTGACCTCCACTTTGTAAGGGCCGCCAACACGCATGTTAGGCAAATCGAACTGGCCGTCTTTTCTTGATGCTGTTTTGTAGACTGTTCCGGTGGGAATGTGAGTTGCTGTAATTGTAGCACCCACTAACGATTCATTTTGAACGGATTTTACAACTCCCGTCATGTTACTGGTAGTAACCTGCGCATGTAAAACGGCAAAAAATGCCATAAACAATAGCAACAGAGTAGTGTTTTTCTTAAGCATAAAATGTTAAAATTTCAGGGTGCAAAGAAAATTCAATATGTTAAGATTCAAAATAAACAAATTGTTAGCTGGTCCTGAGATAACAGAATATCTGGCTTAAACACCTGTTTCCTTAAAAATTATTTAACAATTAACGGTCCAAACCGAACTTTGTTTAAAAAAGCACCGAAAAATTTCAACTTATTAAAAATAGCTTAAAATTAGAATTAAAAATATATGTAGAAAAAAGATTTGAATGCCCTAAATGTTTCAGAAATTGTTAATGGAGCAGGTTTTATTTTTTAAAGGCAAAATATACTGCTCCTATCAGAAATAGAAAACTCACAAGGTATTTCCAGTGAAAGGGTTCCTTTAAATAAAGTACCGCAAAGAAGCTGAAAACGATAAGTGTAATCACCTCCTGTATCATTTTTAACTGGAAAGCATTTATACCCTCTTTGTAACCGTAGCGGTTAGCCGGAACGGTTAGGCAGTATTCAAAGAAAGCTATTCCCCAACTAATGAGAATTGCCTTCCACAGTGCAATCCCTTTTTCTTTCAAATGCCAGTACCAGGCAATTGTCATGAATACGTTGGAAAAAACTAGCAGTATAACGGTTCGCATAGTAACAATTCAAATTAACTGTTATATCGTCTTTTTTTACGGGGCTCGTCTTCCTCCAGTTCATCAATGAGGGCGTCAGGAGCAGGATGGCTGGTAATTTTTATTGCAGCCTGGTACAAAACAATCAGCAACACTATCGATCCGATCAATTCCTTCCAGGTGAGCCAATAGCCCCAAAAAGCATATACAGCTGCCTTTTCCGGATGCTCTTTTTCATAGATGATGTCTACTTTCTCTCCTTCTTCAAAGCTTCTGAATAGATACCCGGCATTTATTGCGTAATCTTTTTTGTCAACATTGAACACGGCTTTTGCTACAGTTTTATCATTTTGTTCTTTTACAAAATGGATGGTTGCTGTCATTTGTTCTCCGTCAAAATAATCCGGCTGACGTGAAAAAAGCACGTAGGTAAAGAATACAACAATATAAAGGATGATGATCGATTTGTACAACTGTTATTGTTTTGTAAGTGACTGTAAGCAAAAACCTGACAAGCTTCGCAACCTGCCAGGTCTCTATATAGAATAATTAGTAAGTCTTTTTTTAAAACCACGGAGACATAACGAACACTGCGAAACACGAAGAATCAAGTATGAGAGCGAAAAAGGCGGTTCCGACTAGACCTGTTTTAATTTTCAGCGTTTGTGCTTCTTCGTGTCGTCCGTGACTTCGTGGTTCAAAATGCTAATTCAGGCTTCTGAAATCCACCGGTACCAGCTTACTCACGCCGGGTTCCTGCATGGTTACACCATAAACCACATCTACCGCACTCATCGTCATTTTATTGTGGGTTACGATGATGAACTGAGAGTTTTCGCTGAACTTCTTGATCATTTGAGTAAATTTGCCCACGTTCGCGTCATCCAGCGGCGCATCCACCTCATCCAGAATACAGAAAGGCGCCGGCTTGATCAGGTAGATAGCAAACAACAAGGCGGTTGCCGTTAGCGTTTTTTCTCCACCACTCAATTGAGTGATAGATGACGGACGTTTACCTTTTGGTTTGGCCACAATATCAATACCTGTTTCAGCAAGATTTTCCGGATTTTCCAATACCATGTCGGCAGTATCCTCTTCTGTAAACAAGGCTTTAAATACTTTCTGGAAGTTTTCTCTTACCTGGTTGAATGTATCCAGAAACTGCTGATTGGCTGTAGCTTCTACTTCCTGTATAGTTTGCAGCAGGCTGTCTTTCGCTGTTACCAGGTCCGTTTTTTGTTCGAGGATGAACTCGTAACGTTTCTTCATTTCAGTGAACGCTTCAATTGCAGTCGGGTTCACTTCGCCCATGTTTTCCAGGCGCTTTTTCATCCTGTCGCAACTAGCCTGAAGGTCCTCTACGCTCGTATTGGTCTTTCTATCCTGATCCAGAATTTCGTCAAGCTCAACCTTAAACTCAACACTTAAACGCTCTTTCATACCAGCCAGCTGAAGCTTCAACTCATTGAGTTTATCTTTCAATTCGCTCAGCAGGTGCTCGATCATTTCACGGCTCTTCGCTTTCAAACGTAAAGCGCTTTCCTTTTCCTGCAAAGCGTTACGCAGATTGTAATAAGTCTGGTCAGCCTCATTCAGCTTCTTCTCTTCTTCTTCTTTTTTGCGCAATAACTCCAGCAATTGTGTTTCTGCTTGTTTCAGTGCCTCCTGGTTAACAAGTATATCTTCAGAAGATTCTGACAATTGTTTGGTGTTGCTTTGAATCTGTGCGTGCAGATCATTTAACTGGTTTTCTTTAAATACTAGCTCCTGCTTTAAGGCAGATATTTTACTCTGCTGACGGGTCAATTGCAGATTGGTTTCGTTGTATTGCGCAGACGCGAAATTGTATTCCTGCTCAGCAAGCTGATAATCCTGCTCAACCATTTTCATTTCTTCATTCGTCTGCTGCAACTCATCATTCAATGTCTGCAACAACTCTCTTGTATCTGCAATGGCTTCATGCTCATCCTGCAGCCTGTTGTCAGTATCTTCTAACTTATGCTGCGCATTGGATTGAGCCGCCTGCAGGTTCTCGATTTTATTTTTTGTCGCAAAAACCTGGTTGGCCAACTGGTTAATCTCATTCTCTGTCTGCTTAATCGCATGTTCTTTCAACTGCTCATTGTAACCAATAACCTCGTTGTGTTTTTGTTTGATCTCAGCCTTCAAAGAATTTACCACTGCATCCTGTAATACGATTTCATCATGCAGTTTTTCCAGGTTCTTGGCGCGGCCAATTTTCTTACCTTCAAATAATCCTACGCTACCACCGGTTAAAGTAAATTTTCCTTTCACATATTTACCGGTCTTTTCTAACACCACCGCACCGTTGCTGTTGTTCATCGCCTCTTCATTCTCCGCGATGTAAACATTCGCCAACAGATATTCAGCAAGTTTAACATATTGATCATCTACCTCAATAACATCCATCGCTTTGATGGTGTTAGCTGGCTGGTGCGTTTTAACTTCAACGCCGTCCAGTTCTTCCAGCATGAAGAAGTTGGCCTTTCCCTTTTTGTTTTGATCCAACAGGTGAACGGCTTGCAAACCTTCTTTTAAATTATCAACTACGTAATAGTTTAAGTATGGCTCCAACACATTTTCAACTGCTGCGCGATATTCTTCCTGTACATACACAATGTCGGAAAGAATAGGCACATTGGATTTCCATTGTGGATTGTTGTGAAGGAATTTTACACTTTCAGGATAACCTTCCATGGAATCGATCAGGCTCTTTAACAAGTCGTGCTCATTGCGTTTAGCATCAAGCTTTCTTGTTTCGTCAGCGAGTTCGTTGCGCAAAGCTTCCAGCACTTTCTGTGTTTCCAGGATCTGCTCTTTTGTTCTTTCGTGCTGCTCCTGTAATTGTTGCAGATCGATGCGTTTTGCATCGAGTACTTCTTCTTTATCTTTCAGTTCATTTTCCAGTTGTTGCATCTGGAATGAACGGTTTTGTTTTTCATCGCTTAACTGCGCGTGAGAACGCTGCAGGTTTTGGATAGATGTGTCAGCAACAGCTACCTTTTTCTCCGCATCAAACTGGCTGCGTTGAATTTGCTGATACTTTCCGCGCAATCCGTCTACACTGCTTCTCTTCTCATCAAATGTGCGGCGTTTATCTTCTATATCCAGCTTTGCAGTTTCTACCTTATCCTGCAGGTCAGCAAGCCTGTCCTGTTCATCACCCACCTGTATTTGTGTGTAATGAATAGAATCTTCGATCGTCTTTAACTGGCCTTCAGCTTTCTGTAAAAAGTCTTTTAAGCTGGTTTCTTTCTCTGTTAAATAGTGCAATTTTTGAGAAGCAAGATTTTTCTCGTTTTCCTTGGTACGCAGGCCTTGCAGTAAGTCGTTAAACTCATGCTGCATGCTTTGCAATGCTCTCTCCTTTTCAATAAATCCTACTTTCTCCTGCTCTATGTCAGCTTCCTCAATGGCTATTTCTGCTTCTAAACGAACCTTCTTGTCTGTCTCAGCATCCTGTTGTTCGTTCAGATCGCGGTAGGTAACATTAAATCCTTCCAGTGCAGCTTTGGCCAACTCAATGGAAACCTCGCGGTAGTCTTTCTTTATTTCGTAATACTTCTCAGCCTTTTTTGCCTGGTTCTCCAGCATTTTAAGCTGGTTGTTGATCTCAAACAACAAGTCCTCAATACGGTTGAGGTCCTGCTCAGTTGCATCCAGCTTGGCTTTCGCTTCTTTCTTACGTGTTTTATATATAGTGATACCAGCAGCCTGCTCTAACATGCGGCGACGGCTGTTCTCTTTGTCTTTAATGATGTCGTCCACCATGCCAAGCTCGATAATTGCATAGCTATCGGTGCTCACACCTGTATCCATGAACAGGTTGTGAATATCTTTTAAACGACAGGCAACATCATTCAGCCTGTATTCACTATCACCATTTTTATAAAAACGGCGGGTAATGGTAACGGTGCTGAACTCCGTTGGTAATAAATTCTTGGTATTTTCAAAAGTGAGGCTTACTTCGGCAAGGCCGCTCGGGCTACGGGTTTTAGAGCCGTTAAAGACAAGGGCCTCGAGGTTTTCACTACGTAAAGCGGAGATTTTTTGTTCCCCGATTACCCAGCGAATACTATCGATGATATTGCTTTTTCCGCAACCATTCGGACCAATAATTCCTGTTATGCCTTCATCAAAGCTTACCACTGTTTTGTCGGCAAAACTCTTAAACCCTTTTATTTCAAGACTTTTTAGCTTCATAACTCTACTTTCTATTCACTGGTTGCATGCAATAGCCAAAAAGAAACGCATGGATTTTACAGGAAATTGCAATTTCAAACCCGATTATTGCTGCGAACTTAAGCGAAAACCGCTAAAATAGCCATTTTTCGTTTTCGGTTGTGGAGAAGTGGTGGAAATATAAAGCTATTGGTTGTAAGCTTTGATCTGTCGGGGCCGGAACGCGACAAGAGGAAGTAAAAATTCAAAAGCAAAAAGTAAAAAAGTACAGTTTTGGTTGCCTCAATTGCTTACAAAACTCTTTAAGTTTTGATTTTTTGCTCACGCCCTTTCAGGGCTTGATCGATATTGGATTTTTTACACGGGGCGTTGCCCTGCGCTAGTGCTAGCCGCCCCTTCAGGGCTTTATTTGAAAGAGTTTGACAGAAAAATTGGAGGATTTTAGTTCCATTAGTTTAATATGAAAAGCGAGTCCTAAAGGGGCTTTCATTTTCAATTGTCAATTCTCCATTGTCAATTACCTAAAGTGTTCCCGTTCTTCCCCCATCAACCGGTAAATTAACGCCATTGATGTATGAGGCTGCAGGCGAACAAAGGAATGCAACTGCGGCGCCGAATTCTGAAGCTTCACCAAGGCGGCCGGCAGGGATTTGAAGGATGCTTTTGTGCGTGATTTCTTCAACTGAAGTATCGTTGGCTTCGGCCTGTTTGCCAAAAAGATAAGTTAGCCGATCGGTGTTGGTAAAACCGGGCAACACGTTGTTCACCGTTATACCGAAATGGCCAATCTCGTTTGCCAGCGTTTTTGCCCAGTTAGCAACGGCGGCACGAACGGTGTTGGAGATTCCAAGGCCATTGATCGGCTGCTTGACGGAGGTAGATACTATGTTGACGATGCGTCCAAATTCCGCTTTTCTCATTCCAGGAACGAGTGTTTGTGCAAGCAAATGCGATGTCACCAAATGCGCGTCGAAAGCCAGTTCCAGCTCATCGGCAGGCGTGTCTAACAACGGCCCTGAAGGCGGCCCACCAGTATTATTCACCAAAATATGAATGATGTTGGTTTTAGCAAGTTGTTGCGCTACCTTTTCCTGCACATCCCTGGGTTTGGATGTATCAGCAATAATATAACTGTGGTTTTGTTTTTTTGAAGCGTCCAGCGAATCGACTACTTTTTTCAGCTTGTCTTCATTGCGTGCCAACACAATTACTGTTGCGCCAAGCAATGCCAATTCCTTTGCGACTGCGGCACCTAATCCCTGTGATGCACCGCAAACAAGCGCTGTTTTATTTGATAGATCAAGATTCATGGAAGAAGATTTAATGGTGAGAGGTGTGAGGCGTGATGTATTAGGCGTCAGGTATCAGGCGTTTGCGAAATATCTGATCAGCTCCATCAAAAGCCTATCGCACTCATTAGAAATATAATGCTAAAAAGTTGAAAAGGAGGACTTTTTTTGTGAATTGGCACGAAGTCAGGTCATTTGCACATTCGCACATTTACTCATTCACACATCCGCACATTCACCAATTCGCACATTTAACTCTTCGGCCTTCCGCCCCCTTTGTATCGGGGCCGCCAGTAGTTATCGTTCAGGTCGCTAACCATTACCCCACCGCTGGTTGCGGCATGGACAAACTTATTGTTGAGGATGTAAATTCCAACGTGTGTAATGCTACGCCTGCCACTGGTATGAAAGAAAACCAGATCGCCTTCCTGCAGGTTTTCCTGATCGATCCTTTCTGTAAGATTATATTGTTCCTGCGCTGTGCGGGGTAACGTAACGTTATACACATCGCGAAGCATTATCTGCGTAAAAGCTGAGCAGTCAAGGCAACTTTCTGTTGAACCACCAAGACAATATTTCGTTCCCCACCACTTATCTATATTTTGAAGAAGCGCCTTGTTATTTAGCTTTTCGACGCTGGCATCAAGAATAATGGAATATTTAAGCTGAAGCCAGTTGGCATTTTCAATGTTGCTGTTGGAGAGTGAAAGATCAGGCTCAACCTTAGAAACAGTCGTTTTTCGTTCTTTTTCAGAACGTTTTGAAGAGGAAGACACAGCCTTTTTATCGGCAACGCCGCCGGGTGTCACATTTATGTCGTCGAGGAATTTTGGATCATGATTTCTGTCACGGGAAGCGCTGCTTCTGTTGTTAGAATCATCTCTCGAAGATATTTGTTTGAGGCTCTTGCACGAAGCTATTGACAAACAAACGCAAACACTATATATATATAATTTAATATTCATTACCAGGGCGCAAGTTAAAAGGCTTGCCGCACCAACACAAATTATATGCAAAACTTTTTAGGAAACGAAACATAATACGCACTTATTGTGGAAAATAAGCTGGCGGATTGAATGGATTTTTGGGCGAAATTTGCAGGTTTGATTTAGTCAATGGTGAATAGTCAATAGTGAAAAATGCAGTCAACGCAATTCTTGAAACACCTGCAAAGTGCAGAAATGGCATCGGCTTAACTTCCAAATATTGATTTGAGTATTAGGAAGTTTTCAAAATTAAACAGGTTTCATCTTTCACTATTCACCATTGACTATTCACTTACAGGTTTTTTAATCAAGCTCTGAGCAACATGCCTACATTCTCACACTTACACGTACATACACAATATTCTCTGCTGGATGGAGCGGCAGCGATAGATAGTCTTTATAAAAAAGCAGAAAAGAACGGAATGCCTGCGTTGGCTATTACCGACCACGGTAATATGTTTGGCGTATTTGAATTTGTGAGCAAGGCATGGAAGAATACTAAAGTGATCGGGAAAGATGCGAATGGAAAAGATATCACAACGCCGGTTGTTAAGCCGATTGTTGGTTGTGAGTTTTACGTGGTTGAAGACAGGCACAAAAAATCTTTCTCCAAAGAGGTGAGGGATGAACGTTATCACCAGGTGTTGCTTGCAAAGAATAAAACAGGTTACCAGAACCTAATTAAGTTAACATCGCTTGGATTTATTGAAGGCTATTATAGCAAGTACCCTCGTATTGATAAGGGGCTGATAGAAAAATATCACGAAGGCCTGATCGCTACAACCTGTTGTATAGGTGCTTACATTCCTCAAACCATTATACATGATGGTGAAGAAGCTGCAGAAAAAGAATTCAAATGGTGGCTGGATTTGTTTGGTGATGATTTCTTTATTGAACTGCAGCGCCATAACATTAAAGAACAGGAACTCATCAATGATACGCTTGTAAAGTTCTCGAAGAAATTTAATGTTCCTGTTATTGCGACTAATGACAGTCATTATACCGATAGAGATGATTTTAACGCGCATGATATCCTGCTTTGTATCAACACCGGTGAAAAGCAATCTACACCGGGCTTTGATGACTTTGTAAACGATGAGCTGCAGATAAAGAACCGCCGTTTTAAATTCCCGAACGATCAGTTCTATTTTAAAACGCAGGATGAAATGGCGCAACTGTTTAGCGACATTCCTGAGAGTATTGACAACACCAACATGATCGTTGACCGTGTTGAAGTACTTAACCTGAAGAAAGATATCCTTCTTCCGGCGTTTCCTTTACCAAAGGAATTCCAGACAGAAACGGATAACAACATTAACCAGTGGAACTACCTGCACTATCTTACTTATGAAGGTGCCCGCCAGCGTTACGGAGAAATCTCTGAATCTGCGCGGGAACGACTGGATTTCGAATTGTTTACGATCAAAACAATGGGTTTCGCAGGTTACTTCCTTATTGTGAGTGACTTTATTAAAGCGGGCCGCGACCTCGGAGTATTTGTAGGGCCGGGACGTGGATCTGCGGCGGGTAGTGCGGTGGCTTATTGTATCGGTATCACCAATATTGACCCCATTAAATATAACCTGCTGTTTGAGCGTTTTCTTAACCCCGACCGTAAATCAATGCCGGATATTGATACGGACTTTGATGATGAAGGAAGGCAAAAAGTTATTGATTATGTAGTTCAGAAATACGGTAACAACCAGGTGGCGCAGATCATTACCTATGGTACGATGGCTGCAAAATCGAGTATCAAGGACGTTGCGCGTGTAATGGATCTTCCGCTGGCGGAAAGTAATATGCTCGCGAAGATGGTGCCTGAAAAGCCCGGAACTGATCTTGGCCGTGTGCTCACTGCCCCCATGACAAGCAAGGAAGCAAAGGATGGCCAGAAGTCTTTGGAAGACAAGGAAGGATTTGGGCCGGACGAGATGGAAAACATCAAATTGCTGCGGCAGATTTACGCCGGTGAAGATATCAGAGGCCAGGTATTGCGTGAGGCCGAACGTTTGGAGGGCTCTGTGCGTAACACCGGTATCCACGCCGCGGGTATTATCATCGCCCCGAAAGATCTTACTGAACTGATTCCTGTTGCTACGGCAAAGGATTCTGACTTGTGGGTTACGCAGATTGAAGGTAGCATGATTGAGGATGCCGGCGTTATCAAGATGGACTTTCTTGGTTTAAAGACCTTGTCCATCATTAAAACGGCGCTGGAATTGATTAAGCTGAATCACGGTGTTGATCTGATTATCGACGACATTTCACTTACAGACGAAAAGACTTATCAACTATATCAAAAGGGCGAAACCAACGCTACGTTCCAGTTTGAAAGCCCGGGGATGCAGAAGTATCTCCGTGAATTGAAGCCGGATAAATTTGCTGACCTTATCGCGATGAACGCCTTGTACCGCCCGGGCCCGATGGCTTACATCCCGCAATATGTTGCGCGTAAACACGGGCGTGAAGAGGTTACTTATGACGTAGCAGATATGCAGGAATATCTTGAGGAAACTTATGGTATTACGGTATATCAGGAGCAGGTGATGTTGCTGTCGCAGAAGATCGCTGGCTTTAGTAAGGGTGATGCGGACGTTCTGCGTAAAGCGATGGGTAAAAAGGACAAGAAGACGCTGGATAAGATGAAGGCCCAGTTTATGGATGGCGCAGTGAAAAAAGGCCACCCTAAAGATGTGCTTGAAAAAGTATGGACCGACTGGGAGGCGTTCGCGCAATACGCGTTCAACAAATCGCACTCTACCTGTTACGCATTTGTGGCCTACGAAACCGCTTACCTTAAAGCGCATTATCCTGGTGAATACATGGCTGCGGTACTTAACCATGCGGGCGCTATTGAAAAGCTTACCTTCTTTATGGAAGAATGTAAACGCATGGGCCTTAAGGTGCTTGGCCCTGATATCAATGAATCTATCAAAGGCTTCTCTCCTAACAAAAAAGGTGAGATCCGCTTTGGATTGGGCGGTTTGAAAGGTGTAGGAGAATCTGCCATTGAAAGTATTTTGGAGGAACGTGAACGCAATGGTAACTACCTGGATATTTTTGACTTTATCAAACGTGTTAACCAAAGAACGGTTAACAAGCGATCAATAGAAAGTTTAGTATACTCCGGATCGTTTGACTGCTTTGGAGATATGCATCGTGCGCAATATTTCTATACGCTTCCGGGTGAGACGATGAATGGCATTGAGCGTATCATCAAATTTGGAAACGTGTTTCAAACAAACAAGCAGCAAAGCAGCAACAGTTTGTTTGGCGATGGAATGATGCCGGAGATTGCAGCACCCAAGCTTCCTAAGTGTGAAGAATGGTCTTTAACTGAAAAACTGGATCTTGAAAAAGAAGTTACCGGTATGTTCATGAGTGGCCACCCGCTTGACCACTTTAAGTTTGAATTGAAGCATTACGGCATTATGACGTTGGCTGATTTCAATGACATCAAAGACGCCCCTCAATTGCAACCATCAGGGAGAAACTACCGCCTTGCAGGACTTGTGATTGATGCGCAACATCGGGTAACAAAAACCGGCAGGAACTTTGGTTCAATGGCAATAGAAGATTTTACCGGCAAAACAGAAATAATGCTCTGGAGCGATGATTACATGCGCTTTAAAGACTACCTGGATAAGGGCAAAAACATTGTGATTAACGGCTTTTTCAAACAGCGATTTAACAGCGACCAGTTTGAGTTTAAAGTGGCTTCAATCAGCTTGCTTGAATCGTTGAAAGCGGCGCTTACATCAAAGCTTGAGTTCAACTTACCGGCAGCTTCTGTTACCAAAGATTTTGTTTCATTCCTGGAAGGAAACCTGAAAAAAAATCCGGGAAAAGCTGTTGTGAAATTCAATGTATATGAGCCGCTGGAAAACATTAAAGTGAGTATGCACACTTTCGACAGAGGCTTTTCTATGAATGATGAGATGGCCGCCTATCTGATGGAAAATGAAGACCTGGATGTGAATGTAGGATTGTCTGACAGACAATAATTATAATTGACAATTGATAGTTGATAGTTGAAAATGAAAGGAGCTCTATCGCCGCTTGGTATACAACTAGAAAAATCGGTTGTAAAATCATTATCCATTTTCAATTATCAACTGTCAATTGACTCGCTAGGAGGTTTCTTCTTTCGCACCCTCCGCGCCATACAATTTCTGCGCAAGGGTTTTAATTGACTGATCGAGATCATCAACATTTTTGAATAGCGCATCTTCAAATTGTTTATATACTTCAAATGAATGATCTTCCATTTTTATCACCTCTACTATTCCCATAATATTCGCAAGGTATTTCCGCACTTCGTGAGAATTGATAAATGATAGTTCTTTCATCTGTTGTTTCATTTCCATCCTGTGCATCTTATTCCGGTTTACAACATAACGGAAAAGCAAAAACAACAACGTTAGCGATAAGACTGAAATCACAATGGTAAAAATGACCACTTTTCTTTGCAGATTTTTTTCTTTTACAGCTTCGCCCAAATTGTTTTTGAGCGTGGATACGGAAATACTCATATCCATATTTTTGGCTATAGTAGAATTTACACTTATGCTGTCGTAGATCCGCTCATTCATTTCGTAATAGTTGAGTGCCGCCGTTAAATTATTCATGCGTGAATAAGCTTGCGCCTTTGCTAAATACAAGTCCCTTAATACGCTGAGCTGGTTTAATCCAGCAACATAATGTTCTACACTATCTAATATTTTTAATGCCTCGTTGTATTGGCCATTGTTGTAAAAAGCCTTACCTAATTCAACTGCAACATTTAAAGGATCCTCAAAGGCTGTTGTACGAGTTATGTTAAGCAGCTTTTGCAGATCCGTTATTTGTTGAGAAAAATTATTTTCAATTCTGTTTGCCTCAACATTTCCACATGTTTTAGCATATTCAATAAATGGATCGTTTGAACTAAGTCCATCCAGCTTCTTTTTAGTCATCAATAACGAATCCAATGTTCCAAGCTTCGCAAAACATTTGATCTCGTCTTTAAGTATTGCTGCCCGCAGATTGTCGTTCTTCTTTATATTTTTCCCATCTAAAAGGATATAAGCATTGCGTAATGATTCAAGCGATCGTCTAAATGTTCTTAATTCAAAAAACAATTCGCTCTTTTTTGTGTATGCATAAATGATTGCTTTTGTATTTTTTGCCCTGGAAGCTGCGTTCAATCCCTCATTACAACTCAGCAACGCCAACGGATAGTAGCCAACTCTTTGAAACACCTGGCATAGCTGAAGGTTTGCATAAAATATCAACGGAATGTCAGTATTCTCTATACCCGTTTTCAAAGCTCGCTGTAACACGCTGATCGCGCTATCATACTGCCTTCTTCTTGTCCATACTATTCCTTGCATAAGAATGCCGGTTGGCTCAAGTTCCTGGGAAGTGTCAAGAGCAGCCGTATACATTGCAAGATCCGATACCAGTTTGCCGGTATCCGCGTACAAAAAATAGTTTACTCCATAATCATAAATACTGTCCCAATCGTCTTGCACAATACGGGAATTTTGTAACGCATTTTTTAATTGATCTTGTGTAACACGCATTTGTGCACACACCGTACTTTTAGTAAGTATACAGGCAACAAAGCACAGAGCGATACAAAGTAATAAGCGCATATTAGTCATCGTTGCAATTATTTGGATTGGTTCATAACCCGCAATACACAAATGGAGGCATTTGCCACTGCGCCGGTTATGAGAAGGATTACTTATAGAACAACGCATCGCTTTACAATGTTTGCTTTAACTTATCTTTTAAATTACATATTAAAAAAGAAAAAATACCATGCCAACAACAAAAGCCCCGGACAACAAAGTCACCCGGGGCTTACACATATTTATTGTTTTGATTTACTCTACTTTCCACTCATAAATACCCGCGGAATGCTCTTTGCCGATCTGCACTTCCAACCTTAAAGAAGAAGTGCTAACGGCATCAAAGCTTACCACGTTATACTTATCTTTTTCCACACCATAAGCGTTCTTAGCCTTCACATCCTGCCAGTTGCCAGAAGCGTCTTTGTATAAAATTCTCCAGGATGCAGGTATACGGCAGCCGCCCCAGGGGCCATCATCAAACCAATATAATTGCACTTTGGAAACCGATGCAGCTTTCTCAAAATCGTATTGCACCCATTGAACGGTATCTTTTTTGGGCCACCAATGATAGTAAGGAACACTTCCATCATGGGAAGATGATGACTCAAGCTGGTCGTTAATTGCCCTCAGTGCCTTAGTGGTATAAGAAGCGGTCACTTTACTTTTAGAAGCGATCGTTGGCGGTGGCAAAGGAATAACAGCCGTTTGTTTATCTGCCACCCATACGCTCATATCACCTGCGCCCCTGTTTGCCCATGCATAATAAGGGATGGCAGTAACTGTTTCTTTTTTCTCCACTACTTTCTCATCCGCATTAATCACGGGTGTAACTGCTGTAGTTTTGATGAGCTCAACACCATCCAGCAACGTTGGGTCATAAACTGTAGAGGTAACACTATTATCATTTAACAGCATATGCCGTACAGATGCATCTTTATTATCAGGCCATTCAAAGCAATACACTAATGGCCCACGCTGCAAAGCAACTCTTCCGTCATCGGCTTTTATCTGATCTTTCGCTTTAACATAACGCACACCCATTGGAAGGCTGAACGTTATTTTGTCGCCTTTTTTCCATTGCCTGCCGATAACTGCATACCCATTTTCTTTTTTGTACTCAACAGGTTTACCGTTTACAAGAACATTGTACTTCTTTTCCTCAGTATTTGTAAATGAATATAATCCGCCGGGCACGGGCGCATCATTTAACCACGCAGGCAACCGCAAGGCAAGTTCGAATGAAGATGCTGATCCTGGATTGATCGTTAAGTTAATATCACCTTTCCAGGGATATTCTGTTTGTTGTTCAATATTTACAACGTCTTTATTAAATGGAATTTTAGCAGCGCTTTGAACAAACAGGTTTACATAAATTCTATTTTTTCCGGTTGCATACACATACCCGGGTACTGAAGGAATAAAACGGCAAACATTACTTGGGCAGCACGCACATCCAAACCACTCGCTGCGCGTATGTTGCCCCATTGACTCTAGTGGATTTGGATAAAAGAACCTGTCGCCTTTTACTGATACACCGGAGATCATTCCATTGTATAAAATCTGTTCAAGCACATCATAATATTTAGCATCGCCGTGCAATAGGAACAAACGATAGTTCCAATAAATATTACCGATAGAAGCGCATGTTTCATTATATGCACTCATGTTAGGCAATGCGTAATCGGGGCCAAAACCTTCATGCCCGGCTTCTGCTCCGATACCGCCGGTCAGATATAATTTATGATCCACTACATCGTGCCAGATGGCATCTATCGCTGTAACATAGCTTTTATCACCAGTTAATGCAGCAACGTCTGCCATTCCACTGTACATATAAGTAGCACGAACGGCATGCCCAACAGCTTTTGTTTGTTCTGTTACCGGCAACTGCGCCTGGTTGTATTCTGTTCCGTTTTTGCGAATGTCCAGAAAGTACTTAGCCAAATCCAGGTATTTTTTATTGCCTGTTGCCCTGTACATTTTCACCAGCCCCATTTCAATAATCTGGTGGCCGGGATAATACTTCAATCCCTTTACTATAAAATCATTGTAAACAAGATCTGCATTTTTAGTAGCTATATTCAGTAATGTTGTTTTTCCTGTAGCCTGGTAATGTGCCACCGCAGCTTCGTATAAGTGGCCACAGTTGTAAAGCTCATGACTTAAATCGGGATCTTTTTCCCAACGCTTCGCGCCTGCCCATTCATGCAATGAACCACTGTCTTTGGCGATTGTGCGATTGGTGTATAAATAACCATCGGGCTCCTGCGCTTTGCTAATGTAATAGATCAGCGTATCTATTTGTTTTTCTAAAGTAGCATCAGGAAAGGTTTGCAACGAATAGCTGGCACCTTCTATAATCTTATAGATATCTGTATCATCAAAAGGGTATTCAGTTTTGAACTTGCCTTTTTTCAAATGCCCTGCGATTAAAAAATTGTCGACCCTTCCCGTTTTGTAGCATTGATCCAACGCAATGGGAATAGTGACTTTATAGTTACGCATAATGCGCGGCGCCCAAAAGTTATCCGTCACTTTTACTGCTGTAAAAGGGACAGGTTGAATAGGATAATCCTGCGCAACTATCTGAACCGCAATTGCCAGCAGAATAAATGTAAAAAACACAATTTTACGCATGAGCAAATTTTTTAAATGCAAAGCCTTATTATACTTCTCTAAGTTCCGCTATAATGCCGAAAAGCTATATGCCTTTATCGACGGAAAATTTACAAATATTAACCTTAAAAAACTGGCTACCCATTGTTTCAAAGCAATATTTTACATTTTCATGCGTAACACATAAAACGAATATGGCTTCATTTTCAAGGGTATAAGATTTTTTGTTGCAGTTACTGTTATCTGCGTTGGCTTAATATTTTCCGGTTGATCAAAAGAATTTACGTTGGCAACATTGTCTGAAGAAAGCATCGTAACTGAAATGTCTTTGGGCAATTTTTTCAACCCATCGGCTACAATATTTTTCGTCTTTTCTACGGCTGAAACATTGGCAATTTTGATGATCAGTTCGTTGCTGTTTTCATTAATACTTGCAGATGCATATAAACTATCTGCACCTCCAATAACTCCATTATTCATCAGGGCTGGTACCACACGCGTACCCACATTATTGGTATAAAGTTTTTGAACATAATAATCGGGCGTACCGTAAGATTTCAGGTTATTAAACCAGATAAGGTCCGGTGCCCACTGCCATCCTTCCGCATGCGCAAACAACGGCGCGTAAGAAGCCATTTTAACTACATCCGCATTGCGTTCCAACCCAGTCATGAAAGCTGCTTCAGCCAGTGCACTCTGCCAGTTGTTTTTCTTAATAGCATCATCTGTCAATTTTGTGTGAGCAGCATATTCTCCGGCAAAAATGGAAGGCCCGTTGCGATCATAGTTGTCGTACCTTTTAGCCTGTTGCAGAAACCATTCTGGCGTGCGATAATAATGCTCATCAAGTATATCTGCATGAAGGCTTCTCAACGTATCATTCAGGAAGTTAAATAGGTCGCCATCAGGGAAAGGACCAACACTGTTGACCAGTTGAATAGAAGGGTATTTTTGTTTGATAGCTTTTGCAAACAATTTATAACGCTCCACATATTGCGGCCCCCATTGCTCATTACCAACGCCCATCATTTGTAAATTGAATGGTGCAGGGTGGCCCATATCGGCTCTTAGCTTACCCCATTTGGTTTCTGTTCCACCGTTGGCAAATTCTATCAGGTCTAATGCATCCTGTATATATGGATCGATTTCTTCAACAGCCACTACTTCTGCAGAATTAAACTGGCATGCCATTCCGCAATTCAGGATGGGCAACGGTTTAGCACCTATGTCTTCTGAAAGCTGAAAATATTCAAAGAAACCTAACCCGAATGATTGGAAATAGTCTGGTGTTGACCTGTGTGAAAATTCATTGTTCCATCTGTTGATGATGAGCTTTCTGTCTTCAACATTGCCAACTGTTTTCTTCCACTGATAGCGATTTACCAGTTCTTTTCCTTCTACTATACAACCGCCCGGAAAACGTACGAAGCCAGGTTTTAAGTCTGCAAGTAATTGTACCAGGTCAGCGCGTAAACCGCCCGGCCTTTCTTTCCATGTATGTTGGGGGAAAAGCGAGATCATGTCCATGTCCAAAGTGCCTGTACCTTCAATCCACACATTCAGCTTTGCTTTTTCAGCCGTTGCATTAGCTGCAAATGATGCGGTATATTTCTTCCAATCATTACCTTCTATTGGTAATGATGCACTTCCAATTTCTTTGCCCTGTTCATTAACCAGCTCAAGACGAAGACGAATATTTTTTCCTTGTGTGGGATTTGCCCACACCGAAAAATTATACTGCTCGCCCTGGTGGATACCCATACCCCTGAAACCTTCATTTTGTAAACCATAGGTTTCTTTTTCATCATTAGCCTTAACCCTGATAAATCTTGGGTTATTGTCATCAACAGTGCTCCTGTTTACTACAAGTGATGTTGCTGAACCTCCTTCTTTCCTGAGCTCCTTCCATCCCATCATGGGCGCACTAAACTCGAACGATCTGTTCTTGACCAATTCAGCATACAACCCTCCATCGGCAGCCAGGTTAATATCTTCAAAAAATACGCCCCACATACTTGGCTGTATAACGGCCTGGGGCTTATGTACCTGCACAACAATATCCTGTGCATTCGCGTAATGTGCATGCATAAGGCCGCATGCCATGAGTAAGGTGGCGATTTTTTTCATAAAGTTGAAGTTTGAGAGATAGGTGTCAGGTGTCAGGCGTAAGGTATCAGGTAAGATCCAACACGTTATTGCATTAGCCTGAAACCTGGTACCTGATACCTTTTACCCAAGGTTAAAACAGACTTTCCAACCTGGTGTCCGTATAATCTTTTATAAAAAACAATATGTTTCTATATTGGGAGAACTCGTGTTCCTCGTGCATAGTTGTGAGCACGACGGATTGCATGCCCGCGTTTTGTGCGCTTTCCACACCTTTAGGTGCATCTTCAAACACAATACAATTTTCTGGAGCTACCTGCAGCTTTTCTGCACAATCCAGGTAAGTCTGGGGATCTGGTTTGCTATGTGTAACATCATCAGCACTTACAATGGCTTTGAAGTAATGGCGAATGTTCAAATTATCTAACACAAAGTCTATGTTGAACGGAATAGCTGCTGATCCTATTGCCATTAGCACGTTGTGTTCCAGTGCCTTATCCAGAAAGGGTTTTAGCCCTTTAATCAATTCAAGTTTTGGTTTATAAGCAGCCTGGTATCTTTTTTCTTTTTCAATGGATAAATTATCCATTTCTTCCTGTGTAAAACGGTCGTTTCCAAAAATCCTTTTTAGCAGCTCCTCATTTTTACCATACATCTGCAACTTAACCTGGTCGTAGGTAAGCCCACCGTTCAGGTCGTTGTTAATAATATCATACCAGGCTTCTGCGTGGTATGACATATCATCAATCATTGTTCCATTCAAATCAAATAAGAATGCTTTAGAAGAAGAATCGGACATCTGTTATTTTGAATTTTTGAGCGTGTGCGGATTAGGCACAAAATTTAAAAATGCGTTGAGGTTTGTTTTGTATTTTCTAACATCCAGCTTGTAGTAAAACGCTCCTTTTTTTGAATTGAGTTTGTCTTTGTCTTTTTGCTTCACCAGTAGAGATGTCGACAATATTTTACGGCTGAAATTCCCTTTGTCAAACGTTACATCATACACACATTCGTATAAGTTCTGCAACTGCGGAATGGTGAATTTAGCGGGCAACAACTCAAACAAAATCGGATGAAGCGCTGCTTTATAGCGTAGCTTTTCCTTTGCCAGTTCCACCATTTCCTTATGATCGAAAATCATGTCGGGGAAATGATTGATCGGAAACCAGGCAGCGTGGTAATCTTCACTCATCTGCTGTTTGTACTGCTGTATATCTATCAGCGAGAAAAAAGAGACAGACACCGTTCGTTCAACAGAATCCCTGTCAGGTTTGCTGAACGTGTGCAACTGTTCCATATACACACCATCCAGCCCAGTCAATTTTCTCAAGACACGCGAAGCTGCATCTTCGGCACTTTCATCCCCCTGTATAAATCCGCCCACAAGGCTCCAATGCCCTTTGAAAGGCTCAAAGCCTCTTTGAATCACCAGCAACTTCAATTCATCCCCGTCATACCCGAAAACGATACAGTCTACGGCCGATAAAATTCTTGTCTGTTGTGCGTACTTTTTCATCGCTCTGTTTAGATTTTCCATTGGCTTCTTCTATAGTTCCGCAAGAACCTTACCTGGCCGAAACACTTTATTTTTTATACGGTCTCGCGTTCTCACAGAAAATTTAAGCTTCAAAGTAATGAGAAGCATTTGATTTTCGTGCTTTTCGCTACCAGAATTTTACATACAGCGCCGAAAGTATTAAAAGTGTAATTACGATCAACGTTAATGTGGCAGGTTTTACCTTAAACATTTCGCTATCCAGCACAAAAGCCTTCGGATTTACTTTTGGCCCAGCAAGGCTTATTACAATCATAACAGCCATGGTGAACATAAACGCCAGCCCCATGCAGATAAGGAACGGAATCTCGTAGCCGCCTTTTCCGTTTGGAAACGCCGTATAGAAAATGGTTTCATTACCAAAAACATGCGGTGCATACTCATTGAAGAAAACGCAGAGGCCAAAACCCGTAATAATGCCGGCGATGGCTGCAGCGCCTGTTGTGCGCTTCCAGAACATACCCAGCAGGAACATTGCGAAAATACCCGGGCTAATAAAGCCGGTGTACTTTTGAATGAATGTAAATCCGCCTGTGCCGCCGATTCCCAGCAAATCATTCCAGGTGAATAAAATAGCCACGATCATTGAAACGACTACCACTACTCTTCCTGTCCAAACCATTTTGGCTTCATCTGCTTCTTTTTTAATGTATTTCTTATAGATATCCAGCGTAAAAATTGTGGAAATACTATTGGCCTTGCCCGCAAGCGAAGCAACTATCGCCGCAGTAAGAGCTGCAATGGATAAGCCTTTCAGCCCGTTAGGCAAAAATCCTAAAACAGCGGAATAAGCGCCATCCATACCTCCCTTTAACTCCGGAAGATGGCCGTTTTTATACAATACGTACGCCGCAATGCCCGGCAGCATCACTATTACAGGCATCATTAATTTTAACAGCCCGGCAAACAAAATACCTGTCCTGGCAGTCTGAAGGTTAGCGCCCAACGCCCGCTGCGTAATGTACTGGTTGCAACCCCAGTAGTTAAGGTTTACTATCCACTGGCCAGCCAGGTACATAAGGATGCCCGGCAGTATTAAGTATTTATTGATATGTTCCTGTGCCAGAGATGCACCTGCTCCGCCGTTTAGTGCGGTTTGCACCACGTTGGCATCAGGCTTACTAAGGATCATTTTAAAATGCTCGGGAGAATCTTTCATCATTGCGTTAAAGCCCGCCAGCGCATCTTTCCCCAAACCAAATTTTTCACTAACAACGGTCAACGCCATGTAGGTTGTTGCAAGGCCGCCAATGATCAATACACTAACCTGGATTACATCTGTGTAACCGATCACTTTCATTCCGCCGAGGGTAATAATCACCGCAAATATGGCGAGAACGATCATTGTAACGTGAAGGTATTGTTGTCCCGGCAGCAGCCCATTGATAGCGATGGCTCCGAGATAAAGAATAGAGGTAAGATTTACGAATACATATAAGAATAACCAGAAGATGGCCATAATTAAGGCCACCGTTTCATTATACCTTGTTTTCAGAAACTGCGGCATTGTATAAATATGGTTCTTCAGGTAGATGGGGATGAACCATATAGCGATGATGATAAGCGCCAGCGCCGCGATCCATTCGTAAGCTGCTACAGCAACCCCTACAAAAAAACCATTGCCACTCATGCCTATAAATTGCTCGGCAGATATATTGGATGCAATAAGTGAAGCCCCAATAGCCCACCATGTTAGAGAACCTTCTGCGAGGAAAAAGTCTTTCGTATCCATCGCCGCTTTTTTCTTTTTGCGATAGATCCAATAACCGTAGGATGCTACTATGACAAAGTAGACAAAGAATACAAGATAGTCTGTGAAGACAAGATGATTATTCATAATGCAAGCGTTTTGGGCAAATGTGCGAATGTGCGAATATGTAAATGTGCGAATGCTAAGAAATGCTGTTGATCTAACATACAATTTTCAAGTTCTGCATCCATTTGCACATTTACACATTTACACATATGCACATTTAACTATAGTATTTATCGCTCCAGCGTAGTTCATTTTTAAGCTGGTGCAGTTTGGTTTGTTTATTAATTAATACGCATTCAATGTTAGCCATATCTGCAAAGTCATCTAAATGTTCAGATGTCAGGTTTTGGCTGTAACAGGTGTGGTGCGCGCCGCCCGCCAGGATCCACGCAGCACAACCAGTTTGCATATCAGGGTATGGTTTCCACAATACCCTTGCAACAGGCAGTTTTGGAAGATCGTGTACCGGTTTTACGGCCTCTACTTCATTAACCAATAAGCGGAAACGGTTACCCATATCGATAACAGACGCATTCAATGCAGGACCGCCGGTTACGTTGAAAACCAACCTAACAGGGTCTGCCTTGCCCCCAATACCTAAGGGATGAATTTCGCAGGAAGGCTTGCCATCTGCAATGGAGGAACAGATCTCAAGCATATGCGCCCCAAGCACCATTTCATTGCCTGGTTCAAAATGGTATGTATAATCTTCCATGAAAGAGTTACCACCTTTTAAACCGCTACCCATTACTTTCATGGCACGCACGAGGGCTGATGTTTTCCAGTCACCTTCACCACCAAAGCCATAACCTTGTTCCATCAATCGTTGAGATGCAATACCCGGCAACTGCACCATGCCATGCAGGTCTTCGAAAGTATCTGTATAACCTTTAAAGTTTCCCTGCTCTAAAAAGTATTTTAATCCAAGTTCGATTCTTGCAGCATCTCTTAGTGAAGCGTATTGTGCGCCATTTTTGGTTAAGGATTCAGCAAGTTTGTAGGTATCATTGTATTCATCACAAAGCTTATCAATATCCGCGTCGCTTACTTCGTTTACAACTTTAACCAGGTCTCCTATTCCATGTGTGTTTACAGAATAGCCAAATTGTAATTCAGCTTCTACTTTATCACCTTCGGTAACAGCTACCTGGCGCATGTTGTCACCAAAGCGAACGAATTTTGCACCCTGCCAATCGTGCCAGCCTGCAGCAGCTCTTGCCCACACGTTGATGCTGTTTAATACATTTTCATTCTGCCAGTGGCCAACAACCACTTTTCTTCTCAAACGCATGCGGCTTACCATAAATCCAAACTCTCTATCGCCATGCGCGCTTTGATTCAGGTTCATAAAGTCCATGTCAATATCATTCCATGGAATATCCCTGTTGAATTGTGTATGTAAATGGCACAAAGGCTTCTGTAATATTTTAAGGCCGCCTATCCACATTTTAGCAGGCGAAAATGTGTGCATCCATGCAACAATACCTATACAGTTGGCGCTGTTATTAGCTTGCTGGCACAACGCGTAAATTTCCTCGCTCGTCTTTAATACAGGCTTAAACACAACGGTCACGGGTATTTGGGCGCTGTTATTCAATGATGCCGCTATCTCCTGTGAGTGTGCTGCTACCTGTTGTAAAGTCTCTTCACCGTATAGAAACTGGCTGCCGGTTACAAACCATACTTCCAGTTGTTTTAAGTTTATCATGTGTGCTTTTATTTAATAAGAATAAGTTTGATTGTTATTGCTGGCCGTAATAAGAATCCGGGCCATGTTTGCGCTCAAAGTGTTTTTTTACCAATGAATCTTTCAAGCGTAAGGCATCAGCTTTTATACTTTCAGTAAGATAAGCCATGTGGGCGACTGACTCCAGCACGGCACTGTTGTAAACGGCTTTGGCTGCAGTCTTTCCCCAGGTGAATGGAGCATGGCTTCCAACCAATACCATCTCTACCTCTTCGTAGGTTAATCCTCTTTCTTTAAAACAATTCATAATCTGAAAGCCGGTCTCATATTCATAGTCGCCTTTAATCATATCGTCATGCATCGGCGCTGCACATGGTATATCAACCGTATTATGATCTGCATGGGTAGTACCAAAAATCGGGATATCACGTAACGCTTGTGCCCATGCCGTTGCGTAAGTGGAATGCGTATGTACGATGCCTCCGATATGCTGCCAGTGCTTATATAAAACAGCATGTGTTTTTGTATCGGATGATGGCCTTAATGATCCTTCAACAGTGTTGCCGTCAAAGTCAACAATTACCATTTTCTCAGGAGTTAATTCCTCATACGGAACGCCGCTAGGCTTGATGGCGAAGACGCCCAGTTCTCTGTCCGCTGCGCTTACGTTTCCAAAGGTGAACAGCACCAGCCCTAGTTTGGGGAGTTGCATGTTTGCTTCGTAAGCTTCCTGTTGTATATGCGCGTATTTTGGATTCATTGTGTTTTACATTTTTGAATACTGAGCCATCTCCTTTTTTATTCCTTCTTTCGGCTTGATCCAAAAGAAGCAAAAAATCAAGGCAAACCCGATGCCTCCGGCCGTTTTGCCCGGCCAACGCCTCTCCAAAGTGCAGGCTTAAGTTATTCAATCAAGCAGGTTCTACATACTTTTTCAAGACGATAATACTATAAAGCCCCTTCCATTGCCTGCCGTATAACTCTTCTTTTCACACTGATTTTTTGATTCTGCTGATTCATAAATTTACGCTGCATTCAACCCTGATACCTGATACCTGATACCGGATACCTGATACCTTAAACCTCACACCTCATGCCTTACTTCATTGTCACCAGCACCACCGACATCGGTGGCATGTTCACGCTCAAATCATTGCCGTTCTTTTTAAAGTCTGAAAAAGAAGCTGCTTTTATTTTATTTGGCTGATCAAATGTGTTGATATCTGTAAACTTGCCTGATGTGACAATCTGCGCTTCGCTGCTTTTTATATTGGCTCCGCCAAATGATGTATTTACAGTGATCTTTTTTGTAGGATCAAGGTTCACCAATGTGATGTGAATGGCTCCGTTTGCATCTTTTGACGCAGATGCATTGATGGCTGGAATTTTTTCAGTGCCGAATGTATAATCAGGACTGGTAAAATTCAATGGCAACATAGTAGCATCCTGGTGAACTTTATATAGATCGAACACATGATAAGTTGGCGTAAGCAACATCTTTTCTTTATCAGTCAATATCAACGCCTGTAACACGTTTACAGTTTGTGCAAGGTTGGCCATTTTAACTCTGTCACAATGGTTGTTGAAAATATTGAGGGAAGAAGCTGCAACCAATGCATCGCGCAAGCTATTTTGCTGATACAGGAATGATGGATTTGTTCCTGGCTCTGCATCTGTCCAAATACCCCACTCATCCACGGCCAATGCCACTTTCTTCTGTGGATCATATTTATCCATGATCGCACTATGCTTATTGATCAAATCTTCAATATGCAGGCAATTCTTCATGCCTTTGAAATAACCTTCTTCATTAAACTCCGTAGCAGAGCCTTTCTTTTCCCAATTGCCTACCAGTGTATAGTAGTGCATGGAAATGCCCCACATTTGCCATGGATGAATGTTTTTCATACATACTTCTGTCCAGTTGTAATCGTCCGAATTTGCACCGCTTACAATTTTCTTTAAAGGTGCGCCGGGATAGTTTTTACAAAAGGCCGCATATTGCTTGTAATTATCCGAATAATATTCAGGTGTCATATCACCACCGCAGCCCCAGCTCTCATTACCAACACCCCAATATGCAACGTTGTAAGGTTTGTCGTGGCCATTTTTTCTGCGTAGGTCAGCAAGCGTACTCTGGCCGTTAAAGTTGAGATATTCAATCCAGTTGGACATTTCCTGTGGTGTTCCCGACCCCATGTTACCAGCTATGTAAGGCTCACAACCGATGAGGTCGCAAAGCTGAAGAAATTCGTGGGTTCCAAAGCTATTGTCCTCCGACACCATTCCCCAATTTGTGTTGATTGTTTTCGGACGTTTTTCAACGGGGCCAATGCCATCACTCCAATGATACTGATCGGCAAAACAACCTCCGGGCCAACGTAATAATGGAAGTTTAATTTTTTTCAAGGCATCAACCACATCCATCCTTATCCGGCCTTGTTTAGGGACATTCAGTTTTTCGTCCACCCAAAAGCCATCATAGATACATCTGCCGAGATGTTCAGCAAAATGCCCGTAAATTTCTTTGTTGATTTTCTGATTTCCTGCAGTGTTCACAGTGAGCTGCACTGATTGCGCTTTCAGGCAATTACATAGCACGATAAGTGCAACCAGGGCCAGGCAAGATCGTCTCATATTAGTTGTTTTTTTGAAAAACCCAGACTATGTACGGTGTACGATGTTAGATGTACGATGTAATACAAACTACGAAGTACCTAATCTTGGGCAGGTTCCTTGTTTTATATCTTGTTAAGAAAACAATGTTGATTTATTATTCGCACAATCATTGTCAATTGTCCCTTTTCAATTGTCAATTAACTCACACACTCACCCAGTAATTTATATTTCTCAAATCTTTTGGCGTAGTGAGCAACCTTTGCAGGATTGGGATCGTAATGGTTGTCAAAGCCACTTCCCATAGCTGCCATTGCATCCTCTACCCTGTTATACAATCCAGCAGCGGTTGCGGCAAACATAGCGGCACCGGCAGCGCAAGTTTGTTCCGATGTATGAATGCGAATAGGCATGTTCATTACATCCGCCATAACTTGCATGATATATGATGATTTTTTGGCTACCCCACCAAGGCCTATCAATCCTTTAACAGGTACCCCTTCATTATTAAACCTGTCTACAATCGCTTTAGCACCGAAACATGTAGCTTCCACCAACGCTCTAAAAATGCGTGGAGCATCAGTAGCAAGATTGAGCCCGCTAATTGCGCCTTTCAACAGCTGATTTGCATCGGGTGTTCTGCGGCCATTGAGCCAGTCAACTGCCAATTCATCATTTTCTTTTAAAGGCAGGGCGGCGGCTTCTTTAGCTAATGTTGAGATAATAGAATCGTTAATTTCTTTCTTCAGCAATTCAGCGGTTGCAGCATCTATAATAGATGATTTCTGAAGCAGGTTATTAACCGGCCATGATACGATGTTTTTAAACCACGCGTAGGTATCACCAAAGGCGCTCTGACCGGCTTCCAAACCCATCATACCCGGAATAACAGATCCGGGAACCTGGCCACAAATCCCTCTAACCAGTTTGCCATCTACTTCCTGCATTGGAGCAACCAACATGTCACATGTAGACGTGCCCATCACTTTACTTAAATGGTAAGGCTCAATTTGTCCGCCGACTGCGCCCATATGTGCATCAAAAGCACCAACCCCAATAACTACATCAGTTGACAGTCCCAGGCGATGTGCCCATTCTTCCGAAAGATTGCCCGCAGGTTTATCTGAAGTGTATGTGTCTTTAAACAACCTTTCAGTAAAGCCTCTTAACAAAGGATCTAAAGAAGAGAAGAATGTATCTGGCGGAAGGCCACCGTATTCTTTGGCCCATAAAGCTTTATGACCGGCTGAGCAAACCCCTCTTTTCATTGCATGAACGTCGCTGCCGCCTGTCAACAGGAAAGGCACCCAATCGCAATGTTCTACCCATGAGTAGCAGGCGTTTCGCACAGCGTCATCTTCGCGTAATATATGCAGCAGCTTTGCCCAGAACCATTCTGAAGAATAGATTCCTCCGACAAACTGCAAATAATTGACATCAAATTTTTCAGCGTGTGCATTGATCTCCGCCGCTTCTTTGGTTGAAGTATGATCTTTCCACAATACGAACATCGCGTTCGGATTGTTTTCAAACTCCGGCAGCAAAGCTAATGGCGTACCGTTTTTATCAACGGCGACAGGCGTAGAACCAGTAGTATCAACGGAGATCGCTTTTACAGAAGAAGCAGAAGAAGCACCGGCTTTCGCAATACACTCGCGAATAGTTGCGGTAAGCCCTTCTACGTAATCTAACGGATGTTGTCTGAAACGATTAGAGGCTGCATCGCAATAGAGCCCGTCTCTCCAGCGCGGGTAGTAAAACACCGCCGAGGCAACTTCTTTTCCGTCGCGTGCATTCAGCATAACTGATCGAACTGAGTCAGTTCCGTAATCAACCCCTATTACAAATGAGTCATTCATATGAACAAGCTAGTGTTAGTAGATCAAATATAGAATAAGAATTGTAATAATGACAATTAAAACGAAAATATTTTTTTCCGGAACCACGGAGACACGGAAGACACGGAGGAACACGGCGGATTTTCGAAATAGATTAAACGCAAGGGAGAAGCAAACCAAAAGATACACAACTTATCCAATAAATGCAAGATCTTAGGAATCAACAAAACGTGCTAAACGCTGTGAGTCGCCCAGCCTTCGTGCTTCCGTGGTTCAAAAAAAAAGCCCGCGGCAAATGCCGCAGGCCTGTTAAAACTCAAGATTACTATTTGCTATGAAAACTGTCGTTAATATAACTGTTTGGATATATTAGTCATTTCAACCATCATTTACCTCTATCCCTGCATCTCTATGACTTTCCGCCAACCACATTTTCAATCGTCAATTCTCCATTCTCCATTATTTCGTTTTGCTTTCCAGCACCTTCATAAAGTAACCGCCTACAACGCTTCTCGCCTGGAAACCAACCATTTTACCGTTTGTTGTTTCATGCCAGTCGCTGATAGGCACACGGGAAGGTGTTTCAGCTGAGAACTTGTAAATTGGATTCACCAGTGCGCTGAAATCCTGCTGGTTGTCAGCCAGTGTGGAAGTCCAGACGATCCAGTCTGATTTTGTATAAGTCTTTCTGCTATCCAAAGGAAGCCCATATGCATTTTGCTTGGTGAGATAGTATTTAACCTCTTTCTCATACACTTCTTTAGGGAAGATGCCCAGGTTCAACACTTTATCCCAAACGAGGTTGTATTTCTGGCTCCATGAATTTTTATTGTCGAAGGTCAAAGCATAGTGATCGCCGGCATCAGCCATTGTCATCCATTTTTTGGCCATTTCAGTAGCTGTTGCCTTATATTTTTCCGCTGTAGCCTTTTCTCCCAGCATATCTGCCAGCATAGCGTAGCTTCCGATACCTACGATGGCTTTAACTGAAAGATTAGCATTTCTTGCCAGGTGGCCAGCGAAATCGTCTGTACAAAGCTGGTTTGCAGGATCAAAACCATCGCGAACCAAAAACTCAACCCACTGTGTAAGTGTTTTCCAATGTTTTTTTGCATAGTCAGCCTTGCCTTCAACTTTTGCTATTGCAGCGGCTAAAATGACCATGTTGCCGGATTCTTCAACAGGCATATCTTCTCCGTAAGTCTGGCCATTTGCCAACGGATATGTACCCAAATCATGCGCAGCAAAAGGTTTTGCCCATTTACCGCTTTCGCTGTAATAGAAAATACCATTCATCATACCTTTTAACAGATCAGGATTGTAAACCAGGTATAACGGAGCTGATGGATAAGTAATATCAACGGTGTTGATAGAACCATTGCTGAAGTTTTCTTTAGAAAGGAACAGCAGATCTCCCTGCGGACTTTTCACCAGTTTGTGAGCAGCAATACTTTGTCTGTAAGCAATAGCGCACAACTTAGCATAAGTTTCTCCGCCTGCTTTCTCTGCATCTTTGTACATGCTTTCATTAAAGTCAGCACATTTCTTCATTACAGAAGCATAATCGGTTGCTGCTTGTGATAACTCTTTCTCAATAGTTTGTGATGCATCGTTCTTCCACCATGGTTTCAGGTTGTCTTTAAAGTATTGAATAGAATACAGGTCATCATATCCCAACAACACAAATTGCTCTTTTGCATCGTTCCCCACTTTACCTAAAGACACGACTGTATTCAGCATTAAACGAGCGTTGCCTGCATTAGCATTTGTATTTGCGGCTTTGCTTACAAATGAAGCGATGGCTTCTTTCTCTTTCGTAATGTATTGAACAGGTTTAGCTGTGGAAGGAACTGCAACATACATATAACCCCAGTCGATTCTCAGATCGTCGCCTTTCTTTTGTAATACGGGCTGATCTTTTGTTCCGGCTTTCAATATTGCCAATCCTGAAGAAGTATACTTTTGAGTAGTAACTTCCTGCGATGGTGTATTTACAGCAATATTGGTAGAAGCACCAAAGAATAATTGCACATCATGCGTTTTGCCATCGTTGGCTTTAACGCTATAGTTGATATAGCTAACAGGCCTTGAAAGCAACGCCAGATCATTCATCAATAAGGGTGAGGTGAATGTAAGTGCGGCATCAACACCGCCGCAGGTAAATTCATAAATGGTCTGCGTTGCTTTCAGGCTTACAGTTTTTTGTTCGGCAACCAGCACATCGTTGTTTACATCTTTAGCCGGCTCTTTAGCTATTCCCAAATCAAGGTTAGCGCCACCGCCGGTATTAACAACGTGTACAGCCAGTACATTCTGGCCTTTTTTCAGTTTATTCTTGTAAGCTTCTTCTAACGGAACATAAGCATAGCGAGCCGCACAACAGCCTGCTGTATAAATCTTTTCACCGTTCAGGAAAACTTCAACATCATCATCATGCTTTAGCTTCAAATATATATTGCCTTCTTCCGGCTTATTCAGTGTAAATGTTCTTCTTACCCAAATATCATGGCCATCCCAAAAAGTTTTTGCCTCGGAGCGGTCATTACCAAAAGGAGCACCACCCGTTTTCCAGGATGCATCATTAAAGCTTTCGCTCATCCATTCTCCGGAAGGCTTCTCCATCGTGTACTTCGCATTATATGCGTTGTCTTCAGCCGCAGGAACTACTGCCTCAAAAGGTTTTGCAGCGCTTCCAAGTACGCGGTAAACCTTTCCGTCTACTTTTATCAATCCCAATAGAGACTGATCCGTACCTGTCCAGTGATTGGTAACAGACTCGTTCAGTTTGTCCGTGTGGGACCAAATGCTGAAGTATGTATCATGCGTTACCAATGGGTACGACGGCGCTTTAATATCCTGCGCTTTTGCAAACAGCGCCTGCAATAAAAATGCAGAGAATAAGATTCTTTTCATCGATATAATTTCATTTTTAAAATTTCTGATGTCTGATTTTCTGATGTCTGATTTCTTCCACGCTAGCACGCTAATTAATTGCGAAAATCACTCTATCAAATCATTAGTTTTTCCATTCGAACGTTCCCTGCTAATTGAGCTGCCGCCCAAAAAAATCAGAAATCAAAAAATCAGATATCGGCGATTATTTTCACTATTGCACCTAAACAAATCAGACATCCGCAAATCAGATATCAGCGATCTCTTTTATTTTTTTACCAACCCTGCATCATATAGTTTCTGATGCAATGCTTTCAGGCTGGCAGCGGGCATCTTTGTTACTTTTCTGTCGTAGGTCATCAATCCATTTGTCTCTACTTCAACATCTGTTGTTTGTGTGTATACAGCCGCTGATAAGCCTTTGCGAATCAGATCAGGAAACCTATCTACCATCGCAGCATACCTTTTCAACAAGTCGTCATTATTTTTAAATGTCTGATAACCCCAGTTGTTTTTCTGCTGCCATGTGTGCCCTTCAACAGGTAAACCAAGTCCGCCAAATTCACCCAATACAATTGCTCTCTTGCTGCCAAATAAAGCAGGATCAGGCATTGCAGGATCAGGGTAATTGTGCAGATCTATGATATGTCCCACATCATGAAAATTACCTCCACTTGCTGTGTTTACAATCCTTGAAGGATCTTTCTTCATCGTCCAGTTTACAATGTCTTCTGTTTTGAATTGTCCCCATGCTTCGTTAAATGGCGTCCATACAATGATGGATGGGAAATTGTGCAACGCTTCCATAATAGCATTCCACTCGGTGCGATAGATATTTTCTGACTCTGCAGTTCTGTCCTTGTCGGTAGCACGCCCTATGATGGCCGGCCTTGGCTCCCAACGGTTGCCCAGGTCGCCGCTTGGCATATCCTGCCAAACAAGCATACCTTCTTTATCACAGTAATAATACCAACGGGCAGGCTCAACCTTAACATGTTTACGGATCATGTTAAAGCCCATTTCTTTTGTTTTTACAATGTCAAACTTTAAGGCTTCGTCTGTAGGCGCGGTATATAAACCGTCAGGCCACCAGCCCTGGTCAAGCGGGCCATATTGAAAAACAAATTCGTTATTCAATAACATTCTTTGGATGCCGTTCTTATCAACACCGATGCTTGATTTGCGCATCGCGAAATAGCTTTTCACTTCATCAACTACTTTTCCGTTCCTAATGATCTGCACGGTCAGGTCATACAAAAATGGTTGTGAAGGCGACCAAAGTTTTGGGTTAGAAATTTCAAGATCGAAATTGTTGTTGCCGCTACTTTTTTCGATCACTTTTTGTGCACCGTCGTAAGCAGTAACTTTTATAAGATCACCTTGCTGAAGGTTTTCAGCGTTGGCTATAACATTCACAGTTTTTTTATCAATATCCGGCGTTTGTACGGTGGATGAGATGTACGTTGAAGCAACTGTTTCCATCCATACTGTTTGCCAGATACCGGTAACCGGCGTGTACCAGATACCTTCAGGTTTTTTCACCTGTTTTCCACGTGGCTGAGGGCCATCGTCTGAGGGGTCCCACACTCGCACACTTATTTCCTGCTGTGATCCTTTTTTCAGCAATGATGTAATATCCAGCGTAAAAGGATCATATCCTCCCTTATGACTGCCTGCAGGCTTGCCATTCACAAACACATCACACAACCAATCTACCGCACCAAAGTGCAGCAATACTTTTTTATTTTTTACCGGCGCAATAGCCAGTGTTCTTTTGTACCAAAGCACGCTATCTTTTCCCACTGTTTTTGCAACGCCAGACAAGGCTGATTCTACGGCATACGGCACCAGGATATTCCCGTCAAAATTTGCCGGCATGTTTTCCTGCTGTGTTTTCGGCTGAATGGCATACTGCCACAAACCGTTGAGGTTAACCCATTCAGCTCTCGCCATCTGCGGGCGTGGATATTCCGGCAAAGGCTTATCAGCTGTTACATTTGCGGCCCACTCCGTGGTGATTTTACCTGGCGCTATTGCCCATTGCGCTTCACTTTTGAATAACAGAAATGCGCTAAGGCATGTGAAGAAAAGACGTTTTTTCATATTTGCATTGTTATCTATTACAGACTTAAATTAAGGGAGATGATCTACAAACTTAACGATTGTAATAAGTTATTCATAAAAAAACAAAGGCCACGATGTAACTGCGGCATCTTGTGGCCTTTGCTTTTTAAAATGTACTTTCTACAGGTCTAACTTAGTAATCTGTGAGAAAAGTAAATGGTCTTTATCTGCTATTTTTAAACCAATCCTTGCATACACCTGCTTCTGTTCAGCGATCTGCGTCCCGTAATTGTTATTGATCGAAGAGGGCACTTTTACTGAAAGATGAATGTTATTAAAATCAGTAATGGTAGATGCATCGAGGTCTGTAACAGCTATTTTGTCGGCATCATCCACAAATGGAGTCCTGCTGATATACAAAAATATCCTTTCAGCATTTTTAGCATTGGCACCTGTGATGATTTGTTCCAGCCTGAAATTTCCTGATACAATACTATCCGTTTTTGACATTGCAAATGCGGCATCCCTTATCATATAATATGGAATTACCTCAATATCCATGTTCTTGTTACCATGCAACGATACTGCTATTGTATCTTGTGACAACGGAACTGATTGGTTCATGATAAAAGGAATATTATCTGCTGGGAACACAAGTTTGTATTCGCCGTTAAACAGCTCCGCGGAAAAAGCTCCTTCCTGGCTGATGGGAACAGTGATGGGACCTGTTTTGCCCCAACCGCTTTCCCGAAGCTCAAAACGAACTCTATAGTTTGTTCTGTCTAATGTGCGCTGAAAGTTCAACGGTTCTCCTTTGTATACAATTTTACCTGTAAGCATTGTTGCCGGTGCTGCATAATTATCTTTTTTGCAGGAAACAATACTTGTAGTCAGTAATGCAACAGCTACAGGTATGAATGCTATTTTCATAATACGCTTTTTATTATTCTGATTACTGATTAGGATTTCTTACAATTTTAGGATTGTTGCTCATAACATCATCTGCGATGCTGGAATAGTAGTTACCTATTCTGAAGTTATGCGCCTGTTTAACTTTTGACAGCTTCAACACATCAAACGCCCATTTGCCGTCGTTTGGCGTTCCGGGGCTGTACACTTTGTACGGACAAAAACCAAAGATCATCGTATTAGGCGCTGAAGCTACTTTACCCAGGTTATCCAAAGGATTTGAACCATCGCCCTGCGGGTAGGTATTATAATCGTTGTATGTGTTTCTTCCGTTGAAAATACGGTGCGCCAGTCTCCATCTTTTGTAGTCATACATTTCATGCCCTTCAAACGCGAACTCTACTTTGCGCTCATGCACAACACGATCAAATGTAATATCTGCCGCTGTTAAAGGCGTTGTAAGGCCGGCACGGCTTCTAACCTGGTTCATATAAAGCGCAGCTGTCGTATTATCACCCAGTTCAAATGCAGCTTCAGCAGCATTTAACAGAATCTCCGCATAGCGGTAACGTACCCACCAAACTTCACTGCGTGTACCCAGCTGGCCAGAACCTGTTGTCGGGTCAAGATATTTTCTGACAAGAAAACCTGTTTGTGCAGTGGCGGCCTCTTCATATACCGGGCCATCTTTACCGCACACCTGAACTGATTTTCCATTCAGCATAACAGACCTTGCATCTCTGAATCCCTGTATTATTTTCGAACCTGTTCCTGTATCTACAAGTAAACCACCCCAAATCTCTACCGGCCTTCCTTTAAAGCTGCTTCCAGGTAAAAGAAGTGTTCCTGCAAGCCTTGCATCACGGCCATTGAAAATGTCACCCACTTTATCATAGTAGATATAGTTACCGCGTTTATCTTTTGCAGGGAAAGCCTCGAATGTGTTATCCAGTTTTTCAAATTGCATTGCAAGATTGAGTGATGGATTCAGTTGGCCGCCATTGCTTCCGTCTTCAGAACCAGAGAACGGCTGATTCTCGATAGTAAACCCAACAGTGCTGAATTTTAATTTGTAATCTTTTGCGAAGATCACTTCAGAGTTATTGCTTTTATCGAGGAACAGGCTTGCAAAGTTGTCTGACAGACTAGATGATTTTGAATAGAGGCTATATCTGCCTCCATCTATAATCTCTTTCGCAGCATCAAGTGCTATTTTGTAATAAGCAGGTGCCTCAGCTGCACTTATGCCAACCTCTCCGCCGGAAGTTTTTTCTGTGGGTGTTACAGAAGAACCATATTTAGCTATAGAACCTGCATATAACGCCGCTCTTGATTTCATAGCCAGCGCTAACCATTTAGTAGCACGTGATTTAATGCCGGGGTTATCAGGAAGCATTGTTTTGATGGTATCCATCTCAGAGATCACAAAATCATACATCTGCTTTTCAGTCGCTCTTGGGTATTGCAAATAAGTAGGATCACCACTGAAATCATAAGTAAGCGGCTCTAAAATCAACGGAACACCGCCCATACGTTTAACATGCTCGAAATATTCAAATGCGCGGAGAAAACGTCCTTCAGCAAGATACGTGTTGCGATCTTCTGCAGACAGTTTATCAGCTTGCGCACATTTTTGAATGAACAGGTTTATTTCGCGGATGTAGCCATAATCCCATATACGGAACCAATCGAAAGGATAATCGTATTGATCAGTACGCCATCCGTCGTTCCAGGTTGAGGGATATGCTTCGTCATAGTTGCAATATTCAATCGTGCTGTTGGTGCTCCATTGGTCTGGTAAACGGCCATACAGATCTGATAAAAGGGCGAGCACCATATCAGAATGCTGCCACACCTGCTCATCCGTTAATATTGAATTGGGCTTCACATCTAAAAAATCCTTGTCCTTGACACAACCAACGGCTGCGATAGACAGGAATGCTATGATGATATATTTTTTCATTGTACTTGTTATTTGATTGATCAAACTCACGTTTTGGTTAGAAAGAAAGATTTATCCCTACGTTGAAATAACTGCTTTGAGGATAATCCAAACCGTTATCTGCATTTACCTCTGCATCAACACCAAATTTTCTCAGGTTATCCAGTGATAATAAGTTGTAAGCGTTGGCATAGAAACGTGCCTTTTGCAATTTCACTTTGTTAATCAGGCTGGCAGGAAGGCTGTAACCGATTTCCAAAGTTCTTAACCTTAGGTAATGAACGTTTCTTAACCAGAAGGTTGAGTTAATGTTGTAATCGCTGTGTTGCCTTGAGCTTGAAGGATTATATCTCATTGCAGGATACTTCCCGATTACCCACGCACTCTTTGGATCGTAAGGATCTACTCTGTAAGAACGGCCATCAAATATTTCTTTGTTTAACGCTCCTTCATTCTGGAACGGCGCTCTGATCTCCCAGTTAACATTATAAGAAGACATTGATCCGCCTGAGAACTGCGCTGTAAAGTCAAATCCTTTATAAGCAGCACCAAGGTTAAATCCATAGTAAAGGATTGGATTTTTTCCGGTTCCCCAGCCTATCGGGCGCATATCATAATCATTGATCACACCGTCTCCATTTTCATCTTTGTATTTAAGGTCACCCGGCAATAAAGTAGTGTTGCCTTTTCCATCTATGTCAACAGCATAATTACTGATCTCATCCTGGCTTTTAAATTGGCCGATGGCCTCGTATCCCCAGAAAAGATTGTCCCATCTGTAAGCACTGCCATTGCGGTAATGATCAAGCGAGTTATTAAATACAGGCTTGTATTGGTACTCAATTTTTCTCCTGGAGTAAGAAACGTTACCACCAACCCTAAAAATGAAATCTTTACCAATAGAACCGTTGTAGTTGAGCGCAAATTCACCACCCACGTTGGCATCGCTATTAATGTTTTCATCAGGCAGTGAATAGCCTAATTCACTTGGCATTAACACATCATATTTGCGGCCACGAAGACCAGTGCGTTTTCTTTTGAAAAACTCCAGCGTACCGGTAAGCTTGTTATTCATAAATCCGTAATCAAGGCCAATGTTGCTGATCTCACTGGTGTACCAGGAGATGTTTTTTACAGGCTCACCTTTGTATCTAACACCAACTATCGGGCTGTTGTTAACAACATTATTACCGGTTGCCGTGTTATAACCATCCATGATGTTCGTTGAAGTATTGTAGTTATAACCAACTCTCCAGTCATAAGGGCCAACACCGTTGTCATCATCACCCAGCTTTCCCCATGAACCGCGAAGCTTTAATTCATTCAATGAAATTGTATTTGCCCATTTCATGAAAAAGTCTTCCTGCGTAAGCCTCCAACCTGCAGACACAGAAGGGAAATTACCCCAACGACGATCGGGCGAGAATTTCCATGAACCGTCACGACGAGCAGCAAGTTCAACGTAGTATTTGTTGTCGTAATTATAGCTCACACGGCCAATGTAACCAATACGCGCCCATGAGTCATCAGCATCATTATAAGTATCCATTGTGCTGAAATAAATAAGTGGTAATACATTAGTAGTAGGTACAGAGTGCACCCATGTATCCAGCTCTCTCCTTTTAATTCTTTCATTAACAAACGTGGCAGCTATGTTGTGCTTGCCAAAGCTTCTGTTGTAGTTTGCCTGGAGCTGTATTGTTGGCGACAGGTTTGTGTGTGTGCCTCTTTCTCTCCATGGGTTGGAACTACCACCTGTGCGGACATACTGATCATTTGATTTATCATAAGTATAAAAATCAAGCGTATACTCGTGGCCATTCATGATCCTGTCTGCATAGAAATAAGAAAACAAACCGTTTAATGATAACCCCTTTAAAGGCGTTTTCCATTCCGCGGTCAAATTTCCCTGTAAAACGCGCCAGTCTTCGCGCCAATAACCAGAGATTGATTTTTTCTGGTAGGCCCAGTTTTCATTCGCATGGTTTCCAAGATCAGCGATATAGTCAGGATTGTCGTTCGCATATGGGCGCTCTGTTGGCCTAAGTTTTAAGATAGCAAAACGTGCTTCCCAATAGTCATCAGATCCCGGAACACCAGGCTGATCGCGGGTTTCAACACGGCCGTTGATCTGCGCGCCAATTTTAAAGCTGTTTGTGATTCTTGCATCAATATTGCTTTGAATATTCGTACGCTCAAAAGTGAACTCTCTCCCAAGAACAGAAGATTGTTTAAGATGCGTAATAGATGTATAGTAGTTAATCTTATCAGAACCACCACTGAAACTTAATCCAAGATTGGTAAGCGGTGCATTTTTCTTCACGATAAAATCGTACCAGTCAAAACTCTTATAACCATCTTCAGTTCCGGCTTTCCATTTGTCAAGCTCTTCTTTGGGCATAGGAGTCCTTCCTTCATTCACATCAGCCTCTACTTTCCCCAACTGCCAGTCATAGGCATTTGTTCCTTTGGGAAAACGTGTCCAGTTTTGCCAGCCGGTATAAGCATCAAGGTTGATAGTATTTCGAGTGCCCAGTTTACCGCGTTTTGTTGTTACTACCACAACGCCGTTCGCAGCCCTTACACCGTAAATGGCTGCAGATGCATCTTTCAATACTGTGATAGATTCTATATCAGTAGGTGCAATGTTATTAAACTGGCCTTCATCCTGTTGAATACCATCAATAACATATAAAGGCGTTCCATAGTTGCGGATCTGAACACTGGCGCCACTTCCCGGCCGGCCGTCTACCTGCCTGAAACTTACGCCGGGTATTTTACCGGCAAGCGCAGTACTTACAGTTGATCCACCGTGAGAGTTTTCAATGTCCTTACTTGTAACAGTTGAAATAGCTCCGGTGATCGCTTCTTTTTTCTTTGTACCATAACCAACTACAACCACGTCCTGCAATGATGAAGACACTGGTTTCAATCTTACATTAACGGTAGATTTATCATTGATCGCTTGTTCCTCCAGCATAAATGCTACATGCGAAAAAACAAGCGTTCCTTTTTCATCAGAAACGTGTATGGTATACTCACCTTGCTCATTTGTAACTGTTCCGTTGTTGGTATTTTTTTCCTGTACACTTACATTGGCCAGCGGTTTACCAGATTCATCCGTTACAGTGCCTTTTATCGTGCTGGATTTATGGTAAGCAGCCTGGTAAAATTCCATGAAGTCAGAAGCCGACATTTCCTGGTGGTCAGTTGTAGTGTTAATTTTTTCTTCCAAAAGGACAATGGTATTGTCTTTTACGATATACTTCAAATGAGTATTGTTCAGTAAAAGTTGAAGCGTATTCAATACCGAACGCTTTGCTTTGGGCAGCATAAGCCTGTCATAATTTGCAATTTGTGATTCAACAAATGCAAACCTGAATGAACTTTGTGCTTCGATTTGTTTTAGGGCTGCCTTGAGGGACTCGCCTTCAAGGCCAATGGTAACTTTTGTTGTTTCGAGCTTCTGAGCGTTACCTGCTTCAGCCAGCAACATAGGAGAACTAAGAAGGATAATGGATACAACCAGGCAACTTAATCTTGTTAAACCTAGCCATTTTCGCGGCGCAATCGCTTTGGTAAGCGTACAAAAATCTTTCCACTGGGTAAGAAATTTCATACCTTTAATTGTTTTGAATGTTAATTGAATATTTAAAACCGGCTACTTTAAATGCAACTTAAAGTAGCCTTCTTTTAGCCCTATAACGATTTAGCAAACCCTTAAAAAGAGGCTTATTCACACCCCTTTCCATCAATAACAATTGTTGAATCTTCAGCCGCCTTCCATGAAGAAGATGTGAGTGTGCAAATAATATCCAGTGATTCTTCAATGGATTTACTGCTGAAATCCCCGGTGAATTTGCAGTTGGCCAGCTTTTCATTTTTCAGCTGCACATCTTTACCATAGTAACTACTCATAACCTGTACAGCTTCTCCGAACGTGATGTCATCAAAAATTAAAGCTTCGGTCTTCCATTCAATTACCTTTTTGATATCCGCTTTCGAAGTAGTGGCAGCCATTGTGTTTCTGTCAACCGAAAGTTGATCGCCCGGCAAAAGCACGCCCAATGGCTTTTCACTTTTATCATTGCCTACCTGCACCTTGCCTCTTGCCACAGTTACAAAAACCTGGAGTTGATCAGGGTATGCTTTTACATTAAAAGCTGTGCCGAGTACTTTGGTAACAATATCTCCTGTATGAACAAGAAAGGGCTTTCCCTCAATATGTTTTACGTCAAAGAATGCTTCACCATTCAAATACACATCACGCGTACCTTTTTTAAAATTGTCGGCAAATTCAAGTTTGCTTCCTGCGTGAAGCGTAACGGTGGAACCATCGGGCAATGTCATTATCCGGTGGCGGATAGAGGAATCATTTCGTTTTGCATTTGCCAGGATTGGCTTTTGCATTGTTGAACTTTTATACAAAAACAATGTGGCAGCAACACATATTAATATTGAAGCCGCTATGGCCCATCTTTTAATGATTGTTCTTTTTGGTATGGAAGGCGTGTAAGAAAAATTCGTCAGATCAATTTTTTTTTCCTGCAGGCGGCCGTATAGCTTATCCCAGTCTACCTCTTTTGCAGCATTATGATTTTCATCCTTATCATCCCAAAGGTCTTGCAGGTCTACAGAAATAAGATCATTTTCAGAAAGTTCATTCATTAACTGCCAGAACTCCGTTAACTCATCAGGCGAGCAGGTATTGTTCAAATATTTTTGAAGAAGAAGTTTTAATCTTAATGGATTCGACGACATACAGCAGCTTTACGTTACAAGAGACGAACGATTAAAGCTTATAGTACTAATGGAGGGAAAAATATTTTTTAGAAATTTTTTTCAATTGAAAATTGACAAAGCAATTTCATTTATTTAACACGAAGGTACTTGCTAATTGCTTCTGGTTAGACTAGTCAAGATTGAGCGTAATGTCTACGACAGGAGACATCCTCCACTATTCTGCAGGCTTGCACTCGGGAGACCTCGCCTTTTGCACGTTCTTTTGGGCCAAGCCAAAAGAACCAAAAACTCAAGGCAAACCCGATGCCTCCGGCCGTTTTGCCTGGCCAGCGCCTCTCCAAAGTGTTGCTCGCATTACGATTGGCAAGGCTGTTTTACAAACTGATTTCTGAAGTTTAATTATGCGCCCACCTTCTATGCTGGAAGTGTTTACGAGTTGACATTCCTAAACTCTGCAGGAATTAATAAAAACTGTTCTTAACCAGATGACACTATGCTAAAGCTCGCCTAAACGCAGAGCGGGCAGGCAGACGGCAATGAAGGGAAGAAAGCCAGCTCTTGATGAAAAGATTGTCATGCTTTTTTTGCTTGTGGCTAACCAAATTCTTTGTTCGAGGTAACGATGCAGGTTCCCCCTTTGCGCACCTGTTATTGATCAATTTCACTGCAGCACTTTTCACCATTCACAATTGACTATTCACGATTGTCATTGTCACTTTTCAATTATCAATTAATTTAAAAACAACAGCATCGGAACAATCAACGCGCTCATCTCATTTTGCAAAATCACATCTTTCATGTGCTTTAAAGTATCGGAAATAGTGTTACGAACCGTGTTACGGGAGAGATTGAGTTTGCGGGCAATTTCATCATGGGTTAACCCTTCTACCCTGCTTAATGTAAAAACAATTCTTCTTTGTGGAGATAATTTTTTGATGGCGTTGTGAAATATTTCGTCAGACTCCTTAGATAGCAGCTGGTGGTCAGCAGCAGTTTCCTGCGCCATTTCTATTTCCTGCCTGATCATTTTTTGCATTGCATTGTTTCGCGAGGCTATTCTAAAATAATCCAGCGCCTTATTATGGGCCACTTTGCGCAAAAAGGCATCCAGGTTATAAATATCCTGGATCAGTTCTCGTCCCATCCATAGTTTCAGGAAAACATCTATTACTATTTCTTCGGCAATTTCCCTCGATTTTGTAACGCGGTAGAGATAATTGTATAATTTATCCCTATGCATTTCAAATATGCATTTAAATGCAGTTTCATCACCCTCAGCAACCCGTTTAAGTAAAGTAAATTCCTCTGTCATATATGTAAACGTTTACACCGGTGCGGATTGCTATACATCCAATCGGAAGGTCACAGTCTTCATCGTTATTTAAACTTATCGTAGCAAAGCAATTCGGTCAGTTTTGGTATAAAAAACACGCAATCGTTTGCACAAACTTATTACTTATTTTGAAACACAAAAATTTTTTTTGGAAACCAGCATTATCAATTGAGACGAAGCATCTTGGTATCTTCGGGCTATGTATAATTTACCTTATTATAAAGCATCTGGCCATCAGGATGTTATAGAATTTATGCACCAGCACCCGTTTATAACGCTTTGCGGTGTTGACGCAGACGGTAAGCCTGTGGCTACGCACATCCCCGTGCTGATTAGCGAGCGCGATGGCAAATTATTTCTGAATGCGCATATAATGCGCAAACAAGACCATACATTGGCATTTGAAAACAATAAGAATGTGCTGGCCATTTTTACCGGTGCCCATACTTATGTAAGCGCATCACTGTATGAAAACAAGAATGTAGGCAGCACATGGAATTATCAGGCGGTACATGCGCATGGCACACTGCGTTTTCTTGATAAAGATGAGCTTAGGCACATTTTGGTGACTCTTACAGATACCTTTGAAAACAATCCCCACTCCCCTGCCCTTGTTAAGCATATGACGGAAGAATATGTTGAAGATATGATCAAGGCCATCGTGGCGTTGGAGATTGAAGTAACTGACCTTCAGCATGTATTTAAGTTAAGCCAGAACAGGGACGAAAAGTCGTTCAATAATATTGTTAACCATCTTGCTGCTTCTGGGAACGCTGAGGCTAAGGCGGTTGCGGACGCAATGACGAAGGAGAAATCAAAAGTAAAAAGCGAAAAGTAAAAATCTCCGGGGCAATCAACCTGTTTAATCCGGACTTCTTTTTTGGGTTTTTGAGTTTTGACTTTTGAATTTTGATTTTCTTTGCACCTATGAATATTCAGCAACTCATTGAACAAATTCAGCAAAAGAAAAATTATCTCTGCGTAGGCCTGGACACAGACATTACCAAGCTGCCAGCGCATTTAGCCGGCCATCCTGATGCGGTTTTTAAATTCAATAAAGCCATTATTGATGCCACAAAGGACCATTGCGTCTCTTATAAGCTTAATACTGCTTTCTATGAATCGCAAGGTTTAAAAGGCTGGGAAGCAATGGAAAAAACGTTGCATTACATACCATCCACACATTTTACCATTGCGGATGCAAAACGTGGAGATATAGGCAATACCTCTTCTCAATATGCCAAGACTTTTTTCGAAGCGTTGCCTTTTGATTCCGTTACAGTTGCTCCTTACATGGGTGAAGATAGTGTTCGCCCTTTCCTTGAATATGAGAATAAAGTAACCATCGTGCTGGGCCTGACTTCCAATAAAGGCAGCCAGGATTTTCAATACCTGAAGATGGAAAAATCCTCTTCCTATCTTTTTGAGGAAGTATTGACTAAAGTAGCATCCTGGGGTACACCAGATAATCTGATGTTCGTTGCAGGCGCTACGCAAGCGTCTCAGTTGGAAACGATCAGAAATATCATCCCTGACAACTTTTTACTCGTGCCTGGCGTTGGTGCGCAGGGCGGTAGCCTGGAAGAGGTTAGCAAGTATGGATTAAACAAAAACGCCGGGTTACTGGTGAACGCCAGCCGTGCGGTCATCTTTGCTTCTTCGGGAGAAGACTTTGCAGAGCAGGCAGAAATTGTAGCGAAAGGATATGCTGAGGAAATGAAAAGCTATTTGAGTTAACCCGCGGGCACTGCGAGTTAACCACAAAGACGTAAAGGAAGAAAGGAGCACAAAGATTGAAGCCATCGCTTCGCCGCTACATTGTGTGGACGTTGCATGAAGCCGAAACAATATAGAAAAAGCCATTGCAGATCAATCCGCAATGGCTTTTTTATTTGCTTAGATAAACGTCTTACGTAAAACTTCTAACGTTCCACTTATTTCTTCATTTCTTTCGCCCAGGCATCTTTGAGCGTAACGGTTCTGTTGAATACCATTTTCTCTTCGCTGGTGTCTTTATCCAACGTAAAATATCCTTTACGAAGAAACTGGTAACGCTCGTCAAATTTGGCGGTTTTTAACGCCGGTTCTGCATAAGCATTATTTATTGTTACCAGGGAATCAGGATTTATATAACTCGTAAAATCACCCTCTTCTGAAGCTGGATCTTCTACCTGGAATAGCCTGTCATATAATCTTAGTTCCGCTGTTATTGCATGCTGAACACTCACCCAGTGCAGAGTTCCTTTAACTTTTATGGTAGACTGATCATGGCCGCTTTTGCTTTCTGGCAAATAGGTACAATGTATTTCAGTAACGTTGCCCTGGTCATCTTTTACCACATCATCGCATTTGATAATGTAAGCGCTTTTCAGGCGGACCATCTGGCCAGGAGCAAGACGGAAATACTTTTTGGGCGGATTTTCCATGAAGTCCTCTCTTTCAATATACAACTCACGGCTAAAAGGAATTTCGCGGTGCGTTGATTCTGGATCTTCAGGATTGTTCTCACTTTGCATCATTTCAACCATGCCTTCTTCGTAGTTCGTTAAAACCACTTTTACCGGATCAAACACCACCATCCTTCTTTGCGCAATCTTATTCAAATGTTCCCTTACGCAAAATTCCAGCAACCCCAGGTCCGCAGAGTTTTCTCTTTTTGCAATACCAATCCTGTCGCAAAAATCACGTACACTTTCAGAAGTAAAACCCCTTCTGCGCAAACCAGCGATGGTAGGCATACGAGGATCATCCCAGCCGGTTACATACTTTTCGTTCACCAACTGTAGCAGCTTGCGTTTGCTTGTTATGGTGTAATTAAGATTCCTGCGTGCAAACTCATATTGATGAGACGGATATATCTCCAGTTTCTCAATTAACCAATCGTATAATTCACGGTGAGGAACAAACTCCAACGTACAAATAGAATGCGTTACACTTTCTATAGAATCGCTTTGGCCGTGCGCAAAATCATACATAGGATAGATGCACCATGCATCCCCGGTTCTATGATGATGCGCATGTTTGATGCGATACAAAACAGGGTCGCGCATCAGCATGTTGGTATGCGACATATCTATTTTTGCCCTCAATGTGCGGCTGCCGTCCGGAAACTCGCCGTTTTTCATACGGGCAAATAAATCCAGGTTTTCTTCAATGCTGCGGTCACGGAAAGGGCTATTTTTTCCCGGCTCTGTAGGCGTACCTTTCATTTGCGCCATTACCTCAGATGTAGAGTCATCCACATAAGCCAGCCCCTTCGAAATCAACCTAACGGCATATCCATATAAGGTAGCAAAGTAATCAGATGCATATAGTTCATTTTTCCATTCAAAGCCAAGCCAGCGCACATCATCTTTAATACTTTCAACATATTCGGTATCTTCTGTAACCGGGTTGGTGTCATCAAAACGCAGGTTGGTATAGCCACCGAATTTTTGGGTCAGCCCAAAATTAAGGCAGATGCTGGTGGCGTGGCCTATGTGTAAATACCCGTTTGGTTCAGGAGGAAAACGGGTAACTATTTCTTTGTATTTACCACTCTTTAAATCTTCTTCAATGATTTCTTCTAAAAAATTCAAACTCTTTTCTTCGCTCATGCTTTGCTTTTTGAAGGACGACAAAAATAAGGAATCAATCTGTAGCGCATTTGTTTATTTACGCTAAAGTCAGCAGTATACACAGGAACGCTGCATAAGTGCACAAAAAAGCCGTCGATACAATACCTGCAATTGCGATATGCTGCGACGGCTGATTTTTATAATTCTCTTTGTAAAGAAGGATCTACCTGTACCGGTTTTTCAACAACCTGGTAGCCTTTACCTTGTTCATCATTGATCTCTTTATAGTAAGTATTATCAGGCGCAACAAAATAAGTAGCACCATTTAAGGTAATTGATTTGCTTCCATCGGGCAGTTTATCATACACATCCCCAATATTTGGTGAGGCCTGTGCCTGAATTTGTGGCTGAGTTTGAGGCTGAGTCTGTGGTTGACTTTGCGGTTGCGATGGAGCGGGCGTGTTATCAATCTTGCCATTCTTACCAACAACGGTATAAACAGTCTTGCCTTTTTCATTCACATCCTTGCGGTAATAGGTGCCGTTTAATTCGTAGAAAGTTTCACCGTTAACAACAACCTTCCTGGCCTGGTGTGGCAGGGAATTAACAACTGCACCCATAGGCGGATCAACAACTCTGTAGGAGCGATCGGCATTTTGCATGTAATAAATACCATTCAGGTAGAAAAACATGGACGGCCCCATGTAAAACGTTGAATATCCATAGGGAAGATACCCGATGCTAATACCAACCGGTGGGAAAATCATATTGTAATAACCACCGTAAGGACGATACCAATAACCACCGCCGAAAGTGTACGAAATACCTGCGTAAGGAACAATCATATGCGGACCGGCTATTACGGTAACCCGGGCAGGTGGGTAATATACCCTGGGAACCGGCGCCACATAAACCCTTGGAGCAGGCGCCATATATACATGTGGTGCGGGTGCAACGTATACTCTGGGAGAATAAACGTATCGCGGCCCAACATAAACGTGCCTTTGCGCCATCGAAACTTTGCCAATGGCTAATAGGCTTAAAATCATTAATACGTACCGCATATGTAATGCTTTCATTGTTTAACCGATTTGACGTTTTAAGAACGTAAATGTGCAACGCGAGTTTATTAAATATTTCTTAAAATCACCCAACAAGCTATGTTTGACGATCAAATTCTTTCATAATTCCTTACCATTTCTTTTAATCTTTTTTAGCAATGGCGGGTGTAAATTTGCTCTTCCATATTACCCCCGTAAAAATTTCACTCTCTAGAACCATCCACCAACTGACTATAAAAATATTTTCAATGATGTTTTGTCATTGATAAACTTGTACTTTTTGCAGCCAAGGGATTTTGCATCCCCAGTGCAGGGCTCCTTATGTTTCCCAACTTGGAGCCCATTTTTTTTATATGAGATTTGAAATTTAAAATTTGAGATTGTTAGACAGTTTTCGATCAAATAATTTCAAATCTCAAATCTTAAATCTTAATATACCAAATCTTCGTAAGCACTTTGCAGCTCATTATATGCATGTTGATCTTTTGCCTCTTTTGCGGCGCTCATTCCTTTTTCATAACATTCAATGGCTTGCTGTGTTTCGCCATTTCTCTCCAGCAATTTTGCCAGGTGGTAATAAGAACCGATATAATCCGGGAATTCACCAAGTATAGCAACAAACAACTCCCTGGCCTTTGCATCATCGCCAGATTTAATATACTCCAATGCCAGCGCATGCCTTAAAAAATTGTCCTTGCCATTCGTTGCAAGCATCTCCTGTATTCTTTCAATCCTATTCATAAATCAAAAGTAATAACCTTTCCAGAATCGCGGACCGCTGATTTCTGAACATAGGATTTAACGCGTGGAACACGCTTTATTTATATTTAAAGGCTGGCATTCAGGTTTTGATTTTTGATTGTTGAATTTTGACTTCTCATCTCAAATTAACCTCACTTAAACAAAGTTGCATAAACAACTTTGTTTATCTTAGCGAACATTAAAATTGCTGTTATGAAAATATTGGTTTGTATAAGCAAGACTCCAGATACAACTTCCAAAATTGCATTTAAAGATAACAACACCAGGTTTGAAGAAGCCGGCGTTCAATGGATCATCAATCCGTATGACGAATGGTATTCATTAGTCAGGGCTATAGAATTAAAAGAGAAAGACCCATCTGTTATTATTCATCTTGTTACAGTTGGCGGCGCAGATGCCGAGCCTGTTATTCGCAAAGCTCTAGCGCTTGGTGGGGATGAAGCAATCCGCGTTAATACAACAAGTGACGACAGCTTTTATGTTGGATCCCAGATTGCAGAAATTGCAAAGCAGGGCGGTTATGACCTGATCTTTACAGGTAAAGAAACGATTGATTACAATGGCTCTGCCATAGGGGGGATAATAGCCGAATTACTCGATGTTCCTTACATTTCGCTGGCGACAAAATTTGACCTCAACGGCGATATTGCCACAGTTACCCGTGAAATTGACGGCGGAGAAGAAGTTGCTGAAGTTAAACTGCCGCTTGTAGTAAGCTGCGCAAAAGGGGTTGCTGAACAGCGCATCCCAAACATGCGTGGAATTATGGCTGCAAGAACAAAACCGTTGAAAGCTGTTGAACCTGTTGCTACAGACACCCTTACAACCATTGCTGGCTATGAACTGCCGCCGGCAAAAGCAGGTGTAAAATTAATTCCGGCTGATAATGTTGCTGAGCTGGTTAGATTGCTCCACGAAGAAGCAAAAGTTATCTAAATCTGAAGACTTACGGAACGACGAATCAACTTTTTTTCACCCATTCAAATTTTCAACATGTCAGTTTTAATATACATTGATCACGCTGATGGCCACATCAAAAAATCTTCTTTTGAAGCGTTAAGTTATGGCGCTGCCATTGCCGCACAATTAAACCTTCCCGCACAGGGCCTGTTGCTGGGTTCGGTTACAGATGATCTTACTACGCTGGGAAAATATGGCGTTACAACCATTCAGCAGGTAAATAATGAAAGCCTTAACCACCTTGACGCACAGGTTCAAACCAGGATAATAGCAGAGGCAGCACAATCAACGGGAGCAACCGTGGTGGTATTCTCCCACAATCAAACGGGCAAAGCACTTGCTCCGAGGGTTGCCGCGAGATTAAAAGCCGGGCTGGTAACAGGGGCTGTTGCATTACCTGATACATCGTCAGGGTTTGTTGTGAAGAAGTCTGTTTTTAGTGGTAAAGCCTTTGCCAACGTAAATATTACTTCCGCTATAAAAGTGATTTCGCTCAATCCCAACAGCTACAAAATAATTACTGGCGAGGACAAGCCGGCCACTGTGAACCAGTTGAGCATTGCGGTAGCAGATTCCAACATAAAAGTTACCGCTGTAAATAAAGTGAAAGGCGAAGTGCCATTAACTGAAGCCGACATTGTAGTAAGTGGCGGACGAGGCTTAAAAGGCCCTGAAAACTGGGGAATGGTTGAAGACCTGGCGCACGTATTACATGCGGCAACTGCGTGCAGCCGCCCTGTTGCAGACAGCCATTGGAGGCCGCATCATGAACATGTTGGGCAAACCGGCGTTCAGATCGCTCCAAACTTATATATAGCCATTGGCATTTCCGGAGCCATTCAACATCTTGCAGGTGTAAACCGCAGTAAACATATCGTAGTAATTAATAAAGACCCCGAAGCGCCATTTTTTAAAGCCGCAGATTATGGCATAGTCGGCGATGCTTTTGAAATAGTGCCGAAGTTGACTGAAGAGATTAAGAAGATCAGATAAATACAGACGTCTGATTTCGGATTTGTGGATGTCTGATTTTTTTCGATGCGGAGATTTGATTTCTCTTATTAATATTTATAAAAAATGCCGTTTGACTCTGATGACTCAAACGGCATTTTTTTTGTAATTATCGGTTCTGCTATGACTTAAAGTTTCTACGTTTCAGTGAAGCTGCCGGCACTACAAATCAGACATCCTCCCATCAGACATCAGCGATCTTTTTAAAACTCTTCCCCATCGCCATTGATGTGAATAGAATCCAACAGATTTTTATATTTCGCGTACTTCTTGCTTACTTCTTTAGTTTGCTTATTGTCATTGAGGTACAGGTCATCTCCTTTCCATTCAATCTTGTATTCTTTTTTACTATCGATCAGGCCGTCCTTTTCCAGTTCTGAAACAAACGTCTTCAGTTCTTTAACATGGGCTTTTGCCTTTTCAATACCCACTTTTGCCTGCTCCATGCCTTTTTTCACCTGCACGGAGATATCCTGCATATTGATTTTATTCTTCAACTCTATGTCCTGTGCATTTTTTAAAGCAGTCTGAACCTGTGCTTGTATAGCCTTAGTATCTATTTGAGCGATCGCCTGCTTTGCTTCTACCATTGCTTTATCTACATCCACTTTCATTTTATCCCAGTCAACTTTTTTTATTTGCTCTTCAGCATTTTTAAGCGCAACCTCCACTTCCGCATTTATTTTTTGCATATCAACCTGCGCCATTGCTTTTTTAATCTGGACATTAATACTATCCACATTTATATTCTTTAATTGGACATCCAGATTATCAAGATTTATGTTGAGGTTGCCCATAGCCTTGTCCACCTCTTCCATATCTTTATTGGTAAGGTATTTTTTTCGTTTTGTCGAGTCATCATAGTTTGTGTAACCTGATTTTTTTTCTTTTGCAGGTTCTTTCTTTTGCCAGGCAATCGAAACAAGGCCGATGGTAATCAATGAAACTATACCTATTACTATCGGAAGGTTGAAGCTCTTTTTCATGTTTTTACAATTTGAATAAACTATTTACGAATCATTTCGTAACAAACATACGATAATATTCGTAATTCAAACAAACCGCCTATCATTTTTTTAATTGACAATGGAGAGTTGAAAATTGAAAATGTTAAGAGGGTTAAACCTGTAAATATGCAAATCCGCGATTGAAAAAACTGCTATAGGGCTCAAACATTGTCAATCCTCAATCTTCAATTATCAATTAGCTCTTACTTATCTTCGCCGACAAACATTCAATTAAATGGAACCGGTTGCTAAAAAAGGGTTGGTTACAACAACTTTACTCGAACAATTCAAGGGTATTGTTGGCGAACAATATGTGTTTGCCGATGAAGAAAGCCTTGAACATTATGGCCATGACGAAACAGAACGAATCTTGTTTTTACCGGAGGTGGTGCTTAAACCACGCACCACACAGGAGATCAGCGATATTATGCGCCTTTGCAACGAAAATCTTGTGCCGGTAACACCAAGAGGTGCAGGCACGGGCTTGAGTGGTGGGGCCATTCCACATTTAGGTGGTGTGCTACTTTCCACAGAAAGATTAAATACTATTCTTGATATAGACGAGCGCAATCTGCAGGTTACAACAGAACCCGGCGTTATTACAGAAGTATTGCAGGAATCTGTAAAAGCTAAAGGCCTGTTTTATCCGCCCGACCCTAGCAGCCGTGGGTCCTGTTTTATTGGTGGAAACATCGCCGAAAACAGTGGCGGCCCTAAAGCCGTAAAGTATGGTGTTGTGAAGGATTATGTATTAAACCTTGAGGTAGTGCTGCCTAACGGTGAGGTTATCTGGACGGGCGCCAACGTATTAAAAAACTCTACCGGTTACAACCTTACGCAATTAATGGTAGGCAGTGAGGGCACGTTGGGAATAGTTACCAAGATTGTGCTTAAGCTTATCCCGTTCCCGAAATATGACCTGTTAATGCTTGTCCCGTTTAAGTCGCTGGAAAAAGCAAGCGAAGCAGTAAGCGCCATCTTTCGTGCCGGGTTTACACCGAGCGCCCTGGAGCTCATTGAAATTGATGCGCTACAGATCACCAGCCGGATGCTCGATAGCTATGCAGTGCCGATACCGGACGACATAGCTGCACATCTTATTATAGAAGTAGACGGAAACAATATGGATGTGTTGATGCAGGAAATGGAAGCTATCGCAGAGCTATTACAACAATTTGAAGCCGAAGATGTTTTCTTTGCTGACGATGCCCAACAAAAGGCCGAATTGTGGAAGCTTCGCCGCCGCGTAGCAGAAGCTGTTAAAACAGTTGGCTATACTATTGAAGAAGATGCTGTAGTGCCAAGGGCGGAACTGCCCAAACTTATACATGGTGTTAAAGAACTGGGTAAAGAATTTGATTTTCATGCAGTATGTTATGGCCATGCAGGCGACGGCAACTTACACATCCGCATAAAAAAAGAAGGTGTTCCTAACAGCTATAAGAATGCGGAAATGCAGCATATTCTGCGTGAATTATTCAAACTGGTGAAAAGCATGGGAGGCACTATCAGCGGTGAGCATGGTGTTGGACTGATACAAAAAGATTATATGGATATCGTGTTTAACGAGAATAATTTGGCGTTAATGCGTTCAATCAAACGAGTGTTCGATCCTAACAATATTTTAAATGCAGGAAAAATATTTGACCTGAATTAATTCTTTTAGTTTGTGTAAACTTTATGCTATGGTAAAAAGAATGGTATGTTTAGCTCTGGGGTTGTTTGTTACGGTGCTTGCATTTTCTCAACAAGTACCACAGACATACGAAGAGCCTGAGCCTGAGACTGGATTTGATAAAAGCAAACTTTTTTTAGGAGGTAGTGTTGCTCTTGGTTTCTCTAGCGGTAGTTTTAATGTGGGCGCTAACCCCGAGATTGGTTACAGCGTTACCAACTGGCTGGATGTGGGCATGGGCTTTAACCTAAATTATCTAAGTATAAATGCGGACTATAACTACGGCGTAACGCAACACAGTTTTAACTATGGATTCGGGCCCTTTCTGCGCGCTTACCCGATAAACTTTTTATTTGTACAGGCACAACTGGAACAAAACTGGATACATTATAAAAACATTATTCCCGGAGGGCAAACCACCGAATTCACCACCAACGCGCCGAGCGTGCTGCTGGGTATTGGTTATTCCCAAAGGATTGTAGGGCAAGCCAGCTATTATACGGCATTACTGTTCGATGTAAACGACAATCCTAATTCACCTTACAGGGATGGATACAATCATGCCATCCCCATCCTAAGGTTCGGTTTCAATATTTATTTAAATAAAGGTCATCGAAAATAGCATCGGGCGTATTGCACACCATGATAGATTCCCGCAGGTCACTGTAAAGAAATCCTTCCTGGTACATTCTGTTGATATGCTGCAACAAAGAATTATAATATCCTGCTGAATTCAGCAGGATTATTTTTTTGTCGTGAATGTTCAGTGTATTCCAGGTGATCATTTCAAACATCTCATCGAGTGTGCCAGTTCCGCCCGGTAAAATAATGGCGGCATCACACAATTCGTACATCATCCTTTTTCTTGTATGCATATCAGGTACAGTGTGCAGCTCAGAAAGGTTCTGATGTTGTTGTTCCCAGCTGATTAGTATTTCCGGCATTACACCAATTACATATCCACCATTGTGCAGCACACCATCTGCTACCGCACCCATCAATCCTTTATTTCCACCGCCGTAAACAAGCTTTACGTCATTCTCTGCAATCAGCTTTCCCAATTCTCTTGCGTGTTGTTCGTACAGCGGGCTATTTCCATTCTTTGATCCGCAAAACACGGCTAACGATTTAAACATCTGCGCTAAAATTTATTGTAAATATCTGTGATTAAAAGGTTTCAGGTTTCAGGTTTCAGGTTTGAGGCTTGAGGTTTGAAATTTGTAATTCAGCGAGTTAATTATTCTTAGATCTTAAGCCTTATACCTTACCCCTTTTACTTTACCACTACCTCACAACCGTCCTTCAAAAAAATACCAAAGCTCACTCATTCTATCGAAACTTACTCCTTCGAGCTGATTCCCTCACATCTGACACCTGATACCTGATACTTGATACCTCATTCCTTATACCTTACGCCTTCCTTTTACTTTGCCACTATCTCACAACACATCCTTCAATAAAATATCAAAGCTCATTCATTCTATCGAAACTTATTCCTCCTACCTGACTCCCTCATACCTGACACCTGACACCTGATACCTTATACCTTACACCTCACACCTCACGCCTTTCCCCTTATATTTGCCTCATGTCTGCTACATTACTATTAACATTCGTTGTTTTATACTTTCTCATATTATTAGGTGTCGCGTGGTACACCAGCCGTAACAGCAATAACGAGTCATTCTTTATCGGCAACCGCAACAGCAACTGGATGCTGGTCGCTTTTGGCATGATCGGCACGTCGCTAAGCGGTGTAACATTTGTAAGCGTTCCCGGCACTGTTGGTTCGGCTGGGTTTACGTATTTCCAGGTAGTCATCGGCTATTTTATTGGCTACTTTATCGTAGCATATGTGCTGCTGCCTTTATATTACCGGCTGAACCTTACATCAATTTACACTTACCTGCATGACAGGTTCGGTATGACTTCCTACAAAACCGGCGCCCTCTTCTTTATCATTTCCAGGACACTGGGAGCCACGGCCCGCCTGTACCTGGTGATTAATGTGCTGCAGATTTTTATACTGGACAATCTGCATGTGCCTTTCTGGGCAACAAGCTTTATTATTCTTGCGATGATATTGCTTTACACGTTTGAAGGAGGCGTTAAAACCATCGTATTTACAGATACGCTACAAACAACTTTCATGTTGCTTGGTTTAGTAGTTTGCGTGTTTTATATAATGAATAACATGCATTTCTCATTCTCCGAAAGTATGGATGCCCTCTCTGCAAAGCAGTTCACTAAAATGATCAACAATACACCCAATAGCCCTGGATTCTGGATGAAACAAGTGATTGGCGGCGCATTTATTACCATCGGCATGACTGGCCTGGATCAGGAAATGATGCAAAAGAACATCAGCGTTAAAAACCTGAAGGACTCTCAGAAAAATATGATCACATTTAGCTTTATCCTCGTTCTGGTGAATTTCCTGTTTTTGTTGCTGGGAGGGCTTTTATATCTTTTTGCAGAGAAGAATGGCATCGGCGTTAAGGGTGACGACTTATTCCCGACAATCGCACTTAATCATATACCGCCGGCTATTTCCATCATTTTTATCATCGCATTGATCTCTGCATTGTTCCCGAGCGCTGATGGCGCGTTAACCGCGCTTACCTCTTGTTTCTGCATAGATATTATCGGTGTAAAAAGAAGGCCGGACTGGAATGAGCAGCAGCAGAAACGAGTTCGTCTGATGGTTCACGTTTCATTCGCCATAATTTTCTTTTTACTGATATTAATGTTTAAGGCTATCGATAACAAGTCGATTATCGATATCATTTTAAAAGTTGCCGGCTTTACTTATGGCCCGCTCCTGGGTTTATTCTTTTTTGGTATCCTTTCCAAACGTAAGATAGACGACAGCAAAGCAATTTGGGTTTGCCTGTTGGCACCGCTGCTCATTCTTGGTATAGATTTTATCAACAATATTGAATGGTACAGCAAGCAGTTGAAACTCGATGAATCCACCATAAATGGTATCTCTTCTTTTTCGCAATCCATATTCGGCAAGTTTAAAATCGGGTACGAGTTGCTGATCTATAACGGCCTGCTCACTTATGCCGGTTTATTCCTCATTTCAAAAAAAGAGCGGTAATGGAAATGTTCAGTCCTTTACTAAACGATTATTCGGAGCGCTTTACAACTTCTCACGATGCCGTTTTACAACAAATTCATGACGAAGCGATGCAAAGCCATGCGCATGCCCACATGTTAAGCACACATGTACAAGGCAAGTTGCTGGAAATGATGAGCGTGATCATGCGCCCGAAATATATATTAGAGATAGGCACATTTGTAGGTTACAGCGCCATTTGCCTGGCTAAAGGCTTGCAGAATGATGGCGAACTCCATACTTTAGAGCTACGGGAAGCAGACGCAGCCACGGCTAAAGCAAATTTTCATCGCGTAAAACTGGATAAAAAGATACATTTGCACGTCGGCAATGCACTGGATATTATTCCAACCCTTGATATTCAATGGGATCTGGTGTTTATTGATGCTGATAAAATAAGCTATACGCAATACTACGAACTGGTTTTACCACGTTTAAGTGACAGAGGAATGATTATTGCTGATAATGTGTTGTTTCATGGCGAAGTGTTGGAGGAACCTGTAAAAGGCAAAAGCGCCAAAGCCATACAGGCATTTAATCAGCATGTGATGGACGATAGCCGATCAGAACAGGTTTTAGTTACGATGAGAGACGGACTGCTGCTTATAAGAAAAAAACTTAATTAAAACTTGGATATGCCCGCTGGCAACACGGGCGACATCCGCAAATAGTAAAACAATTATCCACGGAAGGCCGCTATTAAAATGATCGGAGAAAATTTCAATGGTCATTTATCTAACGAACATCTTCCGGCTTGATTAAAACTAAAGATCTACGGATGAAAAAACTTCTTGCGCTTATTGCCATGGCGGGATGCCTGCAAGCCTCTGCCCAAAATTCCAAAGTACAGGAATATATTAATCAATACAGTGATCTCGCCATAAAAGAAATGATGAGAACGGGTGTTCCGGCGTCCATTACGCTTGCCCAGGGAATAGTGGAGTCACAATACGGCCAGAGTATGCTGGTAAAAAATTCCAACAACCATTTCGGCATTAAGTGTAAATCAGATTGGACCGGCGCTACCTTCAATTATGATGATGATGCCAAAGGCGAATGCTTCAGGGTTTATAACAGCGGCGACGAATCATACATAGACCACTCCAATTTTCTAAAAAACAGGCCCAATTATGCATTTTTGTTTAAACTGGATCCCACCGATTATGAAGGATGGGCAAAAGGTTTAAAGAAAGCTGGATATGCAACAGAAAGAGATTATCCTCAAACGCTGATAAGCACCATCGTCAAAAATAATTTACAGCAATATTCTTTACTCGCGCTTGAGCGAATGAAAAATGGTGGTGATATGCTGGCTGCCAATACCAGCGCGCCTGCTTCCGCAGAAAAGCAACAGGTAAACGAATCCAAAACCTTCTCCGAGTCTAAAAAAGAAACACCTTTTGTAATAAACGGGGCTTCAACCAAAGAAGAAACTACCGCTAAAACGATGGAACCTGTTGAAAAACAAAACGCAGGTTCTTCTGCCTTAAATAAAGAAGAGCGTTATGCAAAAGTTGCCCAAACAACTGTACAGGCGCCCTCCTATCCTACCGGCACTTTCGAAATCAATGCTGCAAAAGTGATGTTTGCACAAGAAGGCACTTCACTATTTGCGCTGGCCAATAACAACAATATTTCCTACAAAAAACTGCTGGAATTTAATGAATTGACCGACAAGGATATTCTTGAAAAAGACCAGCTAATCTTCCTGGAAAAGAAAGGCAAAAAAGGTGCGAAAGACTTTCACGTTGTTGAATTAAATGAAACGCTTGCTGAGATCTCTCAGAAAGAAGGCGTATTACTAAAAAGCCTGACTGACTTCAACAGGATCGACAAAAATGCGCAGCCCGAAACAGGCGAAAAAATCTATTTAAGGCAAGCTGCTCCTAAGGCTCCCAAAGTGATCAAAGCCGAAAGAATTTCTAAATCGTAGCTTAAAGCATCCACGAAGGATTCACAATAAACAATTCGTTGAACTTTCCTGTTATTTATCCGCCCGGTGCAATGAAGCGCGGCTAAATAGCAGGAAAAATTTTATACCCAAAAAGAAAGCACACAATGTCTAATCTTATTCAAGTACACGACAAATTCTTTGAACCTTACTTGACGGAAGATGTTATCCAGAATAAAATCCGTGAAGTAGCAGGCCAGATCAGTGCTGACTATAAAGGCAAAAAGCCCTTATTTATTGCTGTGTTAAACGGGTCGTTTATGTTTTCGGCAGATCTTTTTAAATACCTGCCCATTGACGCGGAAATATGTTTTATTAAACTGGCCTCCTATAAAGGCACCAAATCAACCGGGCATGTTATTACGGCCATCGGGCTTGATACAGATATCACCGGCCGCGATATAATTATTCTTGAAGACATTATTGATACCGGCAAAACCATTACCCAGTTTTTACCCCAGTTACACAACCAACAACCGAAATCACTTAAAATAGCCGTGTTGCTTCACAAACCCGATGCCACTATCTTTCCGGTAGATATTGACTATTGCTGTTTTACCATCCCTGACAAATTTGTTGTAGGCTATGGCTTGGATTATGACGGGCTTGGCCGGAATCTGCCACAGATCTACAGGCTGAAGGAAGATTAGTTTTAAGCTGAAAACGCAAACCTAAAGCCTGGAACTCAGGTCTAGTTTTTATTATCGTAACAGATTTTAAGAATGCTTTTTGTATCATATAAGCAAGCAAAGTCCTACGTTGACCCCAACTCACCGCGGTATACTTAATGCTACCTGATTTCGATTAATCAGTTTTGAGCTTTAAGCTTTGGGCTTTATGCTTTGGGCTTTAAGCTCCCCTTCACCCCCTCGCCAAAAAAAATGCTAATTGGCTATTAACGAATAAATTATCGTATATTAGTGTAACAATGTGCTGACTATTGTTGCTGTAACCTTCATGGAAATCATCTGCAGTATAATTTGACAGCAAAATGGAGCGTTAGAATACAATCTCCTTCTTCCTACTGAAAAGCGCTCTGCCAATATTTCGTTTCGAAAGGCCGGATATAGACAGCAACCAATTTGCCTTTTAATTCACTCAAACAGAGCACTTTGAAAAAAATTCAGCTTGCCGTTTTGCTGGGTTTATTCTTATCGTCCGGTTTACATGCCCAGTATTATCTTCGGGGAGAGGTTCTCAACGAAGAAGGCAAGATTATGCCCAATGTTCGTATTAATCTCATCTCCAAGGGAGGAATGCTTTACTACACCGGTACGGCCGGCACTTTTGGCATTCCGCTCTCATCAAGAAAAGATACTATCGTCCTTCGCATAGATAAATACCAGGAAATAAGGCAGCAGGTTGAAGCAGATAAATTTCAGTCATTTTCACTAAAACCACTTAAGCCGGTTCCAACTGCGCACAGGCTGTCGTCCCAGACAAAAAACCTGGCGAAACAAATCATCAACAGAAGCTATTATAACAATGAAACCTATAATACCCTGGTCGAAAACAATTTTGTAACGGCGCAACAGTATCCAGAAACGGGCTTCGCTTTGTTTACCGACCGGGCATCTTATAGTAATATCCGGCGGTTCCTGAACATGAATGAGAAAGTTCCGCCTGATGCCGTACGAATTGAAGAAATGTTGAACTATTTCCAATTTGCAACGGGCGATAAAGCCGCGAGCGACTCTTTGTTCAGCTACTCTTCCCGGCTTACTACATCTCCGTGGGACGAAACCAGGCAGCTTTTATATATTAACCTGCAGGCACCCAAAATAAAAACGGATAATGTAGAACCCACCAATTTTGTGTTTCTGATTGATGTTTCAGGTTCTATGGACAAAGAGAACCGCCTGCCACTGATACAGGCAGGTTTAAAGCTTTTGGTACAAAACCTGCGCGCGAAAGATTCTGTGTCGATCGTTGTTTACGGAGGCAACGTGGGCATAAAACTTCAACCAACTTCCGGCGCCGAAAAAAAGAAAATTGTGGACGTGATCGATGCGCTGGTAGCGGATGGCGATACGCCCGGTGAAGCCGCAATAAAAACTGCCTACGACCTGGCTAAAAGATCGTATAACAGAACCGGCAACAACCGCGTTATACTCGCTACCGACGGGGATTTTAACGTTGGGCAGACTTCTGAAGACGAACTGGACAAGCTGATTACCCAAAAAAGACAGGAGGGGATTTACTTAACATGCCTGGGCGTTGGCATGGGAAATTATAAAGACAGCAAACTGGAAATTCTCGCCAAAAAAGGCAATGGTAATTTTGCTTACATCGACAATTACCAGGAAATAGAAAAAGTACTGATTGAAGAATTTACCAAAACGGTGTACGCAGTTGCTAACGAAGCGTCGATGAATGTTTGCTTCAATCCTTCGCTTGTTAAATCTTACAGATTGATTGGCTACAACAATAGAATTGATGCGATCAGCGATACCACAAGCAACCTTGAGGGCGGCACTGTAGGATCAGGCCATTCAATTGTTGCTTTATTCGAAATAACGAAATGGGATGGTGTTGATGAATCTACCTGGAGCGAAAGTCAAAATGTTGCCGCGATACACCTTCAATTTAAACCTTGCCGGGCTACGTATTTTGTGCATCAGGATTTTAACTGTACAAATTCGCTGATAGATAACATGGATGCAAAATCCTGCGAAAAGCTGGCAACAGTTATAGTCATGTTTGGGCAATTGCTTAAACAATCTCCTTACGCAGATTATACCTGGAATGACCTGCTAAGGTTATCCAGTTTATATGTTGATAAAAAATCAACATCCGAAAAAGAATTAGTGGCGATGATTGAAAAGGCGAATAAAATTTATACGGCAAAAAAGAAAAAGAAATTGTTTTAAAACGATAAATAACAAAGCACCCAACGAACATTGTTGGGTGCTTTGTTATTTATAGAAGCATATGCCTGCCCGGATTTATTTTGTTGATGCAGGAGCAACTTCATCGCATGAATATTGTATAGTTCTGATGCCACCATCAGTATCTGTAAGTTTATTCAGCTGCCCCATAAATACATCCTGCCATCCCGGAGGAAAAACATTTTTACCAAATGAATTTGCCCAGCCACCGGAATTAAAATCATAAAACATCTCAGAAGCATTTTTACTATAATCCCTATCGATTAGCATATACACAGAATTTAACTGGCGAGGGCTTTTTTTACTCAGGTCATAAGTTAATAACCTGCCCCATCCGAGATTTTCAAGCTCTTCATTTGTGTAGGAGTAATCATTCCATGGATTAAGTTCTAAATTTCCATTCTGATCATATTTGTAACTTCTGACACCATCGCTAATAATACGGCTTGAGTCATCCAATCTTAATGTATACAAATTGTTTTGAACAATTGTATGTGCATCGGGATATGTGTAGGTGTTTCTCATGTTAATAGTTGCGATATTGTAAGAACTGGCGGTTGAATACTCTATCAGCCTTCCCTGCGCATCATACTTAAAATACGAATTCTGAGGCCCTCCATTTATTCTAAGTGACAGTGCTGTGTCCTTGCTGTAAGGTTTCCAAACGATGCTGTCAAGCAACCCACTTCCGTTGTAATAAAATTTGCTGACTACGGGCAGTTGAACCTGGTAGTCTATGCTGCAATCGCCTGTTTGACAAGAATCATATCCAGGATGATAGATATCAAACTCCACAGTTTCCGTAGTGCTAACTATTCTGCAGGAAGGAGGCTCCGGCGGCTTAGGATTGTGATCGATACAATCAATAAGTTTTTTACAGCTTGTTGTTGAAAGAGCGCCAATAACGGTAAGGCCTAGAAAAAAGTTCTTTGATAGGTTCATAAAGTCTTTTTTTAATAAATTCTGCATTTTAAAAAATCAAGGTATAAGACAGTTGTTATAGATTAAAATCAGAGAAATGAAATATTACAAAGCACGTATTTGCTGCCAATTAATACGTCTATCATTTTCATTAAAAGAAAGAAAACCCATTTACAAGAATAGACGGATTTTCTGAAAATGCTTTTATATGCATGAGCTAACACTATTTTTTTGAAGGAGCAGTTTCTGTGCAGGCATATTGTATTGACCGGTCTCCCGTGCCATATATTTCGCCCGTGTAAGGAAGTTCATAAAACAGAATATCCTGCCAACCCATAGGATAGCCATGATCCGGGCCACCATGCCTTTGAGGGTATCCGTCCGCATTAAATTCAGTAAATAACTCTGAAGGATTTTTACTGAAATCTAAATCAAGAAACATAAACACCCAATTGAGCTGGCGTGGTGATTTTTTATCCAATGTATAAGCCAGCCGTTTATATCCTAAGAAATTATCAACGTCTTCCACACTCCCCCAATCGAAATTATTGAAGGGATTGATTTGGAGATTGCCACTGCTATCGTATTCAAATGTGCGGCTTCCAGAAGAAATAACGCGCATAGAATCGTCTAAAGTAAAAGTTCCTCCTCTGTTATCCTTTATTGTGTGTGCATCGGGATAAGTGAAAGTTGTCCAGTTTAAATTGTTTATTGAAGTGGTATCATAGCTATTTTTTGGCAGTACTCCAACCAACCGGTCCTGTGCATCATATCTAAAATAAAAATTATGGGGCCCTACCGAATTATGCCAGGTAACCTCAAAGTCAGTATAATTTGATGCTACTGTGTCTTTACCAAAAGGCTTCCAAACAATGCTATCCGGATTTCCCTTTGCGTTATAATAAAATTTCTTGACGATAGGTAACGGCGTGAAATGTTCCTGACCCGCATCGGTAAAAAAATTCACCATCTCTGTAGTGCTTACTATTTTGCAGCCAGGAACCGGTTGACTGGGCTCACTGGGCTTAGTTACACAATCTATAAGTTTTTTACAGCTGGTTATAGAAAGAGCGCCAATAAGGGTGAGGCCAACCATTAAGTCCTTTGCAAGGTTCATAAAGCTTTTTTAACAAAATAGTCAACGCATTTTTAAAAATCAATATATCGCCATCCAATTATAACATTAAAATCGGCGAAATAAACTGCCACAACACTAATTCGTTTTTTTGCAAAAAATAAACCCACCTGTAAAACAAGATGGGTTTATCAAAACGTTATGTATCAGAATGCACAGATCTTATTTTTTTGAAGGAGGTGTTTCTGTGCACTCATATTGAATACTATGCTGGCCCATAAGTTCCTCATAAGACAAGATATTTGAATAAGCGCCAAAAAGTATTTCCTGGTAACCCGGAAGATAATTAGGACCGGGCCCATCTCCATCCATTTCCTGCGGATAGCCATTGGTGTTAAAATTGGACCATAATTCATTAGAAGCATTCTTACTAAAATCCCTGTCTATAAACATAAACACCCAATTAAGCTGCCTGGGTGTTTTTTTATCTAAAGAATAAGTCAGGCGCTCATTGTTGCCCCAAACTTCAGACTGATACTCGTTGCTTTGGAACTCATTATTGGGGTTGAGCACTAAGTTACCATTGGTATCATACTCATATGTTCTGGCGCCATCAGAAATTACCCGCATAGAATCATCTAATAGAATCGTTCCGGTGCCATTAACTTTTATTGTATGTGCATCAGGATAGGTATAAGTTTCCCAATTTAAAGAACTAATGGGAGCGGTACTGTAGCTGCCTTTAGTTACATAGCCAACTAGCTTTCCTTGCGAATCATACTTGAAATAACGGTTTCTAAAGCCACCGTAATCCTGAGGCTGAGCCTGAGCCACAGTATCTGCCCCAAATGGTTTCCATGTTATACTATCGGGATTTCCTTTGGCATTGTAATAAACTTTATAAACAACGGGTAGCGCGATAATGTCTTTTACGCAATCAGGCCCATAGCCGCAAGCAGCACCATTCTCAAAAATATAAAACCTAACCATCTCCGTAGTACTTACAACCTTGCAGCCGGCAACGGGTTGACTGGGTTGACTGGGATGATTTACGTAATCCATTATTTTTTTACAGCTGGTTGCCGAAAGTGCGCCAATAAGGGTGAGGCCAAATAATAAGTTCTTTGAGAGGTTCATAAAGTTTTTGCCAACAAAATAGTACGGACATTTTTAGAAATCAATATATCTGTATTCTTTAAATATTAAAATCGACGAAATAAACAGACAAAACATTGATTGCGATTTTTTTGCAAAAAATAAACCCATCTGTATAATAAGATGGGTTTATCAAAAACGCTATGTATCAGCAAGCGCAGATTTTATTTTTTTGAAGGAGGTGTTTCTGTGCACGCATATTGAATAGTATGCTGGCCCACAGTTTCCTGATCAGACATAATATTTGAATAGACGCCAAAAAGTATCTCCTGGTAACCTGGCAGATATGTAAATGGACGTCCATCACCATCCATTTCCTGCGGATAGCCGTCTGTATTAAAATTGAACCATAATTCATTAGAAGCATTCTTGCTAAAATCCCTGTCTATAAACATAAACGCCCAACTAAGCTGCCGTGGTGTTTTTTTATCTAAAGAATAAGTCAGGCGTGTATTGTCGCCATAGACTTGAGACATATACTCGTTGCTTTCGAATGCATTCCAGGGGTTGAGTTGTAAGTTTCCATTGTTATCATATTCATATGTTCTAAGGCTATCAGAAATTACCCGCATTGAATCATCTAATTTAATCGTTCTGGTACCATTAACTTTTATAGTATGCGCATCAGGATAGGTATAATTTTCCCAACTTAAAGAACTAATAGGTGCAGTGCTATAACTATTTTTCGTTACATAGCCAATTAGCTTTCCCTGGGAATCATATTTGAAATAGCGGTTTCTAAGGCCATCAAAAGTTCGATCCATCACTATAGTGTCTGCACCAAATGGCTTCCATACGATGCTGTCTGGATTTCCCTTTGCATTGTAATAAAACTTGTAAACAACGGGTAGTGTAGGAATACCTGTAACACAACCAAGGTCATAGTCGCAAGCGGCTCCATTCTCAAAAACGTAAAACTTAACCATTTCTGTAGTACTTATAACTTTACACCCAGGAGCGGATTGGCCCGGCTGATTAGGATGATTTACATAGTCCATAATTTTTTTACAGCTTGTTGCGGAAAGAGCGCCAATAAGGGTGAGGCCAAGTAGCAAGTTTTTTGAGAGCTTCATAAAGTCATTTTTCTTCAAAATACATTGCGGCATTTTAAAATGCAATAGAACTTTATGTTTTTGTGGATTAAAATCGGTGAAGAGTTAAACAATTAAATGTATATACACTGGATTTAATATTACTTATCCAACACTAACATTTTCGTCATAAAATAAAAAAGCCCCGCAATTTGCGGGGCTGGTATATTAACTAAAAACTTCTTTCACTTTATCGAAAAAGCTTTTTTCGCCTTTCGTCGGTTGCGGTTTGAAGTTGGGGCTGTTGCTCAACTTTTCGAGCATTTCCCTTTCTTCCGCAGTTACATTTTGTGGTGTCCACACATTCACATGAATTAACTGGTCTCCTTTGGAATAACCATTTACTTCCGGAAATCCCTTGCCTTTCAGGCGGAAAATCTTGCCGCTTTGTGTTCCTGCAGGAATTTTAATTTTAGCTCTGCCATCGATGGTAGGCACTTCAACCTGCGTTCCGAATGCAGCATCAGGGAATGAGATATGTAATTCATAAGCCACATTCAAACCATCCCTCTGCAACTCTTTGTGTGCCTCTTCTTCAATCAGCACAATCAGGTCACCAGGCATACCACCACGCTCTCCCGCGTTGCCTCTTCCGGTTACATTCAGCTGCATGCCTTCCTGTACACCAGCCGGGATATCTATAGTAACGGTTTCTTCGCCATATACACGGCCTTCACCTTTACACGAGGTGCATTTTGCAGTTACGGTTGTTCCTTCACCATTACAGGTGGGGCATGTTGTAACTGTTTGCATTTGGCCGAGAAACGTGCTTGTTACTTTTCTCACCTGTCCGCTGCCGCCACAGGTGCTACATGTTTGTACGCTACCCTTGTCTTTCGCACCGCTGCCACCACAGGTATTACAACCAACATATTTTTTGACCTTAATGCTTTTGGTAACACCTTTGGCAATCTCCTCGAAACTCAATTTCAGCTTAACGCGCAAATTGCTTCCTCTAACCCCACGGGATCTTCCGCCTCCGCCGCCTCTTCTTCCGCCACCGCCGAAAAAGCTGCCGAAAATATCGTCGCCAAATATGTCTCCAAACTGGCTAAAGATATCTTCCATGTTAGCATTGCCGCTAAATCCTCCGCCCGTACCCGGGCCAAATGCAGCATGGCCGTAACGGTCGTACTTGGCTTTTTTATCGCCATCGCTTAATACTTCGTAAGCTTCAGCAGCTTCTTTAAACTTTTCTTCTGATTCTTTATCCCCAGGGTTACGGTCAGGGTGATATTGCATGGCCACCTTACGGTAAGCCTTTTTTATCTCATCGGCAGACGAGGTCTTGGATACGCCCAGAATTTCGTAATAATCTCTTTTCATGCACCTATCTCCTATTGGAGACTTTTTTATGATAAATATTTTAAAAAGTAGTAAGTGTTACGTTATACGGGGTACGTTTTTCGAAGCGAAGCAATATCACTCAAAATAATGTAATTCAACGTATAACCTACCACTTATAACTTACAACTACTTCCCTACTACTACTTTTGCAAACCTGATCAGTTTGTCGTTCAGGTAATATCCTTTTTGTATATCGTCAATCACTTTCCCTTTCTTTGACTCATCCGGTACAGGGATTTCGGTGATGGCTTCGTGCTTTTCTACATCAAACGGTGTATTCACACTCTCCATTGCTTTTAAGCCTCTTGACTGTAAAGCGTTTCTTAATTTATTAAAAACCAATGACACACCTTCTTTTACGTGGTTAATGTCATTGTCTTTTTGTAATTGTTGCTCAGCACGGTCGCAATCATCCAGCACATCAAGTAAAGACGTAATTACTTCTTTACCGGCAGTTTGAGATTGTTCAATCTTTTCTTTCGCTGTCCTTCTGCGGAAGTTATCAAACTCAGCCATCAACCTCAGGTATTTGTCTTTTTGGTCGGCAAGTTCCGCTTGTACTTTTTCCAGTTCAGTCTCATCTGCCACAGGTTCACTTAAATGTGTGGTACCTGCTGCATTTTCGTCAGCATTAATACTATAATCAGTCATTTCTGTTGCTCCGTTGCTATTATTTTGCGGCATTTCTTTTTCTTCCATAACTATACTTATTAATGAATGTAATGGTCAAATTTTTTGCCAAGCTAACCGGTAGGAAAAATTGGCAGTAACCGGCAAATTCAAGATCATGAAAAATGCTTAAATGTTACCAGCTAGATTCTTGTTGCAAGGTAAGACCAAATTTTTCACTGCAGATTTTTAATGCAGCAAGGCAAATAAAACCTTCTAATTTAAAAGTTTAGACTATATTTTTTCAATGAAAAATCCCGTCATCCAATGGAGACGGGATCTTTCTATATAAAAAATTAGAATGCTCTTTTATATTTTGAAGTGCGAGAATGCTTTGTTAGCTTCAGCCATACGGTGAGTATCTTCTTTCTTTTTGAAAGCTGCACCTTCACCTTTGCTTGCTGCAACAATTTCATTAGCCAGTTTGTCGGCCATCGTACGTCCGTTTCTTTCGCGGCTGTAACGAATTAACCATTTCATGCTTAATGAAATTTTTCTATCAGCACGAACTTCTGTAGGAATCTGGAAAGTAGCACCACCAATTCTACGGCTGCGTACTTCTACGCCAGGAGTAACATTGGATAAAGCTTTTCTCCAAATTTCATAACCATCTTCACCTGTTGTTTTGCTTACTTTATCTAAAGCATTGTAAAAGGTAATGATAGCTGTGCTTTTTTTGCCATCCCACATCAGGTTGTTGATGAATCTTGTAACCTGTTTATCGTTGTAGCGTCCATCAGGAGCTAAAGGTAATTTTTTGGCTTGTGCTTTACGCATATCTCAAATATTCTTGTAACTAATTAAAATTATTTCTTGGCTTTTTCTTTTTTAGTACCATATTTAGAGCGGCTCTTCTTACGGTCTTTTACACCGGCAGTATCAAGACTACCACGTACAATATGATAACGAACACCCGGTAAATCCTTCACACGACCACCACGTATCAAAACGATGGAGTGCTCCTGCAAGTTGTGTCCTTCACCCGGGATATAAGCGATAACCTCTACTTTGTTTGTCAAACGCACTTTTGCTACTTTACGCAAAGCTGAGTTTGGCTTTTTAGGTGTAGTAGTGTAAACCCTTGTACATACGCCACGACGTTGAGGACATGCATCCAAAGCTCTTGACTTGCTTTTCGCCTTGATAATTTCGCGGCCTTTTCTTACTAATTGTTGTATTGTAGGCATTCTAAACCAATTATTTTTTCGGACGGCAAAGGTATGCACCTAACCTTTAAATTCCAAAAATTATAAAAAAAATTTGCGGAGCCGGCTAAAATCCTTCTCCATGGCTGCTTCTGCCGAAGTGGTGCCCTTCAGCTAAAAATTAATTTATTGATATGACAATCAATAAATTATCTATTTAGATATTAAAAAGCCATCCATGAACGTCTTCTGCTGTTCTTTCACGGATTGCGATTAATCTTTGTCTTATTTCGTCAGCAACTTTATAGTTATTGACGTCAAATGTCATCACGTTGTCTTTATACTTCAGTTCCTTTACGGGAGCAATTACGGCAGCAGTACCGGTACCAAATACCTCCTGCACCTGGCCTTTTTTATAGGCATCAACAATTTCATCTATGCTGATCCTTCTCTCTTCCACCTTCACCCCCATGTCGTCTAAAATAGTGATTACACTGTCACGGGTAACACCTGCCAAAATGGTCCCTTCCTCCAACGACGGCGTTATTGCCACATTGTTGATTACAAAAAACACATTCATCATACCAACTTCCTGTAACCATTTGTGCTCAAAAGCATCGGTCCATAAAACCTGGTCGTAACCTTTTAATTTGGCATCGGTTGCGGCTTTAAGGCTTCCTCCATAGTTACCTGCATTTTTTGAAAACCCAACACCACCAGGAGCTGCCCTGGTGTATTGTTCTTCCACCGCAATTTTCATTGGAGCGGCAAAATAAGGCCCGGAAGGACTCAATATGATCATGAATTTATATGTCTCTGATGGCCTTACGCCCAGCATAGCATCAGTCGAAAACATGAAAGGGCGGATGTATAAAGAATGTTCTTTCACGGCAGGAATCCAGTCCTGATCAATTTCGATAAGCTGCCTCATCCCCTCAATAAAAATATCTTCCGGAACTTCTGGCATGTTCATTCTTTCAGCAGATTTATTAAATCTTCTGAAATTGTCAAATGGACGGAAAATAAATGCGTTGCCGTCTTCATCCTTATAAGCCTTAATACCTTCAAAAATCGACTGTCCGTAATGTATTGCGGCCAGTGAGGGTTCCAGCAGCAACGGCTGGTAAGGTTTGATTTCCACAGATTTCCATTCGCCGTCGGCATACTCTGCTTCCAACATGTGGTCGGTAAAGTATTTTCCGAACGGAAGATTTTCCAGGCTAAGATCTTTTAACTTACTTCTTTCAGTTTTGGTGATTGTAATGTCTAATGCTTCGGTCATAACACTAAATTTGCTGCAAATAAATACAAATAAATTAACTAACAATTGTTAATTATATCCATTCAATGAGTCAATCATTACCACCATTTGTACTCGCAGAACTTTATAAAGATGCGATTGTAATAACCAGTGATGTGGAGACTGCATCACAGAAGGAATTAGCGCAAGATACTACAAAAACCGCTACGCCTGTCGCAGAAAATACGATTCAGGAGGGAAAACGCTGGTACCTGGGAGAAAATAAAAAGAACATTTGCATTTTGGTGAATGATGCCGAGGCTGTTTTTATAAATGATGACTGCCTGAACCTGCTTGGTGGGATTTTAAATGCCTGTAAGCTTAACCTGAGCGATGCAGCTATTATAAATTATCAACAAACACCTTGCACCTATGCAACAATAAAGGAGCATTTGCAGCCAAAGCAACTGTTTATGTTCGATGTTTCCATGCAACAATTGCAGTTGCCTTTTACCATTCCCAATTATCAGGTGCAACAGTTTGATAATTGTACTTTTCTTGTGGCGCCATCTTTAAACATGATGCTGGCCAACACCAACGAAGCAAAGCTGGAAAAGAGGTTTTTGTGGGATAGTTTAAAGCGAGTATTTGGAATTTAGGTTAAGCTTAGCCCAAAGCATAAAGCATAAAGCATAAAACTAAATACGATTGCTTCAAACCTGATACCTTATACCTGACACCTGATACCTATTTTTAACAAGCTGATAGCTACTAATTATGACACTCATTTTTGCTACCAACAATCAACACAAAGTTGATGAAATAAAAAACGTGATTGGCGATAAGTTTAATCTTATTACCATGAAAGAAGCCGGTATTGATATTGATATCCCTGAACCGCATGACACAATTGCGGCCAACGCTTCTGAAAAATCTTCCGTGATCCATAAACTTACTAAAGAGAATGTGTTTAGTGAAGATACCGGCCTTGAAGTTTACTCGCTTAATGGCGAGCCCGGCGTTAAAAGCGCCCGCTATGCCGGCGAAGACAAAAACTTTCAGCATAACATAGATAAGCTGCTCTATAACTTACAGGAAAAACCTGACCGCAGTGCACGTTTTATTACGGTAATCTCTCTTATACTGGACGGTAAGGAACATCTGTTTGAAGGTATTTGTGAAGGAAAGATTCTTGAATCTCAAAGAGGCTCAGGGGGTTTTGGTTATGACCCTGTGTTTGTGCCGGAAGGAAGCAGTAAAACCTTTGCCGAAATGACTATGGAAGAAAAGAATGTTTTCAGCCATAGGAGAAAGGCGACGGATAAGTTGGTGGAGTTTTTGAAGCTGAAAGCGTAAAGCCTAGAACTGGTGGTACGTTGTAAGTTATACGTAATACGTTTATCGTAGCGAAGATTGGCCTAAGGCTTGAGGCGTAAGGTTTGAAGCGTAAGGTAACACGGCTTAAAATGTCTAACCTCACGAGGTAATGTTTATAAAGAAGAAACCAGCAATCGGTAATTTCTAATCGATTGCTGGTTTCTTTTTGTGATGCACCTACTTTTAAATTGTACTTGTTTCTTTTAGACGGCAACAAGCTGATTGCTGATTGCTAATAGCTCACTTCTACTGATTATAAAAGAACCTCGAGCGATTGATCTTCAAATCGCGCAGGATGCCTGACTTGGGATTGATGGAAATGTTGAACGACTTGTAAGGGCCAATTGGTGTTACGTTGATCGCCATCTGCCAGCAGTGCATTTCGCGCGTGATAAACATTGTTAATGTCTGGATCTTAGCCGTTTTGAAATCGAAATAAGTATTTCCACCTATTTTCCATTTAGGCGTTAAGCTGAAATCGCCGTTAAGGCTAATATTGGCCGTAGTATTGGTAATAAAGTTTTTGTAGTCCGCCGCAAGTATTCTTGAAAAGTTCAGCGCGAAAGACATCTGTACATTCCATGGAATATTAAAATCAACAAACTCCGCAGGGTTTTGCCTAACATACTCCAGCTGGCGTTGCTGCTCATCCGGCGTCATTGTTTGGTCTACCGGCACATTAGTTCCGCCATTTTTATCTTTTCCTTCGGTTGACTTACTCTTAAAGGAAGTAGATATCGCGATGTTTCCATTGGTAAAACGGCCTATTTTACCGTCTTTCCAAAGTAGCTTGTCTACCCTCCTTCCGAAACTGTCCACACCATATGGATCGAGGTTGGCACCCGCAGTAATATTAACGGTATTGAATAATGTGCTGCGCATAGATATCGCAATGGGAGACCATTTCAAGCTATCCGCAAAAAAGTTGTAACCACCGGTAACGCCCAACCCATCAATCAGTTTAATTTTCTTTGTTGCAACCTGGCTTGTGTCGCTCTTATCATGCACCTTCATTTCAAGCAGGTTGTCTATACCGAAGTTAAATCCACCAAACTGCCCTTCTGAATATGATCCCATAATACCGCCATCGAATTTTGAGGCGCGCCTTATATTTTTAAGTGAGTCTATCTGCACATTATAAAAATACTGATGAACCAGGTCCGGCTTATAGTTAGCGCTAATAAAAGGCTTTATCTCATGCCTGATAGCCATGATGCCTTTTGATTTTGGGAAATTATACGTACCGAAAATCCTTGTATTGGTAGACAGTCCAAAACTCATTTCCCTTGCAGTATAAAAGCCGCGACTAATGGTCGTGTCATTCTTGTTTGCCTTCTGGTTCCAATCCAACACAATCTGCTGGCCATACCAACGTTCACTATAGCTGATAGAGGGAGAAACAATAAACGGCCCAAAGGCAGGCAATGTCAAAGAAATTGGAATGTTGTGCTGGGCGCCCCATTGCGTTGTGTCAAGTATTCTTTGAAAATTAAACAAAGAGTCGTAGAAAGATGCCTGCGTTAACAGGTTTCCATTATACGCAATACCCAGCTTTTCATACCATTTGGGCGTACCTACCTGCTCTTTCTTCTGGAACGGATAAATGGTATTTGCCGTAAAGTTTACTGTTGGCAGGTTTAAGGTTACCAGCCTCGTGTTGTTATTTTGGTTGTGGTTGGCACTTACAGACAGTACATACTTACCCTGGTCCCATGTTTTACCATATGTGATAGAAGAACTCAGCTGGTTCTGGAAATTTCGCATGGGGTTATTGGTCACATATTTATTGTACTGTGTACTTCCCGCGTTCACGCTTGCCGAAAAACTTGTTCCCGGCCTCGCACGGCTATCCATTGAATGGCTCCAGGTAATAAAGAAGTTCTGGCTGGTAGTAAACTCATCTTTCGACAAACCGGAACGGTTTAGCAGCTTTGTATGTTGTATCGAAAAATTGAGCGCACCATTGTACTTGTACCGCTTATAATACTTGGGGTTTACGTTAAGGCTCCATCCTCCGTAGGAGTAAATATTGCCTCTCGTTATTACATCAAGGTTATCGTTGATTACTTTATAATATCCTAACCCTTCCAACCCCAAACCAAAGTCTTCGCTGGACGCAAATTGCGGCGGAAGCAAACCGGAATGCCTTCCCCTGCTTAATGGAAATATGCCAAATGGAATGGCAACAGGCATAGGCACGCCTTCAAATTCAGGAAATGCAGGTCCTGATACGGCGATCTTATCATTGATGATCTTAACTTTTCTTGTACGGAAGGCGAAGTGTGGCGTATCAAGGTTACAGGTAGTAAAACGCGTTCTAAAACCAAACTCCACATTCTTATCAACTTTTTTCAGCACATCGGCCTTCACAAACATATCTCCTTCCTGGTAATACGTATTTTTTACAAGGCCGCGCTGGTTCTTCATATTGAAAATGATAGAATCGCTGATAGAAGTTGACCCTCCTTGCGTAAACTTAGGCAGGTTGAGTGCGCCTTGCGCCGTATCTGTACCTCCGTAGGCTTTAATAATATTGGTAGACTGATCAAAGTTTATGTTCGCGGCTTCCAGCTTCATATCCTTATAATCCGTAGTAGCCTTGCCATACAGGTAAAATTGTTTTTTGGTAAGGATAAGCACGCCTGAGTCTTCTGCCGAATAATTAACCGGGGCATCCAAAGAATCTTTGGACATATTGACGGTGTCTATCTTCTGCCTTAAAGTATCAGACGCATGCAGGCTATCAATGGGATTACCCAATGAATCAAACTTTTTGCGGGTTGTATCAGATTTATCGATAGCATTTGCTTTATTAGCGGAAGATGAATCAGGAGGAATTTTTTTGGCGCCCTTTTTACGGACAGTTGTATCCTGATCTTCTGTTAATAATTTGAAAAATCCTTTATAGGTTTTACCCTTAGCTGTATTTTGGAGCGTTATGAGTATGCAAAGGCATACCGCAATTCCGCAGATGATGGTTTTTGATCTAACTTTATAACGTTCGCGCATAAGGTTCGGGCAAAAATAGGGGTAATTGGATAAATGATATGTGAAGAAATATCCTAAGGCTCATTTTATTATGTCAGAAAAATCACTTTTGATTCGTATTTTATTTGTCGCATTTTTTATCGCCGGTACCCTACCTATAAAAGCGCATGCCCAGGAGGCACTCAAGACGATTATTATTGACCCCGGACATGGACTTCCCGATGGAGGTGCAGATGGCGCTTACAGCAAAGAATCAGACATTTCAGTTGCCATTGGCCTGAAGCTGGGCAAGCAGCTGCAACAGGTTTTGCCCAATACGCGCATTCTTTTTACACGCACAGACGAAAATCTTCCCAACGGCCTTAGAAATAAAAACGATGCACTTCGCTACCGCGCTAAAATGGCTAACGATAACAAGGGCGACCTGTTTATATCTATTCACTGTAATAGCGATTCTCCGGACAGCCATAGAGAAATGACCGGATATACAACCGAAACATATTATAAAGGCAAAGGCAAAAAAAAGTACACGCATAAGGTTCCGAAATACCGTTACTGGACAACGCCCAGCGATGCGTTGGGTACCGAAACCTACATTTGGGCAGCAGACAAAAACAACCAGAAAAAAGAGTATGTAGGCAGCTATGAACCAACCGGCGAGCAGGATGACAGCACGGCTAATTTTTTTGATACGCCGGAAGCCAAGATCCTGGCATCACTAAGGACAAAAAAATTCTTTGAAAAAAGCAAAATGTTGGCGGAGCTGGTTGAAGCGGAATTTATTAAACAAGGGCGGACTTCAAGAGGTGCCCGCCAAAGAAATGACAAGGGGATTCTTGTGCTTGCAGCCACGGCCATGCCGAGTATACTTGTTGAAACCGGGTTTATATCCAATCCTGACGAAGAAAATTACCTGAACAGCGAAAAAGGCCAGGATGAAGTTGCTTATGCAATTATGAGAGCTGTGCTGGCTTATCGGGAAAATGTGGAACGGGGATTGGGAGGAGTTGCAACGGCGCACAACTGATTTGGAGATTGCCCTGTGGGCAATTTGTCTTGATCGGGATTTGTTGGATTAGAGGATTGACAGGATTTTCTTTCCGCTTTTTGAACAACGACCAATCAATTTAAAAATCGCCATTCGCACCTTTTCACGTCTTCACATTCTCAATAAAATGATTTGGAGATTGCCCTGTGGGCAATTTGTCTTGATCGGGATTTGTTGGATTAGAGGATTTTACCTTGATACTGAGTAATAACTTATCAATTCAAACATAACCCTTTCGCGCGTTTTCACATTCGCACATTCGCACATTTTCACTTAATTGCTTCCAATACCATCGCCATCCCCTGCCCCAGCCCTACACACATGGTTGCAAGCCCATATTTGTTAGATTCACTTCGTTGTAGTTCGTGGACGAGTGTGGCTATAATTCTGGCACCGCTTGAGCCGAGCGGATTGCCTATGGCCAAAGAGCCGCCATTTGTGTTGACTTTTTCTGAATCAGCTTCCAATTCGCGGATACACGCAATTGACGTTGCGGCAAAAGCTTCGTTCAATTCAATCAGGTTCATGTCTTTTACGTGGAGGCCCGCACGTTTCAATGCTTTTTGTGAAGCTGGTACTGGTCCAACGCCCATGATAGCTGGATCTATTCCAGATACAGCCATGCTCGTTATTCTTGCAAGTGGCTGAAGGTTGAAAAGCTTTAGCGCTTCTTCGCTTGCCAACAATACAGCAGCGGCGCCATCATTCAAACCGGAAGAGTTCCCTGCTGTAACTGTGCCATCCTTTACGAATACCGGTTTTAATGCTGAAAGTGTTTGCAAGGAAGTTTTGCGCGGCGGTTCATCACCCGAGATCCAACTGATCATCCGGTTTTGCTCTATCTCAACGGCAACCATTTCATCTTCCCATTTGCCTGCCTCCAAAGCGTTGAAATACTTTTGGTGCGATTGCCACGCGAACATATCCTGTTCCTCGCGGGAGATCTTCCAATGTTTGGCAACGTTTTCTGCCGTCTCCCCCATTGAATAAGGATAGTACATATCTGCCAGTTGCTTGTTGGTAAAACGCCAACCTATGGTTGAATCAAACACTTCACTGCTCCTGCTCCATGCGCCGTTTGTTTTAGGCATAATGAAAGGGGCCCGTGTCATGCTTTCCACGCCACCTGCAACATAGAATAATCCTTCACCACACATGATAGCTCTCGCTGCATCCATCACAGATTGCATACCACTACCGCATAAACGATTAACGGTATTCCCAGCAACGCTTACGGGAAGCCCCGCAAGCAGGGCAGCCATGCGCGCCACATTACGGCAATCCTCGCCCGCCTGGTTGGCATCACCTATAATGATATCCTCTATAGCTTCCACATCAAATTCATTGCGCATCAATAACGCCTTTAATACTGAAGCCATCAAATCATCGGGCCTCACGGAGCCAAGTTTTCCGCCATATTTTCCCACGGGAGATCTCACCGCATCTATAATGTAAGCTGGTTGCATGGTCGCAAATGTAGGAAAACAGATGAATGTACGATGTACGATTTACGATGTACGATGTGAGCGAATGGCTGATGTAAGATTTAAATAAGTACGAGTTACGAAGTACTTTAGATCAATTTTAATACACATTCTCAGGCAGGTTTCTTCTACAAGTATGAGGTATACCTTACGCCTCAAACCTCAGGCCTGATACCTGAAACCTTACGCCTGAAACTTTTCCCACACATTTTCATTTGTCAACTTTCCATTATCCATTAAAGAAAAAGAGGCTGCATTCTTACGAATACAACCTCTCTCTTATCATTAAACCATGAAAATTTATTGTACGTTCTTTCTAACGTCCCACCACATTTGCTGGCCCCAGAAATTATCTTTCAGTTGAGCAACAGATGCCGCACTGTTTCCTCCGTTCAATTTGATTTCGTTATCAGGGTAAGGATAACGGAACGGAGCACGGCTATGGCCAGGATAAGGTGAACCTTTAGCTGCAGGCAAATTAGGAACATCTGTTCTGCGGCTTTCAGCCCATGCTTCGTGGCCATCTTTAAATAACGCGATCCATTTCTGCAAATTGATCTTAGTTACATCGCCATTGTATTTTACGTTAGCGCTGTTAATGTATGTATTCACATCGCCGGCTGCAACTTCATTTTCTTCCATTGAAGCCTGGATACCTGTGGTGTAAGCATTCTCTGCAGTAACACCCACATTCCATCCGTTAGCAGCAGCTTCCGCCAGGATAAACTCAACCTCTGCATAACGCATAAATGGAGTAAACCCTTGTTTGTTTTCGCGGAAACGAGCGCCAATTCTTGAATACAAACCTAATGAAGGTAATCTGTCCTGATCAGGAATACCTATGCCAACACCTCTATAAACATTGTCAGAAGCAAGTTTTGCATATACTGATATCCTTGGATCAGAAAGGCCCTGTAAAGTATTCACCAACACGTCGCTCACCGCGTGGTCATCACGACTGTTATCTAACTTGTCGCTTGCCCATGGTTCGTTATAAGGTTTTCCGCCGGGCCAGTTAAAGAACGCATTATCATCATTGCTTGTGAACACTGGATTTTGAGATGGATTGCCCGCGATTTCTTCAATAGTTGCTTTGGCTGTAGCCGGATCAACTTTTGAAATACGGATGGCAATTCTTAACCTGATTGAGTTACAGAACTTACGCCATTTGGCAACATCTCCGTTGTAAAGGAAATCACCTGCACCAAGCTCATCAATTGAACCCTGTGCAAACAGGTCATTTGCCTTTTTCAGATTTGCCAACAATACAGGATAGATATCTTCTTGTTTATCGTATTTGGGAGTGATTACACCAGAATCACCTTTCAACGCATCAGAGAAAGGAAGATCTCTCCATGTGTCAGTTGCTATCTGCCCAATAAAAGACTGGAACGTTAATGCAACCGCCTGTTGATTTGACTGTCCGGCTTTTAAAGCATTATTATACACCAGTTGCAGGTTTTTCATATCGCGATAGGTGTAGGTCCAATCGTTTTGAACGGTAGATCCGCGAAACACATAACGAGCTTCGTCAATGTACTGGATCTTACCTAAATGGCCACCATAGGTTTCAGGCTCATTCATATCTCCCCACACGTCATACAGGCCGGCCGCATAATCTTCCAGCGCAAAGGCTAAAAGATTTGTTGATGGAGCCGTTGTGGGGCTATTTAAATTATTATTATTCTCCTCGAAGTTTTTTGTACAGGATGCTAAAGAAGCAGCTGCTATACAACCAACAACTAAATAATTTAATTTCATTTTCGTATAATTTTTGTGCTGATACGCTGCACATTTTGACGCAGCATGTCATACATGAATTAGAAGTTTACGTTCAGTTTAACACCAATACTGCGTGTTGATGGAATTTGGTATTCTTCGATACCAATAGAACTGATATCTGTACCAAATGCAGTTTCCGGATCGATGTGCGCCTTGTTAGATTTTGAAACCGCTAACAATGCTACGTTATGACAGAATACAGACAAGCCTGCACCTTTCACCCAACCAATTTTTGAAACAACTCTTGCAGGCAGGTTATAACCTAACTGAATCTGGCGAAGTTTAACATAGCTTCCATCCATGATATCATACTGAGTACCTGAACCAGCACCGTCGTAAGAAAGATACTTGAACGCATTATCTGCGGCTACCACGATATCATTAGGAGTACCATCAGCTTTTACAACTTTCTGGCCACCCAATACATCTTTACCTACAACAAGACCTTTCTCACGAATATTGCCTGCTGCAGTGTATGCAAGGATACCTGTATTGGCACCGAACATATCTGTTACGCTATACAAATCACCACCCTTTCTAACGTCGATCAGGAAGCTGAAGTTGAAGTTGCGGTAAGTGAAGCTGTTGGTTACACCGCCCATCCAGTCCGGAGTAATGTTTCCGATAGGTTGAGCCTTGTCAAAGATGGGTAAGCCATTGTCATTAACAACGATAGCGCCCGTTTTACTGTCTCTGTGATATGCAGCACCTCTGATTACACCAAATGCCTGACCAGGAATGGCGTCAATTGTAGTGGCCCATGCATTTGCTAAAGAATAGCTGGCCAGGCTTTGTTTTGTTACCGGATCAGTGTAAAGGCTATTTACTTTATTGGTGTTTTTAGACCAGTTAAATGTCATATCCCAGTTAAGTCCGCTACGTGTGCGTAAAACGCCGAGGTTCAACAAAAGCTCAACACCTTTGTTTTGGATTTCACCTGCGTTAATTAAAACGGCGCTAGCTCCGGTGGAAGTAGAAATACCAACTTTCATAATCTGGTTAACTGTCTTCTTCGCGTAGTATGTCGCATCAAGATTAACCCTGTTGTTCAAGAAGTGTAATTCTACACCAGCTTCTTCACCTGTAGTCATTTCAGGTTTAAGATTTGCAGGAGCAAGTGTGCTGTTTGGACTGTAAAGTGTTGTTCCATTAAATACGTTTGCAGACGCTACGTAAGTGTTCTGCAACTGGCCTGGTGTAGTTGCGTTACCAACTTTGGCCCAGCTTGCTCTTACTTTACCATAATTCAGGATAGAAGATTTAAGATCCAGCGCATCAGTAAAGATCCAGCTTAAGCTTGCTGACGGATAGAAATAAGACCAGCTTGTTTTAGGTAAGCTTGAGTTCCAGTCATTACGTGCAGTAACATCTAAATATAACCATGATTTGTAGCCAACAGAAGCCTGTCCGAATACACTGTTAGAACTAAGGTGATCCTGGTACATTGTGTTAGTAGCAGCACCTTTAGCGTTTGTAATAGTGTAAAAATCAGGAACAGTTAAATCGTTAGCTGTTACAGAGGTATTTTTTGTTTTTGCAGCCCTGAAATTTGCACCAGCTGTATAATTTAAAGAGAAATCTTTTGAAAGTTTACCACCACCGGTAAATAACAGGTCAGTGTTTAACTCATTTGAGTACAAGTTCCATTCTGTAAACTGGCCTCCTTGCCCTGTAAGGAAGTTAGCGGTAGCAAGACTTGTAGTTACCTGCTTACGGTACTCGCTGGAATAATCTTCACCTATTCTTACCATAGCGTTGACCCATTTGCTAAAGGCGTAGGACATGCTTGCATAACCAATCATCCTGTCTTTGTTTCTTGAGTTAAGATTTTTATAGACAGACATGTATGGGTTATCATGATAGTTGAGGTTCCAGTTGTAAGGAACGCCTGTAGCAGGGCATAATGGATTGGGCATCATTTTATCCCAATTAGCCTTAAGATCCATTACATCAACCTGGCGGCCGAACCAGCTACCCAAAGATTGTAATGGGTTAAACTCGTTATAACCCTGGCCAATCAGGTTTTTGTTATCAGTTCTGATATAGTTAACCATCGCATCAACCTTTAATTTATTTGTAAGGTTTTGAGATGTGTTCAGCTGAACAGAATATTTTGTCTGATCTGTATTAGGAATAGTACCGTTTTGTTGCTGACTGCTTAATGACAATCTTGTACTTCCTTTGTCAGAATTAGAAGTCAAAGCCACGTTGTTGTTAAAGGTGTTACCAGTAACAAAGAAGTCTTTAACGTTGTTAGGATGAGAGATCCATGGAGTTGCAGTTCTGTTTCCGTTCGCATCCAGTGGGCTGTTGTATTGTGGTAATTTTAAACCGATATCCAAACGAGGGCCCCAGCTTTCATCAACACCATCGTTCACTCCGTTACCAGTACCATCAACATATGCAAAACCATTTTGCAATGCCCAGTCCTGGTAGCTTAATGGACTTGCAGTAGAGGCTGCATACTGATTGTACCAGTATTCGCTGCCTTTAGATCCCTGTCCATATGAATTCTGATATTTAGGCAGAATGTATTGGTTATCGAAAGAATAACCACCGGAGTAAGAAACACCGATGCCTTTCTTTGCAGATTTACCGGTTTTTGTGGTGATCAAAATAACACCATTACCAGCTCTGTAACCATACAATGCTGCGGCGTTCGCGCCTTTTAGTATTGAGATAGATGCGATGTTCTCAGGATCAATATCCTGGATACCGCTACCATAGTCAACTGCTGACTGCGTGTTGGTTCCTGAGTTCCTAAGAGCACCAGGAGTAACTGAAGTAGAGCCATTGCTAATAGGCACACCGTCAACAACAATCAATGGCTGGTTATTGCCAAACGAGTTGTAACCTCTCAGGATAATGCTGGCACTTGCACCAACTGCACCACCAGTGTTTGTAATTTGTACACCAGCAGCTTTACCGGATAATGAGTTCAACACATTGTTTTCTGTTGTTTGTGTTAACTCATCTCCTTTAACTTCCTGCATTGCGTAACCAAGCGCTTTCTTTTCTCTTTTAACACCAAGCGCTGTTACTACAACTTCATTAACTACATTGTCTCTTGCATTCAAAACAATAGAGTACTCGCCCTGGTCTCCTACAGAAATTTCTGTATTTCCGAAATTGAGCGCGGAGATACTTAACACATCTCCTTTTTTGGCAGTAATAGTAAAACTACCGTTTGCACCAGCAGAGGTGCCCTTTGTAGTGCCTTTGATTGTAACAGTTGCACCTTCTACAGGCTGACCGTTTTTATCAAGCACTTTACCCGTAATTGATTTGGGAGTTTGCGCCAATGCCAGAATAGAGCACAGCATTAGCAGCATAAGCATGCTTACGATTTTTCTCATGTGATTTCTTTTCATTGGTTCGTGGCCCGGCAATTCTCTTTTTTACATTGCAAAGCCAATTAACAATTTCGTGAGCAATTTAAACGAATTTTTAACCAAAAAATAATGTCTTTTTAATATTTAATTTCCTAATATATTAACGCATCAACATGAAATAATTCGATAGTAAAAACTAACGCAAATTCGCATTCATTTTTGCTAAAAAATAGTTGTCGACGTCAACTTTTTTTCTGCAAACCAATCAAAACGGCTCTAAAACAAAAAAGGCTGCCCTTGAAAGGACAGCCCATCACATAAGAAATAAGAAAAACTCTTAATCTCTTGCTCTTAAATAAGTTAGCGTATCAGTTGCCAACCTTGCAGATGGCCCTGCGCCCCAAGAGAATGAAATATAGAATGTTTTTGAAGCTACGTCGTAGTGTGAAGTGTAGCCGGGAGCATTATAAATGCCTCCGCTGCTGCTCATTGCCACATCGTAAGTGCTTGCACCTGGTTTATAATCTACAGCAATAACAGGGTTTCCAACACCTACACCGCTTCCATTACCCCAAACTTGTAAGTCAGAGAACTGAACGCTGGTTGCGCCTAATGTTTTCAGGCCCATTTCAATTGGCTTAAAGTTTCCTGTAAGGTTAGCATCACCACCTCTCAACGCAAATCCTTTCATCTGGTAAACACCGTCGAACTGATTGCGAAGTGCAAATGCATATAACGCTGTACCAAAGTTTCCGCTAATTGGCGTACTGTTAGATACGGCAGCAATTTTCAAAGGCAGTGCATAGTTTACAGTAAAGTCAAATGCTGCTGTACGTTTGATGGTTACTTTAAGCTGTGTAACCTGTTCGCCTTTTTTGATTACAGCTGTTTTTGGAAAGCTGTACAATTCAGCCGGAGGCATAACATGGCTTGTTCCATTCAACAGAGTCTGATCAACATCAAGTGTAACTGTGATGTCCTGACCAGCAGTTTTTGCACCGGAATAGCTCAGGTTAATATTGAATGTTGCAGTGTCGCCTTCAGCAAGTGATCCAAGATCACTGATAAAGCCAATTTGATCTCCGTAGTGTTGCACAGCTCCTGTGTTACCAAATTCAACCACATTGTTAGAATTGTCGGGATTGAAGCTAGGTGCGTCCTTCAGACATGACGTCAGACCTATAATGCCAATCAGCACCGGCAATACTTTTATAGTTATTTTTTTCATCGTTTTAGTTTTTAATAGTGCCGGTCAGCGGTTGTTAAACATGACCGGCTTTATTTTAAAATCCTTTTTTAAATCACTCCCACTATGGCTTAGCCCAGAAAATTAAAGATGTAAACGGTGTTATATCTGTAGGCACGTGCTCTGGATTATAAGAATTCTCTGATGATGGGTATTGAATTCTTGTTGGTAATTTATCAGGCCTTGTGCTTGTTGACTGAGTTGAAGCGAAGGTTAACAGTGGATCGCTTGAACCGTTAACAATTTTAGGGAACTGCGTTCTGCGGTACTCGTTCCATCCTTCGTTACCGTTGATGAAGTTCAATGCCACATATTTTTGTGTAATGATCGCTTCCAATTGCTGGTCTTTTGTAGTAGCAAGGTCAAAATGAACCAGGCGGCTTGTTGGATTATTGTCGAAATAAGCATCTGCATCAGCAGTAGGATCCCAGCTATTCAAATCGAAAGATCCATCAAGAAATCTATACAGGTATTTGAAAGATGAACGGATACCTGCTTCAAACAATACTTGCGTATTTGTTTCAGCTGTAAGGCCGTTTAAACCAGCTTCTGCTCTAAGGAAATAAGTTTCTGCTGCAGTAATGATCGGCTGTCCCTGAGATGGCCCTTTTAAGATACCTATACCACCCTGCTTAGAATTCCATGATCCGTCTGCTGGTGATGATGGTGTATTGCTGCTCAGAATACCTAACTGGTTAGAAGCTGAATTTGGAAAGCCATTATAGATGGCATAACCTCTGTAGTCATCCAATTTTCTTCCGTCGAAGAAAGAAAGGATCCATTTTGTAGGTATCCATGCCCTGTTTGCAGCTGCGCCTGTATAGTCAGTAACCCAAGCGTTCCACTGAGGGTTTTGTTTACCGTTGTCTTTGATGTAACCTGGGTTTACAATAGCATCATCAGTTAAGAAACCTGCAGCATCAAAGGTTTTGTTAGCAAGGTTAATTTTACCCTGGCCGTGAATCATGATACGCAGCTTAACTGTGTTGGCTAACTGAATCCATTTGTTCATGTCGCCTTTAAACATCACGTCAGCTTTATCTAAAACAACTGCGTTAGAATTGTTCTGGCCTGCTTTAATTGAAGCAATAGCAGAATCCAGCTGATTGCCAAGGCTAACATAAATATCCTGTGCCTTATCATAAGCGGGCGTAAGCTTGTTAATGCCCTTTAATGCCTGTGAGTAAGGAACATCATTATAAGTATCCACAAGCACCTGGAAGTCCATTGCTTTCATAATTCTGGCAGCGCCATTAAAGAAAGCATAATCCGGTAGTGTGTCTGTGTTGTCAAGAATGTACTGATAATCTTCGAGGTTATCGTAAGTACTTGACCATAATCCACCGTAATCAGAAGCAGAAAAGCTATAAGTTACGTTAGCTCCAAAGCCACTGTAACCACCGGCATTTGCCTGGTAACCGCCCAGCTGAGACCCCATCGTATTATATGAAGAGGTAAGAGAAGCTGTTGCTGTTAAAGCCTGTGGCAGAATTAACTCCGGCGTAGAAGTTGTTGCCGTGTTTGGATTCTGGTTTATATCAAGATATTTTTTACAAGAAGTGCTTAGTGCAAACACTCCCATAAAAACTATGTATGCTAATTTTTTCATGTGTAATTTTTTAAACTCATCCCTGTACTTCCTGAATCAAACTTCACACACAGAGACAATTGTTTTCGAATACAGAATTATTAGAAGTTAAGAGATAATGTAGCTCCATAGAAACGAGAAGGAGGAGCTGAGCTAAGGCCGGTGATACCGATACCGTTGCTGTCGTTACCTGCTTCACTGTATTCAGGATCTGTATACACGTTTGATTTTGGCAGGAAGATCAACAGGTTACGTCCCTGAACACTAACTCTTGCAGATTTAATAAACTTAACGCTTCTAATAACAGTAGCTGGAAGGTCATAAGAGATAGCAACTTCTCTTAATTTCCAGAATGCACCAGATGTAACGTAGTTAGATGTGATAGACCTGTTTAAGTCGTTATCGCTCCAGAAGTCGTTACCATCTTGAATCGTAAGGTTTGTATTCGTAATGTAAGAACCAGGTTTGTTTGGATCTTCATAAACTGAATTAGGAACAACGAAACGAGTACGGTTGAAGCCAACAGTTCTGATACCTGAACCTGACCAGTCAAATTCGCCACCACCTCTGTTGTAGATTTTATATCCGCCACGGTATTCTGCTAATGCAGTGAAGTGGAAATTCTTGTAAGTAACATTCATATCCAAACCAACGCGGTGTTTCGCAACAGCGTTACCTAGAACTTTAATAGTTGGGTCTTTCAGCGGGTTACCAGTTTTTCCGTCAACAATAACATGTCCCTGAGGGTCTCTTTTATAATCAAAGCCCATGATAACAGGGAAGAACTGATGTTCTACCGCGTAAGAACCTGTGTTATCGCCATAAGTAGCTAACGCAAGCCTTGGAAGGTCAGCACTGATGTTGTTTACTTTATTGTCAAGGTAAGTATAGTTACCACCAATTGTTACTTCCCAGTCGCGAGTCCTTATCGGAGTACCATGTAAAGTAAGCTCAAGGCCCTGGCTCTGAGTCTGGCCGGTATTGGTTCTCAGGTTAGCAAAACCAGTTGCACCAGAGATACCAGTAGTAACTGTCTGGTCGTTTGTTTTAGTGCTATACCAGGTTACTGAAGATGTGATACGGTCTTTGAACATGTTCATTTCAAAACCAATTTCATATCCTTTTGTAATCTCAGGTTTCAAAGAAGCTGAAACAAGTGTATTGTTTACAGTGAAACCAGCACCGCTTGCATAAGGGAAACCATTAGCCTGGCTGAAAGTTTGTTGCAAATAGTATGCACCAAAATCACCTGAGTTACCCAGGTTAACCTGGCCTACTTTAGACCATCCACCTCTTAATTTCAGGTAGTTGATAGTCCTGCTTTCTTTTATGAAAGGAAGCGCTTCGCTCGCTACGAATGAAACGTCTGCTGAAGGATAGAAGAAAGACCTGTTGTTTTCAGCAAGTGTAGAAACCCAGTCGTTACGGCCGGTTCCGTGTAAGAATAAGTAGTTTTTATAACCTAAACGCAAGTCACCGTAGAAGCCCATTTGTCTTGCTTTGTAGTTACCCTCACCAACTGTAGGCGTACCAACAAGGTTACCAACGTTGTATAAATTAGGAACCACAAGGCCTGAAGCACCAACAGCAACAACTTTAGATTCGTCCTGGCGCCATTGACCACCACCCACGAAGTTTACGCTGAAATCGCCGAAGTTTTTACGAGCTTGCAAGAACAGATCACTCACCAGGTTGGTGATATAACCAGTTCCATCACTAACAGATGCAGGGATGTTTGATTTTGAACCACCGCTTGATTCGATAGCATACGGAGTGTATTTAAACGAACCAACAGTTGATTTGAAAGAGTTATTTCTTGTTGAAATACCCTGACGAGCTACCAGGTCCAGCCATTTAGTTGGAGCGTATCTTGCTTCGATATTTGCAATCAGGTAATCTTTCCTGTTTTTAATTCTGTAGTTATCAGCAGAGAAGTATGGGTTCTGGTACCATGGGTTATAGAAACCGTTAGGGTTTGAGAACTTGTCATTGCGCCAGTCGCTGTAGCTTGTAAGCGGAACGTTCGCAGGAACGTTCAACATGTTAGCATACATGCTTCCTGTTTGAGTTGTGATATCGTCTCTGTACTGAGTGTATGTTGTATTATAAGATACGTTTATTTTCTGGCCGATCTTTCTTGTACCGTTTACGCGTAAAGTTGTACGGTTTGATTTATCACCAGGAGTTGTTCCTTTGATAGCCGCATACTGGCCAGAAACATAGAATGAAGAAACGTCATCACCAGAAGACAAAGCAAAATCAGTCTGATTGGTAAGACCTTTATTCCAGAATTCTTTGCGTGAATTATTTGGAGCGTAGGGCACCATTAACTGGCTACCATCTTCCAAAGGTAAACCAAGCGCAACCTGGCTTCCATCGAAACGAGGACCATAGCTTTGGTTCTCCAGGTTAGAGAACGCAGTGTTGCCATTTACATCATAACCGTAACCTGCTCCACCACCACCAAACGATGTTTGTAATTTAGGGAAGTAAGCTACTGATTCAACAGTTGTAGTATTTGACAACCTTACTGTGTTAGAACCTTTTCTACCTTTTTTAGTAGTAATGATTACAGCGCCGTTAGAAGCCTGAGAACCGTAAAGTGCAGCAGCACCAGCACCTTGCAGGGTGTTTACACTCTCAAGATCTTCAGGGTTAATGTTACCCAAAACTTCGTTAGGAACGATCACGTTGTCCAACACGATCAATGCCTGGTTGTTACCAGTTAAAGAGCGCTGGCCACGAAGGATAAGCCTGTAGTTAGGGTTAACACCGCCACCAGTTGCACTGATCTGCAAACCAGCTACTTTACCTTGCAAACCGCTTGCAACGTTAAGGGCTTTACCAGCTGTGATAACATCGCCTTTTAATACGGTACCAGCAGTACCTTGTTCTCTACGTTTGGTTTTAAGACCACCCGCAGTAACGATCACTTCATCCATTACGCTTTCGGAAGTTTCCATGCTAATGGTTAATGATTCGTCGTTTTTAATCACCACTTCAGCAGTTTTATAGCTAAGTGCAGTGATCACTAATGTTTCTCCTTTCTTCACAGAAATGGTAAAAACACCCGCAGCATTAGTTACCGTACCCCTAGAGGTATTTTTGATAACCACTGATGCATTTTCTACTGGAAGTCCACCCTTGTCGGAGACCTTACCCGTAATTTTTGATTGGGCTAATGCAAGAAAAGAAGATAGCATTAGCAGCAGTAGCATGCTTGCAAATTTTCTCATGTGAGTAGTTGTTTCTATAGGTTAAAATGGACCGAAGAGTTGTTCATCGGGTCCGAATAAGGAGGCAATTTAGATATTTTTAACAAAAAAAGCTAAAACGGTTTACTTTTTTTTCGAAATAATGAAATTTTAAGGTCGGCCTTAGTTCTAAAAACATATTAAGTAAAAACATAAAGTAAAAAAGCCGCTTTCGCGGCCTTTGATGAAAAGTATTTTTTTGACAACCTACAATTTATCCCAAAACAATTTTACTTCAACTTTATCCTGCCCTCCTATCGCTTTCACTGCCTCATCATAATTGTTTGTGTTTACATTCTGTTCTTTTACCGGATAGTTAAAGCGATTGGGAAAGCCTGATTGCGCCTTATCAGGAACAGCCATTTCAGGATAGTCGAGCCTTCTTACATCAATCCAGGCATCATATCCCCTGTTGTATTCTGCAATCCATTTTTGCAATCCTATTTTTTGTTTCCATGTGCCGGCCGCTGTAGTGTATTTAACATTGGCCGAAGCCAGGTAAGTTGTAGCACTTGCATCAGTGCCGTTCCAATAAAGTATAGAACTCCTTATGGCATTGTTATAGTGTTCTTCAGCTGTGCCACTTACATTAAAGCCACGTTCTTTTGCTTCGGCCAGTATAAATTCAGTTTCACTATAATCAAGCAAGTCGCCTGGGAATGTTGTTTTCAGCATTTGCGCGCTTGGAGATGCGTAAGCAGTAAAACTGCTTTTTAAACCAGCGGGCGCTCCAATATAAACGCCATTGGCATTGGGAACGAGGTATAAAGGAATACGCGGATCTGCGAGGCTGTTCATCTTATCCATTAATGTTTTGCAGGCGATGAAATCATGCCTGCCGCTTTGTACAAGATCGACCCAGATGGGATTTGTATTAGGCGTGTTTCCAAGGTATTGGAAAGTGGCATTGTCGCTGTTAGAAGTAAACACGTTTGGCGCTGCCTGTTCAACAAGTGTTTTGGCTTTTGTAGGATCGCTGTCTGCAATCACCATTGCAAGCTTTAGCTTTAGTGAGTTGGCAAACAACTTCCATTTATCAATAGAACCGCCATAGATAAGATCAGCATCACCAAAGCCGGCATCAGTATTATCAAGTTGTGCAAGGGCGGCATCCAGTTTGTCAAGCAGTGCATAATAAACAGTTTGCGCATCATCAAATTTTGGTTGAACAATACTGTCCACTTTTAATGCATCTGTATAAGGAATGTTTCCAAAAGTATTTACCAGTATAGAGAAGGCAAATACCTCGGTAATATCGCACATGGCTATTTCATTCTTCTTCACAACATCTGAAACAACCTGCGGGTCCTGTTGCGGGATAAGCGACTTCGACTTTTCGAGGTTGATGATAATATCCCTGTACATGATATTCCATAATTGATCTGGTAATGACCTTGTGGTAAGATCATAGTTTGCTTCATCTGTATAAGTAGTCTCTGTCCAGTGCTGCACTATAAGACGAAAGATGTTGCGGTTAACACTTGAGCTGGTATGTATATCAGCAAGGTTTTTTTGTGCATTGCTGAATAGAGTTGCAGGCGGCACGTCTGTATATAGCTTCGGGCCTTCGTTTAAATTTTGTATATCCTTTTTGCAGGAAGCCAGCACTGCGAAAACTATTATTATAATGAGGACCTTTTTCATCCGAATAGAATTTAAGTTTTAAATACTGCTGAGAGTTATTGCAGCTATCAGCTATTACTAAAATCTAAGCTTCAGGTTAATACCTACACTTCTTGTTGTTGGATAAGCGCCTACCTGAAAGCCTTGTAGGTTTCCTGAACTAATTCCTTCTTCAGGATCTGAATACGGGAGGTTTTTATGAATGATCCACAGGTTTCTTCCTATCAAAGAAAGATCGATTCCTTTAAAGGGAGCAATCTTATTCATAAATTTTTGTGGGAAAGAATAAGTTAATGTGAGCTCTCTTAGCTTCACATAACTTGCATCATACACAAATGCTTTATCAGGATTTAATTCATATCCGTAAGCACCTGTACTTCCACTGATATCTATTCTTGTTGCATTAGGTTTACCATCTTCCGTTACGCCCTTATTAATAATTCCTCCGCCTGCAGCTATTGTGCTTCTAACAGGGTTCCCCTTATCATTAAGGCCTGCAGTTTCAGGATACAATCCTACATCAAGCCCGTAATACATGTCGAGTGAAAACACATCTCCGCCATGCCGTGTATCAATCAAAAGGCTTAGTGCAAAATCCTTGTATTTAAAACTGTTATTGATGCCCGCAATCCAGTCTGGATTAATATCTCCTATGTTTTTATTTTGAGTTGATGTTATCTCATAATAACCATCGCCATCTACAACTTTTTCGCCATTCAGATAGATAAAGTCGCTGCCTCTCAAAATGCCATAAGGCTGTCCTACCTGGGCATTCAGAGAAACTCCGCCCGGGAACGAACCCAATTGCAGGTTGTCAATTCCATTGAGATCAAGCACCTGGTTTCGGTTTCTTGTCCAGTTAATGTTGATATTCCAGGTAAAGTCGTGCGTTTTAACCGGCGTTCCATACAGTGATACTTCAAAGCCCTGGTTAAGTATTGAACCTGCGTTGATATATTTAAAGTCATATCCTGTTGCATCCGATACCGGCGCAGCTACAATCTGGTTTACACTTTTCGCATGATAGTAGGTTACATCAAAACCTAAACGATTTTTGAAGAATGCCATTTCAACACCACCTTCATAAGACTTTGTTCTTTCCGGCACAAGGTTTTGATTGTTCTTGGTAGTAGCATTGGCTGTTAAAGCCTGTGTGCCGAATGACGGATTCATCGTATAATAATCCAGCAAACTTTGTGGTGGCGCGCTATTGCCAACTTCCGCATAATTCACTCTTGCCTTTCCATAAGAAAGCCACGGTGTGTTTTTAATCAGTTTGGAAAAAACAAAACCCAATGATGCTGAAGGATAGAAGTACACGTTATTGCCCGGTTGCAGTGTTGAAGCTTTATCTCTTCTTCCTGTCAGATCAAGGAACAACATATCCTTATAACCAAAAGTAGCGCTACCAAAAATTCCATCCACACCTTCATCTATGTATGCTTCAGCAGGCGCCACCATCGGGCTCTTGGTGTTGGAGAGCGCATAAACGCCCGGTACTACAAGCCCACCGTTTGTTTCAGCAAAAATGGAACTGTTATTTGTCCGGCGTATGTTTAAACCGGTGGTTGCCTTAAAGTTTAAATCCCGTGTAATATCTGTATTGAAGTTGGCCAGCAGGTCATAGTTATATTCACTGAAGCTGTGGTTATACCTTGAATAGTAGGGTACTTCAAGGCTTCCCACAGCAACACGTTCTTCCTGTATTTCATTGTAGTAATCAAGCGTAACGCGGCCGAGTATGTTGAGCCATTTTGTAACGTTGTAATTCAGGCTCACATTTCCAAAATATCTTGAACGGCCATCTGTTTCGTAGTTCTGGTACCGCACGAAATAAGGATTGTTCCAGTAAATAGGCACCAGCCCATCTTTTTCATTACTGGGATCGGCCCAGTTCCATGTTACGTTTTTATTCTGCCTGTCGTAAGCATCTTTCAATTCTTTTACATCCACATTTGTTTCCCACCATTCCCTGAAGTTTGTCATGAGGTTAGTAGCGTGGTCGCCGCTATAACCTGTTCCATACCTGCCCAATCCTGAAATGTGGGAATAGTTTACTCCTCCAGTGGCCGTTAACTTATTGGTGATGTTATAAGAAGCACCAAAATTGATGATGTCTTTTTTTATCTCACTGTTAGGCAACACCCCTCGTTCATCCGTACGTGTGTAACCCAGTTTAAACCAACCTTTATCGCCACCGCCATCAATCGCAATGCTGTTGTTGGTAGAAGCCGGGCTTACAAAGAATGTGGATGGATTATTGGATGCTGCCAGCCACGGCCTTGCTTTATGATAATTGGGCGAGTTGACGTCAAATGCATCCCATTGATAGACCATTAGGCTAGGATCAAATTTCGCACCCCATGAAGCATCTTCTGTAGTTGGAGTTACGAGGTCAGGCTGCCCGTCGCCATTTACATCAAAGTAAAAAAAGTTGCCATCGGGCGAATCATAATAAGTGCCGTAACCAGCGCCGTACTGATTTTGGTATTTAGGGAAGGTGGACTTGTCAACAGAGCTTATGGTTACGCCCGAATTAATGGTTATGCCCAGCCCCTTCTTTCCTTTTTTGGTGGTGATCATCACCACGCCATTTGCGGCACGCGAACCATACAGTGCAGATGCAGCAGCACCTTTCAATACGTTTAAGGATTCAATATCATCCGGGTTAATGTCGGCTACGGCGTTGCCATAATCGTAGCCTCCGCGGCCGGTTGTCTGGTTGGCATTGTCTGTCTTGTTAGCCTTGTTCATTTTGTTGGTGTTGGTATTGTCTACCGGAACGCCGTCAATCACAAACAAAGCCTGGTTGTTTCCCAGCAGCGATTTAAAGCCACGCATTACTACGTTTGTAGAACCGCCGAGTGAATTGTTCTGCCGGATTTCCAGCCCGGCAACTTTTCCGCTTAGGCCTCCAACAAAGTTGCTGCTACGCGTTTTGCTCACTTCATCGCCGGTTACCTGTTGCGCGGCGTATGGCAATGAGTTGCGGGTTCTTTTAATACCGAGGGCTGTTACAACCACCTCGTTTACTACATTATCCTGAGGGTTTAGGGTTACTGTGTAAGATGATTCGCCGCCAACTTTTACTTCCGTGTTGGCAAAATTCAGGGCTGATATTACCAGCACATCGCCTTTTTTAGCAGTGATGGTAAAATTGCCATCTTGCGTAGAGGCCGTGCCTGAAGACGTGCCTTTAAGCAAGACGGATGCGCCTTCTACCGGCTGCCCGTTCTTATCAACTATTTTTCCGGTAATTGCACTTTGTGCAAATGTGTTATGCATAACAAGCAATAACACAAAGAGTGTCAGTATTCGTCCCATGTTTGCATAGATTAGTTAAAGAATAAGGTTTGTTAAAAAAAATATAAAACTTTTTTTTAACAGATCATAATTAAAATAGACGAACTGAAATTTGAAGGTTGCACATCATAGAAACCACACATGTTAAAAAATGCCATCCAATATTTGTTTCTTAATGATTTTCAGTGAGAACCACGATTATGACAGTTGGCATTCGGAACATTACCAGCCAGCGCTTATCTTTGCGCCATGTTAGTATTAGACGGTAAAATCGCTTCCAAATCGGTAATAGATTCATTAAAGACAGAAGTTGACGCGTTAAAAGCTCAGGGCAAAAGAGCCCCTCACCTTGCGGCAGTATTAGTTGGCAACAACGGCGCAAGCGAAACGTACGTAGCAAGCAAAGTAAAACACTGCGAAGAAATCGGTTTCGGTTCAACCTTAATCAGGCTGGCCGATACAGTTATTGAAGCAGAACTTATTGCAACCATAGATGAGTTAAACAAGAACGAAGATATAGACGGCATTCTTGTTCAGTTGCCTTTGCCTAAGCACATAGATGAACAAAAGATCATTATGGCGATTGACCCGGCTAAAGATGTTGACGGGTTTCACCCGGTGAGTGTAGGTAAGCTGGTGCAAGGCCTGCAGACCTTCATTCCTGCTACACCTTATGGCATTATGCTGATGTTGGAGTACTTCAACATTTCCACCAAAGGAAAGCATGCTGTGGTGATTGGACGTAGCAATATTGTGGGCCGCCCAATGAGCATTTTGTTAAGCAGCAACAACGCTTTTGGAAACTGCACGGTAACAGTTTGCCACTCGCATACACCTAACCTTAAGGAGATGTGTTTGCAGGGAGACATCATTGTTGCGGCGCTGGGCAGGCCTGAATTTGTTAAAGCCGACATGGTTAAAGGTGGCGCAATTATTATAGACGTAGGTATTACAAGGGTTGAAGACAGCACGGCAAAAAGAGGTTATAGAATTAAAGGTGATGTGGCTTACAATGAAGTTGCAGAAAAAGCTTCAGCCATTACTCCTGTGCCCGGTGGCGTTGGGTTAATGACTATTGCAGGATTGATGAAGAATACATTGCAGGCGTATAAAGAAAAGCTGTAAGGGATTAGGTTTCAGGCTTGAGGTTTAAGGCGTAAGGTGTGAGGTTTAAGGTTTGAGGAATAAGAATGATCAGGGGATGAGTGAAAAATGAGATCTTTTTAATTTGAGTACTTCGTGCTTGCAAAGAAAAAGGCTGGAAAATGTGTTTAAAGATGAACTTAGGTACTTCGTAAATCGTACTTCGCACTTAGAAAAAAGATAAGATTGAAGAAAGCTTTTTATGCAGCACCTGAACGCACATCGTACATCTAACATCGTACATCGTACATTAAAATGGTTTTAACTAACGAACATATTACAACAAAGCTTCCGGTTATGGAAGCTTTTTATACAATACAGGGTGAAGGTTTTCACCAGGGGCGCGCGGCATATTTCATCAGGCTGGGAGGCTGCGATGTAGGTTGTTTCTGGTGCGATGTAAAAGACAGCTGGGATGTAACCGCTCACCCGGTTTTACCCGTTGAGCAAATTATTGAAGAAGCGAAAGCCAATCCTGGCAGGCTCGCTGTAATCACAGGCGGAGAACCTTTAATGCATAACCTGAATGAACTAACGCGTGCATTGCATGAAGCGGGTTTTGAAACAAACATGGAAACCTCCGGCTCAAGCCCGTTATCGGGTGAATGGGATTGGATCTGTCTTTCTCCAAAGAAATTTAAAGCACCATTGCCTGAGGTGTTGGCTGCAGCAAATGAACTGAAAGTTATTATCTACAATAAATCTGATTTTGACTGGGCGGAAAAACATGCAAAGGAAGTGAGTCCTTCATGTAAGCTATACCTTCAGCCTGAATGGAGCAAGGCCGCCGAAATGACGCCCTTGATTGTTGATTACATTAAGGCTAATCCTCAGTGGGAACTGAGCTTGCAGGTGCATAAGTATATTAATGTGCCGTAATAGCAGTCATCTGTTAGCTATCAGCTTTTTTTGCATACACTTTCTACTTTTATAAATGCACTTATTTAAATAGGGCACCTATGCGATGAGGCATCTATTCAGTTTAAGTAAAATACTGCCTGAATGTTCATGTGTTCATTATTAACAAACAGTACAAGAGTGCGACGCAACGATGTTTCATAGATATTCTAAAGCCCGGCACCAAAAAATAAATTCACAGCTCATTATACAAGAACTGTTGACGCTTAAAAACGCTCAACAGTTTTTTCTTTTTACACTGTGCATTACACGGCGCCGGTTGCAATTATCAATTGTTAATTGTACTTTGTATCTAAAAAATAGCCTTGAAAGCAACACTTTATACATTAACAACAGTTTTACTGTTTCTGGCACTTCGGGGGTATGGACAGGCTCAACCGGTTTTATTAAAGCACGTTACAGTTATAGATGGCACAGGCAAGCCGCCGCAACAAAATATGTTTGTGTTGATAGACCATGGAAAGATTGTTGACATGTCGACCAAAGAAATGGTTACCGTGATGACTGTTATGCCGCAGGACCTGTCAGGAAAAACAATTATGCCTGTTATAACGAATGCGCATGCGCACCTTGGCACAGTGAAAGGCGTTACCGCTTCTGCCGTTAACTATACGCGCGAAAATATTCTTCGCCAGTTGCAGAAATATGAAACGTATGGCGTTGACGCGATACAGGTAATGGGATCGGACCGCGAAATGATTTTTGGCATGCGCGACTCTTCTCAAAATGGCTGGCTTCCGGGCGCAACCATTTATACCGCCGGATACGGATTTAGCGCCCCTAATGGCGGCCCTCCCGCCAGCCTGGGCATGGATAAGGTTTACAGGCCCGCAACGCCTGAAGAGGCTGTTAAAGACGTGCAGGAGCTGGCCAAATTAAAGCCCGACCTGATTAAAATGTGGGTAGATGATTTTGGCGGCACTTCGCCCAAGATGAAACCTGAAATTTCCGCTGCCATTATTGGTGAAGCGCACAAGCAACACATACGCGTGGCATCACACCTGTATTACCTTGAAGACGCGCACAGGCTGGTAGACCAGGGGCTTGATATTATTGCGCATAGCATTCGCGACAAAGACGTAGATGATGCGCTGATTGAAAAAATGAAACAAAAGAACGTTGCATATATCCCCACTTTATCGCTTGATGAATTTCAATTTGCCTACGCCAATAAACCCGAGTGGCTGGAAGAACCTTTCTTTAAAGTAGCCCTTGAATTGGGCGTGTATGAAATGATTACAGAGAGCAGCTATCGTTCCAAAATTATGTCGAACCCCAATTTTGAAAAAAACAAAGCTGCGTTTGAAACTGCATTGCGTAACGTAAAAAAGTTGTTTGATGCAGGCGTATTAATAGCGCTGGGCACTGATTCCGGCGCTAACCCGGTACGCGTGCAGGGATTCTCCGAACACCTGGAAATGCAGCTGTTAACGCAGGCTGGATTAACACCGTTGCAGGCCATAATGATTGCCACACAAAACGCCGCCAAAGTGGTTCACAAGAAGATACCCGGAACGCTGGAAAAGGGTAATTCAGCCAGCTTTATTGTGCTTCAGAACAATCCCGCAAAAGATATTAAAAATACCCGTTCTATTTTGGAAGTTTGGAAGAATGGCGTGAAAGTGAATGACGGCCCGATGAAAGATTAACCAGCTACGGGCGCATGGCAAATTATTACGCTAACGTATATTTAAAAAGAGAATAGCCATTTTATTCGCTACGGGCTATAACTTCTGTTGATCGAAATTCAAATCACTACGTATGCTCAAAACCCTTGTTTTCGTAATTACATGCGTGTGCTGTATAACTGTATGTGCACAAAAAAAATTTGACTTAACCATTAGCTTTGCCGACTCCACCATCTGCCAGCATGTTGCGGTTTCTTATGACGATGGCAAAAACACCATAACAGTTAGGGGCGATGATTTTCCTGATGAAAACATACACATTACCGGTAGTTATGCATTCGACTTTGCTGCACTTGAGATAGCCTATTTGGATGCACCCGAGTATTACAGCGATGTATTTTTTGTAAAAGATACGGTAGCAAAAATATCCTTTGCCAGAGCGGCGCTGAAGACAAACATGTTTAAAACATATACATTAACACATGCATACAGTTTTGAAGATGAGAAGGCACGCATGGCCGAATATGATAAACATGAAAGAGCTGCCCTGAAAACCTTTACTATAACAAATGGCGAAAAGATTTTTAGTGGTGAACAACCTTACTACGACCGGTTTTGGCAAATGCACAACACCATGTACCGCAAAGATTTTGAGTTTGTTTGCAACAACACAGCTTCTTACTATTTGCTTTGGTATTATAAGAACAAAATAGCGCAGTCGGGCTGTGTAGGCGTAGATACGCTTTTAACCTACTATCACTCGGTTTTTCCTGAAGGCTTACGCAATTCATATGAAGGACGCAGGCTTGAGCAGTTATTGTACGGCAGGGCGAATACGGTAAAAGGACGCAATGCGCCGGAGTTTTTGTCTGCAGATATTACGGGTAAGCCAATATCAAAAAAGCAGTTTAAAAACAACAAGTATGTACTGCTGCATTTCTGGGCCACATGGTGTGTTCCCTGCATGGCGGAAATGAACCAGATAACAACGATAAGGCAAAAATATCCGAAAGATTTTATTGAAATAATAGCGGTTGATTTTGACAAAGATTCTACCAAATTCATCAAAGAGGTGAACAAAGGGAAAATGGATTGGACGCATATTTACCGGGACATGAATTTGTATTATGCATTTGGCAACAGGCCTTCTATACCGCAGGTATTTTTAATGAATAAAGACGGAATGGTTATTTACAGCAGGGAGGAAGAAAAGGATTATCATCTTGACAAATTGTTACAACTATTAAGCAGTGAACATACCGGGCACCTGAGTTCAAATTAACGCTCCGCGAAGCTTCTAAGCTTCGCGGGCTTACTCTATCGCATGCTGCGATTTCATTTACGACGTTGCAATAAAACAGCCATCGGACCTATACACATTCTGTTTCTCTGACACCACTTCCTTCAAGTTACGGGTTAACCACTTTGCTATTTTTTAAGTTCACAATTATCATCCTGCTTTGCTCAAAAAAGGCAGTTTTAATTGCAGGAAAAATATGCAACTAAATTCGGTGTTTTTCCTCTTGATACCGAAACCAAATCTATCTAACATTGTGTTGTAAAAATGATACAGATGGGTAGCTGACTTCAATACTATTCTTTCTTTTTGTTATAACAGTAAGCTGGATGTTGTTATTGATAGCCACCTTTTATTATCAACATTATACAATTATAAAACCTTAAAAAATGAAACAGATATTCCTTCTTCTGTACATGGCAGGGTCACTCCTGTTTTCAAAAACAGAAGCACAAATGCACATTTCTACAAATCTTCGTGAAGATTACGTATGGAGTGACAACCAGGAAAAATGGATCTTGGTAAGCAGCGATGATGGGTCAGCTACTTTGTTCGATTTTAATAAGGACATGACGATGATGACACATACAACAGCAACAATATCGTCCACATACTATATAAAATCGAGTGTAGAAAACAAGGAAAACCAAACATGGGATTTTGAAGTAGTGAGTGACGTTGGCAATAAATACAGAATGTTGCTGGACATGAAAAACAATAATATCAGATTTATTGGAAAAGACAAAGATGAGACTTCATTTCTTGTCCGTCATACAATCAAAAGGCTTTGGTTTGACGAGCAGTAATTTTAAACTGTGCACTTCTGATAGTGCCTGATCCGTCCTCGCAAAAAAGTATATAATCCATAAACCTTGCACAATTTGACATGGCCAAACTTATCAGCCTGGAAAACAAACTTGTGCAAGGTTTCGCATTTATATTCTAAAAGATGATTAACTATTTGGTACAAGCAAGTTTACCAGTCTCTAAATAGTATCAAATTTACATAATGTACTATTTAGAGTTAGGCTGCTCAAAACAACAACACCTGATAATGAAAGATAGCGCAAATGAAGCTTTTTAAGCATATGGCTTTTCATGGCAAAGTTCATTTATCGCAGTATTTATTCAAAGCTTTCTTTATTTAATACTATCGATAAACATTTATCAAACCTTTTATACAATAGCCATTGGGCTTATATACAATTCGGTTTTAAATGAAAATCTTTCTGACGAATCAACCATTTGTGCGGTGATTAAAATGGTGACTTTCTTTTTTATTTCAGTATATTTTTTTAATGGCCAGGTCTTCTCTATCATTTCAGTTTTTATAACTACATGTATATTAGAAATACGTTTCTCGTACATTTGAAGGTTACCCAAAACTGACTGCCTGAACTTATCTTCCCAATCAGGGTCTGATAAGCCTTTCTCAAAATCGAGATCCCACACGACATTTCCATATGCCCTGTCAAACCTATTTTCCGAACTTCTTGTCGTTATGAGAATCTGAATGTGTTGGGCTATGCTTTCTGCAAGATCGCATTCACGCAAAGCCGTCCCTTGCATAACAGCGCCCAGATCAAAAGGAATTTTATAATACATTTCTGTTGCTTTAATTGGTTTACAAATCCTTTTTTACTGATTTACTTCAATATCCCGGAGGCTTGATTTACATTGGCGCCACCTCCGCTATTGTCAATTTCTTCAAGCGATGCCCGCAATATATCGGCCTTATACAACATAAAGTCTACCACAAGATCCGATGGCAGTACAAGAAAACGCCCTGCTTGTGCATTCGGCTGACATTCAAAATTGCTATTAAGTTCATTCAATTTACTTTCTGGAATTTTCAGGAATTGCGCAATTTTCGCCAGGCGAAAAGCGGCATTCACGAGCACCGTATCAGTACCACTAACCTGAAAATTTTCTTGCGTTTTCGTTTTGGAAGAGAATAACGTATTACCATCCAACACATCGCAAACAGCGACAAACTTCCTAACGTGATTGCGTGTTTCCAACGGAAGTAATTGCTGTATTTTCCAGAAACTGTTTTCACCAGCTTGTTTTATGGCTTTATCTAACCTACCGCTACCGCAATTGTATGCAGCTATTACTAACAGCCAGTCATCATACTTCGCATGCAATTCTTTCAGTAACCGGATTGCGACGGAAGTGCTTTTAATTATATCAAACCGTTCATCCCGCAGGTTATCTAACACGAGCCCATGAGTACGGGACTCTTCCGGCATTAATTGCCAGCAACCAGCAGCGCCCGCCCAGGATATAGTTTGATTATTAAGGCCAGATTCAACAATGGCAAGATTTCTCAATTGTGCAGGCAGTCCATTCGCCTGCAACATAGCTTCCATAAAAGCAAGTAACTTTTTATTTGCGCTGCTTATATGCAAAATATCATTTTTCGAAACTGAAATATAATTATTGATATAAGCATTATAATACACACTATCAGTCACATAGGCCGGAAGCCTTTCTCTACCTAAACCTGGAATAATCGAAATACAACACATCCAAAATGTAATTACCGCGTGCTTCATATAATCAGTTTAATCTAAAATGCTCCAACCCTTCTTTTCCTTAACCACATTAGAAATCACCTCTTCTTTTACTATAATACTTTCTTTGTGTTGTCCGATAAATTCAAGAGAGTTGAGCTTCTTCCACACGATCAAAATATCTGCAAGCATCTTAACTGATAGCACAAAACAGTCGCCTGAATCATAGTGATCATAATTTATTTCGATCATATCCTCCAGTATCTTTAAAAAATTCACTTGCGTTATGTCGCTCCATTCAAAGAAATAATTCAGCAACTCTTCCTTCTCATTTTCGGGAAGCAATTTTAGAAAAGTGAGTAATTGATTTGCCAGCACTGACAATGCATTCAGCAGGTAAACAGGCGGCAGCGAAGACATCATATTGCGGATGGCAAAATAGCTTTGTGAGCAGTACTGCAATATAACGCTGCACATTGCCTTCACATTTTGCGAAACGATAGACTTTTGATTTTTATAGTTGATCTTAGATACAATTTGCAATGAGCTATTTTGCAACTCATTCATCTTATTACAAATGCCACGCAGATGATCAATAAGTGCCACACAACTATTAATCGTACTGCTTGGAGGAATAAAATTCACATCCTTTTCCAGCTCGTTGCCAATTCTTCTCAACCTTCCAATTATAAGATGATTCATTCCCAGTTCGCGTCCCATAATTGTATTGCTATTTCTAAGCTCGACTGAGTAAGACGGTTGTGTAAAAGGGTGCCGTATCGGAACCTCTTCCGGATCAGGATTACCCACCATCGCTTTTTTAAATGGATCCGCTACAATCACTACATACAAACTTTCTCCTTTATCTATTAACTCCGATCTTTCTTCTGAGGCACCGGGCTCATTCAAGTCAGACAAACTCAAGCTCTTCCTGATGCCCTCTCCTACTATTGAAATACGAACACCTCCGGGAGTGATAGCCTGGCAATAGTTAACCAGGATTTGCAATTGGCCTGTAGCTGTTCTGGTTACCTCATAATCGCTAAGCTTTGCACCGCCAACGGGAAGGGGCGGAAGCAATCCGAAATTAAATTTGTTAACAGGTACAGATGCAATATCCCTAAGGTTATCTATCACAAAATTCTCCGTACAATCAAAATGGTCCCTGGCAACCTTCATTCCATCCGCCCAGTTCACAGCTAAATATTTAGGAGGCACAATCATATTTGTCTATTTATTGCTTTTATAAAAAATTTCTTCAGAATGTTCTATTACGCGCTTGGCAATGATGGTAATATGTTCTTTAATGAGATTTGCACGGATGTTCTTTGCAGGATCAAGCAGGCGGCGTTTGTGAAGAAAAGATGGCTTGCAATAAAAGATCCAGCCGTAAGGCACCTCCGCTCCATCAGAATGCTCAATTTTTTCAGCGGAGTTCTTGCCATTGTAATTGTTGACAAATTTCTGAAACCATGTTCCCAGCTGAATTTCATCAGGCGCTTTAACCATCAGCCTCAATCTGTCTTTGTCATTCAATTTTTTACACAATTCTATCTCAAGCACCAGCAATCTGTCAAATTCAAAAGCATCAAGATTGAGATCGTCCGCATCTTTGTCGTATCTCCACACATCATATATTTCAACAGGAATGCTAATCAGTGCCAGGTAAGTTTTATGAAACAAAAGAGGTAATGGAAAAATTAACAGCGAAGTTGCAGCTGTATACCCAAACGGCGCTCCGCCAACTGCATTAAATACCAATGCCATTAAATAGCCTCCGAGAACAGTAATAATTGCCATAACCATTGCTTGCATAAACGCTTTGTTGCTAGAAACATGTTTGTTGACATACTCTTCATAGTAGTGTACGAATGCCGCGCCCATACCGCAGAAAGTCAGCTGTGCAAGCAAATATCCCATCGGGGAGAAATTGTTTCCCATAAAACCAAACAATCCAGCTATGCCCATGCACGCGGCATTAACCAGGATAAAAATCATAAGCGTTTTATTTGAAACCAAACTGTTCTTTTTCTTTACAAAAATCAAAAGAGCTGCCAGCAGTAAAACGATAAGTGGCGCAAGCAGAAACTGAAAAAAGAGATTCGTGATCATACAAAAAATCTAATTAAAGGTAGAAGGAGAATCCCAGGCGGGCTCCATAATCCTGCTGGGTTGAAAGAGTTGTATTGCCTTCTTTTTGCGTTGTAACGGTATAGCGATCTAATACGAAATCGGGTATAACACATGCTGCAAGCAGTTCTAGTACTTCAAAAAAACCGCTTTGGGGTAATACATCGCCAATATCTTGCTTCCGGATGGGGCCAATACAAATATTCCATTCCGGCAAACCGTCATAATACGAGCTACCTCCGATGCAACTATCAATTCCTAAGCAACAACTATTTAAAGTGAAGCCGTCTGTTGCTTGAATTTTTCTTACCCCATAGACTATGTCTATAGTAATCGGCTTGTTTAGTAAAAAAGACATGCATTGTTCAATCCATTTTCTATTGCCGCGTACTTCATGCAAAATGGGAAGAATGTAAATAAAGCACAAAGCAGTCTCCTCAGGAAGCCTGCTGATAATTGGCCAGGCCTCTTCAAACAAATAAAAGAGATTATTGAAGTTCCCTTTTTGCTCATACATTAGCTCTATCATCAGGGCACTAATCTCAATATAAGATGCTTCCTGTTCAAAGGGCCTGAAAAAAAACCTGGCATCCTGTTCTCGCCGGCGTTGCTGTTTAATTTCTTCCACAGCCTCAGCTTCAGTCATTGTAATCTCACCAAGCGTGGGCGGATGAAATAATGCTTCAGGCATCGCCTCATAAATACTTTGCCGGTATGTTTGAAAAATGGTGTGTTTATTTAAATTGCCAGCGCTAACATGTTCGTAGATATGATGAATATCCTTAGCGTGTGTACGCGAGTTATTGCCTAAGCGTTCAATAATAATTTTGCCAACATCAAGGTCTTCAGCTACATGCAGCGCTGCAAGAACTTCGGCCTTAAAATCCGTTTCCAGTTTTATTAAAGGTTGCATTTACGGGTTATAAAAGTTTAGGGCAAAAAACAGAGATTCTCTCAAAACGAAAATACTGTATAAATTTTTTATTTGTAAAAATATTTACATATTAAAACTTAGTTACTAAATTTTACATATTTTCAAATAATAATTTGATTATTTTCATCATATAATTGCGCTAAGCAGTTACCTCACAACCTTAACCTTTAAAGATAAAATGAGTCATTCTATAAATGAGTCGGTTCAACATGTATTCACTATTGCGAAAGGATTTGCTCGGGAATACTATAACAACGAGCTTTGGCCCGCACATTTACTAAGAGCGCTTTTACACCCGGAAGCCGGACTACACATATTTCTTGAAGCATTGAACCAGGACATGAACTATCTTGTAGAATGGTCTGAAGTACGAATAGATGAATGCCCGAAATCTCACATACTTCCCGATGTTATTGAAGGAACAGAAGCAATACACCGTATACTTGAAGAAGCCGACCACTTAAAGATAAAACTTGGCCTTACTGATGTTACAGCCTTCACCATGTTGGCCGTAATCTGCAAACCAGGCGTGGCTTTTACCTACGACCAACTTAAATCATTTCCATTACGTGAACAGGATTTTATATCCGAACTGATGGTTAAATCAACAAACGAGCAGGAAGAATTTTTCAGCACTGCATCATCTGTACTTCAAAAATATTGCATTGATAAAACAGCACTTGCGAGAGCAAATGAATTAGATCCTGTTATTGGCCGTGAAATGGAGTTGCGCCAGATCATTGAGATTCTTGGAAGGCGCACCAAACCGAATGTATTGATTACTGGCGATGCAGGTGTTGGCAAATCGTCCCTTGTGAATGGCCTGGCAATAGTTATAGCTAATTCAACAGTACCACTGTTTCTTCAAAAGGCGAATGTATATGAATTGAATTTAGCCGCACTTTGTGCAGGAGCAACATACAAAGGAGAGGTTGAAGACCGCATGCAGAAAATAATTGCAGAATTAAAAGGCCAACAAAAAGCTATTTTATTCATTGACGAAATTCATACCCTGGTTAATGGCAAAGGACCGCTGGCGGGTACCTCTGACATTCTAAAACCGATTCTTTCCCGTGGCGAGATAACGATAATAGGCGCCACAACGCCTGATGAGTACAGAAAATTAATTGAACCTGAACGTGCATTCAACAGGCGTTTCGAATTACTTCAGGTGAGTGAACCGGATAAGCAAGCGGCAGAAAAAATGATTGAGTTGCATCTGCCACTTTACGAAGAACACCACAACATTATGGTTGACAAAGATGTAGTACCTGAGTGCATCCGCCTTGCCAAACGGTATATCAAAGATAAAAAGCTACCAGATGCGGCATTTGACCTGCTTGACAGGACAATGGCAGCTATAAAAACATCGTCAGAGACAATGCAGTATGAAGTTGATCATCTGCATGATATATTCATGGAAATAAAGGAATGCAATATTGCCAGCGAACATGAAAAACGCAAACAGCTTGTTTGCCTTCAACGGCTGATTGCAAACTCATTCAGCACAACATTGCAGGCACGTTCAAATAAAGCCGAAAATACGCCACTTCAAGTTTTAATAACCTCGCTTGAGGGCACATTTACAACGCTAAAAAAGCAGGCTGAACAAAAGAAAGATTCGGTATCCCGCCAGGATCTTGCCTCGACTATTTCTATCAAAACAGGCATCCCCATCGGAGAGATTCAGGCAGATGAGCAAGAAAAATTGTTGGGAATGCATTCCCACCTTAAACAGAGGATAATAGGCCAGGAACATGCACTAAAAGCAGTTAGTGACGCTATCCTGGAAAACCGTAGCGGCCTGAATAAACCCAGCCAGCCAATAGGTTCTTTCTTTTTACTGGGGCCGACCGGCACAGGAAAAACAGAGCTGGCTAAATCCATTGCCGAATTTCTTTTTAATGATGAAAAAGCCATGATTCGGCTTGATATGTCTGAGTTTAAGGAAGAACATTCAGCCGCATTATTGTATGGCGCGCCTCCGGGATATATTGGTTACGAAGAGGGCGGTTTACTTGTGAACAAGATTCGCCAGCAACCATATTCAGTTGTGTTGTTTGATGAAATTGAAAAAGCCCATCAATCAGTATTTGATATTTTTCTGCAGATAATGGATGAAGGGCAAATCCATGACAAACTAGGCAAAGAAGGCGATTTCAGTAATGCACTTATTCTCTTTACGTCCAACATTGGAAGCGACTTTATAGTGCAGTCATTTGAAGAAGATAAAATTCCAACACACAATGAACTACTTGAAAAAATGCGGCCTTATTTCAGGCCTGAATTTCTGGGCCGTATAACAGAAATAATCCCTTTTGGGCCGATTACCGAAGAGATGGCCTCGCACATTTTTGATCTCCAGTTGAAATCTTTATTGGAGGCTTTGAACAGGCAGGATATTCAATTAGAGATCAGTGCGGAAGCGAAACAGCAGCTTGTCAATGCTGGCTTTTCTTCTACTTATGGCGCCAGGCAGATAGCCAGTGTAATTCGTCACCAGATCCGCCGGCCTGTCTCGCGCATGCTGGTAAGCGGCCAGGTAAAGAAAGATTGCAGAATACAAATCGGCCTGACTAAAGACAATCAATTGGGTTGGGAAGTTTTGTCTGCAGTCAATGATCAAATTGAAAAGAACAGCAATTAAAACTATGTCGAATTATATAGATCCTATCATTCGCATTTTAAAAGTCTTTAAAAAGAAAACAAATAAAGTGCATGAAAATGCGCGACAAACAACCAGTCAAATAATTATTCCTCAAATAAAACTAAACACAATGGCTATGTACAATTATGGCGTTGGAGGGAATGAAGTAAAGATAGATTCGAGTGAAGCTATCAACGAAATATCCTCTAACAAAACGCTTCTTGTTTCACAACTTACAAGTGAAGAGCCACTACACCCCGAGACAATCGCAGGGTTAAAAACAGTGAACGATGTGTTTGCGCATTTCAAACCATCTATTAAAGTAGACCTGGAAAACGCAAACGGAGAATCATCTGGCGAGACGCTGAACTTTAGCAACCTCGGCGATTTTACACCAGCAAATATAACACGTCAAAGCAATTTGCTGAATACACTGAACGTGCAACAGGAGCAATATGCAAGAATCATGAAACAACTAAAATCGAACAGGGTATTGCAGGCGCTATTAGCTAATCCCGACACTAAAGAAGCAATAATTAATGCAATACAACAAGGTTTAACAGAGCTTGAGCCTGCTAAATAAGCCTGCTTTACTTATCTAAATCCTTTAAAAAAATCACATGGCAAAAATGCAACAGTCCGGCACTGTGGTCGAATCTTTAAAACAACATACCTATAAAAGCGATTTCAGTACATCAATTCAAAAACTCGCCAAATCCGGCGGCTTCGCTTTTCTTGAAAATACAATTGATGGCATTGCCAATCTCAACCCCGACAGGAAGGCAAGGAAAGAAATTTTCCTCACCGATCCTGACAAGAAAAAAGACAGAAAAAATTTACATAAAACACTTGAACTCTGGCTCGACATTTTGCAAAACAGCGGCGACACTTCTGAGATGATCAACAAGTGTAAACATGAAGCTGATGCAGCGGAAAAACTGATGAAGAGAAATCTGTGCAATGCGCTGAAAACAACCCGTGAGCTTGAAACAGCATATAGAACAATATCACAGTTTTACAAAAACACTGAAAGCGATAAAGTTGATAATGTAGTGATTGTAAATGCTTCGCCGGCTCATGTAAAAGATCTCGACAACCCACTTTTTATAGATTTCATAGCAGCAGAATTAAAGCAACAATACGACAGGCTCGACCTTCGTGAAAACTACTCGCTGCTTGTCCTTCCGGGGTACCTTGGCTCTAATAAAGTTGTTGAGAAGTGGGCAAAGATTGCCAATGAAAATAAGGTAATGCTTGTTACCGACTTCGCCAACCTGGATAAACCCGATGACGTAATTGAGATGTTCACTGCGGCCAATTTAACAGGTGGCGAATTGCACAGAAGCAATGTGATCATGACCTGTAATTACCTTGCCGGCCGTGGCAAAGCGACTGATATAGGGGAAGAGGAAGATGTGTTTATTCCGGGCTCAACTTCGCTTGCGGGAAAAATGCACTATACATTAATGAGCCAGGTAACTGCAGGCAAAAAACATGGTGGTATGAATGAAGTTGATGCAGTCAGGTTTGAACTGAAAAAATCTGAAATATCCCACCTGGAGAAACTGGGCCTTGTGCCAATGGTGAATGAATATGGAAAGGTGATGGCTTTCTCAGCTAAAACATTGTTTACAGGTGATAATATCGGCTTGCAAACGTACTCTGTTGTGCGCGTTTTTGACTATGTAACAAAAGTCCTGTTTGACTTTTTAAACCGTCGTGCGTTTGAGAACTGGAATGTGAAGACAGAAGCAGATCTGCGCGGACAAATTGTACGCTACCTGGATAGTATAAAGGGCCCGGATAAACTGATTGAAAAATTCAAGATCATTCGCTTTGAGCAAGATCCACAGCAAAAAGACCGGATCTGGCTTGATATTAATATCACTCCTTACTTCCCCGCAAAAAGCTTCGTTATTAAACTCGATGGCCACAAAGGCGAAGATGAAAATGCGGAATGGAACACAGAATACCAGCAAGGGTAATCAATATGCCTTATTCACAATTTTAATACACCTTAAAAAAACAAACAATGGCAAACAAACCAGCCAAGTTGGCTCGCCTCTCATTAGATGGAAAAGAATACAATGTTTTCTCAGCATCATTTGAATCAACCAAACCGGTTGACCAATGGAACCGAGCTACTGCTTATGCTACTAAAGCAGACGCCAAATTCACGATTGAAGGAAAGGACGACACTACTGCAATTTTCGAAAAGTACGCAAACAGCCGTAAGCGATTCGACGCGAAACTGACACTGTTCAACACACATGAAGAAGGCAAACTTGTTGAAACAGATTTCAAGGAATGTACTATTACTTATTACCATTCATCTTATAACTCTTCAAACGAGTTTCCTTATCAGATCACGATTACATTGTCGCCCAAGACTACCGTCGAAGGAAACGCAGAATTAACTTTTGATCAAAACAGTTAGTAAGTAACCAAAAAAGCCGGCATGCAATTAAACCGCAGCCGGCTTTTATCACACTTATTCACTATTAGATTGCCGGCTTCCTAAAAAATGTGTAAGGTTCTAACATAAACCATTGTTTCTAAATCATATGACTACTTCATCCTCTTCTATTAATACACCACAGCACATTGGTGCAGAAATCCGGATCAACGGTGAGCTTATTAAGCAGGTTCTGTCACTGGAAATAACGCAACAGTTTTCAGATCACAATTACCTCAGTCTGAAAATCCGCCATGAGGAAATACAGAAACCTGGCGTGCTTTTTTTTGATGGTGCAGAAGAGTTATTGGGTAAGTACTCTGAAGTGATTATATATGATAAGAACAACAGGGATTACATCAGCCAATTCGAGGGCAAGTTTTATATTACTGATGTGCAGTTTGATCATGACTCGCTAAACGAAGGGCATCTAATACTTAAAGGATGCAGCCCTACGTGGGTGTTGGACGGGGCGCCATCATATGAAAGTTTTTGTGATGAAACACTTGCATCTGTGGCCCGTTCTGTAGCCAAACCACTGGAAGAAGTGAGAAGCGATATTATCGCTAATCCCAGCCTCACCGATCCGGTTAAGTATGTCTGCCGTTTTAATGAAAGCGCCTGGAGCTTTTTACGACGGCTTGCTGCAGACACCAGCCAGTTCCTTTACTTTGATGGGCATAACCTGATCTTTGGCAGGCCAAATAATAAGCGGGGGCCAGACCTTTTTTACGGCCAGAATTGTTATCACCTGAATATGAACATGCGCCTGCGCCCTATACAAAGCGGGCTTTATGACTACGAATCTCATTTAAATGACGCGTTTATGCATGAGACCTCAGAGCCGAAAGGTTTTGAAGAATCCTACAGAGGTTATGCTTTTTTGCGGGCAAAACAGATGGCACCCTATGCACGTAATTATATACACCCAAATGTTCTCCCAGCAGGTGACTATCAATTAATGGACATGGCCAGGTTGTTTACCAACAGTACTGGTGCAGGCATGTATGAAATAAACGGAGAAAGCTCCCATTTTCAATTGCAAGTGGGCATGGTTGTAACCCTGCGTGGTAAACGCCTCGAAAGAGAGCAACGGCATACCGACATAAGGATCAGCTACGTTAAACACAAGCTCGATGCGTCTGGGAAGTACTATAATGAGTTCACCGCTATTTTAGCACCTTGCGAGGCTCCTCCCCCACTCATTTGCGAAAGGCCGCAAACTTATCCATTAACTGCTATAGTTCTCAGTAATGACGACCCGCAGGGTAAAGGACGTATAAAGGTGAATTTTATCAATTGGCGCCAGCAATATGGCCAGGAAACAGATTGGATCAGAGTAATCACCCCTCATGCCGGTGGCGGCGGCAATAATGATCAGCCAACTAATCGCGGTATGGTATGGATTCCCGAAAAAGGTGATCAGGTTATTGTTGATTTTGAACAAGGCAACCCTGATCGGCCTATCGTAATCGGGAGTGTTTTTCATGGAAAAAATGGCAGAGGCGGGCGAACCAATAACCACCTGAAAAGCATTATCACGCGCAGCGGATGCACCATACAATTTGATGATACCGATGGGCAAGGAAGCATAATAATAACGGACCCCAGTGGCAATAGCTGCTACATGGACGGCACTGGAAACATTACAATTAATGCACCACAAAATGTAACCATTAAAGCAGGAGGAAATATTGTGATGAGCGCCGGTGGGAACATCGTAGAAAGTGCCGGCGAAAATATATCACATAATGCGGCAATTAACATTGCAGCAAATGCAGGCATGAATATTAGTAAGCTTGCGGGAGGTGATTATAGTGTAGCGGCGGTTAATATAAAAAAGCGTGCAACCGGCGACATACGAACGCAGTCAGAGAAACATGTACAACATGCAAAAAATGGGCTTTCAATTAACAGTCAGAATGGGAATATCAATCATCATGCTAAAAATGAAGTACAATCAAAGAGTAGAAATAACTCAATGCATTCATAACGCCAAATAACATGACCATGACTGGTGAAAAAGGCACAATATCAGAAATAGCGGACCGCATAATTTCCACAACAACGGGCGATTATGACATATATACCTCAACGCTTGAAATGAATGCAGGTGGGTCTGTGGTATTAACCGGAGAAGATAATGGTGTGAGTTTTAGTGGGGATCCTGAAGATGCACCAGAGGATGCATTCGAAGATAAGAGTGATGATGATTTACCTACTTGTGATGAATGTAGTAAGGAGTTTACTATTGAGCAGATTAAAGCGATTGTGGGAAAACAATTAGCTAAAAAAGGAAGTTCAGAGAAAGAAGCAGAAGGCAACATTAAACGTATTTTAGAATATGTAAATAAATATAGAAAAAAATACAAGTTAGATACTTGCATTAGGAAAGCTCAATTTATCTCCCAAGCTCTAGCAGAAACAGAAAATCTACAAAACCTATTCGAAGCAGGAGAAAATTCTCATTATAGCGCAGCAGGGCTTCTGAATAATTTCAATAATAAAAAGATAACTAGGTTTTACAAAGATGCTTTGCTCAAAGATTATTTTATAAAGCCCCAAAACGATGAAAAAAAGTGTTATGGATATTTAAGTGAAGCAAAAATATTAGAGATGATTAAGGTTGAGTACGATAAGGATTTTAAAGGTGTAAAACTTGATTTAAAGGAACTAATGCAGAAAGATATTTACGGGACAATTCAGGTCAATCAGGCGGCGTTATATGGGGCAGCCAAAGATGATACTTTCTTCTCTAAGGATACTGTTTTGTATAAGGATAAAGAATTAACAATAACTCTTAAAAAACATTCGGCTCATGATGTTGAATCTATGTCAAGAGCATATGCTTACAGGCCAGATGACTTGGAAAATAATGATGAGTTAAGTGGCGATGGATATAAATTTATGGGAAAAGGTGTATTGCAACTGACTGGGCGTGGCAGTTACACTAGGTTTACAGCATTTAGAAATAAGGAGATTAAAAAAAACAAAAGTCAGTTTGACGATGATGATCCAAATTCGCCAGTAATTGATTTTACCGTGGATTATAAAGATTCGACAAAAGAAAAGCCGAAGGGGTACTATAACACATTGGCTGACCTTGCTAATCCTATTTATGCAGTTCAATCCGCAGTTTGGGAGTGGGCGGTTGATAAAGAATCTGCATTGTTCCGTAAAAGAAGACTTGTTGACAAGGATGATGTTGGCGGTGTTACAAATACTATTAATGGAGGTTACAACGGGTTGTCTGATAGAAATAGTAATATGAAGAAAGCAAGAAAGGATAATGCTTTCAAGGTATACATGCATTATGAATATATATATAAGAATGGATCAGATGAAGAGAAGGCTGCAGTATTGAAGAATTTAGAATTTATAACATCCACTAATGTTGTGGATGGGATTGAACTTAAGGATGATAATAAAGAGGCATCGGAATTATTTAGCAAACTAAAAGCACAACAGGAAGACGCTGAAAAGGAAAAAAAGAACCCGCTCCTTCCAAGTAAATAAAAACTATTTTAAATGAAATCGCTAAATAGCATCGTATTTACATTTCTTTTTTCATCAAATATTTATGGACAGTCTATCAACCAGATGCTCAATAATACTATCAAAATCAAAGGAGCAGTAAAAAGCATTGAGTTTCTTCAAAAAACTGAAGAAGGAAAAATTGTTTCCACGGCAACTATATGGTTTGATCGAAATGGAAGAAAGGTAAAAACTACGGATTCAGACACCAACGTAAGAGATTTTTTTTATCTAAATGATGCAGGTGGATTGCCGGACATGTATAGTGACAATGGATCCTATAGCATTAATAAAAATAATTTTTTGGATGGAAAGTATTTTTCCAGGGCTTGGATAAAAGACGGGGAGGTACAATCTTTATTTGAACAGGTACGTCAGGAAAATGAACAAGAGGAAAGATATTTTGTAGAAAATGGAGAGATTTATTCGATAGACAAAAGCAAAGAAATAAGCTTAAGCGATTATCACTTCTCTAAAGCCATAATTCCCTTTCAATTAAATGAAAGCAGCTCTTTTTGTAAAGAGGTTGTAGTGGAAGACTATGTAAATCAAGATACAACAACTACTCTATCCTTTAGAATTATATCCCGAAAAGATACGATGAACTGGGTTGATTTCAATTTTGATAAAAAATCTGGTATTGGCGAATGGGCGTTGTTTGAAAAAGGTATGATGACGGAAAAACGAGACTTATACAAAAGAGGAGAAAAGCTGTCAGAAAGAGGGTTAGTTTACACGTATGACTCTAGAGGGAATGTATTGAGAGAAACATATGGCATTGTGGATAAGATGAATGCAGGGAACTATGATAGGCGAAAAGATTTTTTGTATGATGAATATGGTGAATGCATAAAAGAGACAGATTTGTCTAGCAGCCGCGTAAGTACAATTGTAGATTTTGAATTTAACTATGATGCTAATGGAAATTGGATTAAACAAAGGCAATTTAAAGATAAAAAGTTTGCAGGCTTAGTTGAAAGGAGAATAACTTATTATAAGCAGAATGAAATATCCCTGCAAAGCAATCTTACGCCTGCATTATATCAATCCTTATTAACACAAGTTCATGCTTATATGATTAAGGCTGATTCAAGTTATAAGAGTTTTGTGAAAACAATGAACGAGATGTCCTTATACAAGGATACAACAAACTATAGAGCGCTTCGCGTTCCTGATTACACTAAATTTATTCCTCTATATAATATAATTGATACGATTTGCGAAGGTAGCCTGACGAAAGAAAAATCAAAAGATATTATCATGATTTTTGAGCCGCAAAAACTACTAAAAGACCGTAGAAATTCAGAACGCATAATCAGAATTATTTCTTGTGGCGCCGATGGTAATTATTCACTTGTTGCGGAAGGAAAAAATGCAATAGTGCCAGAAGCGATGCGATCCTCTCATATCACATTCTCTGGAATAGAAATAAGAAAAGACACATTAGTTATTGAGCATGAATTTTTGCGAGGTTGGAGTGAGCATTGTTGGCTTTTTAAGAATGATAAATTTTATTTAGTAAGTGCAATACGATCAGGGCTAGGAAACACTGAATATAGTACCATGTTGAAATATAATCTCGTTACCGGAAAATATCAATGGATTGATACGTATTATGACAGACTAAAGACGAAAAAGGGGATAGAGAAAGTATTGCAATTGCCAGAGATCGAAACATTCGAAGTATTTTCTGGCGTAGGTGGTTTTGACTTTTGATTCTTGCCTGATCACCCTTAACCTAACAGCCCATGAGTAAAATAACAGAAACCAATTCAACATCTTCTGCATCACAGACGCAGATTACTATAGCTATCATACCATGGGAAGATGTTCGCCATTACAAAGTACTACATAGTTCAGCCTTGCAAACAAAACATCAAACAAAGCAAAGAACGCTTGAGTATGATCTGGCTTTGGCCATGCATGCGAATCCGTATAGCATAGAATTACTTAAGCACAATTTTTTGCTGTATGGAACCTTTCTCGCGTCGTTTAGCCAGCAATTGATTTGTGCTATGCAATCGGCAATATATCCTTGCTGCATTACAGTTGATAACAAAACCAATAAACCATTAGCGGTTCAAAACATAGAGTTCATTACAAAACAATGGCACACAAGAGCCGAGGCCCTAAATAACCAATGTAACAATTACGACGCAAAAAAGTATATAGAAAAAATGGGGCGGTACTTGCAAAGTGCAGGGGCTTTTTTTGATGCAATAAAAAAAGATTTATTGGTGCAAATACTTTTCATGCCGTTATATAGCAGAAGCTTCACGTTAGATATAGCAACTGAGATTACGTTTGAATGGATTCATGATGATTTCGGCTGTCACGATATTCCAGGTAGAATAAAGGCCGTCTTTATAAGTGAACATATCTGCGAGTTTCAATTTTCTGCGACGAAGCATTGGCAGGAAGAAAAAGGAATCGCTGACATTAAAAGAATTCTGGCAAAACATTATGATATCGATGCATTGAAACCGTTTGAACCAACCACCTTATTCGACATAACTTTTACTATCAATACGCGAACGGGAATGCTGTTACACTCCCGGGCAGTTATAAAAACGAATGCTGGCGCCTACTATGAAAATACTGATGACTTTTTTATTGACTTTATTAATAGTACAGATACAGAAGCGGATGAAAACCTGCTACACTACAAAACTGCCGGATTAAGAGAACAACAAATGATACTCTAATAATTATTAAAAGCGATATATGCCACCCAAAAACAACCCTGAGAAGAAAACTCAACAAAAACAAAACAAACCTAAACAACGCGCGTATTATGTGTGTGATGGTGGCACATGCACCTGTGATGGAGCTGTAAGCCCCGCACCTGTCTCATTAAAAGTCACCTCGCATAAAAAATATTATATACTCGGTGGTAAGAAATTAGTGGCTACAGACAAAGACAAATCGCTTGAAAATCTCAATTTTAGCACATGTAAAAATGTGCCTAAAAATCAGAGCCCGCAACCATGCAAAGCTAAGATCGAGTGGACCAAATTTTATCCTTTGGTTAAATATAATGGAGATAAGCATCCCTTAATAGAAACCTCAGAAGGCAAGTGCATGGGCTATACAGGCACGCCAAGTAAAATAAAAATAGCCAATCATGGGCAAACCGGGCATGTTTCACAAAAACAAATAGACGCGCAAAGCATTGAACCATTTAGAGGCATGATGCAGTTGTTACCTCCGGCTGAAGATATACTGGAAAAGGCGGACGCACCAGAAGTAACAGGCATCACTCTTCAACCCAATACAGCCTGGAATATGGCCACTCCGTTACAATCAGCAAACGCGCGTGATGCTTCTATTGCGAAAATAATACTGGAAACGCCTGGCCAAAATCAAAAATTATCATTTACAGCAAGCTTTAAAAATGGAAAAGGAGATCCCAACTCCATAAGCTGGATAGTATATGCCTACAAAGCTGGTGAAAAGGAACCTTCTTTCGACCAGGTGGATCGGGCTTATATAGAATATGGACCTAATTTTTCTGTAGATATCTCGAGAAACTACAAAGGGATATTTCGCGTAGAAGCGTATGGCTTTTCTCCTGACGGCAAAAAACATTGCATCGATGTACAGCTGCAGCCCAACGAAGTAAAAGATATTCATGGACCTGTGGGTAAAAATGGCGCAAAAAACACCCGCATCGCCTTTGAAAGCGGCCTGCTGTTCGAGCCAGGCAAACCTGGCAGCTGTAACGATTGGCAATGGAGCCATGCTAACCTGTTAGCAGACCGAGCAACACTGCACTGGACGATAGAGTCCCTAAGTCCTATGCAGTTGCTTTATAACCTCGCTGGCATTAACAACCCAGTTGTAGACATTAAAACAGATGCTGTAAAGCAAGGAGCAATCATTACCACATTTTTCCAGGAAGGACAATACAAGGTCACCGCAAAGAATGATGCAACTAGCTCAAGCAAAACATTCGAGCTAACAATAGAAAAGAAGCTGGAGGTAATGGAGATTAGCCATAACGCTGCCAATTACATGCGGCGCAATGACAGGATAGTATGTGCCATTACCAGGTTTAATGTGAAGGGTCTATCTACACAGAATCTCAATCAAAACACGATAGAATGGCGATTGTATAATGCCAGCAATCCAAACAACTTGCAACACGTAGGTATTCTAAGCGATTTTAACAGGTTGCCCTCAATGACTGTTACACCACAAGAACTACAGAGATTATTTCCCAGCCAAATACCTCAGGATGCCAAAGGCAAATATGTGATAGAAGCTTTTGGAGAAAGCCTTACCGAGCAAAGCTTTGTTTTACACGGCAACAAAATAGGTGCAGCACAATATTATTTTGAGGTGACTGATAACAGGGTTGTTGGCAAACCTACGGGTCCGTCGCAGGTACCACAGGATGCTACAGGCACCTTCTCGGTTCAAACACTTATGCCCGTAACGCAACAAGAGAAAACAACCTTTCGTTGGGAAGTAAAAAGCAATAATGGCACACAGGCTACAATAGACTCATCCACAAGCCAGACGCAACAGGTAAAAATAAAATTTACCCAGCCACCATTTAGTAGTAGTAATAATAATGACGGCACGCCTCATCTCCCGCCCGCAACTGAATATACCATTACCTGCCACATGGTAATAAATGGAGTAAATACCGGCATTAGCGAAGAGCTAACCGTGCATGCAGCACCACTTAAACTGCATAGTGCTTCCTGGTGTTTTGATGACGGATATAAACGTACGCAAACAGGTTACAATGAAGAATGCTACGCGTATGTGGAACTGGAAAGCCTCACTAATGCAACTTGCAAACTACAGGTGTGGGCGCTGGTAGATGACAGAACACTGGCTGATGTTGTAAAATTACCCAGGCATCTATTGCAGGAAACAGATGTTACACTCACTGCGGATGAGAACCGCCACCCGCCAACAGCGCATGCTTATGTTGCATTTAAAGTAGATAAAAGCCGTTATGAAAACTTGTTTAAGGATTTAATGATTGAGGTAAATAAAAAGCCTGATATTAGGCTTGCCTACACAATATCGCTTAACGGTGGCGAAGGAATAAATATTAATGCTGATGCCGAAATCATCGGCACTAAAAAATTAACAGCAGATACTAAAACTTACTATTCGCTGCTGAACAATGAACAACACTACCTGCAGCTAACAGATATAAAATCAATCAAAGCGCTGTACTTCACCAACGACAAGCATAGCATACAAAACGAGATTACTTATTACGGAAAGAATCATCCCCTAAAGGTGCACACTGTAAATATGGTGGGCGACAAGCTGACCGTAAAAATATTCAGAGAGAACCTGGATTATATGTTGAGCGACACATACAACGCTCAGAACAAAACAATCGTGGCTGCCTTGGAAGAAAAAATATATAAAGACCAGGTGATTGACGAAAGTGGTTCATTAAAATTGGATTTCGTTCTGACAGAAGAACTCAAAAATAAGCATCTCACCGAGCTGATTCGTGTATTTGTAGCGGAAGTATATGCAAAAACAAAAGACGCTAATGGCAATGAAGTGGAAGACATCGCTGCCAGCCAGTATGAATTGAAGGATATACTGCCATTTGAACCGGCGCGTGCTGGAAATAAGATAGGCATCAAGATGCTGGTAGACAAACCAGCAACTGACGACGAATCGCTGAAGCAATACAAACATCAATATGCCAGCACTCCCAACGCTTTGCGTGTAGCAAAGCAGGAAAACACAAAAGATGCTGAGCCGAGCCCAACATTTGTAGATTTTGAAGATATGGATGCGGAAGAGGAAGAAGATATAATATGCCCGCATTGCAAAGCCGACATAACAAAAGACCTTCTAAAAAAAGTATACAGTGATGCCGATGACGCGCTTCTGCAACAAATGGCCGATGAGTTAAACAAAACATACACTGTGCAAACACCTTCCGGCGCTCATACAAAGAAGCTGTTTGAAATTTTTGAGGTAAATACCTGCCTTCGCAAAGCCCATTTCTTTGCACAATCCTTGCAAGAATCAGGATCTGCGCTTAAGGCTGCATTGTATAGTGAAAGTCTTGCTTATTCTGTTGAAGGTTTAAAGAACAGCGACTTAAGCTACTTCAATAATCATCCAAAAGAAGCAGAAAAGTATGGCTTTATTAAAGATCGTAGTGGCAATATTACACAGCACGCTAATGAAGTCATGATCGCAAATTTGGCTTACGCAGATGAAAACAGGGAAGCAAAATATAGAATGGGCAATACGCAGCCTGGAGACGGATGGCGCTTTAGGGGGCGTGGAATATTACAGATAACGGGGCGGGAAAACTATATTAAGCAGCAAAAAACGATCGATAAATTATTGTGCAACAGAGCCGTCAATATAGTTATTGAAGACAATAACAGCGATACAGGCTTTACAATACAACAGGCTGTCATTAGCGGTTTGGCCGACTGGTACAACAAAAAATTACAATTTGTTGCCGATGGAGGAAGTGATGAGAAAGATATTGATAATGTTATTAATATTCTTAATCTCAGCACAAAAAGCAGACCTGAGAGAAAAACTAATTTCACTCAAACTGCAAACACTTTTAAGGTAAAAGACTGCGTGATGGAAACAGGGCCACTGCTTATTAAACCGGGTGTCATTAACACCTACGATAAGGCATATAAAGCTGATGCGAACACTGCTTATATCGACATTATTCAACCCAAGGACAGAGCCAGTGAAGGACTGCTAGTCTTGTTTGATAATACTGGCGTTCTGTTTATGTGTTATGCTTTTGCCAGAGGCTCAAACCGCAACAGGCTAAAAGCGGGCGGAAATGGAGACACTCCGACTGGTCTTACTGCAACTGTTTGGACAAGCCGGAAAGTTATGGAATATCCACAATATGGGAATTATGGCGCGATACGACTTACAGAGGGCACAGGTGAATTTGGCGAAGCTGAAAAGAATGGTCGCGACGGCATTATGATTCATGCTGGCCATACCGTGGCCTTCACAGGAGGCCCAGGCGGCAAAGAATATGACGACCGAGGTGAATTAATGAACACCCATGGCTGCGTACGGGTGTATAACGCCGATATGAGACGGCTAGTATATCGTTATAATGAATTGCGCAAAGCAGGAAAGACCATCAAAAGTTATATAGAAGACGTCGAAGCATATAAAATACACGATGTATTTGCCGCCTATGGCATACAACCTGATGCAAAAGATAAGCGCCGCACACGAGACTTTCTAACTCAATAAAACAACCGATATATATGAACCAAATATTGCTAGTGTTCGCTCTTATATGTTCGATGATGTGCAATGCACAAACGAAAAACAATATCGGAAACAGTTTTTCAGATATGCCAAAAACAACGAAAATGAATAAAACCGAACAAGAAATAAACTTGGAAAGAAACATACATTTATTTGCAGAAATATTTCGCAGAGCTAACTATAAAAAGCCAGATGAGAATCTTTTCCGAAAAAAGATATGGGAGTATTGTGGCATTGATATAAGCCAGACAAACGGAGATTATATATTACGTAACAGATACATACCTGAAATACCTGTTATATTAACAAAAGAACGATGCTTGTTAAGTTTTGAAGAAGACGTAGAACCGTCGTTAAGCGACATAGCCAGCGGCAAAATTGAATATGAACCAGCTCGCGCTTGCGTAGATATAAATAAAATATTGTTTTACGATGATGTCGTTTCAACAGTCGAACTGTTGAATATTCCGGATAATGAGGGTTATTGCGAATTTCTTGTCTCAGACTTGAAATATGAAAAAAATGTGCAGATAACAAAGAAAGCAGCAAAATCGCTAGAAGACTTGCTTAATTATGATACTGCTAGAATAAGCAACATTATGTTTTATCATTTCAACACCCGACCTGAAGGAAAAAGATACAGGCGAGACTTCGTAAGACAAATCTTACATCAGTATGAAGGTCAGGCGTACTCAAACATAAAATCAATTTTAGAAATTTTCATTACAAATAAATTAGCGAATTATCCTTTCACTCAAGACGAAAAAGACCGGTATGTCTGTTATTTTCTAGAAGAGTGTTTATCCGTTGCAGGATGGGGCGTTGGAGATACACGGAGTCAATGTTATTCCGACACAGCATTTAGCCAGCGGATCGCTAAAAAAAACTATTATGGCTTGCCGTTATTATTTGCGTTAAGTAAAAACACCAACCTTGTATATACCGCAGATAGAATGAACGAAAGGGATCTGCCTGCTATGGAATTTGGGAAATTCCCTATGGGCGATGTGCCCTTTAAAGCGCTCCACGGCATTATCAATGATCCTGATGGTTATGTCAATGTCCGCAATGAAAAAAATGCTTCTTCTGAGATCAAAGATAAAATAATTAGAGGAGAAGAGTTTTTATACTGGGAAGACAAAAATAGTGACTGGTGGAAAGTTATGACTAAGAATATCATATACGGATACGTACATAAAAGCCGTATTCAAAAGGCAGATTAACAGATAATTGCTCACAAGAACGAGAATTGTTATTTAACAGGCAGATAAAAACTCTGAGTCGTCTTTTATTCTCATTCGATCAGGTATACACACTACAGGCATCATATAAACACATAGAAATTATATACCATCAGAAACCGCCATATAAAATTATCATATTTTCCAAGCTAAGCAAACCCGCATCAACCAAACCCAAACCAATTCACTATCATGCAAACTTCCCTTAAAAATCAATTCACCAGAGAAGCTATTAAAGCTCGTCTCATGGATAATGCCTCTAGTCTTTGGGACGTAAAAAATATAAACGCGCTTGATCCATTTGTTAAGTTGTTGATGGAAGCCTTCAGTACCGAAGTGTATCGCGCAGCAAACGAAGTTCAGAATATCGAAGGACGTATACTGGATAAAATAGCGCAGTTGCTCACCCCTACCCTTCTTACAATGCCGCAACCTGCCCATGCTATCATGCGCGCCAGGCCCGTAGATGAAACGCTTCTGCTCAGTCCATATACTTCGTTTGGTGCAAAAAAAAGATTATCGGGGCAGCAGGGCAAGCAAGAAGTGAACATAAATTTTACGCCGATTGATCAGACTTTTCTTGTTAATGCAGAAATTGTGTGCCTGGCAACCGGTCATCAGCTTTTTACTTTTGATAAAGCCGGTTACCGACAGTTAATAGCGAGAACTACAACACCACTCTCATGGGCAGCTTGCTATGTCGGTATTCAGGCCCCGGAGACATTAGCCAATCTTGCCAACGCATCCCTTTATTTTGATTTTCCAGCACACATAACACAAAACTGGATCTATCAGCTACTGCCTTTGTGCAAAGCAACAATCAACAACGGCCAAATAGAACTGCTTCCCGGACAACAGTATACCCACGATGATGCAAACGACACAGCAGAACGGATATTCGAAGCACATGACATAATGTTGAAAATAACTGAGAAGGTGAAAACGCTTTACAATCACAAATTCCTCACGTTGGGGAATCTTCCCATTTCTGCATTGTTTAAAACAGCCGGGACACCAGAAGAAGTAAAAAAGTCTTTTAATACGCCGGCGGTTAACGAAAAATTGGGCAAAGGATTGCTCTGGCTAAAGCTCGACTTTCCTGCAAGTTTTACATACGAAATTATGGAAGACCTGCACGTTCATCTCAACGCCTTTCCTGTTTTAAATCGTTCGTTTTTTAGCCATACTCATAACCTAAAGTCACTGCAAAACATCATTCCTTTAAAAACAGACGTCACTGAAAGCTTCATGTCTGTTCACAGAATATCCGATAGCAACAATAAAACGCTGACGGAAATTCCTTATGGGCGTTCGGCAACCAGAAAAAACGGCTACTATTCACTAAGATATGGCGGCGCAGAAAGGTTTGACGACAGGTCAGCGCAAGATATTGTCAACTACCTTGTTGAATTATGCCGCGATGAAGTAGTTGCTTTTTCCTCTCTAAATGTAGATTTTATGATTTCCATTCTTGAAGTTATTGCCAAAGAGTTAAACACAATTGATCATAAGGCATCCAATATTGAAAAGCACGTGAAAAAGACAATCTCCTACCTAATTGCAGAACCATTCGACTTAAATAACACGCTTTTTGTGGAATATTGGGTAACACAAAGCTCATTGGCAAACAACATACGCCCTGGTACCTTTTTAAAACCTTCAGAAACATCTTTCCTCATCGGAGAAAAATGCGTACTGCTAACTGAAACAACCGGAGGTAAAGAAGGCCTTAAATCAGGAGAACGACTGAACGCTTACCGTTACAGCCTTGGCAGCCGGGACCGGCTAGTGACTCAAGATGATATCCGCAACTTTTGCAAATATGAAATGGGCGAAAAATTTAAGGATATTAAATTTTCAAAAGGCCTTATGATATCACCTCATCCCAAACAAGGCTACCTAAGAACACTTGATGTGACGCTATTTCCTTATCGTTTTAACGAATTGAGCAACACAGAATGGGAACTTATCGCCAATGATCTTTTGTATAAACTTAAAGCCGGTAGTTGCGGTGAGATTAACTATCGAATCTTTGTAAAACCAGCACCGACGGATTAACCAATAAGCGACATTCAAAAAGGCTGAAAACCACATACCATCCAGGTTGCAGCAGCTTCCAACCTGCAGCCTGGATTAAAACAATTTTGCTCCTGCCAGCATATAATATTTCTGTCCATTAGAAGTAAAGACATACTCCTTATCAGCGGCATGCGCCTTCATCCATGCAGATTTATCTTTGAAAATTTTTAGGATGGCTAAAATCTCTTCGTCTGTTAGTTGGCCTTTCTTTTTAATTGTATATAACTGTTTTGTTTGCAATAGGCTGTCATTGGTTTTATATCCAGTCATCATATCAACTGCTGTAGCAAATGAATAGCTTTTGTAACCCGCTATTTTCTTAAACCCAAGTCTATTTGACGCGGCTTTCAATTCTTTGTAAAAATGCCTGTAGATATACCGACGGCCTTGATGCGCCTCATCGTACAACTTTCCCAATTTCTCGAAAACACTTTGCATTTGTGCATATTCATCTTCAGCCAGCAACAAGCCTTTTTGTAACCCATTTAACTGATCACCATTTATAGAATAAGAAATCCAGGCAGGAATACAAAACACGGGCGATCCGGGATGAACAAACTGTATCAATTTCCCTGGCAAATACCGGTCTGCATACAGCGGAAAGTAATTTTTATAACGACTCAAAATTTTTGTATTGTTGAATCCAAATGTGCCGAAATATTTTTTATAAGAACTGCTAATCGCATAGTTGTCTCGCTGAATATCTGCAACAAGGCTTTCAAGGTTCTTTTCCAGTAAGTAAGGAGGCATTATTCGATTTTTTGCCGGAAAGATCACATATCCAGGTTCCATAGACCGTTCTGGATATTCAAGATAGTACACTCCTGAATCGCCGCCCAAGAGGGAAAAATCGCTTTCGGCTAATACCTGTTTTGAATCAATCAGTTTTTCTTTCTTTAGCTCGGCATTGTTAGCAGCTGTGTTTAAAACAAGATCCTTTGCTTCTATTACAAAATCATTAAACGATGGATGTGAAATGTTATGGGTTTGAAAAATCAACATTCTGGCATTTACACGGTTTATAGCGTTAACAACATCACTCCATGAAGCGTCCCGGCCCATATTATTTCCAGCAGCACCAATCACTACAATAATGTTACTTTCCCCACGATGATCACTCAGCAGCGCAGCCCCCTTTTGCAAACCCGTAAACATTGCCTGGGCAATTGTATCATTATTGCACTTATCAGCATCCCCCAATTGTCTCTGAAAAAACTCAGCAAGCTCTTCAATACCTTCATGCAGCCTAAACACATTATTCTTTTCACATTCAACAAGATTACCTTTATAAACAACGGCTCCGTATTTCACATTCTTAAAGCCATCGTTATTCCTTAGGTTTGCACTCAAAGATTGAAAAGTATTCAGCAGGCTGCTTACATATTTCGAATTGTTCTTCCCTCCATCTACAACAAAAACAATATTCAGATTCCCTTGAGCACGGCTATTTTTTTGGCTCTCGTCATAATTGATTTTATTCCCCAGAACATTAATGGCAAAATTATTACTATAGTCAAACACATCTGCCAACACATAAGTCTTCAGGTAATTGGTTATTGAGTCATGCCTGACACTTTTTTCTATGCCGTACATCCCATCTATCCGCTTTTGGTGTTCAACGTTTACAGCCGTAGAAAAAAAAGACGCATCGTTCAATGTATCTATATAGAATCGCTGATCGTTATTTGAGGAAGCCGAAGACACTAAGCACAATCGTGTTCCCCACAACTTCAGATAATCTGCATCCATCCACCCAATTATATTTTTCCTGCAACTATCGGCTGTGAACTGGGCTGCTTTGCCAACCAACCATCTTTTACCATCGGCAGACTCTTTATAAACAAATAAAAGATCTCTCAAAGCAACCTTCATATATTGAGTGCTAGCGATTGGTGATGAAAAAGATAACAATGAATCATTCGTCACGTTGTCAGCATTAAATTGTATTGCATTTTCATTTTTAAAAGCAGTTACAGCTTTAATGGGCAACAACGATGAGCTGTCTTTTATCGAACCGTGCCATAACAAAAGGTTTTCTCTTTTAATCCAACCAAGATATTCTGCATTTTTCGCGTCTACTTTGTGTTTGCCTGGAGATTCTAGCAATTTGGGATCGTATTTAATCAACTCGACAAATTCGCCTTTTTGTCCAACCACATAACATGCATCCATAAATGCGAGGCTCTTAAAAACAATACCGCTTTCAGCTTTCGTGTACGTAAAGTTTTCATTTCTGTCAGAAAATACAATCCAGTTTTGTCTTCCTGGAAAATAACCTGTTGTTAAAGCATAATCTTCTCCTTTCAAGCTATACGCACTGATTGCAGGAGTTCTACGGATACTCATCTTCTTGACAAAAAACTGAGCTAATCCAAGGTTGATTAAACAGGCATTTAGAATAACAGTCAGGAAAAGGCTTCTCATTGGGAAAGGGTTATTTATGCTATGATAAAAAGAGCGCTGATTTATTGGATATCCATTTTATTGCAATTTTCTACTCTGTTTCACATCAATCACCTTCATGCATTTAAGGTCATCCTGAAGAGTGAGTTTAACCGATTGAATCTCCACGGCTCTATCAAACTGTAAGCCCAGGCAATAACTACTAAAATCATTTATCTTTTGTCCATTAATCTTAACGGCAACCTTTTCATTCCTGCACAAATATTTATCAAGGAGGTAATAGTAATGCCTGTTAAAATTGTTGCCATCAGCAATCTCCTGCAAGTGGGATTTAAAATCATTTTCCCGTTGCCTGTACGCGCTGTCAAAGTTCAATATACTATCCTGGCTCGCCCTAAAAGAAGGATCAATATGAATTTTCTGCCGTGCAGGATATTCGTTGTTATCTGTGTAAAGCAAAATGGTATAATCGCCGGGAGCCTGGTAAAAATATTGCACAAACGACTCCTTTGAATCAACGGCATTTGTTTCTCCAAATCGCCAGCGATACTCCTTTGCTCCTTTGCCACTCGCCCTAAAAACAAGGTTTTCAAATTGCATACCGCTCTGCGGGCCCAGGATATAAGTAATTGAATCTTCTATGGCATATACTCTTGTGGTATCTTTTACCGTAACAAAGAATGTATCCGTGTATTTATTATTTATTGTTAAACGAACCGTATAGTTACCCGCATGTTCATATATGTGGTAACCAGATGCCGAGAAAGCCTGCGAGCCATCGCCAAACAACCACCTTTGCTGTTTGGCAAAACTTGTGCTATCTGCAAAAAAAAGCGTATCCTTTAATGAAACCACCCTCGGATAAACAACAGCAATAACATCTTCGTTGGCCGGCATAAATCTTTTTATCCCCACTATACAAAGAATTATAAGAACAGCTACTATTGAAGTAAACAGTCCAACCTTGAAACTATTTCGATTATAAAACATTCTTTATGCTTAATTGGCTTTTGCGGCCTGTGCAGCGCGCAATTGATTTACTAAAACTTCTCCATCCTTATAACCAATCTCGCAATCGGTCAGTTGTTTTTGGAACATCTGCACATTTGCGAGCTTGCGCTTCAATGTTTGCATATCTTCAAAATAACCTGTGAGGAATGTTGCCATCTGGTGGAAACTTGTGAAACGAATGTCATGCGCGGTTACATTATCCGAAAGGTCATTCAGCTCATTCACCTGGCTTCTGATATCGGCTTCGACAATTGCATTAAGTTGTCCACCCTGCAGTACGGTTATTCGTTCAAACGTGCTATCAAAAAGGGCTGAAGCATACTTTTTCCGTTCATCAAATTCGCCGGCTTTTTTAAGATAAGCGTCTTCAACGATAGAAAGGGATGTAAATGGGCTATTGATATTTCTAAAAATGATCCACACAAGCAACACCAACGTAAGCACAAATATGCAAACGAGATAAATAAAATATTGACGCTTTTCTTTTCGTCCAAGGGTTATCAGGTTATCTTTTTCCACAGGGTGTTTTTAATTTGCCAATTGATTATGTCTTAATATCGAATTTCTGATCGAAGTATTCTTTTCCATGCAACTCCGGAGATCTCTTTTGAGCAGGTCTTCTGTACTCCTGATCTTTACAAGCGAATCTTTAAGAAGGACCATCGTGTTCAACCTGTTCAGCACGCACGCATATGTCGAAAAAGAGTTACTACTGTCTTCTCCCATCTGCTTAATCATGCGATCTCGTTGATCAACGATGAATTTTTCCAGGAACATATAGTTGTCTACTTTATCAGCGTCGATATAAGAAAGGCTTTTATAAAGAGAATCCATCTGTTCCTGCAATATGAGTTGCTTATTAATATTATTTTTGTATTCCTGTATCTTGGACAGGTAAACAGATTTCTGTTTTTCCACAGCCCATACAAATAAATACACAGGTAATAAGGACGCACAGATGAGGAGTGCAAACAACAGCCAAAAATAAAGGGTCTTCCTTCTGATCTCACTTCTGTTATGAGCTATCATGAAAACGTGGGTTTAGGATTACAAATATATATAAATGAAACTACATGTATTATTTTTTATATTTAGTTGAATAAGTTCATTTCACCACCTATCCCAACTTCGTTTTCCTCCAACATTTTTTCGCGTAACTTTCTAATAACTATTTGCGCAAACTTTTCAACGGTTTTCTATGCAAATGAAACAACACCTCATCGACACATTCCTTTTCAATGATGCAACCAATAAACAATTGCTTCAAAAAATAAAATTGCTGCCGGAACCTAATGAAGCTGTTGCATTCTTTAGCCATCTCATCAATAGCCAGTACAAATGGATGGCACGCATAAGGCATGAGCCTAAAGCACCGCAAATGGATTGGTGGCTGCCCGTTTATTCAATTGAATCATTAGAAGAAGAATGGAACAAAAGCCTTAGGCCGTGGCTTGAATATATTGAACAAAGGGATGATGAAGAACTACAAACCGACGTAACGTTCATAGGTTATGACGGAAGTACCTGGGCCGCGACACCTGCTGATATTGCATTACAGCTTAACTACCATTCCATCCATCATCGTGCACAAATTCAAACACTTATCCGTAAGCAGGGATTGGAGCCTGATTTTGTGGATTATATTGGAACGAAGTACCGCAGAATCCACGAAGGCTGATGGTCAATGGTGAATAGTGAATAGTGAAAATTGCAGCACGCTATTTTTTTGTAACATTCTACGGAAGGCTTATACTGAAATGAAGAATAAAATCTGTAGTCAAAGGTGAATGATGAATGGTCAAAATTGCAGTACGCTGTTCTTTTTGTAACAACCTGCGAATGCTTATACTTAAATGATGAATAAAATCAATAGTCAATGGTGAATAGTGAATAGTGAAAATTGCAGCATGCTATTTTTTTGTAACATTCTACGGAAGGCCTATACTGAAATGAAGAATAAAATCTGTAGTCAAAGGTGAATGATGAATGGTGAATAGTGAAAATTGAAGCACCTGTAATTTTTGTAATGACCTATACTGAAATGATTAATAAAGTGGATGGCGAACAGTCAACGCTAGCTTTTGTTATTAGAGCAAGAGATTGTCGCTAACTCTAAAGCTTAATCAAGTCAACGCAAGCCTGCACCTTTGATTATCTACCATTGACTATTCACCCTTCCCTTTCCCTATTTTCCAGCTTTATCCCTCCTCTCCTTCAGCTCTCTCCAGGTAGTTAAAATAATGCCTTCTTTCTGAAGCGCATCTTTAAAAGCAGGATCCATCATTGCCAGCATATCGCCGCGGCGAACCGGGCCTGAATCAGAGATTTCTTTAAACACTTCAGTAGTGGCAGTGCAATGCATGATCATCATGGTTACGCCGGGTTGTAATGACTTTAACCCTTCAATATATTTCTGCGTTTTATATGCCTGCAGTTTTTTATCATCTTTCTTTAACTCATCTGCAATGGGCCAGCCATAACTTGTGTTATGCAAATCATCCAACACGGGCAATCCCGCATCCCACAAGTTTTTACCTATCTGGCGAAACTGATTCATTTGGTCGTCCGAAAGCTTTTCCTGGGCCTGTATCAATGTAGCTTTACCGCCAGGAAACATTACCGGAATCTTGTTTTCAACGCCCAGGCGCAGGTATTGTTTTAAAAATTCAGGACTCGCAAACAGTGTACCCATGTGGCTATCCAAATGCGTTGGCTTCATGCCCATTGTAACTGCTCTATCGAGTTGCGCTTTTATTTCTTTATACACTTCCTCAGGCGATGCATGTTGTACAACATCACCCGAGCCTCTCCATAAATTGCCTTCGGTATCTGTTAGCCCGGGAACATTTGATTTACCGGCCAATGGTACCCAACGGTAATTTTTCCATTCTGCATTTAATGTTAAGTGCAGCCCGGCATCAACCTGTGGGTTGGCCTTTAGAAATGCAACAAATGCAGGCACCCAGGGGCAGGGCATCATTACACTGCAGCTATTTGCCACACCTTTAGTTATTGCGTTTATTGCTCCTTCATTGGAGTCATAACTCATACCCGCGTCATCCACGTGCAATATCAGCACTTTTGCACCTTTGGGGTAGCCGAGTTTTTCAGCGTAAGTAGTTTCAGAAGTTTGTGCAGATGCGAATATTGTAATGCAGCAAAAAAGCAGGAAAGATAGTTTTTTCATATTGCGAGTTTGGTTTGATAGGCAAATTCAAAAGTAAAAATTCAAAAGTAAAAACAAGCACGATGGTTGCACGCGGCGAAGCAATGAAGAAGCGGCGCAGCGTTTTTTATTAATCTTACTTTCTTCTATTAGCGTCTCCTTTGTGCACCTTTCTGCCTTCGAGCCTTTGTGGCAAAAAAATCGTGGTTATAAAACGCCTTCCAGTAACATAATTTTCACTTTCAACATAGCGGCTATTGAAACTGAATCAGTGATCGCTCCATTCATCACCATTTCATAAGCTTCATCAAACGGAATTTTCTTCACCATTAATTCTTCCGTCTCTTCAGGATCAGGGTTGTGCATCGTTAGTTCGCGCGCGAGATAAATAATAGATAATTCATCACTGATTGAGTTGGATAAATGCATCTCAATCAGCTTCGTCCATTGCGCCGCTTTCAATCCTGTTTCCTCCAGCAGTTCGCGCTTTGCGGCGGCAAGAGGCTCTTCATCAAAAGGGCCGCCACCTTCAGGAATCTCCCATGAATATTGGTCCAACGTAAACCGGAATTGCCCAACAAGATATGTGTTCATATTTTCATCCAACACCATCACACCTATAGCAAGATTCTTAAAATGCACCTTGCCATAAATCCCCTTTCCACCGGCTGGATTGAGTACATCATATTCCGTTACATTGATCCACTTGTTATCATATTTCTCCTGGGAACCAAGTATTGTCCAGGGGTTTGTTTGTTCGTTCATGAAAGGTGGCAGGTATCAGGCGCCAGGTATCAGCTACCGGCGCCTGTCCTGAATTATTTTTTAATTTAAAAAATAGTATGAAACATAAGACATAGCGAGTGGTACCCATTCTTCTCAAAAGGAATCCAGACACCAAATGCCTTCACCTGATACCTGAAACCTTATACCTTACACCTCACTCCTCTTCGTTATTTCTGCCCCATTGCATACTTAATACCACCCAGCAAATGCTGCAGGTACAAAGGATCTTTGTAAGAGTCATCAGTATGGCCCAGCTCTGTGTAAAATGCGCGGCCGCCATCAAACTCGTGGTACCAGCTCATCGGATGGAAGTTACCATTTTCGCCGCCCTTATAGCTGCTTTCATCAATGGTCATTAACACATGCACATTGTTATCAAGCTGCAGGTTTTTGAAATTATACCACTCATCAAAACGTTTCCATTCGCGTGGCAAATGCTTGGTAGCGATAAAGGTTGAGTCAACCACATGCAACACAGCTTCCTGCTGTTTTGGATGGCTTTTAAATTGCGCGCCTACCAGCTTGTTGTACCAGGGCCAGTCGTATTCTGTATCTGTTGCTGCATGCACACCAACATATCCGCCACCGGACTGAATGTATTTTTGAAAAGCATCTTGTTCAGCATCACCCAATACATTCATGGTTGTGCTTAAAAATATCACTGCAGTATATTGTTTTAGATTGGCTTTATTAAATTTTGTGCTATCAGTAGTTGTATCAACGGCAAAACCATTTTCTTTACCCAATTGCTGAATGGCAGCAATGCCGGCAGGAATGGAGGAATGGTGAAAGCCCGCAGTTTTAGAAAATACCAGCACTTTGTTTTGTTTTTTTGCCAGAACGGTAATACTGAAGAAAAGCAATAGGCTAAAGGAAAGCAATAGTTTTTTGTTCATATTTGGTTGTTATTAAACAGGTAAGAAAGCATAAACTTAAGGAATGTAATTTCAAAACAAAAATGGAATAGTAATTTGTCGGTAAACATGCCGCAGAAAGCCGGAAACCAGTCTTTGCAAAAAAGAAATTTAATAATTGTGTGAATGACGCATATGTTTTATGCTTAATTTACGATGTTTTTTAAGTTAGCCCCCAAGCATACCAAGGTTTCGGGCTGCGTTTTACAATCCTTTTAAACATTGCCATTTATGAAAAGAAGAACTTTTCTGCAATCTTCATCTACGCTGTTAATGGGCGCCGGCCTCGCGTCTGTGTTACCTGCTGACCTGCTGGCCATGAAAAAAAACATTTCAGCCAACGGCAAAATAAACATAGCGGCAATTGGCGTAAACGGAATGGGCTGGGCCGATCTTACCGCCATGCTGAAAGTTCCTGAAACGCAGGTGGTGGCATTGTGTGATGTGGATCAAAACGTACTGGACAAACGTGTGGCGGAACTCACCAAATTAAATATTAAGGCACCTACTACTTATAACGATTACAGAAAAGTGCTGGATAACAAAGACGTTGACGTAGTTATTGTGGGTACGCCCGACCATTGGCACTGCTTAATCATGCATGATGCCTGCCAGGCGGGTAAAGATGTTTATGTTGAAAAACCTGCAGGCAATTCAATCATCGAATGCCGTGCAATGGTAGATACTCAGCAAAAATATAACCGCGTGGTACAGGTTGGCCAGTGGCAAAGAAGTAACAAACACTACCAGGATGCTGTTGATTTTGTAAGATCAGGCAAACTGGGACAAGTGCGCCTGGTGAAAGCATGGGCATACCAGGGCTGGATGAAATCTGTTCCCGTTAAGCCAGATGCTGCAGCTCCGGCAGGTGTTGATTATAAAATGTGGCTTGGGCCAGCTCAAACAAGGCCGTTTAATGAGAACCGCTTTCACTTTAACTTCCGCTGGTTCTGGGATTATGCGGGCGGATTGATGACTGACTGGGGCGTGCATATGATAGATTATGCTTTATTAGGCATGAATGCTAACCTGCCTAAGAGCATTATGGCTGGTGGTGGAAAATTCGCTTATCCAGATGATGCTGAAGAAACGCCAGACACATTAACTACCGTTTATGAGTTTGATGGATTTAATATGTTATGGGAGCATGCCACCGGCATAAATGATGGCCCGTACACACGCGACCATGGTGTTGCGTTTATTGGCAACAACGGCACGCTGGTAGTTGACCGCGGTGGATGGGAAGTGATACCTGAAATCATTAACGGTACGCCTAAAATGGAAGCCGTAGCGCGCCAGCAAAAAACAGATGATGGCCTTGTGCTTCATACGCAAAACTTTATCGACGTGGTTAAAAACCGCAAGCTGGAAGACCTGAGAACACCTATACAGGCCGGCGCGCACGTTGCAACAGTTTGCCAAATGGGCAATATTGCTTTCAAGACAGGAAAGAAAATATTCTGGGATAAAGACAATAACAAATTCACAGATAAACAATCTAATAAATACCTGGCGGCCGACTATCACAACGGCTATAAAATACCTTCCGTATAAATTTCAATAAACAATTAATTTTAGCCCTGCAGTTTTACGATAGTCAACAAATAACAACAACCAAATATGATCAGAAAATTTTCATTATTAGCAGCGACAACATTCGTTTCAGCTATGAGTTTTGCACAACAAAAAGGAGATCCTAAAGCAACAGAAGTATGGGAACCAGTTCCTAAAGTAGTTACAACAGGAACGGCTTTCACTGATGCCCCATCGGATGCAGTAATTCTGTTTGACGGAAAAAACATGGATAACTGGGTAGCTGTAAAAGATGGCAGTCCGGCACAATGGACGGTTGCAGATGGCGCCATGACGGTTAATAAAGGTTCGGGCAACATCCAAACCAAACAATCATTTACCGATTACCAGATGCATATTGAATGGAAAGTGCCTACAAACATAACTGGTGAAGGACAGGGACGCGGCAACAGCGGTGTATTCCTGGCTTCAACAGGTGGCGGCGATGCTGGCTACGAATTGCAGGTATTGGATTGCTACAACAACAAGACTTATGTAAATGGCCAGACAGGCGCTATTTACAAACAAGCAATTCCTTTGGCAAATGCATGTAAAAAACCAGGCGAGTGGCAATCGTATGATGTTGTTTGGAACGCACCACGTTTTAATGAAGATGGCAGTGTAAAAACACCTGCACACGTTACCGTTTTTCATAACGGTGTGTTGTTGCAGAATAACTACGAGTTAAAAGGTGAAACACTTTACATTGGCCAGCCTTCTTATCACAAACATGGCGCAGCCCCTATTAAGTTACAAGCGCATGGTGATAAAAGCGAACCTATCAGCTTTAGAAATATTTGGGTTAGGCCGTTATAATATGCTACCTACACCAAACACAAAAGCTGCGGGAATTCAACCGCGGCTTTTGTGTTTTTGGCAAATGCGTGAATGTGCGGATGAGAGTATGTGTGAATGTGCGGATGAGAGTATGTGTGAATGTGCGGATGCGTGGATGTGTGGATGTGTGGATGTGTGGATGTGAGAATGCGGAGAAGATAGGCCACTTTTTAATGAATGATTTTCAATCAATTCAACAATCCTGTTAATCATTCAATCCAAAAAATCCTAATCCCAACAATCGCTACCCTGCAGCCTCCAAATCTCAATTCTTCGTAATATTGTCCCTCTAATTATGACATCCAAAGATTATTACGAAATATTGCATGTTCATCCCAAGGCATCACATGAAGAAATAAAAAGGTCCTACAGAAAACTTGCCCTTAAATTTCATCCTGACAAAACCAACAATGATCACCTGGCTTCGCTACATTTTAAGGAGATAAAAGAAGCATACGAAATACTTAGCAATCAGCGTAAAAGAGAAGCCTACAACTATGAACGGTTCTTTAGAGTTGTTCCTCCAAAAAACGCGGCTGATATTCAGCATATTTCTCCGGAATGGATCCTGAAAGAAGCAACAGAACTGCGCAAAAATGTTCAGGCTACAGATCCCTTTAGAATAAATGCAGACGGCCTTTTACACCAGTTAAAAACCTTGCTGTCAGAGTACAACCTGCGCATCTTAAAGCACGACAACAAAATAGCGATTAACGAAAAAATTATCAGCCAATTACTTATCGCCAGCAAACCGTTACCAGAAGCACTGTTTAAAGAAACAATCAGCCTACTTAATAAAGTGGCCGGCAACGAAAACATACTGTTAGAAAAAATTCAGGAAGAAGCAAAAGCCCGGAAATGGAGATATTTGTGGCAGAAATATAAAATCGTAGTTGTGGTTTTATTAGCAATTATCTTATGCCTGCTTATATATGCCGTTAAACTTTAAAGTTCACCAATAATACCTAAACATCAATTTCAAAACACCGAAAAAACGGCTAAAAACCATGCCTGAAAAGGATTTCTGATTAAACAAGGTTTAAATACCTGTTAAAAAAAAATTTAGGTTTCACATCTCTTACAGCTTTTATACTGTATTATCTGTCTTATACCCGAATACTGCTTTTACACATCTAACTCTGCTGTTTACCCTTTACTCCGCAAACACTTATTTATCACATCTTAATTCCGCGTCATGAGAAACGCTGTTTGCCTTTTATTGCTTCTATGCGGCTTTCTTTGCAGTCAGGCTCAAACTAAAACTATAACCGGAAAGGTTATTGACCAGAACGGCCAGCCTGTAGATGGAGCTTCAATCACAATCAAAGGCACCACAAATGGAACCGCTGCCGCAGCTGACGGTAGCTTCACACTTTCTGCCGCCAAAGGCAGAACCCTTGTTATTTCTGCAGTCAATTTTGCAACGGCAGAAGTGCAGGTAACCGATGCGTCGGATTATCCCGTTACGCTAAAACCACAAACCAACGAAGTAAAGGAAGTTGTGGTTACAGCATTGGGTATCAAGAGAGAAAAAAGATCACTCAGCTATGCCACGCAGGCTGTCAGCAGTGATCAGTTAAACAAATCGGGAACAAACAACCCATTGAGCGAATTGAATGGTAAAGCTGCAGGGTTAACGGTTATCAACAGTTCGGGCGAACCGGGCGGAGGCACCTATATCCGCCTTCGTGGCGTTACATCTATCACCGGTAACAACCAGCCATTGATGATTATAGATGGCGTACCGATTGATAACTCAATCAACAACTTCGACCCGACAAATGCAGGTGCGGGCGCAGCCGGCGCAAACGGCAATCTTACCGGCGGTGCGCAACCAACCAACCGCGGAGTAGATATTAACCCGAACGATATTGAGTCTATCAATGTATTGAAAGGCCCTGCTGCAACGGCGTTATATGGCATACAGGCTGCCAGCGGAGCTATTGTAATCACTACAAAAAAAGGAAATGCAGGTAGAAAAGGCACGAGCATTGTGTTCAACTCTTCTGTAACCTTTGACAAGGTGAGTAAGCTGCCCGGCCTGCAGGACAAATACGCACAAGGAAGTGATGGCCAGTATTCTCCACCGGAAGATGGAGGTTCTATTTCCTGGGGCGCTGCCATCGATACGTTATCATGGGATGGCGCGAACGATTATCCTTTTGATAAACACGGGCACATTGTTGGCAGATCTGATCCTTCCGCCAAAACTCCGGTAACACCTTATGACAGGTATACATTCTTTAGAACCGGAACTTCTTTCAATAATAACATTGCGCTTTCAGGCGGCAATGATAAAACATCTTATCGTTTTTCATTGGGTAACCTGTATCAACAAGGTATCATTCCTAAAAGCAAATATGTAAAAACAACCGTGAGCCTGAACGGACAAAGTAAGATAACTGAAAAGCTTACTGCTTCAGGAGGAATAACTTATACAAATTCCACCAACAACAAGGTCCAACAGGGCTCTAACCTTTCGGGTGTGATGCTTGGGCTTGTGCGAACACCTGCAACATTTGACAACTCGAACGGTTATTCAGACGCTGAAAACCATCCTGATGCATATATGCTACCAGATGGTACACAAAGAAACTATCGCGGTGGTGGTGGTTATGATAACCCTTACTGGACGGTTAATAAAAGCCCCTTTACATCCGATCTCGACCGTGTATTTGGTTATGGGCAGGCAAGCTACCAGGTGCTTGACTGGTTAAGCCTTACCTATCGTTTGGGCGGCGATATCTATGGCCAAAATGATAAGAACTCATACGACATCAATACCAGCCAGTTTGCGCAAGGTGCAGTATTCCTAAACAATTATACTAACAAGCAGTTTAATTCAGACTTCATCATCAACATGCACAAAACCTGGGGAAACGACTGGGATGCTGCGTTAACACTAGGGCACAACTATTTTACCTTAAATCAAAGCAACCGGCTGGCGCAAGGAACAACATTGCTTCAACCCGGATTTTTTGATATTTCAAACGCTTCATCTTATCTCTCTACTGAAACATTGCTCAGAAAAAGAACAATGGCTTTTTACGGGCAATTCGATTTGAATTATAAGCGTGAACTCTATCTTACTTTAACTGCGCGTCGCGAAACATCATCAACGCTTCCTGCTAACAACAATACGTTCTTCTATCCGTCTGTTAGCGCTGGATGGATCTTTACAGAGCTAAATACATTTAAGTCAAGCAAAATATTATCATTTGGTAAGTTGCGCGCATCCTTTGCACAAGTAGGTAAAGACGCTCCGATCTATGCTTTGAACACACCGTTTACTATCGGTGCGTTTAAAGATGGTTTTACAACTGGTATTAATTTCCCGGTTAATGGTGTGGGTGGTTACCAGATCAGTTCCGGAATTGCTACCATAGGCAATCCTGATCTTAAACCGGAAAATACTTACTCTTATGAACTGGGCGCTGACCTCTCTTTTTTAAAGAACAGGATTAACTTAAATGGTACTGCTTACTATAGTGAATCAAGGGATGTTATATTTCCCACCTCCATTCCGTACTCTACAGGGTATGCTGCCAAGCTGCTGAATGCAGCAACCATCAGCAATAAAGGCCTGGAACTCACCTTAAACGTTGTTCCACTTGTTTTACAAAATGGACTGAAGTGGGATGTAACAATCAACTGGTCTCGCAACCTGAACAAAGTGAAATCACTTACTCCGGGAGTTGACAGGTTCTTTGTAGCAGGCTTCGGCGGCGGTGAAGCTGAAATTGATGCGGTTGTTGGCCAGCCTTTTGGAATGATCTACGGTAACACATTCGTTAGGTCTGATCCTAATAATATGAACAGCCAATTGCTGATAAATGATATAGCAGGCGACGGCTATGCGCAACCACTTGCCGGTGGGCCGAACGCAGTGATTGGCAACACGAATCCAGACTGGATTGGTTCAGCAATTAGTAACCTTACTTTTAAAGGCTTTACGTTTGGCTTCCAGTTTGACATCAGGCACGGAGGCCAGATGTGGAACGGTACACGCGGCGCGCTTGCCAATAAAGGCACTTCATATGAAACTGCAAACAGGGGAACATCCACTGTATTTAAAGGATTGCTTGGCCACCTGGATGCCAATGGCAATGTAGTTCACCTGGATAAAGATGGCGTAACCGAATTACCAGGCCCAGGCGTTGCAAACACCATTCAAAGCAAATACGATCAATATTACTGGCAAAATATAGGTAGCAGCTTCGGCTCCGGCCCGCAGGAAGTCGATATCCTGGGTTCCGGATTTTCAAGGCTGCGCCAGATTAGTTTAAGCTACGAGTTGCCACAGTCTATTTATGGCCCAAATGCCAAGTTCACTTCTATTTCAGTGACCATTTTCGCCAACAACTTATGGCTAATGACAAAGTATGACGGTGTTGATCCTGAAACAAGCCTTGCCGGGCCAGCCAATGCGCAAGGCCTCGATTATTTCAATAATCCGGGAACGAAGAGTTATGGCATTCGACTAAACATTGGTTTATAACTTAAAAATGAAGAGCCATGAAACTGTTTAAAATAAATATATTCATCGGTTGCATGCTGTTGATTGCCGTATGCAACTCTTCCTGTAAAAAATCTTTCTTTACAGATGTTAATCAAAATCCCAACGCACCGGCATCTGTATCTCCAGCCCTGATTCTATCTACAGTAGAAGCGGCGCTTGGGTACACACAGGGTGGCGATGTTTCCAGGTATACTGCCTTACTTATGCAGCAGGTATATGGTAATGCAAGCCAGTCACAGGCCTATTATCAATATGCATTAAATCCCGGAACTTTTGATAACGTATGGCCGGATTTATATACATCTGTTATGGTAAATGATGACACTTTAAAAAACCTTGCTGACGAAGGTCATTACAATGCCTACAGCGGTGTATCCAGAATATTGATGGCTTACACTTTACAGATGACCGTTGACATTTGGGGAAGCATTCCTTATTCCCAGGCCTTGGTGGGTAACACACAGCTGAAACCAATTTATGACAGCGACAAGGGTTTATATGATACAATAGTAAGCCTGGTAGATGTTGGAACTGCGCAACTTAACAACCCCGATCCGGGGGCGCTGGTGCCGGGAGCAGAAGACTTTATGTACAATGGCGATGCCGCGAAGTGGATCAAATTTGGCCATGCTATCAAAGCACGCATCTATTTTCACCAGAGCAAAGGCAATGCGGCGATGGCAACAAAGGCGCTTGATGAAATAGCATTGGCATTCGCCAACAACTCAGACAATGCACAGTATATTTTTGGGAGCGCTGAAACATCTGCTAACCCCTGGTATCAGTTTAATGAACAACGGCCTGGCGACATCACATTTTCTAATGCAACTATTGCTACATGGCTGCTGCAATTGAATGACCCGCGCTATTCCATCTTCATTGACAGCACAAATGACGGAAGTGCAGGCCAATCCGGAAAGCACTATGGAGGCTTGGGCGATTACTATGGTGCCATCAATTCCCCGGTTGAATACATCACATATGACGAGCTGCTGTTTATGAAAGCCGAAGCAATTTTGAGAACAAGCGGAGACCTCAATGCAGCGCAACCTGTGTTCCGCGCAGCGATAACTGCCAATATGCAAAAGCTGGGCGTTGCCGATGCAGACATTACTACTTACGTGGCTGCCCATGGTAACCTGACAGGTACGGCGGCAAATGCCATCAATCAACTTGCCTTGCAGGAATACATCGCCCTGTACTTAAATCCGGAAGCCTTTACACTGTGGCGCAGGACAAATAATCCGCCACTTTCGCCAACCATTGGTAATGCAATTCCAAGAAGGCTTCTTTATCCGCAAAGTGAGCTATCATATAACGGCGCCAATACGCCAAAGGTTACCTTATTTGCTCCCAAACTATTTTGGGATAATTAACCTTGCGCTGCACGCTTACGAGAACATTAAAAAAAGATGCTTTACCAAAAGCATCTTTTTTATGTATATACCTCCACCGCTCAACATTGAGTATAAAACCATGATAATCTTTGACAATCAAGATGGTACAAGTCCCCAACAATCCATTTCACCAAAAAACCGTGCTTAAAAATTAATTAAAAGCTAAATTTAATACAGCTTTTTTGAACTCTTTAGCGTCCTTACAGTTAATCACATATTGGGACTAATCTGCCCTATCGATTAGTACAAACACTTCATTTTAAATGTAAATCATGAGAAACATTTTATGCATGTTTTTGATGCTAATGTTCTCTGCTATTCTCGCATTAGCTCAAAACGCCAAAACAATTACCGGAACTATCGTAGACAAAAATGGACAGTCTATTGATGGAGCCTCCATCACCATTAAGGGTACATCAGCTGGGACATCAAGCTCTAACGGTTCGTTTAGCCTTAGTGCAAAGCCAGGTGACGTACTCCTTATTACAGCATTGAATTTCGCCGACCAGGAAGTGTCGGTGGATAGCAAAAATTCGTATACTATTACAATGCTGCCAAAAGAAAATGTAATGACTGAAGTAGTTGTTACAGCCCTTGGAATATCAAGAGAAAAAAAATCATTGGGTTATGCGGTTCAAACCGTTAAAGACGAAGAATTGAACCGAGCGGGCAATCCAAACCTTGCTACTGCAATACAAGGTAAAGTTGCCGGTGTTGAAGTAAGGCCTTCAAGCGGTATGCCAGGCGCTTCAGCACAAATATTTATCAGAGGAGCCAGGTTTTTTGATGGAAATAACGCGCCATTGTATGTTATCGACGGAATGCCCATTAACAGTAATCCGGACTTTGAAGTGGGCAATGGCGGTGTTGTCGGTACAGACTACTCTAATCGCGGCATTGACCTCAACCCGGCAGACATAGAATCGATCAACGTGCTGAAAGGCCAGGCTGCTGCGGCACTCTACGGTATGCGAGCGTCCAATGGCGTGATCATGATCACTACAAAAACCGGAAAGGGCGCAAAATCCAAACCTACAATTACTTTTTCCACCACTAACCAGTGGGATCAAATCTCCAGGCTGCCAGACGAACAAACAACATATGCAGCCGGGTCGGGCGGTAACTACAACCACTTTGGCAGTTTTACATGGGGACCGGAAATAGCTACACTCCCGGATGATCCAAAATACGGCGGTAATACACCTAATGCATACAACGGCAATAACCCAACCGCAGAAACAAAAGGCAAATATTGGAGCCCTCAAAAAAATGCATGGGTATTGCCACAGGTTTTCAATAATCCAAAAAATTTCTTCCAAACCGGTTTTACCACAAGTAACAATGTAGGCATATCCCAGGCTGGTAACTTAGGCAATTATTCTGTTGGCCTGGGCATGACCAAACAAGATGGTATTATACCATCCACGGGCATGGTGCGTTACACTGCAAGGTTTGCAGGTAATTACGATGTTAGCCCTAAAGTGAAAGTTGGCGCATCGGCCAATCTTGCCAATACAGAAATAAACAAGATTCCTACAGGTAACAACAGTATCCTTTTCCAGGTATATGGAGCGCCCATTAACTATGACCTCATGGGTACACCTTACCATGAAGCAGACAATCCTTACAAACAGATTTCCTACAGGGGTGGTTCGTTTGACAATCCTTTATGGTCCAATGCCAATAACAACTTCAAGGAAACTACAAAAAGAGTCTTTGGCAATACATACATCTCTTACTCGCCAATAAAAGACCTGAACATAAGATGGCAGATAGGCATTGACCAGTATTCAACAGACCTGGAAGAAGTGTATGAATTAGGTTCTGCACCTACCGGCGGCCTTACTGCAAGAGCTGCGATACCTTCTCCTATAGCGCCCAGCGGTGGTAGCATAACAAACGGCGGCCTGGTAAATACAACCGTGAATTCTTTGTTGAACATCGGATACAAAACAAACCTCAACAATGACCTAAGGCTTACAGCCAATGCAGGTGGCGAGTTCAACAATAACTACCAACGTTTTATTCAGTCTGTTGGTAATGGTTTCAACGTGGGTGGCTGGCACAATATGGCCAATACATCCGTTCAAACAGGTTCTGAAAGCAAGTATTATTACAGAACAGTTGGCTTTTTTGGAAATGTAGGGCTTGACTGGAGAAACATGCTTTTCCTGAATGTTACCGGCAGGTATGATATAGTATCCAACATGCCTTCTGACAATCGCTCATTCTTTTATCCGTCTGCATCATTGGGATGGGTATTTACAGAATTACCCGCCTTCAAGGATAACAAGAGCTTTTATGGTAAAGTCAGGTTCTCCTATGCAGAAGTGGGTGCTCCGGCAACACAGTATATAAACAACAAAGTGTATATACAAGGCGCAACTTCCAGCGGCTTTTTATCAAACGGTATAATTTATCCTTTTGCCGGAGTTGTAGGGTACAGGCCTAATTCTACTTTGTATGACCCCAATATGAAACCTCAGAATACACAATCTATTGAAGCTGGTGTAGAATTGAGGTTCTTTAACAACAGGCTTGGTTTAGACGCATCTTACGTGCGCCAGGATACCAAAGACCAGATCTTCAAAGTTCCTTTGGCCGGATCAACCGGTTTTGCGCAAATCTATATGAACTCAGGCGAAATGCTGAACAACGTATATGAAGTAGCCTTAACAAGCACACCCGTTCAAACCAAGAACTTTACATGGAACTTAAACGCGAACTTTTCTAAAGTAGAAAGCAAAGTAGTAAGCCTTGCTGAAGGCGTTGATAATATTAGCCTTGGTGGATTTACTGATCCGCAGGTTAGAGCAGCTATTGGCTATTCTTATCCTTCCATCTTCGGTACCACTTTCGCCAGGAACAAGGAAGGCCAGATGCTGATTGACGATACACAAGGCAGCGACACTTATGGTATGCCAATTTCGGGTTCAGACGGAGTAATCGGTTCTATCACTCCTAATTTCCTCCTTGGCGTAACTAACTCTCTTACCTATAAGTCATTCAGGTTAAGTTTTCTTGTTGACTGGAAGAACGGTGGCCAAATGTACTCAGGCTCTAACAGGCTGATGGATCTGTATGGCACTTCTATCAAAACAGGAAGCCGAGCTACCGCCAAGATTCTTTATAGCGGCGTAAAGGCATCTACTGTAAAAGATGACAATACAGGTGGCCTCCCCAATGACATAGTAGTGGAAGGCGCTAATAATATTCAAACATTATACAATTCGGTTCTTGCTAATATATCTGAAGCCAACGTTTACAAAAACTCTTTTGTGAAACTGAGGGAAGTATCATTTGGATTTGATTTCCCGCAGGCATTCTGCAAGAAAACAGGTTTTCTCAAAGCGGCGACAATTACATTGAGTGCAAGGAATTTCCTTTTGTGGACAGAGTTGCCAAATTTCGATCCTGAGTCTTCACAAGGCAATGGCAACATGCAGAGTGGTTTTGACTACATGTCTCTGCCGCAAACAAAAAGTTATGGTATTGGTTTGAACCTTACTTTCTAATTGTTCGCAATAAAAAAATATATTATGAAGAAGCTACTATATATATACTTAATTGCAGGGGTTTTGTTGATTGTGTCATGTTCTAAATCGGTAATGGATGAGGTGAACAGGGATAGGAATGACGCACCCAACGTTCAGGCAATAAATGAGTTGCCGAATGTTGAAGTAGAAACAGCTTTCGGCACTACCGGTACAGATTTAGCCTGGTATGCATCTGTTTATATTGAACACAATGCGGGTACTTTTGGCCAGTTAAAAGATGCGGATAAAAGAACAGGTGCGTCAGCCTCTTCTCTATTCAACAATAGCTGGAATTCGGTGTATGATAACCTGATGGTGTTGAATGACATTATTGTTAAATGCTCCCCTGAGGGATCAGAACCTAACAACAGGGCTACACTTGGCATCGCTCAGCTGCTAACTGCATACAACCTTGCCATCACAACGGATGTATTTGGCCAGGTTCCCTGGACAGACGCATTGAAAGGCACTGCCATTATGCAACCTAAATTTGACAAGCAACAGGACATATATGAAACTGTGCTCTTCAATCTTCTCAATAGTGCAATATCAAATCTTGCCGCTCCTGTGCCAACTGATATCAAGTCTCAGCTTGCTACTCAGGACCTGATCTACGGAGGAGACACAAAGCTTTGGACCAAAGCCGCCTGGAGTTTGAAGGCCCGCTACTTTATGCACCTTCAAAAAATAACAGCTACCGCAGTAGACTCTGTTTTGGCTTGCGCTCCTTTAGGCTTTACATCAGCCGATGAAGCATTGTTGTTCACAAAGTATGATGCATCCGGAAGTTCAACACTAAATGCTAATCCCTGGTATCAATTCCTGTATGACCGCGGTTACCTTTCTGTTGGTAAAACATTATACGACATAATGGTGGCGCACAATGACCCACGCATTAGTACATATTTTTATGACTACGATGCCAATGGCGTAAAACCGGCACCTAATGGTACGGCAGATGATAGCCAACAGGGAAGTTTATACTCCATCTCAGCTTTATCCGACAATCCGGGCGCTCCCACTCCAATGATGACTTATCACGAATTATTGTTCCTCAAAGCCGAAGCGATGGCCAGAAAAGGACAGGATTTTACCTCCACTTTGAAAGATGCCGTGGTTGCAAACTTTGAATATCATGGTGTAGACGGCGGTGCTGATTATTTTGATACGGAAGTTGTACCGAATCTGAATACTCCAGCAAATGCGCTGACTGAGCTGCTTACACAAAAATATATCGCTTTCTATGAGGCCGAATCTATCGAAACTTATAATGATTACAGACGAACCGGTGTTCCACAGCTGAATAATCCTCAGAATGTAAATCCGAATTATGGCTTTGTTGTAAGGTATGCATACCCAACCAGTGAAGTTGCCAATAATGGCAAGAATGTACCACAGGTTAGTGTGTTTAAAAACAAAGTTTGGTGGGCTGGAGGAACAGAGTAAACCTTTTACACATTATTAAATTGCATAAAGCTGTTCCCACACGGAACAGCTTTATATTAAAATTTAGTCATAAAAAATTAATTTTTTTTCTCGCGCTTTTGCATTTTGCAACGTAAATGCTACTTTCGCAGCGAATATTTTTTGTTAACCTGGTTTAATAGCCGTTAAATGTCTATTTACAATGGCAGTAAAAATGAGACTTCAAAGACACGGAAGTAAAAAAAGGCCGTTCTACTTTATTGTAGTTGCCGATGCCCGTGCACCCCGTGATGGTAAATTCATTCAGAAAATTGGTACGTACAACCCACTTACCGTACCTGCTACTATTCAGTTAGATCGTCAGAAAGCTTTAGAATGGCTGCACAAAGGTGCTCAACCTACTGACACCGTTCGTCGCATTCTTTCTTTCAAAGGCGTTCTTTACCTGAAGCACTTATTACGTGGCGTTAAGTTAGGATTGTTTGATGAAGCTACAGCAATGGTGAAATTCCAAAAGTGGCATGAAGAACATGAAGTGACTATGAAAAAACGTACTGAAGAGCACAAGAAACAGCAGCGTTCGAAAAGACCCGGTGGTACAAGACCAGCAGTTAGAAGAGTAGAAAACTCAGGTGGCGAAACAGCTCCTACTACTGAAGCTTAATGGTATTTGCCGTACAAAATTTTTAAAGTCCCTGGCAGTTTGCCTGGGACTTTTTTAATTGACAATGGATAATTGAAAATTGACAACGACCTTATAGTTATGGCTCGAAGTCTACAAGCATTATCAGTTGTCAATCTTCAATTGTCAATTATTAGAGATGGCCGAGAACTACGTTAATATTGGAAAAATTGTAGCTGCGTTTGGATTAAAAGGAGAATTAATCCTTCAACATGGCCTGGGCGTAAAAACAAACCTGAAAGACGTTAAAGTTATTTTCATAGAACAGGTTAAAGGTTCTTACCTGCCATACTTTGTGGAAAGTTCGAAAGCAAAGGATGAAACCGAGATGTATGTAAAAACGGAAGGCCTTGACAGCCGTGAAGCTGCGCGGCCCATTCTTCACAAACAGGTTTGGCTCACTGATCAGGATTTTAGGAAACTTGCCGGATCATCCTCTCCCATCGCATTACTCGGCTACACACTTGTCAATGACGGTGAGGCTGTTGGTGTTATTGAGGAAGTAATTGAACAACCGCACCAGGTATTGCTGCGCATAGATTATAAGAATAAAGAGGCCCTTATCCCACTCCACCAGGAAACACTCGACAAAATTGACAGAAAGAAAAAAGAAGTTCATGTAACACTACCAGATGGGCTGCTGGAAATATATCTGTAAATACACTTACGATGGCAAAATGCTATCTTACTGTAATACAATCTTTCGATCTCCTATTGCCCGCGTTGCCTGCATTACATGGCGCCTGTTGTGGGCGATAAGAAACATAAACACATCGCCGAGTTTCAGGCGAAGAAATTTTGCGATTGAAATGGGAATACGAATTTTGTTCAAATCCTTACTTCTGGCTTTATTCAAAAGCGCAAGAATTTGTTCTTGCTGATCAATAAATTCGGCAATTACGTCAACACTATTTTGAATGCTTTTTGGCGCATGGTTAGATGGCGATTTCATTTTCTTTGCGGGACCATTTTCGCCCGGCTCCATCAACCTCGTAAAATAATCACCCAGCCTTCCGCTTTTAAAGATATTGGTTGCCGGCAATAATGACTTTTCCATCGCTTTTTTTATCTCCGGCAAATAGTAATGCCCGTAACTGTTCAAATGCTGGATACATTCGTTCGCGCTCCAGCCGCCGGTTTGGGGCTGTTTTGAAAACGCATCGTGCGTCAGCATCTGCCATTCATGAATGGCAAGTTGAAGCATTTCTTCTGTTTGCTCTTCGAGCTTGATAAGCAATTCTTCAGATAAGTAGGTTGGCATGGCTTTTAATTTTAACCAAAGTTCTCATCATCCAATATAAAAAATCTTGGCGTGCACCAAGATTTTTGCACGGGAAAGCCCTACATCGTCAGCTTTATCGTTCCTAATAATTTACTGAATGTAGTGGCATCTATGCCAAGATAAGAAGCAAGGTATTTGTGTGGAATAAGCCGTAACACATGCGGGCTTCTTTTTAACAACGCTACAAATTTTTGTTCTGCGGAGAAACACTGCAATTCAATTTGCCTTTCTAAAACGCCTGCCAGCGTAATGCTCAGTGATTTAATAATGAAGCTCTGAAACCCGGGATACCGTTTCATCATTTCCTGAAACTGTGCATGCGTTATACGGAGCAACCGGCTTGTAGTAAGCGTTTCCATATAATAACGTGATGGCTTCTGTGTTAAGAATGAATCTAGAACACCCGAAAATGAAGGCGCATACGTAAATACCAGCGTAACGTCTTTTTCCTGCTCACTAATACTAAAAGCTCTTTGAACGCCTTCGGTAACAAAATACAGGTACTTCTCCGTTTCGCCTGCTGCCAGCAATAACGTTTTTCTTTTTGCAGTAAGTGGCTTCCACAAAGCGGCAAAATATTCCCATTCATCTTCATCAAAAGCATACAACGGAGAGATGAGCGCTCTTAAGGTAAGCAGGTCTTCAGTGTGAGGCATATTGCAGGTGTTGTGATAAAGATAGGGCAAGGCGGGAGGAAATACAAGGGAAGCAGGAGGTTGCAGGTGTCAGTTATCAGGTTAAGGCGTAAGGTTTGAGCTATGAGGCGTAAGGCTTGAAGCATGAGGAACAAGGTAAGGAGACAATCTCCTCTTTTCAAACCTTTTTTTGCTTCAACCCTGACACCTGATACCTGATAGCTTACAGCAAAAAAGCCCCGCACAGAACTTTCATTCATAAGTGCAGGGCAGACACATGAGAGGTTTGCTAAAACAGGCAGCAAAACTGCCTTGTTGTTGTTTATTTATTTGGCTGCGGCGTATAACGCAGATAAGGTTTTACCACTTTAACTCCTTTAGGGAACTTTACAATAGCATCTTCTGTTTTAATTGCAGGAACAACTATTACATCTTCACCATCCTGCCAGTTGGCCGGAGTTGCTACGCTATGGTTAGCTGTTAATTGTAAAGAATCAATTACACGCAATACTTCATTAAAGTTTCTTCCTGTAGAAGCAGGATAAGTGATAGTCAGTTTTATTTTTTTGTCTGCTCCGATAACGAACAGAGAGCGAACTGTAAATGTTTCAGATGCATTTGGATGAATCATATCATATAAGTTAGCCACTTTTCTGTCTTCATCAGCAATGATAGGAAACCCAACTGCACAAGACTGAGTTTCATTGATATCATTGATCCAGCCTTTGTGCTTTTCAAGATCGTCAACGCTTAATGCCAGTACTTTTACATTGCGTTTTGCAAACTCTTCCTGTAATAAGGCAGTCTTGCCTAATTCAGTTGTACAAACAGGAGTGTAATCAGCAGGGTGCGAAAATAAAATTCCCCAGCTATCACCTAAAAACTCATAAAAGTTGATATCACCAATAGTTGTCTTTGCATCGAAGTTAGGGGCGATATCGCCTAGACGTAAACTCATACGGAATAATTTTTAAGGCTACGAATATAGTAATTCCCTATAAAAAAAGTAGACTTCTGAAAAATATTTTTTCTGTTGTAACCAATTTTTAAACCCAGACCGAAACGGCAGTGCAAGAACCTCAGTCAGTTAATTATAAAGGGTTTGCAACCAGATCAATATTGACTTTGAAAAAAAACAATTATACTTTAGCTCCCGGAACGATCTCATACACTGAAAATCCGCGCCTGTTTTTTACGATTGCCGATAATATAATCCCCATAGAAACAATAAAGGCATGGCTTGATAACTACCTCTTTCTGACAATTGAAGATTGGAATTAACACCTATATCTAACGGAATTGACGCACTATTCGCTTGAAGATTCAAAAACCGCAGTAACCTTTTGCTGCAATAACCCAAATCCTTCAATAATCATCTCAACCTAAACAAAATAAAATGAAAACTCCTATTTTCAATCCGGTTCATGCCACCGCTTTTTCAACACGGCTATGCAATATTTACTTAGGTAGATATTTTTCAATTATTGTGTGCTGCCTCATTTGTGGCATCCTAAAGTCGCAACCCATTATTAAACTTTTTTCTCCAACTACAGGGCCGGCAGGGACAACCGTTGTAATTCAAGGACAAAACTTTTCCCCTTCACCTGATTCGAATGCAGTTTATTTTGGTAAAGCAAAGGCGGATGTTATGTCATCCTCAGCAAATTGGATAAAAGTAAAGGCTCCATCAGGGGCAACATTTGAACCCATTTCAGTAACAGTTAACAAGCTTACAGGTTATTCCCCCAGGGTATTTCTTGAAACTTTTACAAACGGCGAAGGCTTTACCGCAGGGTCATTCTCTTCTCCCCTGGCGATAAATAACTCCGGGTATTACAATCTCTTCTATGATTTTGATGGTGATGGAAAACTGGATATGATCAGCTCGGATGTTGGTCATAATAATTATAATAAAAATATAAACTACTCTTCTTTCTCTGTCTACAGAAACACAAGCCAGGCAGGCGTTATTTCTTTTACGCAGCAGGAAACACATTATCTGCCAAATTCTCCAACTAATCCCATTAACTGGTTTCTTTTTGCTGCAGACATCGACAACGATGGCAAGCCCGATCTTCTTATTCAGCCCACCCAATCATTTTATTTCAGAACTTACCTGCTTTATAAAAACACAAGCAAGCCCGGGTATATTTCTTTTGCCGAGCCTGGCCTGAATTCGCAGACAGACCAAGACTTTTCATCATTTATTGCTTATAGAGATTTGAATTTCGACGGAACTCCCGAACTTACTTTTGCCACAGCTTCATCATACATAAGAACTGAAAATTTTAAAATTAACGGTGGCGCAAGCACGATGTTAGGGACCGGCAAATATTCGCACTTTGAAATTGCCGATTTGGATCTGGACGGCAAACCTGATATCGCGGGATTAAACGTATCACAAATTGAGATTGGACGAAACACCACTTTAAATGCACCAAATAATAGCACTTTATCCTTCAACGATACTATGTCGCTGTCCATGTCAAATTCATTTTTCACTATTGGCGATATTAACAAAGACACCCGGCCAGATATAGTTGCTTTTGGCTATACCGATCCCAATTCCATTTCAATTTTTGAAAATAGAAGCATGCCGGGAAAACTCCGGTTTAGAGCACCTGTATCTTATTCACTCCCGCAGAAGCCGATATCCATGTTTCTGACCGATATGGATGGAGACGGTAAAGTAGATATTCTCTGTTATAGCTCAACGGAGGATAATTACAATTCTGTTACCAATATTTTCATTCTTAAAAACACTTCTGTGGACAACACGGTATCTTTTGCGCAACCTGTTACTTATAATATTTATCCAAAATCTACGCTTTTAGCAGTTGGAGATATTGACGGAGACAGCCAACCCGACATTTTGCTATCGTATACCTTGTATGCTCGGCCTACAGCTTATTATTTAAAAAATCTTATGGCCAAACCCCTTAATCCGCCAACAATTAGTTCGTTTTCTCCTACTGTTGCAGGAAAAGGTGATAGCTTATATATCAAAGGAAAAAATTTTACCGGAATCGCCAGTATAACACTTGGCGATAGTGCCGTAAACTTTTTTAGTGTTACATCTGATTCAACAATAACAGCGCTTGTTGGCAACGGTGCTACCGGGCAGGTTTCAGTGAAATCATCTCTTGGAACATCTGTAAAAAAAGGCTTCACATACCTTAACCAGATTTCAATAAATATATTTTCCAGCCTGCCTGTTACGGCGTGCGACAACAGTAAAGATCGTCTTGGCCAGTTTCTTACAACTATTCGTACCACCATCCCCAACAGGCCAGCAAACTCATACTACGTATGGTTTCAAAATGGCATAGAAGTCGGAAACCGAAGTTTTCCCCTTCAAACCTGGAAAATTAAGACCGGCGATAAAATATGGGCAGAACTTATGATAAACGGAACGTCAATCAAAAAAAGCAATGTCATAGAAATTGGGCCACTTTTACCAATATTAAAACCATCTATAAAAGTAATAACCAAAAGCACGACTGTATGCAAAGGGAGTAACGTTACTTTCAGCACAAGCGTGGTAAATAGTAGCGCCGATCCTTTTTATCAATGGTTAAAAAATAACATTCCGGTCGGCCATAATACGGCAACCTATACAGATAGTGCCTTAAACGATAATGATTTAATTGCATGCATTATAAAGGTGGCGGAAAATTGTTCGGTTAGCCCTGTAATTAGCCTCCCCGTACGTGTAACTGTAATTAATAGCATACCAGCGCAGCCATCTGCAATAACAGGCCCTTCAATAGTAACAGCAGGCAGCACAGGTAATACGTTTAGTGTAAGTGCGGCTGCTGATGCGGCTTCCTGGACATGGACCGTACCGAAGGGCACTTCAATTACATCGGGCAAAGGAACCAATGCTATAGTTGCAAAATGGGGCTCAGGTGGCGGGCAGATAACGGTTGTTGCATCCAATGCTTGTGGGCCTTCTTCTGCTGCTATTAAAACAGTTACTATTGAAACAACTGGTGCAGCAGTTGCTCAATTGACTGCGTTTCCAAATCCCGCCCGTAATAATATCAGCATTGTTTTATCAGGCACCTCCAACAATGCCTACATAATAGAATTAAGGGATTCACAAGGCAAACTTTTGCAGTCGCACAAGAATACTTCCGTAAAGGGAGTAGTAAACGAAAATTTTAATACATCTAATTATTCATCTGGCTTGTATTATGTCATAGCTATTGACCAGAAAAATAACACAATTAGTAAACAGGTGATAATTGAAAAATAAGTGTGCGGGTGAAATGTAGGTTACCGGCAATTGCTATGAAATTAAAAAGCCCGCAGTTTAACCTGTCCGGGCTTTTTAGTTATTTATAGTGCAGTAGTTCGTGATCGTTTTATGCTATTTACCGCTGACTGCGTGGAGTGCCTGCCTTCCTCAATTGTTGCAGCAACGCACGCATATCTTTAGGCAACTCAGCTTCCAATGTATAATCTTCTCCATCAAGATTGAACTTTAATAAAGTTGAATGCAAGGCAAGCCTTGACAGGATGGGCTTTTCTTCATCTTCAGATTTAGAAAGCTTGTAATTGCGTTTTAGAGAAGAAATAAAAACTGGCTCGCCATCTCCATACAATTCATCACAAACAATACTGTGTCCAATATGTTGCATGTGTACACGAATCTGGTGCGTGCGACCTGTGTGTATTTGGAATCTGATCAGCGAATACAACTTAAAACTTTCTATAACTTCATAGTCAGTCAATGAAGTTTTACCCTTTGCGTGGGTGATCATTTTTCCATTTTTTCCGGGATGCTCCATGATAGATGCATCTATACTTCCTTTCTCCTGTTGCAAATGGCCGTGAACAAGCCCTGTATAGAATTTTTCTACATCACGGCCTTCAAATAATTGTGAAAGCTTTTTGTGGGTTTCTTCATCTTTGGCAAAAACGATTACGCCGCTGGTTTCTTTATCTAACCTGTGTACAGTATAGATGGTGCCGTATTGCTGCAGCAGCATATCTTTTAAAGATACTTCGCTCTGCATTCTGTCAGGCACGCTTAACAACCCAGCCTGTTTATTGATGGCAATAAAATGATCGTTTTCGAATATTATGTTCAGTTTCATTAAAGTGAATAGTCAATGGTGAATAAAGCAAGTACGAGTTACGAAGCACGAAGTACCAAACTTTGAACAACTCTAAACATTCTGATGCGTTGAAAATTTGATCAATGTAAAGTACTCGGCAGCTAAGCCAAAAGCTTTACGCTTTAGGCTTTGAGCCTTGGGCTTTTTTAATAAAGCTCTGGTTCATGAACTTCAGCAACCTCACTTCTTTTTCGTTAAGATAGCGCCATTTTCCGCGCTCAACATTTTTCTTGGTAAGGTTGGCAAACATCACACGATCCAGGTTTTTCACATCATAACCAAGATGTTCAAATATGCGGCGCACAATGCGGTTACGTCCGCTGTGGATCTGCACACCAACAACATTCTTATCGCGCGCATCAACATAACCAACTGCATCTGCCTTTACCAATCCGTCTTCCAGCTCAATTCCATCTAAAATAGCCTGTCCGTCGTTTTTGGTCAGTGGCTTGTCAAGAGTTACTTCGTAGATTTTTTTAACCTCAAAAGAAGGGTGTGTTAACTTTTGGGCAAGTTCCCCATCATTGGTAATCAATAAAACACCGGTCGTGTTGCGGTCCAGGCGCCCAACAGGATATACGCGTTCATTTGTTACGGCGGCTTTAATCAGATCGAGTACAGTTTTGCGGCCTTGTGGGTCATCCAGGGTAGTTATATAATCTTTGGGCTTGTTTAATAATATGTAGACAAGGTTCTTTTGAATATGTACCAGTTTGCCTTTCACTTTCACTTTATCATCTGGCGAAACTTTAAAGCCGGGTTCATAAATAATGTCATTATTCACCTGCACTTTGCCTTCCTTCACTAACTCAGCGGCTTCCCTTCTCGCACATACCCCTGCATGTGCTATATACTTGTTCAGCGGCATCTTCTCATCAGTTAGTTTTTTCTGAATTAAAGGTGCTCCGCCTGTTGTTTTTTCCGCATTTTCTGGATTTGGCCTTTTGCCATCTCTCTTTAAAAATAATTTCTTGTCATTCTTCTTTTCAATCGTTCCTTCGGCTTTTACCCGCTTATCAGTTGTCTTATCAAAACGCGATTCCGGACCTCTTTTGCCAGCTTTCCCATTTTCGCCAACAGCTCTGCCTTTTTGCTTTGCCTGTCTTTCTTCACGTTTGATCTTGTCATCGGGAGATTCAATACCTCTTTGCTTGTCCAGTTTTTTCTTACGCATTTCCTCGCCCTGGGCTCTCATATCTGCTTTAGCTTCTCTTTTCTCGCGGCGCATAGCTTCTTTACGGCTCGCATTATTGGGCTGGGTGAACTTGTCGAATGCTTTTTTACTCATAGAATTGTATTTGCTGTTTTTCAACAGTAGTTAAGTAACGTCGTACGTTTTAAGTTGTACGTTGTACGTTGATTGTATAGAAGATTAATGCGAAGCCATTGTCAATTGTCCATTTTCAACTGTCAATTAAGCTAACGCTTCTTCTCTTGTTTTGTTTGCTAACTGTCCGCATGCTGCATCAATATCTTTACCTCTGCTTCTGCGTAGATGCGCGTTCACTTTATGCGCCTCGAGATATTGAATGAATTGTTGGGTTGATTCTTCATCCGGCTTAGTAAACTGGAATGCATCAATTGGATTGTACTCAATAATGTTTACAAGGTCCGCAGGCACCTGCCTGTAGATCTTTACCAGCTCTTCGGCATCTTTCAGGCCATCATTGAGATCTTTGAAAAGAATATATTCGAAGGTTATTTCGTTCTTGGTCTGCTTATAAAAGTAATTTAGTGCTTCGATCAATGCTTTAATATTATTGCTTTCATTGATCGGCATTATTTTGTTACGCTTTTCATCATTCGCTGCATGAAGCGATAAAGCCAGTTTAAACCTTACTTTATCATCACCCAGCTTTTTAATCATCTTCGCCACGCCTGCCGTAGAAACAGTTATACGCTTGGGGCTCATAGCTAGCCCGTCTTCTGCAGTAATCCGCTCAATAGCTTTCATCACATTGTTGTAATTAAGCAGGGGTTCACCCATGCCCATAAAAACAATGTTCGATAATTTTTTATTATACGCTTTTTCGGCTTGCTGATTGATAAGTACCACCTCATCATAGATTTCATCATAAGTCAGGTTGCGTTTGCGGTCCATGTAACCGGTAGCACAGAATTTGCAACTCAGGCTACAGCCTATCTGAGATGAAACGCAGGCCGTTTGACGGTTATCAGTTGGAATTAAAACACCTTCCACCATGTGGCCATCAAAAGTCTTAAAGCGGCTTTTTATGGTACCATCACCGCTGTGCTGTGTGGTATTTACCTTTAAAGCAGGCAGGGTGAAATCATTCGCCAGTTTGGTTCTCAACTCTTTACTCAGGTTGGTCATAGCATCAAAACTATGGGCATGTTTTTGCCAAAGCCACTCATATACCTGTTTGGCCCTGAATTTTTTATCACCGATTTGTAAAAAGTATTCCTCAATTTCCGCGTAGGTTAAATGGCGGATATTCTTCTGCTGCGCGTCTGACATGGCGCAAAGGTACAAAAAGTTGGGGGAAGTGTATGAGGCGAGAGGTTTCAGGCATAAGGTATCAGGTTGAGGCTTAATGCTCCAGCAAAAAAGACCGGCAAAAAGGAGCAAACACATGTTAGAAAAAGAACATTTGTAAACCGCTGCACTTTTAAGATTAAAGCTCTCGGCTTCAGTAAACATACAATGTATAACTTAAAACGTAAAACTTATCTCTGGGCTTTTAGCTAGCCGCCTTTTCCTTATTTTTAACACGAAATATAACGTTTTAAAAGAACTAATGCTCTAGCGTGTACGTTCAAGCAAACTAATCTCAAAATATCAATGAAAAAACTTCTCTTAATTATATCTACTCTTTTTTACATATCCTCTTTTGCTCAATACAATCCTGACAAGATCAACAAAAAAGCGATTGCAACTTACAATAAAGCTATCCAGGAACTGCAAGATGGCCTTCCGGCAAAAGATGCACTGCCGCTATTGAAAAAATCTATTGAATTAGATGGCAACTACATCGATGCCTATTTATCCCTTGCAGCGGTATACGCGGAAGTGAAGGACTACCCTAATTCCGTTGCCAGTTACAAAAAAGCAAAAAACGTTGACTCGGCATATTTTAAAATGTTTAACCTGGGATTCGCAACAAGCCTTGCTGCAACTGGAAATTTTGCTGAAGCATTGAATGCAGTAAATGATTTTTTAACTATCCCCAATCATAACGATCGCAATAAAGCCAGCGCTGAATACAAGAAAAAAACGTATGAGTTTGCAATAGATTATGCATCAAAACACCCTGCAGGCAACTATGTGTTTGCGCCGATCAACCTGGGAGACAGCATCAATACGCCGAGGCACGAGTATTACCCGTCATTCACCATTGATGATTCAATTTTTGTTTTTACTCAAAATGGTGGTGGCATTCGCGAAAATTTTATGGAAAGCAGGTTAATGGATAGTGGCTATCATAAAGCGAAAATGATTGAAGGCGACATTAACGTAGAACCATCCAAAGGAGCACTGAACATTTCGCAGGATGGCGAATGGCTTCTATTTGCAGGAAACTTTGCAAGAGGCTTTGGAAATTTTGATCTCTATATTTCTTACAATACGCCCACTGGCTGGAGTGAACCGACAAATCTTGGCCCCGCTATCAACACTGATTTTTGGGATAGTTCGCCTAGTTTAAGCCCCGATAAAAACACACTCTATTTCGCGAGCGACAGGCCTGGTGGTTACGGCGGCAAAGATCTCTATGTTAGTTACAGGCAGCCAAACGGAAAATGGACCCAGGCCGAAAATATGGGACCTAATATTAATACTAAAGGTGACGAATTAGCCCCTTTTATCCATGCCGATAACCAGACCTTATATTTTACCAGTAGCGGCTTACCAGGTTATGGAGGATTTGACATTTTTGTTACGCGCAAAGGCGCGGATGGCAAATGGGGCGTACCTGAGAATATTGGCTATCCGGTAAATACAGTCGATAATGAAGGAAGCCTGTTTATCGCATCTGATGGCGTTACCGGGTATTTTGCTGCGGACCGGGCAGACTCCCGCGGCGGGCTTGATCTCTATAAATTTAAACTGAGAGAAGATATCCGTCCTGCAAAAACGTTGTACGTGCAGGGTTATGTTACAGACGCAACTACACAAAAAGGCATTCCATGTTCGGTAGATTTGTTTGACGATAAAACGCAACAACAGGTAACCCATCTTCAGACGGATGAAACAGGTTTTTATTTTGTTACACTGCCGGTGAACAAAGACTACACGTTTGTGGTAAACAGGAAAGGTTATTTATTCTATAGCGATGTGTTTGCGCTTGCAAGTAAACCTTCTGACAGTACTTACAGAAAGAATATCAGCCTGCAGCCCATCGCTGTTAATTCTTCCGTTACACTCAAAAACATACAGTTCGAAACAAATTCTTTCAAGCTACAATCCGTAAGTCTTATCGAGTTAAACAAGCTTGTGCAGCTATTGAAAGACAACGAAACGGTGAAAGTACAAATCAACGGACACACAGATAATACAGGTACTCCTGCACAAAATATGCAACTCTCTCTTAACCGTGCAAAAGCGGTTGTTGATTATCTTGCGTCAAATGGAATTGACGTTAAACGGCTTTCAGCAAAGGGTTTTGGCGAAACCAAACCTATCGCAGACAATAACACCGAAGAAGGCAAAGCTGCGAATAGAAGAACGGAGTTTGTGGTAACGTCGGTTAATTGACAATGGATAATTCACAATTGAAAATGAGAGACTATATCTGATTTCTGATTTGAGGATCGCTGATTTTAAATATGAATTGACGAGTAGCACCACAATTAAAAATGTGCAATTCACAAATCTGCACATTTTCAATTTTCAACTTTCAATTGTTAACTATCCTTGTCTCTAACCGTTCTCGCTTTCTTAAGTGCGCTGCGGCCAAATTTGTTTTTCACGTCATCGATGGCTTTGTAGAGATTGGTCTTTTTTTCAGCGTCGTCAAAGAGGCTGCCTTGAACGGCGTGATTGGTGAGTTCGCTTAGCCGAACGCCTAACAACCTAACCGGGGTGCCCTTGCGATATAATTTGTGAAAGAGGTCTTTTGCTACGACGATTAATTCATCATCTCTGAACGTATAGTCTATAGAAACCTGGCGGCTCGTTGTTTCAAAATTGGGGTAGCGTATTTTAACAGTAACGCAGCCAGTAAGTTTTTCATCCTGGCGCAATTCGAAAGCTATTTTTTCAGTAAGGCGTACCAGCTCGCTTAATAAGAAAGTAACATCGGCAGTGTTTTCATGAAAGGTATTCTCAGATGAAATAGACTTGGCTTCATGATAAGGCTGAACAATTCCATCATGCTTTCCATGTGCTTTGTGCCAAAGCTCAATCCCATAGTTTCCAAAATTGGTTTCCATGAATTGCTCGGAAGCCTTTACAATGTCGCCAATCGTTAGAATACCGGCGGCCTGAAGTGCGGCGTAGGTTTGCTTGCCAACACCCGGAATTTTGCTGACTTTTAAGGGAGCCAAAAACATTTGTTCCATTCCCGGCTGCACGAAAATGTAACCGTTGGGTTTAGCTTCATCTGTCGCAATTTTTGCGATCAGTTTGTTGGTTGCGAGCCCAAATGAAATAGGAAGTTGCGTCTCATCGATGATTTGTTTGCGGAGTTCAATGGTCCACTGGTAAGGATCAAAATATTTATCCATTCCGGTAAGATCAATATAAAATTCATCGATAGATGCTTTTTCAAATAAAGGCGCTTTTGCAGCTATTATTTCTGTTACCCAGCGGGAATATTTGCTGTAGTCACTTCGCGTTCCCTGCAACAAAATTGCCTGCGGGCAAAGCTTCATCGCTTGCTTCATCGGCATGGCACTGTGAACGCCGAATTTGCGCGCTTCATAACTGCAAGTCGTTACCACTCCCCTGTCCCTGGACCCGCCAACAATAACGGGCAATCCTTTAAGCGATGGATTATTCAACAATTCAACGCTTACAAAGAAAGAATCCAGGTCAAAATGGGCAATATAACGTTGCTTTTTACTCATGAAGTACAAAGATAACTGATAGCTATCAGCTGTCAGCTATTAGCTATCAGCCGGCCATTTAATTTTAAATGGTCAAATTTCATGCAGTGTACGCAAAGAGCGTTGTAAGTTGTACGTTAAACGTTTAAGGCCTTTGCATTTTTAGCTTTGTGTTCCTTTGCGTCTTTGTCTTCGTGGCAAAAAAACTCCGTATTTCTCTCTGTCGCCGGTATCTAAGTGTTTCAACCTATGCCACTTTCTCCAGTTTTTTCAGCACATTTATCTCGTCTCTTACGATCGTATTAATCAGTTTAAATTGTTCGGCTATTGTTTTAAGGTCTGATAGCGTCCGGCGAACCGTCATATCGCCTTCGCCCTGGCCCGTTTCCACTTCCCTTATGCGTTGCTCTAACAGATCATTTACCCTGCGCATCACGGGAGATTCAAGGCCTTCCGATTCAGGCAAAATAACATCTTTGTGCTCGGCAAGATGAATGGATAGTTGCATTTGGTTACTTACTTTTTCAATAAGCGGTTCAAAATCGGCCGAGGCATATTTATTTTTTGTCCGCTGCGCGTAATATGAAAGTGAGGCAATGTAAGAGGTTAAGATGTGATTACTCGCTACCAGTTGATGATAGTAAGACAAATTCTTTTGCTGCGCCTTTGGCTCGGAAAGAATTTTTTGAAAATTGTCGGAAAGGTTTGCCAGCGCAACAAATGCTTCTTTACGTACCGGCTTAAAATCAACCACGGCACTGCCGGTGTACAACCTGGTAACTGCTTCAAAGTAGTTTTTGTTTGCACGAAGCATCGCAACAAGATATTGTTCAATCTGCCCACGTTCCCACGAAGGAAACACAAATAGCGCGTAAAAGAACGCAATGGCAGAGCCAATAGAAGTGTCAATCATCCTGTCTTTGATAACCGAGCTAAAATCATGGCTGCTTAAGAAATGAAAGCTGACCAGTACGTACACCGTTATGCACGCTGTGCCGATAAAATAATTGAGCTTAATAAAACTGTATGACAACACCATAGCGATGATCATAATGATCGCGAGCGGCGTTGCATCTTTGATAAAATACAACACAATAAAGCCGATAATCACCCCAACAACAGTGCCCAGCAAACGATGAATATTCCGCTGCCTTGTAAGGCTGTACGCCGGCTTCATGATGGTGATAATAGTTAGCAAAATCCAGTAACCATGCCCGATGGGAAACAACAAAGAAATGATGTAACCTGTAAGCATAGCCAGCGTTACACGCAGTGCATGCCTGAAGTGGTTTGACTTTAAACTGAGGTTCTCCACCAAAAGCATCGGGTTAATCTCCGTCCGTTGTACGGCGGCATCGGGCTTTAATTCAGATACCCATTTGCGGGCGGCTTTTTTATTATTTTCTGCAAAACTGCGCAGGCGCCTTATTCTTTCGGCAACATCCTGAATACTGTATAAAATCTGCCTGAGCCTGATGAATTTGCTAATATTGGTTGAATTGAGTTCCTGCTTTCTTAAAGCTACAAATGCGTTCACCGCATCCTGAACTGTTTCATCCATTTTTTTAGGCTCCCCCACTGAGATACCGCTCTGCACTGCCAGGCCAATTTCGAACAACTCTTCCGCCATTGCATCAATACAATCGTAATACTTGTTCAGCATCCCTGTATCATCCAACTCCTTATGAAGTTCTTCATAATCCTGTTGAGACGTCATTACGCTTTCCATCAGGTCCACACTATCCAGAAACATCATCATTAACGATCTGCCACGCACCGTAGATTCTTCAATAATGCGCCTGGTTTTAAAAAGCATCTCACGCAAATCTTCCTGATGCTGGTGAATTTTTACTTGCAGGCTGATCATCTGGTTGTACAGCGAATCATAATTGGGATCCTTTTTATAAAAAAGCGATTTTAACTGAAGGTAATTGGAGATTTCAGTAAGGCTTTCACCTAAGAGTTGCTGAATGAACATGTACGGCCGCAAAGTATTTAACAACATGCTTAGAAGTGCGTACCAGACACCACCAATTGAAAAGTATAAACATGTTTGCCAAAGGTTAGCGCCCTGCATGTGCCCATCCACATTGAATGTGAATGCTACCAAAGCAATTAAACCGATAGATGAAACTCTGTTTCCATAAACACCGATAAGTGAAAAAAACAGTCCAAAAAGTATAATGCAAATAATGGTTAACGTTGGACTTGTATGCACAAAGCCCGTAACCATTAGGACGAAGACGTTAATAATAAGGCTTGCGATAAGGCTGTTCCTACGGTGATGTTCCGGTCCCGGGCTGTCCGTAAGGCTTACACATAGCGCGCCCAAAGGCAGTGCTATCATGGTTTGTAACAAACCAAACCGGTTTAATATAATTGCCGGGATAATTACGCCTGCGGTTATTCTGACACCGCTAAACAAATATTGGCTGGTGATAAATTTCCGTAGTTCTCTGCTGTAATCCAGGCTTTTCAATCCTTTACTTAATCCCATACCAAAAACATTGAATGTATACGAAGATACAATGTAATATACTTGAGACAAGATTACCGGAGATGCCCTTAAAAATTAATGTTGGAATTTATTTTTTTTAACCAGAATTTCATTCGCATTAGTCAATCTTTATATGTAACGTTGTGTACTAAACACCACCCCCAGATGGAAATTGAATTAATACTGCCAATGAAAACTTTCGGATATGTGGAAGACTTGGTTGCCGCTGAAAAAAATTTCATAAAAAAGGTGATGCCTCTTGCCGATTCGTTTTTCACTTTCGCTAAAGTCAACGAAGTTTTTAACACCCAAAAAAGGAAAAAAATTACACGCAAATTCAGGCTGGTAAAAGTGTACAAAGCAGACTTGACCAAACCTTTTGAATTCGTGATCTGTAAAAATTAAACATCTTATAGCTAGCCGCAAGATGTTGTCAAGAAGAATGATCATGTTTTTTATAGCAAGAGAATAAAAAGTGTGGTTGCGCGACTTAAAACAACATACTGTAATTTAAAGTTTCTGTTCCCCTGTAAATCATACCAAAACTACTTGCGGCTGCTTTTTTACGTTTTAAGTTATTAGTCGTACGTTATACCTTTATCTAAGCGAAGAATCGATCGTCTACCCAAAACCTACTTCCTTCTACATTTTAGCAATTGCAATTAATTTACCCAGACCCGAATTTATTGGCCTAACGTACAACGTAAAACTTATTACTTAAACTGTCCTTAGGCTCTGACTTTTCTTCCACCCATAAACATTTGCCTTCGTATTTGCTGTACGGGCACATTCTGTATTTTGCTTTCCAGCCAGGAGATAATGTCCAGGTACATGAATGATCTTGTTTCAAGCGGATTATCGTGGTACTTTTCTAGTTTTTCTTTTAGTAGCCTGAATGCCGGAATAATTTGTTTGGCCTGAAGCGAGAACGATTTACGGAGAAACTTAAAGATCTCCTCTTCCACCACACTCAGGTTTTTCATGTTAGCCATGAAACGATAAACAGATTTGATCAGATATTCAAGAATGCTGTAATTGCCTAGCTCGTAGTGTGCAATTAAGTGCAACAGTCGTGCATAACATTGCAGGTCTGTGCGCAGGTCAACTTTCCAATTGATGATCTTGTTGAGGTAATCAATCGTTTTTTCATTGTCGCCACTTCCGAAATACAAACACGCGATTTTGTAATAGAATACAAGAATACGATGCCTGTCAAGATTCAATTCATATTCCTTAATTTTCTCTTCAATCACAGGCACCAGCTCTAGTCCCTGTGTAAAAGTCCCTTCAAGAAAATGCCTGTCAATTTTGGCCGTATACAAATACACAAAAGTTTGAATAAGTATGTTTGTATTCAAAGCACTGTTATGCGAAGATGCAAAAGCTTCAAATTGCTCAAGCGTATCGTTGTACCTGTCGTAATTATTCAACACAAAGTGTGCAGTAAGCAAATTATGAAGCCCTTTAATGTATTGGCCGGCTTCGGAAATTTTCATTTGAGGCTCCGCTTCAAAAATATCTACCCATTTCTGAGCATAGCGGTAGAAGGACAATAAATCCTGCATGATGAATGTGTACCAGCAGTATGACTGGTACAAATACATTTTTTCATAGAAGCCCATTTTAGAAATGCTGTGCTTGGGCAGGTTGGTTTCAAAAAACAATTTGACTGCACTCACATCTTTTTCATCCCTTGCATGTCCCATCTTTATGTACCAGCTATATAATTGCAGGGAAAGGTTCGACACTTTTACCAACAACGAAACATGATCCGTAAGTTCCTTCGCCTCACTGGCAAGCCTTTCTGCACGGTCTTCGATGCTGCGGGTAATGTGCAGGGATTCTATTTTCTTCTCAAACAAAACAGCTTCTAACTGGAATACAAGTTGATTAGATGATTTGGCGTGCTCCTTTATCTTTTCAAGTGTTTTTAGGCTTTGCAGATAAAGGCCGCGGTTGTATAAAATACGGGCGTAATCCATCAGCTCGTGCAACTGAAGATCAATATTGTCATCAGCTCTCACCTGCCGCAAACCTGCTAACAACTGTTTGTACAGATATGCCTTTATGTTGGATAATTGCTGCTTTTTTATAGATGGATTTTTCTGTAATAGCAGCTCTTCATCATATTCATCCATCTTATCCAAGGCATCAAACAGTTGAACAACTTTGAGGTCATCTGTACCTGTTTGACGTTTAACAAATAGCTTAAAATTCCTCTTATCACCTTTGGATAGAGATTTAACTAATTGAAATAACTCGTCTGTGGTACGTTTAGCCATCGTAAATAAACTGTTTAAAAATCCTTGCCAGATAAGGGTTTCAACCATATTGAGCCCTGTTATCTACCGTAAAACCCGCGTAAATATGGTTTTATTTAGGCGCAATCTGCAAATATATTTGAATAATGCAGGCTGATTTAAGTTTATGGCAGGCAACCAAAATTAAACAGTCTGCATAATTTTTTTATCTAAAACATTCATATGTCGGCTAAAAAGATAGACATTTTTGACACTACTTTAAGAGATGGCGAGCAAGTTCCCGGTTGTAAATTAAATACAAAAGAGAAGATTGAGCTGGCGCTGGCATTAGAGAATTTAGGTGTGGACATTATTGAAGCAGGTTTTCCTATTTCAAGTCCCGGCGATTTTGCTTCCGTACAGGAAATAGCTAAAGTAATAACAAACGCTACCGTTTGTGGCCTTACAAGGGCGGTGCAAAAAGATATAGAGGTAGCAGCTGAAGCACTTAAACTGGCAAAACGCCCACGTATACATACCGGCATTGGATCTTCAGATATACATATTAAACACAAATTCAATACTACAAGAGAAGTTATCCTGGAAAGGGCGACTGCCGCAGTTAAACTTGCGCGCAATTTTGTAGATGATGTTGAATTCTTTGCAGAAGACGCAGGACGTGCGGATCTGCAATTTTTGGCGAGGCTGGTTGAAACCGTTATTGCTGCAGGTGCCACTGTGGTAAATATTCCGGATACAACAGGATTTTGTCTGCCTCATGAGTATGGAGCCAAAATTGCCTACTTAATGAACAATGTTCCTAATATAGATAAGGCGATCCTTTCATGCCACTGCCATAACGATCTTGGCCTTGCAACTGCCAACTCTATTGCAGGCGCGGTAGCAGGCGCACGCCAGATTGAGTGCACCATTAACGGCATCGGCGAAAGAGCAGGAAACACATCACTTGAAGAAGTGGTGATGATCATTAAAAAACACCAGGATCTTAACCTTTATACCAACATTAAGTCAGAGCAATTAAACCCCGTTAGCCGCCTGGTTTCAGATACCATGCGTATGCCGGTACAGCCGAATAAGGCGATTGTTGGTTGCAATGCCTTCTCTCATTCATCCGGTATTCACCAGGATGGATTTTTGAAAGAAGCGCTTACTTATGAAATTATCGCTCCTGAAGAAGTAGGTGCAGACACTTCTAAAATTGTACTTACTGCCCGTAGCGGCCGCAGCGCATTGGCCCACCGCCTGTTAAAACTCGGTTTTGAATACAACCGCAATGATATTGACGTGCTGTACCAGGAGTTTTTGAAAATAGCTGATGCCAAGAAAGAAGTGGAAGACATTGACCTGAAGGAAATGGCGAATGCTTACGTAGCAGTTGGGGTATAATACATTTGAGATTTGAGATTTGAGATTTGAGATTCAGGATTGATGAAATTTCAAATCCTTAAAGTTTTTTAAAGAAGATAAAAATGGCGAAAACATTATTTGATAAGATTTGGGAGAAACATGTAGTTAAGAATATTGAAGGAGGCCCTTCCGTATTTTATATAGATACGCATTTTATTCATGAGGTTACCAGCCCACAGGCTTTTAAAGGGTTGGAGAAAAGAGGATTACAGGTTTTTCGTCCCAAGCAGGTGGTTGCAACAGCTGACCACAACGTTCCTACGCTTGACCAGCATCTTCCCATTAAAGAAGAATTATCCCGTTTACAGGTACAAACATTACAGGAAAACTGTAAAAAGTTTGGTATTGAATTATATGGTTTAGGCCATCCTTACCAGGGCATCGTTCACGTAATAGGCCCTGAACTTGGTATTACACAACCAGGTATGACGATTGTTTGCGGCGATAGCCATACTTCTACACATGGCGCATTTGGAACAATTGCTTTCGGTATTGGAACCAGCGAAGTTGAAATGGTGCTGGCTACACAGTGCCTTATGCAAAGCAAGCCAAAACTGATGCGTATTAATGTTGATGGCGAATTGAACAAAGGCGTTGTTTCTAAAGACATCATTTTATATATCATCTCTAAAATATCTGCGAGCGGCGCAACAGGTTATGCTGTTGAGTATGCAGGAAGCGCAATCCGCAACCTGAGTATGGAAGCCCGCATGACCATCTGCAACATGAGCATTGAAATGGGTGCCCGTTGCGGTATGATTGCCCCCGATGAAACTACTTTCGAGTACATTAAAGGAAGAGAATTTGCTCCTAAAGGCGAAGCATGGGACACAGCAGTGGCAGAATGGCAAACATTGTATTCTGATGCTGACGCGAAGTTTGATGTTGAAATGAACATTAAAGCGGAAGATATTGAGCCAATGATCACTTATGGCACCAACCCGGGAATGGGCATTGGTGTTACAGGACATATACCTGCGTTAACTGAGATTGATGAAAAAGAAAAAGCTTCTTATCAAAAATCTCTGAACTATATGGGTCTTGAGCCAGGTGCTGATATCAAAGGCAGAAAAGTTGACTATGTTTTCATCGGAAGCTGTACCAACAGCCGCATTGAAGACTTAAGAATGGTAGCTTCTTTTGTAAAAGGCAAGAAAAAAGCTGACGATGTAGAAGTATGGGTTGTTCCAGGTAGTAAACAGGTAGAAAAACAAGCCATCGAAGAAGGCATCAACAAAATATTTGAAGAAGCAGGCTTTATATTAAGACAACCGGGATGCTCTGCATGCCTTGGTATGAATGAAGATAAAATCCCCGCAGGTAAATATTGCATTAGCACAAGTAACAGAAACTTTGAAGGAAGACAGGGGCCTAATGCAAGAACATTCCTCGCCAGCCCGTTAACAGCAGCAGTTGCAGCGGTTACTGGTAAGGTGGGTGATGTAAGGGAGTTCATTTAAGGCTTGAAGTTTAAGGCTTGAGGCATAAGGTATAAAAACTCTTGTCTTGCTCCTCATACCTTACGCCTTACACCTGACACCTCATAATCTTGTACCTAAAAACCTATCATATGCCGACCATCAAATGGGACACAACTTTATACGACAACAAACACAATTTCGTATCTAAATACGGAGAAGGTGTTGTCGCATGGTTACAGCCTCAGGAAGGAGAAGAAATTCTTGATCTGGGTTGTGGAACAGGCCAGCTGGCAAATGAGATTAACGGGCACGGTGCTAAGGTGAAGGGAATGGATGCGTCGCCGGAAATGATAGCGAAGGCTAAACACACTTATCCGGAGATTCAGTTTGAAGTAAAAGACGCAACGGATTTTTCTTACGATGAACGCTTCGACGCGGTTTTCTCCAACGCTACTTTGCATTGGATCAACAAACAGGAAGACGCCATCCACTGCGTTTACAACGCACTAAAGCCTGGTGGCAGGTTTGTTTTTGAAATGGGCGGCAAACACAATGTAAGAAGCATTTATAAAGCAGTTGAAAAAGCAATGATAGAAGCGGGTTTACAGAGTGAAATATCCAACGATTTCTGGTTTTTTCCTTCAGTTGCAGAATATGCCACGCTTCTTGAAAAACAAGGTTTCATTATACAGGAAGCCGCTTATTTTGAAAGAGAAACAGAGCTGGTTGGAGCAGATGGAATGAAGGACTGGATCCACATGTTTGGATCTTTCTTTTTCAAAAATATTTCGAAAGAAAGGGCCGCAACCATTACAGACAAAGCTGTTGAATTACTTAGGCCGACAAATTTGCGTGAAGGCGTTTGGTACGCAGATTATGTGAGATTAAGAATGAAGGCCGTTAAACAATAAGGGCAAACAACAAAAAGAGAAAGACGATTTAAAATAAAGATCATCATGAGCAAAAGCATTAACATAGTAGAAAGCACAGTCGTTCCGATTAATATTGAAAACATTGACACGGATCAGATCATTCCTGCACGTTTTTTGAAAGCAACAAGCAGGGATGGTTTTGGAAAGAACCTGTTTCGCGACTGGCGTTTTGAAAATGATGATGAAAATAATCCTAAGAAAGATTTTGTACTAAACAACCCTACTTTTCAGGGTAAAATTTTGGTGGCAGCAAAAAACTTCGGTTGCGGATCTTCAAGAGAGCATGCAGCATGGGCCATTAAAGATTACGGTTTTGATGTTGTTGTAAGCAGCTTTTTTGCCGACATTTTTAAAAACAATGCGCTGAATAACTTTTTACTCCCTGTTACTGTTAGCGAAGATTTTCTGCAACAGATTTTTGATGCAGTTGAAAAAGATGCGAACACTGAGATTGAAGTTAACCTGGAGAACCAGTACATTAAAATTGTATCTACAGGCGCACAGGAATCTTTCGACATCAATAGCTATAAAAAAACATGTGTGTTAAATGGCTACGATGATATCGACTATTTATTAAGCATGAAAGGTGAGATTGAAACATTTGAAGCTGCAAAGAACTAAGCTATAGGCTTGTGCAGGTTTAAAGCAAACTGATAAAAACAGCACTACGTTTTGAAAGAAATAAATAACATACAGGCACCAGATCAATCCGAAAAGGAAATCACAACAACAAGAATGGAAGCAGGCGCTTTCATAACGGTGAAAGACTTGACGATAAAGTATCGCCAACAGGTTATATTAAGCAATATTTCTTTCACCATGAATCGTGGTGAACAATGGCTTATCACTGGCAAAGCGGGCATTGGCAAATCAACACTCAGCAAAGCCATTTGTGGTAAAATTTATAGCAACGGAGCGATAAACATTGACTTTAGTAAAACATCTCCTTTAAAAAAGAAGATCATTTTTGTTGAACAATGGTACCATTTTACCAATACAGCCGGTGTTAATGATTTGTACTATCAGCAACGCTACCAAAGCTCTGATTCGGAAGACACGATCACAGTACTCGATGACCTGAAAAGAACATTTGACCTTTCCGATAAAGAAGTGTCTGAAAAAGCCAACGCATATCTTGAGCAACTTGGCTTGATTCATCGCATACAAGCACCGCTGATTCAATTATCCAGCGGTGAACAAAAGAAATTACAACTGATCAAAGCTTTTTTAGAAGAAGCGCAATTGATCATCATAGATAACGCATTTATAGGCCTGGATGTAGACGCCAGAAAAAATCTGAACGCCATTTTTACCCGGCTTACACAAAAAGGTGTACAGTTGATTTTGATTGCAGATACGGAAGAAATTCCTGCATGCATTACGCACATCGCGGAGTTAAAAGAAACGCACATCAGCGTAAAAACAAAGGAAGCATATACGCTCCAACAACAACCAGCTTCACACATAGAAGCTTCTTACAAAAAAATCCTCGCCGGCCTCCATACGATTGACAAACCATCCTTTGGCTTTTCCAACGCAGTTACTTTAAACAATGTGTCTGTTAAATACGGCGCTAAAACTGTATTAAAAAATATTCACTGGAAAATAAACAAAGGTGAAAAATGGTTATTGCAGGGGCATAACGGCGCGGGCAAATCAACTTTATTAAGCTTGCTTACCGGTGATAATCCACAAGCTTATGCCAATGAAATTTATCTCTTTGATAAAAAGAGGGGAACAGGCGAAACTATCTGGGATATTAAAAAGAAGATCGGTTATTCCTCTCCTGAACTACATTGGTATTTTGATAACAATACAACATGTCTTGATACCGTTGTATCTGGCTTTTACGATACAACAGGCTTATACAGAAAACCAACAGAACAGCAACTGGCTGAAGCCAATAACTGGCTTTCCTATTTACACATGACGGAGATTGCCAACAAGCGTTTGAAAGATGTGTCTATAGGCCAGCAGAGAATGTTATTGTTAGCAAGAGCTCTTGTCAAAAACCCACCGCTCGTAATTCTGGATGAACCTTGCCAGGGCCTGGATGTGGAACAAAGCAACCAGTTCATCAGCATAGTAGATGCGCTGATGCACAACAACGAACGGACATTGATTTATGTTAGCCATCGCAAAGACCAGATTCCACAATGCATTAACCACGCAATGTTGCTGGATGGAGGCATGCAAAAAAATGTAACACTTCAAAACGACCAACAAGAAAAACAAATAGCATAAAACAAAACTCCCCTAAGGGAAAATAATATGAAAAAGAAGATTGCAGTAATTAATGGAGACGGTATAGGGCCGGAAGTGACCAAACAATCTATCAAAGTGCTGGATGCCATAGCAGCACAATTCAATCATGAATTTACTTACGAGCATTGCCTGATGGGCGCTGATGCTATTGACAAAACAGGTAATCCTTTGCCTGATGAAACAATAGAGGTTTGCCTTAACAGCGATGCTATTCTGTTTGGAGCTATCGGCCATCCGAAATATGACAATGATCCTACCGCAAAAGTTCGCCCCGAACAAGGACTATTAAAACTGCGCAAATCTTTACAACTATACGCGAATATTCGCCCCATTAATACCTATACTGCATTACAGCATTTATCTCCTTTAAAAGCAAAACAACTGGAAGATGTTGACTTCGTTATCTTCCGTGAGCTTACTGGCGGTATATATTTTGGCAAGAAAGAATTAAGTGAAGATGGAAACACAGCCAGTGATAATTGCCTGTACACAAAACCTGAAATAGAAAGGGTAACGCATCTGGCTTTTCAATATGCACAAAACAGGAAAAAGAAATTAACGCTGGTTGATAAAGCCAATGTTCTGGAAACATCCCGTTTGTGGAGAAAAGTAGTACAGGAAATTGCTGCGCAATACAGCGATGTTGCTGTTGACTATATGTTTGTTGACAATGCAGCAATGCAGATCATTCTTAATCCGAAACAATTTGATGTAGTACTTACAGAGAACATGTTTGGCGATATCATTAGTGATGAAGCCAGTGTGTTGAGCGGCTCACTTGGCCTCGCTCCTTCTGCATCAATCGGTACCGGCGCTGCATTGTTTGAGCCTATCCATGGTTCTTATCCGCAGGCTGCAGGAAAAGATATTGCAAACCCACTGGGTTCTATTTTATCAGCAGCTATGTTACTGGATAATTTTGGTTTAGCAAAAGAAGCCAATCTTGTTCGCGAAGCAGTTAACTGGACATTGGCTAACGGCTTTGTTACAAAAGATATTGACCCAATCAACTTCTACTTCACCTCTACCATCGGTGACCTGATCAGCGAATACGTATCAGGAAAAATACCTGATGGTGTGAATAAGGGAAATATAGAAATTAGAAAGTCAACAATCATTTAGATTGGCTTGATCAGGGTTTGCCAGATTTATGGATGAATGGATTAAATACAATAAATAAAAATCCTCTAATCAAAAAATCCAGATCCAGACAAACTCCAAATAGTTCTTTGTTTTTTAATTTGGCGATTGTATATTCGTGGAACATTTTTATTCCATGTTTAAAAGCAATAACAATACTATCATCCGCAGCATTATCACAATTATTGTGGTGGTGGTAGTCATTATTATTCCTGCTTTGCATGGAGGTGGTTAACTAGTATAAACACAATAACGATATACGAACCCGCCTCTCACACAGGCGGGTTCTTTCATTTGGATACGTCTTGATTTGGATTTATCGGATTTGAAGATTAATGGATGAATACAAAAAATAAAATCCTTTAATCTCCTAATCTAACCAATCCCGATCTAGACAAAATCAAATAGTCTCAATCTGGATTTACTGGATTTAAGGATTACAGGATGAATAAAAAATCCTATAATCTCCTAATCCCAAAAATTCAGATCCGGACAAAAAATCTCAATCATAAAATAATCTCAATCAAATGAGCAATCTTAATAAATACTCACAGGTTTTAACACAAGACGAAACACAGCCGGGAGCACAGGCAATGTATTATGCTATCGGTTTTAAAGAAGAAGACTTTAAGAAAGCACAGGTAGGTATTGCAAGCATGGGATGGGATGGTAATCCTTGTAACATGCACCTGAACGATCTGGCTACAAGTGTAAGGAAAAGCGTAAATGAAACAGAAGGTTTGCTGGGCTTGCGTTTTCACACAATTGGCGTGAGCGACGGCATCAGCATGGGTACAGATGGTATGCGCTATAGCCTTGTTAGTCGTGATGTTATTGCCGACAGTATTGAAACGAATGCAGGCGCTCAATATTACGACGGATTGATCACCATTCCAGGTTGTGATAAAAACATGCCAGGCTCTTTGATTGCGATGGGAAGATTGAATCGCCCTTCTATTATGCTATACGGCGGAACAATTGCTCCGGGGCATTATCAGGGACAGGATCTGAATCTGGTAAGTGCTTTTGAAGCATTGGGCCAAAAGATAGCAGGTAATATTAGCGAAGGCGATTTTAAAGGAATTGTACAACATGCTTGTCCGGGTGCTGGTGCATGCGGCGGTATGTATACAGCGAACACTATGGCCAGCGCTATCGAAGCATTGGGTATGAGTTTGCCTTATTCTTCTTCTAACCCTGCATTAAGCAAGGAAAAACAACAAGAGTGTGAAGCTGCGGGTGCCGCGATCAAAATATTGTTAGAGAAAGATATTAAGCCACGCGACATCATGACGCGTAAGGCTTTCGAAAATGCGATCACCGTTATCATGGTTTTGGGCGGAAGCACAAACGCCGTATTACACCTGATTGCAATTGCAAAAAGTGTTGATATGCCTTTAACACAGGATGATTTCCAGGCTATCAGCGATAGAATTCCGGTATTGGCTGACTTCAAACCAAGCGGTAAATACCTGATGGAAGACCTTCACCAATATGGTGGTGTTCCTGCAGTTATGAAATACTTATTGAGCAAAGGTTTGTTACACGGAGATTGCCTGACTGTAACAGGAAAAACTGTTGCAGAAAATCTGGCAGATGCACCAACACTTGACTTTGACCAACAAAAAATTATTATGCCCCTGGAAACGCCGTTAAAAGCTACAGGGCACTTACAAATATTATACGGCAACCTTGCAGAAGGTGGAAGCGTTGCTAAAATCTCTGGTAAAGAAGGTGAGCGTTTTGAAGGAACTGCGAGAGTATTTGATGGAGAGCATGACCTGATCAAGGGCCTGCAAAGCGGAAGAGTTCACGCAGGAGATGTTGTTGTGATCAGGAACATCGGCCCTAAAGGAGCTCCGGGCATGCCTGAAATGCTGAAACCAACAGGCGCTATCATCGGTGCTGGTTTAGGTAAAACAGTAGCATTGATTACCGACGGAAGATTTAGCGGCGGAACGCATGGTTTCGTCGTCGGCCACATTACGCCGGAAGCTTACGAAGGCGGTTTGATCGGACTGGTAGAAGACAACGACATCATTGAAATTGATGCTACTAAAAATACACTTACGCTTAAAGTAGCTGAAGATGTACTCGCAACGAGAAAAGCAGCATGGAAAAAACCAGCATTAAAAGCAACAAAAGGTATTTTATATAAGTATGCACAATGCGTTAAAACAGCCGCAGAAGGTTGTGTAACGGATGAGGCATAAAGAGAGGTGTAAGGTATCAGGTGTGAGGAGTCAGGTATCAGGTATCAGCAAAAAGGTATCAGGAATAAGGCGTAAGAATCAGGTTACAAAATTTAGACGAAGATTCACCTTTCACTATTGACCATTCACCATTCACTGTTATTAATTGATCATTAAGTAATTCATCATTATGAGTAACTCAACCATATTGGACGCAGCAGAAACCAAAAAACAGGTTGCAGAAGCACCCAAAACTTTAAGTGGTTCACAAGCTGTTCTTGAAGCTTTCCTGGCGGAAGGAGTGGATACTATTTTCGGCTATCCCGGAGGCGCCATTATGCCTATTTACGACGCGTTATACGACTACACTGACAGACTGGAGCACATATTGGTCCGTCACGAGCAGGGAGGCATACATGCAGGCCAGGGATATGCGAGAGCTTCCGGCCGTGTAGGTGTTGTTTTTGCTACTAGCGGCCCCGGTGCAACAAACCTGGTTACAGGCCTTGCTGATGCGATGATCGATAGTACACCTCTTGTGTGCGTAACAGGCCAGGTATTTGCGCACCTGTTGGGTACTGATGCATTCCAGGAAACTGATGTAATCAATATAACAACACCAGTTACCAAATGGAACTACCAGGTAACTGATGCTACTGAAATTCCTTCTGTTTTGGCTAAAGCATTTTATATCGCTAAGACAGGCAGGCCTGGTCCTGTACTGATCGATATAACCAAGAATGCACAGTTGCAGATGTTTGAATATTCTGGCTACACTCCTTGTAATCATATCAGGAGCTACAAACCAAAACCAACTGTACGCAAAGAATATATTGTTGATGCTGCGAAGTTGATCAACGAAGCTAAAAAGCCATTCGTGATCTTTGGACAAGGCGTTATACTTGGCCGTGCAGAAAAAGAATTCAAAGCTTTTATTGAAAAGACTGGCCTTCCTGCTGCATGGACCATCATGGGTATGAGTGCTATACCAACAGATCATCCTTTAGGAGTTGGTATGCTGGGCATGCACGGCAACTACGCTCCAAACGTTCTGACAAACGAATGTGATGTATTGATTGCGGTGGGAATGCGTTTTGATGACCGTGTTACCGGAAGACTGGACAAGTATGCAAAACAAGCACAGGTTATTCATCTTGATATTGACCCTTCAGAAATAGATAAGAACGTTAAATCAGCTGTTCCTGTTTGGGGCGATTGTAAAGAAACACTTCCCCTATTGACTGATTTGCTTGAAAAACGTGACCATTCAGAATGGCTGGCAAAATTCCGTGAACTGGAAAGAAAAGAGGTTGAAGAAGTGATCAATGAAGAATTGAATCCTTCTGTAGATACGATGACAATGGGTGAAGTATTGAAAGTGTTGAACGAATTAACTGATGGCAACGCAATTATTGCTACAGACGTTGGACAGCACCAAATGGTGGCTTGCCGTTACGCGAAGTATAACAATACAATGAGCAATGTAACATCTGGCGGGCTTGGTACAATGGGCTTTGGCTTACCTGCTGCGATCGGTGCTAAATATGGCGCTCCTGACAAGACTGTTGTTGCTATCATCGGTGACGGTGGTTTCCAAATGACGATCCAGGAATTAGGAACCATCATGCAATTTGGCGCGGCGGTAAAGATCCTGATCCTGAACAACCAATTCCTTGGAATGGTACGCCAGTGGCAGCAACTGTTCCATGACAAACGTTACTCATTTGTAAATATCACCAGCCCTGATTATGTACAGGTTGCAAAAGGTTATGGCATTGAAGGTAAAAAAATTGATCAGCGTGCAGAATTAAAGAATGCAGTAAAAACAATGCTGGATCATGACGGAGCATATCTGCTTGAAGTAATGGTGGGCAAAGAAAACAACGTGTTCCCAATGGTTCCGCAAGGTTGCGGAGTTTCCGAAATAAGACTTAAATAATTGAAAGTGGAAAATTGACAATTGAAAATGTCAGTTTTCCTACCAGTTATCATTATCAATTGTCAACTGTCAATTTTAAAAGATGTCAAAACAAGAATTTACTATAACGGTATATACAGAAAACCAGATCGGTTTGCTTAACCGCATCGCAATTATTTTCTCACGCCGTAAGATTAACATAGAAAGCCTGAACACCTCTCCTTCTGAAGTAGAAAGTGTGCACCGCTTTACCATTGTGATCAATGAAACAGAGGATGTTGTTCGCAAACTTTGCCGCCAGATTGAGAAGCAGGTTGAAGTATTAAAAGCATATTACAACACCAACGAAGAATTGGTTTGGCAGGAACTTGCTTTATACAAAGTACCCACTGACGTTATTGCTGAAAAAGTAAAAGTAGAACGATTACTTCGCCAGTATGGTGCCAAAGCTGTTGTGATCCGCAAGGACTACACTGTATTTGAAACTGCAGGCCACCGCGAAGAGATCGATACGTTGATCAAAGCGCTTGAACCCTATGGTTTGATCGAATTCGTTCGCAGTGCAAGGGTTGCTATTATTAAAGCGAGCAAAGGCTTCCACGAAAAGTTGAAAGAATTTGACCAGGCAGAACCGGCTGAAGAAGTTATAGAAAACGAATTCCTGGACAAGCAGGATGAAGTGTTCACGATGTAAGAGAGTTGTACGTTATAAGTTATACGTTTTACGTTGTGAAAGCACTATAAGCTTATTGCTCAATAAAGAACAAACAGTTGAAGAGTGCGACGCAAGGAACGTTTAATAGTAGTTACACAGCTTGGTTCCTAAAAAAATTCAATCATATGCAATACACTACAAAATATATTAGACGAATAAGAGAATTATTTATCGGGCTGATAGAAGAGCTGAGTATTGACCAATTGAATGAAATCCCCGAAGGTTTTAATAACAATATCGTCTGGAATTTTGGACATCTTATTACAAGCACAACTGCGCTTTGTTATATAAGTTCAGGAGTTGATAAAGATGCAGACAATCCATATTTCAGTAAATACAGAAAAGGAACGAAACCTGAAGGTTTTGTAACAGCGGAAGAAGTGAATGACTTAAAAAAACTGGCATTCACTAATCTGGATAAAATAGAAAGTGATCTGGCGGCAAACAAGTTTCAACAAGTTCAGCCGTTTGCAACAGGAACATTTAAATATGAAATGCACTCAATTGAAGAAATACTTACCTGCGCCACCGCACATGAAAGTTTTCATCTGGGCATTTCAAACGCAATGAAAAAACTGGTTACATCAGATCATTATCAACAATCATCAGTAAGCAATTAACAACAAATAAAATCAGGATTTGAGTGTTGAAATCTCAAATCTCAAATTTCAAATCACAAATCTCAAATAAACCAAAATGGCAAAATTAAATTTTGGCGGAGTGGAAGAAAACGTAGTAACTCGTGAAGAGTTTCCACTTAGCAAAGCGCAGGAAGTTTTAAAAAATGAAACTATCGCTGTAATCGGTTACGGCGTACAAGGCCCGGGCCAGGCTTTAAACCAGCGCGACAATGGTATCAACGTTATTGTTGGTCAGCGTAAAAACTCCAAAACATGGGATAAAGCTGTAGCTGATGGTTTTGTACCAGGTGAAACTTTATTCGAAATTGAAGAAGCATTACAGCGCGGTACCATTATTTGTTACCTGTTAAGCGATGCTGCTCAGATTGAATTATGGCCTACTGTAAAGAAAAATTTAACTCCGGGTAAAGCATTATATTTCTCTCATGGCTTTGGTATCACTTTCAACGAGCAGACTGGCATCGTTCCTCCTGCTGATGTTGACGTGTTCCTGGTTGCTCCTAAAGGTTCAGGAACTTCTCTTCGCAGAATGTTCTTACAGGGTCGCGGCTTAAACAGCAGCTACGCTATCTACCAGGATGCTACAGGCAAAGCTAAAGAGCGCGTTGTAGCATTGGGTATAGCTGTAGGTAGCGGTTACCTGTTTGAAACTGATTTCAAGAAAGAAGTATTCAGCGACCTTACAGGTGAGCGTGGAACTTTGATGGGTGCTATACAGGGTATCTTCGCTGCTCAGTACGAAGTATTACGCAGCAAAGGCCACACTCCTTCTGAAGCATTCAACGAAACAGTAGAAGAGCTTACACAAAGCCTTATGCCTTTAGTAGCCGAAAACGGTATGGACTGGATGTATGCTAACTGCTCTACAACTGCTCAGCGCGGTGCGTTAGACTGGTGGAAAAAATTCCGTGACGCTACAGCTCCTGTATTCAACGAATTGTACGAAAGCGTAGCAACAGGACAGGAATCTAAACGTTCTATCGACAGCAACAGCAAAACTGACTACCGTGAAAAACTGGAAGTTGAGCTGCAGGAACTGCGCGATAGCGAAATGTGGCAAGCTGGTAAAACAGTTAGAAGCCTGAGACCAGAAAATCAGAAATAGATTTAATAAAGTGAATGGTCAATAGTCAATAGTGAAAGGTGTTGCATGCAAAAAAGTACAAACACATCTTGAGCATGCAGCAGCTTTCGCTTAATTAAACTGACTTTTCACAAAATCAACCTGTAAAAAAATTGCAGATAAGCTTGCATTTTTCACCATTGACCTTTCACTATTCACTTTTTCACCAATGAACGCTACTGACACTGTGTATAAGCTCAACTTTCACGAAGCATCTTTCAGGCTTAAGAAAGTGGTTAACAGAACACCTTTAATGCTTAATCTGAATCTTTCACGCAGGTATAACGCAAATGTGTACCTGAAACGGGAAGATCTTCAGATTGTTCGTTCCTACAAATTGCGTGGCGCTTACAACATGATGAGTGCACTGCCTGCTGAAAAAATGCAGAACGGTGTAACTACAGCAAGCGCAGGCAACCATGCCCAGGGATTTGCTTACAGTTGTAAAAAACTGAACATTAAAGGAGTAGTGTTTATGCCGATTATCACGCCCAAACAAAAGGTGAATCAAACCAAAATGTTTGGAGAAGATAATATCGAAATCAAATTGGTGGGTGATACGTTTGACGATTGTGCCAATGCGGCAAAAGCTTATACTGAAGAACACTCTATGACCTTCATCCCTCCTTTTGATGATTATCGTATCATTGAAGGTCAGGCTACCGTTGGTGTTGAAATACTGGAAGATCTGTCTAATATCGACTATCTGTTTGTACCTATTGGCGGCGGCGGACTTGCATCAGGTGTAGGTTCTTACTTCAAAACATTTTCTCCTCAAACAAAAGTCATCGGCCTTGAGCCGGAAGGCGCTCCGTCTATGTTTGAAGCATTGAAAGCTGGCCATCCTGTTTTACTGGATAACATTGACCGCTTTGTTGATGGCGCTGCGGTTAAGCGGGTTGGCGATCTTACATTCAGCATCTGCAAAGATGTTTTAGATGATATGCGTCTTGTTCCTGAAGGAAAAGTCTGCAGCACCATCTTAAAATTATATAATGAAGATGCGATTGTTGCTGAGCCTGCGGGTGCTTTATCTATAGCAGCCCTGGACGAATTTGCTGATCAAATAAAAGGCAAAACTGTAGTATGTGTTGTTAGCGGCAGCAACAATGACATTGACCGCATGCCTGAGATAAAAGAACGCTCGCTGCAATATGAAGGCTTAAAACATTACTTTCTGATCCGCTTCGTTCAAAGGCCCGGAGCCTTACGCGATTTCCTGAACTTTGTTCTTGGCCCAACAGATGATATTAAGCGGTTTGAATACGTACACAAAACCAATAAAGAAATTGGCCCCGCTTTAGTAGGCATTGAATTGCAAAACAAACATGACTACAAAGCCTTGATCGAAAAAATGCTCCAATACAATATTGACTTTACAGAGTTGAATAAAAATGATACACTGTTTGGGTACCTGGTATAGCTGTCAGCTATGAGCTATAAGCTTTCCGCATTGTAAATCTAAGCGAAGGCGTCAGCTTCCAAAGAAATCAGCGATCAAAAAATCAGACATCAGACATTCGGAACATTCATTTTCAATTGTCAACTTTCAATTATCAATTGCCGCTCCTGCTCGCCGTTGGTGCTATCGCAGCGGTATTGTTGCGTAAATTAACGCCATTAGCGGGCCTAGCAGGCGCTTGTGTCGGCTGGCTGGTATATTTGGGCGGCGGATATGCAGGAATAGCTGTAATGGCCTTATTTTTTGTTTTAGGAACCGTTGCATCCTCGTGGCAGTATAATAAGAAAGCACAATTATCCATTGCGGAAGAAAATAAAGGCCGGCGAACAGCGGGACAGGTATTGGCTAATGCCGGTGTAGCGGGATTAGTGGGCTTGCTTACTGTTTTACTTCCACAGTACACTTCTTTATTCGGCCTGCTAATGGCCGCATCTTTTTCATCAGCAACTGCCGATACGCTGTCATCCGAATTGGGAAACATTTACGGCAAACGCTTTTACAACATTCTTACGTTTAAAAAAGATACCCGCGGACTAAACGGCGTAATTAGCCTTGAAGGTACACTAGCGGGATTTGCAGGAAGTGCGCTCATCGCCGCAGTCTATTGCCTGTTTACAAAACAGGCTTCTCATTTCTGGATTATCATTGTCGCCGGCACAATTGGCAACCTAACAGATTCACTACTCGGCGCCTCCTGGGAGAGAAAAAATCTGTTGAATAACAATGCAGTAAATTTTCTAAACACTTTTGTGGCAGCGTTATTCTCCCTTCTAATAAGTTTACTTTAATTTTTGAAATTAGTTCAACTTTTCACTTCCTGCGGTGTTGTATAGCTATCCTACTGCATCACAAAATGGGCGCAGCATCAGGACAAGTACAACGTTACCCCATTGAAAAAAAATCTTTTCTTCTTTGCACTCCTGTCCAAATTGCCCCTGCTCGTTCGTCATAATTAAGAATGCACAAAATCTTCTGTTATGTCAAACTCAGTTAACAGCCTTGCGCTGATCATTCATTTGAATGAACGGCTCTTTTTAAACACACTGGAAGGATTTACAGACGATCTGGCAAAGAAAAGAATCAGCGACCACAACAATCCGTTTATTTGGATCGCTACACACACTGCATGGGCCAGGTTCAACATGTCAATGCTTCTCGGCAAGCCTATGACCAATCCGTATGCGGGAATGTTTGAAAACTTTAGGCCATACGCCGAAACAGATCAATTTCCTTCACTGGAAAAACTCAATGCTGAATGGAAAAATGCAAGTGAGCAGGTGAAAGATGCTATTCAAAATGTAACACCTAAACAACTGGCAACGGACGCACAACGGGGAAACCCGATTGGAGATTCTACAAACGGCGGCACACTGGCTTTTCTTGTCCAGCACGAGAGTTACAGCATCGGCCAGCTTGCCTTCCTGAAAAAATTCTACACAAATGAAGCGATGAAATATTAAACTTTTCAATTATCGCTAAACTTCACATTGTGTTTTATCTCCTACAACAAAATCCGCTCAGCCATGAAAGAGTTTATGTTTTTTATCCGGAAGCAATCTGACAGCAAAAAGGAACTGGCTCCAGATGTTCATGAACAATTCCTCAAAAGCTGCGAACAATACATCAGCAAATTAAAAACAGAAGGCAAGCTAATTGCCGCGCAACCAATTGAAAGAACGGGCAAAATAATATCGCGTAACGACAACGGATGGCTGGAAATTCCTTTTAATGAAACACCTGAAGTCATAGGAGGCTATTACCATATACTCGCGAATGATGAACAGGAAGCGATTGAGATTGCCAAAGCCAATCCGGAATTCGCGTTTAACAAAAACACAAGGATTGAAGTACGATCCATTAAAACGAAAGAGGACACCACAGGATTCACCTATCCTACAGAAAAGAAATAACATACACACTTCGGAACATTAAAAAACTGGCTACACTACTAAAGTTTTCCAGGCAACAATTCTTTTAAATTCTTCATCACCAAAAACAATAAAAATGGAAAAGTTATCCGCCAACACCAATGCCTTAAACTGGTTTGAAATACCGGTTACCGACACAGCACGTGCAAAAAAATTTTATGAAACCATCTTCGATATCCAGATGCAAACGCAAGACATGATGGGCATGGAAATGGTATTTTTTCCTTCAGACCCTCAAATGCAAAATGGCAAAGTATCCGGCGCACTTGTAAAAGGACAAATGCATGTACCAGGTAAAGACGGAACGATTGTTTATTTAAATGCAAATCCAGCAATTCAAACAGTGATCGACAAAATAGAAAATGCCGGAGGAAAAGTGTTAATGCCCAAAACCAAAATCAGTGACGAGATCGGCTATATGGCATTCTTCACAGACACTGAAGGTAACCGCATGGCACTACATGCAGGCAATTAATCAATTCATCATTTAAAACAACTACTATGGCAGAGTATCTTTTATTATTCAGAGGTGGCAAGGGTATGGAAGGAGATCAGTCCGCACAGGAATGGCAGGAAGACATGCAAAAATGGGTACAATGGATGGCCAATCTTTCTGCGCAAGGAAAACTTGGCCCTGCACAGCCTTTAAAAGCAGAAGGCAAAGTGGTTAAGGGCACAAGTAAGCTCGTTACTGACGGGCCTTTTATTGAAGGAAAAGAAATGGTAGGCGGTTATCTTGTTTGCAAAGCCGACAGCTACGATGAAGCCGTTGAAATTGCCAAACAATGCCCCATTCTTGAAAGCGATTCAGGTATTGTGGAAGTGAGATCGATCATGGAAATGAAAATGTGATAATAAGTCAAAATTAAAAAGTCAAAAAATGTGCGAATGGGCGAATGTGAAGATGTGCGAATGAGAGAATGTGCGAATGGCTTGGGAGACCTAATTTTAATTGACTGAATGTTTTTAACTTTAGCTAGGTTCTGCCGATAGTTTTTGACTTTTGAATTTTTAATTTTGATTTTCCTATGGCTTTCAACGAAACAATAAGCAACAGAATACGCGAAGCATTAATGAAACTGCCCAACGTTGAAGAAAAGCTCATGTTTGGCGGCATTTGCTACATGGTAAATGATAAAATGTGCGTGGGCGTTATCGGCGATGAAATGATGTGCCGTATAGGTGAGGAACGTTATGAAGAAGCCATGGGAAAACGCGGCTGCCGTGAAATGGACTTTGCCTCCAGGCCAATGAAAGGCTATGTATATGTAAGTGAAGATGGCATGAAAACGAACGCTGAATTTAAGTACTGGATAAGCCTGTGCCTCGAGCACAATCCAAAAGCAAAGGCATCTAAGAAGAAGAAATGAGTATAAGGACCGGGCGATGATGCTTACAGGATTGCACTCGCATCGTCACCTCGACGACAGGAGAGGTCTCTCAAAAATAAACCTGTTGAATGGCGGGAGATGTCTCCTATCGTCGACATGACGTTGAACGTCATTCACCGACACTAAAGACAATCGATAATAACGACACAAACGCAATTCAACAGGCATTAAGCAAGCTGCATTGCTACTATAATCTTTAGTTGTGTCACTCACTTCATCCTCTGGTTACAACGCTGTACACTAATTGCAACCTGCTGAAATTTATGTCAACAATAAAACAGCCATTTGAGTGAACAATTCAACATCAACAAATTAACTGATCATCTTTTCAGGCGCGAAGCAGGAAAGATGTCGGCTGTTCTTACCAAGATTTTTGGAACAGAAAACCTGCAGTTATCTGAAGACGTTATCCAGGAAACTTTCATCAACGCTATGCGGGTGTGGTCGCTCAATGGAATACCAGATAATCCTTCTGCCTGGTTGATGCGTGCAGCAAAAAATAAAGCGATCGACTTTATCAGGAAGAATAAATTTTCGCGATCGATAGATTTCAGCGATCCCGAAAGAATATTGTTGCAATCGGAATACACACTAACATCAACTATCGATAAGCTATGGAATGAAGATGAAATAACTGACGATCTTCTGAGAATGATGTTTGCGTGTTGTCATGAAGAATTATCAGAAGAGAATCAAATTACGCTTATGCTAAAAACGCTCTGCGGTTTTTCTACTGCTGAAATAGCAAAGGCTTTCGTTACATCTGAGGACACGGTATCTAAACGCTTATATCGCACTAAAGAATTCTTCAGGACAAAAAAGATAAAACCTGAATTTCCAATTGAGCCGCAATTAAAAGACAAAACCCAAACCGTGCTAAGAACCATTTATCTTCTGTTCAATGAAGGTTACAGTTCCACACACACCGACAAGCTGATAAGAAAAGACCTGCTTGAACAGTCCATGTATTTATGCAACTTGTTGTGTGTGCATAGCAACACCCAACTGCCGGAAACATTTGCCGCTATGGCGCTCATGTGTTTTCATGCAGCGCGTATCAATAGCAGGACTGATGAACACAATGAAATTATTCTGCTTCAAAACCAGGACCGCAATAAATGGGACCGCGCTTTAATAGATAAAGGATTTGATTACCTGAACAAAGCTGCTTTCGGCAATGAAATTAACTCGTATCATATAGAAGCTGCTATTGCATATGAACATTGCATGTCGCCTTCTTTTGAACAAACCAACTGGAAAAACATTCTGCGGTATTATGACATGCTCGCTGCTATCAATCCTTCCTCTGTTATATTATTGAACCGCCTGACAGTGATATTTAAAGTATACGGGCCAGAACAAACATTGAAAGAAGTTGAAGAGGCTTCATGCAATAAAGAATGGCAAAAAAATTATTTATACCATAGCCTAATGGGTGATGTATATGCAGGCAAAGATTGCAATAAAGCAAAAGCTTTTTATGAAAATGCAATTGGCATGACAAAATCTGCTGCCGAGAAAAAATTGTTGAACAAAAAAATAAGCCAGCTTGTGCTGAAAACATAAAACAATTTGAACCATATAAGGCATATAATGCAAAAGGTTTCTTAGTACAGAGGGACGCGTGCTGTTCTAATGGTGCGAATTTTGCGCTTAATCTTATATTCTCTTATGTGCCTTATATGGTTCAAAAAACGTCGCTTCGGTTAGCTTTAGGCTTTACGCTTAAAGCTATATCATGGTTCAAATCTTTTTTACTTACACCATATGTTTTACATTTCGCTGTTTGGCATCATACAGCATCGCTGTACACAAACAGTTACTTTTATTTTTGCTACAAAGTATATCATAGTTCACGCAGCTTTTGCAATTCTTCCAGAAACCTTCATCCTGGCATATTTCAGAATAAGTAACAGGTTCAAATCCTAGTTCGCTATTCATGTGCATAATTGCAAGCCCGGTTGTGATACTGAATATTTTTGCAGCAGGGTATTTCTGGCGACAAACATCAAAAAGCGTTTTCTTAAGCATACGCGCTACGCCAAGCTTTCTAAATTCTGGACTTACAATCATGCCGGAATTAGAAATGAATTCACCATTGCTCCATACTTCGAAATAGCAAAACCCAGCCCACTCTCCATGTATGTCAGTAGCTATTACCGCTTTCCCTTCTGACATTTTTTGCACGATATATTCACCTGGCCTTTTTGAAATTCCAGTTCCTCTTGCGATGGCCGATCGTTCTGTTTCATCCGAAATTTCGGTAGCATATCCAGCGTCGTCTGCCGAAGCTATGCGAGCGACTATATTGATCTTCTCCATTTCCATTTTTCGCGTAATCCTTCTATTTAAATGCCAAAGTTTTTAAACAGTACTCCAATCATCTGGTTCCGTTATTCATCGGGGTAAAGCGGCGGCTAAACGATTTATTCAAACCATCAGAGACTTTTTCAAAATGAAAAAACCTTTTCAAAATGAAAGGGTCGCTTAGTGGGACAAAAAATGCCAAACAGACAAAACTGATTGATTACAAATTAATTAGATCAAACTCAGGGCGTGCGGCACCCATTTTGGCATTCCCTTACCAAACTCTTTTATATGCTAAACCAATACGAAATACCGGCACTGATAGCAGATGAATTCCCGGAAATAAGAGAACCACTCGCAAGGCTTTCAAATAACGGCAATATCACAAAAGTTGTGGAGGTGTTTGCCCGGTATACAGAAGAAAACGTGCATGGCCACAATCTGCACATCGTTGAAAAATGTATGAAACTCGCAGACAGGATCTATGTAAAAGGAAATGAGATTGTAAAAAATGCAATTGAGAATGTGTTCATCTTTTCCTTCTCAACTATGCGGCATTTATGCAACCGTGTTGAATGGAGAATTATACGGGCAAGAATACCTGTAACACTTTACTCAACTTATATAAAACAGGTAAACCACTCTGAAGACTAAAATAAAATTCGCAATTATGTTAACAGTACTCTTATTCATCGCAGCGCTCATTTGCTTCTGGCTATTTTTTAAATCGATAGACTTTTTCGAAAAAATATAAACAACATGATCAACACTCTTTTAATCATCTGCATTGCAGTATTTATTTACCTGCTGTATGTGCTGTTAAAACCGGAAAAATTTTAATAGTCAATGGTGAATAGTGAAAAATGCAGGCAGGTTTCACGTTTTCAACTTGCAAAAAGTAACCATCAGTCAAAAGGACACACATTTCACTGTTCACCATTCACTATTCACTTCCACTCACATGATCAATCAACTTTTCAACATGAACACAGAAATAACAGGTATAGTCGTATCGTTCCTCGTCACCGTACTGCTGGCTTTTCCGCTTGGGAAATACATAGCCAAAGTTTTTAACGGCGACAGAACGGTTACCGACTTTATGAATCCGCTTGAACGGTTTATTTTTCGGATCAGCGGCATTGATCCTAATAAAAAAATGAACTGGAAAGAGTTCCTCAAAGCAATGCTAACCATCAATCTTGTATGGTTTGTATATGCTTTTTTCATGTTACTGTACCAGGATAAATTACCGTTGAACCCTGATGGTAACCTAGCCCAAACACCGGACCTTTCTTTTAATACAGCCATCAGCTTCCTGGTGAACTGCAACCTGCAACATTATTCCGGCGAAACAGGTGTTACTTATTTAACACAAACACTGGTGCTAATGTTTCTTCAGTTTGTTAGCGCTGCAACAGGCATTGCAGCATTAATTGGCTTATTAAATGGCATCAGGGAAAAAACGACTAATAATCTTGGCAATTTCTGGAAGATCTTCGTTAAAACCATAACAAGGGTCTTGTTGCCGTTATGTATTATCATGGCCGTGATAATGGCTTTTAACGGAACGCCTACAAGCTATAAAGGCAAGGATACTATTACCACTTACCAGGGAGATACCGTCAGCGTGTCACGCGGGCCTGTCGCGGGGTTTGTTGCCATTAAACACCTCGGCACAAATGGTGGCGGATGGTTCGGCACAAACTCAGCACACCCGCTGGAAAATCCCAATTATCTCACCAACATGGTTGAAATTATTGCACAGGTATTGATACCAGTTGCTATGCTTTTCGCAATGGGCTTTTACATCAGGCGAAAAAAATTCGCCTATGTTGTTTTTGGCGTTATGACCATCGGCATGCTTTTATTATTAATTCCAACTGTAGTTACGGAATTGAAAGGCAATCCCGAAATAACTAAGATGGGTATCGTGCAACCGACTGGTGCAATGGAAGGAAAGGAAGTCAGGTTTGGGCCCGCGGCTTCAGCTTATTGGAGCATACTCACTACGATCATCTCAACTGGATCTGTAAACTCATTTCACGATAGTAGCATGCCAGTCTCTGGTGCAATGCAATTATTGGGTATGATGGTAAATGCCTTTTACGGCGGTTGCGGTGTGGGATTCTTAAACTACTATATCTATATCATTATAGCAGTATTTATATCGGGCCTGATGGTAGGACGAACACCCGAATTCATGGGGCATAAAGTTGAAGCACGTGAAGTAAAAATTGCAGCATTGGTTACGTTACTTTCCGCTTTTCTTATTAAAAGTGGCGTTGCATTGGCCGCATATTTTGTAGCACATCATCCGGATATTGCGTGGGCTGTAAAACCATCTGCATGGCTTAACAATCCGGGGTATCACGGCTTCTCCGAAATGCTGTATGAATTTACTTCAGCCAATGCCAATAACGGTAGCGGATTTGAAGGCCTGGGAGATAACAATATTTTCTGGAATGTAAGTACCGGCTTTGTGCTGATCCTCGCACGCTTTATTCCGATCATTGGCCCTATTGCCATCGGTGGCATACTCGCAAATAAAAAATACATCCCCGAATCAGCGGGAACATTAAAAACAGATTCACTCACTTTCGGCGTAATGACTTTCGCAGTTATCGTAATCATAACAGCGCTATCATTTTTCCCTGCATTAACGCTGGGACCGTTAGCAGAGTATTTCTCAATAGGCAAATAGATATCAGGCGTCAGGTATCGGGTGTAAGGCATCAGGTGTAAGGTGTAAGGCGTAAGGCTTATGAATTACCAATGTATTCAAGATACCTGAAACCTGACACCCGATACCCTCTCCCCATCTCGCAATTAAAAAAATTTCAGGAAATGAAACGTTCAAAAAATACATCCTCTCTATTGTCAAAAGAGCTGATAGCCCCTGCGCTGGCGCAGTCGTTTGTCAAGCTAGATCCTCGCCTGATGAACAGGAATCCGGTAATGTTTACCGTTGAGATAGGTACAATTATTATGTTGTTTATAACCGCCTATTCTTATTCAGCTAATGACAAGTCCATCGGAAATTTCGGGTATAACCTTGCTGTTTTTACTATCCTGTTTCTAACACTACTCTTTGCAAATTTCGCAGAAGCGATTGCTGAAGCCAGGGGTAAAGCCCAGGCTGACAGTTTACGTAAAACCAGGGAAGATACCCCGGCGAAAAAAGTGTCCGCAGTTGGCGAGATCTTTACAAATGAAGTTCATATTGTTCCTTCTTCCAAATTACTGAAAGGTGATGTATTTATCTGTGAAGCAGGTGATATCATTCCAATGGATGGCGAAATCATCCAGGGGCTTGCAACCATTGATGAGAGTGCTATTACTGGAGAATCTGCACCAGTAATTCGGGAAGCTGGTGGCGACAAATCAAGTGTAACAGGCGGCACAAAAGTTTTATCCGACAAGATAAAAGTGCGCGTCACAACAGAGCCGGGCGAAAGCTTTCTTGATAAAATGATCGCACTGGTTGAAGGTGCCAGCAGGCAAAAAACACCGAATGAAATTGCCTTAACTATTTTGCTCGCAAGCTTTACGTTGTTGTTCATCATAGTATGTGTTACCCTAAAACCATTTGCGGACTATGCAAACACAACCATCACTATTGCCGCGTTTATCTCATTGTTTGTTTGTCTTATACCAACAACCATTGGCGGATTATTAAGTGCCATTGGTATTGCCGGTATGGATCGCGCGCTTCGTGCAAACGTGATCACTAAAAGCGGCAAGGCAGTTGAAACAGCCGGGGACATTGATACATTATTGCTTGATAAAACCGGAACCATCACCATCGGTAACAGAAAGGCTACACATTTTTGGCCAGCTAAAAATATCGATTCAAAAACTTTTATTGATGCATGCGTACTTGCGTCGCTGGCTGATGAAACTCCCGAGGGCAAATCAATCATAGAACTCGCCAACATAAATGGCACTGCATTTAACACCAGGGATGCAAAGTTTGTGGAATTCACTGCAGAAACAAGATCAAGCGGTATTGATATGCCCAATGGCATCAAGATACGTAAAGGCGCTTTTGATTCAATTCGAAATATAGTTGCGCGCGCCGGTAACTCCATTCCTGCAGAGACGGAATTAAAAGTAAGAGAAATAGCATCAAACGGAGGCACCCCGCTGGTTGTTAGCCAAAACCAACAAGCCATTGGCGTTATTGAACTGCAGGACATCATCAAACCGGGCATACAAGAACGCTTTGAACGCCTTCGCAAAATGGGCGTTAAAACCGTAATGATTACAGGTGATAATCCGCTAACAGCAAAATACATTGCAGAAAAAGCAGGTGTAGATGATTTTATTGCCGAAGCAAAACCGGAGGATAAAATGAATTACATCAAGAAAGAACAGGCAGGTGGTAAACTGGTCGCCATGATGGGTGATGGCACAAACGATGCTCCTGCACTTGCACAGGCAGACGTTGGTGTTGCTATGAACAGTGGTACGCAAGCCGCTAAAGAAGCGGGCAACATGGTGGATCTTGACAACGATCCTACCAAGCTGATTGAAATTGTTGAAATAGGTAAACAATTATTAATTACGCGCGGAACGATAACAACCTTTTCTATCGCCAACGATGTGGCCAAATACTTCGCAATTGTACCGGCATTATTCATCAGTTCTATTCCGGCATTGCAGGCGTTGAATATCATGCATCTGAAAAGCCCGGAAAGCGCTATTCTTTCAGCTGTAATCTTCAACGCAATCATTATTCCATTGCTGATTCCGCTTTCGCTGCGTGGCGTTGCGTACAAACCAATCGGCGCAAGTGCATTGCTGAGAAGAAATCTGTTGATCTATGGTGTAGGTGGAGTTATCGCTCCATTTATCGGCATCAAAATCATCGACACGCTACTCGGCTTGTTTTTCTAAACATCATTAACATTCACACAAAGCGGCCGGATGAAAGCTCATCCGACACACAATAAAATCTAAAAAATGAAAAAATATATTTCACCATCATTACGACTAACATTGGTGCTCATTGTACTGTTAGCTGTTATTTATCCGTTGCTTATCGCCGCAATAGGCAAACTAACTCCCGGCGGTGGTGATGGAGAAACGATTGTAGTGAATGGTAAAGTTGTTGGTTACGCCAACATCGGGCAAAAGTTCAGTGACGATAAATATTTCCAGTGTCGTCCTTCTGCGGTAGATTACAATGCGGCAAGTTCGGGAGCAAGCAACAAAGGCGCTACCAATCCTGAATATTTAAAAACGGTACAGGATCGCATAGATACTTTCCTAGTGCATAATCCAGGCATTGCCAAGGAACAAATTCCTGCGGAATTGGTAACTGCATCAGCAAGCGGCCTTGACCCGGACCTCTCTCCTCTCGCGGCAAAAATTCAGGTGAAACGCATAGCCGCACTTCGTCATATCGATGAAAGCAAATTGAATGAACTGATTGACCAACATACAAAGAAACCATTGCTCGGACTTTTTGGGCCAGCTACAGTTAACGTTCTGAAACTAAACATTGCATTGGATTCAAGTCAAAAGTAAAAAGTCACCAATCAAAAAGTTGGAAATAGAAATATTCAAAACATAGATGATTTTAAAAAGAGGCTATTAATTATAAAATTGCCAAAAGCTTATAGCTAAAAGCTGATGGCTCACAGTTAAAAAATATGAAGACCAGATTAATTACAACAGCTTTAATGCTTACAGGAAAGAGCCTGTTTGCGCAAGATAGTACAGATGAAAAACCACTCACCATATCCGGATATGTTGAAGCATATTACAGTTATGATTTCAACAACCCGGAAAACAACACTAAGCCCTCTTTTTTATACAGCTATAACCGTAATAATGAGGTAAACATAAATCTCGCATACATTAAAGCGGCATATGCTACCGAAAAAATAAGGGCAAACCTGGCATTTGCCGCAGGAACTTATATAAATGCCAACTATAGCACAGAACCAGGAGTATTAAAAAATATGTATGAGGCGAATGCCGGTATAAGGCTTGCAAAGAAAGCCAATTTATGGCTGGATGCAGGTATATTCAGTTCGCATTTAGGATTTGAAAGCGCTGTTGGAAAAGATTGTTGGACATTAACACGAAGCTTGCAGGCGGACAACAATCCTTATTATGAAACAGGCGCAAAGCTGAGTTATACATCCACAAACGAAAAATGGTTTTTAAGCGTGCTTGTATTGAATGGATGGCAGCGCATTCAGCGTGTTGATGGTAATACAACGCCGGCTTTTGGCACGCAGGCTACTTATAAACCCTCAAAAAAAATAACACTGAATTACAGCACATTTGTCGGCAATGACAAGCCGGATAGCGTTAGAAAAATGAGATATTTCAATGACCTGTACGGCATATTTCAGTTCAACGACAAATTCTCTGCGGCTGCAGGGATAGATTATGGCCTTGAACAAAAGAGCAAGGGCAGTTCTTCCATGAACACATGGTATTCTCCCGCTGTTATTTTAAAATATGCATTTGACAACAAGAATACGATTGCTGTGAGAGGAGAATATTACAGCGATGAAAACGGCGTGATCATTTCATCAGGAACACCAAATGGATTTAAAACATTTGGCTATAGCCTGAATTACGACAGGTCGATTTTCAACAAAGCAGTCTGGAGAATTGAAGTGCGAAACCTCAACAGTAAGGATGATATCTTTGTAAAGCAGGACAAAAGCATGACGGCAAATGATCTTTTTATTACAACAGCCCTTGCTATAAGTTTCTAAAAAAATCAAAAGTAAAAAGTCAAAACTATCAAAGCAGTCCCGTTGATAATTTTAAAGCAACACCACGATAGAGGCTTTTTACTTTTGAATTTTTACTCTTGAATTTTTATATGACACTAAGCCTGCACACAAATACATGCCCGGCTTAGCACATTTGATAACGCAAAAATGAACACTTACCTATTGTATGGCGGGTGAAAACGAAAATAATGGTGCAAAGCATTTTCTGGAGCTGATCAGGCAGTCCAGGCGCGGCAAGTTTAAAATTTACATCGGCATGAGTGCGGGTGTAGGAAAAACTTTTCGCATGTTGCAGGAAGCGCAAACGCTTTTGCGGAATGGCGTTGATATTGTTGTTGGATATATAGAAACCCATGGCCGTAAAGAAACGCATGCATTACTGGATGGCCTTCCCGTTATACCAAGAAGGAAACTTTTTTACAAAGGCAAGGAACTGGATGAAATGGATATACAGGCAGTATTAAACCTTCATCCGGAAGTGGTAATTGTTGATGAACTGGCTCACACAAATATTGAAGGCAGCAAAAATGAAAAGCGCTGGCAGGATGTGATAGATATACTCGATGCAGGTATAAACGTGATAAGCGCTGTAAATATTCAACACATTGAAAGCCTGAATGAAGAAGTGAGGAATATAACCGGCATAGAAGTTTCTGAACGAATTCCTGACAGTGTTTTGCAGCAGGCGGATGAAGTGGTGAATATTGACCTTACGGCAGATGAGCTTATCACACGTTTAAAAGAAGGTAAGATATATACACCTGACAAAGTAAACACTGCGCTGCGAAATTTTTTCCAGGGTGAAAAAATTCTTCAACTAAGAGAACTGGCACTCAAAGAAGTGGCATCACAGGTTGAAAGAAAAATTGAAACAGAGATTCCAAGAACTGGTAATATCAGGGCTGAACGTTTTCTCGCCTGCATTAGCAGCAATCATGAAATTGCGCGAAAAGTGATCAGGAAGGCTGCACGCCTATCAGCCTATTATAACAGTAAATGGTTTTTGCTGTATGTGCAAACACCTAAGGAAGATGGAGACAAAATCGGGCTGGCAGCCCAGCGGCACCTGATTAATAATTTTAAGCTTGCAACGGAGCTGGGCGGCGAAATCATCAAGGTAAAAAATCCCAATATTGCAAAGGCTATTTGGGAAGTTGCAGAACAGCGGGGCATAACGACTATCTGTATCGGCAAACCACATCTTAACCTGGTGAATGTAATTTTAAATACAGCCGTATTTAATCAATTGCTGAATAAATTATCCGCCGCAGATATTGATATTGTAATTTTATCATAGGAGCAAGCTTAAAGCGCAAAGTCTAAAGCCCAGAACTATTGATGATGTAAAATTAAGTGCATCAAATGTGGAAAATGTAAAAACCAATCGGACTGATGCACAGCATAGTTTTAAGCTTTGAGCTTTAGGTTTCTAAAAATCCTTTATGGCATTACGTTTAAAAACGAAATTATCCCTCGGACTCGCATTTCTCTTCGTCGTGATACTTGTATTTGGCGGCATGGGATTTTTTTATATTAACAGGTTAAGCAATGATGCTGATAATGTTTTGAAGAACAACTACGAAAGCCTGGTTGCCTGCAACAATATGTCCAGGGCACTTGAATACATATCCAGGGATGCCTCGGCATTAAGCAGTTTTGAAACTAACCTTAAAAAAGAGGAAGCAAATATCACCGAAAGTGGTGAACAAGATGCGGTTGGTAAACTGCGCGATAATTTTGAAGCGCTAAAACTTAACTTAAACGACTCGTTAAATAAGACTGCAATAAGGCAGTCGATTCAGCAGATCAATGAAGTGAATCAACAGGCCATTCTAAGAAAAAATGCGGTTGCAGGCCGTACAGCGGAGGATGCTAAACTATGGCTGACATTAATCTTTACCGCGCTTATTCTTATCGTGTTTACATTCATTTACAATTTCCCTTCTGTTATTTCCAATCCCGTAAGAGTATTGGCAGAAGGCATTACAGAGATCGCCAACAAAAACTATAAGAAACGAATCAGGCTTGACCAGAATGATGAGTTTAAAGACCTGGCCAATGCATTTAACGCGATGGCGGAAAAACTGGATGAGTACGAGCATAGTAATCTTGCACAAATCAAGTTTGAAAAGAGCCGTATAGAGACTATCATTAATCAAATGAAGGACGGCATTATAGGATTCGATGCAAACAGAAATGTATTATTCATCAATGTGGTTGCGCAAAATCTGCTTGGCATCAATGAAAACGCCATCATTGGAAAATATGCCGCCGACATAGCTGTAAGCAACGACCTGATGCGCACATTGCTGCAAACGGAAACAAACAAAAAAGAATTGAAGATCTATGCAGATAACAAAGAAAGTTATTTCACCAAGGATATATTCGACGTAACCAATAACCAGCAAGTCATCGGCCAGGTGATTGTATTGCGCAACATCACGCCATTCCATGAACTCAATGAAGCGAAAACAAACTTTATAGCCACCGTTTCGCACGAATTAAAAACGCCCATATCATCCATTAAGATGAGCGCAAGCCTGTTAAACGATACTCGTGTGGGACAGTTAAATGGAGAACAGCAGGACCTGATTAAAAGTATTAATGATGATGCAGAAAGGTTGCTAAAGATAACAGGAGAACTGCTGAACATGTCACAGGTAGAAACGGGCAACATCCAGTTAAAGCTCCACCCGACGCAACCTGCGGCCATTACCGAGCAAGCAATACTCGCCGTTCAGGTACAGGCTGAACAGAAGAAAATTCACATTAGAAAAAACATACCGGAAAACCTGGTAGCCGTTAACGTGGATTCAGAAAAAACAACATGGGTACTCATCAACTTTTTGACCAACGCCATCAAATATTCTCCCGAGGAAACAATCGTTGATATTGGTGCGTTTACAGAAAACGACCATGTAAAATTTTACGTAAAAGATAACGGTCCCGGGATTGACGAAAAATATTTACCCAGGCTGTTTGACCGTTACTTTAAAGTACCGGGAACAAGAGAGCGAAGTGGCACCGGCCTCGGCCTGGCCATATCCAAAGAATTTATTGAAGCGCAAGGCGGCAGCATTTGGGTAAACAGCAAAATTGGTGAAGGCAGTGAGTTTGGGTTTGAGTTAAAAGCGGTGAAAGCTTAAACCACAAAGACACAAAGCGGCACAAAGAAGTAAGTATAAAAAGCGCTACCGCGCAATGGGCACAAAGCCGTCTCTGTGTTTCCTTCATCAATCAAAATCCCTTAATCCACTAATCTCATCAATCCCAATCAAGACAAACTCCCAATCCCAATCAGCGTTCCTTCTTAAACTCTTCAATCTCATCCAGCAAATCCATTGCCTTTGTTATCGAAGTCCATTCAGCACTGCTAAACAAAAGCCTGAACCATTTTTTATCCTTGTTTTTGAAGTTGATATTCTTGTAAAGCCAGATAGCAAGAAAGATAAATATCGCTATACATACAAACTGAATAGTCAACCAAAATACCCCTGCGTGCTCAATCACTTCTTTGTTGATATAAAATGCAGAATACAAGGGAAGTGATAAAAACAACACTCGTGGCGCGTTTAATGTAGAAAGCCGCAATGAAGCGATCTTTCTTTGAGCTTCTATAACCGTTTCGCTGTTATCAATTTGTTGGATGTAAATGATCTGTTGAATGTACAATGCTATTGCAACCAGCGTTATGAGAATGTTTGCAACACCACATATCACAAAAATAATATTAGGCATGCTGAAGGAATGACTGACAAGAACCCCGACAAAGAGTATCCAAATGAAGCCAAAAATTACAGCTACCCATTTTATTGCAAGCAATGACTTAAGTTTTGATTTTGCTTTTTGCGACTGTATTGCTTCGAAGCATTGTACATTAATCGCCCAGGACTGTAGGTTCAGGACCTTGGCTTCTTCGAGCTTTTGATCGTACGATCTCCAGATCTTTTGCAGTTCAATGTCAGTCATAACGTTACCTGTTTATAGTTGAAAATTTTTGTTTAAGTTTTGCTTTAACCCGGTTAAGGCGCGTGGCTACATTCGTTTCCGATATACCTAAAACATCTGCTATCTCGGCATAACTTTTCGCATCCAGATAAAGTATTACCAATGCCTTGTCCAGATCTTTAAGCCCGGATATAAATTCTTGCAAGCGTCTAAAGTCATCTACGTCATCCTTAATATGATCCGAGTCTGAAATATTCAGCTGATGTTCTGTAAGTGGAACTATGGGTGTTGCCCGCTTTTCCTTTCTATAAAAAGAAATGGCCACGTTTAACGCGATGCGATACATCCAGGTTGAGAAAGTATAGGCAGGATCAAAACGGCTTCCTGACCTCCACAGCTGATAAATGATTTCCTGCGCAAGATCTTCCCTGTCGCTTTTGTTGCTGCAATACATGTTACAGATCTTGAAAATAATAGCCTTATTTTCTTCGATTAGTCGCAGGAAGTCTTCATTAGCAGTGGGTGTGTTCATCGGCCTGAATAATCTTTCTTTAGATTATTATTCGATGAAAGTTCTGAAAAATCACGTTTTCCAGAGAAAATATTTAGCAGTGCCCAACCACGACGACACGAAGTACACAAATACCAGTTTTTTTAAAACCATGACCCAAGGCAAACAAATTTCGTTTCTTCCATCAATCAAAAATCCCGTCAATCCTCAAATCCCATCAATCCCAATCAAGACTTTATCCCAATAAAAAACGTCCCTCCAAATCATGAAGAGACGTTTCTATAAAAAGTTGAACTATTTTAAACTGCGGCATTAAGCGCTTTCTCATCTTCCCATTTCCTGCGGCCGTAGCCAGGGAACACATGACGCTCGCTATGATAAGAAGAACGAACCAGCGGGCCACTTTCAACATAATCAAAACCTAGCTCGTATCCAATTTCTCTTAACTCAGCAAATTCATCAGGATGCACAAAACGGTGAACGGGTAAATGCTTTTTGGTTGGCTGCAAGTACTGTCCTAAAGTAATTACATCCACTTTAGCAGCAGCAAGGTCTTCCAATGCCTGAACCACTTCTTCTTTTGTCTCACCCAATCCCAGCATAATACCGGTTTTGGTGCGCATGCCACCTTCCTTCAAAATTCGAAGTACTTCAATACTTCTGCGGTATTTTGCCTGTATACGAACCTGGCGCGTTAATCTTTCCACCGTCTCCATGTTATGGCTCACCACTTCTGGAGCAGCGTCGATCACACGCTGAATATCTTCTGCCTTACCTTTAAAATCGGGGATTAACGTTTCTAAAGTTGTATCAGGATTTAATGCTTTTACAGCTTTGATTGTGTTGTACCAGATAATAGAGCCGCCATCTTTCAGCTCATCCCTGTCAACGCTGGTAATTACAGCATGCTTAACCTTCATCAGGTTGATAGCTTCCGCCACGCGCTGAGGCTCATCCCAGTCAACAGCTTCCGGCCTGCCTGTAGCAACGGCACAAAATCCGCAGCTTCTGGTACAAACATTACCGAGAATCATAAATGTAGCTGTTCCGGCACCCCAGCATTCACCCATGTTAGGGCAATTTCCGCTTTCGCAGATTGTATGTAGCTTATGTGTATCTACCAGCCCGCGTACATGCTTGTAACTCTCTCCTATCGGTAACTTAACGCGAAGCCAATTGGGCTTTTTAACTTTGGTTTCTTCTGTATTTACGTTAGAAACAACGGGTAATTCCTGCATCTTCTTTTCTTTTTTGCCTGTCTGCTCTATTGATTCCGGTCGCGTCCGCAGCCGTCATCCATCACTCGACAAGGTTGTTTTCTCTAAACTGTTTAACCGGATTTGGGGTATTTAACTGGTTTGGCGCGATGAGCCATTTATGTGACCGAGACGCATTCAAAATATTAAATAACTGATAATCAGCAGATTAACATATTTTAAAAGCATTTCGAACACCAGCTGTCTGCAAAAGTAACTTACTTTCGCTTACCAAATGCCACGGCAACGTAAGCATTGAAGAAGAACTTTTGGGGTTCAGAACCGATCATTTGAGGCATGTCTTGAGTATAATAAGCTGCTGTTACACCTGTTTCCACAGCAGAAAGAAGTTCATTAAACCGTCCGTAATCAAAGCGCAGCGCAAGCCTGGCGTGAACACCCGGAACAAATTTGATCTGTGAAAAACCTTTTGTAAAGCCAGCCGCACCTAAAATATTGGTTCCATCAACAAACTGATGAGCAGTTTGGTCCGTATAACGGATATCAATTGCATTATTGGAAGATGAATCCCCCACAGTAATATAATAAGGCTTAAGCAGGCCGGCAGAAAAGCCACCTCCGTAAATAGCGGAAACGGCAATTCCATTTTTGTTGCCCTTGCCACCTATTAACCTTTGCCCACCAAGACCAAGATTCAAATAATAAAAGTTATTTATTTTACCGTACACAAAAGGATTGCCAATAGAAAATCCCCCGATTGGAGCCCCTGGAGATTTTTCCTCTTTCGGGTTCTTGCGTTCACTTAATTCAACCCACCACAAGAAGGTTTTTGTTACCGTTTTATATCTGCCATGTTCATAAAATATCCCATAACCATCCGTGGCTAACTTAATGCCGAAAGCGCCCTGCTTATTGAAAATAATGGTACCTTCTTCCTCCTGCTTAATTAATTGATTAATGTGATCCTTCTTATCCTGTTTTTTCTGTTCCTTGCTGCTGCTCTGTGCATTAACAAACAATGCCGCCATGCTTACCGTTAAAACCAGAATTATCTTCTTCACGTTATGTATATTTGTTGCTTGTAAATTTAGAAAAAACAATATAATGACCTCACAAATAATTTATAAAGGTGATCTGAGAACTCAGGCTACACATTTACAAAGTAATACTATTATTGAAACGGACGCACCAACAGATAACCATGGAAAAGGAGAACGTTTTTCTCCGACAGATATTGTGGCAACGGCACTGGGCAGCTGCATGCTGACAATTATGGGCATAAAAGCTCGCGATTTAGAGGTTAATCTTGACGGCACATCTATTGAAATTACTAAAATAATGGCTGCTGACCCAAGAAGAATTAGCGGCGTGAAAGTTACTTTTAATTTTCCCGAAGGTTTGCAGGTTGACGAAAAGCAAAAGACCGTTTTGGAAAGAGCAGCGGTTACCTGCCCTGTAGCAAAAAGCCTTCACCCGGATCTGGTGCAGGATGTAGTGTTTAATTGGTAGGAAAGAAACCGCTGATGTCTGATTTTGTAATGCTGATTTGAGACGATGCGGATTTGGATTGCTGACTAAATGCGTCTGACAACAATTGATGACATGTGATTTTTTGATGTCTGATTTGGAAACTGTCGTTGCAAAAGCAAGCTGCCGCACAGAAACAAATCAGACATGAAAAAATCAGACATCAGCAAATCACACATCATACATTTTTAGCATTTTATTCCCGACAGCACATTTCAGGCATTCCTTTTTATCGCAATAATTTTTGTGCAGCTCCAATAGTGCCTGCGAGTCTAAACCCGTTGTACATGAAACGCCTTTTTGTTTCCACTGTTTCGTGATACTGTTATCCTCCGCCTTAAGCTGGGATAGCCACTCAACCGCCTTGTCCTTCCAGCGTTGCTCATTAAGATAACTTCCATAACTGAATATCACCGGAACAATTGTGTTGATGATAATATTTTCAATCATCTGTTCACCCAGGTGCTTGGGCATGCACGCTGTTTCTTCATCAAAACGGTAGTGGTAGTGCCAGTAATCATTCGCGGTTACGTTCAACAATTCCCTTAGTTCACTAATCGTATTTGCGGTTTTTATTTTAGAGAATAAATGAGAAGCTGAATAAATTAATGCAGCCAGCTGAGCTAAACGTAAGCCAGGAAAGTTAGCCGGACGCATTCTTAGAAAAACAGGCTGAATAAGTGCCGGCTCAAGGCCATGCTTCTTTTTTAGAAAGCGGTATTCGCGTTGGAGCATTTGTGGATATGCTTCCTCGAATTCATCATTTAACAACCCGGCCTGGCCCAGCAGCAGCGCCTCTAGCTGATTTAGCTGGCTTTTGTGTTTTGCGAGGATATTGATGGGAATACTTTTGGCAACTGACTCAAATGAGTCCATATTCACTTTAACGCCAAAATTCCTGGCAAGCATCCACCAAAAAGCTTCCTCCCAATGATGGCCGCTTTCTTCGAAGAACACCAGCACCGTTGCGGATTTTGCAGAAAGCCTTTCAATTGCGAGCCGCTCTTTCCAACTCATCCATCCAATCTCCGACAATACAGGCAACTGGCTTTCACACGCGGAGAAACTTTTGCTATTCATTAATGCCTCGTATTGTTTTAGCATGAGAACTGAAACAAGCGGCTGCAGCTCCAATGCCGGCAGTACTGAACCGCTGGCTATTGTAACCTCTTTATCATGTTGCCACACAACATGCAGAATAACATTATTGTAGTTGGCGTCAGTGTCATGTGCATGAACAAACCAGTGCGATGCTGCGAGGTGGAGTTCAATACTCCCTGCAAGAATGGTATTTTCTATTTTTATTTTCGCTTCGAGGAAGTCTGGCCCCTGGTTATGATTTAATTGCCCCGGATGCAATACTTGCAACAACTCGTTATTGGTTGTCCGTAGATCTTTATGGTTAAAATACTGGAATTGCCAGATAAACTGGAGTAAACGTTCAGTCATGGGTTTAAGGGGTTTGAGCTTGAACTGTTGATGCGAATGTAAAAAAAGGTAGGAGGTTTTAGGTACCCCGTTTCAGTTTTTTTTCAAATTGCGCGACACTCAATAATATTATTCCAGTTTGAGAAGAATGCGAAGTTCCTGTTTTAACTGATGCCTGATGCCTGAAACCTAATACCTTCCGGCTTTTCACAACTTCTGCAACTCCTGCACTACCCTGCTCACTGGTAGGCCCATTACATTATAGAAATCGCCGTTCACGCATTTAATACCTACCACGCCTATCCATTCCTGAATTGCATAAGCTCCGGCTTTGTCGTAAGGTTTATAGTTGTCTACGTAAAATTCAATTTGTTCCTGTGTTAGTGGATGAAAATACACATCTGTAATATCAGCAAATGCAATATCATCATTCTCGGCAATAATAGACACGCCAGTAATTACCTGGTGCTTTTTGCCGGAAAGCGCAGTCAGAATAGAAATAGCGTCCTCTCTGTCTTTTGGCTTGCCAATAACCTTATTATCCAAAACAACAATTGTGTCCGCAGCTAATACTGGCTGCACCGGAAGATCATTTTCAATATAATAATCCTTTACCGCCATTGCCTTGTTACGCGCTATAAAAACCGGGACTTCTTCAATTGGTAATTCTTCGGGAAAGTCTTCATTTGAGTGCCTTACAACTATCTCAAAAGGCACTTCGGCCCATTCAAGCAATTGTTTTCTGCGTGGCGATTGCGAGGCTAGTATGATGGATGGAAGAGACATAGTAGTGAATAGTCAATGGTGAATAGTGAAAGGAGCAAAATCAAAATTCAAAAGGTAAAACTTGAAAGCCAAAGAAAATAACCAGCCAGTATTGCGATAAAAAAACAAGCGACCTGTTGAGCGCCTGATGCATTCATCGTTCTTTTAATTTTGACTTTTGAATTTTGACTTCTAGCTCATGAATATATCCTGAAAAAGATCATCGATAAAATTCCGGTGAACATGACCAGTTTTATCAGTGAGCTTAATTTATGGTAATCTTCGGAACTTACTGCTGTATATAATTTTCTTAGTATCCATAGCAAAGGTGCCACTGTTAGCAGCACACAATAGATCGCGCTTACCCACCAGCCCAGCCGGAGTGCATAGATCTGCACAATAAGCAAAGCTGCCACCAGTACAATAATCCATACCGCTACAAACACTTTTGTTGCATTAACCCCCCACATAATGGGCATTGTTTTACAACCATAGCGCCTATCGCCTTCAATATCTTCCATGTCTTTCACAACTTCTCTTATCAAAGAAATAATAAAAGCAAAGCCGGAGTAAAGAAAAGTTACCCGTATAATTTTGTTGACATTTAACTGGGCATTGGAATCGAAACCGAGAATGTGGCTATTTTCTGCCCATGTAATTACCAATATTACCCATGCAGTAAGCAATGAGATTAATACATTGCCTATCAGAAATTTCTTTTTAAATGAAATAGAATAAACAAATAGAAGAATAACGCAAAGAATATTTGCAAAACCAAGCAAATACGCCCTTGATGTAAAATCTATCACAAACCCCATGGCGATGCCTGCAACACTTAGCAGCAAGTGCCAGATGATGGTCCAGCGGCGTTTGATGATCTTATCTACCACCAGCTTATCAGGTTTATTTACCTGGTCAATATCCAAATCAAAATAATCATTGATGATGTATCCCGCAGCGGCTATGAGAATAGACGAAGCACACAATAGAAAAAACCTCCAACCATAAATATTAGGAATCAGGTTGGCCTTGTTAAAGGCAGGCAATATTACACAATACAAAAAAAGCACTTGTGTAAGTGCAATAAACACCAGGTTGGGCCAGCGTACTAATCTGAAAAAGGCGCTAACTAACTTCAAAACAATATTTTATAGGGATAAAAATAGGGAACAAATTCTGTTAACCAAGAATTACTGCGCCTTTATGTGGGTTTTGAGTTCCCAGTCGCCGTTTAATTTTAACACTTTTTCGATAACGTCGCGCACGCATCCGGCGCCGCCATTCAACGGGGATATATATAAGGAAACATCTTTTATCTCAATGGCCGCATCAGCCGGGCTGCAGGGCAGTTTGCATATGCTCATGGCTTCATGATCGGGAATATCATCGCCCATAAACAACGTATCAGTCGTGGTTTTTCCAATACTTTTCAAATAATCAAGCAGGCAGGTGGCTTTGTCTTCCACACGCATAAACACGTTGGTTACGCCCAGTTTGTTGAGGCGTTCTTTAACTTCCTGTGAAAATGCACCGGAAATAACAGCCACATTGTATCCTTTTTTAACAGCCAGTTGCAGGGCATAACCGTCTTTTATGTTCATACGCCTTACCATCACGCCTTCGGGCATCACCAGCAAAGAGCCGTCGGTCATTACACCGTCAACGTCAAAAACAAATGTGTTTATGCCTTTAAATATTTCAAGAACGTTCATGATAAGAATAAAAACGGGTGAGGTTTTATAAATAAGATGTGCGGATAAGTATTTGTTATCCGCACATAGGTATAACTATTTCTGGTTATCTCTCCATTCGTATACCCAGGCGCTCTGAATCATTTCCAGGTGACCTTCTGTAGATTGTTCACGCGTGCCGTCAAAATTGGGAACTTCAAGAACCCACTCTAGTAAGTCGGTGAAACGAATACGATAAATTTTTCCTTCATTGAAATCATCTCCAAATCGCTCGTACAATTTCATCGCAATGTCTTCATGATCATTCCAGTGGATTGGTGGTTCAAATGTCATATTACAAATTTTCTTCTTTAAATTATTTTAAGCTCTTGTAAAAGAGGATTATTCTCCCAGGAATTGTGTTTGGTCAGGAAGTGTTACTTCGATTTCTCCGCCTCCGTTCCCGCTCAGCAGGACGCACTGGCAACCTAACCTGGATTCAATACGTGGGTTTACAGCGCGGTCAATAAAATCTTCTTCTTTATCACTAATTTCTTCAATCAGCTCCATTCCTTTATTCACATATAAGTGGCAGGTGCTACAAGCACAAACGGCACCGCAATTATGATGCAATTCAATGTTGTTGTCGAGACATATTTCCAGCAAACTCTGGTCGGATTCAATATTCGTAAGTGTAACCGGATCAAGACCTTTCTGCTCAAAATTAATTTTTACCGTATACATTCATCATTAATTTGGGCTGCAAAGCTATCACAAAACAATGTTTTTCACGCCACTAAATGGAGAATACTTGAAAAAGCATTTATCTCAGGGCAAATAAAAAAAACAAACAAATGTTCGCATTAGAAAAAAAGTGCTAATTTAGAGTCGTAGAATTGAGATTTGTTGCTATATTAACGCACTATTTTGTATTATCGGTTGCTTGCTCATAAACGCCCCGCCAGGTTTACCTGCGGGGTTTCTTTTTGGGTGAATTTGATATTTGAAATTTCAGATTTGATATGGTTACTGGAAAATCGCTGATGCCTGATTTAAGGATGTCTGATTTGAAAGAAAGGCACCAATTGTTCAATTCGCTTATTTAATGAAAAATCGGAGAACCGAGATCAGGTTTAAAATTTCAAATCTCAAATTTCAAATCATTTGCGTTCACGCACCAATTACAAATCAGCCATCAGCCATCCTCACATCAGACGTTAATTTCAAATCCTAAATTCCCTCCATTATACTTTCACTCAGCTCTTTGTATAAGGTTTGTAGTTTGGGATATTCTTCAAGAAGGTGTAAGTGTTTTTTGACGGTAATCATATCGCGACGAATTGCCGGCCCCGTTTGCATAGATGCGGGATCGTGATGCTGCAATCGTTTCGCTGTTTCTTCGATTAATGGAATAAGATGATTGAACGACACGCCCTCAGTATCACAAAACTTCTTCGTAAGCGCATACAGATGATTTACGAAGTTGGATGAAATAACAGCACCAATATGAAGTTTTACGCGCTCTTCGTCGGTTGCCATACCGGTAAGCGGAGTTATAGACTGCGCAAATGCCAGGAGGTCTGATATAACAGCATCGGTTGAGCCATCTACCAATAAAGGTATGTGCGGAATATGCATATTCTCCTTGCGAATACTTTGTAGCGGATAGATGACTCCGTAACTGTCGGAAATATTTTTCAGCACATCCTTACCCACCGATCCGGCAGTATGCGCTATCAATTTGTTTTTTATAGGAAGAGAAGGCAATACTGCAGCTATAGCGCTATCAGAAACAGCGATAATATACAAATCTGCATCCTCGCGCATTTTTGAAAAATCAGTAATGCCTTCACAAGCCAATTCCTGGCACAATTCCTTTACATAGTTCTCACTTCGCCCGGCAACCTGGACAACTTTATGTTTGGCCGCAATCATTCTTCCCAATACAGTTGCCACATTACCTGTTCCGATTATTACTACATCCATAACTTTGACATTATGAAGTCGAAATTAACACAAAGGATCGTGTTTGGGTACTATAAATCAAAAATTGCGGTGCTTAGCAAAATTTCTGCAAGAAAGGCTGCTGCCATTGCTTTTGAATTATTCTGCACGCCCTTTAGCAGCCGGCAAAAAAGGATAGCACCTGAAATTTTTAGTGATGCGGAGAAAGCATCAGTGCAGCTCGACGGACTTACCATAAGGGGATTTATTTGGAAAAATGCTCATTCAAATGGCAAGAAAATTCTGATCTGTCACGGCTTCGACAGTTGCAGCTATAAATTTGAGCAATATGTGAAAGACTTACTCGACGAAGGATTTGAAGTTGCAGCTTTTGATGCGCCCGCACATGGTATAAGTGACGGCAAGCAAATAACCGCACTACTGTATTACAAAACCATCCTGCTGTTAGAAAATACGTACGGGCCGTTTTACGGAATTATTTCTCACTCATTTGGAGGGCTTGCTACATCTCTTGCCGTAGAGCAAATGAATGGAAGCGCTGTTGAAAAAATTGTACTGATAGCACCAGCTACAGAAAGCACCACCGCGATCAATCATTTTAACAAGCTGCTGGATATTTCTGAGAAAGTAAAAAAAGAAATCAACCAACTTATTTACCGTGTAAATGCACAGCCACTTGAATGGTACTCCATCACACGTTCCATTCAGCAGGCTTCAGCAAATGTATTATGGATACATGATGATGGCGACAGGATTTGCCCTTATAAGGATACCAAAGCTATCCGCGATATGGCACTACCGAATATCAAATTTATTACAACCCACAAACTGGGGCATAATAAAATATACCATGACCGCGATGTACAAAAGAGGGTGACTGACTTTTTGAAAGAGGAATGAGGCGTGAGGTATGAGGAATGAGGAAAAAAAAATGTTCAAGAGCATTACTACCCTTGAACATCCTGATATATTAAATTCCTTTTTTAAAATTACGACCTGGCACGCCTTAGACCTCACGCCTCATACCTCACGCCTTATACCTCACGCCTTATACCTCACGCCTCATACCTACTTCGGCTGATGCATCATCAATTGATCAATTACGTTTCTCACTTCCTCCACAGACGCCTTTTCTATAAGATGCGCATGTAAGCCATTATTATCATTTGTCCATGTATTGCTGCCATCTTTTTCATTTACGTGCATCGTTCCGCGCTGTATGGTGTAATAATCAGAATACCCTTTTACGGCAACAAGAACCGCAGTTTCATCCCAGCTCATGCGGCCATCTTTATCTTCTGCTGCCATCGGTATGCAAATGCGAAACACATCCTTTACCGGGCTATTTTGTATGGCATTATTATGAATCAATGGCAGGCCGCACTTGATCTTTTTGCCAATCTCAAATCCGCTGAATAAAATTTGAGTGGGCCAATTCTCGGCAACATTCTTTGATGCAGGCGCATCTTTGTTTACGTTAAATTCATTTCCTGCAGGAAAGCCTCCCGCCATGCTCACTAGCTGTTTTACCTTTTTCTTCACGAGGTCTTTTCCATTAAGCGGAGAATATTTATCAGAATTGGATTGCAGCAGCGCCGAAAGATTGGTAAAAAATCCAACCGTAACAATTGTAACGCTATTATCGGGTTGTGCTGACAGGATTTTTCTATACAACACAACTGCGTTTTCTGTTTCATCATTAGACTTGATAGCATGAGGATATTTCGTTACAAGCGTATCACTCCAATGCTGCCAGTCACGCAAACCCAAAGCTTTTTCCTTTGGAACACCCACGGGTATCTGCGGCTTTTTGAAGTAAGTGTTCAGCACATTTAAGACAGGCCCCACATGTACATAATTTGTGCTGGCGATTGTGGCGAGTATCTTAGCCTCGCCATTGTCAGCGAATGCATGCAGTAAAGTAATGGCGCCAACATCATCATAATCCGGCCCCATATCTGTATCGAAAATAACTGGCACAGGTTTGTGTTGCTGTGCGCCAGCTGGAAGCGTAGTAACGAGACCGATAATTGTGGCCAGCAAAATTTTCTTCATCATTTCTATTGGTTGTAGTTCTTTGATCAAAGTTGTTTTATCCTCCAATGCGCTAGTTATTCTTTTCAGGTAACGCAAAAGCCACATATGCATCGCCCGACTTTGTTCCCAGTTTTCCTCCGCCACAGGCAATAACTATGTATTGGCGGCCATTGGCAGAATACACAGATGGCGTAGCAAAAGCCGGTGCAGGCAAATTTGTTTCCCATAATAATGTGCCGGTTGATTTGCTAAATGCTCTGAACTTCCCATCTTTTGATGCGCCGATAAACAACAGGCCGCCTTTGGTTACAACAGGGCCACCATAGTTTTCCGTTCCTGTAGGAGGCACTCCGCGGGCCTTAAGCGCAGCCTCTTCACCTAACGTTGTTTTCCATACATGCTCTCCTGTGTTTAAATCTATCGCGGTTAATGTGCCCCATGGTGGCGCGATAGCCGGCAACCCTTCCTTGCTCAAAAACTTTACATAGCCGGAAATGGTGTAAGGCACACTGCGAAAGAGTTCTGCCGCTGTAGGCTCGGAAACAAATTTCTTTTGTTGGTTCTTTTTTATATCCAGGACATAAGAAGCAATTGCTTCTTTTTCTTCCTGTTTCAGGTATTGGAAAGCTGGCATCATTCTTCTGCCGTGATTAATAAAGTCGATGAACGACGCCTCGTTCAATTTTTTATTTACATCAACAATAGAAGGATAGTTGCCACCACCTTTTCTTTCGGGGCCGTGACAAGCCATGCAATGCTGTTTGTATAAACGCACACCTGCGCTAATGTATGTTTCGTTAGCTTGTTTTGTTTTATCTACATCCAGCATATGTAAGATCCATGCCATTTCATTTGAGTTCACATACAACAATCCGCTTTCCGGATCAACTGCCGGGCCGCCCCATTCTGCACCACCATCAAAACCAGGAAAAATAACTGTTCCTTCTTTTGATTGCGGAGTAAACATTCCGGTATGATAGCTCTTTAAACGCGACTTTACATCTTCATAAGATTCTTTTGGCAAATATGGATTGATGTCTTTTTCACCAAACGTTTGCCTTACAAATGGCGCGGGTTTCTGTGGAATAGGTTGCGTTGGCCAAAGCCTTTCTCCAACGAGCTTTGTAGCTGTATCAACCGGTGTTTCTACAACAGGGAAAATGGACTTACCTGTTTCCCTGTCAAACATAAATACAAAACCGGTTTTGGTTGTCTGCGCTACTATATCTACTTTTTTTCCTTCATGCTGAATAGTAGTAAGCACAGGCGCAGATGATGGATCCCAGTCCCATGTATCATGATGGATAAACTGAAAGTGCCATTTCAATTTTCCAGTAGCAGCATCCAGGGCGAGCATGCAATCTGCATATAAGTTGGATCCTAGTTTTTTTCCGCCATAAAAGTCCATTGACGCAGAGCCAATCGGAACATAAGCTATACCACGTTGGTCATCTACTACCAGCCCCATCCAGTTATTGGCGCCCCCAACCATTTTCCAGGCGTCTTTATCTTCCCATGTTTCATAGCCCGGTTCTCCGGGTTGAGGAATAGTATGAAAGATCCAGCGCATTTTACCGGTGCGGACATCGTAAGCCCGAATGTGGCCCGGCGCGGCATCCATCTCTTCGGAAACGCGGGTACCAGTAATAACAAGGTCTTTGTAAACTGTAGGTGCTGAGGTTGCTGTTATAAACAAATTGCGGACGTCAGCTCCAAGATCATCGTGCAGGTCTATCATTCCTTTGTTACCAAAACTTTCAATCAATTTTCCAGTATTGGCATCAATAGCATGAATGAACGAGCCCGCCGTATAAAAAATTCGTTTATCATCTTTGCCATCTGTCCAGTATGCAACGCCACGGTTATTGTTTAAAATGAAATGGCCTGTTTTATCGCCATCAATTTTCTCAAAAGGCTTATACGTCCATATCTCTTTACCCGTTGCCGCATCCACAGCAATGAGTTTTAGCTGCGGGGACGTTGCATACATAACGCCATTTACAATTATCGGATTACATTGTATTTGCGAATGTGCCGCAGTATCAGCATCACCCGTATTGTAGGTCCAGGCAACTTTCAGCCGTTGCACGTTGGTGGTATCTATTTGTGCAAGTGAAGAATATTTGTTACCTGTTCTGTTTCCATTAACTGAATTCCAACGGGCATATTCCGATGGCGTTTCATTTTTGCAGGCGGCAACAAAGGTTATACATAGAGCAGCAGCAGTTAGTCTGCTTATTGGTAAATTAATCATATGCCGAAAGACATGTTTTATAGTGATTGCTTGAAGGTATTTTAAATTTTAATCTTGACTCTTTAAAAGAATTGAATCTTTTTAAGTACGAAGTACCTGGCTTCAGATTGGATCTTTTCTTTCAACCGATTAAGAATATAGCTTTATGTTCCTGCATAAATCAGCAATGCAAGGCCTATTATAAAAAACAGGAACATCGCAGCTATCAGCCCGTTTGTTCCGCGGGGAGCGTTTTTAAACTCTTTCCAAATAAATACGCCCCACAATGCAGCTATAAGCGTTGCACCCTGCCCAAGGCCATAAGAAATTGCAGGGCCGGCCTTACCAGCGGCAAGCAGGTTAAGCGAATTACCCAATCCCCATATCAGCCCTCCGAGAACGCCAACCATGTGTGTTGCAAAACGCCCCCTGAAATAAGCTCCATAATTCGTCGGTTCTCCCACTACGGGCCTTTTCATCATGATCGTATTAAAAACGAAATTGCTGATGAATATACCGACGGAGAAAATGAAAACCGCTGTGTACGGTGTCATTTTACCGATTTGTGGTTGTTCAAAATTCTCCAGATCCATAGAAGCAGCTATAAAGCGGTAAAAGAATGACATGAGCAATCCGGCTATTAGCGATATAACAATGCCTTTTGTGGAGACTTTTTGATTGCCGGTGCTGGCTTTTTTGTAAGCAACAGCATTAATGATGATAGCAATGGCGACCAGTGCTACCCCTGCAAATAACATAACAGCGTTGCCTTTTTGCACACCAATGTAATTGATCAGTACACCGAGAACAAGCGCAAGGCCAATCCCGATCGGAAATGCAACCGACATGCCCGCAATGGCAATAGCTGCAGAAAATAAAATATTGGCCGCATTAAAAATAACGCCTCCGATAAAAGCGCTTCCGATATTGGCCGTATCGGCCTGGTGAAGGTCATTTAAAAAACTTCGCCCCTGCTCGCCGAGACTTCCAAGTGTGAACGCACTTAGTATGGAGAACAGCAGGATGCCTGTAACATAGTCCCAGTAAAACAATTCAAAGCGCCAGGTTTTTCCTGCCAGCTTTTGTGTATTGGCCCAGGAACCCCAGCACAGCATCGTTATAAAACAACATAAAACGGCTGTAGAGTAGTTTTGGATGATAAACATAAAATAATGTACGATTTAAGATATACGATGTTAGATGTATGATGCCCGATGTTTTGTGTTTGATTAAATTAAGTACGAAGTATGATTTACGAAGTACCCATGTTCGGCTGCGTTATTTTTCACGTTCATCTCACACCTCACGCCTTATACCTCTTACCTGAAACCTGGCAACTATTTCCCCGCATTCGCACTCAACGCATCAACAGGCTTATCACTATAAATAATGGCGTCGCCGACTTTTATTTGTTTTGAAGCATCAGGAGTCATTTTAAAAACGACAGTATGCTTGCCTTTGGGCAAGTCGTATTTCCAACAGAGTTCATAGCGACGGGTTGTGAAGCTCTCAGGCAACAGCGGGGATTCTACAAGCTTGCCATCGATAGATAATTCCGTTTTAAACACTACATCAGAGTGGTTTCCCCATTTACCGGACTCCCCTCTTAACGCGAAGCCAATACCATCAAACTGAAGGGTAGCCTCAGTCCTTGCATCGTTCCATTTTACCGGCATTTTTGCAACCGGGTAAAGGCCATCAAAACTCTTTTCTAATTTAACGGTGGCAGTTTGCCGTAATGGGATAGTAATATTTTCGCCATTCACTTTTCCACCGTTCTTTTCAATATTGGCCAATGCATGTTTCAACCCGGTTTCATACACATCGTTCAGGCTCATGTTAGTGTATTTAAACTTGATACTTTCGGCTTCCTGCAAACCCATCTTCCAATAGGCAGGAATTTTATCATATCCTAAAACAGCTCCCAGCACACCACCCGCTGTTGATGGATTGCAGTCCGCATCCTGGCCGCACCTGGTAGCTATTTCAAGTGTTTTGGTGAAATCATTTTTACCATATAATAACCCGATCACTACATAAGCGGCATTTACTTTCGCATCAATGTTAAACGGAGCGAAAACACCCTCGGGGCAACCAATATCATCGGCCCATTTTTTCTGTACTTCAAACCAGGTTTGTTTCCAATCGTTTGGATATTTTTTATACCACCCTATCACATCTTTTATGCATTGATAAAATTCGCTTTGCTGAGGAATAGTTTGAAGCGCGTCCGTAACAATTGTTTCCATATTGCTTGTGGTAAACGCAAGCGCGTACATAGCGCCAACGTATACGCCGCCATACCATCCGTCACCATAATTCATGATGTGGCCAATTTTATCACTGATAGCTGAAGCAGCATTAGGCATTGCAGGGCTCATCAATCCCGCAAAATCACTTTCTATCTGGTAGTCTATGCAATCAGCATGCGGATTGTGCTGCCAGCTTCCGCTTGCAGGAGCCTTAATTCCATTCAATAGGTTATAGCGCGCAGCCTGGTTAGCATGCCATAACATATAACCCGCATGAGCAAAGGCGTTGGCAAAAGAATCAACCGGTGCATCCAGCCCATACTTGTCAAACACTTCCACAAAAGTGAGGTCCATGTACAGATCGTCGTACAAACCCGGATTGTTTACCATGGTATTTTTCAGGTAACCATTATACCATTTCAACGGTTGATAATCTCCAATAAAAGTTCCCTGAAAACCAAATTCGTAAGGCCCACCGAAGGTTACACCGATTGTTTGTCCGGCCCAACCGCCTTTGATTTTATCTTTCAACTGCGCCTTTGTAAAACTGATGTCTTTTGATTGCGCCTGTAACGACGCTGCAAGCAGCCAGCCTATAATTGCAAGGCTACATTTTTTAAAAGCAGATAGTTTCATTTGACAAGCTTGATTTTTTATTGACTAAAATTTATTTCGTTCCGATAAGGCGCTGATGACTGCGCTCCCAAACGGGTAACCGATATCGCGGCTGCTTTGCAGGCAAAAACCACGGCATTTTTCACCGTCATACCTTCTGATAAACCAACGGCGAGCGCACCATTAAATACATCGCCGGCTGCAGTCGCGTCTACTGCGATAACTCTCTCCGATGCTATTAGCTCTCCTTTACCCTCACTAAACAAAAAAGCACCTTTTTCGCCCATTGTTATAATCACGGTTTCTATGCCCTTTTCGCACAGCGCGATAGCTGCTTTCTCTGCGGACAACATATCGTTTACAGCAATTCCTGTTAAGATTTCGGCCTCGGTTTGATTGGGAGTAATTATGGCAATATTGCTTAACAACCCGTCACTTAATCGTACCGCGGGAGCTGGGTTCAAAATAACACTTACGCCTGCGGATGAAGCCAGTTTTGCCACGTGTTCAATTGTAGCAACAGGTGTTTCCAATTGCATTAAAACTATTGCTGCCTGCTGAATCTGCTGTTCAAAACCAATAATATCTTCTTGCAGTAGATGGGCATTTGCACCCGATGCAACGGCAATACAATTTTCACCTTTTTCATCAACCATTATAAGCGCAACACCGGAAGGATGCTGTTCATCCGTGAGTACACCGGTAACATCAATCCCCTCTGAACGAAACAACTCCCTCGCCTGCTCGCCAAACATATCATTCCCTACTTTGGCAATAAAGGCCACGTTACCCTGCAACCTTGCCGCAGCAACTGCCTGGTTTGCACCTTTTCCCCCAGCATTCATAAAAAAATTTCCACCAAGTATTGTTTCGCCTGGCAGCGGCAGGTGAGATGTTTTGATCACCATATCCGTATTTGAACTTCCAACCACAAAGATTTTTCCGGTAGCAGTTAGTTGCTTCATGTGTACAATCGTTTTGATCAATATTCAGAAATTGGCAATCAACGCCATTTCCTTAAAAATTATAACCAACTTCTTTTATAAGTATCATCTCAGAATTGAAATTGTAAATAGCTTTTCACATTTTCAGTTGTCAACTGTCAATTGCCAACTCCCCTTTTAAACCCTTGCTACAGAATCGCGGTGAATTATCGTAGGTTCAAGCAAAACCTTTTCCTGTAAAACCTCCTGCATATTATTGTTCTTTTCCAATTTGTCAAGTAAGATCCTGATTGAAACTCTTGCGATGTCAGTGACAGGCTGCACAATACTTGTTATAGCCGGAGCCATATAATCAAGATAAATCGCGTTATCGAATGTCACCAGTGAAACATCCTTTGGAATAACCAGCCCTTCTTCCCTCATGGCCCTGATTGCACCGAGGGCGATAACATCGCTCAACGCAAAAATGGCTGTGGGCCTATCGCGACGGCGCAACAATTCAAGCGTTTCATTATAACCGTTCTCTTCGCTGAAATTGTTCCCTCCTATATAATATGTAGATAACCCATGATCGGCCAATGCCTGTTGATAGCCTTTTGTACGTTGCACGTTGGGCATTACGTGATGAACGCCCTGCAAACAAGCAATACGCGTGTGCCCATAATTTATTAAATGGCTGGTAAGATTATAAGCTCCCAGGTAATTATTGGTGGCAACATATGGAATCGAAGCGCTTTCAAAGTAACGGTCAATACATACCGCAGGCAGGCCATTATTGTGTGCGCTTTCGATATGATCATAACTTGAACCTGAAGGCGTAATAATCAGGCCATCTATTTGCCTGTCTAAGAGAAGGTCCAGTTCTTCGATTTCAGTCTGCTCGTCTTCGCCGCTATCTGTAAAAATAACGGAGTAGCCTTTTTTTCTGAGTTCATGGTTTACAATGCTGGCGATGTTTGAAAAAAATGGATTGGCGAGGCTTGGTATAATCAGTCCAATTGAGTTGCTTTTTTGCCGCCGGAGATTTACCGCGGTTTGGTTAGGCCTATAATTCAAATCTTTGGCAACAGCTTTAACTACATCTTGGGTGCTTTTACTAATCCTGTATTGGCGGGATAAACCGTTTAACACCCGCGATACGGTGGTTATTGACACTTGAGAGGCGCGTGAGATATCCTTAATTGTGACAGAATTTTTCAAATGCGCAATCGTTTGTTCGAATCTAACAAAAAAATAAACAACTACTACATTATGCTAAAAAATTTAATGTAGTCTACCGAAAAAATCGACTTAAGGCATTAATTTTTATCTTCTTCCCCGTTATTATTTAAATTAATCTGTTGAAGTTTTCCTTTGCTGGACTGCATTCTGCCACTTGGCAGCAGACATTGTCGAAACGTCGGTTTTTCAGGTTTTTTTTGGATTTAATCCGATTAATTTAATATTGCATTAGTTAGCCTGCGAAAATTAAGCGGCGAAAAACAGTGTTTTAATCGGTTAAAAATGTTTCAGGGCTAACGACAATTCAACCAAAATAATAACAACAACAGACAATAAAACTGAATGGCTAAGAATTTACTTATAGTGGAGTCGCCTGCAAAAGCAAAGACCATCGAAAAAATCCTTGGCAAAGATTTCGAGGTTAAAAGCTGCTATGGGCATATTCGTGATCTTGAGAAGGATGAGATGGGCATTGATATTAAGAACAATTACCAACCGCGCTATATTGTACCAGACGAGAAAGAAAAAGTGGTGAGGGATTTGAAGCAGCTTGCAAAAAAAACGGATGAAGTTTGGTTGGCAACGGATGAGGACCGCGAAGGGGAAGCCATAAGCTGGCATTTGTGCGAAGTGTTGGGCCTTGACCCCACTACAACCAAACGAATTGTGTTTCATGAAATTACTAAACCGGCCATCAAAAAGGCCGTGGATACACCGCGTACACTCGATATGAACCTGGTGAACGCCCAGCAGGCAAGACGTGTGCTGGACAGGATTGTGGGCTTTGAACTGAGCCCGGTTTTATGGCGCAAAATGAGCATGCGCAATTCACTGAGTGCTGGCCGTGTGCAAAGCGTTGCGGTAAGGCTTATTGCAGAAAGGGAAAGAGAAATCAACGCATTTTCAACCACCAGCAGCTTCAGGGTTGAAGCATTTTTTACTGCACCGGACCTGAACAACAGAAATGTAACTTTTAAGGCTGAAGGCTCCAGGCAAAACACGGCGCAGGATGCGGAAAAGTTTCTGAATAGCTGCATTGGTGCTACTTATAAGGTAAAGGATATTCAGGTAAAACCGGCACGTAAATCACCCGCGGCACCATTTACCACGTCAACCCTTCAACAGGAAGCCAGCCGTAAACTTGGTTATGGTGTTAGTAAAACAATGCTGCTGGCGCAAAAGCTGTACGAGAGCGGTTATATTACCTACATGCGTACTGACAGCGTTAACCTGAGCGATACGGCCATTCACGATATTAAGGGGCAGATCTCGAAACAGTATGGCGACAAATATATCCAGGTAAGAAAATACAAGAATAAAAACGAGAGTGCACAGGAAGCGCACGAAGCTATTCGCCCTACTTACATGGAGAACACTTCGGTGGATGACTATGATGCGCGCCGTTTATACGAACTGATCTGGAAACGTACTATCGCTTCTCAAATGGCTGATGCGGAATTGGAGAAGACGATTGCCAAAATTGACGTTTCATCTAATCATGCGGAATTAACTGCTCAGGGTGAAGTACTGAAGTTCGACGGCTTTTTAAAGGCATATATGGAAGATCGCGATGAAGAAGATATGTCCGACGATGAGGCTTCTGACAGTGTACTTCCTCCACTTACTGCCGGCCAGCAACTGGCGATGAAGGAGATGAAAGCAACTGAACGCTTTACAAGGCCCGCACCACGATATACGGAAGCTTCCCTGGTTAAGAAATTGGAAGAGCTGGGTATTGGGCGCCCTTCAACTTACGCTCCTACAATTACTACCATATTAAAAAGAGGATACGTTGAAAAGCGTGATAAGGAAGGTGTAAAAAGAGACTTCCGTGTTTTGACGTTGCATAAAGATGCTGTTACTAAACATACAGAGCACGAAAATACCGGCGCAGAAAAAGCCAAGTTGTTTCCTACGGATCTTGGACTGGTTGTTACAGACTTTTTAAACCAGTACTTTGATAACGTAATGGACTATGGCTTTACTGCACGCATTGAAGGCGAGTTTGATGAAATTGCAGATGGCAAAAAAGACTGGCGCAAAATGGTAGATAGCTTCTATCATCCATTTAAACAGGATATTGAACATACGCTGGAAAATGCAGAAAGGATTAAGGGTGAAAGAGAACTGGGCCTGGATCCCACAAGCGGAAAAAAGGTTGTTGCACGTATGGGTCGCTTTGGACCGATGGTTCAGATCGGCGATGCCAACGATGAAGAAAAACCTCGTTTTGCAAGATTAAAAAATAACCAAAGCATAGAGACCATTTCATATGATGAAGCAATGGATCTCTTTAAGCTTCCTCGTACCATTGGTGAATACGAAGGGCAGGAAGTTGCTGTTAACGTTGGCCGCTTTGGGCCTTACATTAAATTAGGCGAATCGTTTATTTCTATTCCCAAAACTGAGGACCTGTATGAAATGGATCTGAACAGGGCGATAGAACTTATTGCGGATAAACAAAAAGCTGACGCGCCAATTGGATTTTATGAGGAGAAACCGGTAACAAAAGGAAAAGGAAGATTCGGGCCGTTTATTAAATGGAACGACATTTATATTAATGTACCGCGCGCTTACAACTTTGATGCTTTATCAGAGAACGACATCAAAGAATTAATAGAGAAGAAAATGGATAAAGAGGCCAACCGTTATATACAACAATGGCCCGCGGAAAAGATCTCTATTGAGAATGGCCGGTGGGGTGCCTTCATTCGTTTCAATAAGAAGATGCTGAAGCTTGGTAAAAATCCTGCCGGTGGTAAATACACTCCTGAGGAATTATCAGCCATCAGCCTGGATGATGTAAAGAAAATGATCGTTGAACAAGTACCTAATGCTTTTGCTGCTAAAACAAAGGCAGCAACCAAAAAGGCACCAGCAAAGAAAGCAGCCCCTAAAAAGGCGGCAGCAAAGAAAGCGGCGACGAAGAAAAAGTAGAGAAAAAGCTTAAAGCCTAAAGCGCAAAGCCCAAAGCTGGAGAGATTAACAATCTTCGTGGCTTCGGGCTTTTTTATGTTTCAATCTTTTTACTGAAATTTTAATCTTCAGGTAATTTTTGTCTCATCTCAGTGTTATTAAAATTGTGAATAAATATGTTTTAGAAAATTACTGTCCTAAAGCTTTCCGCTTTAGGCTCTAAGCTTTAAGCTTTGCTCCCTACTAATCCACACATACTGAATAACTAACACTATGAATTTCAAAAAAAATATATTTAGTTTGTATTTGAAATTAGTCCCCAACTTAAATGCAAGAAAACAAGGAAATATCAGCTCTGTTTACTTTAATTGATGACCCTGACGAAAATATTTTTACTTCGGTGTCGGACAGGATCGTCAACTATGGACGGGGCATAATTCCTAACCTGGAGAATTTATGGGAAAACTCTCCTTGTGAAGAAGTTCAGGAACGAATTGAACTGATCATTCACAGGTTGCATTATTCTGACCTGCTGCATGACCTGAGAGAGTGGCGCGATAGCGCCTATCACGATCTTCTGTTTGGCGCATTGCTTGTAGCAAAATTTCAATACCCCGACCTGCAGACAACACCTGTTATTTTGGAGATTGAGAAAATGCGCCGCAACGTATGGCTTGAGCTAAACAGTTTTCTTACCCCACTTGAACACGCGAATGTCATTTCCAGCATAGTCTACAACTATTATAATCTTAAGGGAGTGGAACGTTCTTACGCCAATCCCGATGATTATTTTCTACATAAGGTTGTCCAGAGCAAAAAAGGCAATTCAGTATCAAACGGCATTTTGTACCTGATACTGGCTGACCTCCTGGATATTCCCGTTAAAGCCATCAATATTCCCCGCCAATTTGTGCTGGCTTTTTTCAACAGCGACTACGACCCGGCTATACACAAAGGGAACCCCAAACACTATATCCAGTTTTATGTAGATGCCACCAATGGCCAGGCCTTTACACAAAAAGATGTTGAGAATTATTTAGGCCGCAACGAGTTTGAATCGTATCCCTATTATTTTAAGCCGATGAATAACCTGCAGATCATTCAAATGCTTATCCAGGAACTGATCAACTGCTTTAACGCTCCTCATGTTAAGTATAAAAAGCAAGAACTCAAGGATCTTTGCGAACTGTTAGAGCATTAATCTCTCTACTTTATACTCCAGCAACACCGCACCAAATCAAAATTCTACCTCACATTTTTAACTTGCCTGTTTCGTTGTGGGATTATCTTTTCTCATAAATACATGCAGAAATTCGATAATTTTTTGGTCTGTCGTTTGTATTACCTTTATACAATACTCGCTCTCCAATTAACCTAAATTTTTCTTTATGAAACAAACTACAGACAAAAAGAAAGCTCCCAAGGTTGATGTAAAAGTTCAGGCAGCACAGGGAAATGGCCACGCAAAACATGAGGCAATTAAGGCTAACCTTGGATTATCAGACAAGAATGTAAGAGAAATTGTTAACAGGCTTTCTGTATTGCTGGCTGACGAACACATCCTTTATACAAAGACAAGGAATTACCATTGGAATGTAGAAGGTGACAACTTTATGGAAATGCATAAATTCTATGAAAGCCTTTACGAAAAACAAGCCGACCTGATTGATGAAGTTGCAGAAAAGATCAGAGCACTTGGGCACTATGCACAGGGGCGTTTAAAAGACTACCTGGCAAACTGCAACCTGGAAGAACAGGAATACACCAACGATCAACGTACTCAGTTGAAAAACCTGTTGGACGACCACGAAACCATTGTGCGTTACCTTAGAAAAGACGTGCGTGATTTTGATGAAAAATATGAAGATACCGGTACCAGCGATTTCGTAAACAGGGTGCTTCAGGAACACGAAACATGGGCTTGGTTCATCAGAAGCTACCTCAGGTAAGTGATACGTTATAAGTTTTACGTTATACGTTAAATCAACCGGGAGGAGTGAACCTCACAGATACCAAAAAAACAGGCCGCTTAACATTTAAGCGGCCTGTTTTTTTAACAAAAGATCATTCACGGTGAAAAACGTACAACGTTCAACTAGCTTTCCAACGTTGCTTCCGTAGTTATCTTCGTATTTAACGCTTTGCTGATTGGGCAGTTTGCTTCAGCATCTTTTACGCTTTCATCAAATTTTTCTTTGCTGATGCCTGGCACTTTTGCTTTTAATACAAGATGAGATTCAGTGATTGTGCCGTCCTCAAGGCTCACGTGAGCAGTCGTTTCCAAAGAATCAGGCGTGAAACCTGCAGCGCCCAGCACAAAACTTAGTTTCATAGTAAAACAACCTGCGTGTGCTGCTGCTATCAATTCCTCCGGATTAGTGCCTATACCTTCTGCAAACCTTGAATTAAAAGAATATTGCGTTTTATCTAACACACTGCTCTGAGTGGTCAGATTACCGCTACCTTCTTTGCCTGAGCCGTTCCAAACGGCAGTTGCATGTCGTTTCATAAGTGCTATTTTTTGATTTTGTAAGATTATATTTGAAAAAGAGAATTGAAATTGGCAATAAAATCTGACAAAAGAAAATTAAATGGAAAAGAATTTGATCGAGTGGGCCGACTTTGAAAAGATTGATATTCGTTGTGGAACTGTTATTGAAGTAAATGATTTTCCTAAAGCAAAGCGCCCTGCTTACCAACTCAAGGTTGACTTTGGCCCACTGGGCATTAAGCATTCTTCTGCTCAGGTTACCGATCATTATAGCAAAGAGGAGATTATTGGCAGGCAGGTGATAGCCATTGTAAACTTCCCCGTAAAACAAATAGCAAATTTTTTCAGTGAATGCCTTGTCCTTGGCGTGTATGATGAAAATAATAAGGTAATTTTATTAGGAACCGAAAGGCAGGTGAAGAATGGACAGAAGATCGGATAGTGTACAGTGTACGATGTCAGATGTACGGTGTACGATGTGAAGCGATGTAAGATGTTTTTAAGTATGAATTACGAAGTACGTTGGGTGAATCAGGTTCAGTTTTATGTAAGATGTCAGATGTACGGTGTACGATGTGAAGTGATGTAAGATGTTTTTTCAGTACGAATTACAAGGTACGAAGTACGTTGGGTGAAACAGGTTCAGTTTTATGTAAGAAGTCAGATGTACGGTGTACGATGTGAAGTGATGTTGGATATTAGATGTCTGATGTATTCCCTGACACCTGATACCTACCTCATGCCTAACACCTGCTTGCTAATAGCTAATGGAACTCTATTACACATATTACCAAAGCCCCATTGGCCTCCTGAAAATCGGAGGCTCGGACCATTACATTTCTGAGCTGACTTTTGTTGACAATGCCGACCAGGTTACCCATGGCGAGCCTGGCATTAGTGAGGTAATGCACCAATGCACGGAAGAGCTGATCGAATTTTTTAATGGTAAAAGAAAGGCCTTCGACATACCTGTTTACCAGGAAGGAACAGAGTTTCAACAACGCGTGTGGAGCGAGCTGATCAATATTCCTTTTGGCAAAACAATCAGCTATCTTGATCTTACCCGGCGCCTCGGCGATCCCAAAGCGATAAGAGCAGTAGCTGCGACAAACGGACGAAACAATATTGCCATCATTGTTCCCTGCCACCGGGTTATTGGAAGCAACAAAGCGCTCGTTGGTTATGCCGGTGGCCTATGGCGAAAGAAATGGCTGCTGGAACACGAGCTTAAAATAGCCTATGGCGTACAAACGCTTTTTTAGCGGTCTGCTATCAGCTATTAGCTTTACGAAAAACACAGCCGTAAAGCGTTTGCATATTTTTCATTCGCACACCTTCATTGTCAACTGTCAATTTTCAATTCTCAATTAATTAAAAATCGCCGTGCCATTTCGTGTCGCTGTGCCTCCGTGGCTCAAAAAAAAATCCCACCAAAAATTTGGCAGGATCTTTCTTACTAAACACATTTCTTTCAAACGCTTATTTCACTACTTCTGCAGATTCATTCCTAAATACCACCACCCCATCAAACACATCCACTAACACCGGGTGATCCCTGTTCACATCACCTGCAAGAATTCTCTTACTCAATGTGTTCACTATTTCTTTCTGTATCAGCCTCTTCAACGGTCGCGCACCAAACTGCGGATCGTATCCATTCTCTGAAAGAAATTCCAGCAAATAATCACTAAAATGTAACTCAATGCCATTCTGTGCAACCAATTTTTTCAACTGTTCTAACTGTATCCTGACTATATTCTGTATATCTTTTTTCAACAACGGATGGAACATGATAATCTCATCAACCCTGTTCAGGAATTCAGGACGAATTGTTTGCCTTAGCAAATTCATCACTTCAACTTTTGCCCTGTCGGTTGCTTGTTCTACGTTGTTTTCATTCACATCCTCAAATGCTTCCTGAATCAGATGGCTACCGATGTTGCTGGTCATGATGATGATTGTATTTTTAAAGTTCACCACACGGCCTTTATTATCCGTCAGCCTTCCATCATCCAATACCTGCAGTAACACGTTCCAAACATCCGGGTGCGCTTTTTCTATCTCATCCAGCAACACAACGCTATAGGGTTTGCGCCGGACAGATTCTGTTAACTGGCCGCCTTCATCATAACCCACATATCCCGGAGGCGCACCCACCAAACGGGAAACTGTATGTTTTTCCTGGTACTCACTCATATCAATACGCGTCATCATACCTTCATCATCAAACAAATAATCAGCAAGCGCTTTAGCCAACTCTGTTTTACCCACACCCGTTGTACCCAGGAATATAAATGACCCAATAGGTTTTTTAGGGTCCTGAAGGCCCGCACGGCTTCTACGGATTGCATCAGCCACAGCCACGATAGCTTCATCCTGCCCCACTACACGTTTATGTAATTCATCTTCCAGGTTCAGCAATTTTTCGCGTTCGCTCTGCAACATTCTTGTAACAGGAATACCTGTTGATTTTGCAACGCTTTCAGCAATATCTTCCGCATCAACTTCTTCTTTCATGATACGCTTGTCGCTTATCTCTGCCAGTTCAACTGAAAGATCAGCAATCATCTGTTCCTGCTCCTTTATTTTGCCATAACGTATCTCTGCAACCTTACCATAATCGCCATTACGTTCTGCTTTTTCCGCTTCTAGCTTTAATTCTTCAATACCAGCTTTTGCATTCTGAACCTTTTCAACCAGTTCCTTTTCTTCTTTCCATTTAGCTTTGAACGTGTCCCTCTCCACAGAAAGGTTTGCAATTTCCGTATTCAGGTCTTTCAGCTTGGCTTCATCATTTTCGCGCTTGATTGCCTCTCTTTCAATTTCCAATTGCCTTATCAAACGTTCCATTTTATCGAGATCTTCCGGCATTGAATTCATTTCAAGCCGCAACTTCGCCGCACTTTCATCTATTAAGTCAATCGCCTTATCCGGCAGGAAACGATCGGTAATATAGCGGTGTGATAATTCAACCGCAGCAATAATTGCTTCATCTTTTATACGCACATGGTGGTGCGTTTCATAACGGTCTTTCAATCCACGCAGAATAGATATGGCATCTTCCACATTGGGCTCTTCAATCATTACCTTCTGGAAACGGCGTTCAAGTGCTTTATCTTTTTCAAAGAATTTCTGATATTCATTCAGGGTTGTAGCACCTATTGCACGCAACTCGCCACGCGCTAAAGCAGGTTTTAAAATGTTGGCAGCATCCATCGCTCCTTCACCACCGCCGGCGCCCACGAGCGTATGAATCTCATCTATAAAAAGGATGATTTCACCATCGCTTGTAGAAACCTCTTTTACTACACTTTTCAATCTCTCCTCAAATTCACCTTTATATTTTGCACCAGCGATCAATTGCCCCATATCCAGCGCAAAAATTACTTTACTCTTCAAATTTTCAGGCACATCACCGTTAACAATACGCATGGCCAATCCCTCTGCGATCGCTGTTTTACCAACACCAGGCTCACCAACTAAAATCGGGTTGTTTTTGCTTCTTCGGCTAAGGATGTGAAGCGTTCTTCTAATCTCTTCGTCACGGCCAATCACCGGGTCGAGTTTACCTTGCCGTGCAAGCTCATTCAGATTCTTCGCATATTTGTTTAATGCATTGAACTGTGTTTCCTGTGTTTGGGATTTAACTGACTCGCCCTTGCGCAAATCTTTGATTGCTGCAACCAAACCCTTTTCTGTAAGGCCTGCATCCTTCAGCAATTTTGCCGTGTTATCATTGCCCTGCAATACTGCAAGCAATAAGTGCTCAGGTGTTACAAATTCATCGTCAAACTGCTTAAGCACGCTATTGGCACGCAGTAAGGCATTATTCAAATCGCGGGAAACCGTTTGTGCAGGATCCGCAGATGCTTTTGGCAACCGCGTCAGCTGTTCATTCAATTTGCTTTCCAGAAGGTTAAGGGTAACATTATTTTTTTTCAGCAGATATTCAACGGGTGAATCTTCCTGTTCAAGTAACGCTTTCAACAGGTGTTCCGTTTCAATATTAGGATTGTTATCATTAAAAGCCAACTGCTGGCCTTGTTGAATAACCTCCTGTGCTTTGATTGTATAATTGTTCAAATTCATAGTCGTATTTTTTTTCAGGCAGCTATCATAATAACCATTTAAAAAATGTATGGTTTACTGAGAGCGCATCGTTTTATTATTATCTTCAATAAATTTCATTTTATCACACAAAACTTAATCCAACCGTACTAACCAGGAAATTATGGCACAAAAAACAGTTCTCATCTGCCTGAAAGTCAGCACACTAATGGCTTTCCTGCTATTTTTTCAGACAATTTCTGCGCAATACAATTTTGGGGAATTAGACAGCAAATTGCAGTCGCATCAAAAGGAGCTCAGTTCCAACGTAGTAACACTTATTTACAAGGATAATAAGGTGGTTTACCAAAAGGAAATGGGCGATTTTAAAGCTAATACAGTAGCCCCGGTTGCCAGTTGCAGCAAGTGGTTAACCGCAGCGCTGGTGATGCAATTTGTGGACGAAGGAAAATTATCGCTTGATGATAAAGTAAGTAAGTACCTCCCGATTTTTAATCCATACGGCAAAGGTTACGTTACTATCAGGCAATGCTTGTCTCATACTACAGGAATTGCTGGCGAGAAACCCGGATTGATGAGCTTTATAAAACTAAGCCGTTACAATTCGCTTGAAGAAGAAGTAAATGATTTTGCATCCAAACATGAACTGGAAGTTCAACCTGGCATTGAATTCCGTTACAGCACCATTGGATTGAACATTGCCGGAAGAGTGTTGGAAGTGATCGCTAAAAAGCCTTTTGACAGAATTGCACAGGAGAAACTGTTTCGTCCGTTGAATATGCGCAACTCTACTTTTGCAAGTGAAAAAGCAGTTAACCCCAGTGGTGGCGCTAAAAGTACGGCAAATGATTACATGAATTTTTTAGTAATGCTGCTGAATAAAGGAATGTTTAATGGCAAACGAATTTTATCTGAGCAGTCCGTTGAGCTAATGCAGCAGCCTGTAACCAATTTAAGTATGATAAAATATGCGCCAGCCGTTGCGGAAGGTTATAATTACGCGCTGGGCGAATGGGTACAAGAAGCTGAATCCGGTAAAGCCACCTGTGTTACCAGCCCCGGTTTATTTGGAACCTGGCCGTTAATTGATTTGAAAAGAAGTTATGCCGCGATTGTTTTTGTAAAGACGTTATTGAACGAACAAAAGAAAGATATTTACCTGGATTTGAAGGGTTCGATTGACGCGGTGTTAAAACCATAGAGACGTTGCAATGCAACGTCTCCACCATGCAATGCAACGTCTCCACCATGCAATGCAACGTCTCCACCATGCAGTGCAACGTCTCGCATGATGCGTGTACCAGATTGATATGAGGAAATACCACAAAAAAAGACGTTGCAAATACAACGTCTTTTTTTATTGTTCACCGGTAATTGAATGTTGCCGGCGGCCAGCGTAGAGACGTTGCGGTGCAACGTCTCTACCGGCTATGCAGAATTCCTTCCCGCGTTGATAATGCCAAACGAACAACGCATTATCAATTTTTCATACGTTGATTTTACCTTGTCTGAAATCAAATGTTCATCCAATTGACGAAGGCGTGTCAATGCAAATTGTTGTATGGTAACCAGCGGTAATACTATTCTTTCGCGCATTTGAATGGACAATTGATCTACCGGATAATCGGCCATTAATTCCGTCTTTTCTGAAAGTTTCAGAATGTATTTGCGCGTTAATTCATATTCTTCATAAATCATGTTCCACATGCCGCCGTACTTTGGATGGCTGGATAAATATTCTGTTAATGGGAAGAAGCTTTTCTTCATCGCCATCTCACAATTATCAATCAATGTTTTGAAGAAAAGTGAGCGCTTGTATAAAGTTGTCAGTTCTTTCCATTTTCCCCTTTCTTCCAGTTTCTTCAAAGCCGCACCAACACCATAGTAACCAGTTACATTTTGTTTCAACTGGCTCCATGCACCTACAAATGGAATCGCACGCAGGTCATTCATATTCAATTTGGCTGAACCGCCGCGTTTTGCAGGACGGCTACCAATATTCGTTTCAGCATAAAACCTTAGCGGGCTTGCTACAGCCAGGTATTCCAAAAAGTATGGATGGTTTTTCAATGCGGAATATGAAGCAAAACTTTCATCTGACAGCTCCTTTAACAAAGCATCCTCTTCATCCGTTAAAGTTGCTTTTTGCTGAAGAATATCATTGGTAATGCCTGCATTCAGTAATTGTTCAATATTATACTGCGCTGAATCGATCGTTCCGAAATTAGAACTTACCGTTTGCCCCTGCACCGTTAATTGAATTTCCTTGTTAGAAATATTCTTACCCATAGAAGCATAAAACTTCTGCGTTTTTCCGCCACCACGTGCAGGAGGGCCTCCCCTGCCATCAAAGAATACTACATCAATATCATATTTTTTCGAAATAGCACTCAACTCTTCCTTTGCTTTATAAATGGACCAGTTGGCCATCAAGTAACCGCCATCTTTTGTTCCGTCGGAAAAACCGAGCATGATGGTTTGCTTGCGTCCTCTCATTTCCAGGTGCTTGCTATACACCGGATTCTCGTATAGCGACTCCATCACGGCAGCTGCACTCTGTAAGTCATCAATGGTTTCAAATAGCGGGACAATATCAATATTCAGTTCTTCCTTTTTCCAGCCACCAAGCAGGAACAAGCCGTAAACTTCCAAAACGTTCAATGCGCTTGTACTGTGACTGATGATGTAGCGATGACAGCCCATTTCTCCATTATATTTCTGGATGGTTTTAACGCTGTCGATCGTTTTTAGTGCATCCTTATTCAGGTCGTTGGACAACTCGTCGATGTTAACCTTTTTAGTAACGTTTAGCAGCGCGTTGATTTTTTCTTCATCGGTCATGCCCAAATAAGCTTTGGGCAGCGAATCAGTTTTTTCAACAATATCGCTCAATACTTTTTCGTGGATACTGCTATCCTGCCTTATGTCCAACGCAGCGAAGTGCAAACCGAATACTTCAATCTTGCTGATAAAATTATCTACATGATGCAGGAACAGTCCGTTATGTTCTTCTATCAACACTTTGCGAACACCATAAAATGTGTTCAGCATATCTTCTTTGCTTAGATCGGTTGTCTGGTCGGTTAAAAACAGATTGTTGTACAATTTGTCTTCCATCTCCTGCAGCACGGTCTCAACACCTTTAAACGTAAGCCTGCGCTTTAATCGTCTTACATCATAATAGTAACACCTGATTATCCCTTTGCGCAGCGTTTCTGCCACCTTAAGCGTGGTATCGCAGGTTACAAACGGATTGCCGTCCCTGTCCCCGCCGGGCCAGAAACCCATGCATATCAATGGATTTTTGTCGCAGTTAATATCCTGTAAGCCACTTTTCAGCGCCGACAAAATCCTTCCAGACGCCTGGTAAAACACATTCTCCAGGTACCAAACCAGGCTGATAGCTTCGTCGTATGGTGTTGGCTTTTGTTTCTTTAAAAACGGTGTTTTACCTAATTGCTGCAAATATGTATTAACAAGCGCGGTGTTGTCTTCTATCAATGCCTTAGAAAGATCATTTAAGATACCCAGCACTTCACCCGGGTAAAACTGTGTAGGGTGTGCAGTAAGCACCAGGCGCACAGAAAAATCTTTCAATTTCTCTGCCAGTGCTGCTTCTGTATGGGTTTGCTCAACAACAGATTGCAGTTGTTTCATTGTGCCCGGGCCGTTTACATCGTTAACCGTTGTAAAAGCAGCATCTTCCAACGCATCAAACAAAACCACCTGTCTTTCTGAATATTGCACAAAACGGAATAACAGGTCCAGCTGTTCCTGTTCTTTCCCGTAGGAAGTATATTGTTTTAAAAAGGATTCTATTAATTCTTGCGGACTTTGTTTCTTTCGATAGCCTTCTTCGCAATGAATCAGAAAAAGCGACAACAAAATTCCCGTTTTTTCAATTCTGTGAAACGGCAAAGCTGTAAAAAGACTGTTGTACAATTGAAACTTGATACCCACCAGGTTTTTAAACTGCTGCAAGGCATTGTTAGTAGTGATGTCCATAATAGTTAATAAGCGTTTGTACGTATGGCAGGCAACCTTTAGTACGCGTTGAAGATACGCTAAAAGTTGAAAATGAGGGGTGTTGCTCCGATTTTTTAATACATTATCTTTTTATCAAATAACTGCTAAACAATGTTTTTTAGAAAGAATAATCGTCTCAAAAACTTGCATTTTAAATTCACAAAATGTTTCGTTTTTACCTTTTCAAATAGGCATTTTCACAAAAAAGTCTACTAAAACTTCGCCCTTTTTGCCGTTTCACCATTTGCAAGTATTTTCGCAACCGCAAATCAATTGGCCGGTATTAAGCTTTCTTAACCTATTGAGCTGATAACTGCCAATACACACTGACAATAAATAAAATAAAAATCATGGCATACGACGTAATTGTTTTGGGTAGTGGTCCTGGAGGTTATCCTGCTGCTATCCGTGCATCTCAGCTGGGATTTAAAGTAGCAATCATTGAAAAAGAAAGCCTTGGCGGTATTTGCCTGAACTGGGGTTGTATTCCTACCAAAGCGTTGTTGAAAAGCGCGCAGGTTTATGAATACATGAAACACAGCACAAGCTATGGCATTAACGCTTCTGGTGTTGAACATGATTTTGGTGGTGTTATCAAACGCAGCCGTGGCGTAGCGGATAAAATGAGCAAGGGTGTTCAGTTCCTGATGAGAAAGAATAAGATTGACGTGATAATGGGTTATGGCAAACTGAAAGCTAAAGGACAAATTGAAGTGACTGGTGCTGACGGAAACAAACAAATAGTAGAAGGTAAATATATAGTTATAGCAACTGGCGGCCGCGCACGTGAACTGCCTAACCTGAAAATTGATGGCAAAAAAGTAATCGGCTACCGCGAAGCGATGGTATTGCCTAACCAACCAAAAAGCATGATTGTTGTTGGTAGCGGTGCTATAGGTGCTGAATTTGCTTACTTCTATAACACTTTAGGAACTAAAGTAACTATTGTAGAATTTTTACCAAGAATAGTACCTGTTGAAGATGAGGACGTTTCTAAAGAACTGGAAAAACAATTCAAGAAACAAGGTATCGAAGTAATGACCAGCTCTACTGTTGAAAGTGTTGATACTACCGGTAACGGAGTTAAAGCACAGGTAAAAAAACAAGACGGATCTGTAATTACTTTGGAAGCTGATGTGGTACTTAGCGCAGTTGGTGTTGTAGCAAACGTTGAAAATATCGGTTTGGAAGAATTAGGTATTAAAACTGAAAAAGGTAAAGTAACGGTTGATAAATATCAGCAAACAAACGTTCCTGGCATTTTCGCGATAGGTGATTGTGCTCCCGGGCAAGCTTTAGCGCACGTTGCTACAAAAGAAGGTATCAATGCAGCTGAATACATTGGCTACCTGGAAAAGAAATTTAACCATCAGCCAGAACCAATGGACTACAACAACATTCCGGGTTGTACTTATTGCACACCTGAAATTGCAAGCATTGGTTATACTGAAAAAGCAGCAAAAGAAGCTGGTTATGATATTAAAGTGGGCAAATTCCCCTTTATTGCCAGCGGTAAAGCAAGTGCAGCGGGTAACACCGATGGCTTTGTAAAAGTGATCTTTGATGCTAAATACGGCGAATTCCTGGGTGCACACATGATCGGAGCAGCTGTAACAGACATGATTGCAGAAGTTTCAGTAGCTCGTAAGCTTGAAACCACTGCTCATGAAATCCTTAATGCAGTACACCCTCACCCAACTATGAGTGAAGCGGTTAAAGAAGCAACTGCAGCAGCTTACGGTGAAGCAATTGATATATAGCTTTGAGCTATCTGCCGTCTGCTTTTAGTAAAATAAGAGCCTATCGGTTTTATAAATATTAAAGAGGTTGCAATTGCAACCTCTTTTTTTTGATTAATATGAGGGACATGCAGGTGACGATGATTTAAAGTCGCAACCTTACTTCTTCTTTCCAATATGAACTTATTGTTAACACATGTTAAAACCCACGAATCTACTGTACTTTGCCGGCTGAAAAATTCGTGTGTTATGAACAAAGCTTTACAATGGAATTTAAGAGAGAATCGTTTTGGTTATAACATTTTTGAGTTATCACAAAACGGAGAAAAAGTTTTGGCACTTGCTTATGATCCGGATACTCAGTCTGCGAGACTCGACTGCGACATAAGTAAACGTGCTTTCAGAATTGAAAAAGCCGGTTTTCTTAAAAACCGCACCGTACTTAAAAATGAATACGGCGTAAATATCGCACAACTTGCTCCGGAAAAAAATCATGCGAACGAAGGTGTTATTGAATTGGAAGACCAGCGTTTATTTTACAGCATTAACAGCCTGGTTGATGAGTTGGTTGTGTTTAAACATGCCTCTCAACAATTTATGGTGAACTGCAACTTTGCTTCTCTGAAAGATGCATTGGGATTAAAAAAGAAAAATAAAAACCAGCTTGATGATTACTCTCCGCTATTGATGGCGCTTGGATGGTTTTTGTTTTTACCTTCTAAAGTGGAAGCTGTTGCATAATAGCAGCCTTCGCCCTATCCTTCACAATGTCTAAAAATAATGCGGTTTCTTGAATAAAAAACGTGATGAATCTCTAAAGATCATCACGTTTTTCTTTACTTGCTATTCAAACAATTATTCTTTTTTTACAAAAACAATCCTGCTTCTGTCAGCTCTGGAAATGTCGTTGTAAAAATCTGCCAGAGTGTTATAGTCGCTGGCAGGGAAAATGCCGTCTTTTCTATTGAACTTACGGATATAATTTATTTTATTGCCCTCGATAACATACTTCGCTTCATACGATCCGAATATGGTTGAAAGACTCACATTTTTTGGACAGCTTTCTACACCATAGCCTTCGGGTATAGATAAGACTACTGAGTCTTCATCCATAAATGGAAAATCAAACGTTATATCATACTGCCTTACAGTATCTTTCTTTAAAGTGCCAGTATACCGCGCCAGGATATTGGGCGTCACAAACATTCTTTTGCCTGAAACAGTAGCATAACCCGTTGACTGAAGTTCAAGCAACTCTTTCATTTGGGGCTTGTCCTGTTTTATCTCCTGGTAGTCAAACGACGTAATGTCGTAAGTTGGCAGGTTAATCTTTTTTTTCAGGTATTCAAGTTGTTCTTTTTTAGAAAGGCTGTTCGTGATCTCGTTTAAGCCGTCTTGTTGCTCGCAGGCGTATAACGCATTTACTTTTGCATTTAGGCTGCCATCAGGTTTTATTACGCCTTCAACTCTTCTTACCAAAAAATTATCTTCTGCTGTGTACCTTTTTGTAAATACAACGTGGCCTCCTTTTTCATCAATTAGTAAGGCTTTTCTGTTGCCAGTGAAATCGCCGGTATAGCCTTCTGCTTTCGTCTGACTTGTACATTCCAACCAAATACTATCTTTTCCCAAAGGCACACATACAGTTGCATGATTAAATTGGTTACTTGGAAAATCTTCTATCATTTCTTCTGCATCATCTCCGGCTTTTATTAAAACATAGTTTGACTTAATACCTACTTCTTTCAATAATGCAACCATGTAGTTGGAAAGCGCTTTACAGTCACCATATTTTTTACTGCTTACAAATGATGCATCAAATGGCTGCCATCCACCAATACCCAATTGAATGCTGATATACCTGCTGTTTTTTTGAAGATAATTGTAAAGAACGGCAACTTTTTTACGGTCATCTGTAATTCCGTCTGTAAGCGCATGCACTTGTTGCTTTACATTCTCCGGCAGCACATCGCGCCCTTGCAACAATTGATTAATAAACTGTCCAAAGCCCTGCCAGGTATTCATGTTCCCTTTATAACCTTCCAATTCAAAATCAGAAGGTGCAACCAACACTGCAGGAGCCAGGTGGGTTATAGAAGGCGAAAAGACCTCACGCTGAACTGCTTTAAGGTTTTTTATCTGCCATGTATAAATTTTCTTACTTCCATTTTCTGTGATTGAAGGATTACCCTCGTAATGAATCTTCTTAAACCTTATGGCGTAATCTTTCGGTGCAATTACAGTCAACTTGCTATTTTCAACCGAGATACTTCTCGCTTTTTGCGGATACCAGTCAGGCAGGTCAAACACGCCGTTAAACGCAAGCTCCTGTTCATATTCAACGGTGTAAGGATATGTCCTGTAATAGAAATCATGCTTTTTGTAACGGGTGTCAGACATCAGCGCACTTTCATCATTCCCGCTCAAGTCCTGCAAATCTTTCTTTTTTACATTTTTTAGCTCTTTGCCATTCGCATCGAAAAGCGTTCCGTTTATGGAGCTTATATCAACAAGCTTGTTGTAAAACCCTGTGAACGTTGAATAAGCTTCAGCATCTTCATTCAAAATTGTGTAGGCATACTTGACAGTTACTTTGGCGTCACCGGGAGATTTTATTTCGATAATTATTTCCTCATATCGCTTAACAGCATTCGCCCCGTTTTTTAAAGAGTCTGCAATTGTTGATACCGGATATTTTACGCCACCACAAAAAGCTGCCGTGCAAGCCATTGCAAAAACAAGGCAGCTCACTATATACTTAATCATTTTCTATATTTTTTTGAATACGATTTGTTCGCCTTGTTTGTTAACGATGAAATTAAAGAAGTCACGTAGCGTAGCATAATCATCTGCGCCAAAAACAGCCTTATTAAGTTTGATGCGGCTTCTCAACTGTATTGCATTGTTGGATTGCATAATGATGTATTCGAACATGCCATCCTCTTCGTTTAATTTTACCCTGGCAGACTTGGGCAGTTCATCCACTTTATAACCATCGGGAATAGGCATATTGAAGATGTATGTTTCATCAGCACGGCAGGGCATTTCTACAGGGTATTTCCGCTCCGCGCTTTCAAATGGATTTTTTAAAGTTGCTTCTGTAAGCATTGGATTAAAATACACGATATCATTTCCCCTAAAATCAAACATCATGTTGTAGCGCACATCCACAGGCAGGTTTAATTGTTTGATTGAATCTGCGGCTGCGTCAGAGAGCTCTACATCTACCGTCATTCTCTTCTTCAGTTCTTTCAGGAAATCATCGCCTTTACCAATGCCTCCGTTTTCGCGCAGGCGCAAGGATTCAAAATATCCGAGATGGCTTGCAAAACTTCCTTCCAGTTTTTTATTTTCAGTTTCGTTGATAAAAACCATGGTTGTTTTCTTTTCCAGCAGAGAATCTGCTTCCAAAGGAACAAGCGCAGGCATAACAGAATCTATAACACGCGCGCTTTTGTTGTACAGATTTAATGGCAGCCTTCCAAACCCAAGTTTATTGTTGGTGGCATCCAGCATATAATACTGGTCGTCAACTTTCACGCGGCAGATTACATAGTTAAATTTGGTAACCAATGGATAGGTTTCACTTGGATAACCATTGTCGCGGGTGCTTAGTATCGCAGGTGCAGCATCGTATCCCTGGCTGCGAAATGCTGCTACAAGAAGCAGGTTTATGTCGCCCACGTTTCCGCTTTTATCCTGGAAAGCTTTTTTTAGTGAACTGGTAAGGTATTTACCTTCATGCGTTTTGCACGTAAAGTTATCCCGGAAGTAAGCGTAGATTTTTTCAGCCCTGTCTCTGTCAGAAGTAGCACCAGCTGTTGCATTTTTCAAATCGCTATTTAACCAGTTATTGCTGTGGCCAAGTGGCTCGCCAAAACTTTGATCTTTCAAAAGCCCTTCTGCCAGTTGATACCATGTACCCATGATGTCCTTAACATTTGTTGCTGAATACTTAATCCTTCGAAGCTGAAAATCAATTTTCGCAATATAATTGTCAACAGTTGTTATATAGCTTTCCGCTTTTATTGCCGGCACATTCTTTATAGCCCATTTAGCTTTAACCGTATTAGAGAAAATGGTAAAAGATTCGGTCCTGTCCATCGCTCCCTCGCCTGGAGACATTATATGATAGGAATCCCTGGAAGTTGAAACCGTATCTATTGCATATGGCAGAAATCCCTGGCGTGTTACTACATAATCGTAGATATCACTTGGAATGGTAACCGAGTATTGGCTCCATAACCTCGGTGTGCCACCCTGAAACTCCCATGAACGCAGGTGTTGGTAATACGGTGAAATAATCTTGTACCGGTACTCAATTATTGAGCCTTCCTTAATATTGGGGAAGGTAAACTTGCGAATGCTGAAATTTTTGTTGTACTTGTCTTTGAACAATGAAGCTTTATCAAGTTTGGTTGCCACAACCTTTCCATCTTCGAGATTGTAGGTTACGGCCTCGATGTCTTCGAGCCTTTCTTCAATAGATCCATCTACGTACAAAGGAATTTGAACAGTTGCTTCTTTTTCAAAGCTGTTCTTGTTAATCAGCCGGGTACGGCATAACCGGGTGAGCACAAGGGAAAAATCTCCCTTATTGTTTCCTTCAAAAACTGTCTCGCCAACATCGGCAAGAATAACGGCATTGGCACTGCTGTCAATACTGTAAACGACAGGTGCGAAATCTTCTGGTTTAATATCGCCAAACTTATATTTAGCTTTGTCTTTCTGAGCATAGGATACCAGGGCTAGACAAAGGGCAAAGGGAAGCAGGGCGCTAATTTTGGTTGTTTTCATAAAAAGTTAAAAAAGGGTATTTTTTTGCAATGTTAAACGTTTTAACAATATAGATACAAAATCGTCGAAAAATTTTGAATAACACTGAACAAACCTTATTTGTAAAAAGAACTGCGGGCAGGCTTGGATTCGATTATTGCGGAATTGCGAAAGCGGTGCATCTTGACGACGATGCCCGCCGTCTGGAAGCCTGGCTATCAAAGGGCCTGAATGGAAAAATGCAGTATATGGAGAACCATTTTGACCTGCGGACAAACCCTTCATTACTGGTTCCCGGAGCGAAGTCCGTGATTACTTTACTCAAAAATTATTACCCAAAAGATTTTCAAAAAGAGGGTTCACCCAAAATATCCAAGTATGCTTATGGAAAAGATTATCATGAGGTAATCCGTGCAAGGCTAAAGGAATTTCTTACGACAGTGCAAAATGCCCTTGGCGAAATTAATGGCCGTGGCTTTGTGGATTCCGCGCCGGTTCTGGAAAGAAGCTGGGCCAATCGTAGCGGCCTGGGGTGGATTGGTAAAAATGGCAATCTTATAACCAAACAACAAGGTTCGTTTTTCTTTATAGCTACATTGATTGTTGATATAGAATTGGATTACGATGATGCATTTGCTAAAGATTATTGCGGCAGCTGCCGGCGATGTATTGAAGCCTGCCCTACCGATGCGATAATGGAAGACAAAACGATTAATGGCAGTAGCTGTATTTCTTATTTTACCATTGAATTGAAGGACGCATTGTTGCCTGACAATATGAAGGGAAAGTTTCAGGATTGGATGTTTGGCTGCGATGTTTGCCAGGATGTATGCCCATGGAACCGCTTTAGCAAACCGCACAATGAAAATGCTTTTACACCCATTTCTGAAGTGTTGAATTTATCTTCAAAAGAGTGGGAAGAAATGACGGAAGAATCGTTTAAAACCATATTCAAGGAATCGCCAATCAAGCGAACTAAGTTTGCCGGCATTAAACGAAACCTGAGCTTTTTGAACCACGAGGAGCCGAATGGCTCGAGTTTGAACCACGGAGACACCAACGACACGAAGTAACACAACGATATTTCCAGTGAAAATCAAATGGTTCATAGATATACGACTAATCGCCGTTGACGCATAACAACGGTTAAATAAACGCCGTGCGCCGTTATATCCCTTTGCCTCCGTGGTTCAAAAAAGTTTCCTTTCCTTTGCGTCATGACAATGATTGAGAAAGACCGTAAATACATCTGGCATCCTTTTACACAACAAAAAAATATGGCAGATCCTCTTGCCATTGTAAAAGGAGAAGGAACATTACTTATTGATGCTGACAACAATTCTTATATCGATGCTATAAGCAGCTGGTGGGTTAACCTTCACGGCCACGCGCATCCATACATTGCAGGAAAATTATATCAGCAGGCGATGCAGCTGGAACAGGTTATTTTCGCGGGTTTTACGCACCAACCTGCAATTGAGCTTGCAGAACGCCTGATCAATATTTTACCGGGAAATTTTGCCAAAATATTTTACAGTGACAACGGCTCTACATCTACGGAAGTAGCACTAAAAATGGCTGTGCAATACTGGTGGAACCAACAAAAAAATAATCAGGAAGTAAAAAAGAAAAACAAATTGCTGGCGCTTAGAAATTCGTACCACGGCGATACTTTCGGTGCCATGAGCGTTAGTGAACGTAGTGTTTTCACAATGGCTTTTCATGACTTGTTGTTTGAAGTAATCTTCATTGATGCTCCTGCTCCAGACAACATCAGTGCTACGAAAGCGCTTATTGGCTCTCACGCAGAAGAGATTGCGGCATTCATTTACGAGCCTTTGGTTCAGGGTGCCGGCGGCATCCAGATGTACACAGCTGCCATGCTTGATGAATTATTGGCCACCCTTCAACAACATGATATTATTTGCATTGCTGATGAAGTGATGACAGGCTTCGGCCGCACAGGCAAACTTTTCAGCAGTGAATACATGCAAAATAAACCTGACATTATTTGCCTGAGCAAGGGCCTTACAGGTGGAACTATGGCGCTGGGTGTAACAGCATGTACTGAAAAAATTTATAACGCTTATGTAAATGAGGATAAGCTAAAAACTTTCTTCCACGGACACTCTTTTACAGCTAACCCTCTCGCATGCACGGCTGCGCTTGCCAGCCTTGATTTATTGTTAAAGCAAGACTGCTTAAAACAGATCAACTGGCTAAGCGAACAAAACAGGCTATTTGCAAAAGATCTGTCTGAAACCAAGTTCTCCGTTCCTCTGAAAAATATCCGCACGCAGGGAACTATACTTGCTTTCGAAATTGCAGAAGGAAAGGATGAATACTTAAACAATATCAGCACCACTTTTACAAAAAAGGCTTTATCACATGGCGTATACCTGAGGCCGCTGGGTAATACGGTTTACATCATGCCTCCATATTGCATTACGGCGGAGGAATATAAAAAGGTAAAAGAGGTGATAGTTAGTATATTAATGGAAAATTGACAGTTGACAATTGAAAATGATTGACACGGATTCATTGTCAATTTCCCATTTTCAATTGTCAATTATTTTCTACTATTTTCTTCAAATTCGCGAGGCTTTTTTCCATATTGCCGCCAAGGATTTTGTCGTTCATCATGCTGCTGATTTTCTGCCAGGGGTACCATTTAATATGCTCTTCGAACTGCCATTGCACAGTACTGATATTACCTGAAGAAATTATTTGTATCGAAGATAGCTGCAAGGAATTGCCGGACTTCCATTGATGTTGCCATTTATTAGGTTCTTTCTTCACAAGTGTGATGATCATATTTCCGTAAAAGGCTTTTACACTATCTGTAGCAGTGATTTTGTATTCGCTGTCTTTTGCGCCTTCCATCCAGTCGTTCCATTTTTGATAATTATCGATATACCCACGAATACTATCCGGGCTCGCAGAAATATCAATGGCTCTTGAAACAAGCACATTGGAGGGAAACAAACTTCCAATTGCCGTCAACAAAATAAAAAATACCACGAGACTAATTGCACCTAACTTAACTAAACGCATTGCTATTTGTTGAATTTAGCCTTATCGAAAAATTGAACAAGGCTTATTTTTTATTATTTATAAATAGAGAACTGCTTAGAATCTATAACACGCCTAACGTAAAACGTATAACGTACTACTTACAACTACAACGCTACTCCCACTTGAATACCTTAATTGCCACAGCATAGATCACAATGCCCCAAATAACCATAATACCTATCTCCTTCCAAACACTAAGCAAATTCGCACCTTCAAAAGCTATGTCGCGCATGGCATTGTTGAAATGTGTAAGCGGTAACAGGTTACAGAAAAACTGCATCCATTTAGGAAATACATCTACAGGAAAAAATGTACCGGCCAACAGAAACTGAGGCAACGTAAAAAGGTTGGCGAAAGGCGGAATAGTACTCTCGTTTTTTGCAACACTACTTACGATAAAACCATATCCCATAAAAACAATCAGCGCAATAAAACTAAGCACCAATATTTCAAGGAAAGTTATAAAGCCATGCACCAGGGTAAAATGAAAGGCAACTGTTCCTATGCCTACAATAATAATAGCGGTGATCATTTGAAATATCACACGCGCCAGTGCTTCGCCCAGAACGATATAAGTTTTTGTAATTGGTGTAGCGAAAAACCTCTTTAATACAAGTTGCTGGCGAAGGCTAAAAAATAAAAATGAAACACCAAATACGCCCGCACTCAATAAAGAGAAGCCCAATTGACCAGGTAAAATAAAATCGATCTGCCTGTAAACCCTTCCCGGAATTTGTTGAACGTCCCGCTGCACGGCAGCAATCGTTGGAGCGTTAGGATAGTGCTGCTCATTAATGCCACCGATAACCGAGTTCAAAATGGATTGCAGGATCTGCAGGTTCTGCGGTTTAACAGCTTCAGAAGAAGTAAGCTTAACTATGTATGCCGGATTTTGTACATCATTTTTCTGAATATTGATCACAGCGGTGATTCTTCCCTTTTCCAGGTCTTCCTTTACCTCCAAATCGGTTTTCTCCTTGATTTTGATGCTGGGTATTTGCTTAATCCTTGCATAAACAGGATTTAACGTATCTGATTTTTTATCAATCGATACATTTAGAGAAATTCCGCTTGAACCGCCGATAAATCCGAAAACCAATATAAAAATGAGAGGAAAACCAATACTGAAAATAACTGCTGAAGGACTTCTGAAAATTGCCTTTAAACCCGCTCTTGTTATTGCAAGCATTGCCCGTACCTGACTATACTCTTTGTCCATTACTTTAACTTTAAAAAAACAAAACTATCTGACAAAAGTGAAAAATTCAAAAGTAAAAATTAAAAACCCCGAACTCTGACGGCTCACCTGCAAGCTGGCTTCCAATCATCGAACGGCCATTTTGACTTTTGAATTTTGAATTTTGGCTTATACAGACAATTGTCGTATATTTGCAGGACAAATGACGTGTATGACAAAAAAAGCAAAGCCCAAAAAGCTAAGTCATGGAACAAAATCATTGAGAATAGAGGAGCCTTCTATCCATTATCCCCCTGCAAATAAAAGAATACCTATAGTAGCAGATTTTCCTTATAAAAAATTTGAAAAAATAACGTCGCAGGTTCCATTCACGCAGAAAGAATGGGCAAACATTCTCCATCTTTCGGAAAAAACGCTTCAACGCTATTCTAAAGATAATAAGAGTTTTGAAGGTATTTATGTAGACCGGATCCTTCAACTTGAACAGCTTATTCATATGGGGCTGGAAACATTTACCGATGCAGAGGCACTTTATAGATGGTTAAAAAGAGAAAAAAACATTTTGGGGCAAACCGTTAATTTTGAATCTTTATACTCAACCCAGGGCATACAGGATATTATCGACGACCTTGGCAGAATTCAACACGGCGTTTACATATGAGCATTACATTATACAGGTTTGCCAAAACTAAATACAGTGACGATTTAAGTGGTAATGGAGCTAAGCTATATGGAGGAAGATGGAACAATGTTGGCTATCCTGCCATTTACACCAGTTTTACAGCTTCACTTTCTTTGCTGGAATTGTTTGTTCATAGCGTTAGCTACGATGAAATAAAAGACAACCGTTTAATGATTATTGAGGTACCCGATACCTCCATCATGGAAATAACACCCAAAAAATTGAAAACCGGTTGGGAAAAAGATATTGATTATACGAGATTCATTGGTTCGGAATTCATCGCCCACTCATCCAACCTGTTATTAAAGGTCCCTTCAGCTGTTATTCCGTTTGAACACAATTATGTCATCAATCCACTACATAAAGATTTCGCAAAAATTAAATTGAAAGACGCCAGCGTTTTTTCGTTTGATGGAAGACTGTTTAAATAGCCTGGGGCTTTCAGCTGTTAGCTATCAGCCTTTAGCTATCCCAATTTTTAGCATGCTTTATTGAGGCGACAGCGAGAAATTTTAGTGCCTGGAAAATGTTCTAAAGGCTATGCGAGATATGTCGATCCTAAATGTTCTTAATCGAATCTGAAACCTGTTACACCTGGATAAATCAGACATCCTCACATCAGACATCCGCACATCAGATATCCTCGTATCCTACATCAGCTATCGCTTAATGAATATCTGCATCAAACGGCATCCTTGTCTGGGGAATATCAAACAGCGTTTGTACCTTCTTTAATTTTTTTAGCAGGTTGTATTGGGTTTCTCCAATTTCTTCTTTAACCACTTTTTCTTTTACATCGCTTGAGGAAGAACTGCCAAATATTTGATCCAGCAGGCCCTTTTGTTCGGGATATTCGCGCGTTCTGTAGTCTGTTACTTTAGCCATGCGGGCGGCACATTCAACAGCTTGCTGAAGTGTACCTATTCTGTCAACCAGGCCAATGCCTGTTGCCCTTGTGCCTGTCCATACCCTGCCTTGGGCAATGCTGTCGATAAGTATGATATCTTTTTTGCGGCCATCAGCCACGCGGCTTTTAAAGGTGTAATAAATCGAGTCTACCGAAGCTTGCATAAATTTCTTTTCTGCATCTGTCAACGGCCTGTCAGATGAACCCATATCTGCATATGGCGCCGTTTTAACCCTGTCGAATGTTATGCCCAGTTTGTTCTTAAAAAACGATTGCATATTGGCAACAATAGTAAATACGCCAATAGATCCGGTGATAGTTGTATAGTCAGCAAACACTGAATCCGCGTTACACGAAATATAATAGCCCCCGCTTGCTGCCAGGTCACCCATGCTAACAACCACAGGCTTTGATTTACGCGCTAAAGAAATTTCACGCCAGATAACATCGCTTGCCAGTGCGCTCCCGCCCGGAGAATTCACACGGAATACAATTGCTTTTATACCATCGTCGGTGCGTGCTTTACGGATCAGGTTTTTGAATTCATCACTTGCAATCTGCCCACTCTCTCCTTTGCCACTTACAATTTCACCCTGCGCATAGATAACGGCAATCTTATTTTTCCCATCTTGTTTATAGTCTGCTGCCTTACCGTATTTAGCTGCAGATATGAAATTTATTTTTGCATCAGGCTTTTCACCAACCAGTTTTGCAACTTCAGCCTTCCATTCATCATCATAACGCAAACCATCAATCAATTTATTATTTAATGCATCAGCAGGCGACTGAATGGTGCCGTTATTGGCCAGAGCATGCAATGTTGCGGTATCGATATTTCTTGCAGCAGATGTAGTAAGTAATAAATGGCTATACAGGTCATTCAACCACACCGTTGTTTGTAACCTGTTGGGCTCAGTCATTTCAGTCGCGCGAAGCGGTTCAGTGGCGCTTTTAAATTTGCCGGCATAAAATATCTCCGGCTGAATTTCCAATTTATCCAACAGCCCTTTAATAAAATAAAGATTGCTTGTAAAACCATCCCATTCTATACGCCCTTGTGGATGGCTGTAAATTTTATCAGCAGCAGTTGAAACGTAATAAGATTTCTGGGTCATGTACTCGCCGTAGGCAATTACAAATTTTTTGCTCTTTTTAAAGTCAACAATCGCCTCACGCAATTCCTCATTCGTCGCAAACCCGTTTACATTATAGCCGGCTTTTAAAACAATACCTTTAACTGCGGAATCTTTTTTTGCATAGCTGATCATTCTCACTATATCATACAAGCCCAGGGCATTGGCATCTTCCCGCCCTGCAACTTCAGCAATGGGGTTTTCCCGTGTTTGTTCCATTATCGGAGATCCGAGGTCTATTACCAAAACGGCTTTACTTCCAACTTCAGGTTTGTCGGGTTGCAACGCGTGTCCAACTATGCCAGCTCCAACAAAAAACACAATCAGTGAAAAAATAAACAGTGCAAGCAAACACGCGAAGAATATTTTAAAAAAGCTTCTCATATAGTTCCTCTTGTTAAAAATAAAGATATTTGATGCCTGTTATTCCTACAATTTATGAATAGAGCATACCTGCTGACAGGCGGCAATATAGGCAATAGAATGGATTATTTGTTAAAAGCACAAAATTTAATAGCCCGCTTTTGCGGTGAAATTGTGCAATTATCCGGCGTTTACGAAACCGCTGCCTGGGGGCTGGAAGACCAGGCATCTTTCTACAACCAGGTGGTTTGTATAGATACCCATCTTGCGCCAGAACCATTGCTGGAACAAATACTGGCTATCGAAGAAGAAATGGGCCGTATCAGGACGATTAAGATGGGCCCGCGTATTATTGACATAGACATACTTTTAATAGACGGCCTTGTAATTAACACACCATTATTAACTGTACCACATCCTTATTTGCCTGACAGAAAATTTGCGTTGACACCGCTGAATGAAATTGCGGCAGAGCTGGTTCATCCAACATTAAACAAAACAATCAATGAATTATTGCTGGAGTGTAAAGATCCGTTGAATGTGTATAAAATTTGATCATCTTTTTGACAGCGGTTTTTAATTTTGGCGGTATATAATGAAGTATCAGTTTATAACAATAGAAGGAAACATCGGCGCAGGCAAAACAACCCTGTCACATTTACTTGCCAGGAGGCTAAATGCAAGATTGGTACTGGAAGAGTTTGCTGACAACCCGTTTCTCCCCAAGTTCTACGAGAATCCAAAGCAATTTGCATTTCCACTTGAGCTGTTTTTTATGGCTGAGCGCTTTAAGCAGTTGAAGGAAATGATCCACACAACTGATCTCTTTAAGACCGTCACCATTTCTGATTATCTTTTTACCAAATGCCTGCTGTTTGCAAAGGTTAACTTACCTGATGACGAATTCAGGCTCTATCAGCGGTTATTCGACATCATCCATCAACAACTTGTTTTTCCCGACTTGTTGATCTACCTGCACGTTCCGGTAGAAGGGCTGCAAAGGAATATCAGGAAAAGAAACCGTTCTTACGAACAAAATATCCCGGACGAATACCTTTTCAACATTCAGGAAACATATACGCATTACATCAAACAGCACAATGTAAAAACATTATTTGTTGATGCCGCCAATGCTGACTTCCTCGGCAATGAACAGCATGTTCAGGTTATACTGGATGCATTGGACAAGGATTATGATGAAGGAAGGCATTATATTTCGTTGCCATAAACACATGTCTAATGTACGATTTTAGATGTACTATGGAAATGTGTGATGTTCGATTTTAGATGTACGATGTTGTCTCAGGTACGAAGTTAGAAGTATGAAGTACGTTAGGTGCAACAGTTAAGGCGTCTTGTATGCAAAATGCACTCACCGTGCAGATAACCAAAGCTGACAGATAATCACTGATAGGTGATACAAGGCATTCAACACCTTATACCTCACACCTCACACCCTACACCTCACACCTGATGCCTGATACCTCACACCCCACACCTCTTACTTCCTCCCTCCCACCGATAGCTAACAAATGGCAGTCAAATTTATCGCTACTTTTGACGGATAATTGGCCGGAATAAAACCATCCTCTGCACACCGGCCAGGAAAATAGTAGAACATGAGCACAGAGAATGATGTCGCAGTTATAAAAAATGATCCCTTTGTTTCAGTAAGAATTCCAGAATTTAAAAATCTTTTGATCGGCCGATTTGCCTTTATCATGGGCCTTAGAATGATGGGTACATTAGTAGGCTGGTGGATTTATCTGTTAACCAATAAACCTTTTGCCATTGGCCTCATTGGCTTGTCTGAAGTTATTCCAGCCGTATCACTCGCCTTATATGCAGGACACGTGATTGATATCAGTGAAAAAAGATTTATGCTACTACGGGGTGTACTATTGTATTTTCTTTGCGCAGGCACGCTTCTATTTTTATCTACTTCTTTTACATCGAGGCACCTGTCAACGCACTGGATTGCAACTTGCATTTATGTGGTAGTCTTCTTCACCGGCGTTTTTCGTGCTTTTACAGGCCCGGTGTTTAATGTGATCCTGGCTTTTATTGTTCCTAAAAACATCTTGCAGAACGCAACAACATGGAACCAGGGCGCATGGTTGTCTGCTTCTGTAACCGGGCATGCCGTGGGTGGGTTATTGATCGCGTACACCGGCATAACAGGTGCTTTAACAGCAATCTGTTGTTTTATCCTCATTGCATTTTTCTTTCTCTTCAAACTAAAAACCAAGCCTGCCTCGAATGAAAAAGGAGAGCAGCGTACATGGGAAAGCGTGAAGGAAGGTTTGAAGTTTGTTTTTAGAACAAAGGAACTTTTAAGTGCCATCTCGCTGGATATGTTTGCTGTATTGTTTGGCGGCGCTGTAGCCATGGTCCCTGTTTATGCAAGGGATATTTTAAAAGTGAGCCCTGTTGGATTTGGATGGCTGAACGCAGCATCTGACATTGGCGCCATTTGTATAGTTGTGCTATTAACGCTTTTCCCGCTAAGAAGGCACCAGGGGCGAACATTGTTATTTGCCGTTGCTACTTATGGAACATGTATAATTATTTTTGGCCTTTCTAAAATATACGTCCTCTCCTTTTTTGCTTTGATGATCGGCGGAATGGTCGACGGCGTCAGCGTTGTTGTACGTGGTACCATTACGCAGCTAAAAACACCCGACAATATGCGTGGCCGTGTGATGAGTGTAAACAGTATGTTCGTAAATTCAAGTAATGAACTTGGCCAGTTTGAAAGCGGCGTTGCAGCACGACTGCTCGGCGTTGTTCCCTCAGTGGTTTTTGGTGGATGTATGACTTTATTTGTTGTAATAACAACATGGATAAAAGCACCAAGCCTGAGAAAGATGGAGTATTAGGAGTTGTACGTTTTACGTTGTAAGTTGTACGTTTATTGCGGCGAATTACTGCTATTTGTTTTACTCTTAAAGGCAATAAATAATGGCTGAATTAATTGATGACAGAAAAGTTTTCTCATTGCTGGATGTTGCCAGGAGTATTGAAAAAACACTTGGCGACAGATACTCTACTTCATTTTGGGTAAAGGCTGAGATGAACAAACTGAACCATTACCGGCATTCCGGCCACAGCTATCCAGAGCTTGTTGAAAAGAAGGATGGAAAAATCATCGCACAAATAAGGTCGTATTTATGGAAGGAGGATTATAAAAGGATCGACAACAATTTTCTGCGCGTTTTAAAAGAACCATTGAAAGACGGTATTAAAATACTGTTCCTCGCCAAGATAACATTCGATCCTGTTTATGGACTTTCGTTATGGATCCAGGACATTGACCCCAGTTATACATTGGGTGATCTTGAAAAAGAAAAACAGGAAACTGTCAGCCGGCTTAAAGAAGAAGGCCTCTATAACAGAAATAAGCAATTGCAACTATCACTTTTGCCGCAACGAATTGCCATTATTTCGGTTGAAACAAGCAAGGGTTATGCTGACTTTTTAAACGTGATGGACAATAATCCCTGGGAATATAAATTCTTTCACATGTTATTTCCCGCTATCCTGCAAGGTGACAAGGCAGTGAACGATATTACAGCCCAGCTTAACAGGATAAAAAAAGTCATCGATCATTTCGACGTAGTGGCTATCATACGCGGGGGTGGTGGTGATGTGGGTCTATCCTGTTACAACAATTTCAAACTGGCAAAAGCCGTATGTACGTTCCCAATACCTGTTATTACAGGCATTGGCCACTCTACCAATGAAACAGTTTGCGAGATGATTTCTTTTTCAAATGCTATTACGCCCACCAAACTTGCAGAATACCTCATTCAGCATTTTCACGATTTTTCTACACCTGTGCAGGAAGCAGCCCGTAGTGTTGTTGAACGATCACGACGAATGATTACAGATCAAAAAACGCAGTTTCAAACAGAGATCAAACTTTTCCGTTCGCTTACACAAAAACTATTGTTAGCGAACCAGAACGAAATGAAGGGGCTTTCACGCTCCCTGCTTCATCATACATCATTCAGATTTAAAGAAGAAAGAGGCTATATCAAATCGGCCAGACAGGATATTTTCAGAAACGCAACCATCGTTACCATTTCCGAGCGGCGGGCTATTAAAGAACTTTCTGTTACTATACAGAAAGAGAGCAACTTTCAATTGACTCAAAGCAAAACTGGCATTGCACATTATAAAGACAAATTAAAACAACAGGCTGTAGTTCTTTTTAAACAATCCGAAGCGGCGCTTAACAGCATCGACAAAAACGTAACAAACATGAGCCCGCTAAATGTTTTACGCAGAGGCTATAGCATCACACTATTGAATGGCAAATCGGTTAAAGAAACTGCTGAAGTAAAACCGGGAGACAATATCACCACCATGGTTTATAACGGAAATATTACTAGCATTGTAGCATCAACAGATAAAACACCAGGCAATGAATGATGAGCTAAACTATACAAATGCATTTGAAGAGTTGCAGGCGATTGTTACAGAAATTGAACAGGGAGAAATTACGGTTGACGAACTTTCTGAAAAAGTAAAGCGAGCCGCACTCCTTATCAAAATCTGCAAACAAAAACTTACCACTACCGAGGAAGATGTAAACAAGATTTTAAAAGAACTGGAAGGAGAAGACGGATAACACTACAAGGCATGTAAAATTGCATCGTATGGTCATTCTCATTGATAAACGTAGAACGTATCACGTATAACTTAAAACATCCTCACACCTTAAACTTTAAACCTCGCACATCACCTCACATAATTCTCCCTGATCTTTCGCTTATCTCCTACAAGCCAGACAACATCGCCCCATTCAAAAATCGTATCACTTGAAGGATTTAAAACGCGTTGGTTGTTGCGTTCAACACCCACAATTAGGCCATTTGTTTTTTCGCGTATCGCAGACTCACGGATGGATAATCCTTTTAGGCGCGTGTGCTCATCGATAACAATACTCATTAATCCAATATGTTCTTTTTCTTCGTCAGTGGCTCCCACAGAAACAAAATCGTCGTTTTCAACAACCCCCTTGATCGCCTGCAATTGCTGATCCGTGGCAACTACGCCAATCTTGTCGTAAGGAAATAATTTGTCATAGCGGGAAGGCGTAGGGATTGTTTTATCCGCCCTCAGAATATACGCGATATTGATCGCGTATTTCTCGCGCCAGCCAAGATCCTGCAATGTCCTTCCTGCATAGGCCGCGTATGGGCTAACGATAAATTCAGCAAGGTGCGCATCCCAAAAAGTTGGAGCATTCTGTCGTTGATCTTTCTTATTTAAATTATCCAGGAAACGGGTTTGTATACGGCCATAGAATTTTTCCAGCTTTCGCCTGAAAAGTAGCAGCACCACAGGCATTACGATCAAGGTGCCTATAACGGAAATATAAAAAGAAAAAAAACGGTTCAATAAAAATCCCCAACAAATAATGGCGACAAAGTTTCTCGCCAACTCCAGCAACAGCAAAGCACCATGGTTATATTTGCTGTCAAGCCACAATTCCTTATATGCCAATCCGCGCATCTTTCTTGCCGTCAGCGCCCATATAAATGGAGAGGTTATCGCAAGGGTTAGTACAACCGCTGAGATCCTGGCTACAAGAATATTTCCAAATTGCCTCTCAAAAAAAGGCTCGACATAATAAGAAGCCAGCAAGATGCAGGCAATGATGATGACTGCATTTGATAACATTAATTGCAGATAAGACCTCACAACTTTTTGCCAATCGCTTTCACTTTGCAGCGTTTGTGTATTTGAGCTATACCGGTTTAAACTAGCCACCCATTTAGCGGGCAATATTTTCTCTATAAACCTGTACAACGGTTCTGCCAGCTTCATCATAAATGGCGTTGTAAAAGTTGTCATTACAGATACGCCAACGGCTATCGGGTATAAATAATCGCTTGTTACTTTCAGCGATACGCCGAGGGTTGCGATGATAAATGAGAACTCCCCTATTTGCGACATACTTGTACCGGCCTGTACAGATTGCTTCAGCGGCTGGCCGGCGAGCAATGCACCAAGACTCACAAACACTGTTTTACCTACAACAACCAACACAATCAATAGCAACACCGGCCACATATATTGTTTCAGGAGTGCCGGATTAATTAGCATTCCAACCGATACAAAAAAGATAGCACCGAACAAATCTTTCACCGAGGAAACCAGGTGTTCAATCCTTTCCGCCTGGGTAGTTTCAGCCAGCAATGACCCCATAAGAAAAGCACCCAGCGCGGTAGAAAACCCAACGCCATCCGCTAACAAAGCCATGCCGAGGCAGAGAGCGAGCGAGACAATCAGCAATGTTTCACTTGACAACCAGCGCGACGTTTTCTTCATGAATGTCGGCAGAATAAAAACGCCCGTAATAAACCAAAGGCTTAAAAAGAAAAGCAGTTTGAAAATGGAAAACAACATCTGCATGCCTTCAAACTGGCGGCTTACTGCAACCGTAGAAAGCAACACGAGCAATAATATAGCGACCAGGTCTTCAATCACCAATACGCCCAATACAAGTGTTGCAAACTTTTGAGATTTCAATCCCAATTCATCCAACGCACGAAAAATGATTGTGGTGGATGAAATGGCAATAATGCCTCCAAGAAATATGCAATCAAAAGGCGGCCAGTTCAAAAATTTTCCTGTTATATAACCGAGGCAGAACATACAGGCTATTTCAACAATGCCGGTAATACCGGCGCTACCGCCAACCTTTATTAACTTTTTAAAGCTAAACTCAAGCCCGAGCGCAAAAAGCAAAAATATCACGCCTATATCTGCCCATATTCTAATATCATCAACATCTGAAATAGTAGGGAACAGATGAAAGTTCGGGCCAACCAATAGCCCTGCAAGTATATAACCCAAAACAACAGGTTGTTTTAATCTTTTGAACAGAAGGGTTATCACACCTGCAGCGCCAAGTATAAGTGCCAGGTCTCTTATAAATTGTGGAATGTGCGCCATAAGGATGTGGCTCAAAAATACTGAAATAAGCCTAAAGCGCAGAACTGTTGTAAGTTGTAAGTTTTACGATGTACGTTTATCGGAGAGAGAAAAGCTTAAAGCCTAAAGCTTGAGATAGTTGTAAGTTGAACGTTATACGTTGTACGTTTATCAGAGAGAGAAAAGCTTAAAGCCTAAAGCTTGAGATAGTTGTAAGTTGTAAGTTTTACGTTGTACGTTTATCGGAGAGAGAAAAGCTTAAAGCCTAAAGCTCAAAGCTTAGAACTGACGTGCATTATAATGATTCGCTTAATCACTGTACTTTTATACATAGAAAATACAAGTGGACACAAGTGTCCACCAGAGAACTTTACATCCTTATATGCTTTAGCGCTTTTCTTTATTTCTTCATTCTCCCTTGCAACCTTTATGCCTTCATAATTCAAAAAAATTTTGTGCTCCTTTTTGCCGTTGCGTCTTCTAGGCAAAAAACCGTGTTTCACTGTGCCGCCCTGTCTCCGTGGTTCCCACCAGCGCATTGGCGCAAAAAAAGCAGGCCTGAAAAAGATCAAACCTGCTTTATCATCTATCAAAACTTAACTACTTAAATAATTTCGCTCTGCAATTTTGGATTTTTTACAGAAGCTCTCTGGTCATTGTATTTTTTAACCGCAGCAACAAAGCTTACGAACAACGGAGCAGGACTTTCAACTGTGCTCTTCAATTCAGGGTGATATTGAACACCAATAAAGAACGGATGGTTAGGAATTTCAACAATCTCAACCAATCCTGTTTCAGGGTTCATACCACTTGCGATCATACCATTGTTTTCAAACTGTTCCAGGTACTGGTTGTTGAATTCATAACGATGGCGGTGCCTTTCTGTGATTTGATTTGAACCATAAATATCATAGGCCAGCGTACCATCTTTTATTTCGCAAGGATAAGAGCCCAAACGCATAGTGCCACCCATCATCTTAATCTTCTTCTGCTCTTCCATCATGTTGATCACCGCGTTCTCGGTTTTTGCATCCATCTCTGTAGAGTGCGCGTTCTCTAATCCAAGTACATTTCTCGCGAATTCAATAACGGCCATCTGCATACCCAGGCAAATACCGAAGAAGGGCAGGCCGTTTTCGCGAGCATATTTAACTGCGATGATCTTTCCTTCAATACCTCTTAAACCAAAGCCAGGAGCGACCAGTAAACCATCCAGCCCATCTAATTTTTCAGCAACATTTTCATCAGTAATAAATTCACTGTGCACATTTACTACCTGAACTTTTACTTCATTGATAGCACCTGCATGTACAAAGCTTTCCAGGATGGATTTATAAGCATCCTGTAACTCTACATATTTACCAATTAAACCGATGGTTACTTTGCTTTTTGGATATTTTAATTTATCCAGGAAGCCTTTCCATTTTTCCAGTTCTGGTTCTTTATATTCTGTAATGTTGAGTTTCTTCATACAGATGATATCCAGTTTCTCTCTCAACATTGCCAATGGAACTTCATAAATAGTAGGAGCGTCCATTGCTTCAATTACTGCCTGTTGTTTAACATTACAGAACAAAGCAATTTTTCTTTTGATATCGTTGCTTAACGGCTCTTCCGTTCTGCACACAATAATATCGGGGTGTACACCTGTTTCGCTCAGCATTTTAACACTGTGCTGTGTAGGTTTTGTTTTTAATTCTTTTGCGGCGCGCAGATACGGGATCAAAGTAAGATGCACAACTACCACATCTTCTTCAGGCAGTTCCCACTGCAGCTGACGTACAGCTTCAATAAACGGAAGGCTTTCAATATCACCAACGGTACCACCAATTTCAGTGATAACGATGTCGTATTTGCCATCTTTGCCCAACAACAACATTCTGCGTTTGATCTCATCAGTGATATGAGGAACAACCTGCACGGTTTTTCCTAAAAAAGCACCTTCTCTTTCTTTATTAATAACAGTCTGATAAATACGGCCTGTAGTTACATTGTTCGCCTGGGTAGTAAAAATGTTAAGGAAACGTTCGTAGTGGCCAAGATCAAGATCGGTTTCAGCACCATCTTCAGTCACATAACACTCGCCATGTTCATATGGGTTAAGTGTTCCGGGGTCTACGTTAATGTAAGGGTCTAACTTCTGAATGGTAACTTTAAAGCCCCTTGCCTGTAAAAGTTTTGCCAGCGATGCTGCTATAATTCCTTTTCCTAAACTACTAGTTACACCACCGGTAACAAAAATGTACTTGGCCATAATAATATGGTTAATTATTAATTTATTTAAATTCCTGAATCTTACTTATTATTTTGACCGGGCTGAATTGCTATTGGCCTGATTGCCTGCCCAACCGCAAAGGGTTTAATCTTTAACGGTTTAATTCTCTACTGAACGCATTTTTTTACGCCTCCAAAAACATTCTGCCAGTTTAAAAGGATAGTCAGTAGCAAAGAATAATTATCAGTGGTCATGCAAAGCTACGCCAATTTTTATTTCAAAAAAAACTTGGGTTTTGAATATTGGGCAAGTTGTGAACAAAATCACCACCAAAATTTTGTATGTTGTATATACTAATCTAATTGTGCCTTAATCCAAATCAATAATTTGTTGAACATTTTCACAAAAGTTTTCATACAAAAAATAAATCATGAATAAGTTAATCTTTCTTCTGCTTGCGGTAACCGCTACCCTGCGGCTCTCCGCGCAGCATATGGATAATTGCTGCCAGCCCACTGCAACAGAACTATATGCACTCAATGGGGATAACAAAGAATTCACCATGTCGCACGAGGATCCATTGCCATTTACCTACAATAGCCCAAAAGGCAAGGATATTAATTATAAAACAGCTGACGGCATGGAGGCGCATGCTTTTGAAATAAAAACCGACAAACCCACCAGCTATTACCTCTTCGTTGTTCATGAATGGTATGGGCTGAACGACTATATTAAACAGGAAGCAGAAAATCTTAGCAACGAACTCGGAATTAACGTGCTGGCGCTTGACCTGTATGATAATAAGGTAGCTGCCGGGCGCGACAGTGCGGTTAAATATATGCAGGGATTGACTACAGCAAGAGCGTTAAACATTATAAAAGGGGCTTATGCATATGTTGGGGCAAACGCAAAAGTATTTACCCTGGGTTGGTGTTTCGGTGGCGGTTGGAGTTTGCAAACGGCCATTGAAGGCGGCAAGCAAGCCGTAGGATGTATTATGTATTACGGTCAGCCGGAAAAAGATATTAATCGCTTAAAGACACTGAATTGCGATATTATTGGATTCTTCGGTAACCAGGATAAGTTTCCCAGCCCGGAAGTAGTGGACCAGTTTGTAAAAGACGCGGCCGCAGCTGGCAAAAAATTGACCGTAAATAGATACGAAGCTGGCCATGGATTCGCGAACCCAAGCAATCCAAGCCATAATAAGGAAGCAACAGAGGATGCACATAAGAAAGCAATTGCATTTATAAGGGAAAGAATGAAATAATAAGCACCACGCCTGTATTGTATAATTGTAATATGCAGATTCTCTGGCATACTGTATGCCGTGGCCATGAAAGTCTGCACCCTGTTCATCCTTACTGTTGGTTTCTCGTGTAAAATGGCTGCCGGCCAATTTAAAGAGAGACAAAAAGATTCCGCGTATTTGAGTAAAATAAAGACGATCTAACACGGGACACGCATTCAAAAAGCGAAGGACAAAGAATTTCTCCGTTCGAAAAAATCAGTTTTGTTGATGCCCGCACAGACACTTCATCAATTGGCAATTATGGGCAACTCATTAAATGGATGACAATTTTTTAACAGATATTCTAAAAATGCGATAAGAATTTTGACAGATTCCATGTATCGCAGAGGGGTTTACAAAAACATGTCAGAGTTTCGTGCAAACAGCCCATCTATTGACTCATTTAGCCTGGAAGAAGGAAAAAAGAAGACAATGTTTTTATTTGATGGCAATGGAGTGATCATTAATACATTAGCACCAGGTGTTATTATTTGCAATAATGGCAAGAATTTTTCCTTTTTGTATGCCAACAAATTAATCCCGTTAATCAAACGAGAAAAAGGTTTTCATCTTATCGCCCGGCTATGGTATGAAAACATCCAAATAACGCACTTTTTCTCTTTGCAAATGGATGAAGATGAGTTTATGCTCAACTAACAGAATGGGTCTTTCTTTTTCTATACCTCCAGATCACAAAACCAGACACTGATAGCAACCCGGGAATTAGGCCCATTAGCGCGTAAAATAGTTTTAATAAAATTCCACCGTAGTTTCCAAAGTGAAGAGGGCCAATAGCGGAGGTCCATTTGTCTGCAAATGCAGCAGATGTAAACCATTGCTTTTTCTCCAGCATAAAGCTTTGTCCGTTATACTGCAACGTGTTGGCGTATTCACCACTAAAGGAAGGATCAGTTTGCATACTTCCTCTTACGATAACGGTGCTTGCATTTGCGGGTAGACGTATCATGTGGACATCCAATTCAGGATAAGACGCCCGTACACGATTGATAATAGAATCAAGAGAGGCAACCGATTCCGCCTTCTTTGCTGCTACCGTTTTCTTTGCCGCAGGTTTAACGGCATTCATCACAATATTGTAACTCAAAGAAAACCCTGTAACAACAATAAGCAAGTTCCAAACCAACGACCATACACCTATAACTCTATGCAGTGAAGAAAAAAAAGCGCGTGCTGTTTGTGAATGAATTTTTGTTTTGAATGACAACACTTTTAATATAGATCGCCTGTATAAGAAAAGCCCCGATAGTAAAGACAGGAAAAACACAACACTCACTGAGCAGATAATAATCTTTCCGGGTGTTCCGGAAAACAATGTGTAATGGAGCAGCAACAGGCGCCGTTGCAGTGAATTGTTGGCATCTTTTACAACATGAGTAATAGCACCATTTACAGGGTGGACAAACACACGCATCCTGTCTTCCTTCTTTCTTAATTCATACACCAGCGCCTCGTTGGCTTTTGGCCATTCGTATATGCGGAGTTCCCAACCTGGGTATTGTTGCTGAATGTTTTTAAAAGATGCGTCAATGTGAACTTCACCCGCAGGATTATCAACAGCAAGAAAAGGTTTTATATCATGATGATTCAACTCATCGGTAAACACAAGTGTTGCCCCCGTTACACTCATCAATAACAGGAACAACCCTACAAGTAACCCGCACCAATGGTGCACGGAAAAATACATTTTATGCTTTCGCGACATGAGAAGTCAAAAGTAAAAATTCAAAAGTAAAAAATAGAAAAGGGAGACAAAGTGCGACTTGCAAAGTACGAATTACGAAGTACAAAGTCCGTTGATTCAGTCTTGTTGACTTTTGTTCATCTCGCTTTGTCTTAAACTTAACCACTTTTCAAAAATACATTAGCATGTTTCACCTAACGTACTTCGTACTTCATAACTCGTACTTTGAGTCACATCGTACATCTAAAATCGTACATTCAAACCTACCAATTAATCCCTACACCCAACTGGTAGCGCATACCATTTGCTTTGGTATAATCGTTATCCATACCAGACCATTGCGCAATTGGTGAGAAGTAATCAGTATTCAGCAGGTTCTCAACGCCAAGGCTAAGTTTAAAGCGTTGATTGATTTGCCAGCTACCGGTAAAGTTTAGTACGCCGACGCCGTTTACAGGTGCTTCACCGTTATTGTATTTTCCATTGCTTTTTGGAGCGAAGCGTTTGCGGTCTCCAAAGTAACCCCATTGGGTATACAAGCTCACAGATTTTACGGGAGCATAGCGAACATAAGCACTGGCTTTGGGTGGAGAAATTTTACTACCGATCAGGTAAATATCTTCCTTATCATTAAAGCGGTTGTTATTGTTTTTATCAGCCTTGCCTTCAACGTAAGTGTACGAGCCACCAAAACCAACCTCAGGTATAGGCGTTACGTCGACAGACAATTCATAGCCATACGTTTTCTCAGGCGCTGTTTGTTGTGTAAGCCAGCCGGTGCTGTCCTGCACAAGCGAAGTACCGATTTTATTTGTGCTGATGAAATACGCTCCTGTGAATTGCAACCACCCAAAATTGCTGCTGAAGCCTGCTTCGTAGTTATTCACTTTAACCGGCTGAATCTGCATTTTGGAAATGTTATCTTCTTTAGCCGAGCGAACATAACGGCCAATGTCAACCATACTAAAGCCCTGTGAGAAGCTGATGAATGGTTTAAAATATTCATACTTCGAATAGCGCAATCCCGCGTTGAAGCTTGACGCATTGAAGGAAAGCTTTCCGCCTTTTATGGTTTGTCCGCCAATATATTCTCCGGTGATGCTGTTCAATACTTTAACCTGTGTAAAATCAGGAATGTCAATATTGATATTATCGTAACGATAACCCAACCGAACAATCCAGTCATTCCACAAAGTAACATTTGCCTGGGCATATGGAGCAAGATTCACCATGCTCATGTCAGGCACCCAAATACGGCCATCAACCAAAGGCTGTCCAGTCTTATCATTCAAAAGATCTAACCCATAAACAATATCACCTTTAATCCATTTGTTAATGCGGAATGGTGTGTTTAAGAAAACGCGTGCACCTTTCTTATTTGAAAGAATGGTTGATTGCCCGCCATTCTCGAAGTAAGTGGGTTCATAACCGTAAATGGTATAGAAGCTTTGCAAGTAAGCGCTTGCTTCCAAAGAAGATTTTGCAAACAGGTCTTTTGCCATGTATTTAACATAGGCATTGTGATTATATCTTGTGCCGCCTGGCTCACCCAATACTTTGCCCGGCACACCAATAGTAGGTATTGAACCATATTTACCAGTCTGAACTACATAATCTGTCTTCTGCTCGGAGCCATAATAATTGTACATCCCCTCAATGCGTTGTTTTGAATTGATGTTATATCCAAGCTTTGCATATGCATTATACATATTCGTTTCACCCAGGCCGTAGGTAGGAGAAATTACTACGCCATCACCACTTTTATAAACGCCTGTATGTTCATAATTGCCGGAAACAACATAATCAAATTTATCCAGGCGCCCGCTGAACTGCTGTACAAAGCGGCCACCCATTGTTTTATCTGAATGCACAGGCATACCCGTATTTGCAAGATAGCTATAAGCTTCAAAAGGCTTTGATGTCTGCGGCTTTTTGGTGATATAGTTAATAACACCGCCATCGCCGCCGTTACCATAAATAGAAGTAGCGCCTTTCACCACTTCAATACGTTCAATTACTGACGGATCTATTGTCCTGATGTCTCTTGTACCATTGCGCAAAGGTGTTGACTGAGGAATTCCATCAATCAGAATCAACGGGTTTCTTCCACGTAGCGTTTGCCCTGTATTACTTGTTGTATTTGTACCAAACGCCAGCGAAGGGACTGCATTTGCAAGCATTGCAGACAAGTTTGGTGAAACGATGGATTGGTTCGCCAATTCTTTGGCGCCTATAACCTGTACAGAAGCAGGTGTGCGATCTACCATTTCAGCCCTGCGGCTTGCAGTGATTGTTACTTCTTTTAAGTTGCTTATTGAAGGCTTAAGAATGAAATTGATTTCTTTCACTTCATTCGCCTCAAGTGTAACTGTTTGTTGAGTTGGCTCATGCCCCACTCCGCTTGCCATAACTATATAAGTTCCCGGCTTTACATTATTTAATTGATAAAAGCCATTTTGGTCAGAAACGGTTCCGATAAAAGTCTTATCCAGCTGGATATTTATACCATTCAATGGCTGATGATCCGTTGCGGAGATTTTACCCTTAATAGTTTGCGCAAAAGAATTAACAGCTGAAAGAATAAAAACAGTCAATGTAACAACACGAAGAAATCTCATCAATTCTAAATTTTCGGCCGCAAAGTTAACATGGGGCGATTTCCTTCATTTGTATAATCGGGAAAAACTGACGTGGTGAGGCAAGGAGACAAAATCGGGTTTATCAGGTTAGATAACCTGCCTAAATAATACATTTACTTCTGGATCAAAGCATAACGCATAATAATATTGAAACGTGCTATAACGAAATCTTTTTAAAAACTATTTCGTTTCCGGGCATTTTTTTAGAAGATCTTTCTGAACATCGATGCCCAGCGCATGTGCTTTAAGCAAATCATCGCAGAAATCTTTTTGTTTCAATGTCTGTTTTATCTGGCCTCGTATATAGTAAGCAGAAGCCATATTACTGTCCATTTCGATGGCTTTATCGCAATCTTTTAAAGCAGACTGTATAATGGAAGAGTGTTCTTTATTGGCGATGAGATTGTTCTGTGGACTTAGATTAATGAATGCTGCCGGGCCGCCGGTTTTTGGTGAGTATGCTTTCGCATTTGCGTTTTCTGCCATATTCACTTTCGCAATAGCGCGGCTGAGGTACGTATACGGATAATTCGGGTTAATATCGATGCTCTTATTAAAATCATTTATTGCCTGCTGAAACTTGCGTTGATCCTGGTAAATGTTTCCGCGCATGTTATACAATGCGGCCCCGTTTAATTCTTTGTTGTTTGCGCCCAACTCTATCGCTTTATTGACAAAAGGCAATGCTTCCGCGGGCTTTGCAAGCCGCATTTTACATTGGGCCATATTGTAGTAAACGCCCGCAGCCAACCCGGAATCTTTTGCAAAACCCGTTTTACCAAGCGCTATAGCTTTGTTGTAGTCGGCCAACGCATCTACATTTTTATTCATCATAGAATAGACATCTGCGCGCGCAATATATGCGTCGAAATTGTTGGCATCGAGTTCTATTGCCTTGCCGGCATTATTGAGTGCATCGTTAATTTGTCGCTGACGAAAATTAAGTTTTGACAATTCTACATATGCCTGCGGATTTTTAGGATCAACCTCTATCGCTTTGTTCAATGCAAATACAGCCGCCTGCATATTATTCTGGCTAACATTAAGGCGGGCATATTCAATGTATGCTCTTGAATTATTAGGTTCTAATTCTATCGCTTTAAAGTAATCTGTTAACGCACCTGCATTGTCGCCGGCATTACGTTTCATATTTGCACGTTCTATGTATAAATCAGCTTTTTGGGGATTTGATTTAATGGCCTCTTCCATAGCAATGAGCGCAGAATCTTTATTGGCAACCTGTGAAAAACCCAGATGGCATAGGATCGCAAGTACAACGGTTAAGTATATTTTCATCACAGGTAAAGATATTGTAATATTATTTGGCTATAAGTTACGGCAGTTTTAGTTTTTTGCTAAAAATCCTCGGCCAATAACTTTATTTTTTAAGCTGATTCATTTCTTTGAGACAATCGCTAAAGACGCGATGATTAAACAAAAAACGGGCCGTTAAGCGCTATGTCGGTTAAAACCTAGTGTCGTGTACGCAATGAAGAATAACCTTGATCTGTTTTCTATTGATAGTTAGGTACTACGATTCCTTGTACAAATAAAAACCGCGCTGCTTTTAGCTGCGCGGCATATTAAATAACAAAGTGAACTTTCCCGTACTTAAGCTTTGAGCTTTGAGCTTTAGGCATTAAGCTTAAAACTACATATCAGTCACAATCTTTTTATAACTTGTAACAACACCTTTAATCAAAGATGAACTAAAGCCCTGGTGCTCCATTTCATTGAGGCCTGCAATAGTACAACCTTTGGGAGTGGTTACTTTATCAATCTCCTGTTCCGGATGCGTGTGCTTGGTAAGCAATAATTCTGCAGCACCTTTTACAGTCTGCGCCGCAATTAATGATGCAGTCGCCGCATCAAATCCAATCTCTATACCACCTTGTATGTTAGCACGTATATAACGCATCGCATAAGCTGTACCGCAAGCGCCTAGAACAGTTGCTGCATCCATTAATTTTTCTTCAATGAAAACAGTCTTGCCAAGCTGGTTAAATAAATCGCCCACAAATTTTATCTGCTCTTCGTTAGCATTATGTTTACAAATGCAGGTGATGCTTTGCTGAATAGCAATGGCCGTATTCGGCATGGCACGGAACAAAGTAAATTCTTCGCCAAGTATCTCTTTGATATCCTTTACCCATATACCTGTAATAACGCTTACCAGTACATGTTTTTTGGGATCAAGAGATGGCTTCAGGTATTCAAGAATCTCTTTTATCTGAAAGGGCTTCACCGCAAGAATAACATAGTCTGCAAATTCAACAGCTTTCTTATTGTCATTGGTTACCATCACTCCTTTTTCTTCCAAAGGTTGAAGCGTAGCAATGTTTCTTTTGGTAACAACAATATTTTCAGGTTTTGTAAAACCACTGTTGATCAATCCCTCAGCAATTGCTGAACCTAAATTTCCGCCGCCGATGATGGCTATTTTTTTGCTCATAAACAGTATTTTAAAAAGCTTAAAGCCCAAAGCCTAAAGCTTAAAACTAGAACAGACAAAGTTTAGATCTATTATCATGATTCATAGAATCCACACGCTATTCGTACTTCTGAATTCGTACTTCGTACTTGTCAGATCTACCAGATTTTTCCTTCTTTCAAATAATTGCGAACATAATCATCCACACCTTCTTCCAGTGAATAGAATGGTTCTGTATATCCAGCGTTGATCAGTTTCTGCATATTTGCTTCTGTGTAATACTGATATTTATCGCGGATATCTTCAGGCATATCAATGTACTCGATCTTTGGTTGCAGGTCAAGGCCTTTGAATGTAGATTTTACAAGATCATTAAAGCTTCTTGCTTTTCCCGCACCCAGGTTATACATACCGCTTTTCAAATTATTTGTATACGAAGTAAATACGCCTGCCGTAGTGCTATGTTGTTTTTCCGTTTCTTTCTGGCTTTGCTGCATCATCCAGTACATAACTTTCACAACATCTTTCACATACACAAAATCGCGCAGCTGTTCTCCATCGTGAAATTCTTTTTTGTGGCTGCGGAACAGCTTCACGTATCCTTCTTTATTAATCTGGTTTACAGAATGGAATATCACGCTGGCCATTCTTCCCTTATGATATTCATTAGGGCCATATACATTAAAGAATTTCAAGCCCGCCCAGAACGGAGGTGTGTGTATCTGCAGAATAGCAAGTTTATCAAATTCGTTTTTGCTTACTCCGTAAGGATTCAACGGATGCAGTTTGTCTATAATTGAATGTTCGTCGTCATAACCTAATTCTCCCGCACCATACGTTGCAGCTGAAGAAGCATATACTAACGGAACCTGTTTTGCTGAGCAATATTTCCAAATGCTTTTGCTGTAGTCAACATTTAGTTCCTGGTGAATGGCATAATTGAATTCAGTGGTATCTGTACGCGCACCCATATGAATTACATAATCAATCTGGGGATCGTTTTGCTCTATCCAGTCAAAAAAGCTCTGACGTTCTATAATATGGCTATATTTTTTTGATTCCCAGTTTACGCGTTTTGCCTCTACCCCAAAATCATCAACAAGAATAAGATTCTCATAACCTTGCTCATTCAGGTATTGCACCATGCAACTACCAATAAATCCCGCGGCTCCGGTAACTACAATGGAACTTTGCTTAGATAACTCATTTTGCTGCGACATGCGATTTTCGATTTTAATGGCAACAAATGTAACAAAAAGCTGGCGCTTTTTTAGCTATCAGCTGTCAGCTATGAGCTATCAGCTCCTGTTCAGTTTTGATTTTGCAAACTTATGCCAGGAGTCTGATAATCACCTGTGATGGCCAGTTGTTACACAGAAAAAAGCAAGAGAAGACACAGAGCCGCACATTCGAATACAAAAAAAGAAAAGATCGCCAGTTTTAACCGACGATCTTCTCTTTTAAATATTACAAGATCTCTTACTATTAATTGAACTGTTACACTTGAACAACTCAGGCTTCAAAAAATCAGAGATCAGCGATGTTATCCATTGATGATCTTCTCAATAGCTGTATCATATTTCTCTTTCCAGTCAACCAAAGAACCCCAGCTTTCGCTGTTAACTTTAATTTCGCCTGAAGTTACCGTACCTAAAACAGTAACAGGAATGTTAGCCGCAGCAGCTTTGTGCTTCAGATCTTCAGCCTGTTGTTTACTGCAGGTTACTACCGCACGGCTTTGAGCTTCGCCAAACCAGAATGCATCTTTACGCAAATCAGTGTCGGCTGTTACATCAAAACCAAGATCACGGTTAAATCCTTTTTCTATCAAGGTAACAATCAAACCGCCTTCGCTAATATCGTGCGCACTTTTGATCTGTTTTTCTTTGATAGCAGAAGCGATGAATTTCTGGATCGCAAACTCCTCATCAATATCAAATGCAGGAGCGGGAGAAAATTCAATAGCTTTTAATTTATGCAAATACTCGCTTGATGCGATATCATTCTTTTGTTCGCCAATCAATACAATCACATCACCAGCTTCTTTATAATCAAGCGTCATACGATTACCAAAATCATCGATGATACCCACCATTCCAATTGTTGGAGTTGGGTACACCGGCCCTTCAGGATTCTGATTGTAGAAGCTTACGTTACCACCCGTTACAGGCGTATTGAATTTTCTACAGGCATCGCCCATACCGGTTACAGCTTTTACAAACTGGTAGTAAACTTCAGGGTCGTAAGGGTTACCAAAATTGAGGCAGTTGGTAACGCCCAAAGGCTCTCCACCGCTACAAACAATGTTTCTGGCAGCTTCAGCTACTGCAATCATTCCACCAACATAAGGATCAGCGAAAACATATTTACTGTTGCAGTCAACAGTTACAGTCAATGCTTTACCTGTGCCTTTGGCAATGATTACGGCCGCATCACTTGGTGCATTGGTACTTGCATTTGCAGTACCAACCATGCTATCATACTGAACGTAAACCCAACGTTTGCTGGCAATATTCGGGATCTGAATCAATGCTTCTGCCTGTTTTTTCAGATCAGTAACATCTTCAACATTCTCAATTGAGAAAGCTTTTACCTTTTCCAGGTAAGCAGGTTCTTTGTATTCGCGTGTATATTGAGGAGCACCGCCGCCAAGTACCAGCTCGTAAGCAGGCAGTTCAGCTTCAAGTTCTCCGTGCATGTAAAACTTCAACAAACCATCGTTGGTTACTTCACCGATATGGCTGCAGGAAAGATCCCATTTTTCAAACACTTTCAGTACAGCTTCTTCCTTACCTTTTTCCACTACAATCAACATACGCTCCTGGCTTTCACTCAGCAACAGTTCCCATGCTTTCATGTTCTGCTGGCGTGTGGGCACTTTGTCAAGGTCAATGCGCATACCTACGCCACCTTTTGCACTCATTTCTGCGGTAGAGCAGATAATCCCTGCAGCACCCATATCCTGCATACCAACTACAGCGCCAGTCTCAATCACTTCAAGACAAGCTTCCAATAATTTCTTTTCCTGGAAAGGGTCACCAACCTGAACAGCAGGTAGTTCTTCTGTACTTTCTTCTGTGATGTTGGCGCTTGCAAAGCTTGCACCACCAATACCATCTTTACCAGTAGCACTTCCCACAAAGAAAACAGGGTTACCCAGCCCTTCTGCAGTTGCGCTGATCGTTTTGCCAACCTTTACAATACCAACGCTCATAGCGTTAACCAAAGGGTTGGTATGATAACAATCTTCAAAATAAACTTCACCACCAACGGTTGGAACGCCAAAGCAGTTACCATAATGGCCAATACCATGAACCACGCCGGCCAGCAAACGTTGCGTCTTTTTATCTTTCAGATTACCGAAACGAAGGCTATTTAAAGATGCAATGGGCCTTGCACCCATTGTAAAAATATCACGCTGAATACCACCCACTCCCGTAGCTGCGCCCTGGAAAGGCTCAATAGCACTGGGGTGATTGTGGCTCTCAATTTTAAATACTACACCAAAACCGTTACCCATATCCATCAGACCTGCATTTTCTTCACCTGCAGCAACCAACATACGGCCACCTTCACGAGGAAGTGTTTTCAGCCACTTGATTGAGTTTTTATAGCTACAGTGTTCGCTCCACATGCCACTAAATGCGCACAATTCAGTAAAATTGGGCGTGCGGCCAAGTTTTTGTTTTATGAGTTCAAATTCTTCTGCGGTAAGGCGTAATTCTTCTGCGGTTTTAACGGTAACTTCCATTGAAAGATTGATTGAGTATTTTGGTTCCCACTGGCTTAGCGCTCAGCAAAGAATAAATTTTACCGCGCAAAGGTAAGGGCTTAGAGGGTAAATACAAGCTGAAAGCCTAAAGCTAAAAGCCTAAAACCGGGCTTCTGCTCCCTGACGTGTTTTAAGTAAGAGTTACGAAGTACGAAGTACCTAATTTTCAGCCTGTTCAGTTTTTGCAAAATTTATCGTAAAAAAACAAAGAGGCTTTAAATCATATACCTGAATTAAAGCCTCTTTCACTTATAATAAAATAGCAATCTGTCTAATTTGGAGACTAATATCTCGCCAGGGGACTAAAGCTGACAGCTAATAGCTGATAGCCTTTAGATCTTTTGTATTCTTCCGCTGCCCGCAACCTTTGAATCTACATTCTGAGGCGTTCCTTTATAATATACATTACCACTACCGGAAATTTTTGCTTCGATCGATTTTGTCGCATTCACCTTGGTGTTACCGCTTCCGCTAATCTTTACAGATACATTTTCCGCTTCAACATCAGTACAATTGATATTACCGCTTCCGCTTTGAGAAGTACTTAATGCACCCGTTGGATTTCCCTTCAACATAATGTTACCGCTGCCAGACATGTTAATGCTTACATCTTTAAATTTCCCAAATCCCAGTTTGATGTTTCCTGAGCCAGACATTTTGATTTCTGTTTCTGCATCATTGGAGAAGTTTCCTTCGCCTTTTATTTCACCGCTGCCACTTACAGATAGTTCGGTCATTTTGGTCATGCTGACCGTTACCTTTATCGGGTTTTGAGATTTTAGCGTAACGCCGTTCTCGGGCCTTATGTTCAGCTTATTATCCTTTACATAAGTTTCAAGATGTGAAAGAACATTCTCATCTCCTTCTACTTCTATACTATTATTACTTCCATAAAGTATGGTAACATCTACCGGGCCACCAGACGCCAGTGCTGTAAAATCAGCCATTTGCCTGGTTTCTTTTTTCAAAACGCCATTACCTTTTATCGTCTTCCATCCAACAAAGCTTAAAGAAACAAGTACAACCGTTAGTGCAAGCAAAGATTTTATTGTACGCATAGTTTTAGGTTTAATTATCGCATTGCTTTTATTATGCAAGTTTGCGAATGATATTTTATTTACCGTGTAACGATGATCTCTAAAACAGGTTACACCCTTGAAAAAAAATTTTGAAACCCTTTGCCACAACAGGTTTTAAAATTATTACATATAGCGGGCATATTTTGCATTACGATTTTTTATATATTTTTAACGACCTTAATTTTTTCTATAATTTTCAACAATCAACATTATTTTTTCAAGTTTTTATGCAATTCCTTCTTATTTTTACCAACTATAACAAGTACCAATAAAAAAACCAAACAAGTTTATGTCATTACGATCAGAGGCATTAAAAAATTTGATCACGGGTGTTGAGACTCCTGTGGAAAGTTCACCAAAAATCACTGCTATTTTCGGAGAGAATGTATTTACTCTTGCTACAGCTCGTAAATTTTTGAGCGATGAAAGCTACAAAAGCCTTCTTGCGAGCATTAAAGGTGGAAAGAAAATTGATCGTGCAGTTGCGAATCAAATTTCTAATGGTATTCGTGCATGGGCAGAAAGCAAAGGTGTAACACACTACACACACTGGTTCCAACCATTAACAGGAACTACTGCTGAAAAACATGACTCATTCTTTACTTTAAAAGGTGATGGTACACCTATTGAAGAGTTTGACGGCGCTGCTTTGATTCAGCAAGAGCCTGATGCTTCTTCATTCCCAAGCGGTGGTATCCGCGCTACTTTCGAAGCACGTGGTTATACAGCATGGGATCCTTCTTCTCCTGCATTTATTATTGAAATGAGCAATGGTAAGACTTTATGTATCCCTACCATTTTCGTTTCTTACACAGGCGAATCTTTAGACTATAAAGCTCCATTGTTAAAAGCATTGGAAGCATTAAATAAATCTGCTGTTGAAGTTTGTAACTACTTTGACAAAAACGTTAGTAAAGTAACTGCTACTTTAGGTTGGGAACAGGAATACTTTGTAATTGATGAAGGTTTGGCTGGCGTACGCCCTGACCTGGTTCAGACTGGCCGTACTGTATTCGGTGCTGCTCCTGCTAAAGGCCAGCAATTAGAAGACCACTATTTCGGTTCTATTCCTGAAAGAGTTTACGCTTTCATGCGCGACTTTGAAGCAGAAAGCTACAAACTGGGCATTCCTTTACGTACCCGCCACAATGAAGTAGCTCCTTCTCAGTTTGAAGCTGCTCCTATATTTGAAGAAGTTAACATAGCTGTTGACCACAACACTTTGTTGATGGATGTTATGGCACGTGTTGCTAAACGCCACAAACTGGTTGTATTGCTGCATGAGAAACCATTTGCAGGCATCAATGGTAGCGGTAAACACAACAACTGGAGTATGGCAACTGATACCGGCGTTAACTTGTTAGCTCCTGGTAAAACGCCAAAAACAAACCTGATGTTCTTAACATTCTTTGTTAACATCATCAAGGCTGTTCATGACCATGCTGATATTTTAAGAGCGGCTATCGCATCTGCTGCAAACGATCACCGTTTGGGCGCAAACGAAGCTCCTCCTGCCATCATCTCAGTATTCGTTGGCCAATATCTTGCTAAAGTATTGGAAGATATCGAAACAAGAGTTGGTGATAAATTCGATGAGCAGGATGAAGCCATCCTTAAATTAGATCTTCACAGAAGCATTCCTGAATTACTGTTAGATAATACTGACCGTAACAGAACTTCACCTTTCGCATTCACAGGTAACAAATTCGAGTTCCGCGCTGTAGGTTCTTCTGCAAACTGTGCTAACGCGATGATTGCTGTGAATACTATTATGGCTGAAACATTAAAGAACTTCAAGAAAGAAGTAGATTCTTTAATTGAAAAAGGCGACAAGAAAGAAATTGCTATCATGCATGTTATTCAGAAATACATTGTTGAAAGCAAAAAAGTATTGTTTGAAGGTGATGGTTACAGCCAGGAATGGCACCATGAAGCTGAGCGCAGAGGTTTGCCCAACGTTCCAACAACTCCGCTTGCTTTGGATGCAATGGTTACTGAAAAAGCTAAGCACCTGTTTGAATCAAACAACATCTACAATCACGTTGAGCTTGAGGCCCGCCACGAGATTGAACTGGAGAAATACATTAAGAAAGTACAGATTGAAGCTCGCGTAATGGGCGATCTGGCACTTAATCACATTATTCCTTCAGCTATCAACTATCAGAATAAACTTTCTGCAAACATTGCTGCATTAAAAGCTGCTGGTTTATCAGAAACGCTTTACAAAGCACAGGTTGATATCCTGACTCAGATCTCTGAGCACCTTCAGATTGTTTACACTCGTGTAGATGCAATGGTTGAAGCAAGAAAAATTGCTAACAACATTGAAGATATCCGCACTAAAGCGATCGCTTACGAAAGCCAGGTTAAAGCTACTTTCTTCGACGAGATCCGTTACCATGTTGACAAACTGGAACACCTTGTTGATGATGCTGAGTGGACTTTACCTAAATACCGCGAAATGTTATTCTTGAGATAATTACTGGTATTAATGACATAAAAAAGGCTCCGTCTTCTGGCGGGGCCTTTTTTTGTATGTACGATGTTAGATGTACGGTGTACGATGTATAGAAGATGTCTGATGTAGGATTTTTTGATGTCTGATTTCTTCTGGCGCAACAACTTTATTACATACTTATACTTCTCATCTTAAACCTCAAGACGGGAATACTTACACCTGATACCTGAGACCTCTCTTCCACATCGTACACCGTACATCTAACATCGTACATTGAAACACCTGACACCTGAAGCCTTTCTTCCACATCGTACACCGTACATCTAACATCGTACATTGAAACACCTGATACCTCTTCCCGCCCACTCGCCGATACACCATAGCCGATCACCGACACATACGCCCTTTTAACAAGATCGATTTAAACTTCATGGACAAGCCTGCATCTATCCTTCAACTAAAAGATAAAAACATGAAAAGACTATTGATCGTATGTGCAGCATTGGTGTTGGGAGTAAGCGTGTCTTTTGCTCAAACATCCGATTCTACAACCCACAAATACCACAAGGGCAAACACCAACACGAAATGTACAAACAACTTAATCTTACTGCAGACCAGAAGAGTAAGCTAAAAGAGTACAACAAAAGTGCAAAAGAACAACATGACAAGATTGCCAATGACCAGTCACTTACGCAAGAACAAAAAACAACTCAGCTAAAGCAATTGAGAGAAGACAGGAAAAAACAAATGGCATCTGTACTGACCGACGAACAAAAGCAAAAAATGAAAAGCCTTAGGTCTCAGAACCGGAAGAATTCGCCGCACAAATCAACAGATTTGCCGAATTCAAACAAGCCGGCTGATAGTTAGTTTAAACATTGCATTCACTTTGCAGTCATTAACTTAAACATTCGTTATGAAAAAGATTCTTGCATTATTCACTATAGTGCTTTCCGTTTGCACTTTGGCTAATGCCCAAAACGGACAGAGAGGCGAGCAATTCGCGCAAATGTATAAACAACGTCTGAAAGATTCTTTGCAATTTTCCGACGCAAAAGCAGACACAGTAACAGCTATAGTACAATCTTACCAGCCTAAGCAACGCGAGATCTTTATGGATCAGAGCATGAGCCGGGAAGATAAAATGGCTAAAATAAAAACATTGCAGGACGAAAGGAATCAAAAGCTGAAAACAGTTTTAACAGATGATGAGTTACAGAAACTTACAGCAATGGAAGATAGAGCACGCCAGAGAAGAATGCAGCAAGGCGGCGGTGGAAGACAGTAAGCTGTCAGCGATGAGCGATCAGCTATCAGTAGTTGCTCAGGTTTGATCACGCCGATGTTTGATTGTTACAAGGAAGGCCATTGGAGCGAAAGCTTACAATGGCTTTCCTTCTTTTTAGGCGTCAGGTATCAGGCATCAGGTTTTAGGTATTTATTGTATGATGTTAGATGCCTACCCATACCGACGGCACGTTCGGGCGGGTACTGTGTAAGATATGGAAGGGAAAAGCATCAATGTAAGCTGTCAGGTACCTGGCTTGATGTTTCAGTTGAAACGTGTAAGTATGTTGTAAAGCTCGTGCTGTAAAAGAAATCAGACATCAAAAAATCCTACATCAGACATTCCTTTACATCTAACACCGTACATCGTTTTACCATTACTTAACCAATATTAGCATTCCTGCAAATTCTCAGTCAGAACATGTAATTTTCCTTAAACTTTCAATGAATGAGAAATCTACTGGTTTTTATTTTTTTACTTACCTGCGTTTCGCTTGCAGCACAACCACCAAAAGGTTACAAGTGGACCAAAGATGGTAACGGCTACTATGCCTTCGAAGAAAATAACATAGTGCAGTATTCACTGCCTGCATTTACAACACGCATTGTAGCAGGAAGCGCGAATCTTACACCAAAAGATTCTTCCAAACCGTTAACGGTTCGCAACTTTTTCTTTTCACAGGATGGAAAGAAAGTGCTCATTTATACCAACTCAAAAAAAGTCTGGCGCTATGATACCCGAGGTGATTACTGGGTATTAAATCTTGCAGATAATTCCTTAGCCAAATTGGGCAAATCACTTCCCTCCTCCTCATTAATGTTCGCGAAGTTTTCTCCGGATGGCAGCAAGGTTGCCTATGTAAGTGGCCACAACATTTATATGGAAGATGTCAACGGAACCAATCAGCAACAATTAACGAAAGACGGAACGGACAGAATGATCAACGGAACTTTTGACTGGGTATATGAAGAAGAGTTTGGCTGCAGAGATGGCTTCAGGTGGAGCGATGATGGCAAATCAATCGCCTACTGGCAAATTGATGCAACCCAGATCAGAAATTTCTTAATGATCAATAATACTGATTCAATTTATTCCTTTACTGTTCCTGTTGAATATCCTAAAGTAGGTGAAAGCCCTTCAGCCTGCAGGATTGGCGTGATCAAAATTGCCACCGGAACTACAACCTGGATGAACATTCCTGGTGACCAGCGCCAGCATTATATTCCGCGTATGGAGTGGGCTGCAAATTCTGATGAGTTGGTTATTCAGCAGCTCAACCGCAAGCAACAAGAAAGCAAGATCATGTACTGCAATTCAACTACGGGTGAAGCAAAAACTATTTACCAGGAAACAGATAATGCATGGATAGACCCTAAAGAAAGATGGAACGAAGGCGACCCAACAGGCTGGGAATGGATGCCTGATGGAAAATCATTTTTATGGGTTAGTGAGAAAGATGGCTGGCGCCATATTTACCTGATTAATCGTGATGGCAGTAAGGAAACCCTGATCACAAATGGCAACTACGATATCATTGATATCAAAGCGATCGATGCAAAAGCTGGTTATGTTTACTACTCCGCATCTCCTGAAAATGCAACGCAAAAATACCTATACCGCATAGGGTTAAAAGCAAATGCAAAACCAGAGTTGTTATCGCCTGCCAATGAAAAAGGCACACACAACTATACAGTTTCTCCCAATGGCGCATTTGCGGAACATTCATTCTCCAATGCAAATACGCCTACAGTAAGGAATTTTATCAGCCTTGCTAAACATACTGTGATAAAAGAATCTGCCCCGGGCAAGCCAGCTACTCCTCAACCTAAAGTTGAATTCTTTAAAGTAACAACCGTTGATGGAATCACAATGGACGGCTGGATGGTTAAGCCAACCAATTTCGATTCAACCAAAAAATATCCCGTTGTTTTCAATGTATATACAGAGCCTGCGGGTGCAACGGTAAAAGATAGTTGGGGCAGCGGCAGAAACCATCTTTATACCGGCAATATGGCTGAAGACGGCTATATCTATATGAGCCTTGACGGAAGAGGTACACCAGCGCCTAAAGGCCGCGAATGGCGCAAATCTATTTATCGCAAAATTGGTGTGGTTAATATTCGTGACCAGGCAATGGCAACCAAAGAAATCATGAAATGGCCGTTTGTTGACGCCAGCCGCATTGCAGTATGGGGATGGAGCGGTGGCGGATCAACTACGCTGAACCTGTTGTTTCAATATCCGGAAATCTATTCTACAGGTATTGCAATTGCAGCAGTGGGCAACCAGTTAACCTACGATAATATTTACCAGGAAAGATACATGGGGCTGCCACAGGAAAACTTACAGGATTTTGTTGAGGGCTCGCCTGTTACACACGCTAAAAACCTAAAAGGCAACCTACTATACATCCATGGCACCGGTGATGACAATGTACATTACCAAAATGCGGAAATGCTGATCAATGAATTGATAAAATACAATCGCCAGTTTCAGTTGATGAGCTATCCAAACAGAACACATTCCATCAGTGAAGGTGAAGGCACAAGCAAGCACCTTGCTACGCTTTTCACAGCTTACCTGAAAGAACATTGCGCTCCGGGCGGAAGATAGGCTTTTTGCCACGAAGTCACTAAGAAGCAAAGGGGCAAAAAGGGCAAAAACAGGAAGACGAAAAACTTTTTTAATTGACAATTGAAAGTTGACAATTGAAAATGGGTTGAACGTCTTCCTGTTTTTTATTACGCAGAAAGTAGAAGATATTTGCAGAAGATTTGTTGCGACGAAATATTGAGCATGTATTACGGATTATGCAACTTATTTTTCGCTGCAATCATTGTCAATTTTCAACTTTCAATTAATAGTTAATTATGGACTCAATTAAAGGAAAAGTTGCGCTAATCACCGGCGCAGGCAAAGGAATAGGTAGAAGTGTTGCTATAGCCTTAGCTAAAGAAGGCGTACATGTTGGTTTACTGGCAAGAACCGCTGCCGATCTTGAGCAGTTGAAAGAAGAACTTAAGGACAGTGGCGTAAAAATTTCCATCGCTTCCGCAGATGTTGGTAACAGAGCTGCTGTTGAAAGTGCAGTAGCCAAAATAAAGCAGGAACTAGGTGCAATCGATATATTGATAAATAACGCCGGCATTGGCAAATTTGGAAAGTTTCTAGAGCTAGCGCCGGAAGACTGGGAAAATATTATTCGTATAAATGTATTGGGCGTTTATTATGTTACAAGGGCGGTATTGCCAGGAATGATTGAAAAGCAGGCTGGCGATATCATCAACATTTCTTCATCAGCAGGTCAACGTGGAGCTGCCACCACAAGCGCTTATAGCGCCTCTAAATTCGCTTTAATGGGATTGACTGAATCGTTGATGCACGAAGTAAGAAAACAGAATATCCGTGTAAGTGCATTAACGCCAAGCACTGTTGCAACTGAACTCGCCAAAGCATTAAATCTTACGGACGGCAATCCGGACCGCGTTATGCAACCGGAAGACATTGCAGAAATCATTATTGCTCAACTGAAACTCAACCGCCGCATCTTTATTAAAGAGGCTGGAATGTGGTCTACAAACCCTTCTTAATTTGAAATTTAAAATTTAAGATTTGAAATTGGCTTTGTGGAAAGCCTGATATAATTCAGGATAGTATTATTGCAACTCAATGACAATCTCAAATTTCAAATCTTAAATTTCAAATCTTAAATACTTTTTCCGAATCTTTATCGTTTACCTTTACATCACAGAGTTTCCCAACTTCTGAGCCGGCACAAAACCGGTCTAACCGATACAATTTACGTATATGGAACAACCGTTACATTCATTATCGCAAAGGGAAACGTACAAAATCTCATCGTTTACACGCTTTTTATGGTGGCTTGCAACAGCAGAGCCTGAGTTATTAAAAGAGTGCGTGATTGACCGCAACCGCTACGCCATCACAGGTATGACAGTTATGGGCACATGGCTGTTTGCCACACTTGCATGGACATTCTTTTTTATAACCGTTACACACGAGTACGCCCTGGCTGTTTTACTCGGCCTTTTTATGGGAGGTATAATCCTCTGTATTGACAGGGCACTCATAAAGGGTATTACATCAGCAAATAAGAGAAAAATAACGCCATTGCTGTTCAGAGGGCTACTCGCTTGTACCATCGGCTTTTTTATGGCTCAACCTGCATTGTTATTTCTGTTTGATAAGGAAGTACATCTGCAAATCTCACTTGACAATGAACAGAAAAAAAGGCTTAAAGCAAACCAGTTAGATTCTTTGTACAACAGCCAGGCAACCTTTATAATACAACAAAAAGCTGCATTGCAGCAACAGCTTGCGGGCTCATACAATGACGTAGGTAAAGCACGCGAAAGTTTTATCGCCGAAACGGATGGAACCGGCGGCAGCGGCAAAGTTGGATTAAAAGATATTGCACGAGCGAAACAAAATGAATATGAAAAATTAGATGCCCAGTATAAACAGTTGCAAGCTGAAAGCCAGCCAAAGCTACATGCGCTGGATAGTAGCCTGGCCGCCATACAAGCCGAAAAAAACCTGCAGCAAAAAGCTTTTGATCAATTATTGAATGATGGCTTTTTAACGCGTATAGAGGCGCTGCAACATCTTGTTCAAAACAACGATGCTCTGAAGATCCGGTACTATTTACTTGTTGCGTTACTGATGCTAATTGAGCTGATGCCTGTTATTGCAAAATATCTCCTTCCCGCCGGCTCTTACGATGAAAAAGCAAGATTGAGAGAAGCTATGGAAAAAATTATCGCCACAAAGAATATAGAAAAAGAGCAAGCTCTTAAAGAGTTGTACAATCAGATGGCATTCGACCAGGACAAAGCCTTCTTAAAAGAATTCTTTGAAAAGGCAGAAGAGCAGCGCAAAGAAAACCTGATGAATGAATTGCACGAATGGCAGCAACAAAACCATTCCAGTTTTGACAGCGTATGGAAGAAACTGAAAAGAGATATCCTGACCAAGCAAGAGAATTAGTAAGTAATAAGTTTTACGTTATACGTTTATCTAACCGAAGAACTTTTTTCAAGGGCTTAAACGTATAACGTAAAACTTAAAATGTTCAACTAGTCCGTATCGCCTAAACTATAATCATTGTTTTCTTCATCTTCCTCGCCCATGTCTTCATCTTCATCATCGTGTTCAGCACCAGGCACGTCCAGTTCGCGGCCGGAACCATCTGTTGCTTCATTCAATGGATCGCCTTCGTCATCAACATTGTCAACATGTGCATTCCTGGCATCCTGATCGTCAAAAGAAGACATGCTTTCAGATGTTTCCCGCAAACGGTCCTTTTCCTCTGCCGTAACATTTGAGTCGTCATCTTCAACTTCATCATCTTCATTTACGTCACTTAGCAATTCCTCAGCTTCTTCATCTGCGGAGGATGGCGTTGTATCATTCATTTCGTTAAAAGGCATCGGGCGCACATGTTCCTGACCGGGAATGTCTTTTACTTCCGGAAGATCCAGCGTTGTTTCGTCTTGTTGCATTTTTTTAGTGTCGGCTGGAGAATCCTGTAAATCGTTTTTGGGTGTTCTTTCATTCTTTGCCATAGAATTATATTTATCGGTTAACTATAAGAATGATTCAAAAAAAATGCCATCCGCGAAGATCATAAGACAGTAATACAACGACATCTAAGCCCAGACAGGAAAGAATTGAAAATGATGAAGGCTCAAAGATAAACATGGTTAAACCGACGTACTTCGTACTTCACAACTCATACTTAAATAGTCCTCACGGGGCACAAATAATCTACACCTTACTGAATTATTTACCCACGTTTTTGAAAATTATGGACTGATTATTAATGAAATAGCACTTGGCAAATTATTTGGTTATTCTACCACAAGCAAAAGCATTTAACCAATTGTAAACAAAAAAATAGAATTATGAAAAAGTTGAGTTCTCTTATAGTAATTGCAGGTGTTTGCTTACTACAGGCTTGTGGTGGCGGTGCAGGAAGCCACGATAGCGTGGACAGCGCAAAGGATATGAATGCTAATAAGGACACTACACCAAGAGCATCTGACAATGACACCCATGATACAAGTAAAGTTGCCACTATGCCTGTTGATAAGGAAACTGCAGACTTTGCTGTTGCCGCTGCAAATGGTGGAATGATGGAAGTTGAACTAGGTAAACTCGCTCAGCAAAATGGAGCAAGCCAACGTGTTAAAGACTTTGGTAAGATGATGGTTGATGATCATAGTAAAGTAAACGATCAGCTAAAATCACTCGCGTCTTCTAAGAACATTACCTTACCAGCAACATTAGGTGATGACGCGCAGAAGCATATGAATGACCTTAGCAAAAAAACAGGAAAGGATTTTGATAAAGCATACATGAGCATGATGGTAGACGATCATAAGAAAGACATAAAAGAATTTGAAAAAGCTGGAAAAGACTTAAAGGATAATGACGTCAAAAACCTTGCAGTTCAATCCTTACCAACCTTACAAAAACATTTGGACTCTGCTCAGGTGATTTATAAAATGGTCAAGTAGTAAGACCCTAAGGCCGCAAGATGAATAATACACGTTAGACCGTAAAAAGGATAAGAGCAGAAGAACATAAAAAGCAAAAAGAAAGCAAAGGTGTAAAGTCTCAGTTTAATGAAGGGCTTTGCACCTTTTTCTTTTGCAACCATACAATGGGAACAAAAAAGACCGCACTTACGCGCGGTCTTTTACTTTTAATTTTTTGTCTTTATCTACGCTTCTTCTGTTGCGTAAGAACTAACCGGTTCGCAGGTACAGATAAGGTTTCTGTCGCCAAATGTGTTATTGATTCTTGCAACGGAAGGCCAGAATTTGTTTTGTTTTACATACTCAAGCGGGAAGGCTGCCTGTTCACGCGTGTAAGGCTTATCCCAGTCGCTGCTGATCACAGCAAATTGTGTATGTGGTGCATTTTTTAATGCATTGTTAGCTTTGTCAGCCTCGCCATTTTCAATTGCAGCAATTTCAGCCCTAATGCTAAGTAATGCATCACAGAAACGGTCAAGTTCTGCCTTGTCTTCACTTTCTGTTGGCTCAATCATGATTGTACCCGGAACAGGGAAGCTCATAGTTGGGGCATGGAAACCATAGTCCATTAAACGTTTTGCAACGTCTTCTGCTTCAACACCGGCTGTTGCTTTGAAAGGCCTTAAATCCACAATAAATTCATGCGCACATGTTCCTTCATGGCCGGTATACAGAATTTCAAAATCTTTTTCCAATAAAGCCTTCATATAGTTTGCATTCAAAATGGCATGGGCTGTGGCTTTTTGCAAACCTTCCCAGCCAAGCATTCTGATGTAGGCATAACTAATCAGCAGTATGGATGCAGAACCATAAGCAGCAGCGCTTACAGCACCATTATGATCTTCTCCGGTTTCATCAGAGATATGTTTAGGCAGATGCGGAGCCAGGTGTGCCTTAACGCAAATAGGGCCCATTCCAGGACCGCCACCACCATGTGGAATAGCGAATGTTTTGTGCAGGTTCAGGTGACAAACATCTGCGCCAATTAAACCGGGAGAAGTAAATCCAACCTGAGCATTCATGTTAGCTCCGTCCATGTAAACCTGGCCGCCATGCTGGTGAACTATATCACAAATCTCTTTCACGCTTTCTTCAAATACACCATAGGTACTTGGATAAGTAATCATCGTACCGGCAAGATTTGCTTTGTATTGTTCAGCCTTAGCTCTAAAATCAGCTACGTCTATATAACCATTTTCCAAAGCTTTTACTACCACAACCTTCATTCCTACCATCACTGCACTCGCAGGGTTTGTTCCGTGCGCTGAGATTGGGATCAGAATAACATTGCGGTCGTGGTTGCCATTAGCAATATGGTAATTGCGAATGGTAAGCAATCCTGCATATTCACCTTGTGCGCCGCTGTTAGGTTGCAGGCTGCATGCGTCAAAACCGGTGATCTCGCTTAAGTATTCAGATAATTCTTTAATAATCTGCGCATAACCGCCAACCTGGCCTTTAGGTGCAAACGGGTGTAGTTTGCTCCAATGTGCCCAGCTTAAAGGAATCATTTCAGTAGCAGCGTTCAGTTTCATAGTGCAGCTACCCAAAGAGATCATCGATGTATTTAATGAAAGATCTTTATTCTCTAATAGCTTGATGTAACGCATCATCTGGCTTTCGCTATTGTGCGTATTGAACACAGGGTGCGTTAAATATTCTGAAGTACGTACTGCAAAAGTTGGAATATTTGTTAGTTGACCATCGTCATCAAAATTGATACTTGCAACGCTCTCTCCTTTTGCTTCCGCAAACACTATGGCGATATCAAGCAAGTCTTCCGGCATTGTTGTTTCATCAACAGAAATACCGATAGAACCATTGCTATACCTGAAATTGATCTTTTTCCTTTCTGCAACTTCTTTTATCTTTTCTACCTCAGCACCTGAAACAGTGATGGTATCAAAGAAATTTTCATTTGCTACAGTATAGCCCTGTTCTTTTAATGAAGATGCTAATGCCTGGGTTAATACAGAAACGCGGGTAGCAATATCTTTCAATCCATCCGGGCCATGGTACACAGCGTACATCGCAGCCATATTGGCCAGCAGCGCTTGCGCGGTGCAAATATTTGAAGTTGCTTTTTCACGTTTTATATGCTGCTCTCTTGTCTGCAATGCCATACGCAAAGCACGGTTGCCTTGTGCATCAACACTTACGCCGATGATACGGCCAGGAATTGAACGTTTAAAATCATCTTTAGTAGAAAGGAACGCTGCGTGAGGGCCACCATATCCTAAAGGCACGCCAAAACGCTGTGAGGAGCCAAAAGCCACATCGGCACCCAGTTCACCCGGAGATGTAAGCAATGCCAAAGCCAGCAGATCTGTTGCCATTGCAACAAAACCACTGTGATTATGAACGGTTTCAATAAATGAACGGAAATCTTCAATAGAACCTGTGCTGTCAGGATATTGAATTAAAGCGCCAAAGTAAGTATCGTCAATAGCTGCCTCATTATAGTCGCCAAACACAACCTCAATTCCAACAGGATTCGCTCTTGTCAGCAACACATCCTTTGTCTGAGGGAAGACATTTTTATCTACAAAGAATTTTGTTTTATGCGATTTATTTGAGTGGTGGAAGAACATATTCATTGCCTCCGCTGCTGCCGTTGCTTCATCCAGCAAAGACGCATTGGCAATTGGCAGGCCTGTCAAGTCACTCACCATTGTTTGAAAATTCAGCAGGCTTTCCAATCTTCCCTGGGATATTTCTGCCTGGTAGGGCGTATACTGCGTATACCATCCTGGATTTTCAAAAATATTACGCAAAATCACACTTGGGGTAATTGTATCGTAATAACCTTGCCCAATGTAGTTTTTGAACAATTTGTTTTTCAGGGAGATATTCTTCAATTCTTTCAATAGTTCCGCCTCATTCACCGCATCCGGAATATTCAAAGACTTTTCAGCTCTAATATTTCCCGGAATTGTTTTGCCTATTAGTTCATCAATGCTGTTAACACCAATGACCTTTAGCATAGCCTCTTCAGCGCCAATTGTGCCTATGTGACGGGCTATAAATTCATTCGACTGTTTCTGGAATAAGTTCATATGTGAAAGTTGACCACTTTAAAAAAGATGTGCAAAGGTACGTGGTTGCAATCGTATAATAAAGCTAAACTCGCCTACACAGAGCCTTAGCCTGCATATTTTGTTAATATGTAATAAATGAAAGAAAAATCAATAAAATGTTTGACAGATCGGCCAGTTAAAAGCGAATGGTTAAAGCTGAATAGGCGGGTTTTTAGAAAATTTTCAACGGCATTAGGCGTTAGCTTCAGATATTTTCTGTACTAATATTTCCTGCGACACATTTTGACCGGACAGTTCCTCAATTTTTTCCTTTTGCCGCATTTGGTCACTTGTGAGGCGGCTGCCATCATGGCTCCATCCCGGAGGCCCGAAGATATAGTTCATACGGTCCTGAAAGCCGATATCCCTACGTTTAATATCTTTTAACATCTGGCTCCATTCATGAAACACAATGCTTACTGCATTAGGATTTTCCAGATTTGATGTTAGCCCGTATTTAATTTCTTGATACTCATCGTCCGGCAATTCTGCCTGGAAGGTCCCGAAGATTTTATCCCATATAATCAGGAACATGCCCATGTTTTTATCAAGGTATTTAGCATTTGAAGCATGATGTACGCGATGATGCGATGGCGTAACAAGTATATGCTCCAGCCAACCCATTTTTTTGATAAATTCTGTATGTACAAATATTCCCCAAATCTGGGTAGCAGAATACATAAACACAATATCTACAGGTTTGAAACCCAGCCACGCCAGGGGTATAAAATAGATAAATCTGTATAGTGGTTGAAAAACGGAGGACCTGAAACCGACCGTAAAATTGAATTTCTCAGAACTATGATGGGTGACATGTGCAGCCCAGAAAAAGCGGATCTCATGGTCAAACCTATGTAACCAGTAATAAAGAAAATCTTCCGCAAACAGCAGCAACAGCCAGTAACTGATGGGTTGATGCCAGTCTGTAAACCTGTGCTCATAAAAATACTGAAAGATCACACCTACGTATATCCCTCTGAATAGTATATCAATACCCGTGTTTACAAGCATCAAATATAAATTGGTAAACGTATCTTTCAGTGTGTAGGCTTTGAAATGCTGAAGATGAGACAGCAGCAGTTCCAAACCTATTATAATGAAGTAAATAGGCGTAGTAATAATTATTAACCAATATTCTCGCAACGCTTCCATGCTAAAAGGGGTAAGTTTCAATATTTTTGCAAAGTAAGAGCAATCATTACAAATAAATGTGAAAACATGATATCTGTTCGAATATTACCTGCTACAAGGTATAAAAACAGTATCAGTGGTAAAAGATAATGGACAATAAAAAAGAAAATAGCTCCTTCGATGTGAATAGCAACTGGCAAAAACAGTCTGCCGCGCATCAAAAACAATACAAGCAATTTCTTCAAAGGGCTGATAAGAATAAAGTATTAAAAAAACTTCCGGACCTGCATGAAGAAGCTTTTGAAAAAATTGATTGCCTGCAATGCGCCGCATGCTGCAAGAATTATTCTCCCCGTTTTAAAACGCCGGATATCAAGCGCATCAGCAAGCATTTAAAAATGCGCGAAAGTGATTTTATCGATACCTACCTGCGCATTGATGAGGATGGCGATTATGTGGTGAAACAATCACCCTGCCCTTTTCTTGGCAGCGATAATTACTGCGGTATTTATGAAGCAAGGCCTTCCGATTGTGAACGTTATCCTTATACAAACGAAGATGTTATTTTAAAACGTGCGAACCTCACACTGAAGAATTCCACCTTTTGCCCTGCAGTTTATTATGTGCTGGAAAAACTTATTTAATTGAAAATGGAAAATTGAAAATTGAAATGGATATGCGAATTGGTGAGTGTGTGAATATGCGAATGTTTGAATATGCGAACGTGCGAAAATGCAATGAGTAAATAAAATCGGCGCCTTGCCTTAAACCTCACGCCTGTTACCTGATACCTTTTACCTGACACCTTATACCTGACGCCTTATACCTCACACCTTCCCTCCCACCGCTCATCACTTTTGACTGCCTTTTTTGAATTTTGCTGTTTTACATTTAAATTCAGTTTTTAATTCAAGATAGTTTGATAAAGCGCTAGAAATAAAAAACAGCCCTGAATTGCATTGAGCGCCGCTCGAATGAAACTGAATTTTCAATTGTCACCTATCAATTTTCAATTAACTCAATGAATCCTCCTGTTTTAACTGTAAACAACCTTACAAAATACTACGGACAAATCCGGGCGCTGAACAATGTAAGCTTTAATGTACCTGAGGGCAGCGTATTTGGTATTCTTGGCCCGAATGGAAGTGGAAAGACAACCATGCTGGGAATCGTCATGGATATTTTAAGAGCTACATCAGGCTCGTTTCTTTTCTTTGGACAAACATCTTCAGCCGCAGTGAGAAAGCAGGTTGGTACTTTGTTGGAGACACCTAATTTCTACCATTATTTATCCGGCGAAAAAAACCTTCGCATCGCTGCTGAAATAAAAGGTAAAGGTGTTGAACAAATTCCATCCGTGCTTAAGCGCGTTAATCTGTATGAAAGAAGGCAAAGCAAATTCAGCACTTATTCTCTCGGCATGAAGCAACGCCTGGCTATTGCATCATCTTTGTTGGGCGATCCAAAAATTTTGGTATTTGACGAGCCAACAAACGGGCTTGATCCTGTTGGGATCGCAGAAATAAGGTCGCTGATCAAACAACTCGCTGGTGAAGGCAAAACCATTATCATGGCCAGCCATTTGCTTGACGAAGTAGAAAAAGTTTGTACGCATGTGGCTATCTTAAAACAGGGAGAACTTATCACTTCAGGGCACGTAGATGAAGTGCTGGTAAATGAAGACATTGTTGAAGTAAGCGCAAAAGATATCACGGGACTGGAAAATGCGCTCCATTTGCTGAATGGTTATCTATCCATAAAAATTGCAGACAAGCAAATACTATTAAATTATCCTACAGCAACCGCTGATCTTGAAAAAATAAACCGGCATTGCTTTGATAACGGTATTGTATTAACGCATCTTCAACTGAAGAAAAAAAGTCTCGAATCTAAATTTCTTGAACTTACCAACGAAGGATAAATATTGCAATTTTCTTTCCCGGAAAAAATCAACTCATGTTACAGTTACTAAAAATAGAATGGCTTAAACTCAAAAGCTATAAAGCATTCTGGATATTTCTTGGCTTATATATTATCGGGCTTTTCAGCATCAACTATGTTCTCTACCAATTTCAGAATGAGATAAAAAAATCGGGAATGCCGTTTGAGCTGCTTCCATATAATTATCCCAAAGTTTACCAAACAATTGCCTGGATCAGTAGCTGGCTGCTCTACTTTCCAGGGATGCTCATCATCCTGGTTATTTCAAATGAATATAGTTTTAAAACGCATCGCCAGAATATCATAGATGGCCTCACCAGAAGAGAATTTATTCTTTCAAAAATATTGGTGGCGCTTTCATTGGCTTTGATAACCACTTTATTTACTTTCATCATTGCTGTTGCATATGGCAGCTATTTCAGTGGTTCCTTTTCATTTGAAGGAACTGAATACATTTTGTATTGTTTCATACAATCTTTGTGCTACCTCTTTTTTGCAATGATATTGGCTGTACTGCTTAGAAGAAGCGGCCTTGCGCTGGCTATCTTTTTTTTGTACGGATTGATATTTGAACAACTGATCGGTGGGCTAATGGATAATAAAGTTTTGAACAGCCACAACTTCTGGTATTATATGCCGCTGGAAGCAAGTGACGTACTTATCCCTATTACTTTCGGACAAAAAGTAATTTATAAAGACGCACCTTCAGATGGAATATTGCTAACAGTTGCACTTATCTACATCTGCATCTATTGCTTTTTTGCTTTCCGGAAGTTTGAAAGAGATGATTTATAAGGTATCAGGCATAAGGTTTCAGGTATCAGCAGATGTATGATGTATGATGTACGATGTTAGATGTACGATGTAATACAATGTGCGATGTACGGTGTTAGATGTACGATATTTCATCTGAATATTCGCACATTCGCACATTTACTTATTCGCACATTTACTTCAGGTTTTGCAACGCCACTTCCAGCGACGGGTATAAAAACTGAAACCCCGTTGATTTGATCGCTGCATTATTTACAGTGGTGCTTTTTAGCACTTCCTGGCTCATTTCTCCAAGCACCAGTTTCAATACGAAGCCGGGTACGTGCACTGGAATGTATGCATTGGCACGTGTTTCTTTTGCGAGGGTAAGCACGAACTTTTTGTTGGTGACAACTTCAGCTGCGCAAGCATTGTAAACACCACCCATGCTTTCATTTTCGAGTGCGTATAAATACATCCTGCAAAGATCATCTATATGTATCCAACTCATCATTTGATCGCCACTACCCAGAATAGTTGCCAGGCCAAGATTCAAAGGCCTTAAAAAAGCCAACAAGGCTCCGCCTTTGGTACTTAATGCAATACTTGTCCGAAGCTTCACCAGCCTGATGCCGAGCTTTTCAATGGGCTGTATGCTTGCCTCCCATTGCTGACAGGTGCTACCGAGAAAATCGTTGCTAGGTGTATCATCTTCACGAAAACCGTTTTGCTTGCTCGCGTCCGAATCTTTGCCATAATAACCAATAGCCGAAGCGCTTATTACAGCTTTTATATGGTGTTGATTTTCCCGCAAGGTTTTAACAAGCAAAGCGCTGCTTTTAACGCGGCTGTCAACTATTTCTTTTTTTCTGCTGTCTGTCCAGCGCTTATCAGCAATGCCGGCGCCGGAAAGATGGATGATATAATCGGCAGCCTGGACGGCTTGTATATCAATAGCCCCTTTTTCAACATCCCACTCAGCAAAATGAACGTGTGGAGTCTGATGTGCTTTTATTTTCCTGGTAAGAATTGTTAGGTTGTATCCCTTTTGCAGCAACAGATGTGTCAACTGTTTACCGATAGTTCCCGTTCCTCCTGTTATTAATACTGTAGCCATTTTGCTGATATGTTTTATTTAAGGAAACAGCTTTCAGAATACGAAGTTTTAAGAAAGCATGCTTGTGTTTTTGGCATGCTGATAAACATGGAATGTCATGTCGACGGCAGTAGATATCTCCCAAGACTCAACATATTTATCGTCGAGGTAACGATGCTAGTGCAATTTGCCACCTTCTCGCCAAGCAAGTATATATTCAAACAAACAACTTAACCAACTGATACAGTAATTAAAATATCCTCTTCAAATTACTTCAGTCTCCTCTTCAATTCATCCAGTTTCAAATTAACCTGCTTTCCTACTGGTTGATTTTCTTTATACACAATTACCCGTATTTCATCAGCGCCCTTCCAAAAGCTAACGGGTTCACCTTTATACTTTGGCGAATGGCTATCCGGATCCGTTCCGTCAAAAGTATAATAGATCTCGGTCCCGCTTAACTCACTGCTTAATGTAACGGCAAGTGAATCAGTGTTGGCAGCCCGCACAGGTTTTACTATAGCATTGTAGAAACTCGTTGCATATTTGGTACCGGATTTATCCAATCGTGGAAATTGCGCTTGCATCCTGTCTACAAAATTACTCCAGTCTTTCTGATTTTTGGGAGTCCAGTAAACCTCAGCCAGCGCGAGGCTCCTTGGCCACGTCATATACTGGGCATGGCGAAAATTTGGAACAGATTCTGTCCACAAATTTGCCTGTCCGCCCATGATAAATTTTTCATCCACACCATCCGGAACAGGATCCCATTTATATGAATCCGACAGCCTGCACATACTGTATGTTGCGGGTTCGTTTGTCGGCTCGCCCTGGTACAGGTCTATGTAACAATGGTCGTAAGGAGTCATAATCACATGATGGTTCATTTTTGCAGCTTCAATACCGCCTTTCATTCCGCGCCAACTCATAACAGTCGCTTCAGGAGCAAGCCCGCCCTCCAGGATTTCATCCCAGCCGATCAGTTTCTTGTTTTTAGCCTGTAACATTTTTTCCATCCGCTTGATAAAATAACTCTGCAATTCATCCACATTTTTCAAATGTTCATCAGCCATTCTTTTCTGGCATTTCGGGCATTTCTCCCAAAAACCTTTATAAGCTTCATCGCCGCCCACATGTATATAAGGATTAGGAAAAAGTTGTGCCAATTCTGTAAATATTTTGTCAAGCGCAAGAAACACCGAATCATTACCAATGCACAAAGCATTATCATCCTTCTTATAAAAATCACTTCCGGGGTTAACCTGGTATTGCTGCTGCGTGCAGGATAGGTTCGGGTAAGATGCAATCATTGCGAGGCTGTGCGCGGGTATATCTACCTCAGGCAAAATCGTTACATAACGATCGGCAGCATAAGCCAGCAATTCGCGGATATCATCCTGCGTGTAAAAGCCACCATATGTTGGTTGTTCATCAGGTTGCGGGCTTTGAAATTTGCCCCATCTGCCGTAACGGGGAACACGCCATGCGCCTTTTTTTGTAAGCCCGGGAAGGCTTTTTATTTCAATGCGCCAGCCATTATCATCTGTAAGGTGTAAATGAAGGGTGTTGTATTTGTACTTTACCATTTCGTCAATAAATTGCTTAACCTCCTCTTTGGTAAAAAAATGGCGGCTGACATCGAGCATCATTCCACGCCATCCAAACCTGGGATAGTCAGTAATTTCCACACACGGCACAGCGATTTTTGGGAGGCTTATCAGTTGGGTACTTTCTACATCCGGGGGCATTAGTTGCAGCAAGGATTGCAATCCGTAAAAAATGCCTTGTGGCTTGTTTGCTGTTAATTCAATTTTTTTGGGAGAAACCTTTAGCGAGTACCCTTCATCTCCCAGCGTTTTATCGTAAGCCTTCGATAGCTGAATCAGAATAGAGGAAGATGGAAGGGCTTTTGGAACTGCATATTTTGTATTAAGCCGTATACCCGTAGCGTTTTTAAGTTTCTGTGTGAAGAGCTGAACAGTACCAACCAGATCTTTATTATTTGTAACATAGACTTCTGTGTTGTTATTGATGGAAAAGGAACCGTCTTTTTCCACCACACTGGCAGGGCGCGGTATTATGTTGATTTTTTCCTTTGCATTTGCAATCAATATAGTCATTAAAGTGAGGCAGCAGAGGAGTGAGATTTTCTTCATACAGAAAGATTAAGCACTATTGCGAATGTAGCTGATTCATGTTAACATGCCAACTCAATTCCAACAGCGCTTAAACGCTGTTATATGCCAATCAGCAACTTGTTTGCATGATTACCTTTTGCTAACACTTCACCACTATAACGCTGTAGTATGCTTCCTTTTGAATCGTACGTTAAGGTATAGGTAACAATCAATTCTTCTTTCTTTTCAAACACGTTGTTGATATGCACTATCTGTGAAATTGCATTACATTCTGAAGGAATATTCTTCAATTCCATTGCATCAAAAGTTTTCTGCCACAGTATGCTTTCTCTGTGCCCTTTCATTTTTGAAATGGTAACATGCAATTGTGCCTTAGAGGCATCGTATACACTGGCTGAATAATTTCCTCCGGCATACACAGCAAGGCTAATATCTTTTGAAACCGGCTTTTCTGGATTAACCACTTCTTTAATCCTGGCGTTGAAAATAACTGCTGCAAAAATTGCTATTACAGAAGTTAAAAGGATGATCTTTTTCATAACACAGTATTTTAATTTTTTAGATTTTTTGAATTAATCTTCTGGCATGAATAAATCAAAAGGGCAGCCCCAATTGCGGCCAAACGGCTAATTGCATGACAAGAGGCTGCTTAACCCGATGACCGGTTCAAAAAAAACGACCAATGGCATTTAGCAAATGCTGCCAAAAATTTCTTAACGCGCCGGATCTGTTCGGTATCGATACAATGAATGTGCGAATGTGCAAATGGGTGAATGTGCGGATGAGAAACATTTGACAGTTGACAATTGAAAATTGAAAATGAATGAGCGACTTCGCCAATGTGCAGATGTGTAAATATGTAAATGTGCGAATGAAAACCAATTGACAGTTGACAACTGAAAATGGACGAGCGAAAGAAAGGTTAGCCACATCGCACACTGTACCCGCCCAAAACCTGTCGTCGGTAGGGGCATGCATTTAAAATCGGACGTCTTACATTCCTAGCTGGAAGCCTGGTATTTGAAGCCTGATACCTGATACCTCACACCTGATACCTCGTTCCTCTTCCCCGTTTTCCTTACTTTTGCGCCATGACAAAAGTGTTTTTAAAGAAAAAAATTGCTCATCGCATTGCAAACGGGCACCCGTGGATCTTCGCCAACGAAGTAGATAGGATTGAAGGGCCGGTGAACAGCGGAGATACTGTTGATGTTTTTTTTCATGATGAAAAATTCGTGGGACGTGGTTATATCAACCCCAAATCCCAGATAATTGTCAGGTTGTTAACCCGTAAAAAAGAACAGGTTGACGATAACTTTTTCCACCAGAGAATAGCTGATGCATGGAATTACAGAAAACACATTGGTTACACCGAAAACTGCCGCCTCATTTTCGGTGAAGCCGACGAAATGCCTGCCCTGATCATTGACAAGTTTAATGATTACTTTGTTATACAGACGCTCTCATTGGGAATGGACAAGTGGAAACCCGCCGTTGTGAAAGCGCTTCAATCGATTTTTAATCCCAAAGGCATTTATGAACGTAACGACGTTCCCGTGCGTGAACTGGAAGGTTTACAGCAACAAAAGGGCTTCCTGGGCGACCCGTTCGACACGAGTATTCTTATTAATGAGAACGGATTGAATTTTCATGTAGATATTGAAAACGGCCAGAAGACCGGCTATTTCCTCGATCAGCAGGACAACCGCCGCGCTATCCGTCATATTGTAAAAGATGCCGATGTACTCGGAGCCTTTACTTATACAGGCACATTTGAGATCCATGCAGCACATTATGGCGCCAAAAGCGTTCTGGGGTTGGATATCAGCGAAAATGCGGTAGCCCAGGCCACACGAAATGCCCAGCTGAATAAACTTGACCACATTTGTAAGTTTGAAGCGGTAAACGCCTTTGACGTACTAAAAGTGTGGGCGAAAGAAGGCAGGCAATACGATGTTGTTATGCTAGATCCGCCGGCTTTCACCAAAAGCAGGGAAAACATTCAAAAGGCAATTACAGGTTATAAAGAAATCAACCTCAGGGGTATGAAGCTGATTAAAAACGGCGGCTACCTGGTTACAAGTAGCTGTACCAACCTTGTTCAGCCGGAGTTATTCCTTCAAACAATTGAAATGGCTGCAAAAGATGCGCGCAAAAAGCTTCGCCAGGTAACTTTCCAGGCCCAGGCCAGCGACCATCCGATAGTGTGGGGAATGGAAAATACCAACTACCTGAAGTTTTTGATTGTGGAAGTGAGAGACAGGTAAGTTTTACGTTATAAGTTATACGTTGTACGTTTTTAATGTTTTGTAACAACTGCCTGTTCTGCTTTGAACGGGCAGTTGTTTTTAAAAGCGGATTATTCAGAAACGAAAAAGCTAATTGCTGACAGCTAAAAGCTGAAAGCTGATTGCCGATTGCTCAAAGCTGACAGCTTTCCCTTACATTTGGTGCAGTTAAAGAAGCTGTAGACAAAATGAAACAATTGACATCGCTTTTGGTAGCATCGTTACTTCTCTTTACCCAAAGCGCTCTTTCTCAAACAGATAGCACTCACGTACGACTAAGTGTATTAACCCTTGAACCGGGCAACGAACTGTATTCCACCTTTGGCCATAGCGCAATCAGGCTTGTTGACAGCCTTTCTCATAAGGATGTGGTGTTTAACTGGGGTACTTTCGACTTCGATGATCCAAACTTTTATTCAAAATTCGTCCGCGGTAAACTAAACTATTTTCTTTCTGTAGAACCCTTTGATTCTTTCCTTGCAGCATACCAGGAAGAGCAAAGAAGCATTTGGGAACAGGAGCTTACGCTCAATGAGGAAAAAAAACGTGCACTGGTTCATGCGCTGCAAAACAATCTTGCCGGCGGCAACCGGTATTACAAGTACGACATATTGTATGACAACTGCACAACCCGCATCAGGGACCTTCTATTTAATAATTTGACCGATCTGAAAATAACTGATTCATTAACCGATCGTGGAACGACCTTCAGAAACCTGCTTCACGAATACCTGGACGAAGGCGCCAAGCCATGGAGCAAATTAGGCATCGATATCTTATTGGGAAGCAAACTGGACAAACCCGTTAATAACCATACAGCCATGTTCCTGCCGGATTACGTAATGCAGGGGCTCGATGTTAGTAATTATGCACAAACTGAGCAGATCTCTCCAACAAAAATGATCTATTCGGCAAACCCTCCGGATATTAAAACCTGGAAGTATATCCCATTATTACTTTTTAGCATAGGTTGTGTACTGTTGTTCATCATTTCATTATCACATAAAAGGTGGGCGGTTATGGTCACAAAGTTTTTTGACTCATTCTTCTTATATATCACCGGCCTGCTGGGTGTTCTCCTGCTATTCATGTGGTTTGGAACGGATCATACCGAATGCCAGAATAACTATAACCTGTTATGGGCGCTACCCACAAACTTCGTTGCAGCATTTTTTATCTGGAAAAGGCCATTGTGGGTTAGAAAATATTTTTTTATTGTTGCATTGATTTACGGGCTGTTCCTTTTAAGCTGGTTCTGGATTCCCCAGCAAATAAACATTGCTCTTATTCCAATTGTATTGTTTCTTGCCTTGCGTTGTTCAAAACTGGCGTCCAGCTAAATTCAGCAGAGCCGTATTGCAAAATTCCTGCAGAAGGGATTATTACACACAACTTCTGCTAACTGCCTGGGATTATAATAAGATTCTTATGGAGAAAGATTTTCAGTACGGAACTGTTAACCTTCATTATATTACAGAAGGCGCCGGAAAAAATGTTGTTTTATTGCACGGTTTTGCAGAAGATGCTCATATCTGGGACAAGCAGATAGATTTTCTGAAGGACCACTGCAGAATCATTGCCATTGACCTGCCGGGTTCAGGAAAATCAGGTATGCTTCAAGGAGATAATATTGGCATTGAAGATTATGCAGATTGTGTTTATGCCATTTTGCAGCACGAACATTTAGATAAGTGTATTTTGCTGGGGCATAGCCTCGGTGGTTACATTACTTTAGCATTTGCAGAAAAATATCCCGATTCGCTTTATGGCTTCGGCCTTGTACACTCCACAGCTTTTGCAGATAGTGAGGAAAAGAAAGCCGTGCGAAAAAAAGGGATTGAAATAATTGGACAATATGGTTCGTATCCTTTTGTAAAGAACACTACGCCCAATCTTTTTTCAAATGAATACAAAGCGGCACATGCTGATAGCGTTAAAACACTAAGTGAAACCGGCAATAATTTTAAGCCGGAGGCGTTACAACAGTATTATGCCGCAATGATGAACAGGCCTGACAGAACATCTGTTTTATCAGGCAGCAAAACACCTGTTTTGTTTATCTTGGGGATGGAGGACGTTGCTGCTCCCCTGCAAGACTTGCTACAGCAAGTGCATCTACCGAAGCTGTCTTATATCCATATTCTTGAAAATACCGGCCACATGGGAATGTGGGAGGCAACCGATCTTGTAAATTCATATCTCCTGGACTTTGTGATGGGGATATAATCCAGATTTTGTAATGATCAGGAATATATTGTTATTGATATTTTGCTGTTTTCTGTTAACCAACGCTTTCGCCACTCATATAGCCGGAGGTGAGCTGTTTTATGAGTATAAGGGCCCGGGTATGACAGCAGGAACGAGCAGGTACCAGGTAACAATGCGGCTGTTCAGGGAATGCACATCAACAGGGCAGACACTGGAAACAGAAAAAGTGACAATTGGCGTTTACAACGCTCTTACGATGGGCCTCGTCACCTCCTTCAATCTTCCCCGCCAGGGAAATGTATCTTCAATAAGTGGTAATTCAAGCAGCCTCCCGTGCCTTACAGGACCGGTTGATGTATGTTACCAGATTGGCATTTTTTCAGATGAAATAACCCTGTCAGACATTGGCGAAGGCTATGTATTGTCTTGGATCAGGTACAGCCGCCAAAACTCAGTAAACATTACCAATCCTTCAGGCGCCATATTTATCACTTCCATCCCCGGCACAAATATGCTGCCGCAAGGCCACAACAGCAGCCCGCAATTTGTAGTAAAAGATACGGTTCTGGTTTGCCGGGATATGAATTTTAACCTTGATTTCAGCGCTAAAGACTCCGATGGAGACTCGCTGACATACTCATTTTGTACAGCATACACAGGTGGCAATGAAACAAATCCCAATCCAGCACCAACTCCAACATTATACCTCACCCAAATACGGTATACTTCCGGATTTACCGGGACGAGCCCGTTAGGCAGTGCGGTTACAATCAACCAGCATACAGGTAAGATAACCGGGAAAGCCCCGGATATTGCTGGCGGTTACGTGGTGAATGTTTGCGTAACCGAATGGCGGAATGGCATTGCTATCAATGTGCATCACAAAGATTTTATCGTGAAGGTGGGTAATTGTGATTTTGCCGCAGCAATGTTGCCGGACAAAATTTTGTCGTGCGACTCTTTTACCTCCTCTTTTGAGAACGGATCCCTTTCGTCAAGCATCGAGGGTTACCTGTGGGATTTTGGAGACAAAAACAGCACAGCCAATACATCCACCGAGCCTACGCCGTCACACACATTTAAGGACACAGGCATCTATACGGTCAAATTAGTCGTTTATGGCAAGACGGGATGCGTTGATTCCGGAACTACGCAAGTGCATGTTTTTCCTGGCTTTACCCCGGATTTTAACTTCAAAGGTTCCTGTTACCAATCGCCGTTTTATTTTTCAGACGCGTCTGTTACCAAATATGGTAAAGTAAATGAATGGGACTGGAATTTTGGCGACCTTGCAGTGACGAGTGATACATCTCACATTAAGAACCCAACTTACCTTTATCCTGATACGGCCACCCGCACCGTTACATTAACAGTCTCAACTGATAAAGGCTGTGAAAAAACCGTTACAAAAAATATTTCCGTACGCGATAGACCTGACGGTTATTTTCCTTTCAGGGATACACTTATCTGTAACATAGATACACTGCGTTTAATTGCCAATACCACAGCAGCCATTTCCTGGCAGCCATCGGCACCTACTATCATTTCTAATGCAACCAGCACTACGCCATTGGTCTTCCCTAAGAAGGATACGTGGTTTGTCGCATCATTGTCTGAAAATGGATGCAAGGGAGATGATTCTGTTCTCGTAAGGGTAATAGATAAAGTTATTTTGAACCTGGGGCCGGATACATCAATCTGCGCGACAGACACCATTCGTTTTAATCCAGCCACCAACGCACTTTATTTTGCGTGGTCGCCCGCAAATGCAGTAAACAACCCTGCAATCCCCAGTCCCTACACCATTCCTGTTAGTGCATCTAACACATATCATTTGCACGCCAGTGTAGGTAAATGTTATGCGGACGATGATATTGTTGTAAAAACAGCGCCATATCCTGCCGCTTATGCCGGGACCGACACAAGTATTTGTTTTGGCACTACGGCCTTAATATCGGGGTCAATTGACGGGGCCTATTTTACGTGGAGCCCACAAAATTTAATCGTCAACCCAAGATCACTTAGCACGCAGGTAGCGCCAATTGGTTCAACCGCATTCATACTTACAGTAAGAGATACGGCAGGGTGCCCGAAACCTGTTTATGACACAGTGATGGTTAACGTAATTCCGCAAGTGCAGGCCAACGCCGGACGTGATACAAACATAGTTGCAGGGCAGCCATTGCAACTGAATGCTACTGGAGGAAATACTTATTATTGGTCGCCCGCCATCGGAATGAGCAATCCGCAAATAGCCAATCCGGTAATTACTTTGGGCCCATCTTATGACAGCATCAGGTATCGCGTACGTGTAAGTATTGAGCCGCCAGGATGTTTTTCAGAAGACGATATAAAGGTTACCATATTTAAAACCTCGCCCGATATTTTTATTCCAACAGGGTTTACGCCGAACAGCGATGGCAGGAACGATATTCTGCGGCCAATTCTGGCAGGCATACAGCGCTTTAACTACTTCAGGATTTATAACCGGTGGGGACAACTGTTGTTTAGCACTACAGAAGAGGGCGCTGGTTGGGATGGTTCATTTGGAAGACAGGAACAGCCTTCAGGCACATACGTATTTATGGCGCAGGGAGTAGATTACCAGGGAAAAGTGATTAGCAAGAAAGGTACCGTGGTACTGATCAGATAGAAAATAATAAGGACTGATGGCGGACGTGAGGATGGCGGATTTGCAACCAGTGCGAGGACGTGAATGATTTGAAATTTGAGATTTAAGATTTGAAATTAGTGCGAGGACGTGAATTATTTGAGGTTTGAGGTAGGGAAGAATTAAAACAGATTTGAGGAATCCGATTTTCTGTTAACTCGGCGAATTGAAGGCGGACACTTAAGTGGTTTATATTTGAGTGTTAATTGTTGTTGGAACCCAGCAGATGTAAGGACTATTTTGCGATTATTTTTTAAATGTTCCATTTTTTATCCGTTGGATTAACGGCAACTATCCACAAGAACTTCAAGCAGAATATAGTACTTATGAATAAAACGATATTAGTTACCGGCGCAACTTCCGGATTTGGTAAAGCAATAGCAACAAAATTCGCTGCGGCCGGCTGGCGCTGCATTATCACAGGCAGGCGGAAAGATAAGCTGGAGTCACTTGCTGACGAGCTTTCAACCTCTTACCAGGCTGAAATACGCGGGCTTGTATTTGATGTACAAAACAAGGAACATGTGTTTGCTGAAATAAACAATCTTCCGGTTGAATGGAAAAGTATCGACGTATTGGTTAACAATGCGGGGCTCGCTTTGGGCCGTGACAGTTTTGATGAAGCATCACTGGATGATTGGGATACGATGATCGATACAAATGTGAAAGGGCTGCTATACATGTCAAAAGCGGTTCTTCCAGGCATGATCTCAAGAAAAAAGGGGCATATCATCAACATCGGTTCAACAGCCGGCAAGGAAGTTTATATGAATGGCAATGCATATTGCGCCAGCAAACATGCAGTTGATGCCATCACTAAAGCGCAGAGAATGGATTTGCTTCCCCACAAAATAAAAGTTACGGCAATTCATCCCGGTGCAGCAGAAACTGAATTCTCCAATGTGCGCTTTAAAGGTGACCAACAAAAAGCCGACGCCGTATATGAAGGCTACGAGCCACTACATGCTGAAGACATTGCCGATACTGTTTTTTATTGCGCCAACCTTCCCGAACATGTTTGCATTAACGACCTGGTGATTACCTGTACTGCCCAGGCAAATTCGTTTTATACGTTTAAGGAGCAGAGTTAAGTTATACGTTGTACGTTGTACGTTTATTGCAGCGAATGGTTTTAAGCTTAAAGCCCAAAGCCTAAAGCTTAAAACTGTTTGATGTGATGGGCTGCCGGTTGTACGTTGTAAGTTATACGTTATACGTTTATCTAAGCGAATGGTTTAAGTTTAAAACGTGATGATATTACAATGATTGAGACCAGCCTTCTATACCTCACACCTGATACCTGACACCTGATACCTAATTAATGCACATGCATTACCGGCGGGATAACCGCATCTTGTGGCGGGCCAAATCTGGGATCGCGTATAAAGGTGCTATCGGTCAAAGTATAAAGGAATGCTGTTATCTGTCCTATCTCGAAATTGGATAAGGGAATACCGTTAGCGATCAGGCTGTCTGTATTTTTCATTTTTATCACAGACGACCGATAGTGATTAAACACTTCATAAGTGCTGTAAAAGCGACCATCATGCAGGTAAGGCGCAGTAACCATTACGTTACGCAGGCTCGGCACTTTAAATTTTAATGAATCATCCGTAAGGCGTGTGATCCTCATCCTTCCCACATCATTGATAAAACTATCAAGCGCCACTCCCACATTACGATATGTATAATCAGAGAATAAAGGTTCTGTGTGACAAGATGTACATTTCTTCTTTTTAAACAGGTCATATCCCAATCTCTCCGGAAGATTAAAGCTTGCTTCGCCACGCATCACTTTGTCGTACTTACTATTTGAGCTAACCATCATCAATAAGAATTGGCTCAATGCCTTCGACATTTTTTGCGTACTGATCTCCTCTTCTCCAAAAGCCGCTTTAAACATCTTTCGGTAAGTGGCATCTGCACGCAATTTAGTCAACACATTGTTAAGCGTTTCGCCCATTTCGTTTGATGCGGTAATCGGCGCCAGTGGCTGAAGATCGAGATGGTTAATCCCTCCATCGTGCATAAACTCTTTTTGCCAGGCAAGGTTAAAAAGCCCGGGCGCATTGCGCGTGGTTAAAGAATTGTTGATGCCGTGGCTAAGGTTATGATCATACGTGGAAAAGGCTGCGAATTGCTGGTGGCAACTGGAGCAGGGAAAATTCCCGTCAGCACTAAGCCTTCCATCATAAAACAACTTTCTACCAAGTTCAAACCCTTCTTTTGTAAGTGGGTTTTTAGAAAAATCGTATACAGGTTGCGGCCAACCTTCAGGAACAACAAATGCAAGTGAGGTTGTAGCATTAGCCTGTTGTTTCTCAACAAAAGACGTTGCTAAACATACAAGCACAGAAAGCAATATGGTGATGGTAGCGATCCTCATTGTTTTGGCATTACGGAAAACATATTCGCGTAATTATCAGCAAGCTTCATAGCCAGTTGGCCCGGTTCATGGCAAACAGCATTTTCGGCGATCAGAATTTTATTTTTTCCATTGAACCATGCAAGCACATCTGCTTTGATATTGATTGTTTGCGATGGTTTATTTTTTGTCGACATGAATGGCAGCACTATCCACCGCGATGCATTTTCATTGTGCTTAAAACCGCCCACATCATAGGTCATGTATCTTCCCAAAGCTTTTGACACTGTTGATCTTCCTTCCAGCTTGGCAACAATATAGCCACTGTTCCAGGTCCAGAACATGCCTCTCGCAGGATCCAGCGTTCCCGTCTGCACCCCGGAAACATTCTTTATGCTATCGACACCCAGCAAAAATTTGATGCCTTTAATATTCTTTAAACTATGATTAAGCGCAATAAACTGCGAGGCAGAATCTTCCGCATCAATCAAAAAACTTTCATTAGCAATTTTATGCCATTGCTGATGGTCATCCTGCAACTGAATATCGGAGATATAATATTTGAACCGCCTAACAGTGAAAGGCTCCTCGAAAGGTGTTTTATATGTAGTGGTTGCATTTAGCTTCTCGTCCCCAACCATATTTACAAACCGGATGTTCAACTTATTCTGAGCAAACAGCGGCGACACGCAAAAGGCCACAGCGAGCACCTGAACCAGCTTTTTTATATACAACGTCAACCGCATCGCTAAAAGATTAGTTGTTACAAATATCTGCCTTATTTCGGATTTGAAATTTGAGATTTGAGATTCAATAACGCATTCTCCGCAGGCACGTTCTATGCAGGTAATTAAGCGGGATAAAACCATCTCAACACAACAAACGAATATGCCTTAAAAAATTATCAGATAGACACATATTTAATTGAATGGCCACTTGCTTCAATCACTTTACGCAGGCCATCAAAAGAGATCCATACCGTTGAGGTGTTTACGTTGGGATGAAAGCCGAGGCGGTCCTTTCCAACAAGGTCTTTGTCCAGCACAACCTCTACCTTGTTTTCGTTATCGTTAATAATTCCAAGTGGCGAAACTTCTCCTTTTTTCAGTTGCATACATTTGCCGAGCCGTTCATCAGAACCAAAACTCAACCTGGTGCATTCCAACTGTTGCTGAATACTTTTAATGTCCACAGATTTACCTTTGTCAAGCACTACAAGAAAATGTCTTTTCCCTTTATCATCGCGTAAAAAAAGGTTTTTGCAAACATCGCCAAGCGCGGTAATCTGCAAATTATCCATATCTTCTATCGTGTACACCGGATCGTGGTCAGTCACTTCATACTTCACTCCTAAACGATCCAATGTTTCCAGTGCTTTTTGCTTAGGCTCCATAATAAGTTTTTGTAGATAATTCTATTGAATAAATGAAAACGGCTTCTCTTGTACTTAGACATGAAATTCTTCACGCTGCATAATATCCTCGTGCGAAATATAACTTTTTGAATCGGGCTTTCCATTCAACGTTTCATATCCATTGCGTCATACTAAACGGTTTTCCAACAGAAGGGATCAGGTTCGCAAGTTGCTCGGTACCCTTACCATGTTTTGATGCCGACAAGGTTATACTTGCAGCTGTATCTCTTAATGGATCTACATATTGCAGCAAATTGGTGTGTGCTGTAATAATGTTGATCACTGTCAACGATAATAACAAAAAACAATCCTTTTCATATTGTTACAAAAATTGACAACCCATGTTTTTCCTCGTTTTTATTGCCAAATGAAGATAACGCATTCAGAAATATTCCGACAGCTTGATTCACCAAAATGCGCTTGAAAACAGCAAGCCTCTGCCAGGCCAGAACTTAGCAGAGGCTTGCGACATCAAAGAAAGCCAATTGCCTATTTTTGCAAAATCATACTTTTTGAATCGATGAGTTTTCCATCAACGTATAAAGAATAGCGGTATGCGCCGGAATTTAGCGTGCTGGCATCCATCTGCACCACTCCTCTGCCGTTACCACTCAGGTTCATGCTTTTCAAAATCTTGCCGGATTGATCTACAATCACAAGCTGTGCCTTACTGAATGTTTGGGGCAAATTGTACGAAATGTTTGTATTCCCCTTGAACGGATTGGGAACGTTCTGTTCAAGAAACGAATTATTTAACGTTGCCCCGGTTATTCCATTCTTGCTTGCCAGCGCATTTATAATATTTTTCATCTCAGCAAGTTCCATCCGCAGGGAATCGTTTTGATCACTTAATTGCTGAATAGCTTTAACCATCGGCACTACAAAGGCTTCGTAGCTTAAACCATACAGGTCTTTATCGTTTTGTGGTTTATACACACCGCTAAAATCATAATTCAGCTTTTTGGCTGCAGCTTCAACTTCCTGCGCAACGAAACCCGTATATTGCTTTTGCTCTTTAGTGCTTACTGCAGCTTCATCAGCTTGTGCCTGACGCGCATTTTCGGCCTCAGATAACGCGTTTTGATCCTGGTTCAGCCTGCGTGCCTGTTCAGTTAATTGTGTTACACCCATTTTAGTGTTCATGCCATGCACGTCGTAATGGTAAGTGAGCGGCCTGAGCAACTTTATAAACTCAAGCCCTGGTACATTTTCTTTCATATCTTTCTTGTACCGTCCGTCGGAATAAAGCACAACACTTCCGGCAATCTTCACCGATGTAACTGAAGCATTACCGAGCATAATCTGGTTTGAAGCTGTTGCCACGGCATTATAGCCAACAGCGGTTGCATTAATCAACGCGCCGGAATTTACATTAGCATAAGCGCCTACAGCAGTGTTACTGTTACCTGTTGTATTGGTTGTTAATGTAGAAAGGCCAATGGCAGTATTGTAACTGCCGGTAGTAGTATAAAACTGGCTGGATAAACCGACTGCAGTATTGCCGGCACCCGTTGTATTGGATGTTAATGCGTAGCCGCCGTCGGCAGAATTATAATTGCCTGTCGTGTTTTTTGTAAGCGCCTGGAAACCCGTTGCAGTGTTGGAATAGCCTGTTGTATTACTATACAATGCTTTGCTTCCTACAGCGGTGTTTACATAAAAGCCGCTTGCGTTTACTTTTTGAGAATACAAAGCTGAATCGCCTATTGCTACAAGGTTGTGCCCGCGGGTATTGAAATACAGCGCATGCGAACCCAAAGCAATATTGCTATAACCACTTGTGTTCGAAAACAACGTATAATAACCATGCGCATCATTATCGTTGCCACTTGTGTTTGCATAGAGCGCATAAACACCGGTTGCATTGTTGTTACTACCTGATGTGTTATTGAGCAGTGCCCATACCCCACTGCCTGTATTGCGAGAACCTGAAATATTTCTATATAACGCCTGGTAACCAACTGCCGTATTATCATAAGCACTACCCGTATTAGTATACAATGCCTGGTAGCCGATGCCAGTATTATATCCACTTATTGTATTGGAATAAAGCGCCTGGTAACCAAGCGCCACATTATAGTAGCCTGTAGTATTTTTATACAGGGCCTTGCTGCCGACAGCAGTGCTTGCATAGCTGTTATTGCTGTTTGCCAATGCTGAATCACCAACAGCCACATTATTATGCCCGGCCACACTTACTGCTAGCGCTTTGATCCCAATTGCTACGTTTGAATAACCTGTTGTATTCTGCTTGAGCGCATAATAGCCAAGTGCCGAATTGGATGAGCCGCTTGTATTGGCAAACAAAGAAAGAAACCCCACTGAACTGTTGTTGGAGCCGTTGATATTCGTAAACAAAGCTTTAAAACCAGCCGCGGTATTATTGGATCCGGTGGTTGTTTGATAAAGAGCCGACTGCCCCAATGCAGCATTGTTGTCTCCGGTAGTTATTTTGTTTAATGACGAAGCACCAAATCCCGAATTGTAGGTTCCCGTCGTAGTGATATTCCCGGCATTGCCTCCCGTAAAAATATTACCCGTTCCCGTTGCATGCAATGTTAGCGTGTTTTTTAAATACGCACGCCCCACATAAATGTATCGCCAGGATTTGGTAGATGTACCAAGATCCAATGTATTGTTTGCATTAGGTGTAAGCGTTTGGTTGATTGACGTATTTACCAAGTTAGACAGGGCAGTATTTGCCTGCCCAAAGCCCTGCATGCCATATACACTTATTGCAGCAGATGCGATAATCGTGTAGAGCTTTTTCATAATGAAAAAATTACGGTGAATAAATAAATCGAAAGGATTTTAGAGAAAGACACGAACAGCTAAGGCATTCATTCAGAAGGGAAAAACAAAGTACAAAACAGAATTTACAAATGCAAGGAGCATAAACGCGTGGTTAACCAACAAAAAATGCAGCGGCTTTTTGTAGCCAAAATTGCAGTGCCTAATCGATATGTAAATAGGTACCAAGTAACAACAAAAAGACTATGCCATCTAGCTGATGCCTACGATTACCTTCCCAACTACAACTCTGTCTTTATTTCTAGATGCAAACACAACAGCTAATTTTTAAGGACGAAAGTTTGTACAGCACTGATGTAATTTACCAGGGACTTTACATTGATTTGCATTAAGTAACTAAAACAAATGACCCAAACCTGTACAATTATTGTATGTTGCTACCTGGCCATTAGTATTCTGACGGCACTTATTGGCAGGTTTATAGGCATTGCCTATGGACGCAGCCTAGCAATGTGTATTTTACTAACGCCCTTGATTGCATTGTACATTTTTATCTCTACTGCCATTCAAAAATGGCACCTACGGGAGTGGCTGACTGAAATGCGTAGCGAGGCCGAGCACAAGGAAGAAAGTCTTGACGAAGAAATAAGCCGGCTTGACTATTTTCTGCACAAAGGCGTTATCAACAAGCGGGACTATGATTATTTAAAACGCGTTATTCACAAACGACAATCAAATAGCTGAAGTTGCATTTTGTGAGAATGATCGGCAGCATTGTTTGGAGCGAAGGCTACTGCAAAAAAAAGCTGTACCATTTAACTGATACAGCCTTTCTCTTTTCAATGCAATATATTACGGAGCAAGCGATACCCTTATCTGCAATCCTGCCTTAGTATTTGTAATGGGCGCGGATGTGGAGATATACGGTATGATGCGTTGCTGGCTGAAGAACAACTTTACATTAATCCTGTTGTTCAAAATATAATCTACGGAGGGCTCTATGTTGATTACTTTTTGTCCGCCCGTGCTGTAAGCGTTTGCCTGATCAAGGCGGCTGTTACTTTGTGTATCGTCTCTCAATCCGAGATCCAATCTAAAGTTCATATCATTTTGAACAGTCTTGCTCTTGGTAAACGGAATCTTGAACGGCAGCTCAAACCCTTTGGCCCTGTAGCTTCCACCAAAACTCCATTCCGTACTGCGCACTTCGCTTAACTGGTAGTCGATCAGGCTAAGGCTTAGTTGCCTGCTCTTCTTGAATTCAAAACGTACATTCATCTGGCTCACCGTAGTCAGGTCAATTCCAATTAATGGCTCAAAACGTTCGCTGATGGTAAGGTTCGGCAACAGGAAGAAAGGCACAAAGTTTCCGGATACCGTATCTATAAACTTAGGCGCACCATAGTGATACGGATCCTGGAAGTTTAACGCACTGGTAAAGCTGTTCATGCTCAGCGTTCCGTTGTAACCGTGTGTTATACTAATGCTGCTGAATGTACGTGCAAGCGAAGAAATCCTCGCCAGGCCGGTATATGTCAATCTCCAGTTTGGCAACGGATTAATACCACTAAACGGATTGCTCTTTATGTTTGGATTAGACTGTTTAATCAATGGTATAGAATTGGGGTCTTTACCTGTATAAGCAGCTAAAAATGCCGGTATTAATACATCTTGTGAGTAACGGCCATAACCATTCGCAAAACCATCCGTGGTGTATGTTTTATCCCAGTATGGGTTCAATGAAGCTACACGTTTTGATACGATGATACGATTATTCTGAAACTCCATAAACGTACCGGATATTTCCGTTGGCTTATACTTCTGGAACAATGTCTGGTAACTTATATAAGAAACACTAAACCCACCCATTGCATACGGAGACAAGTGGCCGAAATGATTGCCTGTACCCGTGGTGTCTTTATATAATTCTGAATAATCTTTCGTAAATGCCTTGTCGATATTGATATCAATAATCAGGTCTCTTACCGGTTCTATCTGAGCGGATATACTTAGCTTCTGCTCAAAGTTTTGTTGATACAACAGGTTAAATGTAGAATCCTTCGTTATTACCCCTTCAGCGGCCTTTTTATTTAACCATGTGGTGTCTGGCTGCTTACCGAATATATAGCCAAGGCCCGGCTGCATAGACTTGAAGTTTTGCCCAAGCACACGGCTGCTATCCATATAACCCGGAACACGGCTCGCATAGTTTTCCGAATAGTTAGCTGAAACCCTTTTGATCATAGTGGCAAGTTTGCCGGCCGTTCTTTCAAGGCTGCCCATCTCTTCAGGATGTACTTGTTTTGCATCCCGCTTGGCCTTTCTGCCATCACGTTTTAATTGACGCCATTTTCGCAACGCTGCCTTCTTTTCTTTGCCTTTCAAATCTTTTACTACCTGCGCACGCGTAGGTATAGTATCCCACCAGTTTGTGGTGGCATTGTTCGGATTTTTAAGATCGGGATTGGCAGGTTGCGGCGGCGGTGGAGGCTGGCTTACTGCATTCAGCCACTTTGATTTTGCATATAACCGCGAAAAATCAAATTCTGTGGTAAAGTTGTTTTGCTGGCCATTCTCGATCGCATTACCCAGGTTAAGCGCGAGTAAACTCGCTCCGATCCAGTTATAATTGGTTGAATAACTATACCGGGCTGTTATCCAATCTGTAGCTGGCAGTTTGTTTAAAGGCAGGTTATAGCTCAACGTACCTTTTTGTTGATACAAGGTATTTCTTCCACCCTTCCAGAAATTACTCCACATAGAGTCTTTCTTTTCTTTCGTATTTATTCTGCCTGCAGGCTCATCAACACGCGCAAAGTTGGTTGCACTAAAATCAATGTTGATTGAACGTGTTAAATCCCACCTCAGGTTGTAGTATCTGTCAAACGTAAAGTACTTATCATAAGTAGTGTCTACCTTTTCCACTTTGCTATCATAGGTATTTACAATACGCGGAACGTACTGTCCGAATTGCCTGTTGATATCCGTACGGAATCCGATTAGTGAAGGCACGGGGTTTAAATTGAAATCCCTTGCCAAATCAAGCCAGTGGCTTTTGTTCCGGATCATTTTTTTAAACGGCTCCCAGAATTTCGCCTCCCCCGTAAATGTATACCCCAATCCAAACCGCTGCTTGATAATGAGATTTTCTGTTATTAAAGGATTAGTTTGTTCGGTACTTGTAAAGGAATAACTGAAGTCAAAATTACTGATGCTCCATAATCGCTTTTTCATGCTGTTTTGCCCGAACCGCACATTGGTGAAGTTGATCGTTTTAATGGTTAACTGATCAATAGCGGCTTTCTTAATTGAATCCCGTTGAGTTTTATTTACCGCGCTGTTAAGCTTGTATTTGTATAGCACATCCTGATCGTAGGGATCGTACTTCGGTGTAAGCACTGTGCGGTTAATGCCGGCATAAATAGGAATGGTTGCACCCAGCTTCTTCGGCAGTAATTTGCCTCCATCTATGTTCAAAGCCGCATCGTATTGCAACATACTGTTGCGCGCTCTTTCGTTTACCCTTTGTTCCAATGTTCCGAAGCCTGCCGTGTACATGTTGCCTGATACTGACAACGTACCAAGGTCTGCAAGTTGAACATCCATTCTGCCCACGGCAGCAACACCACCGCTTTCAGACAATTTGGACAATCGCAGTTCATTTACCCAAACTTCCGTACTTATCGGAGCGGTTGAACCTATTGCAGTATTTTCCACAGCTATAATCATTCCCTGGACTTCTCCCAGGTTTGGATTACCAAATACGGAGAATACTTTGTTACCAACCGTCTCCCTATAAATTGTATTCAAAGGCGCTCCGCTTGAGTTTCGCCGGAGCTTCATTTGCACAAGTTCATTCAAATCAAAATCAAGGTTATTATCGGCGGGCCATATTTGTTCTGCTGTTGGGTTGGTTCCCGGCAATGTAATCTTCAGCGGAATCTTTATTTCATAATAGTTGCTAAGGAAATCCTGGCCAATTCTTATGATGGCGGTGGCATCTCCATCTTTTATCGCAGCTTGATTTAGTACAGATTCTGCGTGGATGAACATAGATAATCTTCCATACTGGCGCATATCCAGGTTCATGGTTTTAAACACTGCGCGTGAATCATTTTTTCCAAGGTTCAATGCACGCAAACTCATGGATTGTTCGTTCTGCAGCAGGTTTACACCATTGTTGCTCAGCATCTGCACACGTTCAATTCCCGGAGGTATTTTGTATGGGATCGGCTGACGGCTGCTGTTTTCTTCCAGGTTAACCGCCAGCACATCAAATGTTGTTGGAGAGTTTGCCGGAAGCGGTTTGTAAGCACCTACGGTATCTAACTGGAAGGTGAAATTCCTCCACTGGTTACGTACAAGATCCAGTGTAGCAAAACGCAATGTTACTGAATCTTCAAAACCAGTTAAATACATACGCATAAAACGTATGGATTTGAAATCAGGGATATTACCAATTTTATTCGTGAATTCTTTTATTGGTACGCGGAACAAATACCAGTTTTCGGTTGACGTTGTTCCATTTGCCAGCTTCGGAGTTACTACTCTTTTATCGGTGATATATTTTGTAAGCCCCACATCCATACCTGGCTTCAGGTCTATTTCATATTCATAATATTCTTCTGTTTCATTCAATGTATTGTCCCGGTTTAAATCTTCGTTGTCAGGATACATTGTTGCAGCTGGTGCAAATTTGGAAGAATTGTCGGTTACCACGGGAGAGTTCCCCTGCGGGTTGTTGTATTGTTTATACCTGCCAAGAATCCCAATCTTTTTCTGATCATAGTCTGCATCTCGGTACCATTTATAATTATCATTTGAAGGGTCGTTATTTGCATAATCGAAAATGGGAGATCCGTTACCAAATGTATTCGACAACTGAGTCAGATAGGATGATCTTTTTAGTTTTTCGTCTGCATCGTTCAACCCATCAAATCCCAAATCCTGGTATTGCCTGTCGTTCGGATCATTGCTGAAAGCCTGAGTTACCTGGATAGGATTCACCGGTGTTCTACCCCATGTACTTGTGCTATCAACAGCAGCAGGTTGGGTGGGTGTATTCAAGCCATTTTCATAAAAGCGTTTGCCGTCTTTCAAAACATCTTCGCTGATGTTACCCAGGTTCAAATACAACTTTCCACCAGAGCTTGTACGATTTTTAATAAATGGGTCCTGCACCCAGAACTCAATGAACTCTACGTTACCCGTTTCAAAATCTGTTTGATCTATGCTTCGCATGATACCGCCGAAATAATCCTTCGGTTTCTTTATGCTTCCATTTCCATCTATTTCTGAAGCTCTTGCTTCAAAGTTGTAGGGCCCTTTTTCTTTGGGATAATAAGAAAGGTCAAACGTTGCCGTCTGTACGTCTGTAATGTTGGTCGTCTTTTGTGGGAACAACTCGTTGGTATAAACTGCACGCACACGCGGGTCGCTGAGTTCTGTTGTATTATTCTTCAGCGGATTATCATTACTTGCTTTATCCTGTAGCGTCGGTTCAATATTGTACCAGGCCAGTTTTGCGCGGTGCTTGCCATAATCTACCGAATCCTGCAAAGTGGCTTCCGGAAATAATCCGTTTCCGGCAGGTGTTGATGCGAGCGTCCAGGAAATGAATGGGAAACGCATATCCACACTGCTTCTTGTGCCCTCAAAATCGTCAATATAAATTAAGCCATTGTCACCAGTTCCAATCTGCGGCGGGTGCCCAGGCTTCAATGCGGCAAATTCACCATAAGCATTAATATTACTCATGGTTGTTGAGTTATAATAAGGCAGTTTATTCAGAAAGCGGGTCAGGCCCGGCCATTCCGAACGATAGTTAAAGTCGAGTCCAAACATCGTATTCCGAATGGGGTCTTCACCATAGTTCATCTTAGTGAAGTAAGGCCTTTCACTAAGCCTTACGATAGTACCTCCTAAGGACAATTTTTTATTGACTTTATAATCCAGCCTCAACCCCAAAAAGCTACGCTGTTGCATACCAAAGCCGGCATTGTTCTCAAACTGTACCTGTACCGGCACGCCTGAATTAATGATCGCCGCATTCAACACTTTTAAGGTTCCCAGGTTGTAGTCGATCATATAATCTATATTCTCCCGCAATGTTTGCCCTCCGGCTGTAACAATTACTGATCCTGGGGGAATATTGAATGCTCCAAGATAAATGTCAGATGTAGATGCGCCCTTGGCGGTACCCTGTGCCACAAAGCGATTAAGGTTGGCATATGTTTGCGCTATAGCCTTGATGGAATCATAGAGATAATAATAGACATACTTATTCTTTAAGTCCTGCGGCTGCCCTCCAAAAGCCAATGAATCAAGGTCACGGCCAAATGGCTCCAACACTGGAAAGATAATTTTACCCTGTTGTGACAACACAGTAAAGCCTTCCACAAAGTCGTACTGGCCATCCGGCATTGGGTCATTTCGGTTATTCAACCTGTCCAGGTTTAGAATTGAGAGCAATGGCCTACCTAATGCATCTGGAGCTGCTTCAGGCAGGTATCTTTTCAAACCGCCGCTGGGTTCCTGATATAATATATTTAGTTTGAAGTCCTGTTGAGTAAGCCCGGTTACATCCAAAGAGTAAACGTTTTTCATCATCAATCGCCAAATCGGCAGCGTTACTCTTTGAGATGTGGCTTTCAGTAATTTCAGGAAAAGTACTTTTTGAACACCCTGTGTAGAATCTACTGTAACATCCTGCGAAAATTCACCCACTTGAAATACTCTTCCGTTGTAGGTATATTGATAGGCCACACCCAACACTTCATCAGACTGTAACTGGATGTTTAAGGAAACGAATCCCGCCTGCGGATTGAATGTGTATTCATTGCTATTTAACTTACGGGCCAGCGTCTTCTCATAATCATCCACAGGTTTTAACCCTTTTGAAACGAGGATTGAGTTTACCAGCGATGGATTTCTGTAAATCGGATTTGAAGTTACTGCGGCATACAAGTCATTTGCTCCGTTTTGTGGTAATGGATTTGTAGTTAAAGAATGGATGTTATTGTTATAGGGAGTGTTTTCACCCAAATCCATCAAGCCAACTATATTACGTGTATCGGTAGTTGCTCCGGTTCGATTGGTTACCCATACTTCCATCCTGAGGATCTGCACCTGGCTGTTTACCACAGGCAGCTTGGCCATCGTTTTATTATAATTATTGCGGAAGTACTGTCCAACAAGAAAGTGCCTGTTTTCATCGTAATCATCCAGCTTCTTGTTAATCTGTTGTGTTACGCCGCCACCCGCAAGGTTAAGAGACTGCCGTTGCGCCCGCTGATTGGCTACTGCAGCCGTAACAGTAAGTTTTCCAAACTGTAACTGCGTTTTAATACCAAACAAACTTTGGGTGCTGGGTATTAAAGTTCCTTTAGATTGAAATGAGATATTACCGGCTTCTATGGACTTGATGATCTCATCATCCATGCCTTTATAATCGAGCTTGATCTGGTTTTCAAAGTCAAAGTTGGCCAGCGTGTTGTAGCTAATGGGCAGTTTGAGTTTATCGCCAATGCTTCCCATTACATTCACATTCGCATTCATATCAAAGTCAAATCCACCGTTACGCCTTGCTCTTTCAGGAAGTGTTGGGTTCTTTATGTTTTGCCCCTGGTAACCAACCGTCATGTCCACGTTGCCCTGTGGTTTGATGTCAACCTTTAAACCATTGGGCCCCGTTCCAAAAATCCTGTCAAACAACTTATCATAAACATTTGCCTTTGGCCTTTGTGTCTTTTGATTGAGCAGGCTTAAGGTTTGCGCACGTTTATTAAAGTAATCAATTTCGTCGTTCCTGCTCTGGATTTTCATCAATTCATCCAATGTCAGGTAAGTTGGCTTGCGGTAATACTTGTTCCCAACTTTCTCCAATATGTAGTACTCCTTGGTTTCAGGATCGTAAATGACCTGCTTTTTTATGAAGGATGTATCGCTTAAATAAAACGGGTTATTGTTTTTCCATGAAAAGGGGTCGCCTCTGCGGTCTTTAATAGGGTAATGCAGTGAATCTTTAACGGTGCTACCTGACGAGTCAGCCTTTTGTGCTAACACATCTCCCGTTGATATTCCTAGAAGGATTACCAGTAATAAACAGGTAAGTAAATGGTATTTATGGGTCAAAGTTTTTTGTAGCTCTGGTTAAGTAGAAATCACTTCGATATTACAACTGTTTTAAAGATTGTTTAATAATCTCTTCCAAAGTAGCATCAGGAGACACTTTTAGTACTTTTTTCAGCGCTGTCTCTGCTGCGGGTTTAGCAATACCCAGGGCTATCAGTGCATAAAGGGCGTCCTGTTCTATTGCTATTAAGGGTTGGCTCATAACAGTATCGAGATTTTGTTTTCCTAGTTTATCCCGTAATTCAAGTATTAAACGCTCAGCAGTTTTCTTACCAATACCTTTAATCGCCTCCAGCTGCCTCGCATTTCCCTGTAAAATCGCCCTGACGATTTCTTCCGGCCTCATTCCGCTTAACATCATTCGTGCTGTTGACGCACCTACTCCGGAAACACTAATCAAATTCAGAAATAGCTCTTTTTCAGCCATTTCGTGAAATCCGTAAAGCACATGTGCATTTTCCGTAATATGCAGGTAGGTATACAGCTGTCCTTCGGCCATATCTGATACGGCCGAATACGTATTAAGACTCACCTGAAGCTCATATCCTACCCCATTTACATCAACTACTATTACCGCCGGCGATTTTCTTGCAAATTTTCCTCTTACAAAAGCAATCATACTTGGAAGGCAAAAATATAATTTTAAGTGAATATTTAAGTTATTTTTTTATAGGACAAAGGCTTTTCTTATATTCTTTTTTTGTTGGTCAAAGCAGCTCTTGACTTTGCCGCAATAATTCCTTATTTTATGTTATATCACTGTTTTTATCCGGCCTATTTTCATTTGCTTTTTTGTTAATACTTTTGCGCCTCTAACATATAAATGCAGATGAGCAAAACAACAGCAGCTATTACAGCAGTAGGTGGGTATGTACCTGAATATCGATTAACAAATGCGGAACTGGAAAAAATGGTTGACACAAACGACGAGTGGATCCGAACCCGTACCGGCATTGAAGAACGCAGGATACTAAAGGGCGAAGGGCTGGCAACCAGTGATATGGCTGTTCCCGCTATACAAGAGATCCTCCAAAAAAGGAATCTTGACCCAACTGAAATAGATTGTATTATTTGCGCGACTGTTACTCCAGACATGGTATTTCCTGCTACAGCAAACATCATCGCCGACAAACTGGGCGCTATTAACGCCTGGGGATATGATATGAGCGCGGCTTGTAGCGGTTTTGTTTTTGCATTAACAACAGGTGCTTCTTACATTGAAACCGGCAGATATAAAAAAGTAATTGTAGTTGGCGCGGATAAAATGAGCGCGATTATTGACTATACAGACCGCAATACCTGCGTACTTTTTGGTGATGGCGCTGGTGCTGTACTGCTGGAGCCTAACAACGAAGGTTATGGTGTGCTGGATAGCGTGTTGAAATCTGATGGCAAGGGAAGGCATTACCTGAACATGCGTGCTGGTGGTTCTTTAAAACCTGCGACGATTGAAACTGTTACTGCAAGAGAGCACTATGCTTTCCAGGAAGGCAAAACCGTATTCAAATTTGCGGTAGTTGGTATGGCCGATGTTAGTGCCGAAATCATGCACCGCAATAACCTTACTGCTGATGATGTTGCCTGGCTGGTTCCCCACCAGGCCAATTTGCGTATCATAGATGCAACGGCTAACCGCATGGGTGTTCCAAAAGAAAAAGTAATGATCAACATTCAACGCTACGGAAACACTACCGCAGGAACAATTCCATTGTGTTTGTGGGATTGGGAAAAACAACTTAAAAAAGGCGACAACCTGGTACTGGCTGCATTTGGCGGCGGATTTACCTGGGGCGCAACATGGGTTAAGTGGGCGTACTAAGTAGTAGGTTGTAAGTGATACGTTATACGTTGATTGAGGAGTAAAGCTTAAAGCCTAAAGCGCAAAGCTTAGAACTGAAGTGATACGTTGTTAGTATTACGTTATACGTTGATCACAGTGAAGAGTATCGAGATGAAAGACTTATTAAGTGGCTGCACATTTCACCATTGACGGGCGGAAGTAATAAGTTGTAAGTATTACGTCATACGTTGATCGCAGCAAAGAATTTGATTAAGAAAGAAATTGAAATCGATGCTGCACATTTCACCATTGACTATTCACCATTCACTATTTGACATTTCATTATGAGCATCGATATAAGAAGGGCTGAAAAAAAAGATTGTTCAAGGTTGCTTGAATTAATACAGGAGCTGGCTGTTTACGAAAAAGCACCGGATGAAGTTACCGTTACATTGGATCACTTTGAAGAAAGCGGTTTTGGCGAAAACCCTGTTTGGTGGGCATTTGTAGCTGAAGAAGATGGTGCAATTCTTGGTTTTGCATTATACTATGTGCGCTACTCAACATGGAAGGGGCAACGCATGTACCTTGAAGATATTATCGTTACCGAAGAAGCAAGAGGCAAGGGTATCGGCAAACTGTTATTCGATACATTAATAGAAGAAGCCAAACAAAAACAATTTAAAGGAATTACCTGGCAGGTACTTGAATGGAATGAACCCGCCATTAACTTCTATAAAAAACTCGGCGCCGGCTTTGATCCTGAATGGGTCAATTGCAGCCTGAGTTTTTAATTGAAAATGGACAATTGATAGTTGAAAATATATCCACCATCAATTGTCCATTTTTTTATTTTTTAAACCCGTCTGCACATCTGCAAATCATCCCATCCGCACATTTACACATTCTCACATCCGCAAATTCTTCCCTTTTTCAATTGTCAATTTTCAAATCTCCATTAGCTAGCTCCATCTGTCGCTGCTTCTTTGTGAATTTTATTCACTAATCCTTGCAACACTTTACCAGGGCCAATTTCAGTGAAATGAGAAGCACCATCAGCAACCATTGCTTGCACACTTTGTGTCCAACGTACGGCACCAGTTAATTGGTCTATCAAATTTTTCTTTATTTCAGAAGCTTCAGTAACAGCTTTAGCAACTACGTTCTGGTAAACAGGACAAGCAGGCGTATTAAATGTAGTAGCTTCAATTGCTGCAGCCAGCTCTTCTTTTGCAGGAGCCATTAATGGCGAGTGGAATGCGCCACCTACAGGCAATACCAACGCACGTTTAGCACCAGCCGCTTTCATTTGTTCACATGCAATATCAATTCCTTTTAAAGATCCGCTTATCACCAATTGGCCAGGACAGTTATAGTTAGCCGCCACAACAACTTCACCGGTTTCCTGTTGCACTTTTGCACAGATCTCTTCTACTTTTTCATCTGCCAACGCAAGTACCGCTGCCATTGTGGACGGATTTAATTCACACGCTTTCTGCATGGCCATCGCACGGATGCTAACCAACTTAAGCGCGTCTTCAAAACTCAAGGTACCATTTGCAACCAACGCAGAAAATTCGCCAAGCGAATGCCCCGCAACCATATCAGGCGCTACATTATCCAGTGTTTTATAGGCAATAACAGAATGCAGGAATACCGCAGGCTGTGTAACTTTTGTTTGCTTTAATTCTTCATCCGTTCCATTAAACATTATGTCGCTGATGCGAAATCCTAGTATCTCATTAGCCTTTTCAAAAAGCTCTTTTGCGTCTGCATTCGTTTCGTACAAAGCTTTCCCCATACCACTAAATTGAGAGCCTTGTCCAGGGAAGATGTAAGCGTGTTTACTCATACATTAAAATTATGGGACAAAAGTAATTAGCAGTCAGCTATTAGCAGTCAGCTGTGAGGAAAAAAGTTAGAGAGGTACCAGGTTTGAGGTGTTACGCTTGAGGTATGAGGAGTAAGGTTTAAGGCTTGAGGTTTGAGGTTTGAAGCAAAAAAAATGTTCAAGAGCATTACTACCCTTGAACATCCTGATATGCTAAAACCTTTTTATCCAATTACGACCTCGCCCCTCCTGATGCCAGAAACCTGATTCCTTACGCCTCATACCTCAAGCCTCAAACCTCACGCCTCACTCCTTACATCGTCTTCAACTCCAGGTATTTCAAAAATTCCTGTTTTATGCTTTCTTCTTTAAACTTACCTCCGTAAAAAGAAGTTACAGTGGATGAGGTTACATCATTTACGCCGCGGCTGGCTACGCACATATGTTTGGCATCAAGTACCACAGCAACATCTTCTGTGTTTAAAGCAGCCTGCAACTCCTTCCCTATTTGCATGGTCAGGCGCTCCTGCACCTGCGGGCGTTTTGCAAAATATTGCACAAGCCTGTTAAGCTTGCTCAAACCAATCACTTTACCGCTTGAAATATAGGCGACATGCGCCTTTCCAAATATTGGTACAAAATGATGCTCACAATTGCTGAAAAATGAAATATCCTTCTCCACCAGCATTTCATTGTACTTATACTTGTTCTCAAACAAAGTAACCGCTGGTTTATTGGCAGGGTTAAGCCCGCTGAATATTTCCTTTACATACATCTTCGCAACGCGGCGAGGCGTACCTTTCAGGCTGTCATCAGTCAGATCAAGACCCATTATTTCCATAATGCTTCTGAAATGTTCCTCGATTTTTTCAATCTTCTGGTCCTCACTCATTACAAAAGCATCTTCACGTAAAGGTGTATTTACAGATGTGCTTACATGGTTATCACCAATCTCATCAATGGTTACATCACTCAACTCCACAAAAGGCTTGTGCTTTGCTTCGCCATTGTTCATACTTCCACTAGGCCGGGTATTCAACAAAGTTTCGTTCTGTTTCATATAAGAATATTTTTAATTCTAAATCCTGTTCAATTCTATTCCGCAACAGGTCATAAATTACTATTGCTATATTTTCTGCCGTAGGATTCAGATTTTTAAAAGCTTCCGTGTCAAGATTCAGATTCTTGTGATCAAATCTGTCAACCACTTCTTCCTGGATAAGGTCACTCAAAAGTTTCAAATCATACACATAGCCGGTCTTTTCATCAGGAACACCGGTCAGTTTTACAACCAACTCATAGTTGTGCCCATGATAATTAGCGTTGTTACATTTACCAAATACAGCCTGATTTTTTTCAGTTGTCCATTCCGGATTGTGTAACCTATGCGCCGCATTAAAATGCTCCTTACGATATACTGCAACTTTTTTATTCATACAATTCAACGACTAGCTATTGAGCTTGTTTTTATGAACCCAACATGCACCCACATAGCATCGTCCCTTGCGTCGCACACTTCAACAAATGGAACTTTTGTCAACATTTTTTAAGAAAATTTCTCACCGATTGAAAGGCACTGCGGCAGAAGTGTGCTGCTCAAGTGGCCTTACAAAAAAGAAAGCATACATACCGGTAAGAACTCGAATTGGCAAATTTTAATTCTAATGAACCAAACTCCAAATGCCATCAGAACATCAAAGATAATATGCTTTTTGGAAAAAAAAGAGCTAATTATGCGCTTTATCATATATCAAAAAAAACATATCCCGCAACTCAATGAGTGGCGGGATACATGTATAATTTCGCTATGTATTTTTAACCAAAATATTCCACAAATATGCGTGGCGTCTCGTATAATTTAATGCAATGCAGCTGAACCTTTTCAGGTAAATGAGGAGCCAACTGGTTCCAAATGCCGATAGCCAGGTTCTCGGTGCTACACATTTTGCCTTTTAGAAAATCAACATCAAGGTTGAGGTTTTTGTGGTCCACTTTCTTGATAACATGCTCACTGATAATCTTTTTTAATTGTTTAACATCCATTAAAAAGCCAGTGTCTTCATTAACCTCTCCTTTTATAGTAACATACAAATCAAAATTGTGGCCATGCCAGTTTTCATTCGCGCAAACTCCGAACACCTGTTCGTTTTTCTCCTGAGTCCAGGCCGGATTGTATAATTTATGCGCTGCATTAAAATGCATTAACCTCGTAAGATACACCATCGCTCACTTCAAAATTTGCGCAAAGATAATGCAATGCAGGGACTTCGTGTTTCACGCAGATGTCTTGCTTGGTTTCACGCAAAGACGCAAAGATCGTTAAGGCTATGGTACTTAGGCTCTATTTAGCCTTTTTTGTCCGAGCACTTCTTAGCCTTTTTCAAAAATCTTTGCGTCTTAGCTTATTCTTTGCCGCTTCGCGTGAAATTCATTTACAGCCTATTACCTTTGTTCCTCTATGCGTGTTGTAATTACTGCCGCTACAGCCGGCGAATGGATGCCCTCGTCTCAGCAAATAAACTCGTTATATACCGGTGAAAGCAATGGTTTCAAAGTTTCCTTTCACCAAAGCGGAGTTGGAATGCTTTCATCTTCTGTTGCATTGACAAGACTGGCAATTGAAGAAAAACCCGATCTTATTATCCAGGCAGGGATTGCAGGTTGTTTCGACAATACATCAGTGCTGGGAGAAGTTGTTGCCATTAAAGATGATCTTGCTGCTGATATAGGTGTTACAGAAAGTGGTGAATGGAAAGACATTTTTGATCTTAAGCTGGAGGAACCAAACAGCACACCTTATCAGGAAAAGAAACTACCTAATAACTTCCTTGACAAGTACAACCTCCTAAAACTACCGGAAGTGTCAGCTATAACCATCAACGAAATAACCACATCACCACAACGCGCGCAAGAGCTCATCAACAAGTACGGCCCTTTTATTGAAAGCATGGAAGGTGCGGCACTTCATTATGTTGGCAGAACGTTTAATATTCCTTTCATCCAGATAAGGGCCACAAGCAATTATATTGGAGAAAGAAACAAAGCCAACTGGAAGATCAAAGAATCTATCGGCAACCTTAACCAGGCTCTTTTAAAATACATTGACAAACTTTACACAACAGCGTAGAGAGTTGTACGTTATAAGTTATACGTTGTACGTTAGGTCATTCGCAGGAATAAATGCCTTCAACAAATCAAGCTATCGTCTATAACTTAAAACGTACAACGTATAACTTAAAACGTATAACGTATGACTTATTCACTTGGTTTTTCTCCATGCCCGAATGATACATTCATTTTCGATGCATTGGTCAACAATAAGATTGATACAGAAGGAATTTCATTTGAGGTGCTTTTGGAAGATGTGCAAACGCTTAACGAATTGGCGAAAGCGGGCAAACTGGATTTCTCTAAAATCAGCTATGGCGTACTGCCATTGGTATTGGAAGAATACATTGTATTGAATAGCGGTGGTGCATTGGGCAAAGGTGTTGGCCCGCTCTTAATAACACTTCCGGAGAATGATTTTCTTGGTAACAATAAAAATATAGAAGAACTTTCAATAGCCATTCCAGGTGAAAATACAACAGCTCACATGTTGTTTTCACTGGCGTTTCCAAAGGCCCGTAACAAGGTATTCAAAGTCTTCAACGAAATTGAAAACAGCGTGCTGAATAAGACTGAAGATGCCGGTGTTATTATACACGAAAACAGGTTTACCTACCATCTTAAGGGCTTGCATAAAGTAATGGATCTCGGCAATTATTGGGAGGAAAAAACGGGCGTTCCTATTCCGCTTGGTGGCATTATCGCCAAAAGATCATTGGGCAATGAAGCAATAGAACAAGTTGACCGGCTGATTCGCAAAAGCGTTGAATACGCATTTGAACATCATCACGAAAAACTCGCCGAATATGTTAAGCAACATGCACAGGAAATGAGTGAAGATGTAATGAAGCAGCATATCAATTTATATGTAAACAACTACTCTGTTGCGCTGGAAGAAGATGGTAAGAAAGCTGTCAATACACTGCTTAATGTTTACAAACAATTGCATCCTTCGGCGAACATTAAAGAATACAAGATTTTTGCGTGATAACCGATGTCTGATTTCTGATTTGAGGATTCCTGATTTTATTAGTAGTAATTAATAGCAGTTATTCCTACACAGAGAAATACAGAAGGAGCTACGGAGTTACACAGAGCCTTTTCAATAAACTTAAAACGTACAACCGGTCAAGTTGTACGTTCAGTTATTTCCCTCACTAACGAAAAAGCGTTCTGTGAGGTGAAAAACGTATAATGTACAACGTATAACTTACAACCTTCAGGCTCTTATTTTTTAACAGCACTTGCATAGCTTTCCAGCGCCTTCTTTCTGGCCGTTTCATGATCTACTATCGGTTGAGGATAAGATAACTCGTCCAGCTCCGGCACCCACTTGCGTATATACTTCATATCCTTGTCAAATTTCTTCGCCTGTAACGTAGGATTAAATACCCTAAAATAAGGTGCGGCATCGCAACCGCTGCCTGCAGCCCATTGCCAGCCACCATTGTTAGACGCGAAGTCATAGTCAAGCAATTTCTTTGCGAAATAACTCTCACCCCACCGCCAGTCTATCAATAAATGCTTTGTAAGAAAAGACGCTGTTATCATCCGCACGCGGTTGTGCATAAAACCTGTTGTGTTAAGCTCACGCATCCCTGCATCAACGATCGGGTAACCGGTTTGGCCGTTGCACCAGGCATCAAACTCTTTATAGTTATTTCGCCATTTTACATGATCGTATTCTTTGCGGAACGACTGATACTTTCTAACATGTTCGAACTGCGATAAAATCATCTGATAGAATTCCCGCCAGATCAGTTCATTCAAAAACACCTCATTATGCTTCATCGCGAAACGAACAAGTTCCCTAATGCTGATGGTCCCAAAACGCAAATGCACGCCGAGGTGGCTTGTTCCTTTTATGCCGGGGTAATCACGGGTTTTATCGTAATCGTCTATCAACGATTTGCTAAATGTTTTGGAAGGAAAAACTTCGTCCGTCTGTTCAAATCCCATATGCTCCAATGAAGGGATGCGATGGCTTTCCTGTTTTAAAAAATTGCGGAAATATTTTTTTGTTGGGTAAGACTTTAGATAAAACTCATCGAGCGCAGCTTTCCATTTTCGGCTGTACGGCGTAAACACGGTATATGGTGTTCCGTTATCTTTCAGCACTTCGTTTTTTGAGAAAATCACCTGGTCCTTATACAACTTCAATGCTGCATTATGTTTATTACATATCTCATTGATTGCACTATCCCGGTCAATCGCATATTGCTCAAAGTCTTCATTTGCAAATACTGCATTTATATTATACTCTTCAAACAATTGCCTGAACACGTGCTCAGGTTTATCGTAAAAAATTTTAAGGCTGCTTTTGTGCTTTTCAAGTTCCTCCTGCATTTCATGCAACTCCTTATGAAGAAACGCAATCCTTCTATCCTTTTTATCTTCAAGGTCATCTAATATATTTTTATCAAAGATGAAAACAGGAACAACATGAACGCCATCTTTAAGCGCATGATACAAGGCCGCATTGTCATGCAATCGCAGATCGCGCCTAAACCACATAATATTTACTTTGTCCTTCATACGCTTAACAATTTCGCAACTATAAACTTAATACAAACAACTATCGGTCCTAAAAAAAACATCCTGCAAAAACAGGATGTTGTTATGTAATTTATTTGTTCGCTTCTTAGAACAAAACGAGCACTCTTCAAGCACTACCTATGCAGTACCTGAATGCAGCATTCTTTGTTTTTCTTAAGATTTTATTGGATAGTAGAAACCGGTAATTACAAACGAGGCTACTTAAATAGCGGGGCTATAGCTTTCTTGTGCAGCAGGCTTGCAACCTGGCATTCATAATTGTTTTCGCCAACTTTTTTAACCCAGCGAATGTTGGATACAGCATTGGTTAGAAACACTTCAGAAGCATTTAAAAGATCATCAACCTTGATCTTTGTTTCCTGGCAAGGAATGCCCTCTTCACGTATCACTTGCAAAAGATGTTTTCTCATAACACCAGCAACACATCCTTCGGATAACGCAGGCGTTTTTACGGTACCATTATCTACAATAAAAATATTTGAGATAGTTGATTCCGCAATACGGTTACTATTGTTGATGAGCACGGCTTCATTCAACTTGTTTTCTTTCGCCCATAATGCGGCCATTACCTGCGGTAGATAGTTATTGCTTTTAACGATAGAGAAATTGTCGCAGGACTTTCTGGCATCTTTATAAACATCTACCACCAACCCTTTTTTGTTCAGCTTGTTCACCTCAGGATCCAGTTCAGATGTTTCGATCATAAAGTTTGGGGCAAGATTTTCCGGATCAAACAATCCCCCGTCTCCTCTAAAGATCATCAACCTTACCTTGGCCAGCTTTGTGTGCTGGTTTTTTTTAGCGATTTCATCAATTTGTTCCAGCAGGAACTCGGGAGTAAAGTAGTCCGGCTTCTCAAATTTCAGCAGCTCTAATGAGGAAAACAATCGTTCAAAATGCAGGTCGGCAAGCGGAATTTTTCCATTGGCCATTTTCATTGTTTCGAAAAAACCATCTCCATAGCGGAAAGATCTGCTCTCTGGTGATATCAATAACTTAACGGACCTATATACCATTCCGTTGTAGTTAACAAATGCATTTAATACCATAGATACGTTCTGTGTTTTAGCGGTTACGGATTAATTATAGTGCAGTGTTGCTGCCACATTGCGAAATTATCAATTATTGCCACTTGATATACTTATTATTACATTCAATCTTTATCTTATATCAATTATGAATTAGCTATAAACTTTCAGCAATCAGCAAGCGTTGTTGATGAATAAGTTTATAAGCAGTTTATTTGTGTAACTTTTTATGCAGCAGTTATGAAAATAAGAGAAGTTATTCAACATTTGGAGGCATTTGCGCCACCCGCCTACCAGGAAAGCTACGACAATGCTGGTTTACTCACAGGAAGCGCTTCCTGGCTTTGTACGGGTATAATCTGCACGCTGGACGCTACAGAAGACGTGGTACTGGAGGCAAAGGAAAAAGGATGTAACCTTATTGTAGCACACCACCCTATCATCTTCGGAGGCCTGAAAAAAATTACCGGCAGAAACTATGTTGAGCAAACTGTAATAGCTGCCATCAAAAATGATATTGCTATCTACGCTATTCATACGAATCTTGACAATGTAATCACCGGTGTAAATAATAAGATTGCAGACAACCTTTCGCTCATCAACCGCAGAATTTTATCTCCTAAGAAAAATCTGCTGATGAAGCTTTTCACTTTCGTTCCAAAGGACCATGCAGAAAAGGTTCGCACTGCCCTTTTTGATGCAGACGGCGGTTACATTGGCAATTATAGCGAATGTAGTTTTAATGGAGAAGGGAGTGGCACTTTTAAAGCAGGGACTGGCACAAACCCTTTTGTGGGGGAAATTGGCGCACGACATACAGAAAATGAGGTTAAAATAGAGATTATTTTCCCCGCTTTCAGGCAGAGAGGCCTTATTAGCGCTTTAATGAAAGCACACCCGTATGAAGAGCCTGCCTTTGATATAGTGCCGCTGGCTAATGACTACTTAGAAACAGGCAGCGGGCTTATAGGCGAGCTTGAATCACCCATTTCGGGCGTGGATATGTTAAATCTCCTAAAAACAGCGTTCAATCTCCAGGTTATCAGGCATACCCGTTTATTAGATAACCCAGTGAAAAAAGTGGCATTGTGCGGAGGTGCAGGATTCTTTCTGCTAAATAATGCAATTGCCTCTGGCGCAGATATTTACATAACTGCCGATGTTAAATATCATGAGTTTTTTGATGCTGATGGAAAAATAGTGCTTGCCGATATAGGGCATTGGGAAAGCGAGCAGTTCACCATAGATTTGCTTTTTGATATTTTGCAGACTAAATTCCCTACCTTTGCCGTCCTTAAAACTGATATTAGGACAAATCCCGTATATTACTATTGATAATAACAGTTTTAGATTTAACTTCAAATTTTAAATAGATATATGGCAACAGTTAAAGATTATTCTGTTGAAGAAAAGCTCTCAGCACTTGTTAAGTTGCAGAAAATTGACAGCAAACTTGACGAGATCCAGGTTTTAAAAGGTGAACTTCCTATGGAAGTAAGCGACCTGGAGGATGAAATACAGGGCTTGACTAACCGCAAAAATCGCATTGAAGAAGAAATAAACGGCATCAGCGAGTTTATTGAGCAGAAAAAGAAAGCGATCAAAGAAGCTGAAGACCTGGTAAAAAAATACGAAAAGCAGAGCAACGCTGTAAAAAATAACCGTGAGTTTGAAGCCATCAACAAAGAGATTGAGATGCAGCAACTGGAAGGTAAGCTGGCTGAAAAACACATCAGGGATGCAAACGAAGAACTGGCTGAAAAAGTAAAGGTTCTTGATCACGCTAAAAAGCAAATTGGCAATAAAGAAGGCGTTTTAAATCACAAGAAAGGTGAACTGGAAAAGATCATCGTTGAGACTGAAAAAGAAGAAGGCCATTTCAGGCAGATGAATGAAGATGCCCGCAAAGGAATGGACGAACGCTTACAATTTTCTTACGACCGTATTCGCAAAAGCTACAGAAATGGGCTGGCAGTTGTACCGGTAGTACGTGATGCTTGCGGTGGTTGCTTTAACGCAATCCCTCCTCAGAAACAAAGTGAAATCCGTCAGCGCAAAAAAGTAATGATTTGTGAAAACTGCGGACGTATCCTTGTTGATGATGAGCTAAACAACTCAGTAGAAATCAACTAATAAACGGTAAAACGTTCATAAACTTTTGAAAAGGGGCGCTGCATTCAGTGCCCTTTTTTATTTTCGGCGATAATTTCAACCCTACAAGCGGGCTGGCTACTGAACATTCCATTCCGCCACACCATGAACAATAAAACAAGCGGATGAAAAAAGCTTCTCTACTCTTTTTGTTTTTGCTAACGGCAATGTGCAACAGGCTATTTGCTGAAAAAGTATATGACTTTAATGCTACCTGCCAGCAGGCCTACAAGGAGATTAACTGCCTTAAAATAAACAACGGCCAACAGCTGCTAAACCAGGCCCGTGCTCAAAATCCGGATAACCTGATCGTTGATATTCTTGAAGGCTACATAGATTTTTTTGTGCTGTTTTTTAATGAGGATCCGGCAGATTATAAAATCCGCAAGCCTCAATATGCTGAAAGATTAACAAGGTTGGAAGATGGGCCCGACAATTCTCCTTTTTATAAATTCGGAAAATCAATTCTCTATCTGCAGCGTGCTGCGGTTGAAATTAAATTTGGTGAAAGATGGTCCGCAGGCTGGGACTTTAGGCGCGCATTTATTTTGATTAAAGAGAACAGAAAGAAATACCCCAACTTTATTCTCAACGACTTTATTTATGGCTCATTACAAGTGGGTGTAGGCACTATTCCTGATGGGTACAAATGGCTGGCTAGTTTGTTTGGCATGAAAGGATCCATTAAACAGGGCATGCAGGTGATCAACAGTTTTTTAAACAGTAATGATTCTTCCGCAAGGCTAATGTTCAATGAAGCCAGTTTTTACTACTGCTATATCAGTAACTATATTTTAAACAAGCCCGAACAGGCTTTTGCTTACATAAAAGAACGCAACCTGGATGTTGTGAACAATCATCTTTTTACATTCATGGCGGCGAACCTTGCCATTAATAATAAGCAAACAGAATATGCCAAAAGTGTAATTCAGCACAGGAACCAATCACCCGAATATTTGAGCGTTTCTGTTTGGGATATGGAAATGGGATTTGCCAAAATCAATCACCTCGAAACACAGGAAGCAATACAATATTTTCAAAATTATCTATCCCGCTTCAAAGGCAACTTTTACGTGAAAGACGTCTATCAGAAAATGAGCTGGTGCTATTACCTCCAAGGCGATATGCCTAAAGCGCAAAGCGCCCGTCAGATGCTCTTAAAAAGCGGCAACACAGATACTGACGTAGATAAAAAAGCACAGAAAGATGCAAAATCCGGCAAATGGCCCAACCCTTTATTACTCAAAGTGAGGTTATTAAGCGACGGCGGTTACAATCGCGAAGCATTGAACATGTTGTACGGCAAAAGCATGCACGATTTCGCGAACGAAGTTGATAAACTTGAATTCTCCTATCGTGCGGCAAGAATTTATGACGACCTTGGTTATGCAGATAAAGCTATTTCCATGTATCTCGCTGCAATTAATCTCGGCAAAGACCGCGAAGAATATTTTGCAGCAAGAGCAGCCTTACAGATTGGTTTTATTTATGAAAAGCAAGGCAAAAAAGGGTTGGCTATTCAATACTACCAACAATGCCTCGACATGAAAGACCACGAATACCAGGATTCGCTCGACCAAAAAGCCAAAGCGGGTATTTCGAGATGCAAGGGAGAATGATGGCGATGTACGATGTACGGTGTTAGATGTCTGATCTCTGATTTAAGGATGGCTGATTTAGGGATGGCTGTTAAGTCCATCGTTATCATTCATCTTTTTTGCCTTTTTATTTTATGAATATTAATTTGTTATTAGTCGAACAATTGATATTGGCGCTCATATCTTAAGCCTAACACCTCAGGCCTGAAACCTGTTACCTGAAACCTGATTCCTCAAACCTTATTTTGCCTTAATTTGCACCCATGCTTCAACAGTTACACATACGGAACTACGCTATAATAGATGAGATAGAGATTAGCTTTTCTCCTAACCTGAACATTATCACAGGGGAAACCGGCGCAGGAAAAAGTATTGTAATGGGCGCATTGAGCCTGATATTGGGTGAACGCGCAGATACTTCGGTGTTAATGCATTCGGACAAGAAATGCTTCATCGAAGGCTTTTTTAAAGTTGAAGACAAACAAGCTGTAAAAGAGTTTCTACAAAAAAATGAACTGGATAATGAAGAAACCCTGGTGATAAGAAGAGAGATTGCGGCGAATGGAAAATCAAGGGCATTTATCAATGATACGCCGGCTACTTTACAGCAGCTAAAAACACTGGCTTCTTTGCTTGTTGACCTCCATCAACAGTTTGATACACTGGAGATCGGTGACAGTGATTTTCAACGTGAAGTACTGGACGCACTTGCAGGCAATCAGTCTTTACTGAACACATATTCCGGTGTTTACAAACAGTGGGTTACCAGCAGAAAAGGACTGGACCAACTGGTATCTCAAAAAAATAACTTCACTAAAGAACTGGACTATTTCAGGTTTTTGTTTGATGAGCTGAGCGAAGTGAATCTGCAGCCGAACGAACTTGAAGATCTCGATAATGAATTAAAACTCCTCACCAATTCAGAAGGTATCAAAACTGCTTTATCAAGAGTTGCTTTTGATCTGAAGGAAAGTGAAGTGCCTGTTATTCAAACTGTAAAACAATTGATGAACCAGCTTCATGGTTTTTCATCTTTTCATAATGACCTGCCGTCATTAATCAACAGGCTGCAAAGCGTGCATATTGAACTGCAGGATATAGCTTCTGAAGCTGAAGGCATAAGCGATGCTGTAAATTATGATGAACAGCGCATCGACTGGATCAACGAACGCATAGCGGCAGGATATAAACTATTGAAAAAACATGGTGTAAAAACCACTGCCGAACTTTTAACGCTACAAGGCGAACTGGAACAGAAATTACAGGCGGTGCTGCATATTGACGATGCTATTTTAGAGAAAGAGAAGCAGGTAGAAACACTCTTTAAACAAGCAAATACCCAGGCAGAAAAAATTGCAGTTCAGCGCAAGAAACAAACTTTGCCTTTGGAACAAAAGGTCAATGCATTGCTATTCCAGGTCGGTATGCCTAATGCAAGAATTAAGGTTGAAGTAAAAGACACAGAACTGAATGCGACAGGAAGCAATGAAATTGAATTTCTTTTCGATGCCAACAAAAGCAATCGTTTTGAGCCGATAAGCAAAGTTGCCAGCGGCGGTGAGCTCAGCCGTTTGATGCTTTGCATAAAATCGCTTGTTGCCCAATCTATTGATCTTCCCACCATGATCTTCGATGAAATAGATACCGGTATTTCCGGCGAAGCAGCCAAACAAGTGGGCGTTATCATGAAAGAACTGGCTAACAGCAGGCAGGTAATCTGCATCACGCACCAACCTCAAATCGCCGGCAAGGCCAACGCTCATTTCTTTGTATACAAAGATGTAAAAGGAGATTCCGTAAAAACAAATATCCGCCAATTGGCCCACGAAGAGCGCATCAATGCCATAGCACAAATGCTTAGCGGTGAGAAACCAACAGCCGCAGCACTGGAGAATGCGCGCGAAATGGTAGGGGCGTGAGGAGCGTCAATAGTGAATAGTCAATAGTGAAAGGTGCAGCGGGTTACCTTTTTTGCTGCCAGCATTGCTAAGTAAAATTGACGAAGTACGAATTATCGCGCAAAATTCTTCCAAACCCTCAACGAATCCCGAACAACAGTTATCAGGCCTCACCTTTCACTATTCACCATTCACTATTGACCATTTAACCTACCCAACCCTTCAACCGGTTCCGCACCGTCAACAGTTTCCACCCTTCACTTTTCACCATTCACTGTTGACCATTTAACCTGCCCAACCCTTCAACCGGTTCCGCACCGTCAACAGGTTACACCTTTCACTATTGGCCATTCACGATTCACCGTATTCCCTTTCCCAATTTTTCCAATTATCAATTATTAGTGTTTTCTTTGTCGTTTTTAGAAATACTTGTAAAAATTCAAGCAATCCATATGGCATACAATCTACTAAAAGGCAAACGTGGCATTATTACCGGCGCATTGGACGAGAACTCCATCGCATGGAAAGTTGCAGAAAAAGCGCATGAAGAGGGCGCCACATTTGTATTAACCAACGCCCCAATTGCTATGAGAATGGGCGAAATAAAGGTGCTGGCTGAAAAAACTGGTTCAGAAATCATTCCTGCTGATGCAACAAATGTTGATGACCTGAGCAACCTGTTCACCAAGTCTCAGGAAGTTTTGGGTGGCAAAATCGACTTTGTATTGCATTCTATAGGCATGAGCGTTAACATCCGTAAAAAAATCCCTTATACAGAATCTAATTACGATTATTTCATGAAAGGGATTGATGTATCAGCTATGTCTTTGCACAAAATGCTGAGTGTTGCGCGTAAATTGGATGCAATTAACGAATGGGGTAGTGTTGTGGCCCTTACCTATATGGCGGCTCAGCGTACATATCCGTTTTATACTGATATGGCTGATATTAAAGCTATGCTTGAGTCTATCGCCCGCAGCTTTGGTTACCATTACGGCGTAGAAAAGAAAGTTCGTATCAATACCGTATCACAATCTCCTACAAAAACAACTGCAGGAAGCGGTATTAAAGGTTTTGGTGATTTCTTTGATTTTGCGAATGCAATCGCTCCTTTAGGCAATGCTGACGCTGAATCTTGCGCCGACTACTGTGTTACATTGTTCTCTGACCTTACAAGAATGGTAACGATGCAGAACCTGTTCCATGATGGAGGTTATTCTTCAACCGGCATTAGCATGGATGTAATGGAAAGATTGGGTGTAGAAGAACAAGGATAATTAGCAAGTACGAGGCTAGAAGTACGAAGTACCTCGAAGCGAGCGGTTAACAAATCTTTTTCACCTGCCACTAACGCTGAAGGTTACTTTCAAACATAATTGCACTAAAAAGCCGCAGATGATATCATCTGCGGCTTTTCTATTTCTGGAGTTCAACAGGCGAAAAAATACACGCCTGTCTCACCTTTGTACGTCTAAACGTCTTACTTAATTTGATCATTAAAAACTGGGCTGAAAACGGTCAAACCTGTTTCACCTGTGTACTTCGTACTTCTAACCTCGTACCTGCTACTTAGCGTATTTATCCTGCCAGGCCAACATTCCGCCCACCAGGTTTTTAGGACTTTTGTATCCCATTTGCTCCAGGAACATGCTGGCTATTCCACTACGGTTGCCACTGCGGCAATAGACTACAATTTCCTCGTCTTTCCAGTCCTCAATATCTTCTAACTGCATGGTCTGGATTTTGCCAAGAGGCACGTGCTTTCCACCAATGTTAAAGTCGGCTCTTTCGTGGTCTTCACGTACATCCAGCAGGTGTACATTTTCACCCGCATCAATTCTGCTTTTCAGCTCTTCGATAGAAATAGTCTGCATAATAAATATGGTTATTGCGTGTTAGCAGGCTGGCTGATTATTCCTGCAGAATCTACCACAGGTTTGGTGCTGCTTACCCAAATATCAATTAATTGCCCTGCCCTTATTTTATTTGAAACCATTTGTCCGTCGCCAACAATATTGTAGGCTTCCGGATTTTGCCGCACAATATACGCATTTTCCTGGTTGGCCACCGGCGCATCCGCTGCGTTAATTGTGCTAATGCCAATGCTCATAGCGCTTAAAAAACTACGTGCATCTTTTACTGTCATGCCCGTAAGGTCAGGCACATCAATTAAAGTACTGCCAACACCACTTCCTATTACCAGTGCAATGGTGCTTCCCATGTTTATTTTAGTGCCTGGTTTTATAGGATTGTTGTTATATACCTGGTCAAGTACCGAGTTTTTGGCAATATCCGGCTTATAAGACACCTCTCCCATCTTTAACCCCAGGCTTTGCAGGTAAAGCTGGGCACTTTTAAAGGAAAACCCACGCAGGTCGGGCATTTCAACCAGTGGTGGAATAGAACGGTTAATGGTAAGATAGATGGTCCTATGCTGCTTAACAAGGGCGTCTGCCTCTGGCGACTGTTTTACGGTAACCATTTTGGGCAGCGTATCGATGTAAACGGAATCCAGCACTGCAACGTCAAACCCCTGAGATTCCAAAGCAGTTTTTGCCTCCGCAACAGTTTTTCCGACAACAGACGGAACTTTTGCATTGGCGTCGTGATGCGTAAGCCACCCTAATGAGCTGAAAAAACCAAAAAATAATAGCAAAGCCACAACAATTGCTATTAATAAATTCACCCAAAGGGGTTTTGTCGTTAAAAATTTGAACACTTAATATATCTTTTTTAAGAAAATATGCTAAATAATATCCTGTTCAGTTGTTTATCCATGTCCATGCCGTTATACATTGATGGCATCTTCAATCACAGCAGTATAGAATTCCTTCAGCGTCCATCCCATTGCCTTTACCTGCTGAGGTACAATGCTCGCTTCACTTTGGCCGGGCACGGTGTTCACTTCCAGCATAAACGGCGCCTGCCTTTCTTCGTTGTAAATAAAATCTATTCTAACAATGCCGCGGCAGTTCAATAACTCGTAAACTTTCTTTGCCGCTGCGCGAACTTTTTCCGCAATGGATTCATCTGCCTTTGCGGGAGTAATTTCCTCGCTTTTGCCCAGGTATTTCGCTTCGTAATCAAAGAAGTCCTTATGCGTAATTACTTCGGTTATGGGTAACGTAATAATCTTTCCATTTGTTTTAAAAACACCTATGGTAAATTCCCTTCCCGAAATAAATTCTTCAACAAGCAATTGATCATCTTCTTTAAACGCCTTTTCCAACGCAGCCGGCAATTCATCAGCTTCTGTTACTTTGCTCATGCCTATGCTACTGCCACCATTATTCGGTTTAACAAAAACAGGTAATTGTAGTTGCTGAAGAATGGCCTCAGCTGTTACCGGAGAATGCTTAAATATATGTAAGGAACGAGCCACATTTATTCCGCCGAAAGCCGCAACAGCTACGGTGTAACGCTTATTGAAAGTTAGTGCAGACGTAGCCGCATCGCAACTCGTATAAGGCAGATGAAGCATATCAAAGTAACCCTGTAATTTCCCGTCTTCGCCCGGCGTACCATGAATACACATCAACACCGCATCAAAGCTGATTTTATTGCCATTGGCAGAAACGGTAAAGTCGCTTTTCTCAACAGGTGTTTTATTCCCGTCTCCATCTATATAGTTCCATCCGTCGGGATGGACATCTATTTTGTATACGTCAAATTTTTCTTTATCTACATTATTCTCAACGGTCACCGCACTTTTGTAACTGATCTCTGCCTCTCCACTGTAACCGCCTGTAACCAATGCTATTTTCTTTTTCATCAATTATTCTTTGTTCTTTTAGATTGGCCGGTACACGGCGTTTTATACTTTAATTACGGAAAATCTATTGAATATTGATTTTGCCGGGCTTGACTTCCAAAGATAATGAGCTAATCCATCTAAGCTATTGCTGCTAAAATTTTAACGAAAGAAAATCTCCGCTATGGCCAAACAAAAAGGTGAAGAACATACATCCTTCACCTCACGTTAGCGGGAAATATCACCCACCGTTATTAATGTCGCCTCGCAGCAACAATCATTTACATAAAGGTAACCACCTCGGTAATAGAGTGCAAAAAAAGTTTCGCACACTGCCGCGGGATTACATTATGTGCAGTTTTTCCTTTTTAGCCATCAGTTCATCCACTGTTTCCTGGTACATTTCATCCGGAACGCAGCAGTCAACAGGGCAAACAGCCGCACATTGGGGCTCTTCGTGAAAACCCTGGCATTCTGTGCATTTATTGGGAACAATATAGTAAGTGTCAACACTGATTGGCGCAAAACGCTCATTTGCATCAGCCTGGCTTCCATCCATAAGCGTAATAGATCCTTTAACGGTTGTTCCGTCAGATATGGCCCATTCTACTCCTCCCTCATAAATGGCATTATTTGGACATTCTGGTTCGCAGGCTCCGCAGTTAATACATTCATCTGTTATTTTGATTGCCATATTATTTGATTTTTGTGATTGTAAATTTCAGAATTTTGCGGCTGTCGCAAACTCGTGTAGTTTAAGAAGGTACAGGTAACGCTCATATGCCGCCGCTGTTCCTGATAAACCACATGATGCCGCAAATATAAATCACTAGAGTTAATATATGTAAGATGACTTTACAACAACGTATAGAATTATTAGCACAATTGGGCGCGTATATTCAAAACAACGGCGAAGAGTGGCAGATAATAAAGGAACGCGCCAACAGGCAGAACCCATGGTTTGTTCCGGAATTTATTGATCTGGCATCAACTGCACTTGCCCATGAATTTCTTACCCAGCCCGCCATGGAAGCCTGGACGAAAAATTATGAAATTCCGCAGGAAAATCCCAGCCCAAAACTTGTTGGGATTGTTATGGCAGGAAATATTCCGCTGGTAGGGTTTCACGACTTTCTTTGCACATTTATTACAGGGCACCGCATGGCCATTAAACTCTCTTCGAAGGATGATGTGCTGCTGACACATCTTGTAGCAAAGCTGTCAGAATGGAACGAAGAGGTGGAAGGGCTTGTTCAATTTGCTGAAATATTAAAAGGCTGCGATGCCTATATCGCCACCGGCAGCAATAATTCCGGGCGTTATTTTGAATATTACTTTAGCAAATACCCGAGCATCATCCGCAAAAACCGGACATCTGTGGCTATTTTGGATGGACAGGAGTCTGCGGAAGACCTGAATAACCTGGCGAAAGACATTCAACTTTATTTTGGGCTCGGTTGCCGCAATGTTACCAAGTTATATGTTCCGGAGAATTATGATTTTATGCCATTGCTGGATGTGCTGAAACAGTACGATTACTTCCTGGATTATCATAAGTACAAACACAATTTTGATTACCAGCTTTCCCTGTTAATCATGAACAATAAATACTACATGAACAGCGGAGCAGTGGTTATTACCGAAAACAATTCTCCCTTCTCGCCCATCAGCCAGGTGCATTTTGAGTACTATAATGATAGAGACCTGTTGTCGCAAAGCTTTGAAGGTAACGAAGCCATTCAATGCGTTGTGGGAAAGGACCATATTCCTTTCGGAGATGCTCAACAGCCCTCATTGACGGATTATGCTGACGGAGTGGATACAATGGCTTTTCTGAAAGGGCTTTAAGAGTATTTCATTCAACCAAATATCGCCTCGTTCTGCATAAAACAACAGAACGAGGCGATTGCTACAAACATGTTTTACCGATTGAACGGCAGCTGCCATTTGTTTTTAAAAACTGTCTTTGACTTTGAGCGATATGTCGAGCTGATGAGTTAACCTTCCTCAACACCATTTATCTTACAATCCTCAATGGGCCAATAAATTAAGAATTAGAACGGTTGTTTTTAGCGATTGCATTTATGATGAACCTTTCATGCGCTTTGCTTGTTTCACCTAAGTGTTTTGTAGTTCGCAACTCTTACTTATTACAGTTTTGCCATTCATAGAAATCTATGCCATTTTCGCACTTAGATGATTATCTTTATGACAGTATTTATGAACACGTTAACTCCGTTTTGACAGAAGTACGATGACCTTCGTCAAACTTATGTTAAAAGGAAAATTTAATTAACGCACGATTAAACAGCTTCGTTTATTTGTTGTCCGAAAGGCATATTATTTGACACTAAAGATTAGTCAATTTTGAACTTTAAAAATTTAGAAGAACAATGAAACTCAAAAGTATTTTATTGATAGTTGCTATCAGTGCATCTACAGCTGTTTTGAGTGTTTGGGGATACAGCAAATGGATGCAGACGCAGTATGCAGGTGTACAGGAAAATGGAAAACTACCCGTTAACTATGCAGGATTTTTTAACAAAGATAACGCAGCAGGCCCTGTGGATTTTTCAGCGGCAGCAACCTCTGCAACTCCCGCAGTTGTACACATTAAAACAAGAACAAAACCTAAACAGGTTAGCAATAACCTGCCAAAGCAGAGAAACCCATTCTCCGATTTTTTTGGAGACGATGATCCATTCTCTGACTTCTTCGGCGGCCCCCAATCAAGGATGACACCAGAACAACGCGCGAGCGGTAGTGGTGTATTGATCAGCGCTGATGGATATATCGTTACCAACAATCACGTAGTTGAAGGTGCAGACGAAATAAACGTAACATTAGCCAACCGCAAAAGCTATAAAGCTACAGTTGTAGGTACTGATAATAACAGTGACATCGCCGTTATTAAAGTTGAAGGAACCAGTTTACCTTACCTCGTTTACGGAAACAGTGATGATACACGCCTAGGCCAATGGGTACTTGCGGTAGGTTACCCATTGAATCTTGATGTAACTGTAACGGCAGGTATTGTGAGCGCAAAGGCAAGATCAATCGGTATCAACAGGGGCAACTCTCCTATTGAATCATTTATTCAGACTGACGCAGCTGTAAATCCAGGTAATAGTGGTGGTGCGTTAATCAACACAAGTGGAGAGCTGATCGGTATTAACTCCGCTATAGCATCTCCTACAGGTTCTTATGCAGGTTATTCTTACGCGATTCCTGTGAACATGGTTAAGAAAATTGTGAATGACCTGATTAAATTCGGTACCGTTCAGAGAGCATATATCGGTATCCAATATTTAAGCGAACAGGCTTCCGACGAACAAAAGAAACAGCAGGGTATTAAAGAAGGTGATGGTGTTTACGTGACCGATGTACCAAAAGATGGCGCGGCTTTCCAGGGTGGTATTCAAAAAGGTGATTTCATTACGAAGATCAATGGAGCGACCATTACAAGCGGCCCTGAATTGCAAGACCAGGTAGCACGTTACAAACCCGGTGATAAAATCACCCTGACTTATGTTAGAGCCGGTAAAGAAAATACCACTACGGTTACATTGAAAAATAAAGCGGGCACTTATACAGAAGTAAAAGCTGAATCTGCTCTTGACAAATTGGGCGCAGAATTAGCAAACATTGATGCTGCTACCGCTAAGAAAAACGATATTACAGGTGGTGTTGTAGTTAAGAAGATCGGCAACGGTATCTTGAAGAGGACAAGAATGCAGGAAGGATTTGTGATCACAAGTATTAACGGCCAGCCCGTGAACAATATAGATGAACTGAAAAGTGTTCTTGCAAGCACACAGGGTACGGTTAAGATTGAAGGTATCTATCCGGGTTATGAAGGCTCTTACGCATACCCGTTAAACCTTAGCGGCTCAGACAAAGGCGGCGACAATGGAGACCAATAAGTGATGAGTGAATGGTGAATAGTGAAAGTTTCACACAATGAGTATATAAGAAAGGCCGGCTTTTATGCCGGCCTTTCTTTAGAGCCATGTTTGAAGTGGATCGCAACAATAAATCGTCAAAGATTTCTACTCGGTCGCAACCATCACGATCATTACTAAATCCCGAAGGGATGAAATTATTATAGAAAAAGATCTTCTCCGCACTATAAACCCCGAAGGGGTGGCACCATGAAATTGTACCACTCCTTCGGTGATAGATTTTAGATAATACATCTAGTCTATAATAATTTCATCCCTTCGGGATTTGAATTGCGTTGTATTCACGGCTTGTCGACGAATTCAACCCGCGACTATATTTTGTATTGCTGATTGGTCTGCCAATGTTTTTGCTCACAATGTAGACGCATAAACAAAATACTCCCAGGGTTGCATTTCGAATATCTCGCGTTCATTTAAACTATGCTTTAGGCCCGAAAACAAATTGACATAATCTCCCTTTAAAGAAGGATCGGCAATATCTATTTTTATCCTTTCTTCCCCTGATAAATTCAACAGCACTAAAACTTTTTGATGATCCTTTACAAGAAGGTATGCAAGCACTTTGTCATTTGCATCTGTTGAAAAACAAATCAACCTCGCCTCATTATGCAACGCCTTGTTTTCTTTTCTTAACTGCAATAGTGTTTTATAGAACCCGTGAAGCTCTACAGGCTCGGCCCATTCTATTGTGTCTTTTTCAAAAAATTTGAGGCGCTTCAAATTGGGCAACTCCTGGCCACTATAGATCAGCGGCAACCCCGGCCACGTTAGAGAGAAAACAGCGAAGGCTTTTGCTGCCGAGCCATACTTTTCATATTCGCTCCCGTTCCATGAATTTTCATCGTGATTGGCAGTAAAAAAAAGTTTCCATGCTTTTTCATGATAACCCACGTAATCGCGCAAAATATTGTTGACATCCTTTAGCCCTATTTCATGCCGCATAAATTTCTCTGTAGCATGCATCCATCTCCATGCATAAGAAACATCAAACACCTGCAGGTATTCATCCACATCACATTCGGCAAGCCAGAACAGGCGGTTAGTTTCTTCACAAGCCGTTCTCGCCTCTTGCCAGAAATCAAGCGGCACCAGGTGTGCCATATCACAACGGAAGCCATCAATGCCACATTCTTTTACCCAGAATTGCATGCACTTAATCATCTCGGCACGAAGTGCATCATTTGAATAGTCAAGGTCAATTACATCATCCCATCCATGAAGCTCTACAAAATTTCCCTGGTCATCTTTCCGGTACCATTCAGGATGCTCTTTTGTCCAGTGGTGATCATAACTCGTATGGTTCGCCACCCAGTCGATGATTACTTTAAAACCAAGCTCGTGCGCTGCACTCACCAGCGTTTTAAAATCGGACAGTGATCCATATTCCGGATTAATAGAAGTATAATCACTGCATGCATAATAGCTGCCCAACGTTCCTAATCGTTTTTCCTTACCGATGGGCGTTATGGGCATAAACCACAATATCTCTACTCCCATATCCTTTAGCCTTGGCAAGTGTTGCTGAAAAGCCTTGAAAGTGCCTTCCGCTGTATACTGCCGCGTATTCACTTCATATATATTAGAGCCATAAGCCCAACCGATCGTTTCAAAATGTATGCTCATGCTTTTAGCTTTTGGCAATCAGCTATCAGCTTTAAGCTGGTGGCTTCATCCGTAATACAATAATAATTTCGAACAACGCGAATTGTTTTATTCGGTGATTTCTATTCTGTTTCCTTCGGGATCGGCGATAATGCTTTCATAATAGCCATCTCCGGTTATTCGTGGCTCACCCAAAACAGCAAAGCCATTCGCTCTTAAAGCCTCTGTTAAAGTATCCACTTTTTCACGGTTTCCTGCAGAAAATGCGAGATGAACAAATCCGGGATTTTCAGCTCTTGCTGTAACGGCAGATACATCTGAAATACCAGGCTTTTTCATCAGCTCAAATCTTGCACCGCTTGCAAAACTTACAAAATAAGACTCAAACCCTTTGGTTGTCTTGCTGCGATAAATCTCATTAGCCGTCCCCTCAAAATATTTGCAATAGAAATGCTTCATCTTTTCAAGGTCGTTGCAATAAAGAGCAATATGTTCTATATGCATATAATTAATTTATGATCCAGAAATAAACGACAACGAGCAGAAGAATTAACTCTACTACCCATATCCAAATGAGGCCTTTTGCCTGAAGATAGCGCTTTAAGAGGAAATCTAAAATGAGCGGAACAATGCTGAGTAATACAAGCGGAATAAAGAAACCAATCCTGTACTTGAATGTGTCACCTCCCGTTAGTAAAAAAGAAAAAGCTGCAACAATTGCGGTGGAGGATGCGAGTATAAAAGGAGTAATCCTTTTGAGATACTTTATCATGTTTCAAAAATAACACCGAATAAACAAACATCGACATTAGAACGATTCGGAATTTATTCTTTAACCGAGCAAATTTCAAATCATAACAAGAAAGCCTCCCTTTTATTTGGGAGGCTTTACCTTATTAAATATTCTTTTATCGGCCTAGTTTGCTTCAGCCATATCAGGAATGGCTTCAACTTTATAGTCACCTGCATCCAGTTTAGCTTTTGTTTCGCTGAAGGCCTGGATAGTTTGTTTAATATCAGTTTCTGTATGTGCTGCGGTAGGAATTAAACGGTAAATGATATGCCCTTTCGGAATTACCGGGTATACCACAATAGAACAGAAGATACCGTAATTTTCACGAAGGTCCATCACCATTGCAGTTGCTTCTTCTACTCCACCTTTCATGTAAACTGGCGTTACCATTGTGTTGGTGGCACCAATATCAAAACCATTTTCCTTTAATCCTTTCTGCAGGCTTAATGCATTGTTCCACAATTTTTCGCGTAGCTCAGGCATAGTGCGCAACATATCCAAACGCTTCAGGTTACCCAGAACGATTGGCATTGGCAAGCTTTTCGCAAAGATTTGTGAACGGATATTATAACGGATATAATCGATGATCACTTTAGGCCCGGCAAGAAATGCTCCGATGGAAGCCATTGACTTGGCAAAAGTAGAAAAATAAAGATCGATACCATCCTGGCAATCCTGTGCTTCACCAGCACCCATACCTGTTTTACCTAAAGTACCGAAACCATGCGCATCGTCCACCAGCAAACGGAATTCATATGAGCTCTTAAGATCAATAATCTCTTTTAATTTACCCTGATCGCCGGCCATTCCAAACACACCTTCTGTAATCACCAGGATGCCACCTTGTCCTTGTTTTTCAATCAATGCGGTTGCTCTTTCCAATTGTTTTGCGCAATCAGCAACGTCATTGTGTTTGAAAACAAACCTGTGGCCGGGATGTAAACGTAAACCATCAATTATACAAGCATGGCTTTCCGCATCATATACAATCACATCATGACGGCCGCAAACGGCGTCAATTGTACTCATTATACCCTGGTAGCCGAAATTCAGCAATATGGCATCCTCTTTCTGCTCAAATTCTGCCAATTCTTTTTCCAACTGTTCGTGATAGTTACTGTTACCACTCATCATTCTCGCGCCCATCGGGTATGCAAGGCCAAAGTTCTGAGATGCTTCACCATCTACCTTTCTGATATCAGGATGATTTGCCAACCCTAAATAGTTGTTCAGGCTCCATACTACAACGTCTTTACCACGAAACTTCATTCTGCTGCCAATTTCACCTTCCAGTTTAGGAAATGCGAAATACCCGTGTGCTCTTTCACGATGTTGTCCGATAGGGCCGTAATTTTTGATCAATCTTTCGAAAATATCTGCCATAAAGTGTATATAGTTTAAAATGATAAATTCCGGTTACTTGTTGGATTGGTGGTTTGGTGAACCGGTTTATACTTTAACCCCCGCCTGATAGAAGCTTCCCATGTGAAGCAATCATTATCTTTTCGCGACTGCGCAAAAATAACCCATTCAACTTAAATACAGCAGCCGTTTTAGCGCTTCGCATCGCATTTTTTTGCACTATCAGTGCGTTTATGTGCATAAAAAATGATACAAACAGGTATTTATTTGCGGCGAAACAAGGTTTAAACTATTTTATATCAATAAAGAAGGCGCTTCGGTATGGGTTTGTTTAGCCCATATTTCAGAAGAAATTAACAAAAATCATTACGTATGACCTTGTTTTTGTCAGGCTGCGCTTATTCAATAAATCTCAATTTTAAGATCGTGTTTTCAAATAATACATATCTTCAACCCTACTTTTGTTCCCCTAATAATTGTTTTACAATGAAGTATTGCTTTGTTTTTGTTCTTGGCTTATTTACCGTTATTACATCCAACAGTCAAAGTTCTTCATCAGCCGCTTCCAAAACAGGAGTTGCTCGTCCTAAGCTTGTTGTAGGAATTGTTATTGACCAAATGCGCTGGGATTACCTTTATCGTTACAACGACGTTTTTAAAGCCAATGGCGGTTTTAAAAGAATGCTGAATGACGGCTATTCATGCGAAAACACTATGATTCCTTATACACCAACCTATACAGCCGCCGGCCATACTTGCGTGTATACGGGTTCTGTTCCGGCCATTCACGGCATCATGGGCAATAACTGGTATGATAACCAGAAACGTAAAGAAGTATACTGTGCTGAAGATACTACCGTTCAAACAGTTGGCAGCGGTAACACAGCCGCAGGCGCAATGAGCCCGGCTAACATGCTGGCAACTACTATAACCGATGAGTTAAGGCTTGCTACCAATTTCCAGAGTAAAGTGATTGGCGTGGCGTTAAAAGACAGAGGAGCAATTTTACCTGCAGGGCATTCAGCAAATGCGGCTTATTGGTATGATGGCAAATCGGGCAATTTTATTACCAGCACCTATTATATGAACGTTTTACCTGACTGGGTACAAAATTTCAATAACAGGAAAATGGTGGATTCTTTGTACCAGCTTAACTGGACATTGGCTTTACCTAAAGAAACTTACCTGACATACTGCACCGCAGATGACAAGCCTTATGAAGGAAAACCTTTCGGTACACCAAATTCTGCTATGCCTTACGATTTAAGTAAGTATGTAGGCACCGACTATGGCAAAATTTCTTCAACTCCTCATGGAAATACCTTAACTGTTGAAATGGCTAAAGCTGCTGTGATTAATGAAGGTTTAGGGAAAAGCGGCGCAACAGATTTTCTAGCCATCAGCTTTTCTTCTCCGGATTACATCGGGCATGCATTTGGGCCCAACTCATGGGAGCAATTGGATGATTATGTACGCCTTGACGAAAGCATTGGCAAATTGTTCGACTTCCTGGATGCAACAGTGGGCAAAGGCCAATACACGGCATTTCTTACCGCTGACCACGCAGTTGCTCATGTGCCAGGCTTCATGAAAGAAAACAGGCTGCCCGGCGGAACTATCAATGAAGGCAATATTCTGAAAGGACTGAATCAAATGCTGAAAGACAAATTTGGAAAAGACAATATCATTGTAAATGCAAGTAACTACCAGTTTTATTTAAATCATGCGTTGATAGAAGCGTCTGATATGGATAAAAATGATATTGTAAGGCAAACGATAAAATACCTTCGTAATATCGATGGCGTTGTGAATGCTTTTGAGATGGAGAAACTTGCACAAACAACACTTACTGCCACACTTAAAGAACGTGTTACCAACAGCTATCTTCCTGCACGTAGCGGCGACATTCAGATCATATTGAAACCAGGCTATATTGATGGCGGAGCAACCGGCACTACGCACGGCCTTTGGAATCCTTACGATTCTCACATTCCTTTGTTGTGGTATGGATGGGGCATTAGAAAAGGCAAAACCAATATGGAAACATATATGACTGATATTTCTCCTACGGTGGCTGCACTGCTTCATATTCAAATGCCCAGTGGCAGCATTGGACAGGTAATTGAAGATGTGATGAAATAAAACAGACGATGTGCGATGTTAGATGTACGGTGTACGATGTAAGATCTAACACCTGGCCCTTTCGGGAAGTTGTTTACAGCTGCTAGCACCTATCACTAAAAATATCCGGTATAGATTTTTGAGTAAAAATTTATACCGGATATTTATTTTAAAAAAGTGTTTATCTACCAAATTTACTTTTGTCTCTCTTTTGCAAAAGAACAATTTAATGAGCTCATCAACGAGAAACGTAAAGCAACTCCCCAATAAATTCTAATTCGTGCTTTCAAACTTCAATGCCCGGCAGCTTAAATTTTCGTCCCTGTTACCTTTATTTTTGTTTTGATTTTTACCGGAATATCCATTCCCATAATTTTCATATTGCCTTCAATATCCTGATCAAGATCTGCGGAGGTGGTCATGCCTGTAGGCACATCTACTTCTGTTGTACCTTTTTGGGTTCCCTTCATATTTGTTTCTATTTTCATCATGCCCATATCCATTGAACCGCTGGTTATATCTGAGGTCACATCAATCGTCGCCTTGTTGTTATCTACTCCTTTCAACGTAAAATTATTCGCCATTTTGAAGTCAAGCCCGGCAGTCAGCGTCATAGAATCACTCCATGTATCACCTACGCTCACTTTCTTTGAAGGATAGATTTTGAATGATTGCTCAATCATGCTCTTCACAAAATCCTTCCCCATTATTTTTTGCGTGTTTGTCCTTATCATGGCTTTGCTTGCAGAGTCAAGCGGGATTGAGGCCACAATTCTATCCAGCAATTCATCAATACCCGTAACATCTTTTACCTGGCCCTTTTCTGAAATCGTTACGAGCAGCGGGTAATTCTTCATACCCTGGTACACGAATGTCATCGGGTTGTGGCCGCTTGCAGATGCCGAATCGTCCGTATCATATGATTCTCCATTAGACGATCCCTTAAACCTGTTATACGTAAGTTTTAAATGTTTATCTGCACTTGTATTTTGCAATACTTCATAAGTCACATACATTTCAGTAGTATTATCAGCGCTATGCGATTGCCCTTTTATGTTTTGCTCCATTTGCTGATTCATCACAACTACATATTTGTATTTGGCTCCGGTAGGCGGATTGAACTTAAGATCATAGGCGCCGTCTTTACAGGATATGAGCAACAAAACGGAGAACAGCACAAAGAGGTAAGAGATTGCTTTTGTCATTGTTTTTTTGGTTACTGGTATAAAAATTTGCGTTGGCTTCGATTCACAACACAATTACTGTTTTGAAGCGATATATGAAATGATCTGATCGGCATGAACCCTTGAATTTTCAATAAACCATTTATGCGTGTTCATGCCACCACAAACAACTCCCGCAAGAAAGATGCCCGGCTGGTTTGTCTCCATTGTTTCTTCATGGTAGGATGGCACACAAACATCGTCTGCGGAAAATTCTATTCCGAACTTTTTCAACAGTTCAAAGTTAGGCCGGTAGCCGGTCATTGCGAGTACAAAATCATTTTCGATGGTAACTTCACCGTCAGGCGTTTCAATGGTCACTGTATCTTCTGCAATTGATTTCACGGAAGAGTTGAAGTAAGTTTTAATGCTATTTTCTTTAATCCTGTTTTCCATGTCAGGCTTTACCCAATATTTTACCCGTTCGCCAATAACATCTTTTCTTACTACCATTGTAACTTCCGCGCCTTTACGCCAGGTTTCCAATGCAGCATCAACAGAAGAGTTGTTTGCACCAACAACCAACACTTTCTGAAAGGCGTAAAAGCTAGGATCGCGATAGTAATGTTTCACTTTCGGCAGGTCCTCACCCGGCACATTCATATAAATAGGGATATCGTAAAAGCCTGTAGCAATAATAATATTACTGGCTTCATAATTTGCTTTTGATGTAACAACCGAAAACAAATGCGCTTCATCTTCTTTGTTCAGCCTGTTTACTTCTTTAACTTCTTCAAACAAACGGATATTCAAATCAAAAGATTGTTTTACTCTTCTGTAATACTCAAGCGCTTCATTGCGATGTGGCTTCGGATTAAGGCTCATAAAGGGAATGCCGCCAATTTCGAGCCGTTCAGAAGTGGAGAAAAACGTCATGTACAATGGATAATTATACAAACTGTTGACCAGTGCACCTTTCTCTATAATTATGTAATTAAGCCCTGCTTTTTTCGCCGCAATACCGCAGGCCAGGCCAATAGGCCCACCTCCGATAATTAAAATATCGTGCTTACTCATATTGTAAATGTACGTTTTTGAGAAGTGCTGAATCGAAAGTAAAAAGTAAAAATTCAAAAGGTTTTAATCGGAAGTAATATTATAAGACAGCTGTTGGTTGCGTTCTATTCTAACCTTAGATCTTACTACAAAAAAAGGCGGGTTTTACAACCCGCCTTTTGAATATTTACTTTTGACTTAAAGCCAGTTAGATTACTTACCTAATTTCTTCTTCAGGTTCTCATCCAGCGCATCAAGGAATTCCTCAGTGTAAAGGAAATCTTTACCGTGCTGAACCTTGTTGCCTTGAATACAAACAGCAAGGTCTTTTGTCATTTTACCACTTTCAACCGTTTCAACGCACACTTCTTCAAGCGCAAGACAGAAGTCGATCAATGCCTGGTTGTTGTCAAGTTTGCCACGGAACTCCAAACCACGCGTCCATGCGAAGATAGATGCGATAGGGTTGGTAGAAGTTGGCTTACCTTTCTGATGTTCGCGGTAGTGGCGCGTAACTGTACCGTGAGCAGCTTCAGCTTCCATTACTTTTCCATCAGGAGTTACCAGTGTTGAAGTCATTAAACCAAGGCTACCGAAACCTTGAGCAACGGTGTCGCTTTGTACGTCGCCATCATAGTTTTTACAAGCCCAAACAAAATTACCGTTCCATTTTAATGCGCTGGCAACCATGTCATCAATCAGGCGATGTTCATAAGTGATACCAGCTTCCTCAAACTGAGCTTTAAATTCAGTCTGGAAAATGTTTTCAAAAATATCTTTGAAACGTCCATCGTATTTTTTCAGGATGGTATTTTTTGTAGAAAGATACAAAGGCCATTTCTTCATCAACGCCTGGTTGAAACATGCGCGGGCAAAGCCAGTGATACTTTCATCTGTGTTGTACATGGTTAATGCAACACCATCTCCTTTGAAATTGTATACTTCGTATTGTTGAACTGTACCGTCTTCGCCTTCAAACTTAACAGTCAGCTTTCCTTTTCCTTTAGTAAGAAAATCGGTTGCACGGTATTGGTCGCCAAATGCGTGACGGCCGATACAAATAGGAGCAGTCCAGTTCGGAACCAAACGTGGTACATTGCTGCACACAATTGGTTCGCGGAATACAGTACCATCTAAAATGTTACGGATAGTGCCGTTGGGGCTCTTCCACATTTGCTTTAACTTAAATTCCTCCACACGTTGTTCATCGGGAGTGATAGTAGCGCATTTGATACCTACACCATATTGTTTAATTGCATTGGCTGCATCAACAGTAACCTGATCATCTGTCGCGTCGCGATGTTCTACACCAAGATCATAGTATTTAATATCAACGTCAATATATGGGAGGATTAATTTTTCTTTAATAAACTTCCAGATAATCCTGGTCATTTCATCGCCATCCAGTTCTACCACCGGATTGGCCACTTTGATTTTTTCAGCCATTTTCGAAGATTTTGGTTTTATTAAAATGGTTACAAATGTAGGGGTTTGTTGTATAAATATTTCAAAGGTTGAAATGTAGTAAAAACTCTCTGAAAGCTAATGCTTGTAAGCGAAAAAGAATTATCTTACTCCGTCGTTTTTACATTAGCAAGTGAGCCTGATTTGTTTTAGCAACCATCATGTACTATCCTGTTCGCAAACATTCGCTGAATAAAACGTTTTAAAATATGCCGTCTTGCCGCGTTATATGCATATCAATTTATCATCGCAAAATCAGTCAAATGAAAACCTGTATTATTTGTATTCTGGCCTCACTCCTGTTGGTTTGCTGCAAACCTTCGGAACAAACTGATGAGTCCGTTCAGCAGCAAGCCCAGGCATCCCTGAATGAATACAACAAAGATTTTCAGCGGCTTTATTATGCTTCATCCCTTGCACAGTGGAAACTGAATACCCGGATTGTAAAAGGCGACACAACTGCGGAGCATGAGGCCGGAGAAGCGGATAAAGCCCTGGCAAAATACACGGGCAGCAAACAAAATATTGACTCTGCACAAAAATACCTCGCAATCAAAAGTAAGCTTACACCAATACAGGAAAGGCAATTTGAGACGATCCTTTTTAATGCAGGCAATAACCCCGAAACAGCAGGTAGCGTTGTTGAAAGAAGGATTAAGATTACCAACGAGCAGACCTCTGCACTTTATGGATTTAAATACATGCTGAATGGAAAAGCTGTAACAACAGGCGATCTTGATCAGATCCTGCAAACATCAAACAATCTCAATGAACGGCTTGCAGCCTGGACTGCCAGCAAAGAAGTAAGCAAAGTATTAAAGGCTGGCGTAGACTCACTGCAACACTTGCGTAATGCATCTGTTACTCCACTTAACTACAAAGATTTTTTCGATTACAATGCGAAAGAATATGGAATGAGCGGCGATGATATGGTAAAATTAACCAGGCAATTTATCAGCGAAATATGGCCACTTTATCGCGAGCTGCATACGTGGGCACGATATGAACTTGCTAACAGGTACAAGCAACCTGTTCCTGAATATATACCTGCACACTGGCTACCCAACCGTTGGGGACAAAGCTGGGGCGATCTTGTTAAAGTAGAAGGATTGAATATAGATCCGGTTCTTAAGGCCAACGGGCCGGAATGGATGGCCCATCAAAGTGAAAAATTTTATGAAAGCATTGGCTTTGATTCTTTGCCTGCTTCCTTCTGGAAGAATAGCAGCCTCTACCCCGTACCTGCCGATTCACCATTTTCAAAGAATAACCATGCATCTGCATGGCATATGGACCTGGATAAGGATGTCCGCTCACTACAAAGCATCACACCCAATACCGAGTATTGGAGCACTGTACTGCATGAACTCGGCCACGTGTATTATTACATGAGTTACTCCATTCCTGAAGTACCCATCATCTTAAGAAGTGGTGCGAACCGAGGATTCCACGAAGCCTTTGGATCTATGATGGGACTTGCCTCTTTACAAAAACCTTTCCTGGAAAATCTTAAAATGATCAGCAGTGGAATTAAGACCAATGATACATTGCAAATGTTGAATGAGGCACTTGAATATATTGTTCATATACCATGGGGAAGTGGTGTTATGACTGAATTTGAATATGCGCTTTATGCAAAGAATATTCCGGAAAACCAATACAACAAAACCTGGTGGGATCTTGTCAAAAAATATCAGGGCATAGTGCCTCCATCCGAGAGAGATGAAACCTATTGCGATGCTGCAAGCAAAACACATATTACTGACGATCCCGCACAATACTATGATTATTCCATAGCCAATGTTCTACTGTTTCAGTTCCATACATACATCGCCAAAAATATTCTGCACCAGGATCCGCATGCAACCAATTATTGGGGCAATAAAGCTGTAGGCGATTTTTTAAAAAGCGTTATGAAAACAGGAGCAAGTGTAGACTGGCGCAAACATTTACAGGAAACCATTCACAGCGACATGAGCGCTAAACCAATGCTTGATTATTTTGCTCCATTAATGACATGGTTGCAGGCAGTAAACAAAGGAAGAAAGTATACATTGCCGGAAAAGATAAGCTTCTGATAGCTGTCAGCTATGGGCAAATTGAATGTATTGAACTATATCTTTTCACGACAGGGCAACACAACAAGACACAACTTATAACCTATCATGCAAAAACTTATAACGTATTACGTACAACCTATAACTTACAGCGCACGAAGCATCCATATATCGCAACCAAAATGGCCCGAGTTGCCCAATGGCTGCTGAAGGTATTGAAACCCTATTTTTTCATACAGGCTTACAGCATTACTCAACTCGGGCATAGTTTCAAGGTATATGGAGGCATAACCCATTTTTCCCGCTTCTTCAATGCAGTGTTCAATTAACCGTTTACCCAACCCTTTTCCGCGTAGCTTGTCCAGCAAATAAAGTTTTACCAGTTCACAGCAACCCTGAGGAAGATTCTCTGTGGGATAGATTCCTGAGCCACCCACAATCTCTCCATCGATTTCAACCACAAAATAGAGAGAGCCGGCTTGGTGAAACAACGCAAATAAATCATCCGTTGTAGGATCATAATAAACCGTGCCGGGCTTATCTGCTTTGTGTTCAGCAAGAACAGTACGAATAACGGCAGCGATTGCTTTATTATCAGATTGCTCTATTGGCCTTATCGTAATACTTTCATTCATGCTGCAAAATAACAATGTAATGTTTGGAGAAGCGATGAAATTCTTGTGAGAGTATACGGCTGTACTAAAACATATCCGATGGATCGGCCCCAAGGTCGGGCAGAATATTTAACAGTACGTAGTAATATGCTGCCGCAAAACAAACCATTGCAACAACTAATATTGCCCAGCCTGCTTTGCTATATGAGTTAATAAACCGTGCTACAAACCTGTACGCCAATGCAACCATGGCAACCCAGGCGAAGAACAATACGGAATAATGAAAACCCCAATGGTTAAAACCAATTGTGATTACCGATCCCAATAGGCACACACATCCCAGCCTCGTTAATACACGCGCTATAAAATAATTTGAATTGATTCCTATAATGTTTTGTATCGTCAACATTTTGAGAGATGTTGCCAAGGCCGTTTTTATCTTCCAGAAAACTGTAATATTTGTTTATTCAGAGCTTCGCATAAATGCTTTCGTTGCTTAACACCCTAAAAAAAATTCTGTTCAGAGAACGGATTAATTGGTATTCATCTTAATTAGCCTTGCCTTTAAATTCTATTAAATCCAGGTCAAAATTAGTATGCGAACAAGCTGGAAACAAACGGCGGCAGCTATTATTCAATCCTCAAAACACAGACCGGAATCGGCAGATAAGAATGATTTTCCGGAATCGTTAATATGTAACTTCATGACTTCAAGCGTACATAGTGCGCAGTCATTCACGCATTAAAATGTCCTCAAATTAACGGCCTGTTATAAGGGTAAAATAATGCCCCTGAAATACAACCTACGAAGGATCAAAGATGCAAACCTTTGCAATTTCCGTTTTACGTAAACGCATTTCCTGATTATATAAACCAAGCCCGATTCTATGAAGCACATTTGTAATACAAATATGTGCAGCTATCAAACATTGTTTTATAAAGAAGGCCTGGGGTACATTGTACGGTGTGCATCATGCAATAACTTCCAGTTTGCATACAACAACATTGTTGTTACCGTTGCGGCGAAGGACTTTATACAACTGACCATGTTTTTAAAAAAAGTGCTGGACCGGTATGGCAAGGCAGTAAAGGAATTGGAACAACCAGTGGCTATACCAACACCGCACAATGGCGTAAAACTGTTGCTTTCAGGAAAAGAAATTGAGCAGGTATATGGTATGTTAGACCATGCTGATACCGAGTGGAAATGCCAACAATTACTGGAACTTTTTGATTAGATCATACTTTCAATTATGTGTTTCAAAAGCAACGTTTGCATTCCTGCAAATGTTTACAAGTGTTACAAGCAACGGCGCCAGATCTTTATCGGCGCTTTTTTGCTTTCAGCTGTTGGCGTTTGGCATCCGGCATTTTCAATTGTCAACTTTCCCTTCTCACTTGATTAAACAATCAGCACCGGTATTGCCAACTTATGCCTCACCTGGTTAGCCGTTTCTCCGTAAATAATATCTTTTAATCCCGTATGCCTGTGAGAGCCCATAACAAGCATGTCCGCTTTTTTTTCCTGCACAATTCTTACAATTTCAGCTACACGGTTACGGTAGCCGAGTGCCGTCTCCACGCTATATCCAAGCGCGGTAAGTTGGGAGGCGAATGATGCAAGGTGCTGCTCATCTTTGCGCGTTTCATTATCATCAGCAGAGTCCCCTGAATAACTGGCGGTAACAGTTTCCACTATATGAATTAAAATATATGTGGCCGCATGGTTGCCCTGGCGCAATGCCTGCGCAATTACGTTTTCGTCTTTGCCAGAAAAATCAAGTGCGATAGCAATATGTTTTAAAGGTGTAACAGAAAGGTTTTGCAGCAATGGTGTTTCCTTATGCATGTAAACATTCTTTCTTTCTCTTCTTCTCCGCAACGGCAAAAATGTCATGGCAAGAAACAGCCAGCCAAATGCCAGTACTGCAACAGCTATAACAATCTTTAATATCCAATGCCCGCCTTCATTAAACACGTGCAGCATCTCATCAATCACCAGCCTTACATTCAGAAATACAAGCACACCTGCAACAAGCCAGGCCAATATTTTTACCGGCAGTTTAATCGCAAAATGCCCCATATCCTGTTTATCGCTAACAAAATGAATTAAAGGAATTATTGCAAACCCCAGTTGCAGGCTTAAAACAACCTGGCTAAGCACTAAAAGGTCATCCAGCTTGTCGTCGCCATAAATAATTATCACAAGCACTGCGGGAATAATGGCAATAAGGCGTGTTAGCAACCTTCTGATCCACGGATTGATGCGGAGCCTTAGATAACCCTCCATTACAATTTGCCCGGCCAATGTACCGGTTACTGTTGAGCTTTGCCCTGCTGCTATTAAAGCGACTGCAAACAATATTGGCGCCCATGTATTGCCTAACATTGGCTCTAACATTTTATGGGCATCTTCAATACGCGCAACATCGGTATTGCCGGACGTGTAAAAAACAGATGCAGCCAGAATAAGTATTCCGGCATTCACTAAAAAAGCAGCGTTCAATGCAATGGCGCTATCAGCAAAGTTATACCGGAGCGCCCGCGTTATACCAGCATGCGTGTTCCTGATCTTGCGCGTTTGCACCAATGCGGAGTGTAAATAAAGGTTATGAGGCATAACAGTTGCTCCTATTATACCCACCGCAATGTAGAGCGATTGTTTGTTTAATGCAGATGGAATAAGGCCTTTTGCAACCTCGCCCAAATGCGGTTTCGCCATTACGAGCTGAATCAGAAATGACAGACCGATTACCGCAACCAACGCAATAATAAAAGCTTCCATTTTCCTGATGCCATAACGTTGTAATACCAGCAGAATGAATGTATCAAGCACCGTTATTAATACGCCCCACAAAATGGGGATACCCGTTAACAGGTGTATGCCGATTGCCATACCAAGCACCTCAGCCAGATCTGTAGCAGCAATAGCTAACTCAGCAAGTATGTAAAGACAGAAGTTAACCATAGGCGGATACACTTCCCTGTTGGCCTGTGCCAAATCTTTTCTTCGTACGATACCCAGCCTTGCACTCAGGCTTTGCAAGAGCAATGCCATCAGGTTACTCATTAATAGTACCCAAATAAGGCTGTAACCAAATCGTGCTCCGCCCTGTAAATCTGTGGCCCAGTTTCCCGGGTCCATATAACCAACGCTCACTAAATACGCCGGGCCAACATACGCGAGAAAACGCCTGAATCCTTTACGTTTTACAGTTGTATCTACCGATTCATGCACATCACTTAAAGAAACATCTTTATAAGAAGGTAACATATTAAACGGGTTTTACAAACAAGACTTCCGCTAACTGTTTTGACAGATTAACGGCCGCATGGTTTTTAATTTTAACTTCTATGGAGTTATCAAAACTGAATCGTTTTTTTACTTCAAGCCTTGTTCCGATTCCTATGTTTTTGTGGCTGAGAAGCTCGAGTAATTCAGATGACTGATCTTTTACTGATGTTACCTCTGAAAGCTTGTTCAGCTGAAGTTCGCAAAGGCAGATATAGTTGGGCGCCTGTATTCTGCCGTTGCTGTCGGGGATAGGATCGCCGTGTGGATCAAAGCGCGGGAATGCAAGATAAGCATCCAATTTATCTATCAGTTTTTTGCTGGATACATGCTCCAGCTCCTCAGCAACTTCATGCACTTCATCCCAGCCAAATTTTAGCTTATCAACTAAAAAAGATTCCCACAACCTGTGCCGCCTCACAATATTCAACGCTACCTTTTTCCCTTCCGCGGTAAGGGAAAAGCCGTAATAAGGTTTGTAGTTCAGCAGCTTTTTTTGTTTCAAACGTTTAAGCATGTCTGTAACAGAAGCCGCCTTTGTTTGAAGCTCGGCTGCCAGTTCATTCGTAGTGATCATGCCTTCCGGTTTTTGAAGGTGATATGCCGCCTTCAAATAATCCTCTTCAGCCGTTGTTAAATTTGACGACATTAAAAAAAAATTTAGACAAATCTAAAAAAAATATCCGGAAAATCCGCTTTAATTAAAAAAGACTGAAATAACGGTGCATCATTATCGTTACATATACATGTTTGCTAAATTTAAAATGAATACCATACTTTTACCTAAAAACCAGCCATGCCCAAATGGAATTTTCTCTTGTTGTTTTTAGTTTTCCTAATATCTTGTAGCGAGGGCAAAAAATCACTTTCCGGAAACCAGCCGGTAAAGGCTGCCGACTTTTTTTCCGCATTTACACCAATTAATTTACCCGTTCAATATGCGGATACCAACCTGGCGCGCAAAGCTGATACAACCAATATAAGTTATGCGGTATTGCACCAGTTTATTCCTGATTCTGCATTGAAAAACTTTACAGGAAAGGACACGAATAAAACAACCATCCGGCCTGTAGGAAAAATTGAAAAAGAAAACGAACTATACCTGCTCGCAAATTTTACGCAACATAAAAAGACCCGCCTCGGGGTTTTTCTTTTTAATAAAGACAAAAAATTTATTGCATCGCAGGAGCTTTTGAGCAATCAATATGATGACAACTACAGGCATACCACTTCTATCAATAAGGAACCAACGTTCGTTATCGCCAAAGAGCGAATGACCCCAGACAACCAGTTCTTTTATACAAGGCAGGGATATGCTTTTAATGCAGAATCATCTTCATTCATGGTGATTATCAATGAATCGAATGAAGACACAAAAAAAATGAATACCATCATTAACCCGATTGATACATTGGGTTCAAAAAATAAATTCAGCGGCGATTATATTGAGGATAAGAAAAATTTCATGTCAGTTAGAGACACGAAAGATCCGAAGCGCTATCAGTTCTTTATTCACTTCGAAAAAAATGACGGCGGTTGTACCGGAGAACTTAAAGGAGAATTAACACTGGTTAGTGAAAATAAAGCTATTTTTAAAGAAAGCGGAGATCCGTGTATTATAGATTTTACATTCACCAATAGCTCTGTTACACTTAAGGAGCAAGGGAGCTGTGGAAATCACCGTGGTATAAGATGCTATTTTGATGATTCATATCAAAAGAAGAAAAAGAAAGAAAAGAAAAAATAGTATTGGCACGGAATTATTATTATTTTACCACACATGATCGCTGTGTCTTATAAAAACAGTTGTATGTTTTTTAAAAAAAACATTTCCAACGCTGTCTTATACAAATATTAGTTGTACTTATTGGGCGCAGATCATTATTGAATAAAACGTAGGTGTCAGCAAACTTTCATCATTGAACAGAATATTCTTTCTAAGTGATTTTTGCGCCAGCCTTTTTATAACAAAACCGAATGAGTATGAATTTTAGAAATTTTCAGGTACCCTACCCTGTTGATGATCGTTACTCGAAAAAAGTGGCTTATTTTTCAATGGAATTTGCCGTGCATCAACCCCTTAAAATTTACAGTGGAGGTTTGGGTTTTTTATCAGGCTCGCACATGCGCAGCGGCTATGAACTACGTCAGAATATTATAGGCATAGGTATTTTGTGGAAGTATGGATACTATGATCAGGCGCGCAACCAGGACCAGACACTACAGGTGACCTGGATGGAAAAATATTATAGCTTTCTGGAAGATACCGGCATTAAGTTCCAGATATTGATACATGATCACCCTGTTTGGGTAAAGGCATATTATCTCAACCCCGAGACTTTTAAAAGCGCTCCCATGTTTCTGTTGAGTACAGACTTACCGGAGAACGACTATGTATCGCAAACCATTACTCACCGCTTATATGATGCAAACGTTGCAACCAAAGTTGCACAGTTTATACTACTCGGTGTTGGAGGTGCCAAGCTGGTTGATGAATTGAACTTTAACCCCGACCTGTATCATCTTAACGAAGCGCATGGTATCTCTGCTGCATTTTATTTACTGAACAAATTCAAGAGTGTTGATACACTCAGAAAGCATCTTGTATTTACTACGCACACACCCGAAGAAGCAGGTAACGAAAAGCATGATATTTACTTATGCCATAAGATGAGTTATTTCTGCGGAATGAGTGTAGACGAGGTGAGGAAGCTTACCGGCATCTATGATGATCAGTTCAACCATTCACTTGTTGCCCTTCGTTTTGCCAAACTGGCCAATGCTGTTTCGCAACTGCATGGCCGTGTATCGCGCGAGATGTGGGGAAAACATGAAGGCATTTGTCCGATCATAGCTATAACCAACGCGCAAAACTGGAATTACTGGGCAGACAAACAGTTGTACCGCGCTATGGAAGAGGCGAACGACTGGGCTTTTGACGACAGAAAAAAATATTTAAAGAAAAGGGCTTTTGAAATTGTTGCAGACCAAACAGGAAAATTGTTTAACCCTAACGTGTTAACGATTGTATGGGCTCGACGATTTGCAGGTTATAAACGTGCAGATTTCCTGACACAAAACCTGGAACGCTTTAATAAGCTCATCCACAACGAAAAATATCCGATTCAGATTATCTGGGCAGGAAAACCTTACCCTGTTGATTATCCTGCAATTTCGCAGTTCAACAATTTGGTACATGTAAGCAAGAATTATAAAAATGTTGCTGTGCTTATTGGTTATGAACTTGGCTTGAGCAAACGCTTAAAACAGTCTTCGGATATATGGCTGAACAATCCGCGTGTGCCACGTGAGGCAAGTGGAACAAGCGGTATGACAGCTGCTATGAATGGTTCAGTAAACTTCTCAACTGACGATGGCTGGATCCCAGAGTTCATCAACAATGGCCATAACGGTTTTGTTGTTCCGAAAGCAGATTACATGAACATGACGGTACAAGAGCAGGACGATTATGATCTGAATAAACTGTTTGAAATTCTGGAGCAACAAATTTTGCCTTTGTATTATGATAACTATGACACATGGAGGCAGGTTGTAAAGAACGGCATGCGCGATGTCCGCTTCCAGTTTGACAGCAACAGAATGGCTCACGAATATTATGAGTTATTGTACATATAATTAAGGTTTCAATAAAAAAGCCAAAGAACAAATACATACCTGTTCTTTGGCTTTTTTATTTTACAATTTTATCAGATAAGATAGCTTCCTTCAAAAATATTATTAAAGTATCTCATCTTCAGCTAACTGCTTACCATTATAAGATGCATATTTCAGCACTGTTATTACCATCCAGATAACAAGGACAGGAGATAAAAGATACATCAATCCTATCACCCATAGCGGAACATTCAACTGCGTTAGAACAGTAAAAATCACGAGATAAAGCGTGACGAAAAATGTTGCGAATTTGTGGTTCTTCATAACTACGGTTTTGCTTAACAGGTAACAAAACCACTGCCGAAAGGCAAACCGCTAACTATCAAACCATAGCATTCCTAATTTATGACAAATATTTACCCACTATCGGCACTCTCCTACCCACTCCGAAGGCCTTTGGCGAAACCCTGATGATCGGGCAGAATTGGTTTCGTTTATACTCGTTTGTATTAACCATTTTTAATGTTCTGTCAACAAGAGCAGCATCAAAACCCTGTGCTTTTATTTCTGCCGGACCTTGCCTGCGTTCAATATATTGGTACAAAATCTTGTCAAGTATTTCATAGTCGGGAAGGCTGTCGCTATCTTTTTGTCCCGGCCTTAATTCTGCGCTTGGTGGTTTGGTTATAATATTTTCGGGAATAATTTCTTTGTCCCGATTTATGTATCGCGCCAGTGTATACACCTGTAATTTGTAGCAATCACCCAATACGCCAAGCCCTCCGGCCATATCGCCGTACAAGGTTCCATAGCCTGTTGACAGTTCGCTTTTGTTGGATGTGTTCAATAATATATATCCGAATTTATTAGCAATGGCCATCAACAAATTGCCACGTGTTCTGCTTTGCATATTTTCTTCAGCGAGTGAAAAAGGCAATCCTTTAAAGATCGGTTCCAGTGTATGTATGAACGCATCATAAATGTCATTGATCCGGATAATATCGTATGGGTTGCCAAGATTTTTGCTAAGCTCTGCAGCATCATCTACAGAATGCTCGGTAGAAAATGGTGAAGGCATTAATATAGCGCGTACATTTTCTTTGCCCAATGCATCACATGCTAATGCAAGCGTTACTGCACTGTCAATTCCGCCGGAAGAACCGATGATGGCCTTTGTAAAGCCCATCTTTTTGAAGTAGTCTTTTATACTTGTTACCAACGCTTCGTAAATGTATTCAACGTGTAGATGTTCATTCAACGCTTGCGGCATAATATCTTCTGAAGGAATATGCTCGCGTTTTTCAACAATGGCATCTACTATACTGCCATCATCTGTAAGCACAACGCCTTCAATCGCTTCTTCAAACATGGGCAGCTGTTTGCAAATATTTCCGTGCCTGTCAAAAATAACGGAAGCTCCATCAAACACTATCTCGGTCTGGCTGCCTACTGCATTACAGTAAAACATAGGCAACCCATATTTTATAACATTTGCTTTAATGATAGCTTTGCGCCCTTCGCTGTGTGTATAGTCAAAAGGAGAAGCGCTCAGGTTGATCATCAGGTCTGGCTGCTGTTGCATCAACGCATCCATCGGGCACGTACGGTAAAGCGGGTCGTCACCCAGGTTCCAGATATCTTCGCAAATCGTAACCGCCAGCTTTTTCCCTTTGTATTCAATCACGTTCCATTCATAGGCCGGCTCAAAATACCTGTATTCATCAAATACATCATAAGTGGGCAAAAGTGTTTTATGTATTTCGGCCTTCACTTCTTTGTCATGCAAAAAGAAAGCGGCATTAAATAAATCTTTGCCTTCGCGTACCGGGTTTCTGGCAGGCGCCCCAACCAGCACAGCAATGCCATCTGCGTATTGTTTTATTTCATCTATACTTTGATAACATTTATTGATGAAATCGTTGAATTCAACAAAATCCCGTGCGGGGTAACCACAAATACACATTTCGCTAAATACAACCAGGTCGGCACCCTGCGCTTTCGCTTGCTGAATGCCGCTGATGATTTTTTGCGTGTTACTTTCAAAATTGCCTATGTGATAGTTTTGCTGTGCTAAAACAATTTTCATTCTCTGGTATTTACATGTGATTGTACATTCGCCCGAGGCTATGCTATCGCAAATTTACGGCATTGCAGTATGAAGTTAACCCCATGCTGTATGAATAACTTTAATACGAATGCCCTTAGCATCCCTTAACAAATGCTGTGCAACAATCCCGCAACTTTTGCGTTATTTCGCGTGACAGTAAAAACAAAGCAATTGAAAACAGGCATGACACAACGTGGAGCACTTACCAGATGGCCTTCTTATGGAATTCTATGCGTGGTTACAACCATTGTATTGGCACTGTTTGCGTGCAATTCCAAAAGAAAAATCCCTGATGTTTCCGGTGTACAGGTAAATGTAAAAGTTGATCGCTTTGAGAAAGATTTTTTTGCTATTGATACAAGCCAGGTTGAAGTTTCGTTAAACAAACTGCAGAGCGCTTATGGCTCCTTCCTGAATGATTATCTCTATAACATTCTCGCGATACCTCCATTTCCGGATAGCGTTATGCATAAAGTAAAATTGTTCATTCACGATTACAAACCTATTTATGATTCAGTGGAGCAACGGTTTGCATCGTTCAAAGAAGGTGATCAAATAAAAAGGGGTTTGCAGTTTGTTAAGTACTATTTCCCTAAATACAATCCACCGGCAAACATCATTACATTCATCGGGCCTTTGGAAGGTTACGGTAATGTGTTAACCGGAAGCGGCATTGCGGTTGGCCTCCAATTGTATCTTGGAAAAGATTTTTCCATCTATCATACGGAGTACATTAATAATGTTTATCCGGAATACAGGTCAAGAAGGTTTGAGCCAACATACATCGCAGCTAACAGCATGAGGAATGTTATTGATGATATGTTTCCGTACAATACAACAGGCAAGCCTTTGATTGACCAAATGATTGAGCAGGGCAAACGCCTTTACCTGCTGGATCAGTTTTTGCCTGAAGCGGCTGATTCTGTTAAGACTGGTTACACACAACGCCAACTGGAAGGCTGTTACAAGAATGAAGGATTTATATGGAGCTTTTTTCTGCAGAACAATTTGCTTTATCAAAATGATCCGTTTCAAATTCGGGATTATATAAATGACGGCCCAAAAACGCCCGCACTAAATGAAGCCTCTCCCGGAAATATTGGACAGTTTATTGGCTGGCAGATCGTGAAAACATGGGTGGATAAAAACAAAGAAGCCACACTGGAAACGATGATGCGAACGCCTGCAAGACAGCTATTTGAAGAAGCTAAATACAAACCAAAGAATCCATAATCCGCATTAGGATTTTGTCGGAATCGGGATTTTTTGGATTAGGGGATTGAAGGATTAGATAACTAGATTCAATTAAGCTGATTGTGATTGGCGGATTATTTTACTAGCTAAGTCTTCTAATTATAATTCGAAGTAACACATCAGCCTTAAGCTGAATATTTTGAGTTAGAGCGTCGTCGCTGATTGCTGATAGCTAATAGCTGACAGCTTAGTTGTTCTTAAACGGCACAATCATTTCAAACGGTGGAATCTTTACTTTGAAAGTTGTTTTGGTGTTTTGATTTTCCATAATGTAGTAACCATACATGCGCCCCATTTCTGTGCGAAGATTGCACCCACTCACATACTGAAACTGCCGCTGCGTTTCTATTACCGGCTGAAGCCCAACAACTCCCTCTCCCTCTACTTCGCGCTGTTGCCCGTTGCTATCAAATATATACCACTGGCGGCTTAATAATTTGATAGTAAAATTGTTATGATTTTCAATGGTGATACGGTACGCAAACATGAACTCGTTATTCAACGGGTTACTGTATTCCTGCTGATAAAATGTTTCAACGCTTATCTGAACACCCTCAGAAATTTTTGAGACCATATTAAGTGCTTGCTTGTGGTAAAGTTAATGAATTATGTGAGAAAGTCTAGTAGACCGGCTATACGAGCGCTCGATACTACCCGAAAACGGAAGCCTGAAAAAAGATAAAGCGCGTCCTCCAACATCATTTTTTAGCAACTTTCCTGTTGGTCAAAATTAAAATATTGTATAAAAAAAAGGCCGGCTACAAAAGCCGGCCTGATATATTCGTGATATCTTAAGCTATATTCCTACTACCAGAAAATGGTGTATAAAGCAGCAAGCACACCGCAGACTATTAATGCACCGGCAGCAAAGCCTGGATTTAGTTTGAACATGCCCTTGTCTATTTCCAAACCGTTTGGTTTCACGCCTCTTCTGTTTTCTCTCACACTTATGATGAGCATGGCAACAATACATATGATGAACACGAAGCCCATTCTGTCAAGGAACGGAATTTCATAGACACCACTTTCATTTGCTTTAGAAAAGCCCATCGGCGCAAGAAATGCAAGATTTGCAAACATCGGCAGAAACTTAAAGAAAAGAGAAAGTAGAAACCCGCCAATGGTAGCGAACAATGCAGCATTGGAGGTGGTCTTCTTCCAGAAAAAGCCAAGGATGAACATCGCAAAAATACCAGGCGAAACAAAACCCGTATATTCCTGGATGTATTGAAAACCACCCTTCTTATCAATTCCCATGAAAGGAGATATGATTATAGCAAGAAACATGGCTACAACTACCGTAACGCGTCCTATCCAAACCATTTTTTTCTCATCGGCATTGGGATCAATCCTTTTCTTAAAAACATCCAGCGTAAAGATGGTTGCAATACTGTTTGCCTTGCCTGCAAGTGATGCCACAACCGCTGCTGTAAGCGCCGCAAAGGCAAGCCCTTTTAAGCCTGAAGGCAATAGGTTCAACAGTAACGGATAAGCGTTGTCAGGATTAGCCTGCAAAAGATCTGTCTGGAAGTTAGCGTCTTTATACAAAACATATGCTGCGATACCCGGCACAACCACAATCAACGGCATAAGCATTTTCAGGAATGCGGCAAAGAGAATACCACCGCGTGCAGTTTTTAAATCCGCACCTAATGCGCGCTGCGTGATATATTGGTTACATCCCCAATAGTTAAGGTTAACGATCCACATACCGCCGATGAGAACCGTCAAACCTGGTAGGTCCATGTAGTTCGGATTATCTTTCTTAAAGATCATGTGAAAGTGATCTTCCGCTTTGCTTTGTAATAAATGCAACCCGCCCATTACACCTTTAGCGCCAAAATGATCAGCGACAAGATTCAACGCAAGATATGTGGTTGCGAGCCCCCCGAGGATCAGGAAGAACACCTGTATAACGTCGGTATAACCAATTACTTTCATACCACCCAATGTGATGATCACTGCGAACAGCGCCAGCGCGAACATGCAGGTAGTAATGTTTATGCCCGAAATGCTGCTGACAGCCAAAGCACCCAGGTAAAGGATAGATGTAAGATTTACCAGTACATACAGCAATAACCAGAATATGGCCATGATCATCGCCACCGTAGAATTATATCGCTGGCTCAGAAACTGCGGCATCGTGTAAATCTTATTCTTTAGATACACGGGAATAAAAAATATGGCAACAATAATCAGAGTTGCTGCGGCCATCCATTCGTAGGTTGCAATAGCCAGCCCCATTTTGAAGCCAGAGCCGCTCATCCCGATAAATTGTTCAGCAGAAATATTTGAAGCAATCAGTGATGCGCCAATTGCCCACCATGTTAATGATCCTTCTGCAAGAAAATAGTCTTTCGAGCTTAGCTGAGCTTGTTTTTTTCTCTTATAGATCCACCATCCATACAGAGCAACGATTAGAAAATAACATAAAAAAACAAGGTAGTCTTTAGAATGCAGTACGTTCATTTGGCAGTCTTTTGTTGTTTTTTATTTTAAGCGTGAAAAGATAATCATTATTGTTTCACCCTGTCGAAATTGAGCGATACTTTTTTCTTACTAACAGTTGTTGACGTAGCATTTTTATTCACCGGGAATATCAAGTTCCTGGCCTTCGGCGACAGGCGTTCCAAAATCGGGTGTGCCATCCTGTTTCCAGGCAAACTTCTGCGCGCGTGGAGAACGGAATCCTCCGCAACCTTGTCCGGGCTTACTGTTTGCGTGGTATAAAATCCAGTTCTCTTTTCCGTTGGGCGAAACAAAGAAGCAGTTGTGCCCCGGTGCATATACTTTATTATCCGGTGATTGCCTGAATACAGGCTCGGGATTTTTTTTCCATGAGGAGGCATCGAGCAGATCTTTATCGATTGTTGTGGAAAGCATTCCAAGAGCGTAATGATCCGTCCAGCATCCGCTTGCAGAATAGATGAGAAACAGCTTATTGCCGTTTTGCAAAATTTCGGGGCCTTCATTTACGTCAACATGTGAAACATCATTGGGATTATTCAGATCGCCATTTCGCTCCCAGTCATAATGTGGTGTGGATACCAGTGTCCTCTTTCCTTCTACGGTCCATGGATTTTTCATTGCCGCGATATAAATATTTTGCCTGCCATTGGTATCACCTTCCCAGCCAGACCAGATCAGGTAAAGCTTGTTATTTACTGTGAACACAGAACCGTCGATGGCCCATTTATCTTCAGGTGTCGAAAGCTTTCCTTTCATGCTCCAATCACCACTAAGCGGATCTTGTGAAGCACACTCCAGTACCCATAAACGATGATGTACGTTGTTACCACTATCGGCGGCAAAATACACATACCATTTACCTTGCAGGTAATGAATTTCAGGCGCCCATATTTCTTTGGAGTAAGGGCCCGAGGCCGGTGGCGTCCAGACTATTTTCTTCTCCGCAGTGGAAAGCGATGCGATGCTTTTTGTTTTCCAGATGGTAATGTTGCGGCCTGTTGTATGGGTGTAGTAATAATATCCATCTTTATATATGCACCAGGGATCAGCGCCTGATGATAACAATGGATTTTTGAAAGTTTCTTTTTTAGATGCGTTTGATTGCGCGGTACAAAGATTTGCAACAAGCATTAGTATGCAAGCAAACAAAAATGCAGTTCTATTCACGTTTGATGTAATTGGGATGAAAGGCTAAGATAAAACTTTGATTAATTGAAAAATAGGTAAATGTGCGAATTTGTTAATGTGCAAATATGCGAATGTCTAAATCAAGCCTTTCGAAAATTTAAGCATCATGAAATTAACGGAGCAGGATCGTAGTTAATTCCAGAATAAATAAACTATGAGCTTCATATTTGCACATCTACATATTTGCACATTCGTCAATCATTGTCAACTGTCAATTTTCAACTGTCACTTAACAGCGCTATTTTTTGGGGAAGTCTTTAAACATCTTTGGTATTAGTCTGTGCAGCATTTCCTGCAAAGTAGGAAGCTGTGCTTCTTCCAGTTCGCCGGCTGCAGAACTGCGCCAGACAACCTGTTTACTTTTTGCATCAATCATATCAATAACAAGTGATCCCTGCCGTAATGTATCAATATTGATTTTACCACCATAAACAGCAGGTCTGTTATTTGAGCTGAATACATAGATCTTTTGCTCCAGATCATAAGGACTTGCATATACCTGAGGATTGTACACAACCAACTTTTCATCGGTGGCCTCATACTTCCTGCCAAGCTTCAATGTATATTGAAAATAACAATCCGGATGAGCCGTATCCAACACCATTTTCCGCTTATCCAATTGCCGCACTACTTCCGGAACCAGCTCGTTGGTAAATGTTTTTCTGCTCAGCATTTTTGTAAAGGTAGTATCGGCAGTTGGCAGGTACGCGTAAGCTTTGTAGTTTGAAAAACTCTCATTTGAAAGCCGTTCAGTCTTTACGTTTTTTGCAGTAGTAGCACAACCAGCTATGAATGCGGTTAACAAGCAAAAGCAAATCAATTTCATCGCGCGATATTTAGTTGGGAATAAACTATTCCATGTATAAATAACGGTTGCCACAAAAAAATGTTCATTTCCAGTTTAGCGTAGCCGCGGCGTTATACTGCGCTTACGGAATCGTACACTATTACCTTCTGCCACAGGGACGAACATTCCTTCACAAAATTGAGATGGATAGGGTCTACCTGATAACTATCCTGATCGGCCTTATTCTTAAACATAAGCATCCAGGAAATAGAATATGACCTGTCAATAACATCACGATTGGTATCGGCAGGTTTTCCTATATAGAACTTTTGAATTGTTTTTACCGAAGATAGTTTTTGAAGGCCTTCAATAAGTTTCTTTTTATCTTCTGCGCTTTCAGGATTCTTCAACCAAAAATAAACGTGGTGGATGAATATATCTTTTTCGTCCTGCGCTGCGAGTGCCATTGTTGGAGTGGCCAATGCAGCCGCGGCAACGAGGCCACTTTTGCTAACGAAATTTCTTCTGGACAATTTTGACATGCCGGTAGTTTTAGTTTGCCCGTAAAATAATAGGGAAATCTGCAGTTTGCAAATTAATTTATAGAAACAATACTAATATTACTTCAACAACAATGTAACGGGCATTAGCTGCTGGTTGCGCCAGATACTCAACTGCAGCTTTCCTGTCCAGTTACTTTGCTGCCAGGCCTCAGTAAGGTCGGCCACATTTTTCACCACCTTATCTCCTGCCTGGCGGATCACATCATTTTTTTGCAATCCGCTTAAAGCCAAAACGCTATTACCAGGTTCGATAATCTGAACGCCATTCTCGTCAGGCAGTCCTAACGCAGAACGCTCACCCAAACCTTCTACCGATTTTATTTTGCCACCGAGCCAATTGACAATTGCATTCTTGCTTTGCATCTCCTTATTTGCCAAAACCGGCAACGGAGCTGGCTTCGCCTTTTGCTTCAGCCATGCGCTTGTTACACCAATATTCATGGAGACATTTTTAAATCCGCTTTGTAATGCAATACTCGAAGATTTAAGTGTGTAATCGCCGGTCTGTGCGTTTGAAAATTCAGGCTCAATGGCCATACTGTTTTTATCGGTTCCGTTCTCACGCGCTTTCGTCAAATCTGCTTCCTTAAGAAAAAAATTGTGGTTAACCTCATCGCCCCAACTATTCATCCCTATGGGCGCATATGGTGAAGTGACAATATTATGCCTGAAAGTATCATGACTGTTTGCAAACCATACATGCGGATGAAAACTATTGTTCAGGATGATATTATTTTCAACCGTTCTAAAAAAACCTTCTCTTAGTTTTAAACCGCCGTTCAAACAGATATTGTTGTAGATATGATAGTTACTACTACCATCATCGAGGTCTATATCCCACCCATGATCACACCTGAAACGATTGTTATATAATGTTATTGGCTCCGTTACATCAAGCAGGATTAACTCCGGATGAACCGCAACAAGGCTATCCATATAATGCCTGTCGGCACTCCAATAGCGGTCTCTCCCCCATGAATTAAACGCTCCGTGGTCGCCGGTTTCAAGCACAGTATTAAACACATCGTTGAACGCAATCAAATGCCCTCCCCAACAGTCGTCACCAATGTTTATACCTGCCCTCGGCGTGTTATAAATTGTATTATGATCAACTGAGATCTTTTGGGACATACTGATTTCCACACCGGCCACCTGTTTTTCTATCAAGCCAATATCATGTATCAAATTGTCCGTTACAAAACATTGTTGTGGAAATTCATTTGACTTTGGGCCGGCGGTTTTGTCCAGTTTATCATACAAAGTATACTTGTCATATTGATTACTGGGGGAGCGAACAGCATCCTCACTACCAGCAAAAGCAACTGCATTCGCGCCTATATGATGTATGTAATTATGTTCCACACGTACGCGCTTGTTATAGTTGCTAACGAATACAGCATTGCCGCCAAGGCTTTCAAAAACATTGTTGTTGATTGTGCAGTTTTCTGTTCCGTTTAGCAGTATCGCTCCGCCACGATAAATCGTCCAGTCGCTACGAAGCAATGGTTCCTTCGTTAACATAAAAGTCCTGTTTGTCCCGGTAAAAACAAGATGTTCAATACGTACATTTTTTTGTGGATTGTTCATTGTCCCTTTTATCTCAATAAGTTTATCCAATTGAGAAACTTCTATTACTGCATTTGAAAGACTTACATTTTTAAGTGGTATAACATAAAGCGTATCTCCGTTGTAAAACCATTCACCCTCGGCGTTTAGCTCCTCGTAAATATTTTCAACAAACCGGAATTTCTTATTCATTTCGGAGGGACGATTATTTTGCCATCCACCTGTTAAAAGCAATGTTGAATCTGATTTTTTTCCGGTGATCTGGTAATGGAAGCCACCCCATTCGCCTTCATGAAGTGCGTGCACATAGCCTCCCGCAGGATTTTTCCATGTTCTTATTCTCGCAGGAGAAATTACATCAGCAGCAGTCCCGTTAAATACTCTTGCAGTGGAATCGTAATCGGGATAGCGCGCCATATGATACAATACACCATTAACAAACAACTGATCCACCGTTAAATTTTTCACGGCAGCCTTAGACACTTTACCATCGTTCTTCCAATGCAGATTAACTAACGGCCTGGCTCCGCTTAGCGTTACTATTTCCTGCTCATACGGCCTTATAGTTAACTCGCACGAAATGCCTGATATCACAATCGTCTTATCAAGGTAATAAGTACCGGTCCTGATGAAAATATTCACCTTTCGCTGTTCTTGTATACTGCGCGAAGCATCAACTGCTTTTTGCAATGATGCAAAAGGTTTGTCAATACTGCCACCATTAACATCGCTACCATTTTTAGAAACATAAAATGAAATATCCTGCGCAGCAAGCAAGCTGATACAAAAATGCGTAAGAAAGAATATGATGCCTTTTTTCATTACAGATAACCGTTGAGAACAGAAAGATATGATCAAAAAGAATGCAATTACAGTAATGTTAATTTACTACCACATTCAGGCTATTTAAAACAAAAACGGCGGACACATATGCGCCCGCCGTTTACACTATGAGAAAAACCTATTTTGCGACAGAAAATACATACTCTGTGGTAGAGGTATATTTCTTTCCTGGTTCTAATGTTGTTGTAGGGAAAGATGGTTGATTGGGAGAATCAGGGAAATGTTGTGTTTCCAAACAAAATGCTGTTCTGAAATCATCCTTCTTATGCTCTTTAATATAATTTGTGCCTTGCATAAAGTTGCCTCCGTAAAACTGCACGCCAGGTTCTGAAGTTAACACGTCCATCTGAATCCCGCTATTGTCACCAATCACCTCAGCAGCTTTATTTAAGCCTGCACCAGTATTCTTATTCAGCACAAAATTATGATCGTAGCCTTTGCCATATTTAATCTGAATGTTGGAAGTATCGTTTACTCTCGCTCCAATTGCTGTTGGCTTGCGGAAGTCCAACGGTGTATTTGCAACAGGAACAATTTTGCCAACAGGGATCAACGTAGAATCAACCGGTGTAAAGTTGTCTGCATTCAATTGCAAAATGTGATTGTTGATGGTACCACTTCCCTGCCCGTTCAGGTTGAAATAAGAATGATTGGTGAGGTTTACAACAGTTTTTTTATCCGTTGAAATTTCATAATCAATTTTTACGCCCTTATTGCCTGTAGCCGTATAGGTAACTTTTGCAGTGAGTGTACCTGGATAACCTTCTTCGCCATCATTAGAAACATATGTAAATGCCAGCGTAGAATCATTCACCTGTTGCGCGTCCCACACTTTGCGTGAAAAACCGGTTTTACCACCATGCAGGTGATTTGCTCCGTTGTTTGTTGCAAGTGTATACTCCTTTCCATCAAGCTTGAATTTGCCTTTCGCAATGCGGTTACCATAGCGCCCTACAATCGCACCGAAATAAGTATCGCCACCATTTTCATATTGCTCCAGTTTATCCTGGCCAACCACCACATCCGTTGGGTTGCCTTTTTTGTCAGGCACTATCAGCGATACTATTCTCGCGCCATAATTGGTTATCGCAACCTGTATGTCGTTATTTTTGATGGTATACAAATTAGTGGCTTTTCCATCAATTGTCTTTTGGAAATCTTTTGCATCAGGCAATGATGGCTTTGTAACAAGTGCCGTTGTATCCTTTGCCTGCTCCTGGGTTTGCTGGCTACCGCTGTTATTACATGCTGCCAGTACAATAATACCGGCTGAAAGCAATGTACCTGCTAGAACTTTCATTATAGGTCGAGTTTGGTTTTTGAATATTTATTTACTGTTTCTATTTCATCTTTATCTTAAGCATCGTAAACGAATGGGCAGGAAAACTGTACACAAAGCCCGTACCGTTAATATCAATTTGCTTTTCTTTGGTCTTTACCTTTTGTTCGCTCACCGTATTTTCATCATTTATATCGTTCGAATTTACCTCATACACAACGGCTTTGTTCCCCATTTGTCCAAACTGATTGGCGATATTGGTTTCAATTGCTTTGTCTTTGTGCCTGTTTACAACATTTATCAACAACTCTTTTGTTTTTTCATTGTATACTGAAGAAACGTCAAGATAAGGAACTTGCTTAAAATCTCCTGCATCATATGTATCGCAATCAACAAATGACTGTAACGATTCGCCATGACAATTTTCCGCAAACAGTTGCAATGGATAATAAGTTGTTTGCATCCACAACTTATCATTTGTAACCATCATGGGCGCAATTACATTTACCAGTTGTGCTAGGTTGGCCATTTTTACAATATCTGCGTGACGAATAAAGCAATTCAAATACATTGCAACAACGAGCGCATCCTGCATGTTATAATGTTCTTCCAGTTTTTGTTCTCCGTGTGCTCTGTACCACACATTGTATTCATCGAAGGCTATATATATCGGCCTTTGAACGCGGTACCTGTTCTTCACTTCTTTTATCATGCCTTTTGTAATATCGATGATATTGTCTACCCTTGATGTGATGGCCATGAATTTATAATGATCCTTATCGTAGTTGCCGGAATAATGATGTAAGGATATATAATCAATCTGATCCCGAAGACTTGTAAGTACTGTTCTATTCCAATTCATCCAATCAGCGCCATAGTTGCTGGAACCTGATGCTATGAGCTTAATACTGTTGTCAGACCACTTCATCAGCTTTGCAGCTTCAAGCGCTTTCTTGCTATAATCCTCGGCGTTCATATGGCCCATTTGCCACTCGCCATCCACTTCATTACCCAATCCCCAATACTTTACATTGTATGGATCAGGATGGCCATTCTTTGCTCGCAGGTCTGAATAATATAAACCAGTTGGTGCGTTACAATATTCAACCCAATTTCTGGCTTCATCCAACGTGCCGGTTCCCATGTTTACGCACACATAAGGCGCTACCTTGGCAGCCCTCGCGAACTTCATAAATTCATCAGTACCAACCTGATTGGTTTCTATATCGCCCCATGCAAGGTCTTTTCTTTTAGGCCTTAGTTCCTTAGGTCCAATTCCATCCATCCAATGATACCCTGAAACAAAGTTTCCGCCGGGCCAGCGTACAATGCTCACGCCCATTTTTTGGGTAGCGTCGATCACATCTTTCCTGAAACCATCGATATTAGCCGTGGATGATGTAGGATCATAAATTCCACCATAAATGCAGCGGCCCAAATGTTCCGTGAAGTTTCCATACAACAAAGAGTCAATAGCGCCATTCTTTCTCTCTGTATCTATTTTTATTCTGGCTTTAAGTGGCTGTGCCTGTGCGGAGATCACTGCAAGTAAGGCCGCGAGGAAAATTACTTTTTTCATGCGATTAAGTTTTGAGTTGCTATTGCTACCAAAACTTACCAGCTGCTTTTTTAGAAAGCGCTCAATCCTGGCAGGCAATATTAAATGTCTAATATACATTTATTATTCAAAACTTTTATTTTCTCGTGAAATTGATTTGTTGTTTGGGGGGATTAATCGTTGTACTCTAATCGTATTCGCTTTGTCCCTCTTCCGTGTTCTTTTTTCTGCTTTAGCCTAACACGTCCGGCTGGACTATTTCATTTCAGGCATAAAAAAATCGAACGGGTTATCCCTGTCGCATGTAAGCGTTCCTTCTTTCATTACCAGCTCTGCCACTTGTATAGACGACCGCCTGATAGCATAAGGATATATCCCATCGCTGTTCATTTCAGCTTCTGAATGTTTCTTTCTTCCCGGATGCGTAAAATAAAAAATATACGCCTTATCGCCCACAACAACCACATCGCCATGCGCACCGCTCGGTGTATCCTCCGGCCTTGCGGAAGGCTTGTCAAGAATTAACCCCTGCTTCTCCCAGGTGTTTGCATCTTTTGATCTGTATACGCGCATGCCGTGCCATTCATCTGTGATCATCCAATAATAATCTTTGTAGAAAAATACTTTCGGCCCTTCTTGCGCTGTTCCACTTATTGCCGGCTTTTCTATTACTTTCCAGCTCTTCAGGTCCTTGCTTTCGGCGGACATAGTTGCAGATCCTTTTGTTTCATCTTTATACCACATGCGCCATGTTTTATCAGGCATTTGAAAAAGCGTTGCATCAATTACTTTCTCTGATGAAAGCGTAACGAACCCTTCAAATTTCCAGTCCCACAAATTGGCGCTTGTGTAATGTGCCATGCGTGCGCTGCCGCCCCAATGGTTATGCACGCCTTGTATGTAGGCCACAAACATGTGGTAAGTATTATTGTAATAGACAACGTCTGGTGCCCAGAAGGTATTTCTGCCCTTTTCAAATTCCAGTTTTAACGCGCCTCTATACACCCAGCTTTTGCCGTTATCAGATGATGCTGCAATGCCGATATCAGAACCATAACAGTAAGATACATCCGGTCCGTCAACATTTGCACGGCGCTGTGTGTACAACATCCACCAGCTTTTTTCCTGCCGGTTCCAAACTATCACCGGGTCAGCGGCCCCATCATACATGGGGTCTCTGTAAAGCGGAGCGTCGGCTTTATGTATTGTGTTTGTAGATTGCGCTGTTACCGTCTGAAAGAAAGCAATACAGCTAAACAATATGGCGAGCTTATACATGATTGGTTGTTTTATGGAAAGTACCATCAACTTGTGGCAGGTTTAAAATAACATTTCATCAGATTTTATCGTGATACTTTTTTTACAAAAAATGGCGGCATTTAAATTAGGTTAAACTTAAATACCACCACATCTCTTTTATAACTCTTATCAATTATCTCACCTGGTTCTTTTCATGTTCTTTTGGCTTGACCCAAAAGAAGCAAAAACTCAAGACAAAAAGGAACGCCTCCGGCCCTTTTGCCAAGCCTATGCCTCTTCAATGTGTCGCTTTGTTCCGCTTTCATCGGCAGCTTTTACCGATTGTTTTAAAATATCGATGATTCCAAGCCCCTTCTAACGCCGGAACCAAAACACGACTTATCGCGTCTCATTTTTTTGACTTTTGAATTCCTAATTTTGACTTTTTACTTTGCCTCACACCTCACACCTCACACCTCACACCTCACGCCTCTTGCCTCTTGCCTCTTGCCTTCTCTACTTCCCTCCTTCCTTCAACACCTGGCTGCCATCTTCAATCTTAGCGATATAAAACTTCAGATCTTTATGCATATTTTCCTTGTATGCTTTTGTAATGTCTTCTACCAATGCATCAATATGATCCTCTTTCACCAGGTTAATTGTGCAGCCGCCAAATCCGCCGCCCATCATGCGGGCACCAACAACTGCAGCATTATCTCTAACCTGATTTACTAAAAAGTCAAGTTCTTTACAGCTTACTTCATATAGTTTGCTCAAGCCATCGTGCGTTTCAAACATCTTTTTTCCAAAGGCTACGATGTCGTTGTTTTCAAGATCGTTACAAGCTGCCAGCAAACGCGCATTCTCGTCTACAACATATCTACAACGGTTATAGATCAATTCATCATTTGGCTCAACATATGCATCAAGCATATCCACTGTTACATCGCGCAGGCTATTAACTTCAGGATGATGCTGCTGAATAAACGATAATCCTTTTTCACATTGCTGTCTGCGAACATTATATTCTGAAGAAGCAAGGGAATGGTGCACGTTGGTATCTAACAAAACAACTTTATAACCATCCATCTGCAAAGGCTCGTACACATATTCCAGCGAGCGGCAGTCCAGTCTTATTACATGATTGTGCTTGCCAAATACACTTGCAAACTGATCCATAATACCGCACTGTACTCCGGCAAATTCATGCTCAGCTTTTTGCGCCATTTTTACCAGGGTTTGCTTATCAAAGCCAGCCTGAAAAAATGAATTTAATGCAAAAGCTGTTGCGCATTCTACAGCAGCGGAAGACGACAGGCCGGCACCAATAGGCACATCAGCAGTTAGCGCAGCATCAAAACCTTTTAAAGCAAAACCCTTCTTTCTGAATTGTTCAACAACCCCTAAAATGTAGTTGGGCCAGGACTTAGAAGCATGTTTTTCAACATTATGGATATCTGTTACAAAATGATCATTCAGGTCAATTGAATGCAAATGAATTTCTTCATCAGCCCTTGGCGTTAATGCTATGTATGCAGCTTTATCAATCGCAGCAGGCAAAACAAAGCCGTTATTATAATCTGTGTGCTCACCTATAAAATTGATGCGTCCCGGAGAACAAGCAACAATTGTCTCGTTTTGGATAAAGGCTTCGAGTGACACAGGAATGCGTCGTTCTGTGGCTTGGGCTAGAGATAATTCTTCTGTCGTGTTACTGCTCACTGTTATTTATTTAGGTTGTTGTATAGTTAGATTCTATGTTGACAGCTACAAAGAGTTTTTTTTATGTAATTCAAAGATAGGAAGACCCTCTGCTTACCCATGCTACCTACAACATATAATCTTTATTTTTTGCCTGTGAGTGATTTAATAAACTCAATTTCTTTGGTATCAAACGGCGTTCCATCTGGCCTGAATATATCATGGAACCAAACCGGAGGTTCTGCACCACTTGGTATTGGCGTATCCCAGGCATACATGGTATTTGTTTTGCCGGCTACAAGCCCCCAGTTGATGGCCGCAATATTCTCCTTTTTAAGTATCGGCATAATATTGAAGAATTTACTTCCCCTCAATCTGGCCATATATTCTGTGCAAATCAGCGGGCGATTGTAAGGTTTTAATGTATCAATACATGCCTGATGGCCTTTTTCATCTTCATAATTGTGATAGGTTATCACATCCGATGCAGCCAGCTGAAATGTATTTAAATCTGTAAGCGGTTTGCTCCAAACGCCAGCTGACAATGGCTGAGACGGATTAACCTGCCTACCCCATGAGAAGATGCTTTTAAGCAATGGCATGCTTTTATTGCCATAACCTGAATTGCCGGGTTCGTTATACAGATCCCATAACAAGATTCTTTTATCGTTTTTAAAAGTCGTCATGATATCTTTTACATATTTTTCCAGCACTGTTACCAGCGAAGGATCATCATAGATCAGCTTGCCCGGGTCCCTGAGCCAGCCTGAATTATGGATACCTTTTTTAGGATCTGGTTGTTTGCCGGCTTTGTAACTTTCATTCCAGCAATCATCAAAAAATACAAACATGGTTACTACATGGTGTTTGTCTGCAATGCTCAGGTATTCGTTGATGCGTTTTTTAAATCCGGCGGCATCTTCCTGCCATGCCACGTGATGTAGGAAAACACGCATACAGTTTAAGCCGATTGACTCTGCATAGCCTAACTCCGTATCAATTGTTTTTGCGTCAAACGTAGGCGCCTGCCACATTTCTAACTGGTTTATAGCAGTGCTTGGTATAAAATCGCAACCGCGCAGCCAGCCCCATTGTTTGTACCATTCATTTGCTTTTTGTGCAGGCCAAACGGCACGCTCACTCTGAGCAAAGCTTTTTAACATCAGGCATCCGCCCAGTAATAATAAAAATGCAATTTTTTTCATGCTCATTTGTTTAAAAAAGAATATCCAACACTATTATAAACCGTTTGTTGTTAAGTGGTCTGATCTGATTTAGCTAGTGCGGATACTCTCATAAGTTTTAGTTTAGTTTTCTTGTTAAAAAGGAAGCGCACTGTATACTATGATTAGTTAAATGGAGGCTTCCTTGCTTTTTAATCTAACTTTAAACCCCTAATTGCAGGTAAAAATTTTGGCAGCTATTCCACAACGGGGAAAGCTGTTATTCTTAACCTCGCGGCACCCATAGGTACCAGCGTAATATTATCTTCCTGGCTATTGACTTTTACTGGGCTTTGCGGCAATGTACCACACAAGCCATATTGGTCTATTTTCCAATCCGGTATTATCTTTCCTTTTGCCTTAATTTCTAATGGAACGCTTTCTAATGTAAATGGAAAATTATCTGCCGGCCAGCTTTTTTTAACTACTTGAAATAGCTCCTTAGGATTACTATTGTTTAGTATTAATCCGTAGTTCCAGCTGGAGGCGGGATAAATTTCAAAAGAAGGCCATTTGGACGGATCTGCTGCAGCCTGCCATTTTGAATCGCCTATGGCAGACGCTTTGCTATCCATCTGTCTATAATCTTCTTTTATTTTTAGCGAGAATGTAAGTGGCCCATAATTTACGCTTGCACTGTTTTTGTTTTGTTCCCATTTTTTTACTGATACTTCCATAGGAAATATTACTTCAACAATGTCCTTGTCCCTCCACTCTCTTTCAATACGCGTGTAAGCACCTGGTTTATTTTCTGCCTTCACTGCTTTTCCATTGATAGAAACAGTTGCATTGCTGCACCAGGCAGGAATGCGCAGGTACAAAGGAAAAGAAGTGGCCTTGGTTGCACTTACCTGTATTTTGATATGCTCATCAAATGGATAATTCGTTTCCTGCTTAAGTGTTACTTTTTCGCCGGAACCAACAGTTGCTGTTACTTCGTTTGTCCCATACAGCATATCCACTAAACCATTGTCAGGCGTAGCCATCCACATGTATTCAGCGTAATAAGGCCAGCCTTGCGCATGGTTGTGCTGGCAACACCTGCTGCTGAATGGATTCATCATCAAAAATGGCCCGTCATTTTGTAAACCCGGAGCGTGATTCTTACTATCACTCAACACCATGTTTGGAGCAGTTAAATACCGCAACGCTTTAAAGTCTGGCATCACTGCAGCAGGATAAGTATTGAAAGCAACATCTTCACAATGATCTGCCCAAAAAGCATCACCTGTTATACCTGCTAAAATTTCATCACTGGCCATCTGTTCAACCATACCGCAGGTTTCAACAGCCTGCCTTGGGTCTGTATATCCTTTACGCGCATTTTCATCGGCACCAAACATGCCGCCGGGAACCTGTCCGTATAGATTCCTGATAATATGGAAGTCGTTATAAGTAGCCGCGAGATGATCCGGATTTTTGGATTGTATGTAATAGGTTGCCGGCTCTCTGAAACACTGGGCAATGTTTACATTGTGCCAGTTAGGCAAATTATCTTTTTGCATCCAGTTAGCTGTATTGCGGTGAATCTTTTCTGCAAGCGTTAATAGCCAGGGCTCGCCTGTTCTGTTATACAACCAGTAAATGCTATAAAGGTTATCTCCACCGCGGCTATTCTCCCAATAGATCTTTAATAACTTTTCATCCGGCACGGTGGATTGCCATTTGAAATATTTAGTCATGAAAGGAATAACTCTTGCATCGTTCGAGTATTCGTAGTATGACTGCATGCACCACAACATGATCATATTGGGCCACAGGTCGGGCGTAGCGCCTTTATTATCCTGGTGCTGGGTTTCTACAATAGCAGGTCCAAAATAACCATTGGGCTGCTGGCTTTGAAAAGCTTTATCCAGCCACAATTTGGTTTCATTGATGATCTTATCGTCATGAAGTACATATCCAAGATCACCATATCCTTTAAGCCAGTAAGGCACTTCTTCCCAACCATGATCGCCGGTTCCATTACCGCTAAACCATGCGTTATTTTTTTTGTCCAGCCAGGCGCTGATTTCTCCCAAATGGCCCGTCAATCCATCTCTTTGCAATTCAAGATATTTCTTTACCCAACCGCCTGGCTTAATAGCGCCAATAGGCAATTTGGTAAAGCTTTGCTGTTGAAGCGGTGCTTTGTTAGAAATATAAAATGTGTTAGCTGTTGATGTTGAAGGTTTGGCTACAGAAGATATTTTAGCATTGTGATCTGCGCTTGCATAAATAAGCAGGCATGACACAAGAACTAAACCGATAAATCCTACACTATTTTTCATGGCGAAACCGGGCTTGTTAAAATGGTTCGTGCAAACGTTTACTTAATTACTCTGGAAATCAATGCTTTTGCAAATGGAAAATCAACAGAAAGCGGCGCAATGCAATCGTTTACGTTGTAAATATAAAAAAACGATCTTTTACAAAACAAATTTTCTTTTAGCCTAAAAAAAATACCGGCTCAAAGGCCGGCATTTTTATATTGTAAGATTGGGATTACCCAAAGTCAATTTCCGTATTATCGCCAATATTGAGGCTTCTACTCAGGCCCTTAACGCTTGCATCGCTGCCTATAAGGGAATTGTCAATTACCACTTCATACAGGTTGGTATAAGAGCCGATAATGCTATCGCGCACTATTGAGTACTGTATGGTGGTGTTGGCTCCTACAGATACGTGCGGGCCTATGATCGCATTTTTTAGCACACATCCCGGCCCGATGCTCACGGGTGGAATCAAAATAGCATTTTCAGAGTCTAGGCTTTCATGAATATGCCCGCCAAATTTCTTTAAAAGCGTTGCATTGCTTTCCAGCAATGTTTCTTTCTTTCCGCAATCAAACCAGTTCTTTACTTTAAACGCTTTAAAGCTGGCGCCGCGTTTTATCATACAGTCCAATGCATCGGTGAGGTTATATTCGCCATAACTCTTAATGTTCTGGGCAAATAAATGATGCAGGCATTCAAACAAAAAGTGTGTTTCACGTATTTTGTACAGGCCAACCAATGCCATATTGCTTTTAGGAATGGCAGGTTTTTCAACCACATGTTCAATAAAACCCTCGTCGCTTATTTCAGCAACACCAAAAATGCGGGGATCATCTACCTTTTTTACACCGAGCATACTGAAAGGGCTGTTGATCACTTCCTTTACATCGTACTCGCAAATGGTATCACCCAATACAACAAAAACCTCATCGTTACCAACAAGGTTCTTAGTTAATTCTATTGCATGCCCCGTTCCCTGCCTTTCATTCTGGTAAACAAAATGACAGGTAAGGTGAGGATAAGTCTGCTTAACATATTCCTGTATCTTCTCGCCTAGATACCCAACAATAAAAATGAATTCCTCTATCCCTGCCTCATTTAACTGATCTACAATAAAACTTAATATTGTTTTACCTGCTATAGGAATGAGTGCTTTTGGCTGTGTATATGTGTGTGGTCGAAGTTTAGCGCCCGCTCCGGCCACCGGTATAATTGCTTTCATGGAGGTTACCCTTTTAAATTTATCATCCTTCAATTGTCATGCTAACACTTTATAAAGGCGGCGTGAAAATAGTAAAATCTTTTTTTTGTACAAGTTTTGTGGGTAATTCGTCCTTAAATGAGGAAATTTAAGCACTTTTAACACCCGTTTTTGCCAAACAATTGTAGATTGTATACCGATATAAAACGACTGAAATGATGACCTTGCTAAAAAAATACATGATTGTTCCCGCTTTTTGCCTGTTAGCGGCGGCTGCAATTGCCCAGGAATCTGGTGCCAAAAAGATTACAGACCAGGGCAATGAAAAGGGAGAAAAGAAGCTACAGCAAAAAGAAGCTGCGCAACAATTGAAAGAAAAACCCGCTAAAATTTCTGATTCTACACACAAAGCAGCAATGCACGGAAAGAAGACATGTGGTATTAAGAAGAATTAGTGTCGAGCTTAAAGCCTAAAGCGCAAAAGTGCTATAACTTATAAAATGAAGGCCGGAATTGAGTTGATCAATTCCGGCCTTGTTATTAATAACGTCAAATCTTTATTTTCAATTGCCCACTTTTAATTACGTTTTCTCATCCTTCCTTTTTCTATGAACGAACCAGAAAACTTACTGGATGTGAGCTGTTTATATGCCATATCGTAAGGTTTCTGTTGGGTGAGGGCCCTTCTGTTTGCCTCATCTGAAAAATCCGTTCCGCCTTTTCTGCCAAATGTACCGTTGGTAATGTAACGTAAGGCCGTTTCTAAACAAGGTTCAGTCTCATCGCCCCAGCTTTTATTTACACCATCCGGAACAAATTTATCAGGAGCAAAACCTTTATAGTAGTCCCCTACATTTTGGCTATTAACGGTTTTAAATGAAATGGGATAGATGGAATAGTTATAAATATCTATCGGGAAGAAACCTACAGGTTTTCCGTAAGTTGTATCGCCCACAAGCTTTACATCCATATAAGGACGGAGGTTGTTAATCAACAGCTCACTTGCTGAAGCTGTACTCCGGCTAACAATAAATAATACCCGCGTTAAACTGGTAATCGTTCCTGCTTTCTCAAAACCTACAACATTGTTGGCCTGTGTAAAAATATCTGTGCCGTACTGGTTGTATGGCGACTTTCTGTGCAACAAAGGAAATTTGCCGGCCTGCAATGAGTCGTTATAGATGTACGTATACATCGTCTTGCCGTTGGCTGATGCAGGCGCAATCAGATCGGCTAATGTATCCTGGGTTGCAGTGGAACCACCTCTGTTATATCTTAAATCAACAATAAGGTCCTTAATACCGGCCGCTGCAAAATTGTTGAACGCATCGGCCAGTTCATTGCGCGAAGTTTGCCCGAAGAACTGGTTAAATACAAGGTATCCTATTTTGTTTGGGAATACCGTTTGGAACAAAACAGAATTTGCGGTATAGCTACCATAGCTAAGATTTAAAGTAGTGGTAGTTCCGTCCGGCTTGGTAAATTCAAAAGATGTGCTTGTGCCCGAACCAAAAAATGTATTGTTCATTAGATCTACGATCGACTGGTTGTAGCCAATTGTAGATGTATTATTTATTTTGCTAACGACCCAGCCTCGTTCAACACCTTTTTGTCCTGCAGGCGACTGATCATACACATAATTTACAAACCAATAAACTGAATCAACAGGCGCCACCAAATCTACTGAGGCTGGTTTTACCAAAAAGCCAAAGTCGTTGCTCGTACCGGTTTGCAACCCTTCGGATTCTGCATTCGTTGTAACGAAACTGTATCGGTCGAGAGACTGGTAAGCCCGAAGCGCGTTCATTTCATTATCGGCTGCATCAAAATCTGTTGCACCAGAATAGCCACGGGGATTAAACACATTATAGGCTGGGATTACCTCATGCCAAAAGTAGACTTCCTTAGTATAGAGATATACTGAATCTTTCAGCAGATCGCTCTGGCTTGGCGTACCGCCGGTTCCTGTTGTATCAGTTCCGGACCCTCCTCCTGTATCATTTAACTCCTTCTGACAAGAGAAGAGCGATGAAAAGCAAATTGCCACGGTAATGAACAATAAGGCGTTTCTCATATTCAAATTTTAATTATGCTATAATAACGAAAAATCTGAGGCTAATTATTGCATGCAAGCTAAAAACCCGATTTTTGTAGATCAATATTAATTATTCTGATACACATTTACTATGAACATCGCACAATTTATTGATCATACTGTATTAAAACCTACAACCCTTATAAAAGATATCGAAAAAGTGTGTAACGATGCCCTGCAATATAAATTTTGTGCAGTATGTATTCCTCCCCCATTGATAAAAACAGCCAAAGATTTTTTGAAGGGTAGCAATATTAAAGTTGCGACTGTTATTGGCTTCCCTTTTGGTTATTCAGCGGTAGAAGCCAAAATTGCTGAAATAGTATTGGCGATGGTTGACGGAGCCGATGAATTGGACATTGTGATTAATCTTGTGGCGTTGAAAAACAACGACTGGACTTACCTGGCCAACGAGATAAATCATATCATGCCTGTTATCAAAAGCAAACAGAAAACTGTAAAGATTATTATTGAAAGTGGTGTTTTAACAGATGATGAAATTATTAAATGTTGCGAATTATACGGTGCCGCAGGCATCGATTATTTAAAAACATCTACCGGTTATGCTGAAAAAGGCGCAACCATTGAAGCCGTGAAACTGATGCGCGCTCACTTGCCAGAACATGTGCAGATAAAGGCTTCCGGGGGAATTCGTGACTATGCATTTGCCAAAGCATTGATAGACGCGGGTGCAACAAGGCTGGGATGTAGCGCCAGCGTTGCTATTGCCGAGGGTGAAAATGCAGGGCCGGGAGGATATTAAATTCAAAAGTAAAAAGTCCCCGCCTGACCGTTGGGGAGGAACAATAAAAAATGAGGCCGGGATTGATGCTGCTATTTACAGCCTCAATCCCGGTTTCGTTCTGAAGAAAGATAATCCGCTCTCATTTTAAAGCCCATCAAGCAACTAAGCTTATTACAATTATTCCGATGTTTTTTCGTTACTCTTGCTAATCACAGGAAGCATTCAGATGTACTAAACTGTGATTCTGACTTTTTACTTTTTGATTTTGGACCTTTCGTTGCGGTACGTCACCAGGAAGTTTTTGAATTTTGCCTTTTCCGGTTTTCCTTTTGACTTTTGCTTAATAGTTTTTGAAAATTAGAATTGTACATTTGTTTGCCTGATTATAAAATGTTTACTTATATGAAATCTGCTTTTTTTATATGTTTCCTTTTTATGGTGTGCTTGTCCGCCAGCGCTGCAGATTCAATTGTGGTAAAAAAAGATCCGCGCCTTGACGTACTTTCTGCAAGGCAGGTTTCTATTAATAAATTCACTTCTAAAATGACCAGCGCGGGCCTGTATAAAGGCTATCGCCTCCAGGTTTTAAATACCCGCAACAGAGAGGATGCTTTTAAAATGAAGGCAGACCTCCTGAAGCAATATCCGGATCAAAAAACGTATATGTTTTTCCAGTCGCCTTATTTTAAAGTAAGGTTTGGAAATTTTACTGAGAGAAGCGATGCCGAGCGTTATAAAAAGGAATTAAGCCTTATTTATCCGCAGGGCATTTATGTGATTGAAGATGCTATAGAACTTTCATCAAAAGAAGAAGACTTTCCTGCCAGCAACAGGTAAGCTGTAAGTTGCTTATGTTAAAAGAAAAGATTAAAAGGCTATCTGAAGAGTATGCGCCTGCTTTTAAAGAAATCCGTCATCACCTGCACGCTCATCCTGAGTTAAGCTATAAAGAATTTGAGACTTCAGCTTTTGTTCAACAAAAGCTTACCGAGTGGGGCATCAACTTTCAAATCCTCGCACAAACGGGAGTGGTTGCTGTTCTGGAAGGAAAAAATCCTTCATCGCGCATTATCGCTTTACGAGCTGATATGGATGCCTTACCGATTACAGAAGAAAATGATGTACCATATAAATCCACCAATACGGGTGTAATGCACGCCTGTGGCCATGACGTACACACCACCTGCCTGCTGGGCGCTGCTAAAGTTTTGAAAGAACTCAGCAATGAATGGGAAGGCACAATAAAACTTATTTTTCAACCCGGCGAAGAAAGAAACCCGGGCGGTGCAAGCCTTTTAATTAAAGAAGGTGTGCTGGAAAATCCGGCGCCGCAAGGCATTATTGCGTTACATGTAAATCCGGGGCTGGAAGTAGGAAAACTTAGTTTCAGGGCGGGCCGTGTTATGGCAAGTGCCGATGAAATTTATGTTACCATCAGAAGCAAAGGGGGCCATGCTGCCGCGCCACACCTTACGGCGGATACCATCCTTATTGCATCGCATCTTATCGTAAGCCTGCAACAGATCATCAGCAGAAATAATAACCCGATTTCACCTTCTGTTTTATCGATCTGTTCGTTTCAGGGCGGCCATACCACAAATGTTATCCCAAGCGAAGTGAAGCTGATGGGTACTTTCCGCGCCATGGATGAAACCTGGCGTTTTAAAGCGCACGAGCTCATTCGCAAACAAACAGTAGGGCTGGTAGAAGCAATGGGCGCAGAGGTTGACCTGCACATTGATGTTGGCTATCCCACTGTTGATAACGATATCCAACTGACTGAACGCGCATGGCGCATTGCAGAAGATTATATGGGTAAGGAAAATGTATCTGAAACTGAACTACGCATGGGCGCAGAAGATTTTGGATATTATACCCAGGCCGTTCCTGGTTGCTTTTTCAGGTTGGGCGTAAGAAATGAAGCAAAGGGAATTATTCATAACGTACATACACCCAAATTTAATATTGATGAAGCTGCGATAGAAACCGGAATTGGAATTATGGCAATGCTTGCGGCAAATGTAACACCATAACGTACCGGCGAATTCTGTACCCTGTAGAAGAAACAAACAACCATGTAATGAAAACTTTAACCAGGTGTTTTTTACTGGTGCTTTCACTTATTTGTAGCAAAGGTTTTGGGCAGAAGAATGAAATAATTGAAACCCTAAAAAATATCAGCAACCACATAGCTAACGATTCGCTTAAAGCGGGTTTGCTTATCGATGCATCTTTTCTGTACCAGGCGTACAACCTGGATTCTGCTTGCTTTTACGCAACGGAAGCCATGTCTGTGGCCAACCAGGTGCATGACAAAAAGGTGTTGTGTGATGCATTAAATCAGCAGGCAAGTAATTACGTATGGAAGTATGTTTACGACTCCGCGCTACACATGTATCTTCAGTCTATAGACATTGCGAGTAAACGTGGTTATCAAACAAGCCTGTTCAATGCGTACGTTGGCATTGCTTATCTTTTTGAGGTAAGTGCCAGTTGGGACCGCGCCTTTTTTTACAACCGCAAGGCGCTGGATATTGCGACCGCCACACAAATGCCCGATCAGAAAGCCTATGCATATCACGGCATGTCTTCCGTTTATTCAGCTATACATAACAATGCAGAAGCGGAAAACCAGATCAGGATGGCGCTTCCTTTGTTTCGCGAGACGAAAAACGAAGACCGGGTTGCTACGTGTTATCTTGACCTGGCAAAATTGAGTATCGCCTCTAACAAATTTTCAGAGGGAATAAGCTTGCTTGATTCAGCCGTGTTCATTTTTAAACAACTGGATGAACCACTGCAAATAGCCGAGGTTTACGAAGTATATGCATCCATCGCTGCGCTTCAAACAAAAAATGATGAAGCTCAATCTTACTATGTAAAGGCACTGGATATATATTCTGCCAATCAAATGGACGCCAATAAATACAGTCTCTACATTGGCCTTGCAGATATTTACTACAAAACGAAAGATTACGGCAACGCAAAAAAACTACTGCAGGAAGCAAATGGGTGGTTTAAGGAACATCATGAAGATGAAAAACAAATGGAGGCCCTACTGCAACTTTCCCGTGTTGATTCAGTACTGAATATACCCGGCCCCGGATTCAAATACCTTTCGGAATACAGCCAGTTATCAGATAAAGTTACCCGCGCAAAAAGAGACCAGTATGCAAGGCACTTACTCATAGAATATGAAGTTGACCAAAAAGAAAAAGAGAACGCAACTCTGCAGGCACAAAACAATCGCAACAAACACGCACTGGTTATTTTTATTGCGGCCGGTGTGCTTTTATTTTTCGCGCTAGGCCTGATGTACCTGCTCTATCTTCAAAAGAAAAAATTATTGCGGCGGCTGGAAATAAATACTATTCAGAAAGAAGAAATCAACAAACAACTTGCGGAATCTAACCATATCAAAAACCAGTTATTTTCTATCCTTGCGCACGACCTGCGGGATCCACTTGCCAATACACTTCATTTAATTAAAACACTTAAAACCAGCGATGTTTCTGAAAGTGATTTTAAGCTGATGACCAATCACCTGGAAAATGACCTGACTTATAACAATGAACTGTTGCAAAACATGCTCAACTGGGCCAAGAGCCAAATGGAAGGCATGGTGCTTTACCGCAAAAAAATTAACCTGCAACAAATTGTTGACGAAAACATCGCCCTGTTCAACACACTGGCTTCCCAAAAAAGTATAATTGTATCCAATCATATTCCTACTGATATTTTTATTTACGCGGATGAAAACATCCTGCGGCTCGCTTTGCGGAACACGATCAGCAATGCCATAAAATTCTCTTTCGAAAACCAGGAAATTTGCATTTTCACAAAAAATGACGGCGTTGGATATATCACACTAAAAGTACAGGACAACGGAGCTGGGATATCAGAAAGAAGGCTGGCTACCATTTTCACCAACCAGATAAAATCGACGCGCGGAACGCAAAAAGAAAAAGGGGCAGGCCTCGGCCTTTTGATCACCAAAGAAATGATGGATTATATGGAAACACCTTTGTGGATTGAAAGCGTAGAAGGAGAAGGCACCCGTGTATTCATGAAACTACAGCAAGCCATCTGATATTAACAGCTCAGGATACACATATTAAACGAGGCTCTTTCGAACATCTGTTAGTTTTCTTTGTTGATTATGTTGTACTTTGCACCCCCGGAAGAATGCGAAAAACACTTAACGCCGGAATTAAAAACAGGCATGGTGAACCGCAGGATTTCCTCTTTTTAATATAAAAAACCTGTATGGTTAAGAAGCTTATTAAAGCAGAAGCACTTGAATATCATGCGTCCGGAAAACCCGGAAAAATTGAAGTAATACCTACTAAAGAAGCAAAAACACAAAGAGACCTTTCATTAGCCTATAGCCCGGGAGTTGCAGAACCCTGCAAAGAAATTCATCAAAATATTGAAGATGTTTATAAATATACAGCCAAGGGTAACCTGGTGGCCGTAATAAGTAATGGAACAGCTGTTTTAGGATTGGGAGATATTGGGGCAGAAGCCAGCAAACCGGTTATGGAAGGGAAAGGCGTATTGTTTAAAATATTTGCTGATATTGATGTTTTCGACATCGAGATCAACGAAAAGGATCCGCAAAAAATGGTGGAGATCATCAAAGCGCTTGAACCCACATTTGGCGGCATTAACCTTGAGGATATCAAAGCACCTGAGTGCTTCTATATTGAGCAAACCCTGCGTGAACAGCTAAATATACCTGTTATGCATGATGATCAGCATGGTACTGCTATCATCAGTGGTTCTGCATTACTAAACGCGCTCGAACTTCAAAAAAAGAAAATAGATAAAGTTAAGCTTGTAGTGAACGGAGCCGGAGCTGCTGCCATGGCTTGCGCTCAGCTATATGTAGCCCTTGGCGCGCGTTACGAGAATTTTATATTATTTGATAAGGATGGTGTGTTGCATAAAGGCCGTACCGACCTTGATGAAACAAAAATGAAATTTGCCGTGGCAGACAGCAACCTTACACTAGCAGACGCTTTGAAGGGCGCTGATGTGTTCCTGGGCTTAAGTGTAGGCAATGTTGTTTCGCAGGAGATGGTTAAGAGCATGGCGAAAAATCCAATCGTATTTGCAATGGCCAACCCCGATCCGGAAATTAGCTATGAAGATGCGATTGCATCACGCAACGACATAATCATGGCCACCGGCCGTTCAGATTATCCCAACCAGGTAAATAATGTACTGGGTTTCCCGTATATATTCCGCGGAGCGTTGGACGTAAGGGCCAGACGCATCAACGAACAAATGAAACTTGCCGCCGTTCATGCATTAGCTGAACTTGCGAAAAAACCAGTTCCTGACATTGTGAATATGGCCTACAACCAGAGAAATATGGTATTCGGCCCGGATTATATTATTCCCAAACCGCTTGATCCCCGCCTGTTGGAAACAGTGGCGCCTGCAGTAGCAAAAGCGGCCATTGAAACAGGCGTAGCTCAAAAGCTGATTGAAGACTGGGATACTTACAAGCTTGAGTTGAACAAACGCCTCGGCCTGGATAACCAGATTATGCGCGTGTTGGGCAACAAGGCCAGGAAGGATCCTAAACGTGTGGTGTTTGCGGAAGCTGATAACCTCAAAATATTGAAAGCGGCCAGCATTATTTATGATGATGGCATTGGCTACCCTATTTTATTGGGTAAAGAAGATAAGATACGCAGGATTGCATCAGAAAACCACATAGACCTTTCTGACTTTCCGATTATAGATCCCCAGAGCGAGGAAATGGAACAAAAGCTAGCACATTATAGCGACCTGTTCTTTAGAAAACGCCAGCGCAAAGGGCTGAACTATTACGAAAGCAAAAAGCGCATGCGCGAGCGTAACCACTTTGGTTGCATGATGGTGGAAACCGGCGAAGCGGATGCGATGATTTCCGGCCTTACCAAGAACTATGCGGAAACCATTCGTCCGGCATTGCAATGTATCGGTACTGCTGATGGCGTTAAAAAGATTGCCGGCATGTATTTGATGCTGACAAAAAAAGGCCCATTGTTTTTAGCTGATACAACCGTTAACTTCAACCCTACAGCGGAAGAACTGGCGGAAATCACACTGATGACCGCGCAGGAAGTCCGCAACTTTAATCTTGTCCCTCGCATAGCAATGCTGAGTTATAGTAATTTTGGCAGCAGCGATTCGCCTGAAGCAAAACTTGTGGCTGAAGCTACACGTATAGTAAAACAGCGCGACCCGTCGCTTATTGTTGATGGTGAAATGCAGGCATGGCTGGCATTCGACCAGAAGGTAATGAAAGATAATTATCCGTTTAGCAGCCTTGTAAATGAGGATGTAAATACATTAATCTTTCCTAATCTTGCAGCGGGAAACGTTGCCTATAATTTACTGGAAGACGTTGGTGGCGCCGATGCCATCGGGCCTATACTGCTGGGCCTAAAAAAGCCGGTACACGTTCTTCAGTTGGGCAGCTCTGTAAGAAGTATCGTAAATATGGCTATTATTGCTGTAACCGATGCACAGATGAGGTGCAATATAGACACCAAAAAAGCTATCCAGGACACGCCCTGGTGGAAACGTTTAAAGAAAAATAAAAAATAACTAGCCGATATGATTGGAAGGTTCCTGAGCCATTTAGGAAGATATCTTTTGATGCTGAGAAGCATGTTTACGAAGCCGGAGAATAGCAAAATGTATTGGAAGGAGTTTATGCATCAATGCGCAGAAATTGGTGTGGGCGCGTTACCAATTGTTGTGATCATTTCGTTATTCCTTGGTGCTGTAACTACCGTGCAAACTGCTTACCAGCTTGTTAGCCCGCTGGTTCCCAAAGCTACTATTGCACAGATTGTAAGGGACAGCGTAATTCTTGAACTGTCGCCAACCGTAGTAAGCATTGTACTTGCCGGCGTTATCGGCAGTAAAATAGCCAGTGAGCTTGGTAACATGCGCATCAGCGAGCAAATTGATGCGTTGGAAATAATGGGCATCAATTCCCGCAGCTACTTAATCGCTCCAAAAATTCTTGGTTCATTGCTGGTGATTCCCTGCCTTATCGTAATCTCTGCTGTACTTTCTATTTGGGGTGGCCGTATTGCAGGAGCTATGACGGGTATTCTCGCCAACGACATTTATGATATGGGGCTTCGTCAAAACCTGAATACATATAACATTACAGTTGGCCTGTATAAAGCATATGCTTTTGCCTTTATTATCAGCAGCATTTCTGCATACTATGGCTTTCACGTAAAAGGCGGCTCGCTGGAGATCGGAAGATCAAGTACAACAGCAGTGGTGGTGAGTTGTATCTTGATTTTGTTTGCCGATTATCTGATTGCAGCATTGCTCTTATAAAGCTGATCAATTCAAATTATTACAAGTACGTTTTTTAATAACAACGGGCCATCACATGATGGCCCTTTTGTTTTGCAATTAAAAGGGGAATCACAATAGCCTGAATCAATTCATTTTCAATTTTCCCTTTTCAATTGTCAATTAAAAAACTACTTTATCGGAAAATGTACACCTGCGGAGAAATCCAATGCGTTCATATTGCTATATCCATTTTTTGAGTATGGAACATAGTTGTAATTAACACCCAGCTGAAGGCCTGACCGGCTCCATTTGCTGAACGGAATTTGAACGCCTGCTCCCGCCTGCGCCATAAAACTTACCGCATTATCTGCGCCGCCAAATTCACCGAGGTACTGTCTGAAATAAATCATATCAACGCCGGCTCCAAATGAAACATAAGGTTGAATAAATGCCTTCTTATCGCCCATCGGGTTATACATCACTTTACCCAATAAAGGCACGGTTTGTATTGAGTTGCTAAGCACTGCGGATACATCCTGGCCATCGCCATGATAAATTGTTCGCGGGTATTTCTGATAGTAATCCTGGAAACCGGTATAGAACCCTACATTCAGTTTATCGCTCAACCCGAATCTTATATCACCTGTGAAACCTCTAGCAGAACCATCACTGATCAAATCATTTTTAAATCCTCCCAGCGGCATGCTGTAATTGTAATTCAAATCCATTTTTACTTCACCTTTCTGAGCGTTTACAATCGAAAAAATAAACAGCAGCGGAATATGTATAATTGCTAATTGCAAGACCTTTTTCATAACTGGAGTTTTGACTATTTATGTAAATAAGTGGACTGATCAAACAATGCCTTAACCTGGCTATCGGCAGTACTTGCATTGAAAATATCAGAGCCCCTGATCAATCCGTTCCATATCAGATTGATCTTGTCTTTATTAGTGGCTACGTTCTTCAAATCAAGCATATCAACCGACAATGCGCCTTCGGTTACAGAATAAACTGAATATGCATAAAATGGCATACCATAGCCAAAACCTCCATATCCCCAATAATAAGGATCCCAGTAACCACCGTAATAACTCCAGTAATCCGGATAGCTAATTACACCAGTACTTGTTTGATAAATTCTCGAAACATTCAGGCCAAGGTCCGGTTTCTGGCCTTTATCAACCAATGTATATCCCGCAGCCTTCATGTATTTTGTTACAGACGTAATAAACGCCTGGTCAACTGTATTGAGGCTTTTCGCCGCCGATGAATTATCAATAACAGCAACAGAATCGGCAATACTAAAGGTGGAGTAATTGGAGAAGTTCACAGTAGAGTCGTAGTTGGTTATATAAATCCGTGACTCTTCATTTGTGAGATGATTCAATGGTTCTTTGGTACAACCTGTAATGAGCAACCCCGCCACTATAACAGCAGAGAGCAGAAACGATACTTTTCTCATGTTCTTGTTATTTCATGTTAACGATAATCAACATGCATTAGAACGAAAAACATGGGCATGCGTTTGTTCCACAACACAGTTTTACAAATACTTTATAGGAGTTGTTAAACTCTGACTAAAGTAACTTCTTCATACAATTTCGCCCGATAAGTATCTCTTTTTAAAAAAAAAACGACTGATCAATATTGGTGCAACGCTTTTTGACTTTTTACTTTTAATCATAGTATTATCGAATTAACACCACCGTTCCCCTGTATGTAAAAACCTCTCCTGTAGCGCAAATAATTTCTGCAGCATACACATAGGTTCCCATAGGCAGTGGCATATTATTCTTTGTTCCATCCCAGCCGCCATAACGATCATCCAACGTAAAATTATTCTTCTCAAAAACAACCGATCCCCATCTTTCATAAATCACCAAATGTTTAATGAGTTTAATGCCTTTTCCTCTTACATTAAAACGGTCATTCCGGTTATCGCCATTAGGTGTAAAGCTTGTAGGAAATAGCACCAGCCCTTCGTTGCAAATAACTTTGATGTTTACTGTATCTTTTGCAGAACATCCATATTGCGTTGAGACTGTGACAATATATGATGTTGCAAGATTGGGAGTTGCTTCGGGCGCTGAACAATTATTACATGAAAGATACTGAGAAGGTTGCCACTGCCATTTAACCACATCATTACTTGTACTTGTTTGCAGTATAATTGAAGAGCCCGCAATAAGCGACATATCCGGAATAGTTGTTACTGTAGGCAACGGCTCCACGTTCAATAACACATTGACCTTATCTTCAAAACAATTCATCTCATCGTGGCCGGTTACGCTGTAAATACCTGTTTGAGTTGTCTTCACAACAGGGTCTGCACTGGTCAAGGAACTTAGTCCGTTACCACTCCATGTATAGTTGCTTGCGCCGGTTACGTGCAACTGAATACTTTCCCCTTCGCAAACATGCACCTGTGGTGTAGTACTTATTTTAAACGGTTGAATAACTTTAACCGTTATTGAATCTGTTGCAACACAGCCAAAAGCATTCTTCACATCCACTGCATAATTGGTAGTTATCTGAGGAGACGCTATTGGCGAGGCACTTTGAAGATCACTCAGCCCTGTTGCTGCATGCCAGTTATATGCTACACCGTCATGTGCCGTAAGCTGAACGTTGTTGCCTAAACATATAGCTGGCTGAGATGGCTGGATGTTGATCAATGGCCTTGCGTGAACACTTACTTGTGTGGACGTTGTATCCAGGCATCCTTCGTTGTTCACTACAAGCAGCACATTGTAATTACGTGCTTCATTAAACAACTGTTGGGCAGGGTTTTGTAACGTAGAATGAATGCCATTGTCGAAGTTCCATTCCCACGTTACTTTATCTATTGTTGGTATATCAGATGTAAATGTTCCATATTCATTTTTACACAAATCGGAAGGCCCGCCCACTGTTCCATGGACACGCGATTTTACAGACACCACTTTGCTATCTTCAGCTATACAGCCATAGGATGACGTTGCTTTTACAGTTACGGTGAAGTCGCCTACATTTTTGTACAAAAAGAACGGAGATTCTTGTGAAGAAATATCGGAAGCCTGCGTGCTGAATTGCCAGCTATATTGCAGGGGCTGTTGCATGTCATTCTTTGCAATACTATACACTTCCGGTTGGAATGAAGCAATTCCATTTACACAAATAACCGGAGGTTCTGCTTTGATAGATATATGTAATGTGTCGATCACTATTTTCTCTTCAAGGAAATAAGAAAACGAACAACCTTCATCATTCTTCACAATCAATGCCGGAGTATAAACGCCTGGTGACAAGTACTGATGCTTAGCTGAAGTTTCCTGAGCATCAAGTAGCGTTCCATCGCCAAAATCCCACGTAAAATGCGTTGTATTTTCCGCCTGTGCGCTTAACGTTACTTCTTCTGCACGGCAGCCATATAGTTTATCTGATGATAACGTTGCATAAGGGCCATTAATAATAATATAATCAAAACTTGAATCAACAAGGCCGTTCTCATAATAACCATAAATAGTCACCTTGTATTTACCTGGCTTTTGATATGTATGACTGGCAAAATTTAAGTTATCGGCAGTACTTCCATCACCAAAATCCCATGATACTTTGGGCGTATTTGCTGAGGTATTGGAAAAACTTGCGAGCACCGGCGGACAGCCACTGTTGTTAATGTTAGTTGTTGTATAGCTATAGGAAAGATTGACATTCTTTACCAATAAAACCTGAGCTGCAGTATCTATGCATTGTCCATTGGCTGAAGCGGCAATTAGCTTAACGGTATCCACTCCGGATTTAGCATAGGAATGATAGCCGTTATAATCATTTGAAGAGTTTCCATCTCCATAATGCCAGGTATAATTTGCAGAGTAATCACCCCAACTATAGTTACTGAAGTAAACGGGATTATCCGGAGAAACGGGATTTTGAGAAATACTGAAATTGGCTTTAGGACCAGTGACCGATAACGATTGATTCAAATATATTTCATCGCTACAGCCATTTACGTCCGTTACTTTTAGTGACGGATAGTATGAACCGGGATCTGCATATTTATGACTGAACAATTTGTTCGTGCTGAAAACATCCGTTTGATTATCTCCATAATTCCATTGCCACTGGCTGATTGCTGCGCTGCTTTTTCCGGTAGACCGATCAATAAATTCTATTGGTTCTTTAAAACAAACCTGGTTGTTTTTTACTTCAAAATCCGCCTTTGGGCCACTGATCTTTACCGACGCGAAATTGGATGTATCAGAACATCCGAAATAACTTGAAATTGTGATAATACGGAATCCTGATTTATCAGCATTAAACTTAGACATTTGGAGTTTCATGGGTAATGTATAATCCGGGTTCATATATTGGCTATTTCCAAGAAATTCATCTCCATCGGAATATTCTACCTTTTGCACGCCATACTGACTGAAGTAATACGGAAATTCATATGGGTTTTGTTCCAAATTAGAAACAATAACACTAAGGGTATCATTTGCACAGAAAGAAGTTCTGTTAGGGGTTAGCACTGGCTGCTGCTTTTTTAGCACGTACACAGGTGTGCTAACAGAAAGGGAACACTTATCATTGGTAGTTGTAAGGACTACATTATACTTTCCTGATTTTGCATAATTATGGGCAATATCGTTTTGTTTTGAGGAATAAGCTACGGGCGCTGTACCATCACCAAAATCCCAACTCCAGGTTTGTGCACCAACGGAACTTTCATTAAATACTACTTTTCCTCTGTCTCCCTCACAAATATTTACCGCGCTCTGTACCTGCGGGAAAGGAGGCAATACTGTAATAAATGCCGGTTTGGTAAGAGAGTTGGTACAGCCCGGATTGTTAACTGTTACCGTTACATCATATATACCTGCCGTAGGGTAAGTCATACTCGGAATTGCGGATGGCTGCACACTGGTTATTAATCCCATACCGAAATCTGCAAAGATCGAAGTAGCCGTTGACGTCAATCCCGTTACGTTCAAATCTACCGGCTGGTTACCACAAATTGTGGTAGACTTTACTGTAAAATCAAAAACAGGTTTTTCAAAAACGTCGAGAACGTATGTTGCGTCTCCCTTGCAGCCGTTTGGCGTGGTGTAATTCAGATTTACAGTGTATCTGCCACTCTTGGTATATTTATGAACAGGCTCCATATCTGTTGATGTAGCACCGTCACCAAAATCCCACAAATAATCTTTCATTACGGTGTTAGTAAATGTATTAGGATAGAAGGTAACAGGAGCGGCAACGCATGTACTGCCACTGGTAAATATGGTAGATGTTATAGAGACGATTTGCTTTTGCACAAGCAGGTATTTATAGCCGGTTGCGGTGCATCCATCCGCATTGGTAACACGTAATGTGATGGCATAGTTTCCCTCACCAGTGTAAGTATACGATGCAGACTGCGTGAAAGCTGCAGGTACCATATCTCCGTACGTACGAAAATCCCACTCCCACTTTACAACATCTTTAGAATTGTCTTTGAAGTTAATTGTCGCAGGCGCACCACAATTACCCTTGTCGTCAATTTCAAAGTCAGGAGTTTGCGGAACTGCCTTTACTGTAAAGGTTTTCGATTTAGTATCAACGCATGATCCGTAAGTTTTTGTAAGGCTTATTGTATGGCTGCCCGGTGAAGAAAAAAAGCCGGTGTAATAATCGTATGAGTATTGGTCCTGCCCGTCAAGTTTCCAGATAGTGCTGTTTGCAGCAGTAGCGCTAACATCCGTAAACGTAATATAGTTGTTGGCGCAAGTGAGCTCCGGCACGTTAAAATCAGTTGTAAAATTAGCCACATTAATTGTTACCGGCTCCGATACAGCCGGTGTGCACCCTTCACTGCTTTTTACTTTGAGGCTCACATTGTAAACCCCTTTTTTTCCGAAAACATGAGAGGGCGTTTTAGCTACATCCGTTTTACCATCACCGAAATCCCATTCGTAAGATAAAGTGCCTGGCCCCGTGCTGCTATTAGTGACAGCCAGCGCATCTGACTCTTTACACAAAGTAGTTGAAGCCGGCGCAAATGATGCGTTAATAGCCGGCAACACGTTTATCTTCACGGATGAAGGATCACTGGACGCGATACAACCATTGCTGTTTACCACCGTTAACGCAGGCAAGGCATTTTGTGAAATAGTATAGGTATGAGGTATTTGTGAATAGCTATCGCCTTTGTCCGTGGCTCCGTCACCAAAATCCCAAAAATAGCTTCCAATGGTTCCATCACCGGCTGATGAAGTACTTGTAAAATTCACCACTAAGGGTGAGCATCCTTTTATAACATCTGCCTTAAAACTAACCACCGGTTTCTTGAACACAGTAATGGTCATTGTTTTTGTATCGGATTTGCCATTGTCCATCACCGTAAGCTTTACGGTGTACGTCTGCTCGGTTTTGTAGGTTGCGCCTACATCCTTTAAGGTAGAAGTATTACCGTTTACGCCAAGGTCCCATTTGTAAGTAGCAGAAGGCGATACACCTGTTGACTTGTTGGTAAACTTAACAGTAAGTGGCGAACAGCCCGAGGGATTGTCTGCAGTAAAATCTGCCTTTTGGGCACTTGAGTTATTTGCATATAATAGCAATAGAAGCAAGGAAACAATACAGCGAAGCAGCCGGGATACGTATATCATAAGGGGGTGTAGTAGTCAAGAGTTAAGCATTCAATTTTTGTTAGCTTTTTTAAAACCGTAGTGCACGGCATTTTTAATGTAAGCCATCGGACCTCATCTCTCACTTTTTCATTAAATATTGGATTTAAACAAACAGCAGCAATATTACAATTCCTATCAACACAAATGCAGGGTTCTGTAAATTTTAAGGTGGGTTCCGGGCAAAACAAAAGCGATCGCTTTTTACACGATCGCTTTCAACATTTTTAAACCGGTTGTTACTAATCCTTTGCAACAGCGCCTTCAACAAGTACAGAAGCCTTATTGTTGAGTACCTCTACAAAGCCGCTTTGAATATAAAATTCAGCAAATTCATTTTTAGTCTTCAACACCTTTACAGTGCCTTTACCTAAAGCGCTTACAAGCGGCGCGTGCTTTTCCAGTACTTCAAATAAGCCATCTATTCCCGGAAGCTGTACACCATATACTTCTCCGCTAAACAACTTCTTTTCCGGTGTTAGTATCTCTAGAGTCATTTATTTGAATTTGAGATTTGAAATTCGAAATTTGAAATTTAAAATTTCAGGAACCGTCCCTGATAAATCTCAAATCTCAAATTTCAAATAAAAAATTTATTATCCCTGTGCCTGAGCCAACAGTTTCTTACCTTTTTCGATAGCATCTTCCAATGTACCAACCAGGTTGAATGCGGCTTCCGGATACTCATCTACTTCACCATCCATGATAGAATTAAAGCCACGGATTGTGTCCTCGATGCTTACAAATACACCTTTAAGGCCAGTGAACTGTTCAGCAACGTGGAACGGCTGAGACAAGAAACGCTGTACTTTACGAGCGCGGGATACAGTTAATTTATCTTCTTCACTCAACTCATCCATACCAAGAATCGCGATGATATCCTGCAACTCTTTATAGCGCTGAAGGATCAACTTAACGCGGTCAGCAGTTTTGTAGTGGTTTTCACCAACAATAGCCGGCGTAAGGATACGAGAAGTAGAATCCAACGGGTCAACCGCAGGATAGATACCTAAATCCGCAATCTTACGGCTTAATACCGTAGTTGCATCAAGGTGAGCAAATGTTGTTGCCGGAGCCGGATCAGTCAAGTCATCTGCAGGTACGTAAACAGCCTGTACAGATGTGATAGAACCATTCTTTGTAGAAGTGATTCTTTCTTGCATTATACCCATCTCAGTTGCCAGTGTTGGCTGGTAACCTACCGCAGAAGGCATACGGCCTAACAAGGCTGATACCTCAGAACCTGCCTGTGTAAAACGGAAGATATTATCAACGAAGAACAGGATGTCTTTACCTTTTCCTTTGCCATCACCATCACGGAAGTATTCTGCGATAGTAAGACCGCTCAATGCCACACGTGCACGAGCTCCGGGAGGTTCGTTCATCTGTCCGAATACGAAAGTAGCTTTAGAGTCTTTCAAACCCTCAATATCCACACTATTCAGGTCCCATCCGCCTTCTTCCATGCTGTGTTTGAACTTATCACCGTATTTCATGATACCAGCTTCGATCATTTCACGCAGCAGATCATTACCCTCACGTGTACGCTCACCCACACCGGCGAATACAGACAAACCACCATATCCTTTAGCGATGTTGTTGATCAGCTCCTGGATCAATACGGTTTTACCTACACCCGCACCACCAAACAAACCAATCTTACCACCTTTTGCATAAGGCTCGATAAGGTCGATAACTTTAATACCTGTGAACAATACTTCTGTAGCAGTGCTCAGGTCTTCAAATTTTGGAGGAAGAGCGTGGATTGGACGACCACCTGTTTTGTCCACAGCTGGTAAACCATCAATAGCGTCTCCGGTTACATTAAAAAGGCGTCCGTTAATTGCTTCACCAGTAGGCATTGTTATCGCCTTACCGGTATCAATAACTTCCAGACCGCGAACAAGACCTTCAGTTCCATCCATTGCGATGGTACGTACACTGTCTTCACCTAAATGCTGCTGAACTTCAAGAACCAGCTTCTCGCCATTCGCCTTTGTAAGCTCCAGCGCATTATAAATTTCAGGCAGTTGCTGATCGTTTGGAAAGTGAACGTCAACCACGGCACCGATGATCTGTTTGATCTTACCTTTGTTAGCCATATATTATTGAAAGGTTTTGAATTTACTTCGTTGATTATCTGCAATTAACATGCACCACAAATACCAACTCTCCATTTTGGCGGCAAAGGTAAGGGTTTACAGCCGTAAAAGAGAAATTTCTATCGAATTTGAGATTAGAAATTTAATATTTGAAATTATCAGTTCCGGACTCGTCACATTATAAAAAATCATCCTGCAAAAAGCGTATTTGAGATTTGAGGTCTGAGATTAACGGCTCAAGGCCTATCTCATTAAAATTCACCTCATTTTTTCAAACTAATCCACTTCGCCTCAATCAAATCTCAAATCTCAAATGCCCAATCCTAACGCTTCTTATTCTCGCTGTCTTCAATCATCCGCATTTGCTTCGCATCCTGTAAGAATTCTGAAGCAAAAATGAACTCGTTCAGCTTTTCATCCTTACTATAGATAATCTCTTTATTGCTTCCCTCCCACTGTTTGTAGCCTTTATGCATGAATAATATATAGTCTCCGATTTCCATCACACTGTTCATGTCGTGGGTAACCACAATGGTAGTAATGTTATATTCAGTTGTAATTTCCTTGATCAGCTTATCGATCAACAGTGACGTTTGGGGATCCAGGCCGGAGTTGGGCTCGTCACAGAAAAGATATTTCGGGTTTAACACGATAGCTCTTGCTATACCTACACGTTTTTTCATCCCTCCGGAAATCTCTGCAGGGTATTTTTTATGTGCTTCTTTCAGGTTTACCCTGTCAAGCACCTCATTTACTTTTTTCTTTCTTTCCTTATAGCTTAGGTCGGATAACATATCAAGCGGGAACATCACATTTTGCTCAACGGTCATCGAATCAAAAAGCGCCGATCCCTGGAACAACATCCCGATTTTCTGGCGCAGTTGCTTGCGCTCCTCATCTGGCATCTTCAACATGCTTTCTCCGTTATATAAAATATCGCCGGAGTCTGGCGTAAATAGCCCTACCATACATTTTGTAAGCACCGTTTTTCCACTACCGCTGGCACCGATAATCAGGTTGCATTTACCTGCCTGCATAGTAGCGCTGATGTCGTACAAAATGGTTTTGTCGCCAAAGGACTTTTTTATATTACGAATTTCGATCATATACGAACGTAAACGTTTTTAAAGTCAATAGTGAATGGTGAATAGTCAAAAATGCAGTCCTTAAAATAACAATCAAACTTGGCTGAGCTTGTTAGATTACGCTGTTATAATAACTCGCTCCTGAAAATTCACTAAAACACAATCCTAAAAATAAATATGGTTCGCAGTAGTCAAAGTGACGCACATTTCACTATTCACCTTTGACCATTCACCTATAACACCTCTACCTGGTTCATCAACAGGTCTTCCAATACATCTTTCTTTCTTATCAACTTCGCTTCACCGTCTAAAACAAGCACTTCCTGTGGTTTAAAGCGCGAGTTATAATGCGACGCCATTTCAATGCCATAAGCACCGGCATTATAAAAAGCCAGGTAATTACCTTCGTTTATTTCGCTCAACGGCCTGTCTTCAGCAAAAGTATCTGTCTCACAAATATTGCCAACAACAGTATATTCTTTTTCCAGCCCTTCAATATTTGAAATATTTTTTATCTCGTGATGAGAACCGTAAAACATTGGGCGTATTAAATGGTTCAATCCCGAGTTTACACCAGCAAACAATGTTTCGCCTGATTGTTTCAAAACGTTTACCTGTGTAATTAAATAACCTGCTTCACTCACAATAAACTTTCCTGGTTCAAACCAAACTTCAACTTTCTTGCCGTAAAGCTTCTCAAACAAATTAAATTCTTCTGCAACCTTTTTGCCCAACGCCTGCACATCCGTACCTTTTTCACCTGGTTTGTAGGGAACTTTAAAGCCGCCACCAAGATCAATTACTTCCAGGTGCGGAAAGAATTTTGCTATATCAAACAACACTTCAATTCCTTTTGCAAAAACTTCTACATCCTTAATTTCACTACCTGTATGTATATGAAGCGTTCTTATTTTAAGGTTAGTATCTTTTACAATTTGAAGAACGTTATCAATATTTTCTAAAGGAATACCGAATTTACTTTTGCTATGGCCGGTAGAAATTTTAAGATTACCACCAGCCATAATATTTGGCCTAACACGAATTCCTACTGGATATGTATCGCCAAATTTCTCTCCAAATTTTTTCAGGTTTGAGAGGCTGTCTATGTTAACGTGAACACCTTGCTCTTTTGCGCCCTCAATTTCACAAAAAGCAACATTGTTTGATGTATAAAGGATCCTGTTGGGCTCAAAACCAGCCCTAACAGCCAGCAGCACTTCATTTAATGAGCTGCAATCTACATTACAGCCAATGCTTTTTACGTACTTAAGTATGTTGATGTTGGTAAGTGCCTTGCAAGCATAGAAAAAACGGGCATTGCAGCCTTCAAAAGCAGTAGTGAGTTTTTCGTATTGTTCTTTTATTTTTTCCGCGTGATAAACATACACCGGTGTTCCAAAACGATCAGCAATTTCTACAAGCTGTTCTGATGTTAATTGTTGAGACATTTGACGAAGATACGATTTGAATAATGTGTTTAGTTATAAAAAGAAAGTCCCCGCAATTGGAGGACTTATCAGTAATATGATGGTTGTTTATTTTTTTGTTTCAGGATTTTCTTCATCATCTCCCTGCTCATTGCCCTCTTCTGACGATTGCTCGTCATCCAGTTTCGAATTATGTTCAGCATCGGCTTCAATCTCATCTTCTTCAGGTAGATCGCCTTCATCAACATCATCAAAAGCTTCCTCTTCTAATTCCTCTTCTCCTTCCTCTTCGTCAGATTTATCCTGATCATCAACTTCATAATTCTCTTCGAGTTCATCGTTTTCTACTTCATCTTCCTCATCTGATTCATCTTCATTCGCCGACGCATCTAACTGCTCTTCCTTTTCAGTTTCATCTTCAATCAAATCTTCTTCAGCTTCATCTTCCTGAATTTCTTCATCCAGTTCAGCAGCAAATTCTTCATCAACAGGTACACGATTTTCCGCTTGTTCCACTTCTGCAGTTAAATCATTTTCTTCGTTTTCCTTTTCGATTGCTTCTTCGTCTGTTTCTGCATGTTCAATCAAATCACCGTTGCTATCAACAGCTAACGGAGCTTCTTCATTTTCTCCTTCCACTGTTTCAGGCGCATTTACTTCCAACTGGCCGTCACGCACCAGGGTTGGCTCAATCAACTGCTCTGCGAGAATTTCGTTTATTTTAGGAAGGTCTGCAGTAGAGTTAATTCCAAAATAATCCATGAAGGATTTGGAAGTTGAATATACCAATGGCTTACCAGGTAACAATTCGTTGCGGCCGGTAATTACAATTAATTCTTTCTCCAGTAATTTCTGAACGCTGTAGTCGCTGTTCACGCCACGGATGGCTTCTATTTCGCCTTTTGTAATCGGCTGCTTGTATGCAACAATGGCCAATGTTTCCAATGCCGCAGTTGAAAGGCGTTTAAGGAATTTATCTCCGTTTAATTGCCCTACTGTTTTATAGAAATCTTTCTTGGTGAGGAACTGCCAGCCACCACCACTCTCGCGTACTTCAAAAGGATAAAATTCGGCGCTGTATTTTTCGCGGATACCGTCAATGCAGCTTTCCACCTGGTCAAGCGTAATACGCTCTTCCATAAAGCCAAAAGCATTGTTGATTAATTCAACAATGTCCATGCTGGTCAATGGCTTTTCACTGGCAAAAATCAGTGCTTCAATATGTGGTATAATTTCCGATAATTCCATACGCTTATTAAAAATTGGAAATACACGCAGCTATAAACTAAAATGTGTAAACCTGCGAAGGGGTGAATGTAAACATTTTTTTAGTTTCTTCATCAACATTCACCTTACTGCCGATTTACACATTTGATATTAAATTGTTGGAAGTACGAGTTACGAAGTACAAAGTACTTTATGCTATCATCACCATTAAACACTTACCTATTCGTCGATTTACCCGTTGTCAACTTTCAATTCTCAATTAACTTCCCTGCAATGCCGCTGCACCGCTCACGATCTCCGTAAGCTCGGTTGTAATTGCAGCCTGACGAGCCCTGTTGTAAGATATTTTCAGGTTCTTCAACAGCTCGTTCGCATTGTCGCTTGCTTTATCCATCGCTGTCATACGTGCACCATGCTCACTCGCATTGGCATCCAACACAGCTTTATATAATTGGGTATTTAAAATCTTAGGCATTAATTCTGCGATCAGCTGATCTTTAGCCGGTTCAAAAATAAAGTCGGCTTTTTTAACGCCTTCTTTCTTTTCAACTTTAGGGATCGGCAGAAACTGTTCTACCAGGAAACGTTGTGTTGCAGCATTTTTAAATTCACTGTACACAACCTCTACTGCATCAAATTCTCTTTTCTCAAAAGCTTTAACAGCATGTTGCGCAACATCCTGAACTGTTTCAAATTTCAGGTTCAGAAAGATGTCTTTATAAGCATCAGAAGTTTTGTAACCTGCTTTAGTTAAGCTCTCCCAGCCTTTCTTACCAATGTTCCACACAGTTACATTACCTGCTTTGTTCTGCGATGCATATTTTTCAGCAATAACGCCTTTTGTCAGCTTTATAACGTTCGCATTATAAGCGCCGGCCAAACCGCGATCACTGGTAATAGCAATGATCAACACTTTTTCTACAGGCCTTTGTTCAGCCAGGTTAATACTAAGGTCGCCATCCAGGTTGCTTACAATGTTACTAAGCATTTCCTGCAACTTTTGTGCGTAAGGCCTCATTTGAATAATGGCATCCTGTGCACGGCGCAATTTTGCCGCACTAACCATTTTCATAGCCTTCGTAATTTGTTGTGTATTCTGAATTGACTTAATACGGTTACGAACCTCTTTTAACTGACCAGCCATAGTTGTTGATTTCTATTTAAAAAGACGGTTGTGAATGAATAATGATTTTTTACCAGATACAACACCGCCTCTTTTGGGGTGCAAAAGTAGCGCAAAGCGGGGGAATTTCAAATCGCATAGTAAAAAAAGATGGAAATGAGTGAATAACTTAAAAAAGAAAGCAAAACATATAAGTCATTTTCAAATATTATCTTTACTGCCAATCCTATTCACTTAACAAAAAATTGGCATGAGTAAATTCACTTTATCTCGCACAAATCCTACATTCATAAAGGATAAACCTGAACCAAACTTTTCAACAAAACACTCATTTATGGACACCCACAAGCGAATGCCGGTAAAATTTTACTGGCTTGCCGTTTTAATCCTTTCCATTTTCTCTTATTCCTGTAAACAGTCAAAAAAGAAGCTAATTGAGGTTGACCCTCAGTATAGCAAGTATGTAGAAGCCTATTCTTCCGGCGTTATTTCAAAGAAAAATGCCATTCGCATCCGGTTGGCGGCAGATGCTTCTACCACTCACACGCTCAATGAAACTATTAAGGACGCGCTGTTCAATTTTTCTCCTTCGGTCGACGGAAAGGCTTATTGGATCGATTCCCGCACTATAGAATTTAAACCAACCAACGATCTTATTCCGAATATGCTTTACGAAGTTGAGTTTGCTCTTTCTAAAGTGGCGTCGGTTCCCTCTAAATACCAAGATTTTAAGTTTAACGTACAAACCTTAAAGCCATCATTCCAGGTCTCAGATTTTGGCCTGCGAGCAATTGGAAGAGATCAAATGACGCTTAACGGACAGATTGTTACGGCCGACATTGAGGAATCTGCCAAGGTAGAGAAACTTCTTTCAGCCACACTAAACAACAGCGATCTAGCTATCAAGTGGCAGCACAACGAAGCCAACAGAACGCATGAATTTGCAATCAGCAATATCAAACGTTCTTCCGTTGCCGGTAACCTTGTTTTGGCGTGGGACGGTAAATCACTCAATTCCGAGCTAAGAGATAAAAAAGAAATGATGGTGCCTGCTGCAGGCGATTTTATTGTTCTTGGCGTAACGGCTATACAAGACAAAGAACAATATGCACTGGTGCAGTTCAGCGATCCGTTAGCGGCCGGGCAAGTGCTTGAGGGGCTGATTGCCATCAGCAACCAGGAAAACATTAGTTATACAATTCTTGGTAGCGAGGTTAAAGTATACACATCCGGCAAACTCGATGGAAACTATTCCGTGAATATTCATGAAGGAATCCAGAACCAATGGGGCACAAAGTTGCCTAAAACATTTTCGGCCAATGTGTTTTTTGAAAACAGGTTGCCCTCGGTAAAAATTCATGGAAAAGGCGAAATCTTACCGAACAGCGGCGGGCGGCTGGTATTGCCTTTTGATGCAGTAAACCTGAACGCCGTTGATGTATCAATCGTAAAAATTTATGAAAATAATGTAGGTGTATTCCTCCAGCGCAATGACCTGGGTGGAAGCTCGGACCTGCGTAGAGTTGGCAGGCCGCTTGTTCAGGCAACGATCCGGCTGGATGCGGATAAAAGTCTTACCCTCAACAAAAAAAACCGATTCTCGCTGGACCTGGATAAGTATATAAAAACGGAACCCGGAGCTATCTATCGCGTATTCATCGGATTCCGCCCGGATTACTCTACTTACACCTGCCAGGAAGGAGTGAAAGAGAACAAAAAGGATGAAGAAGACGAATCGGATTATAATGAATATGCGTCTGAAGCAAATGGCATTGATGACGATGAAGCCTTTTGGAGGAGTTATGATACATATTACCCTTACGGCTATAACTGGGATGAACGTGATAATCCGTGTAGTAAAGCTTATTTCAATAAAGAACGTTTTGCGTACAGAAATATCATCGCAAGTAACATCGGGCTTATGGCTAAAAGAGGCAGCAACAATTTGTTTGTAGCGGTGAGCAATATTATTACGACCGATCCGATGAAAGATGTCCAACTGGAAGTACTGGATTATCAGCAACAGATCATTGGCAAAGGCTCAAGCAATGGCGATGGTATCGCGATGATTGATTTAAAACGCAAACCCTACTTGTTGATAGCCAAAAACGGCGATGAACGTGGCTACCTGAAACTGGATGATGGAAACTCACTTGCACTCAGCCGCTTTGATATTGCCGGTACCGAGATTAAGAATGGCATTAAAGGCTTTATTTTCGGAGAGCGCGGCGTTTGGCGGCCAGGCGATAGCCTTTACCTGAGTTGCATTATTGAAGACAGAGATCAGAAACTGCCAAAAGATCATCCGATTGAAATGGAACTCATTTCACCGCGCGGGCAGTTGTATAAACGCCTTGTTCAAACAAATGCAGAAGATGGATTCAACGTTTTCAAAACAGCAACGGATGAAGACGCACCAACGGGTAACTGGTCTTGCAAGGTAAAATTGGGAGGAAACACTTTCGAAAAAACATTGAAGATAGAAACTGTAATGCCCAACCGGCTCAAGATCGATCTTGATTTTGGCGGCCTTACTGCTCTAGGGGAAGATGTTAAAGCTAACGGAACATTATCTGCAAAATGGTTATTCGGCGCTACTGCACAAAACCTCAAAGCCCGCGTAGACGCGCAATTGTATAAACGCACCACAACCTTTGCCAAGTTTAAAGATTACACATTTGACAATCCAACATCTTCTTTTACACCTCAAACAAAAACAATTTTTGATGGCGCATTAAATGCAGAAGGATCTGCTACCGTAAGCCCGTCATTTGATGCAGGAGAAGATGCGCCGGGTCAATTGTTAGCCAACCTGATGATCAAAGTGTTTGAGCCTGGCGGCAACTTTAGCGTGGACAATGTCTCTTTGCCCTATAATCCTTATAGCAGTTACATTGGAGTTCATTTGCCGGAAGGCGATAAAACATGGGGATACCTTGGAATAAACAAAACACATCGTGTAGATATTGCGAATGTTACCACGGACGGTAATCCCGTGAGTGGATCAACGCAAGCAGATGTTGAATTGTATAAAATACAATGGCGCTGGTGGTGGGATAATAGTGGTGATGACCTGAGCAATTTTACACAGGACCATTACAATAAACTGATCAAAACACAAACCGTGCAACTCAGCAATGGCAAAGGCGAATACGAAATGCGTTTTAATGATGATGCATGGGGCCGTTATCTTATTTTGATAAGAGACAAACGGAGTGGCCATGTTACCGGCAAAACTTTTTTTATAGATGATGATAGTTGGCGAAGCCGCGGAGATAGTGAAGATAAGAGTGCATTGGCAATGTTGTCTTTTACAACGGACAAAGAAAAATATAATGCAGGCGACGACGTGAAGGTAACGATACCAAGCAGTAAAGGAGGGCGTGCATTGATCAGTATTGAAACAGGCAGCAAAGTATTAAAGACCTATTGGGTAAACACAGAGCAGGGCCAAACGAAATTTTCTTTCCAAGCCGAAAAAGAGATGGCGCCTAACGTGTATGTTAATGTAAGCCTGATACAGCCACATGCACAAACACTAAACGATCTGCCCATCCGCATGTATGGTGTGGTTCCGGTTATGATTGAAGATAAAAGCACGATCTTAAAACCTGTCATTAAAATGGATGATGTGATCAGGCCTGAACAACCCGCATCCATTACAGTGTCGGAATCTTCCGGCAAACCGATGACTTATGTTGTCGCGATAGTTGACGAAGGATTATTAGATCTTACCCGATTTAAAACACCTGATCCGCACGATGCATTTTACGCCAAAGAAGCTCTGGGCGTAAAGAGTTGGGATTTATATGATGAAGTAATTGGAGCGTGGAGCAGCGAGCTGGAAAGAATATTGACAATTGGTGGTGATGCTGCCGCAGATCTTGCATCAAAAACAAGAAGAGCCAATCGCTTTAAAGCGGTGGTGCAATTTATGGGGCCGTTTAAAACAAGTGGAAGTAAAAAAACGCATTCATTCACATTGCCTCCGTATATGGGCAGTGTTCGTGCTATGGTAATTGCAGCAGGTGAGAACGCTTACGGCATGGCAGAGAAAAGTGTGAAGGTAAAAAAACCTTTGATGATGCTGGCAACTTTACCGCGTGTGCTTGGACCGAATGAAGAACTAAAAATTCCAGTCACCGTTTTCACAACAGAAAACAATATTCGCAACGTTTCTCTGTCATTGCAAAGCAATCCGTTTATTGAAGCGGGTGGCACCCAAAATATTAGTTTTAACAGCACCGGAGAACAGGTTGTTTCATTCACGGCGAAAGTGAAGCCAGCAACCGGTATTGGCAAAATCAAGATCGTTGCAACGAGTGGTAAGGAAAGAGCCGAATACGAAACAGAACTGGATATCCGCAATCCTAACCCCGTCAGCACAAGTGTAACAGAGTATACTTTGCAACCGGGGCAATCCTGGAACACAAACGTGTCGATGATAGGTGATGTAAGTTCAAGCAAAGCTGTTCTTGAAGTATCAAGTATCCCGGCAATTAACCTGGAAAAAAGATTAAACTATCTGATTGCTTATCCGCATGGTTGCATTGAACAAACAACATCTGGTGTGTTTCCTCAACTTGTACTGAATCAACTGACAGATCTTGATGATAGAACGAAAGCCGAAGTAGAAAGAAATGTTCGGGCAGGTATTCAAAGGCTGCTCAATTTTCAGCAGTCTGACGGAGGTTTTAGTTACTGGCCAGGCTATGGAGAAAGTAATGAATGGGGAACCAGTTACGGCGGCCATTTCCTGTTGGAAGCAGCCGCAGCGGGTTACAATGTTCCTGCAACCTTACTTCAATCGTGGAAGCAATACCAACGCTCAAAAGCACTTGCATGGAACATAACAACAGCGCCATGGTATGGCAGTGATTTACAACAAGCTTACAGGTTATATCTTCTTGCACTTGCAAAAGCTCCGGAACTTGGCGCAATGAACAGGCTGAAAGAATTCAAATTCCTTAGTCCGGAAGCAAAATGGCGTCTTGCAGCTGCATATCAGTTAGCCGGTCAGCAAACGGTTGCTTTGCAATTGATCAGCGGATTGTCAACATCATTCCCTGAACGCACTACAGCAGGCTATACTTTCGGCAGCAGCCTGCGTGATCAGGCCATGGTATTAGAAACGCTTACTGTAATGGGCCGCAAAGCAAATGCTGATGCACTTGTAAAAAGCGTGGCAGCGGAATTATCACAAGATGAATGGTACAGCACGCAAACAACAGCCTACTCATTAATTGCTATCGCAAAATTCTGCGGACAAAACAAAGACAATAAAAAGATCAATGCGTCCATCAATACAAATGGACAGTCCGGTAGTATCAATACTGGCAACGTTGTTTCACAAACAGAGATCAAATGGAAAGGCAACAAATCTTCTGTGCAAATGACGAACAAAGGCGGAAACGTTCTATATGTTCGTGTGATCAATGAAGGAAGGCCATTAAGTGGAGAAAGCATTCAGGTTAACAACAATCCTCAAGTATTGGTGGTGAATGCAGAGTATATGGATCTTACAGGCAAAATCATCGATGCAGCATCCATTAAACAGGGAACTGATTTTGTGGCAAAAGTTACCGTTAAAAATCCCGGATTTAGAGGACAGTATACAGAGATGGCACTGTCTCAAATCTTCCCGAGTGGTTGGGAAATTTTGAATACAAGATTGTATAACAGTGAAGGCGCGTTTAAGTCCTCGCCAAGTGATTATATGGATATCAGAGATGACCGTGTGTATCATTATTTTGATTTGCGGCAAGGAGAAACACTTACTTACTATGTGCAATTGAATGCCGCATATCCTGGCAAATATTTCTGGCCTGGCGTTTATTGTGAAGCGATGTATGATCATTCTATCAGCGGCGGTACGAATGGTAAGTGGGTGCAGGTGATTGAGTAACAGGTTTCACGCAAAATGGGCTTCACGCGACGAACGCAAAGAAGCGCGAGCGCAATGGTTATGCTCTGCGAAGCCTCTGGGCTTCGCAGGCTTACTTTATCGCTTGTAGCGATTTTATTTAAATGAAAAAACGACCCACACATATCATCAATTATTTCAAAAATCTTTCTACTAAAGGCAAGATTAAATGGAGTTGTTTTGTCGTAATGCTGATAGTCTTCTGGCTTTCTTTACCACGTCATCTTTTTGAAACGCCCACTTCGTTTGTCGTTACTGATAAAAATGGTACGTTACTAAATGCATACATCGCGCAGGATGGCCAATGGCGTTTTCCTTATGATAAAGATGTTCCTGAAAAATTTGCCAGGTGTATTACCACATTTGAAGACAAGCGTTTTTTCTATCATCCCGGTGTTGATCCATTTGCGTTTAGCAGGGCCGTATGGCAAAATATTCGAAACAAAGGTGTTGTAAGCGGCGGTAGTACATTGACGATGCAGGTGATTCGCATGAGCCGTGGTAACAAGAGTAGGAATATCTGGAACAAGTTGATTGAAAGCGTTCTCGCTGTACGGTTGGAATGCAGTTATAAAAAGAAATCAATCCTGGCTTTATATGCTTCGAACGCACCTTTTGGAAGTAACGTTGTGGGGCTTGACGCTGCTGCATGGCGTTATTTTGGAAGGAGCGCCAACCAACTAAGCTGGGGCGAAATGGCAGCGCTTGCAGTGTTACCAAATGCACCTTCGCTTATCGATCCCGGCAAAAATGAACATGAATTACTGAGAAAAAGAAATGAGTTGCTTGATAAACTTCTTGCTAACAAAACTATTGACACAACTACCTGTGAATTATCTAAGATAGAACCATTGCCAGGTGCGCCCAAATCATTACCACAACTGGCGCCGCACCTATTGGACCGCTTTAAAAAAGATTACGCATCGCTCCGACAAAATGATCCTGAAATAACTACCGGCCTTCGTTCTACGTTGGATGCAAATATTCAGCAACAGGTAAATACTATTTTATGGCAACATCATTTGCAGCTGCAAGGTAACCAGATTAAAAATGCAGCAGCGATGGTGATGGAAGTGGAAACCGGCAACATTCTCGCATATGTGGGAAATGTCTATAACCTTGAAGATTCATTACTTGAAAGCCATGTTGATGTGTTAGCCTCCAAACGTAGTCCCGGCAGTACATTAAAGCCCCTTCTTTATGCATCCTTATTATCCGAAGGCAAATTTTTACCACGTCAGTTAGTGCCGGATATTCCAACACAATTAAATGGTTATTCACCTGAAAATTTTGATTTGGGATATGATGGCGCCGTTCCTGCCAATCGTGCATTGGCTAGAAGCTTAAATATACCGGCTGTAAAAATGTTGCAGCAATACAAGTACCAGCGGTTTTATAACGTGTTAAAACAATGTGGTTTTACGACGCTGAATAAATCGGCTGACAATTACGGTATGAGCCTGATCCTGGGTGGCTGCGAAATTTCTCCTTTTGAACTTGCCGGTGTTTATAGCAGCATGGCAAGGATGTACATGCACGAAAAAAAGAACAAAGGAAAATGGAATGATGACGACTGGTTTATGCCAGGCTACACTGTAGGTAAGCCCAATAAAAAAAATACTGAAGGACATCCGCTTTTTGATTATCCCGCGTTATGGCACACATTTAACGCCATGAATGAGGTAATGCGGCCGGGAGAGGAAGGATTGTGGGGGCTGTTTTCTTCCGCCCAGCGAATCGCATGGAAAACGGGTACCAGCTTCGGATTCAGAGATGGCTGGGCAGTAGGTTTCACCAAAAAATATTGCATAGTCGTTTGGGTTGGCAATACAACAGGTGAAGGCCGGCCCGATCTTACGGGTATAAACACTGCGGCTCCTATCCTGTTTGAAATTTTTCGGTTGCTGCCAAGATCAAATTGGTTTGATTCTCCTTCATCGGGATTTATGTACATGCCGGTTTGCAGAAAATCCGGTTATAAAGCGGGCGCAGATTGTGAAGGTGCAGATACAATCCTGGTATCCTCAACCGCCAACAATGCACCTGTTTGCCCTTATCATCGGGTGATCCATCTTGACAAATCAGGAACTTATCGCGTAACCGAAGCATGCGAATCTCCGGCGACAATGATTCACAAGCCCTGGTTCATTCTGCCACCAACAATGGAGTATTATTATAAAACGAAACACTCGGAATATAAAATATTACCTGCTTTTATGCCAGGCTGCCAGAATGAGTCTGTAAAACCACTGGAAATTATTTATCCTGAAGAAGGGGCGAGAATTTATGTCCCAGTTGAGATAAGCGGCGAAAAGGGCCGCACCATTCTTAAAGCCACACATCGAAATAACCGGATAAAACTATTCTGGCACCTGGATGATGAATACATTGGAACCACCATTCAGTTTCATCAGATTGCGGTGAATCCGGCACCCGGTAAACATGTGTTGACAATAGTTGATGAAAATGGAGAAACGGTGACCAGGGGATTTGAGATAGAAGCTAAATAGCTGTCGGCTTTTAGCTATGAGCTATCAGTTATCAGCTTTTAGCCGTTGGAGTGAAGTGTAAACCGGATATCTGATTGTTTAGCTGCCGTCCTTATATTGTCGTGTTGATATTAGATCGGAATGATGAAGTGATTGCGACGCAACAGGCGATGCTATGAAATACTGCAGCTGGTATTAAAAAATGTTCCCGGATCGAAAAAATGAATGTGGCAACTTCGCCTAATCGTGTTTTTCTCGCTAAAATATTGTGAACATCGTCAAAATTGGACAGCGCTAATGGCTAATAGCTGATAGCTGACAGCTAATAATGCACTACCTTTGACGCCCTTGGAAGAATTATTCTGCCATTTTGACCATACAGGTTTTGGTTGCATAATTTTTGACCAGTAATCTTTTTTTAAAACATAATAGCCATATAATTATATGTTAGGTTTTTTAAGCAAACTGCTAGGTGGCAACAAAAGCGAAAAGGATGTCAAGCAGATAGAACCCATTGTTCGACAGATAAATGAGCATTTCAGCAGGTTTCAGAGCCTTTCTAACGACGAGCTGAGAGGTAAAACTGTTGAATTCAAGCAGAGAATAAAAGAGCATTTATCTTCTATCGATAGCGATATCGAACAGAAAAAAGAAGCTGCTGAAAATCTACCTGACGATGACATTCAGTCAAAAGACGCGCTTTACCAGGAAATTGACGCCCTGAAAAAAGATCGAGATAAAAAAATTGAAGAGGCGCTCGAAAAAATATTACCCGAAGCTTTTGCAGTTGTGAAAGAAACGGCCCGCCGTTTTAAAGAGAACACAGAGATAGTTTCAACCGCTACAGACCTTGATAGAAATCTCAGCGTTCAGAAAGACTATATTTCTATCAATGGAGATTCTTCCACTTTCAAAAATACCTGGACGGCTGCTGGCGGACAAGTTACCTGGAACATGCTGCACTACGATGTTCAGTTGATAGGTGGTATTGTACTTCATCAGGGTAAGATCTCTGAAATGGCTACGGGTGAAGGTAAAACCTTGGTGTCTACTCTCCCTGCCTACCTGAACGCATTGGCTGGTGAAGGCGTTCACATCGTAACTGTGAATGATTACCTGTCTCGTCGTGACTCTGAGTGGAACGGCCCGATCTTCGAATGGCTTGGCTTAACGGTAGATTGTATTGATAAACATCAGCCCAATACTTCTGCGCGTCGCAACGCCTACATGGCAGACCTTACATACGGTACCAATAACGAATTCGGTTTTGACTACCTGCGCGATAACATGGTGCACAATCCGGATGAAATGGTACAACGCAAACACCATTTTGCGATGGTGGATGAGGTTGACTCCGTTTTAATTGATGATGCGAGAACACCGTTGATCATTTCCGGTCCGATTGGCCGTGATGATAATACGCAACAGTTCTTTGATCTGAGACCAAGAATTGAAAAGCTTGTTGAAGCGCAGAAACGTGCAACTAACCAGTTTTTGAATGAAGCGAAAAAGAAAATAGCTGAAGGCAACGATGATCCTAAAGATGGAGGTTTAGCATTATATCGTTCGTTCCGTGGTTTGCCAAAGAACAGTGCATTGATCAAGTTCCTGAGCGAACCGGGTATGCGCGTAAAACTTCAGAAATCTGAGAACTATTACTTAGCAGATCAGCAACGTGAAATGCCTAAAGCTGATGCCGAACTGTATTTCTATATAGATGAAAAAAATAACTCTGTTGAGTTAACTGATAAAGGGATTCAACTAATCACCGGTTCTGGTGAAGATCCCAACTTTTTTATAATTCCTGATATTGGTGTTGATCTTGCGGCAATTGATAATTTAAACAGCGCTACAGAAGAAAAATTACATCAGAAAGAAGCATTACTGAATGATTATGCTGTTAAAGCAGACCGTATACATACTGTTCAACAATTATTGAAAGCCTACACGCTTTTTGATAAAGACGTTGAGTATGTTGTAATGGAAGGCGCAGTGAAGATCGTTGATGAACAAACAGGCCGTATCATGGAAGGCCGTCGTTATAGCGATGGTTTACACCAGGCGATTGAAGCGAAAGAAAATGTGAAGATCGAAGCTACTACGCAGACTTACGCAACTATCACTTTGCAAAACTTCTTCCGTATGTACCACAAGCTTGCGGGCATGACCGGTACGGCGGAAACGGAAGCAGCAGAGTTCTGGAGCATTTATAAACTGGATGTGGTTAATGTTCCGACCAACATACCTATCACAAGAAAAGACGAACACGATCTTATCTACAAAACGAAGAAAGAAAAATATACCGCTATTGTTGATAAGATAGTTGAACTAAAAGATTCAGGACGCCCTGTTCTTGTAGGTACAACTTCTGTAGAAGTGAGTGAATTGCTGAGCCGTATCCTTCGTCAAAAACAAATTGCACACAACGTATTAAACGCCAAGCAACACGCGAAAGAAGCGCAGATTGTAGCTGAAGCGGGTTTTGCAGGCGCCGTTACAATTGCCACCAACATGGCTGGCCGTGGTACGGATATCAAATTAGGCGCCGGTGTTAAAGAAGCTGGTGGCCTTGCAATTATCGGCACAGAAAGACATGACAGCCGCCGTGTGGACAGGCAGTTACGTGGCCGTGCAGGTCGTCAGGGAGATCCGGGATCTTCTCAATTCTACGTATCTCTTGAAGATGATCTGATGCGTATGTTTGGAAGCGACCGTATTGCAAAAGTGATGGACTTTGCCGGTTATAAAGAAGGTGAAGTGATCCAGCACAGCATGATCACCAAATCAATTGAAAGAGCGCAGAAGAAAGTAGAGGAAAACAACTATGGTATTCGTAAGCGTTTGTTGGAATATGATGATGTAATGAACAAACAGCGTACAGTTATCTATACCAAACGTAACCACGCATTGTTTGGTGAGCGTCTTGCACTGGATCTTGACAACGCGGTTTATGATGTTGCAGAAGGTTTGATTAATACATTCAAAGAGAACAATGATTACGAAGGTTTCAAACTGGAAGCGATCATCAACTTTGGTTTGGATACAGTTATAACACAAGATGAATTTGGTAGGTCAAATGCACAGCAACTGACAGACAAATTATATCATGAAGCTTCAGAAAATTACCATCGTCGTAGACACAATATCATGCAGAATGCATTACCTGTGTTCCAAAACATTAAGGAAACACAAGGTGCCCATATCGAAAATGTAGTAGTTCCTTTTACTGATGGCCGAAAAGGTTTACAGGTATTATCTAATTTGGATAAAACTATACAAACCGGAGGTGCAGAGTTGACCAATGCCTTAGAGCGCACTATTACGCTGGCATTTATTGATGATGCATGGAAAGAACATCTTCGTTCAATGGATGATCTGAAACAAAGCGTTCAGACAGCTTATTATGAGCAGAAAGATCCGTTGGTTATTTACAAAGGGGAAGCTTACATGCTGTTCAAACAAATGGATAGTACGGTTAACAAAGACATCGTTAACTTCCTGAGCCATGGTGATATCCCTGTTGAACAGGCTGACAACGGCCAGATAAAAGCCGGAAGGGAACAAAAGACAGACATGAGTAATATGCAGGTTAACAAAGCTGAAATTGATGAAAGAGGCAATGACTACGCAGCAAATGAAAATGACTACTACGATCCTACTCCGGTAAAACAGGAACCTGTAAAGGTTGGACCTAAAATTGGCAGAAATGACCCATGCCCTTGCGGTAGCGGTAAGAAATACAAGAACTGCCACGGAAAAGACCTGTAATAATGTACGATGTTAGATGTACGGTGTACAATACAACATGTGCAACAGCAATATTAATAATGAGCCGCTCAATTGAGCGGCTTTTTTATGTCGAAGGATTTGAGATTTGAAATTTAAGATTTGAAATTGGCTGCAGGTCTGGTTGCGTCACAACTTATATGGTCTTATCTGCCTTATATGGTTCAAAAAAAAATAATCTCTAATGTTGTTACCATTACACTAACCACAGAGTCGAAAGAGTTTTTTTCACTGAGTCCGCGGGCTTTTTGGTCATATTCAATTTTCAACTTTCAATTCTCAATTGATCAACCGTTCAACTTTATTAAGTTCCACTTTGCCCTCTCCCCGTTTAGAGCTATTTTTGCGGCAAATTTCAAAACAAATGCAAAGAGACACTTTGGTTTTCGATCTTATCCGCAAGGAATTGGAGCGTCAACGTCATGGAATTGAACTGATTGCCTCCGAGAACTTCACCAGCACGCAGGTAATGCAGGCCATGGGAAATGTAATGACCAACAAATATGCTGAAGGTTATCCTGGCAGACGTTATTATGGTGGCTGCGAAATCGTTGACCAGACTGAGCAACTTGCAATTGACCGCTTGAAAGAAATCTTTAACCTGGAATACGCTAACGTTCAACCTCATAGCGGTGCACAGGCAAATGCTGCGGTAGCTTTGGCTGTGTTACAGCCAGGCGACACTACACTTGGACTTGACCTGAGCATGGGCGGCCACCTTACACACGGTTCACCTGTTAACTATTCAGGTAAATTATACAATGCGCAGTTCTACGGCGTAGGAAGAGAAGACGGACGTGTTGATTACGATCAGCTGGAAGCAAAAGCCCGCGAAGTAAAACCAAAATTAATCATCTGCGGCGCCAGTGCTTATAGCCGTGACTGGGATTATGCACGGATCCGCAAAGTGGCTGATGAAGTTGGCGCTTTGGTGATGGCCGATATCGCTCACCCTGCAGGTTTGATTGCGAAGAAATTATTGAATGATCCTTTCGATCATTGCCATATTGTAACTTCCACCACACACAAAACTTTACGCGGGCCTCGTGGTGGTATCATCATGATGCGTAAAGATTTCGAAAACCCATGGGGACATAAAGATCCCAAAGGCAACATCAGAATGATGAGCAGCCTGTTGGATCTGGCAGTTTTCCCTGGTATACAGGGCGGCCCGCTGGAGCATGTGATTGCTGCAAAAGCTATTGCTTTTGGTGAAGTATTAAGTGATGAATACACGCAATACGCTCAGCAGGTAGTTAAGAATGCCCAAGCTATGGCAAAAGCATTTGTTGATAAAGAATACCAGATCATCAGCGGCGGTACTGATAACCACCTGATGCTGATCGACCTTCGCAATAAAAATATCAGTGGTAAAAAAGCTGAACAGATACTTGTGCAGGCTGATATTACCGCTAACAAAAACATGGTTCCTTACGATGATAAGAGCGCTTTCGTTACCAGCGGTGTACGTTTTGGTGTTGCAGCCATCACAACCCGCGGCATGAAAGAAGAACACATGCAATTTGTAGTAAATGCAATTGATAATGTGTTGATGAATGCGGATGATGCAAATGTTATTAACTCCGTAAGAAAACAGGTAAATGAATTTATGGATCAGTTCGCTTTATATCCGGACTGGGGAATTTAGTTTTCGTTGAAGTCCCACCAGGTAAGCAAGCCCATATACTTTAAGTATGTGGGTTTGTTTTTTTAGGGGCCGGCTTGAAGAACAAGCTGCTCTACGAAGCCTCCAGGCTTCGTGGGCTTACTATGTCGCCTCTGGCGATCTACATTCACGCAAAATAAAAAATCGCCAGAGGCGATAAAGTAAAGCTGCAAAGCCTGGAGGCTTTGCAGAGCGTTAAACGAAGCTTTTATTTAAAAGGGCTTACAACCCAACTACGTGTTTGCCGCTATTGCTTTGGCAGCGATAAATCCGCTAGTCCAGGCGTGTTGAAAATTAAAGCCGCCTGTAATGCCATCCACATCCATTATCTCACCGGCAAAGAATAAACCCGGCATAATCTTGCTCTGCATCGTGTTCACATCTATTTCAGAAAGCTTGATGCCTCCACAGGTTACAAATTCTTCCTTAAAAGTTGTCTTGCCATTTACCTCAAAAGGTTGTGATACCAGGTATTGTATAAGCTTATTTTGTTGAGAGGAACCAAGGCTTCCCCATTTAACATCGTCGCCAATACCGCATTGTTGTAAATGATATTGCCACAACCGGCTTGGCAATCCGAACGGATTTTTATTATGAACAGCTTGGGCTGATAACCTGTTTCTTAATGAACTCCATTCGTTTCGGAGTTCCTGTTCATTATACTGGGGAACCCAGTTTACTGTAATATTGAAGTGATAATTTTTTTCTGCAAGAACTCGGGCACCCCATGCGGATGTCCGTAATACAACAGGCCCGCTCATTCCCCAATGCGTTACTAATAAAGGGCCCTCTTCCTGTAGTTTAGTACCGATAACTTTCACAACTGCTTTTTCAACACTTACGCCCATCAACTGTGTAATGGCATTTCCTGGCATGTTGAACGTGAATAAAGAAGGCACGGGACTTTCGATTGAATGACCGGTTGCTGTCAACCAATCAAACTGCAACGTTTTGGGTAATCCACCACAAGCGATACATAGATAATCGCTTTCAAACTTACGGCCATCGTTTAGATCTAAGGAAAAGCGATCTATGTTTTTTGTGATCTGCCTTACATCAGCATTCATCACAATTTCAACCTTGTGTTTATCCGCTTCGCGCAAGAGGCTGTCAATAATAGTTTGTGAGTTATCTGTAACCGGAAACATTCTACCGTCAACTTCCGTTTTCAGTTTTACACCGCGTTCCTCAAACCACTTGACCGTATCATTTGTATTGAACCAATGAAATGCTTTTTTTAGAAAATTAACTCCGCGCGGATATCGTTTAACAAGCTCGGGTATTTCAAAACACGCGTGAGTTGTGTTGCATCTTCCGCCACCACTAACCTTTACTTTCGAAAGGAGCTTGCTACTTTTTTCAACAATCATCACTTCCAATGCAGGATTCATTCTTGCAGCATTAACAGCGCAGAAAAAACCTGCAGCCCCTCCTCCTATTACAATTAGTCGCTTTTGCATTCACTTTGGTTACAAATTCAAAAGTCAAAATTCAAAAGTAAAAACCTTCGCATTGGGTCTTCAAACTTTTGAATTTTGACTTTTAAATGCTTACTTAATAGTTCGTATTTAAATTCGGATTTGTCTTTTCGGCAGCTTCGATAATGCTGTAGTCAGATAATATCAATGCTTTGCCCTTTTTAACACAAACGTTGTGTTCAAAGTGAACGGAAGGTTTCCCGTCTCTTGTTTTTACCGTCCAGCCATCATCCTCCGTATACACTTCCTTTCCTCCCATATTAATCATCGGCTCAATCGCTAAAACAACATTTTCTTTCAGCTTGGGCCCGGTTCCACGCTTACCAAAATTAGGAACCTGCGGATCTTCATGCATGCGACGGCCGATGCCGTGGCCAACCAGCTCTCTTACAACACCATATCCGTGCTTCTTTTCCGTATAATCCTGGATAGCGAAAGCGATATCACCAATCCTGTTTCCAATAATTGCTTTTTCTATTCCTTTTGCCAGTGAATCTTTTGTCACACGAACCAGTTGCAGCACTTCCGGTGCAGCATCGCCCAGAACGAACGTATAAGCATGCTCTCCAACAAAGCCATTTTTTGTAATACCAGCGTCAATGGTTACAATATCACCATCTTTCAGGGCCACATTATTGGGAAAGCCGTGAACCACTACATCATTCACTGAAGCGCAAATGCTGAATGGATATCCGTTGTAATTCAGGAAAGATGGGATTCCTTTGTTGTCGAGGATCATTGTTTTGAACATCTGATCAATCTGCAAAGTGGTCATCCCTGGTTTTAAAACTTTTGCAACTTCTGCAAGCATCTTACTTACCTGGCTTGCATTTTCTTTCATGATCGCTATCTCTGCTTCTGTTTTATATATAATCATGCCGTTAAATCTCCTGCTCATTTAAAAATTTATGCCGGCAAAATTAATCATATTTCCGGCATTATCTAAATGCAAAAAACCTGTCAGTTAATGGCTGACAGGTTCTCGCTTATATTGAGTGTATTACACTTCGTTAATTAGTAGCTCGCTTGTGTAGTAGTTTGTCTACCCTGAACACGTCCACCCTTCATTAAGCCATCATATTGACGCATTAACAAATGAGTTTCAATTTGTTGCAGTGTATCCAAAATAACACCAACCATGATCAGCAAAGAAGTACCACCGAAGAAAGTACTGAATGACTGAGTTACGCCTAAACGTTGAGCAAAACCAGGCAAAATACCTACCAGTGCAAGAAATACCGCACCAGGTAAAGTGATCCTATCCATGATTGCACCAATGTAGTCAGCTGTAGGCTGTCCGGGTTTAACACCAGGAATAAAACCATTGTTACGTTTCAGGTCCTCACTCATTTGCTTGGGATTGAAGATCAACGCAGTGTAAAGGAAAGTAAATCCTATTACCATTACGGCGTAGATCACCATGTACCAATGATTACTATGATCAGAGAATATCTTTGTAATACCGCCTTTAGCTTCCAGGTTTGTGAAAGAAACCAATGTAGGAAGGAACATGATTGCCTGAGCAAAGATGATCGGCATTACACCTGCACTGTTCACTTTCAAAGGAAGGAACTGTCTTGCGCCACCAAATTGCCTGTTGCCAATAATTTGTTTCGCATAGTTTACAGGGATTTTTCTTACACCCTGTACCAGGATAATAAGCCCCATAATGACTGCGATAAGAATAGCAACTTCAATTAAGAAGATCAACAATCCACCACCGCCTTTTGCTTGCTTAGCACCAAATTCCTGGATAATTGATTTAGGAAGACGGGCAAGGATACCAACCATGATGATGATTGAAGTACCATTTCCCAAGCCTTTGTCCTGAATCTTCTCACCTAACCACATTACAAATAAAGTACCTGCGGTTAAGATGATAATTGTAGAAGCAAAGAAGTAGCTGCTATAAGCAGGAATCAAAGCCTCCTGGTATCCTGGGCTTTTCAGATAAGCTACGTAAGCGCCAGCCTGGAAGATTGTAACAAGAACAGTCAGGTAACGAGTCCACTGATTGATCTTTTTGCGGCCGCTATCACCTTCTTTCTGCACTTTTTGTAATTGAGGAACCAAAATGGTCATCAACTGCATGAAGATTGAAGCAGAAATGTATGGCATAATACCTAACGCAAGAATAGAAGCCTGGGAGAATGCGCCACCCGCGAAGGTGTCAAACAAGCCCAACAAGCCATTTTTACTTGCATTAGCAGCAGCTGTTTCAATTTTATTTGGATCGATACCCGGTAATACGATGTGAGTACCAAATCTGTATACCAACACTAAAGCCAGGGTTACCACAATCTTGCTACGTAACTCCTCAATGCTCCATATGTTCTTTAAAGTCTGTATTAGCTTTTTCACGTGACAGAGGTTAATAAGTGATTTTTAGACAAAAAGACGCATCCGGAGATGCGCCTAACAAATATCGTCTTTTTTATTTTAAAACTTCAACACTTCCGCCAGCCGCTTCAATAGCAGATTTTGCTTTTTCGCTAACAGCATTTACCTTAAATGTAAGTTTAGTTTTCAATTCACCATTGCCTAACACTTTCACTTTATCGGTACGGGAAATTAAACCATTGATGTACAGGTTTTCAAGGCTGATTTCAGTGAATCCGTATTTATCAGCCAGTTCTTCGATCTGACCGATGTTGAATACTCTGAATTCAATGCGGTTGCCATTTTTGAAACCACGTTTTGGAACACGACGCTGAATTGGCATCTGGCCACCTTCGTGTGCATTTTTACGCTGATAACCAGCACGGCTCTGACCACCTTTGTTACCTTTTGTAGAAGTTCCACCTTTACCGGAAGCTTCACCACGTCCTAAACGTTTCTCTTTGTGTACGGAACCTGCTGCAGGTTGTAAATTGTGTAGTTTCATAACTTTTGATTTTTAACTCAACGGGGAATCGCCCCTCGCTTTTGTTTAATGGATTGCGAAAATAGTAAAATGCTAAATGCAATGCGAAATTAAATTCACATTAAGCATTTAGCATTTTATTTATTTAATTTAAGCTACCTCTTCAACTTTCACCAGGTGGTTAACTTTAGTAACCATACCCAGGATCTGTGGAGTTGCTTCAACTTCTTTAGATGCGTTCAATTTGGTCAAACCCAGCGCTTTCAAAGTTAATTTTTGACGCTCAGGCCTGTCAATTGCGCTTTTAACCTGTGTTATTTTAATCTTTTTCATAAACCTCGTTCCGCTAGTGAGCGAACCATTTAAGTTGTGAAAATATATTTATTGCTTACATGAAATGCTTGCGCATTGCATGGTGATTATCCCTGGAATACTTTAACCAATTTAACGTTGCGGTTTTTAGCAACTTGAACTGGTTCGCGTAAAAGGGTTAACGCTTTAATGGTAGCTTTAACTACGTTGTGAGGATTTGCAGAACCCAGGTTCTTAGCCAGAACGTCTGTAAGGCCTACACTTTCCAATACAGCACGCATGCTTCCACCAGCAAGTACACCAGTACCGTGTGCTGCAGGTTTAATCATAACTTTTGCTGCACCTTCTTTAGCCCACTGATCGTGAGGAATAGTGCCATGAATAACAGGTATTTTAACCAGGTTCTTCTTAGCATCTTCGATGCCTTTAGTGATAGCTTCCTGAACTTCTTTGGCTTTACCTAAACCCTGACCAACAACACCGTTTTCATTACCCACTACTACTAAAGCAGAGAAACTGAATGTACGACCACCTTTTGTTGTTTTTACAACGCGATTGATGGCAACTACTTTTTCTTTTAATTCCATCTCTCCGCCGGCTTTCACTTTATTTGCGTTTACTTTAGCCATTGTATCTTTTAATTAGATAATGTTTAAATTAGAATTTAAGACCTGCTTCTCTTGCTGCTTCAGCAACAGCCTTAACACGGCCATGATATAAGTAACCACCGCGGTCAAAAACAACAGTAGTAATTCCCAGTTCCTGCGCTTTACGAGCGATAGCAGCACCAACCATTTTGCTCTTCTCAGTCTTAGGCGCTTTTTGAGCCTGGATATCTTTATCTTTTGATGAAGCAGATGCAAGGGTTGCACCGTTAACATCATCGATTAACTGAACATATATTTCAGTATTGCTACGAAATACAGACAACCTTGGTTTACCAGCAGCACCAGCAATCTTTTTGCGGATGTTGTAGCGGATCTTTTGTCTTCTTAGAACTTTAGCGTCCATTATGATTTATTTTAGATTCCCCGTAAGTTGAACTGCCGGAGAAAAGTTCATTTTAATTATTTACCAGCAGCTTTACCAGCTTTACGACGAATAACTTCATTGCTGTATTTAACACCTTTACCTTTGTAAGGCTCTGGTTTACGCAGGCTGCGAATTTTAGCGGCTACCTGTCCAAGCAATTGCTTGTCAATACCTTCCAAAGAGATCTTTGGGTTCTGACCCTTTTCTGTTAGAGTAGCTACTTTTAATTCTTTAGGTACTTCAAAAATGATATTGTGAGAGTAACCTAATGCAAGATCAAGCGTATTGCCCTGGTTTGAAGCTTTATAACCCACACCCACTAATTCAAGATTCTTTGTATAACCTTCAGTTACACCTTTTACCAGGTTTGCAACCAATGCACGATACAAACCATGCATTGCGCGGTGACGGATCTGATCTGTAGGACGGGTAACATTTACAGCGCCGTCTTTTACTTCTACAGTAATATCCCTGTCAATTGATTCATTTAATTCACCCTTAGGGCCCTTTACGGTAACAATGTTATCCTTGCCAACTGTAACTGTTACGCCGGCAGGGATTGTTATCGGTTTCTTACCTACACGAGACATAATTAGAAATTTTAATTATTAAAACTGTTTTTGAAAATGTTCAGGCCCCATGTGTTCAGTTCCGCGTAGAAAACTTAATTATCCTGAAACCTGTAGATAAATCGGAGAACCATTTTCAATAATCCTCCGACAATTCGTTTATCGCTATTAGAAAATGTAGCAAAGAACTTCACCACCAACATTCTGAGCTTTCGCCTGTTTGTCGGTCATTACACCTTTAGATGTGCTCAGGATCGCGATACCTAAACCACCGATAACTCTTTTGAAGTCTGTTGGTTTTGCGTACTGGCGAAGACCTGGACGGCTTACTCTTTCCAAAGAACGGATAGCAGGCTCTTTGCTCTGAACATCATATTTCAAAGCTATTTTGATCAGACCTTGCTTGCTGTCTTCTTCAAATTTGTACTTAAGGATATAACCCTGTTCGTACAGAATTTCAGTGATACGCTTCTTTAAGTTAGAAGCTGGTATTTCTACTATTCTGTGACCAGCAAGTTGTGCGTTACGAATCCTCGTCAGGAAGTCTGCTATAGGATCAGTTACCATAATTATGTTGAATTACTTCTGTTTATAATATTGTTATCACCACTAGAAAGGATTACCAGCTCGCTTTTTTAACACCTGGGATCTTACCATCCAATGCCATGTCGCGGAACGTTACCCTGGAAATACCGAAGTATCTCATATAACCTTTAGGACGCCCTGTTAACTGGCAACGGTTTTTCAAACGAACGGGTGAAGCGTTACGAGGCAGTTTATCTAAAGCTGCATAATCTCCTTCTGCTTTTAAAGCAGCACGCTTGTCAGCAAATTTTGCTACTAATGCTTCACGCTTTCTTTGTCTGGCCTTTACTGATTCTTTTGCCATGTGATTTTATATTAGTTGTTATCCTTTTTAATATTTTTGAACGGAAGGCCCAGTTCTTTCAGTAACTCATATGCTTCTTCGTTAGATTGAGCAGAAGTTACGAAAGTGATGTCCATACCAGTTATCTTGCTTACCTTATCGATATCGATTTCAGGGAAGATAATTTGTTCAGTAACACCTAAAGTGTAGTTGCCACGACCATCAAAAGCTTTATCACTAATACCTTTAAAGTCACGAACACGTGGTAATGCTACAGAGATAAGGCGATCAAGAAACTCATACATTTTTACACCACGTAAAGTAACGCGTGCACCAATTGGCATGCCTTTACGTAATTTAAAGTTTGAGATATCTTTTTTACTTACTGTAGGTACAGATTTCTGACCTGTGATCATTGCCAGCTCTTCGATGGCAACATCTACTGTTTTCTTGTCAGTTACAGCGCCATTAACGCCTCTGTTGATGCATATTTTCTCCAGTTTAGGAGTCTGCATGCTGCTTTTGTAAGCAAATTTCTTAATTAAAGCAGGTACAACTTCTTTAGTGTACTTGTCTGCTAATCTCGGAGTGTATTTTTCGGTACTCATTATTTAATGGCCTCCCCGGATTTTTTAGATATACGAACTAGTTTACCATTCTCCTTTGTGCGTTTTACCTTTGCGGGTGCGCCGGCTTTAGCATCCCACAACATAACGTTGCTGATGCTGATAGGAGCTTCCATTTTTACAATACCGCCCCTGGTATTTTGGGCAGAAGGCTTGGTGTGTTTAGTTATAATATTCACACCTTCAACCACAACGCGGCCTTTGTCGATAACAACTTCAAGCACTTTACGAGGCTTTTTATTGTCCTTATCATCTCCGGCAATCACAACTACAGTATCGCCTTTTTTGATATTGTATTTAGGTTTAAATCTGTTGCTCATTTTTATTTATTTACGAAGTCAACCTTTTATCTTTATTCAACTTCTTTGAAATACTTACAGCATCAAGCCTTATTTCCTTTTTCGGGCGGCAAAGGTAAATCAAAAAATTCACTTACCGGATACTATTTTTTATAGTACTTCTGGCGCCAGAGAAATGATTTTCATGTATCCTTTATCCCTCAACTCTCTCGCTACTGGTCCGAAGATACGTGTGCCTCTTGGCTCGTCTGAGTTATTGAGTAAAACAACGGCGTTATCATCGAAACGGATATAAGAACCATCTTTACGACGTAACTTGTTGGTAGTGCGTACGATAACTGCTTTAGAAACAGTACCTTTTTTAATACCGCCGCCTGCGATGGCATCTTTTACGGTTACTACAATTTTGTCACCTATTTTAGCGTAGTCCTGTCCGGAGTTACCTAAAACCCTGATACACAGTACCTCTTTGGCACCACTGTTATCCGCTACGTTTAATCTGCTTTCTTGCTGAATCATTTTACTAAGCTTTTAGCTTTATAGCTGCGAGCGATATGCTCTTAGCGATAATGAATTTGTTCAGAGGCTGAGTGCTCGAAGCCCGTAGCTCGAAGCTCACAGCTTAAATAAAATTATTTGGCTTTTTCTACGATCTCCACCAGTCTCCAACGCTTGGTTTTGCTTAAAGGACGAGTTTCCATAATCCTTACCACATCACCGATAGTGCACTCATTCTTTTCATCATGAGCATGAAACTTGGTAGTCTTTTTTACGAACTTACCGTAGATAGGGTGTTTTACTTTTCTTTCAACAGCGACAGTGATGGTTTTTTCCATTTTGTTGCTGCTAACAACCCCAATCCTTGTTTTACGCAAATTTCTTTCGGCCATTTTTGTTTTTTTTAGCTTTATGCTCCGTTTTTGCGGAGCAACTTTATTAATCACCCGAACGGTTATCCCGTTCCAGGTTCACAGCTTATTTTACCAGTTCTCTTTTTCTTAATTCGGACTTCAAACGTGCAACGTCCCTTCTAAGATTGCGAATGCTAACAGGGCTCTCAAGTGGAGAGATAGCATGAGCAAATTCAAGCTTCTTTAAACGAAGCTGATCTTCCTGGATGCGAGCTTTTAAATCTGCTTCGCTTAGATCTTTGATGCTCTTGTTAAATTCAAATTTTTTAGCCATTGCTGAAACGTTTTTAGAATTAAGCCTGCAAGTCTCTTCTTACAACAAATTTTGTTTTGATCGGCAATTTTTGTGCTGCCAGGTGCATTGCTTCCTCAGCAACTTGCTGAGTAACTCCGTCAACCTCAAACAATATGCGTCCTGGTTCAACTACTGCAGCCCAAAATTCTGGGTTACCTTTACCTTTACCCATCCTCACTTCAAGAGGCTTGCGGGTAATGGGTTTGTCAGGGAATATACGTATCCAAACATTACCTTCCCTTTTCATTGCACGTGTCATAGCCTGGCGGGCAGCTTCTATCTGACGGTTGTTCAACCAGATTGGTTCAACAGCTTTCAGTGCATAAGAACCAAAGGAAATGGTAGTGCCTCTTTTGGCAACTTCTCTTATGCGGCCCTTTTGCGCCTTTCTATGTTTTGTTCTTTTTGGCTGTAACATCTTGTTTTATTTTTGAGTTGCCAGCGGAGGACAGCTTCCTCTTGGCTTGTCAATTATTGTTTATCACAACCGGAACCTTCACGGTTACCGGTAACTTATTGAATTACCCTCTTCTTTCTCTCCTATCACCACCGCCTCTTCTGTCGCCGCCTGGTCTTCTGTCGTGGTGCCTGTCTCCGCCTTCTCTCCTGTCTCTTCTGTCACTTACATCACTCTTGCCACCAGTAAAGTTGGGGTTCAATTCGCGTTTACCTAAAACTTCACCCTTACAGATCCATACTTTGATACCGATTTTACCATATACTGTTAAAGCGTATACAGAAGCGTAGTCGATATCCATACGCAAGGTGTGCAAAGGAACACGGCCTTGTTTGATTTCTTCAGAACGAGCGATTTCCGCACCGCCTAAACGGCCGCTTGCCTTGATCTTGATACCTTCAGCACCCATGCGCAACGCAGAAGCAATAGCCATCTTGATAGCGCGTTTGTAGCTGATACGGTTTTCAATCTGCCTGGCAATAGTATCGCCAACGATATTCGCATCCAGTTCAGGACGACGGATCTCCAGAATGTTGATCTGAACATCGTCTTTACCTGTCAGCTTTTTCAGTTCTTCTTTAATTCTATCAACCTCGTTACCACCTTTTCCTATGATGATACCAGGTTTGGATGTGTGGATAGTTACAATTAACTTACCCAGTGTACGTTCAATAACAATCTTAGATATACCGCCTTTGTTAATACGTGCGTTCAGGTATGTTCTTATTTTGTTATCCTCTATAAGTTTGGTAGCAAAATCTTTTTTACCACCATACCAGTTACTTTCCCATCCGCGGATGATACCTAACCTGTTACCAATAGGATTTGCTTTCTGACCCATATTATGGATTAATAGGTTTTATTAATTATTTGAATCAACGATTATAGTTACATGGTTGCTACGTTTGCGTACTCTGTAGCCACGGCCCTGTGGAGCAGGACGCATGCGTTTAAGTACACGGCCACCATCAACAAAAACAGTTTTCACTACAAGGTTTGAATCAGCAGCACTGCCACCATTCTTTTGCTCCCAGTTGCTGATTGCGCTTTTTAACAGCTTAGCCAAAGGCACAGCGTTATGCTGAGGGTGATGCTCTAATATAGCAAGAGCTTTTTCCACCTGCATTCCGCGAACCACATCGGCCAGTAGGCGCATTTTGCGCGGACCTGTAGGATAATTGTTCAATTTTGCTACTGCTTCCATTTTTCTTTTGATTTCTGCTTTATGATTGTTTTCTGCTTAGCTTTCAACAATCAGAAATTAATTATTTCTTAGTTCCTGCGTGACCTTTAAAATTCCTGGTTGGGGCAAATTCACCTAATTTGTGACCAACCATAAATTCAGTTACGTAAACCGGGATAAACTTGTTTCCGTTGTGTACAGCAAATGTGTGCCCAACAAAATCCGGTGTAATGGTAGAACGACGGCTCCATGTTTTGATCACGGATTTTTTGTTTTTGCCTTCGTTAATGGCTAACACCTTAGTTTCCAGGTTACTGTCAACGTAAGGACCTTTTTTAATCGAACGACCCATAGTCGATTGTAAATTTTAGATTTCGAAATTCGTTTTGTTCCTTAGCCAACTATTTAAGTTTGCTACCATCCCTGCGCTGAATGATCAGCTTGTTGCTTCCCTTGTGAGTAGAACGCGTTTTCAATCCTTTCGCATACTTACCTGTACGGCTTCTTGGATGTCCACCTGAAGCTCTACCTTCACCACCACCCATCGGGTGATCTACAGGGTTCATGGCTACACCACGAACGCGGGGGCGAATTCCTTTCCAACGATTTCTACCAGCTTTACCGGCAGTTTCAAGGTTATGGTCGCTGTTGCTTACTACACCAACAGTTGCATAACACTCGATTAATATTTTTCTCAACTCACCAGAAGGCATTTTTAATACAGCGTATTTTTCTTCCTTGTTGGTTAACTGTGCAGAAGCACCAGCGCTTCTTACCAGTTTACCACCCTGGTTAGGTTGTAATTCTATATTGTGGATGTTTGTACCTAATGGCATAAACTTCATCTGAAGTGCATTTCCAATTTCAGGAGCTACACTGTTACCAGCGATGATCTTTTGGCCAACCTGGATGCCCTGAGGAGCCAGGATGTATCTTTTTTCACCATCAGCATACTCTAATAAAGAGATGAATGCAGAACGGTTTGGATCGTATTCAATTGAAACTACAGTTGCTTCAATATCTCTCTTGTTACGTTTGAAGTCTACAATACGGTAGTGCTTTTTATTACCACCACCCATGTAACGCATCGCACGACGGCCCTGAGAGTTGCGGCCAGCTGTGTTATGCTGCGGCTCTAACAAGCTTTTTTCAGGCTCGTTAGTCGTTATTTCGGTATACGCATTACCGATTCTCCAACGAGTACCAGCCGTTACCGGTTTAAACTTTCTTAATGCCATTGTTCTTACTTTTTATGCGAATTTTTCAGCTTCGCTGCTATAGAATTAAATGTTAGCGTACAAATCAATGCTTTCGCCTTCAGCAATTGTAACCATTGCTTTTTTGTATGCAGGCTTTTGGCCTTTTACAAATCCGGCTTTAGTGAATTTTGTCTTATTCTTACCAGGAACAACCAAAGTGTTCACATCCAGCACTGTTACTCCGTAAAACGTTTCGATAGCTTTTTTAATTTCAAGCTTGTTAGCTTTACGCGCAACCTTGAAAGCATAGCGGGTCAGTTTTTCCTGCTGCGCATTTGCTTTTTCTGTAAGAACAGGTTTTATTAATATTTCGCTCAGTTTCATTTTTATTCAGTTGAAACGTTAGTCAAATTAAGCTTCTGCAACAGCATCTTCTTCTGCGAAGATCTTAGCTGCATTTTCAGTTAATACCACAACATCTGCATTTACAATATCGTAAGTGTTGATGTCTGCCAGTAATGTACCTTCAACAGCTGGTACGTTACGTAAGCTCAGGTAAAGATTGTCATTGTATTCAGGCAATACGAACAATGTTTTCTTGCCGGCAACATTTAAACTTTTCAGCACTTCAACCAGTTGTTTGGTTTTAGGTGTATCCAGGTTTACATCTTCTACAACTACAATAGCATTGTCTTTAGCTTTATAACTTAAAGCGCTTACTTTAGCAAGGTCTTTAACTTTTTTGTTCAGCTTAAAGTCATAACCGTGTGGTTTAGGCCCGAAGATCGTACCACCACCTTTGTATAAAGGGTTACGGATGTTACCTTTACGGGAACCACCAGTACCTTTTTGACGGTGAAGTTTACGGCTTGCACCTTTAACTTCTGCACGTGTTTTTACTTTGTGCGTGCCCTGACGCTGAGCTGCCTGGTATTGTTTAACAGCCAGATAGATTACGTGGTCATTAGGCTCTGCACCGAATATTTCGTCCGGTAACTCAACAGTTCTACCGGTTGCTTGTCCTTTTGTATTTAAAACTTCTACTTGCATTTCAAAATCAGATTAAAGTTTACTTCTGGATTAAAACGATTGAACCGTTGTGGCCGGGAACAGATCCGCTAACTAGGATATAATTCTTATCAGCGAAGATTTTAATCACTTTCAGGCCTTTTACTTTCACTCTATCGCCACCCATGCGGCCAGCCATTCTCATACCTTTGAATACACGAGAAGGATAAGAAGAACCACCAATAGAACCTGGAGCTCTCTGACGATCGTGCTGTCCGTGAGATTGCTCACCCACACCACTAAAGCCGTGGCGCTTTACAACACCCTGAAAACCTTTACCTTTTGTAGTACCAACTACATCAACAGATTCGCCTTCAGCAAAAATGTCTACGGTAACAGTTTCACCAATATTTTTATCAATTGAATAATCGCGGAATTCTTTTACAAAGCTTTTAGCCGGAGTGTTGGCTTTTGCGAAGTGATTTGTTTCAGCTTTGTTTGAATGCTTTTCTTTCTTGTCGCCAAACGCTAATTGTAGTGCAGTGTAACCATCTACATCGGCGTTTTTCACCTGGGTTACAACGCAGGGACCAGCTTCAATAATCGTGCAAGCGGTCTGTTTGCCGTCTGCGCCGAAGATGCTGGTCATCCCAATTTTTTTACCAATAATACCTTTCATTTGTTTGCGGTTTTAGCCCCGCAGGTTGTAAGGACATCACACCGTTTGACTGTGTGATTCAATCCTCTGTTTGCCTTCAACCTTTTCCTTTCTGGGGAAGTACTGAAGGTAAACAAACCTCGAAGGGCTTGTTTATATTTAGTGAACGTTAACTCAGAGCTAACTTAAATTAATTGATCAGAGCTCTTTTCTTCCCAACTACAGTTCGCCGGAATTTTGAGAGATGATACTATTTGTAAGAACTTAGAACTTTTGAAGCTTGTCAGTGACAAGCCAAGTCATCAGGCTTTAATCTCTACTTCAACACCAGAAGGCAGATCCAGCTTACTTAAAGCGTCTACAGTTCTTGATGAAGTAGTATAGATGTCCAGCAAGCGCTTGTGTGTGCATAACTGAAACTGTTCACGGCTCTTCTTATTCACGTGAGGTGAGCGTAATACAGTGAAAATTTTCTTGCGTGTAGGCAAGGGAATTGGACCTGTAACTACTGCTCCTGTGCTGCGCACAGTCTTAACGATTTTCTCGGCAGATTTATCTACCAAATTGTGATCGTATGATTGTAATTTAATTCTGATTCTCTGAGACATAGCCTATACCCAAAATTTGATTGGGAGCGCAAAGGTATGTGGATATATTTTACCAGACAAGCTTTTTCTAAAGTTTTTTTCCTCAAATGGCTATTTTTCGGGACTTTTTTAAGATTTGGACTTTTTACCGCTCACGAAATTATTGTTTTTTATAATAAACCGGTAAGGAAGCATAGCATCGTCACCCGCATAGTCCACCCCTATTCTTGGTGTGGCCTCTATTTCCGATGACTTTAATTTGAAGTGATCATCGGCAATAAAAATATCTCCTTCCATCAAACTGACTCCTGAATGACTGGTGTGAATCCCCATCGCTTTGGATACATTTCCCGGGCCTTTGGTTAACGTGTAATCCAGTTTCTTTTTCCCGGTACGCTTCAACATAAGATCAATCCCAATCATTGGGTCCAAAGCCCTTATAAGTATGGCGTGAGGAATATCCTTTTCGTTTGTGACAACATTAAAAAGATGGTGAATCCCGTAGCAGAGATAAACGTAGGAAGTCCCGCCCATGGCATACATAATTTCAGTACGGCTGGTACGACGGCCGTTAAAGGCGTGAGGAGCTTTATCTACTTCCCCGTTATAAGCCTCAGTTTCAACAATTCTTCCGGCAGTAATCCTTCCTTCGAAAGTGGTCACCAATATTTTGCCGAGTAAGTTCTTTGCGATCGATACAACAGATTTCTGCCTGTAAAAATCAGCCTGCAATATGTCCCACTTCCCTATTTCGTTTGCTGAATTCTCCATTTTACCTTGCAATTCTCCTATATTTATCCACTAAATTACCCTTTTGTGCTAAAAGAGATCATTATTGCTATACAATCTTATTTTAAAGCTCACCAGTTTATAAGGGAAAACAGATTATGGAAATGGATCCTGATTCCAGGTTTTATATATGCAATACTATTCATCGTTAGTATGTATTTTTTTGGAAAGAGTGCTAACAATGTGATTGAATGGATAAAAAATGTAACGCACCTTACTGTTTGGCTCGAAAGGATGCAGAGCAGCTTTCTGAGCTTTTTGTTTGCCATTTCCGGATTGATTCTGTGGCTGGTGCTGATGCTTTTTTACTTTTCTCTTTTTAAATATTTATGGTTGATACTCGGTTCTCCTGTTTTTGCTTATTTGAGCGAAAAAACAACATCGATCCTGGAACAAAGAGATTTTCCCTTCTCACTCAGGCAGTTAGCGCATGATATAATAAGAGGAGTAAGAATTGCGCTGAGAAACACCCTTTGGCAGACTATCTATACCATCAGCATTGTAATTCTTTCTTTTATTCCGCTTGTTGGTTGGGCTATGCCGATGGTTGCCATGTTCCTTGAGTGTTTCTACTATGGTTTCTCTATGCTGGATTACACGTGCGAACGGCAAAAAATGAGCGCCTCTGACAGCATCTATTTTATCAATAACCACCGCGGCCTTGCAATTGGCAATGGATTGATTTTCTACATGATGCATCTAGTTCCAATAATTGGTTGGGTATTCGCGCCAGCCTACGCCGTTATTGCAGCAACATTGAGCTTGAGAGAAGATAAAGCCTAAAGCTCAAAGCCAGGAACTAAAGAGATAATATACCTTGGTTGTACAAATTACTAAACAGCGATCTGCTATTTTTGCGCTATGACCGGAAAAGTTATTTTAATTCCAACAGTATTAGCCGATGAAGATCAGGCACTTGCAACAATACCATCCTATGTTTTGGATGGAATAAAGCAGTGCCAGGTGTTTTTTGCCGAAAATGAAAAAACTGCGCGACGCTTTTTTAAGAGACTCTGGAAAGAAATGGTAATCGACGATTATAAGTGGTATACCATTCACAAAGCGGAAGACGAAGTAAAGGAAGCTTTCGCAGGCCACCTGAAAAACGGGCAAACAATTGGAATTGTCAGCGAGGCTGGCTGCCCAGGAGTAGCAGATCCGGGGCAACTTCTTGTTGAAGGAGCTCAACAACTCGGAGCAACAGTACTTCCACTCGTTGGGCCGAGTTCAATTTTACTGGCATTAATGGCAAGCGGCATGAACGGGCAATGTTTTCAGTTCACCGGCTATCTTCCTATTGATAATGCTGAAAGAAAAAAGGCGCTGAAAGATTTGGAAGCAGAGATGCAGAAAAAGAACTGTACGCAGATTTTTATTGAAACACCCTATAGAAACAACCCATTAGTCAAAGACATTTTAAGCACTTGCAGAAATGAAACCCGCCTGTGCATTGCCGTGGATATCACCGCCAGCACACAAAGTATTGTAACCAAAACTGTTCAGCAATGGAATCAACAGCCACTGCCTGAGTTACATAAAAGGCCTGCGATATTTTTGCTAGGAAAATAGAAGGACTGTAAGAAATTAAGAAGCCGCCGTAGCTACCAGAAATCTAGTCGCCACGACGGCTTGTTTATTGGAAGATTCTCACAATTCGATTCACTGCTAAAACCTGAAACTTCACATCATACATCTAAAACCATACATCGTGCATTATTTTGGCTTTATCACCGTCTCTCCTTCCAGGCTTCTGATCTCATAGATGCTGTCGACAATAAATTTTTGCATTCCGCGCCACGGTAACGCTCCCTGATATTCTTTATAATGAAGCACCACTTCTTTGCCCGCATTTTCCAGTAAGGTTTTCGCTACTTTTTCATTTGTTACACTAAACTCAAATTCATTGCTCTGTACATTGGCTTTAAAACCGCTTTGGATGATTTTGCCTTCATAAGTTTTAAAGATGTATCCTTTCTTCATAAAATAATTCAGATCTCCCGCTTTTGTTGCTTCACCAAAAACCCAGAAAAAACGGAAATAACAAAAAACAATCAGAAATAATACGAGAATGATTATGATGTTCCTGAAAATTCTCTTTTTCATTTTTTATTGATTTGAATTGTAGGTAGCGGCTTTCATTACATCTAACATCGTACAGCTAACATCGTACATAATGTCACAATCCGTATTTATCTACAAGATACAATAAAGCAGCCATGTTAATTGCGCCCAGCTTTAGCTCACGAATGTTTACAGCTTCCAGCACATCGCCAGCAGAATGATGCAAATCAAAATAACGCTGACTATCCGGCCTTAGTTCGCCAACGGGCGTTTTTAACTGTTCACCCAGGGGCCTGATATCTTCTCCTCCTCCACCGTCTTCAAAATCGGTAACGCCGTAAGGAGCAAACAATGGCTTCCAATTATTCACCTTATTCCATGCACTCGCTGGTAATTCAAGGCTAAACCCTCTCGGTGTAAAGCCGCCGGCATCGCTTTCCAATGCAAATACATGTTTTTCCTTATCCGCTTTTGCAGCTGCAGCATATTTTTCACCGCCGCGCGTTCCATTTTCTTCATTTGCAAACAGCACAAAACGAATGGTATGCTTTGGCTTAAAACCTGTTGCTTTAAATGCCCGCAAAATCTCAATGGTTTGAACGATACCAGCGCCGTCATCAGTTGCTCCCTCATTTACGTCCCAGCTGTCGAGATGGCCGCCGACAGTAATATATTGATTGGGAAATTCTGAACCGGCAATTTCCCCTATCACGTTATGGCCAATTGTGTCAGGCAACATTTTTCCGTAGGTAAATAGTTGTGCAGTTATCGATCTGCCTTTCATGAACAACGTATCCAGTTTTTCAACGTCGCGCAATCCAACTGCCGCTGCAGGTATTTTGGGGATACTATCTAAATAGTGCAATGCACCAGTATGCGGATTATTATCCATAGAGTGAGACATAGATCGTACTAACACAGCTACTGCTCCATATTGTGCAGCCCTGCTTGCACCTATAGCGCGATAGACCACATTCTTTCCATAGGCTTCAAATGTTTGAATGAATTCTTCGTCAAAAGGCACAGAGTAAAAAACAATCTTTCCTTTTACCTGGTCTTTTTTTGCTTCAAGATCGCCGAATGAGGTTACCCGTATCATTTGTGCTTTTACGCCGCTAGCGCCGGAACCGACAGAGTTACCCAAAGCAAGCACATTTAACTGCAATGTTTGCTGTTTGCCATTTTCAGTATAGGTGACAGACGCCTTATCGTTTCCGCCTCGTACCCAATGTGGAACCATACACTCCTGCAACGTTACGTTTTCAGCACCTGCTGCCTTGAGCGCTTCCGCACCCCATTGTTCAGCTTTTACCATTTGCGGGGAACCTGCGAGGCGCCCTCCTATCTTTTTGGTGAGATGATACAGATTGTTGTATGCAGACCTGTTCGTTAATACATTATCTGATAAACTTTTTATAAACAAGGAATCAGTAAGCGGTTCTTGCGCATAGCTAAGCGCAGGCAACAAAGCAAAAAACAGTAACGCTTTCTTCATGTAGGTGATAATTAATAAGACGGTTGTTTGATATCCAAATATATAGGTGATTTTTAATTGCCCGGTGAATTTGTGTTATAAAACGGTTACCTGACATCTTTACCGGTTTTCACTTAGGAACAAATATTGTTATTTTGCTGTAAATACATTCACATGCGCATAGGTATAGTTTGCTACCCCACTTTTGGCGGTAGCGGAGTATTGGCAACAGAATTAGGAAAGGCTTTGGCAGATAAAGGGCATTCAGTTCATTTTATCACTTACCAGCAACCGGTAAGGTTGAACGTATTTAGTGCCAATATCTATTACCATGAAGTGCGCGTGCCGGCTTATCCGTTATTTGATTATTCTCCTTACGAAGTAGCATTAGCGAGTACAATGGTGGATGTTATTTTAAACCATGACCTCGATTTATTACATGTGCATTATGCCATTCCCCATGCATCTGCAGCGTATATGGCTAAACAGATAGCACAAAAAAGGGGACGGAAAATTCCCGTGATCACCACTTTGCACGGAACTGATATAACACTGGTTGGACGTAACAAAATGTACGAGCCTGTAGTTACTTTTTCCATCAATGAATCTGATGCAATAACTGCAGTATCGGAGAACCTTCGGGAAGAAACGTTCAAATGGTTTAAAATAACAAAGGAGATTGAAGTTATCTACAACTTTGTTGACATGAGCCGTTTCGACAAGAAACCCATTGATGCTTTTAAAAAAGTAATTGCACCGAACGGCGAAAAGATCATCATTCATGCATCCAATTTCAGGTCGGTAAAAAGAGTGCAGGATGTGATTACCACATTTGCAGGCATTCATCCAAAGGTACCAAGTAAACTGCTGATGGTGGGCGATGGCCCGGAAAGGTCTGCGATGGAAGCTATGGTGAAAGATCTTAATCTTCATGATGATGTACGTTTTCTTGGCAAGCAGGAGCAAATAGAGGAAATCTATGCTATTGCGGATCTGTTTTTATTGCCTTCCGACTATGAAAGTTTTGGCCTTGCTGCATTGGAAGCGATGGCAGCAAAAGTGCCGGTAATTAGTACAAATGCTGGAGGCCTGCCCGAAGTGAACATAGATGGAAAAACCGGTTACCTTGCTAATGTAGGCGACACCAATACCATGACGCAGAAAGCAATCGAGCTTTTAAGCGACGAGGCACTGCTTCAGGAGTTCAAGCAACATGCCTTTGAACAGGCCAGCCATTTTGATATACATAACATAGTTCCCGTTTACGAAAAATTATATGCAAAATTCTGTCGCATGGATTGCGAGGAGAAACTGGATTCCTAATTCGGATTTTTATTGTCTTGATCTGGATAGAAATGATTAAGGGATATACAAGATTTATTTGAAGACTTGTATTTAGATAAAAGGGATGTTTTGGATTCTTTTGTATTGATCCGGTTTGTAGAAAGGATGGATCGGATTAGATTTGATGCAGTATTGTGGAATATTGGTCAATCAATTGAATAGATTTGATTATTTAATCCGGAATAGTCGTTTCTTTTTTATTTTGCTTTAAAATATTGAAATGTGTTTTGATTCCAACTCACACGAGTAGTAATCCTGTTAATCTCTAAATCCTGTAAATCCTGATCAGGACGCATTCCAGATCTTCCAATTAGCCTCGGCCTGAAGCACAAGCATATCGTAGCCATTCTGAATTATTGCGCCACGTTCTGCACCCTCTTTCAAGAAACGTGTGAGCGGAGGATTATACACCAGGTCGTACAGGTAATGTTGTTCGGTAAGAAATTCATAAGGCAAGGGCGGACATTCATTTACTTCGGGATATGTTCCTAAGGGAGTGCAATTGATGATGATCTTGTAATTTTCGATCGCGCTTTCAGTAATGGATGAATACGTGATGGTATTATCCTGGTTCCTGCGTGAAACGTATTGAAACGGGATATTGAGTTTATTTAAAACGAACTCAATCGCCAATGCAGCGCCACCTGTCCCTAAAATTAGCGCATGCTTGTGATGTGGTTGCAAGTGTTTGATAAAAGATTGTTCAAACCCAACTACATCCGTATTATAACCGGTTAGTTTTCCATGGTTGATAGTGATGCAATTACAGGCTCCGATTTGCTTAACTGCAGCGTCAGTCTCGTCAAGATAATCCAACACCTGTTTTTTATAAGGAATTGTGACAGCCAATCCCTTAAGATCAGGATTGTTCAGCAATACGTCCTCAATATCTTCAATAGAAGGAATAGAAAAGTTTTCGAATGAAACATTTTCTATTCCTTCCTGCTGAAATTTTTCTGTAAAATACTTTTGGGAGAATGAATGCCCTAAAGGATATCCTATCAAACCGTATTTTGGCATTACTGCGCAGTTTCTTTGTTAAGATATAAATGGAATGTATCTCCACGTAAACCAATACGCATTGTTTCCAATGGAATTACTTCTGTTGGTGCAATATTTCCAAGGTTTACATTGCAGCCCAGCAATTCAAGGAAATACAGCTGCTGCGCTTTTTGTGGTGCCTCCCATATAATTTTTTCACCGGGGATTTGTGTAAGGATTTCGTTCACCAGGCCCTCTCTCACTTCGCCGCTTCCGCGATAAATACCAACATTACCGGCTTCACGCGCTTCCGCGATAACGTAAGTTGAACCTGCTTCCAGTTCAGCACGCATCAATTCTATCCATTTGTATGGAGGAATAATGTGTTCCGCATCTTTACTACCCACTTCACTTAAAACGGTAGCATATTGAGTTAACTTTTCAATATAGCCGCATTTTTCAGCATGAGGAATTGTTATTGATCCATCGCTTACCTCTATAAAAGAGACGCCATAATCTTTGCAGATCTCAATGTAATCATTAAACTGGTTCCTGATCAGGAAGGCCTCAAACAAGGTACCACCGAAATAAATGGGAATATTGTAGTTTTTATATACTTCGATCTTCTCACGCAGATTAGGGGTAACATACGATGTACCGAATCCCAGCTTTACAATATCTACATGAACGTGAGATATACTCAAAAAATTCTCTACTTCATTTATGCTCAGGCCTTTATCCATCACCATGGTGATACCGGAATTCCTGGGCTTTTGGTTGCGTTCGGGTATTTGAGATAAATTAAAATTCATTACACATATTGTTTTGCGGCTGCAAAAATAAGGTAAGGCGGCCTAAATAAAAGAGATGAACATCATTGGTTGTCTTATTTCGCCCTATTACGCTTTATTTTCGGCAACATTTTTATTCACACTTGTGCTAAAACAACGCATCACAAGGGATGCCCTGCCTATGCATCTGTAATTTACGCTGATGTAGTTGTTGAAAGTACTACGCTCCTTGCCTCAAGCGATCAGATCTTGTGAGATTTCTTGTACCTGGCAAGCAGATCTACAATCTGGTTATTTTGAAGGCTGGACGGATTAAGCTCAATAAACTTCTTTAAAAGTTTGGGCGCTTTTTCCATTCCGTTTTCCAGTTGCAGCAAGGCTTCTTTCGATCTGCCTTCTGCAAACAGGCTTGCGCTATAATAGAAATAAAATACAGCTTTATTTTCGGTTGATGCCATCGCTGCAAGGCATTGATCAGCCGCCTCACTGTAATATTCCGCCTTATAAAGGCAACGAATAAGCGCCTCCCAACCCGCAATATTTTTGGGCCGGTTCCTTACAACGATGCTAAAGCAATTGATCGCATCCTTAAAATTTTCCATTTGCACGTGGCACTCGCCCATAGCAAGGTAAAACTCAGGCACATTCCGTTGAATACGCATGGCTGTTTCCAATTGCTTAACCGCACTCTCCCACTGGTGCTCATTAATATAGGTAAGCGCTATTTTATAATAGAGCTTGCTATCTTCCTGGTTCATGTGAGAGGCTTTCCTGTAATGGAAACGGGCCTGGGCATACTTGTTCAGCCGGTGATAACAATGGCCAATGGCCTCATAAATCACTTCTTCCGGCCGGGTTAGTTCCAGCACCTTATCAAGGCAATCGATCGCTTCTTTATATTTTCTTAACCTGATGTATGCATCGCCCATATTGCGGTATGCATAATCAAATTTTTCATCTATTACAACGGCATACTGGTACGCATCAATGGCTTTTTCATAAAGCTTTAGCCCCTGGTAGGCGGCCCCCAGGTTAAACCAGGCTAACTCATTGTAAGGGAAATCTTCAATTATGGTGAGGTGAAGGCGAATGCTTTCTTCATTTCGTCCTGTAAAGTCCGTCCAAAAGCAAATTTTGTAAAGTGCCTCCTCATTGTTAGGCTCCTGTTCCAGGATCAGGCGCAGGCAATCAAAAACCTTGTCAAATTCCTCATAGTCATCATACACATCGGCAAGCTCAAACAAAAGTTCCAGCCTTTCTTCATTTTCAAACAGTAAAAGTGCCTCCTGTAATAAGGATACCGCTTTTTCCTGTTGATCCAGCGCCAGGTAGGCGTCTGTCTTCAATATGTATAAATTAATGTCGGAACTGTCGTACAATTCGGCGTGCTCAAGCACCTCAAGAGCCTCGTTGTAGTGTCTTGTAGCGAGAAGTAAGTCTGCTTTTTTGATCAATAGCTGGGAAGAGAAGGGAAAATACTCAAGGCCGGTTTCAGCAACTTCGAGCGCTTTATTCAGATCATTCTTATCATCGTAGTGGTCTATAATACGTTCGTAAGCATCCTCCTCCAGAAAAGAGCTGGCTTTGCCTGAGCGTAGCTCTTCATATTGCCTGAGTAAATCATCTAGTTCATCTCTATCTTCCTGGTATGGATATTCTTGCATGTGTTACAGGTTAGCTCAAGTTAATATCAAATTTTCCATTTTCCAAAATTTTTATACCCGTGGGGATAAACGGGCATAATTTACCGGTGAAAAAATTTTTCAATTCTAAATAAAATGCTAATTTTGCATTAGATGAAGAAGAAATTAACTCATATAGCCATTTTAACAGTGCTTGTTTCGACACTGACTGTGCATTTTGCTATGGGTTCTTTTACGGGAAGTTCAGATAAGGAGGATAAAAATAAATTTTCGCTTAAAAATCTAAATAAGATTTCAAAGACGGGTTTTTCGCTGTCCTTCATGAAGAACAATAACTTTCAGTTCAAAGGCACTCTAAATTTAACACTTTCAGGCTATGCTGCTTCCAATGGCAGCACAACGAATTCTGCAAATGTTACACCTGAGGCTCCTGAAATGAGTTCAATGATCAGAATGGAAAACGGAAATACAACGTTTGTTTACCCGTACAAGTACAAGGTAAAAGTGCCAAAATTCAGAACACCAACAGCTCCGAATATCAGGTAAAACGTAGTCATAAACATTTTAAAAAAAGCAACCGAACAGGTTGCTTTTTTATTTAGCAGTAATCTTGCCTATTGCAATATCCGGTATCCGCTGGTAGGTATATCAAACAATGCATTAGGCACGGGGCTAAAGCTTATTTTAGTTGCAGTATAGGTGATGTTGTTCTTCGTTTTTTCATTAGACATTTCATATTCCAAAATAAACCCGGGAACAGCGTCGGCCAAATATGGATTTTCTGACGCTGAAGGCACAATGGCCGTTGTATAGTAAATAGTAAACTTTACATCGTCATCCAGCATAGCGTATGCTTTCTTACACTCATATCCGAGAATGGTTTTTGTTGCCGCTACTGGCGTTGGTTTGATGCCTTTAAATTTTTCAAACTGCTGCATCCATTTTTCACGCGTCAGGTGGCTCATGTATTTATTGGAGCCAACTTCTTTCAGTATAACAGCCGCTCCGGAATTGAGATCATAAATTTCTTTCTGTGTAAATGCATCTGTTGTCATATCTATGCGCACCCTTTTGCCTTTAAGGTATTGAAACCGGGAGCTTGTGCCGCCTTTAACAACGTTGTTATTCTTTACTTCCACCTTAAACTCAATAGTGCATTCAGCAACCATCTTCTGTGCATGCAATCGTCCAGCGAACAAAACAATTAATATCCAGATATATTTCATATCAGTCTTTTTTAGCCCTATCGGTAATACTATTGTACGCTTAACCGGATATGGATCTGATGTAAATGTAATTTTTTTAATAACAAAAAAGCCCGACTTATCTGTCAGGCCGTTTTCTTTCGAAAAATTTAAACGAATATCTTTTGTAGTTGGTAATGAGCAAATAGATCAATCGAATACTATATAGTTTGCTGAAATATTGCAAAATGTTCTTTGTCGAGCATCATGTTTATCCCAGGTAGACCCGAAGCTGGCGGCAGCGGCTTGTAGATTTAAGTTTGATAAGCGCCTTATCTTTTATCTGCCGCACGCGTTCTCTTGTTAAATTAAAGTGCTCACCAATATCTTCCAGGCTTAACGGATGATCTACGCCAATGCCAAAGAAATAGCAAACAACATCCTTTTGCCTTTCGGTTAATATCCTGAGTGATCTTTCAATTTCCTGCTTTAATGATTCATGATATTCCAGCTTTTCATCCGTGCGTTCCGCATTCGGATTTTCCATTACATCCACCAGCGTGTTGTCTTCGCCATCTGCAAGTGGCGAATCCATACTAACGTGACGTGATGCAATGTTGATGGTGGAAAATACTTCATTGATGTCTATATCCAGTAATTCTGCAAGTTCTTCGGGTGTAGGTTCGCGTTCAAATTCCTGTTCAAGTTGCTGAAATGCTTTAGTAATCTTATTTGTCAACCCTACCTTGTTTAATGGCAGTCGCACTATGCGGCTTTGTTCTGCCAGTGCCTGCAAAATGCTTTGCCTGATCCACCACACGGCATATGATATAAATTTAAACCCTCGTGTTTCATCAAATCTTAGGGCCGCTTTTATTAAACCCAGGTTGCCTTCATTTATAAGATCAGGTAACGAGAGCCCCTGGTTTTGATATTGTTTTGCAACTGATACAACGAACCTCAGGTTTGCTTTGATAAGCCTGTCAAGCGATCGCTGGTCACCCTCTTTAATCTTTACCGCGAGGTTCACTTCTTCCTCTGGTGATATAAGTTCAACCTTCCCTATTTCCTGTAGGTATTTTTCCAGGCTTTGAGATTCACGATTTGTAATAGACTTCGTGATCTTGAGTTGACGCATACTCATAGACTTAGCTTTTTAGCATTACAGAATATAACAAGGTATTTTGTCCCTTTTAAATCTTTTCATTGAGAGAATGAGACAGCTGGAGACCACCAAGTTAAGTAAACTGTTAATTATGACCAAATTAATTTTACTATAAAATATTGTATACCAATAGCTTATCCCGCTTGTATTGTTTAACATTTACCGTTAAAAAGCTTAACAAAGCCATCTGCCAAAAAATTATTTTTATGGTATGAATAATTTAATATTATTGCAGCCTTCAAAGAATAGAGATTTAATAGAAGAAAATGGCAAAAAAACAGTTATACACCTTGGAATATCCGGTAAGATGCTCTCCTACCATACTATACGAGTTTTTATCAACTCCGGCAGGATTGCAAGAATGGTTTGCCGACAGGGTTGATGAACGGGACAATGTTTTTAGTTTTTCATGGAATGGCTCAATCGAAAAGGCTGAAGTTGTTGAAGAGGAATTAGAGAAATTTATTCGTTTTCATTGGATGCACGCCCCTAAAGAAGAGTTTTTTGAATTCAGGATTGAAAAAACCGAAATAACCAACCAGACTATCCTTGTAATTAAAGATTTTGCTGAAAAAGGCGATATTAAAGACCAAAGCCAACTGTGGGAATACCAGGTTAAAGACCTCTTTCACCGTTTAGGTAACTAGTATTTTTCCAGCAATGCTGCGAACAGGAATGTAAAGTCTTCAAATAGTAACGTATTTACGCTATCCCACTCCTGTAGTGGGATTTTATTTGCAATTTTTATAAACGATTGCCTGCCGAGAATATCTTCCCAATTAGTTATTCCGTCAATTTTTATATAGTTGTCTTCCTCGAAATGATGGTGCCAGGGGTCTGAATTTACACAGATATACCAACCCTTTTGCGCCAGCATTGTGCGGTGCCCAGACAGTTTTTGGTAACACATGTTTTTATAACGTCCTGATAAATGCAACGTGATGCTGAAAAAATTACCCCACCAAAAAAATGTTCTCACCGCAAACGTATCTTCGCCTTTGAACAACCTCGGATAATCCAGTATTACATAAGGCAATCCCTGATACTGTTCACCGCGGGATATTTTTGGAGAAACCGCTAGCACCTCTTCGGGTAAATGGCTTGCCAGGCTCAAAAGATGCTCTTTATAACTTTCTGACATTTCTCCTAACAACGCGTATACTTTATCTATTACGGCTTTCTTTGTTAAAATAAAATCCGTGTTCATTACGAGCAATCTTTCCTTCTCTGAAAGGTTTACATTTGCCATATTAATGTAATTTGGTTTTAGTAACAAGGGCCAAAACAGGTACGAAGGTAAAAGGTGCCAAACGAATGCAAACCTGTTAAGCTGTACTAAACGGCATTATTTTATTCCTGTAATTTTTTTGAAATCAATACAAAGTGATAAAAAAACTCGACGCTCTCATCATACGTTCTTTTATCGGGCCGTTTTTTGCAACCTTTCTTATCTCCCTTTTTGTATTGGTAATGCAATTCTTCTGGTTGTATATAGACGATCTGATAGGCAAAGGGCTTGATATTCTTACCATTCTGCAACTGATTTCTTATGTTGCCGTTACTGCGGTTCCGCTGGCACTTCCGCTTGCGCTTCTTCTTTCTTCTATAATGACTTTCGGTAACCTTGGTGAGACATTTGAACTCGTAGCAATAAAGTCCGCCGGCATTCCTTTATTACGGTTTATGCGCCCATTGCTGATAGTAGCTATTTTCATTAGTGGTTTAGCCTTTCTGTTCACCAACAACATCATCCCGGTTGCGCAGTTAAAACTGAATTCTTTGAAGTATGATATTATTGTTGCCAAACCTGCATTCGATATTAAAGAAGGCGTTTTCTATGACAAGATTGAAGGCTTTGTTATAAAACTTGGCAAGAAAGATAAGGATGACAGCACTGTGCACAACGTGATCATCTATGAAAAAAACTATGGTTTACAGGATGATATTCTTATCGCGGAAAGCGGCATAATGCGCGTAACAAAAGATAAACGCTTCCTGGAATTTATATTGCGCAATGGATGGCGTTACTCTGAAGAAGGTAACAGGTATTCTACCATGACAAGGTTTACGCGCATGGGTTTTAAGCAGTACAAAAAAGTGCTTGATCTCAGCAGCTTTAAACTTACCCGCACAAAAGATTCATTGTATTACGATCCGAAAATGCTTTCCGTTCGGCAGTTGAACCACTCCATTGATTCACTGCAAAATCTGGATAGTATCTTCTACAAAAGAACCGAAAAAGAGCTAAAACCCTATATTACATATTTGAGGGCGCGGGACAGCTCATGGAAAAAAATAGACACTGTTGCGATTCAAAAAGCGGCAAGCTTTGATAAGGTGATCGGCGATTCTTTTTTAACAGGCGCAACCGGCAAAGTTACATCGGAGCTCAACAGCATAAAGACAAACCTGGAAATGATCAACAATGATTATAAAGCGAGAAAGCAATCTTTAAATAAACATAGAATTGAATGGCATAGAAAGTTTACCCTATCAGTTGCCTGCCTTGTGTTGTTTATGATCGGAGCGCCGTTGGGTTCAATTATCCGCAAAGGAGGCCTGGGTACTCCGTTGGTTTTTGCCATTGTGTTCTTTGTGCTGTTTCACCTGCTAAATACCTTTGGCGAGAAATTTGCGAAGGAGGAGGTTACGTCTCCGATGACCGGTATGTGGATGTCCACGGCGGTGCTAATACCTATAGGTATTTTTCTGACAAGCAAAGCCATGAGAGATTCCCAATTGTTTAATAAAGAATTTTATCACCGCAGTTTTAAAACTGTTCGTAACTTTTTCCGCCGTTTCAAAAAAAAGGAAGAAGTTACGGCCTGATTTCATCATACAAAACACCTTAAATATGACTAACTCCAGAAGAGATTTTATTAAAACAGCAGGTAAAGCCGGCATCGCCGCAGGTCTTGCTTCAACAGTTTTACCAGCACTGGCGAAAGAGTCTTACAAATCGCCATTTCACCCTGCAGCAAAAGGAGTTTCCTTTCAGCAGTCACCTTTGCCATATGCATACGCAGCATTAGAGCCTGCAATAGATGCCATGACAATGGAGATACATTACACCAAACATGCGGCCACTTACGCAAAAAATCTTGCGGAAGCATGTACAGCCGAAAAAGTGAATACAGCATCAACAAAACCCGAAGAGATCCTGGCAGGCATTTCCAAATATTCCGCGAAAATGCGCAACAACCTTGGTGGCCATTATAACCACGAACTATTCTGGCAATGCATGGGCGCCCCGTCATCCAACGCTGCACCAACAGGCAAACTAGCTAACGCCATCACCAAAAGTTTCAATTCTTTTGAGGCTTTTAAAGCACAGTTTACCGAAGCAGGCAAGACCAGGTTTGGAAGTGGCTGGGCATGGCTTGTGTTGACCAATGACAAAAAGTTAGTTATTGGTTCTACGCCGAATCAGGATAACCCATTGATGGATGTTAGCGATCTTAAGGGCATGCCATTGTTAGGACTCGATGTTTGGGAACATGCGTATTACCTGAAGTACCAGAATAAAAGGCCCGACTATATTAATGCATGGTGGAGTGTTGTTAACTGGAACTTTGTTCAGAAAAACTACGAAGCACTGGTATAAACTAAACCGGCAAATTTTATTAAAAAGGAAACCAAGGTTTCCTTTTTTTGTTTGCAAAACCTTAAATAAAAATGCAGGTGCAGAACATATAAAGTGGAGTATTTTTGCAGGCACGCAGCGCAGTAATTCAAATCCTTTAAACTGGAAAAAAACTTCGATTGGAATCAGCAAAACAAAACTTCAAAGTACAGCAGTGGATAACCGGCTTATCGGTGATACTGTTTGTGATTAAGATAATAGCGTATTATCAAACACATTCCCTTGCTATTTTAAGTGATGCACTGGAAAGTATTGTAAACGTACTGGCAGGTTTCATCGGACTATACAGCCTTTACGTGGCCGCTAAGCCAAGAGATATTGATCATCCGTACGGCCATGGCAAAGCGGAATTTGTTTCTGCAGCGGTGGAAGGCGGACTAATTATTTCCGCCGGCATTCTCATTCTGTATGAAAGCGTGCAAAATCTAATTTCATCCAAGCCACTTCAGGCTCTTGATAATGGCCTTTGGCTTGTTGGTATTACAGCAGTATTGAATTACGTGGCAGGATTTATTTGTGTAGCCATTGGCAAACGCAATAAGTCGCTCGCATTGCAAGCCAGTGGTAGCCACCTGAAGATTGACACCTATTCTACACTTGCAATTATTGCAGGATTGATCATCATGCTTTATACAAAATTGTATTGGCTTGATAAAGCGATCTCTCTTGTAATGGGCGGAATTGTAATCTTTAATGGTTATAAAATTGTACGATCATCTCTCGCTGGTATTATGGATGAGGCTGACATGGAATTGCTTGATAAAATGGTTTCCATCCTGAATGCCAACAGGCGCACAAACTGGATTGACCTCCATAACTTACGCGTGATAAAATACGGAAGTTTGCTGCATGTTGATTGTCACCTGACTGTTCCCTGGTACCTTACTGTACACGATGCACATTATGAGGTAGATGCCCTTGAAAGCCTTATCAGGAAAGAGTTTGGCGATGCGTTGGAAATGTTTGTGCATATAGATGGTTGCCTTCCTATTAGCTGCCCCATTTGCTCAAAAGAGGATTGCCCCGTAAGACAACACCCGTTCAAAAATAAACTTGCGTGGACATTGGAAAACATACTGATGAACGAGCGGCATAACGAGAAAACGCCGGAAAGATTTGTACATAAGCCACACCACGTGTACTAGCTGTTAGCTATTAGATATCAGCTTTTAGCCTTTAGCTTCGATAAAATTCGAAAAGCCGATCAATTGTAGCTGTGATTTACTCAGAAAATAATATTCATATAGCCCCTTCCCATACGGATGAAAATATTCTCAATTGAACAATTAATTTTACCTTGCAAAGTCAAAACTCCCCAGCTGATAGCTGATAGCTGATAGCTGATAGCTGATAGCTGATAGCTGATAGCTGATAGCTGATAGCTGATAGCTGATAGCTGATAGCTGATAGCTGATAGCTGATA
>JBEHXT010000002.1:0-597424 GCA_048498555.1 Bacteroidota bacterium
CGGAAATAATACAGATAGATTCATCAAATGCATGAAAGTGAGCAGGCAATCTTCCTCCCTTATAAAAAACGCCCAGCCCGCCACTCATACCAACTCCTGCCAAAATACTTTCGTTGAAATAATCTATAAATGCAGTATGGCTGCCTGCATTATAGTTATCAGCTATACGGAACCGTGTGATATATTCTTTGGCAGATTTGCCATTCAAATCATCAGGCATTGGAAGATAGTTATCAAATATCTGCTCACTGTTTTTTCTTTGTGGAACCGATGCTGGCATTGCAATATGAAATATTGCTTTATCTCCTGATGAGCAGTTCACCACATTGTGCACGGTATCTTTTGGAATGGTGATATTATCATACTGACTTAAATGATATCTCCTGTTTTCAACTTCAACGATCGCATCCCCTTCCAGTAACGTGATAGACTCCGAATGAGGATGTGTGTGTGCGGGCAATGACTTCCCGGCTTCAAAAGTGACAATAGCTGTAAACAGATTTACCGCTTTATTATGTTCACCTACTTGCGCTTCACAAGTAACACCAGGCGCTAGTTCGGCCATAATGCCTGACCCGATAGTACTGATGGTTTCCAGTCTTGCTGATAGTATGTTCATGTTATAATTCAACAAAGGTTTTTATTGATTTTAAAAGAAGTCCTGCATCGGCACCAATAGATAACATACGAAATCCCTGCTCGTATCTATGGTGCAGATCTTCTTTCGATCTTGCCATGATACCACAATGCTTTCCTGCTGCTACAATTTTATTCTTTATGTTGTTGATTGTTGCGGGTATGCCCTTTCCTTCCCATTCACCGGCATATCCTGCGGATGCGGAATAATCAGCAGGCCCGAAAAAAATAATTTCAGTATTACCGGCGGCAATAATCTCTTCGATATTTTCACCGCCTTTTACAGATTCAATGATAGGAATTATCATCAGGTTGTTTTGTGCATCCTCCACATGCTGTGCAAATGCACTTCCCCATTTTGTTGCGCGTTCAGCACCAATGCCACGTATACCTGCAGGTGGATATTTTGCAAAGTAAAGTGCCCTGTTCCAGTCATCTACAGACTCCACATGTGGAATTACCAAACCATCTGCACCTATATCCAATGCACGTTTAATAATGCCTTCATCAATATGGGAAATCCTCACCAATACAACTGTGTTGCTGCGTACGGCAGCCCTTATATGTTCTGTTAGGTTATGCCAGTCCAGGTGCCCGTGCTCCGCATCTATTACTACCCAATCCAGTTCACAGTGTACCGCGATCTCTGTAATAGAAGGTGATTCAAATGTTATCCATAATCCATATACAATCTGATGCCCGTCAAGTTTTTTGCGCATGGATTGCAAAGCAGCTATTTTCATGATGGGTGATTTTTGTAGAGGCTTTTTAAAATAATATCCCGCAGCAAAATTGTTTCGGAAAGGGTATCTACCTGGTTGCATTGTTCCCATTCAATCCATATGTATTCTAATCCTATACAGCCATCGTAATTGCGTACTTCCAACTGATTTACAATTTCACTGTAGTCAATAATGTTTTCAGATACTGATGTCTGCAGCCTTCCCGGCTTTGCGCCACGTGCATGAAAATGGTTAGCATAGGGAAGTAATATATCTGTCTCTTGTTGCGAGTAACCATTCCTGATAAAGTGAGTATAATCAAGGGTGATATATAGCCCCGGTACAGATTTCACCAATGTAACTACATCTTCAGGTTTTGTATAAGGCGAACCAACATGTGCTTCAATAGAAAAAGAAAGATTAGTCTTGCTAACCTGTTCTACACGCCAGTTCAGTTCTTCATAACTTCGTTGTACAGAGTCTTCAATCGACTCAACTTCAGGAAATGCCATACCGGGAAGGCAGGTAACATGTTCTGCCTGCGCGTTCTGTGCGTATTCGATTAATTTCAAAAATTGTTCTCTTGCAAAGATTCTTTTCTCCGTGTCTGGATGATTGATCGCCAATTTGGCCAGGTTGTTATCCAGCTGCAGGTAAATATCAGCAATCGCCAGTCCGCGATCAGCAGCCTTTTGATGTAACAGCTTTGCTTTTTTTTCCAATGCCTTAAATTCTGTTTCAGCCTGCAGATGAGATCGCCCTGTGAACAATCCAATATCAATTCCTTCGCAATCCAGCATGGCAACAAGATCTAAAACCTTATCATGAGATAAAAGGGGAAAAGTAAAATCAGCGCAGGAAATCTTTATCTTTTTCATTGCGAAAGGCCTCCTGCCCATTCTGCGGTGGCAAGATAACCACCATCAACAATCAAACTGGTGCCTGTTATACCCGAAGCATCATCGCTGCACAGATATGCAACCGCGCCGGCAATTTCTTGTGGTTGTAAAATACGGCCGGCTGGCACACGGCGCAATCTTTCTGTAATGTCAGACTCCCCTCCCATATGTTCCCTCAACATCGGCGTATCCGTTATCCCTGGACAGACTGCATTACACCTTATGCCATCTGATGCATAATCAATAGCCATCGATTTCGTAAGCATCATCACTGCACCCTTGGCCGCGATATAACCCGGAGTTCTTGCCTGCCCTACAAAACTGCTTACCGATCCTATATTGATAATGCTGCTGGCAGTGTTCTTTTTAAGGTAAGGATAGGCATACTTAAAACTCAAAAAAATGGCTTTGAGGTTAATATTCAATTGACGATCCCATTCCTCTGTACTGTATTCATGAAGGCTTTTCACCATATTGACAGCACCGTTATTTACGATTATATCCAATCCTCCAAACTTCGCTATTGTGTCTTCAATAGATTTTTGTATAAAGGAGTCCACATTAAGATCACAAAAAAAAAATGATGCAATACCTCCTTTCAACTCAATATCTTCTACGACCTTTCTTCCTTCTTTTTCTTTGATGTCGATAATGGCAACATTCGCTCCTTCCTCTGCAAAAAACGATGCTATACCACGCCCAATCCCTTGTGCTGCACCACTTATCCAAACAGTTTTATCAATAAATCTTTGCATACAATGTTATCTTTTGAATATCCGAAAATGCTTTAGTTATTTTTCGTTAATACCAATACCCAATCCTGTTTAGCGGTTGGCGAAGTGGCTGTTATTTTTCCGGAAGCGTCCGTCGTAATCGTAAACGTTTTTTCTTTCACAACAGTAATAGGATTAAACCAGAACGCCCTGTATTGCTGACCATGCGCCGGAAGGGTAATAGCAATAGTTCCCGGCGAAGGCAGATATGCTAATGCAGATTGATTACCAGCGGTTACTGCCAACACAGCAGTATCTGAAGCCGTCCATTGTGTAATCATCTCTGGTGCGGGTTGAAAACTATTCCAGCCCGGTATGGACTCAATTAATTTCCGCGCTGCACCAATTTGAGTTGAGCCCGGCAATTTCATCGCTTCATTCCACGGTGTTGTGCCCCAGTTGTTACCGCCGGGCGATTTGCCGTAGGGCTTATTAATACCGTTGAGCTGCCATATACCGTTTGCACCATATGTATGCCCTGCTAATCCACTGTTAACAGCATGCGCCCAAAAGGCCTGCCGGGGAGCTTCTGCAGGTAAGGGTTTAGGAATGGCCAGTGCTTCATATCTTGACTCTCCGCTCATTACCGGCATTACCGGCTTATCACGCCATCCATCCAGAGCCTGTGCCGCTTGTTGCGATGCAACATTGCCATGCCCTGTCTGTTGCATATCAAAATCAAGTAATTCAGGTTTCGTGATAGAGCTTCTTGTGGTGCGGCACTGGTAGGCCGCATGCGTACTTAAAATTCTTTTATAAGGATCCGTTTCTTTCACGTATTGAATCACCTCAGTCCATCCATTTTTTAAAAACTCCTCATCCGCTTTTTTGTCTTTTGACAAATAAAAGGGCATCGTAGTTTCTCCTGCCGCACACCAGACCACCGGTAACGCGCCCCACCTTGCGATCAAATAACGCCAGTGTTTCTTCATTTTATCAACGCCCAGGTATGGCAGGTGATAACCCCATGCGCCAACAATACATGGCGCGATACCTTGCTCTGCCAAATAAATAATTTTGTTGTCTGCATCATCAAAATAAGCAGGCCTTATGCTGGCATAGTTGGCTTCCCAGGGAAAACCTGCTTCATTTTCGCCACGCGGATCAAAAGCCGGCATATCCGGGTAAAGGCCAGCAATAATCTGAACTACATTAAAACCTTTTTTGATCCTGTCACTTGCAAGTAATCTTACATCATCAGGCCACACCAGCCTTTTTGTCAAACCCATCCACCATGTATCTCCCATCCAAAAAAAAGGAGTACCATCCTGGTATGCAAAATGCCTTTTATCATCAGCAATTTTGATAGCGCCATGCAACAACAGCGGGTTGTTACCTTTATATTTCTTTATCTCAACTTCGCCCTTTACATTATTGAGGCCACGATCCGTATTTTTTGAGCACACGGTGGAAAAGTGATAGGTGCCTTCCAGCGGTGAGGAAAACCTGATTTTCCATATTTTGCCACCGGCCCAGAAAGCAGGCACTTTTGATTGCTTGCCTAAGGGATCTGTGAATATTGCATCTACCTCAATGTCATTAAAAGGATCGCTGTAATTTTCAGAAGCGTTAAGCGTTATCTCAACAAATTGATTGGTTGCTGTTTTCAGTGGTAACTCTTTACTAAACAGCATTACAGGCAACAGTAGCAAGGGCATACAAAAGAAAAAGTAACTTTTCAATTTTCTGTAACGGCTAAACACCTGGGAAATGAAAGATAATTCTGACGTCATAAAATATTATTTGGCGTGAATACAATTTGTATACGAATAGGGTTACGGGGTCTGCTGAATATATACCGTTTTTGTTTGCAGGTATTCTTCAAGCCCATGCTTTCCATCGGCACCACCGATTCCGGATTTTCGCCAACCGGCATGAAACCCCTGGATGGCCTCAAAATTTTCACGGTTAAAATAAACCTCGCCAAATTTCAATTCCTTCGTTGCCCGTAACATTTTATTGAGATCGCTGGTATACACAGCAGATGTAAGTCCATATTCACTATCATTGGCTAGTTGCAGGGCCTCGTCAAAGTCAGCCACTTTCATAACAGGTAATACAGGGCCAAATATTTCCTTCTGCATAATTTCCGCGTCTTGTTTCACATCAATAATGATCGTTGGTTCATAAAAAAATCCTTTGCCAAAAGCGGCAGATTTTTTACCACCCAATACTACCCTGGCTCCTGCATCCTGAGCCCTTTCTACCATCCCCGCAATTTTATCCAGTTGCTTCCGGTTAATTTGTGCACTCATATCAATATCCTCATCGTCGGATGCATTACCCACTTTGATTGCTTTCATGGCAGTTGTCAGTTTTTCTAAAAACTCACTGTATACTGCTTCTTCCACGTACACACGCTCAGCGCAATTACACACCTGGCCACTGTAAATAACCCTGGACGCTACAATTGCTTTCACAGCTAAATCTATGTCGGCATCCTTACAAACAATCGCCGGCGCTTTACCTCCCAGCTCGAGGGAAACTTTTGTGATATTTTTTGCAGCGGCATTCATCACTTTATGCCCTGATTCAACACTGCCGGTAAGGCTGATTATGCCAACATTTTTATTGTTGGTGAGCGCTTCACCTATTTCATTGCCATACCCACACACAACATTCAATACGCCTTTCGGCAGATTTACTTTATCCAATAATTTAGTAAACGCTAAACAGGTTAATGGAGCCTCTTCACTTACTTTTACAACAATGGTATTGCCAGTAAGCAAGGCAGGAGCTACTTTACGTGCCATGACAAAAAAAGGAAAATTCCAGGGGCATATGCCAACAGCAACACCTATAGGAAGTTTGTGCAGAAATATTTGTTCGCCAGGACGGTCGCTCTGAATGATCTCACCTTCGTACGAGCGGGCAAATCCTGCATAGTAATCGTAATATTCAGCCGTAACATCTATTTCAACCTGTGCAAGTGCTTTTACCTTTGCCTGTTCTTTTGCCAGTGTTTCTGCAAGCATCAGACGATTTTTTCTAATTACGGCTGCCATTGCTTTAAGGTACTTCGCCCGCTCAACAGATGGTAATAAGCTCCACGCGTGTTGTGCAGCTACGGCGGCATCTATGGCTTCATCCGCTTCTTTTTGTTTACCTCTCGGCACAGCCGCTATCACTTCTTCTGTACAGGGATCAAGCACATCAATATAGTCACCGGGGGACACCGATTCTACGAAGGCGCCATTAATATAATGCTGGTGGTTTGCTACCACATTAATGTTTGAATGCATGAAAGATTATTTTATTTTTTCCGAAAGCCATTTATCCAATATATCTGCGTTTAAAATATGATCCGGAATTTTTTTCTGAGCAATCTGCGCTACTTGCTGACAAGCCATGCGCCCTATTTCACGGAAAAGTTCGTGAGTCCAAGCGATGCAATGCGGCGCCATCAATACATTATCCATCGTAAAAAAAGGATGGTTATTCATGGCCGGCTCTCTTTCAAAAACATCTGTTGCATAGCCCGCAATTTTATTGTTGGTGAGCGCCTCAATCAAAGCCCTTTCATTAATAATTCCACCCCTGGCAGTGTTAATGATATGAGCTGTGCTTTTTACCAGTGCCAATTCTTTTTCGCCAATAAGATCTTTTGTTTGTGGCGTTAATGGGCAATTAACGGATATAAAATCGGAAGACCGCAGTAGTGCCTGCAGATCTGTTTTTATCACTCCTAATTCAATTGCTTTAGCGTCGGTTATATACGGGTCATATACCATCGGCTGTTTCATATTAAATGCCCCGAGCATTTGTGTTAGCTGACTGCCGATACCACCAAAACCAATTACACCCAATGTACGCCCTCTTAATTCGCTGCCCGTATATTGATTTCTTTCCTGCCATTTTCCTTCCCGCACCAATTTATCTTTTGCAACGAGTTTATGACATAGTGCAAGCATCCAGGTAATTGTGGCTTCTGCCACAGAATAGTTAACTGCACCTTTTGTAATGGTTACAATTATATTTGCTTTATTGCAGGCATCTAATTCAACCATATCATATCCTACTCCAAACCTGCAAATCGCTTTTAACCGTGTTACATCTTTAAAACTTTCGACAGTATAGGCAGGCGCCAAAGAAATAATTGCATCGTATTGCTGTAAAGTAGCGGCTTGCATGGGAGACTCCCAGTTGTCCAAAAATTCATATTCAAGATCTTCCACCTCATCAAGAATATCCAAACCCATATCCTGATATGTCAGAATTCCTTCCGGCGTTAAAAAATCCCTTGTTAGCCCGACTTTAAACATGCAGCATTTTTTTTACTTTGATAGTCTTTATGTTTACAACAAACCTGATTTGATCAGTTGAACAAATTTATTCAGCAGGCGAGCCTGAAAAAATGGATAAAATATTTTCTTTTTGTATCTTTTGACATATTTCGATTGCCGCACATATTAAAATTACTCACGCAATGAACGATTACTGCAAATACATGAGCGGTACGCTTGTAGAAGAAAAATGGGGGCTTTACATTGATACGGCTGGCTTTTCAAAAGTGCATCCTAACCAACATTACCCCAAAAATTATGAACATCCGTCTACACATACTTTTTCATGGAGCAAGGGACGGATATTAAGCGGATACCAATTAATATATGTCTCCAGGGGTGGTGGCTTTTTTGAATCAGAATTTGCAGATCCCATCGAGATCTCGGAAGGAACATGCTTGTTTTTGCATGCCGGTGTCTGGCATCGTTATAAGCCTAAGGAAAATTCCGGTTGGGATGAATACTGGATCGGCTTTAACGGTAATTATGCAAACGAATTGATGAAAAACGATTTCTTTAACGTTAAATATCCTTTGATCAATGTTGGCCTGTCTGCTGAATTATTAAGCCTTTTTCATAAACTTATTGAAACTATTCAAACTGCATCTTCCGGGTATCAACAAATAAGCTCAGGCATTACTTTGCAGATCCTGGGATATTTATATTCTGCTTCATTAAACAATAGCACTGAAAATTCGCCCATAGGCCGGCTAATAGAGAAGGCAAAATTTCTCTTACAGAAATCGTTGGAACAACATGTTGATCTTGAAAAGATGGCAAGCGAACTACCAATGGGCTATTCATCTTTTAGAAAAGAATTTAAACGGCTAACCGGCGAACCGCCTAATCAGTTTGTACTGAATCTCCGGTTAAACCGCGCTAAATATTTATTAGAGACAACTACATTAACAATTAATGAAATTGCCCAACAAACAGGCTTTGAGTCGGCATTTTATTTTTCAAAATTGTTCAAAAAACGAAATGGCAAATCGCCCAAATATTACCGGAATAAAACAGGTAAAGATGTATTTACGACAGGCAATCAATGATTGCAGTTCCATTTCCTTTTTCATTGGAGACGACTCCCTTCAACCAGTGTAAAGCTGTAAGGAAACATTGAGCGGCTTCGTTGTTAAGGAAGCGTTCTATTTCTGTGTGAGACCTCTCAAGTTTTAAAGATTTCGGAATGCGGTTTACTTTGATGAATGATTTGCATCCTCTCTTCTGGCACACAAATCTTCAAATCAAAATTTCATTGTTGACTGATCACAGCCATTAGTTAATGCTTTGGTGAAGGCTTTAGCTTCTAATACTCGCGTAAGTATAGTCAGCAGTAGAAACTGCATTAATATTAGTTCATAATTAAATAATATTGGAGGGGTTGCTTGATAGTCAATAATCAAGGCTTATAAATAATCAGAAGAAACCCGAAGCTGGCGCCAATCGCTTTTTTTGTCGTTCTTTTGCAGCATGAAAAGAAAAATACCACTCATACTATTTCTGTTTGCCTTACCTCACTTGCTGTTTGCATGGGGAGTTGAAGGGCATAAAACCGTTGCGGAAATAGCCCGTATGCATCTTTGTAAACGCACGATGCGCGGCATTAATGAATTACTGAATAATCAACCACTGTCATCTATCAGCGCAACACCAGATGATATGCGGTACGATAAAGAATATGCACAAACAGGGCCGTGGCATTATATCAATCCACCGGATGGACTAGACCATGACGGTTTTATAAAATATGTCTCTCAAAAAGATTCTGTTAATGAATACACCGTTCTTAACAAGATGATTGCTGACTTCAAAAATCCTTCGGCTACTAAAGAGCAAAAATTATTTGCGCTTAGATATATCGTTCACCTTATCGGCGATATACATCAACCGTTGCATGCAGGCAGAGGAGAAGACCTTGGCGGCAACAAAATCAAAATGATGGTTCGTGGAAGAGAAAGCAACCTGCACAGTGTTTGGGATGGAGCTGTCATAGACAATACCAATATGTCATACAAAGAATTAGCTCGTTACTGCAATAAAACAACCACTAAGCAACAAAGAAAACAGTGGAAGAAAACGAGTATTGCTGACTGGGTATACGAGTCATATACCATTAGCCGTGAGATCTATGCAGATGCGGCTAAAAGCAATATTGTTTCTTACCAGTATTTTGAAAAATATACACCCACAACAGAAGAAAGGCTTACACAGGCAGGCATTCGCCTTGCATCAGTGCTGAACAGCTTATTCTAACATCAATAACGTTCTTTATAAAAAGCAAAAGCCGGTTAATAGCCGGCTTTTGCTTTTTATAAAAACCTCAAATTATGGTGCAGTCGGAAATATCGGGAACAGCAAACTGGTGTTACTGATAAAGGCGATTTTTTTACTATCCGGCGACCACGATGGCGTATTAATAGTGCCCTGTCCGCCATACAGGTATGCAATTACTTTTGATGGCCCTCCGCCTATTGGCATTATGCGGATATATACATGTTTATAGAATGGATGATCGGAAGGAGAAACATCTTTGCCAAATGTGATATAAACAATTGATTTTCCATCAGGAGAAACATGCGGGAACCAGTTATTCAACGAATCATTTGTAACCTGCTCCTGGTTGCTGCCATCAGCTTTCATCCGCCAGATCTGCATTGTGCCGCTTCTAACGGAATTGAAATAGATAAACTGCCCGTCAGGAGTATACTCACTTCCATCATCCAATCCTTTAGCGGTAGTCAATTGAACTTCTTGTCCGCCGGAAGCTGGTATTTTATAAATGTCAAACTCATTATTGCGTTGGCCGGTAAAGATCAGGAACTTTCCATCGGGTGACCAGCCGTGTAGATAAGACGGAGCCGTTTCTGTTATCCGCTTAGGCTCTCCACCTGTTATCGGCAATGTATATACAATGGAACCTTTGCGTTCTTTATCAAAATTACTAATGCCCAGCATCTTTCCATCGAACGACATTACGTGGTCGTTATTATTCTGCTTAGCAGACCCGGTATTCAACAATGTAGGCGTTGTTGTTTTAAGATCGAACGTATACAACAATCCATCAGCGTTATATAATAATCTCTTGCCATCGAGCATCCAGTTGGGCGCCTGGATGGAACCTTTTGATTGATATATAATCTTACTAAAACCATTGGACACATCCATCACTTCAAGATGGCTGCCAATATATTGTTTGTATGGCACAAGCGTGTCCGGTGCGGGAACTACAATGCGTACGTTTCTGAAAACAGCTTTTTCAACTACGGCAGGGTTATGCGAGCAAACAAATAAACCTACATAAACCTCGTCACCAAGATCTACATCAGATAGTTGCTGCTCTGTAAACAATTCGCCATTTTTCGCGACAGATAAAGTGTACACATTTCCTTTTCGCTCTAACTGTACAATATCCGCATGCGTCATAGGCATTTTGATTTCTTCCGTATTGGCGCCGGTTGTACGACGGAATTGCAGCGAAGTCAAACCATCCCCATGAACAACTCCATTGATATGTGTAGATGCAGAATCGAGCGAAGTTCTTACCATCCATCCCCATTTTCTGTGTTGCTCTACTCCTTTTCCAATAAAGGCAGCAGTTGTGCGAAGAATAAAATCCCCCTTCATTTTCTTATATACAAAATGAAACTCATCATGGCCAAACCACATGTTGGTACCGGCACCTTCCACAGTATATTCCTGCGAAGAAGGATCGTAGGTAACGGACCCGTGTTTTTGCACGTTGCCTACATCGGCATCGGCATCAAAAATGCCAGTCTTATTTTGCGCGGAGGACATCATTGCAGAAAAACTTGCTAGCAGGCAAAGCATTAGATGTTTCATAACCGAACGGTTAGTTTTACGATTGAATAATTGAACCCGGTGTAATTTTTGAAAGCAGTGCATTCTAAATTTAACCAAATAATTCCAAGCGGCAATGCATTGCATCGCAAATTGCGCGTGATTAGAGCAAAAAAAATCCGGATACTTTTATATCCGGATTTTTCCAACAATTTGTATCATCAGTTAAAATAACCTTCTCTTTTTTTGTTCCTCTTGTACTTCAAATGTGATAGATTGCCTTTGGCGATAGATCACCGGTGAATTATTCAATAAAGCAGGCTCCCAATTCGGCCCGCTTGCTATTACACGCACAGCTTCCATCGCACATGCACTACACTTTGGCGGAACTCCCACAGCCTTTACTTCACTTACTTCTCCAGCTTTGTTAACCAGAAATTCCACAACTGCCATATGCCTGCCTACCGGCGCCCCGGTTTCAATTGCGATGTCTGCTTTTAAATTTCTTTGCAGGTAACTTACCCAAGCTGACATGCCGCCCTCAAACCTGGCCTCACGCTGCACAATGAAGCCACGGATTTCGTTGCCATTTTCATCCCAGCCAGTTTGTTTTGTAATTGATTTCACGCCGAACGATATAAATGATTTCTTGCTGCCACTTTTGTAGAAGTAAGTCGTTTCTTTAGGGTACCCTTTCGCATACAATGTAACGTTATCAAGAACTCCTTCGTCGCCATAACTTTTTACCTCGCCATCGTAACTGTCTGCTTTGGTTTCAAAGTAGCTGCCGTCCGACTTAAGTGCATTACTCTTTTTGTCGTAACGTTTTCCATTCCAACTGTCTCCGTTTTTCGTAAATACGATGTAGGTATCGGCGCTGTCAGGTGTAGTTTGTTCCCGATGGTTATTTAAGTAAACGACAGTGCTGTCTGTCTGAGAAAAACATGACTGGCTAACAGAAAGAAAAACAATAAATGTTGCAATTAGTTTCATGATTGATATTAAGATTTAAAAGCGAATATTATTGGAATGTATTTATGAAAAGGTTTCCTGCCAGATAGAAGAATCTTTTTGAGCGTAGCAAATTGTGGTGAAGGCCAGCAGAAAAGCAAGTGCGGCAAAAATTTTCATAGCGTTTAAAAGTTGAAGCCGCGAATGTAATAAATCAATCCATATATTGATCCTTAAGATTCAACATACAATCTGCTAAATCGATTATTTTAAGGTCCATTAGCCATTTTTGGGCTATCTTTCCCCCTCGAACCATCAAAAATAACGATCTTGAAAAGGCTGCTTACCTGCTTGTTACTATTCTCGTGCCTGATTGAAGCGACTGCTCAGAAAAAGAACGCATCTTTTAATCTTCGTATACACAGAACAATTACTCCGGTTATTATTGACGGCATTGCGGATGATTCTGCATGGAAAGCCGCCGAATCTACCAGCCAGTTTTGGATGGTATTGCCGATGGATACAAGTTTTGCAAATGTGCGGACAGATGTAAGCATGTCATATGACAACAATAATCTTTATGTAATCGCCACCTGTTACAACTTTGAAAAAGGCAGGCATATGGTTGAATCGCTAAGAAGGGATTTTGGCTTTTTAAAGAATGACAACTTCATCTTCTTCATGGATACATTTGAAGATCAGACAACTGGCTTCAGCTTTGGCGCTAATGCATTTGGAGCACAGTGGGACGGCGCCATGTATGAAGGTGGAAAAGTTGATCTTAACTGGGATAACAAATGGACCTCCGTTGTAAAGAATTACGATGATAAATGGGTTTTTGAAGCTGCCATTCCGTTCAAAACGATCCGGTATAAAAAAGACGCCAAAGAATGGGGCATCAATTTTAGCCGGAACGATTTAAAGACCACGGAAAAATCAAGCTGGGCACCTGTTCCAAGACAGTTTCCTACAGCTTCTCTTGCGTATACCGGCACACTGGTTTGGGATGAACCGCCACCTGCGCCAAGATCTAATATTTCAGTAATACCTTACGTACTGGGAAGCGTTTCAAAAAGCTATGACCCGCATAAAGATGCCGTATACAAAAAGGATTTTGGCGCCGACGCTAAAATCGCTGTAACATCTGCACTGAACCTTGACCTGACTGTAAGGCCTGATTTTTCCCAGGTTGAAGTAGATAAGCAGGTTGCCAACCTGAGCCGGTTTGAATTATTCTTCCCGGAGAGAAGGCAGTTTTTTCTTGAAAACGGGGACATTTTCGCCAATTTTGGCTATACGGACATCCGGCCTTTTTTCTCCAGGAGAATTGGATTGGGAGTGCCCATTAACTATGGCGCGCGCTTAAGCGGTAAGCTAGATAAGAACTGGCGCATCGGCGTGATGGATATGCGTACCGCTTCAGTTGATGAGACTGCGTTGCCAGCGCAAAATTTTGCGGTACTTTCTTTACAGAGGAAAGTATTCAAACGCTCTAACATTGCGCTGATTTACGTTGACAAAGCTTCCATGAATTATAATCCGACTGCGGCAGATAGTATTAAGGGTGTGTACCAACAATACAATCGAAACCTTGGACTGGAATATAATCTGGCATCATCCAACAATGTATGGACGGGCAAGGCCATGGCGCTGAAATCCTTTGCACCGAATTTAAAAGGCAATGACTGGACCTATGCCGGGCATCTGCAATACAGCAGTAAGAAATGGCTGATTTATGGCCAAACGCAGTATGTTGGCAATAACTACACGGCGGAGGTGGGCTACGTTCCGCGCAGGGATTATATTAAACTGAATCCACAGATTAGCTACTACTTCTTTCCGAAAGGCGGAAGTATTCTTACACATGGGCCGGTGTTTGCGAGCAATTATTATTTTAATACGAAGTTCAAACAGACTGACCACAGTAATGTGTTTTCGTACCTGTTTACCTTCAGAACCAAAGCAACATTATCACTCGTTTCACAAAACGATTATGTTCAATTGCTGAATCCTTACGATCCTACCAACACCGGAAAAGATACATTGGCAAGAGGTTCGCAGCACAAATGGAACACTTTTGGTTTTGATTATGTTTCAGCACCTCAGCATTTGTTCACATATACGGCATCTTTTCGCTATGGCGGATATTATGCAGACGGGAACCTGTTAACTGCTGCAAGCGATATTGGCTACCGTTTTCAGCCTTTTGTGAATATAACCATGAGCACGAGTTATAATAAGTTGATGCTGCCTCAGCCGTGGGGCAACACCAGTTTCCTGCTTATTGGCCCGAGAATAGACATTACGTTCACCAACAAGCTGTTTTTTACTACCTACATTCAGTATAACGAACAACAGAAGAACCTTAATATCAACTCCCGTTTTCAATGGAGGTACAAACCAGCATCTGATCTGTTCCTGGTTTACACAGACAATTATTATCCTGGCCCGTTTGCCGTTAAAACCAGAGCATTTGTGCTGAAATTTAATTACTGGTGGAATATTTAGAAAGTGAATGGCATTATAGGAAAGGAATAAAAGTGAATGGTGAATAGTGAATAGTCAAATGTGCGGCAGGCTAATTATTTGAAAGACCTAACTTGATTGAAATTTTTTTGTCGTGTTTTTGTGTCTTTAGAACTGCTCACAACTTAAAGAGGTGGCTTAGTTTATTTTAAGGTTTACACATACGGAAATCAGGATTTCCTTATCTATTCTTTTGGCTTGATCCCAATGAACCAAAAGATCAAAGCAAACGTGAATGCCTTCTAACTGTGCAGCTTTATGCCTGCCTTTCAAAAACTTTTTTTTGCATCCCAATTCTAACCCTACCAGCGCATCTGACTTTTATCATTACCTAACTTCAAAACGAACATTTCCCCAATATTTTACTGTACAAAAAAAATCAACCCGCTGCACCTTTCACTATTCACTATTCACCATTCACTATTCACCATTCACTATTCACCCTGCCCGACAGCCAAGGATGGCTAACTCCTCATTTTTCTGTAGATTACGCGCTTTCGTTTAATCCTTTAACAACATGGCCATGCAACGATTTTTCAATGCCCGCCCTTCACAAATTTTTAGTTCGTTATTAATAGCAGCCACAACAAGCTTCTCATGCGCGACATTTGCGGCGCCGCAATGCCTGCCCGTAAAATTGCAATGTGAGCATCTTGACAATCCGATCGGAGTGGACAATGCGCATCCGCGCTTCTCCTGGCAATTGCAGGACGCACGCCTGGGTGCCCAACAACAGGCTTACCAGCTTTTCGTTTCAACAGACTCGGCAGCCTTAGATCAGGCAAATACCTGGCAATCGGGAAAAATCAGCGGTAACATTACGCTCCTCACATATGCGGGCAAACCACTGCAGCCACAAACAAGATATTACTGGAAAGTTTCTGTTTGGGATAAAGATGGCATTAAAAGCACCAGTACGACAAACGCATTTGAAACAGGCATGATGCAGGCCAGCAACTGGAAAGGTGCATGGATTAGCGACAAGGATGATGTAAACCTCAAGCCAGCTGCTTATTTCAGGAAAGAGGTTAGTGTAAATAAGAAAATAAAATTTGCACGTGCTTATGTAGCTGCCGCAGGCCTTTTTGAGCTAAGTATCAATGGACAGCGTGTTGGCGACCACTATCTTGATCCGATGTACACGAGGTTTGACAGAAGGACATTGTATGTGGTGCATGACGTAACAGCAAGTCTACAGCAGGGCAAGAATGCAATTGGCATGCTGATGGGCAATGGCTGGTACAATCATCAGTCAACCGCAGTTTGGTTCTTCGACAAAGCACCGTGGCGCGGGCGACCTACATTCTGCATGGATATCAAGATCACTTATGAAGACGGGTCTACCGAAACTGTTTCTTCCGGTAAAGACTGGAAAACATCCTTAAGCCCGGTTACTTTCAATAGCATTTATACTGCGGAACATTATGATGCGAGGCTTCAGCAACGAGGCTGGGATTCGCCTGGCTTTGATGCCAGCAAATGGAAAGATGTAATTTATCGCGCAGCGCCATCTAACAACATTGTCTCACAAATGATGTACCCGGTAAAGCATGTTGAAGAAATACCTTCGGCCAGTTTGAAAAAACTGAACGATACGACTTATGTATTTGATCTGGGAAGGAACATTGCAGGTGTGAGCCACATCGCCGTTCAGGGTGAAGCTGGCACTGTCATCTCGCTTAGGCATGCAGAACGGTTAAAAGATGATGGGCATGTTGATCAATCAAATATTGACGTCCACTATCGTCCGAAGGATAACACTGACCCCTTCCAAACCGATATATTTATCTTGTCAGGCAATGGCGAAGAAACCTTTGAACCACGCTTCAACTATAAGGGGTTTCAATATGTAGAGGTTACGAGCAGCAAGCCGATCACGCTTACACAACAAAGCCTGAAAGGTTATTTTATGCATAGTGCAGTTCCTGCAATAGGAACCGTGTCTACATCCAATCAAATGATGAATAAGCTTTGGTGGGCTACCAACAACTCTTATCTGTCAAATCTTTTTGGTTATCCTACAGATTGCCCGCAGCGCGAAAAAAATGGCTGGACGGGTGATGCGCATATTGCCAATGAAACAGGTTTATATAATTTCGACGGCATCACTATTTACGAAAAATGGCTGGCGGATCACAGAGATGAACAGCAACCAAACGGCACACTGCCTTCCATCATTCCAACAGGCGGTTGGGGGTATGAATGGGGCAACGGGCCAGACTGGACCAGCACCATTGCCATCATTCCATGGAACATTTATTTGTTCTATGGCGATGAAAAATTATTGCGCGACTGTTACGACAATATCAAACGTTATGTAGACAGGATAACCGCTGTGAGCCCTACCGGCCTTACAACCTGGGGACTTGGCGATTGGGTTCCTGTAAAATCTAAGTCACCTGTAGAATTGACATCCACTGTCTACTATTTTGTAGACGCTACTATACTGGCAAAAGCGGCAAAGCTGCTGAATAAAACAGAAGATTATAACACTTACAACAAGCTGGCTGAAAAAATAAAGCGTGCATTCAACGAAAAATATCTGAATCAGCTATCAGGCATTTATGGCAAAGGCACTCAAACAGAACTAAGTGCGCCGCTGCATTGGGGATTAGCTCCTGCTAATCTAAAAGCTAAAATAGCCGCAAATCTTGCTGAAAGAGTTAAACAAGATAGCTTCCATTTGGATGTCGGTTTACTTGGCACAAAAACCATCTTAAACGCATTAAGCGAAAACGGCTATGCTGATGCTGCATATAAAATTGCTGGGCAGGAAACATTTCCTTCATGGGGTTGGTGGATCGTAAATGGGGCTACTACTTTGTATGAGAACTGGCCCATTGATGCGAAGTCAGATATCTCACGCAACCACATTATGTTTGGCGAAATTGGGGCGTGGATGTATAAAGGATTAGGCGGCATCTTTCCGGATGAAAGCAAACCCGGGTTCAAAAATGTATGGCTGCAGCCAAACTTTGTAACTGGGCTTGATAGTTTCACTGCATCACATGACGCACCGGGTGGCCGCATTACTTCTTCATGGAAGAAGAACGGAAATGCGGTTAACTACAATGTTGTTATTCCGGCTAATACAACTGCCACTCTTGTTCTTGATCTTAGCAACAACAAAACATTGTATAACGAAGGGAAGGCCGTAAGTGCTATTGGTAAAGATGAAAGGGGATTAAGCAGGCTCAGCTTAGTGGCGGGTACCTATCATTTTGAAATAAAGTAATCTACTTAAAACGCTGTGCCCCTTTGTGGCTCCTCTGTGCAGCTCTGTGTAACTTTTTATTACAGAGCAGTACAGTTGAAGGTTCAAAGGGGCACTGAGTTTTTATTTACCAGCCAAATTGAGCACTATCGCGTTTTTAGTTGGAGCTATTCTTAATATCTGAGATTTATCTGATGTAGAAAAATGGCCTTCTTTGGCAGAAACACTATAAGGCATATTCTCAAACACACAATCAACACTATTTTGTTTTACTGCTTTGAACGGCAACTTCGCGTTCTCCGCGGTGGTAAGTTCCCAAAACCAGTCCACTTTGTTTTTTGTCACCAGCTCCATTTTAAATGTTTGTTCATCGAGGTCCATTACCAATGTTCCTTCAAATGTTTTTATCGGCCATGAAATATGCAGCTTTCCTTTTGAAGCGTCAGACACCGAGGGTGCTCCACCTTCTATTAAAGTTTCTTTACCACCAATAACCGCTTTCAACCGCAGGCCAGCCACAGTTGATGCATTGCTCCACAAATAACCATCAACAAATGGCAGCGTAAAGAACTGGCACTCATTTGAAGTTGCTTTTTGCGTTTCGTAGATGGACGGAAGTTTTTCATTAAACAGATGAATATCGCGAATACGAAGGTTGCCATTTTCCCACAATAGGTTGGCGCGATAAAACCTGCTGTTAAACCAAACCGTTTTAAGATCACTTCCCTTCATATCCTGGTTAACCGTTACCGATGTTGCGGGAGTAACTTTATAGTTTTCTTTGAACCACTTTCCGGATTCTTCAAGTGTTTGCACCTTCACTTTATTTTCGTCGCGCAAACGCGCGATTAAAGGAAATTGTATTTCCAAACCCTTAGCCATGGCATTCCATGTAAATGAATTTTCCTGGCCTGCCTGGGTGTATGCAAATTCCATACATGCCCCATCAGTAAATTGTTTAAAATACCAGTTAACCCATTCAGCATCACCGCCGCCGTATTTGTACACCGGCTCCAGGGTAACTACACCCTGCCTGTTAGAGCCCACACCATTATCATACTGCCGGATCGGATCACTGCCTAACATGCGAAAAATGGGAACAGGAATCTGGCTGTCTTCATTTTGCGCCGGCATATAAGAGTTTATTTTGCTGGGATAGTAAGCCTGGTTCCAGTAGCCACCCCACATGGTATAGCCATCAGTTCCATATTGATCCTTGCAATTGCAGGATGCCACTATATGGTATTTTGTATAGAGATAATTGAGCGTATGCGCATCAATAAACCATGACCCAACTGATTTTGGATAATAGCCGAAAATCTCTTTAAAATCTTTCATGTACACATCAACCAGTTTCTCACGTTCTTCTAAAGTATACCCGGTAGCAAACCCAATATCGGCGTGCCAATCCCAGGGATAGCGCCCGCGCCATTTTAAACCTGCCCTTTCAACAAGCGGCTGCGGAATCTCCCACCATCCACCAACTTCAAAAGCGTCTTTCGGCAGGCTTTTTAGCAAAGCCTGGTATCGTTTATCCATCAACGCGTCATATTGCAATAAAAAGGTGCCACGAAGCTTGTATTGCTTCATCAATTCAACTTGCTTAACCACGGTTTGATATAAAACGTCTTCTGTTATTTTTTCATCACGAGGTTCGAGCAGACGAATGAAATTGATAATATTTACAAGCTTGGGCTTGTCATCATTTTTTGCGTATGCAAAGCCCGAATTGATAATACTTAAAGAAAAAGTGAGGATAACCAGCAGCGTGTATGCTCTTCCACCCCAACCATGTTTTGCATGTTTCATAATACAACGATCGTTTATTTAGTTCCTGATGAATACAGCAAGGCCCAGCCATGCTCATCCGTCAGCCTAAATATAAACGAATAAATAGTTTATGATTGCATTATTTCACGCATGAGAACATATTCCATGCTATGTACCATTCATACGAATTACCCGAAGAAATAAAATTTGTGGCACTAAAGTGATTTATAGTTATGTAGTGATGTTGTCAGGCGGGTACGGAACTCACTATTCAGCCGGTAATGATCAATAATAAATTAGTAATGATTAATTGCACTCACGATTGAATATACGTTTGCAGATGTGAAATAGTTACTTCATGCTCCATGATGGTTTCTTTCACTACGTCGTTAATTGAGATAATGCCTACCAGTTTGCTGTTCTCCATAACCGGCAGGTAGCGCAGGTTTTGAGCTGACAACAGTGCCATGCAATATTCAATGCTGTCGCTCTTTTTAACCACAGGAAATTCAGAAGACATTATGTCGGCAACCATTGTATCTGTTGATGATTTTCCTTTCAGTATAACTTTGCGGGAATAGTCACGCTCAGTCATTATCCCCAGAAAAATATCATCTTCCATTACGACAACAGAACCGATATTTTGATCGGCCATCATTCTCAGCGCATCCAAAACAGTTGTTGAGGGTAAAACTGTAGTAACATGGCTACCCTTACGCGCAAGCATATGTGATACATTTCTCATTTGGCTGCAATTTTAGTACACCAAAAAGTTAAGGTAAATAAATGCAATACGCTACCTCTGCTGTGATTAAAATTTAATAAAAAACAAACTCACCTGATTCTGAATACAATTATTATCAAATAATTGTAGCTTCATGTCTGTAAAATTCTTTTTTTATGAAAAAAATCGTGTCCATTTTAACTACCCTTCTGCTGTTTGCCTCATTTACTTTCGCCCAAACGCCTGCAGCTAAACCTGCGGCAAAATCAAAAGACGCTGCAACAGCCAAACCAGCGGCGCAGTCTAAGACAGCCACTGCGGCCAAACCTACAGCACAGTCAAAAGATGCTGCCACAGCAAAACAAGCTACCACCGCTAAAACCAAGAAAGACGGAACTCCTGACTTGCGCTACAAGGAAAACAAAGAAGCTGCAAAAAAACAAGCAGCGGCCGGCCCAACTAAAAAAGATGGCACTCCTGACCAGCGCTATTCTGCCAACAAAAAAGCTGCTTCTTCAACTACTGCAAAACCAGCAGCTGCAGCAAGCACAAGCAAGCCTGCTAAAAAAACAAAATAGAAGAGAGATGGCTGATGTCTGATTTTTTCATGTCTGATTTAATGGATGTGCGATGTACGACTTCAGATATAAAGACAGGTCACTGATCGACAAGATATCACCAGCTAGATTCTTTTGCTCTTGCGATAACAAATAAAATCCGCCATGTTGATTTGAATTAACATGGCGGCTTTTATTTTATCTAATTTAACCTGCGATTTTAAACAGACTCACTCATCGATTTTATCAAAAATGAAAGCCGTTATATTGATTCGAAATATCGTATCAACATAACGGCTCTCCCGTACTATCTCAAGGCGCTGGTATTTTCAAATACTCATAAGCCTTTCATGCATTCTTACTTCTTCACCTCCATCGCCTCATCTATCATGTAAATCAGGTTGGCCCTGTGTGCTTTTGTTTCTTCGTTGGTTGAAGTTGCAGCCTGCAATCTTGCTTTGATCTTTTTCAATGTATTGCGTGTCGCAGCTTTTGAAACTTCATCCATTGGAGCATCGAGCATTGACGCCATTCCTTTTACAAATGTAGATTGAAGGTATTGGCGCTGAACATTTACATTACCGTTGATATCCGCGTCAAAAATTCCTTTCTGCAGATCATTCATTACATCAGCAACACTGTATTGATTGCCATACAACCTTGTATTTGTAATACGGGTAAGCGTTGCAGGATGTAATATTTGCGCAAGAGCCGAAACTTGTGTAACCAGCATAGCGCTTGTTTCTTTGAAGTCTTCGCCTGTTGCAGGTTGGTTAAAGCCACGGCGCTGCCATTGCATGTAAGGCAACAATGTATAATCACCTTCAAAGGCATTTGGCGCAAAAATGTATTTATTGATCAGCTCAATCGCTTTCTTCTGCTGTGCCAACGGAACCGGTGTGTATGGTTTTGAAGTTGATTTCTGTTCAGGGAAACTTCTATCAACAAATACACCGCCAACATAACGGCTAACAGCGTTTACCATGTTGGTGCGCTGTGCATTCAGCGTAATATATCTTGCCCTTAGCTCTGCATATGACTGGCCCGGCTTAACATATTTTGAAAGCATTTTTCCCATCAATTGGTTTACGAGTTTAAAACGATCTTCCGCATAAGCCATTACATCATTGCTCATGTCGAAAATGTTCACTCGTGGATCGATACCCTTACCCGGAGAGCGCATATCGTCGCCGTCATTTCCAAAAGCCAGTTGAGGTTCATTGCTGCGGGAAAGAATTCTATTCAGGCCATCATCTTCACCAGCCTCGCTAAATGGTTTATAACCATATTCAATTGCCCAAAGATCATAAGGCCCTGTTCTTGTTGTATAGTAATCGCCCTGCTTGTTTCTATCCAGCGCAACGTTAATGGCTGGATAATCCATTACAGAACCCATCAAACCGATTTTACGGGTCAGCTCTTTGTTGTTTACATCTAAAGGCGAAAGCATTTGGGTTGCTTTCATGTTGTGGTTAAGCCCAAGGGTATGGCCCATTTCATGCAGGATAAGATACGTCAGGAACTGCTTATGCATTTCGCCGATATCTTTTACCGAAGCGCCATCCGCTTCCAGTACGGTTTGTCCTGTCGCGAATTGAGATTTCAGTTCTTGCGCCAGAACGCAGCCTTCTTTATCACCTGCGTTGTTTTCCTCAAACAATGCAAACGGATTTTTTGCCTGTAAAATACTTGCAGTTGAAAGCCCGTCATACAAATGTTCGCTGATAGGCACTGCGCTTGCTGAATACCATTCAACAGTTATATCAGCACCCAATATCTGTCCGGTACGCGGGTTTACAAAACTTGGCCCGATAGCGCCATAAACAGGTTGTGCTGAAGCTACCCAACGGATTACGTTGTAGCGGATATCGCCCGGATCCCATGTTGCAGTATCCGGCATAACGCGCATTTGAACTGCATTTTTAAATCCGGCTTTTTCAAATGCATCGTTCCATTTTAAACCCGCATCTATAATCGTTTGCCTGTACTCGTAAGGCGTTGTATTTTCAATCCAGAACACAATTGGTTCAACCGGTTCGCTTAATTCCGCAGAAGGGTCTTTTTTAACCAGGTTCCAGCGATGGATCATATCCTTGTAAGGTGTAGCGTTAATGCTGGTCTGATCATTGCGCTCGGTCATAAAAAAGCCAACGCGCGGATCATCTTTCCTTGAGCGGAAATTATTGTCAGGCATTTGAATAAAAGTGTGCTGCATTTTTATTCTTACATAACGTGGATCGGTAATGTCTTTACCACCTGAAACAAACGCAGAAGGATTTTCATAAGCAAGATCCACTACTATATCGGTATTCTCAGGATAAGAGTGGATAGCTGCATATTTTGACTTAGAAGTATTTAGTGAGCCCAGGTTGAAAGTAAGGCCAGAAAAAAAGCTTGGCGGTGCCTGAGGCCTGATCGGGTCCATTTTTTCACTCAGGAACAAACCATCAGCTGTAACCAGGTAACCGAGGGAGTCTTCCCCCTGAATTTTGTCGGAATAAAATACAGCAACAGGCCTGTCAACATTTGCAGTCTTACTGATTGGATTCAACGGATCATAATAGAAATCAGTATTCACTTCCTGAAACTCAAGTTTATCAAATGATCTTTTCACCTTGAATACAAAATTCGACCTGTGCATGCTCTGGTTAAGATAAAGCGCAGTCGGCCCATCTAACGAAAAGCTTTGATAGATATATTCTTTATCCAGCTGGTCCTTCTTAATGTACAACTGAACGCTTCCTGATGCTGTGTCCTGATACAACGTAAAAAGGCCTTCTGTTTTAGTACTGCTTTTTACTTTTTCTGCAACTGGCGGAATAGCGGGCTTTTTAGCCGGCGGAGCTTTGGCCGTATCGGCAGCAGGAGTAGCTACGCTAACAGCTGCCTTTTTACTTTTCGACTGGGCCAAAACCATCATTCCTGGTGTCAAAAGCACCAGGCCTAAAATAGCAAGTTTATTTCTCATCTTCTGGGGTTGGTTTAACGTTTGAAGTTAAGGGTTTAATTGAGATAATGAGGTACTATTTTATGAGCGGAAAACCGCTGAAAAATGAGCAAATGTGTAAATATGCGAATGTGCGAATGAAAGGTGTGACAGCTATCGAAAATGTGTAAATGTGCAGATGTGTAAACGAGCAAATAAAGGGTGAAGCTATATCGCATACACGCAAAAAGAAAGCCCGCGTTCTATGAACGCGGGCTTTCTTTTTAAACTATGTTCTTATCAGAGAATAATTATGACTATTCGCAGATTTACTCATTCGCACATCTGCATATTTACGCATTTGCACATTGGTTATTTCTTTCTCTCATTCCTCTGCTTTGCATCCTGCATTTTCTTCTGGGCTTCCTGCATTTGTTCCATTCGCTCGGCCCACTTGCTTTTTGTTTTCGGCGCTTTTCGCTTCTCATCAATCTTAGCAAGAATCTTGTCGTGATTAATGATGTAATTCTGAATTACAAATTGCAGTCCCAACGTAATCAGGTTTGATACAGTGTAGTACCATGTCAGGGCTGAAGGCAATTTATTAAACACAAAAAACAGGATGAACGGGAAAATATAAGGCATGTACTTCATTGCAGGGTTATCCTGCGTTGGAGTCATTGACATATTATATATTGAGATCAGGAAGCTGGTTAATACCGCTGTAATGGTGAACAAGCTAAGGTGGTTACCCAATCCCCATACTTCAAACGGAAAGTTTACGATTGTATCATAGGCTGAAAGGTCATGGCTCCATAAGAAACTTTGGCCGCGCAATTCAATGTTTGAGTTAAAAAAGCTATACAGCGCAAAGAATATCGGAATCTGCAACAACGCCGGAATACATCCGCCGAGTGGGTTTACGCCTGCTTCTCGAAAGAGCTTCATCTGGTCCATCGCATAAGCTTGTTGGTCGTCGCCATGCTTTTTCTTCAGCACTTCCAGCTCAGGCCTCAACACTTTCATTTTAGCACCGCTTAAGTAGCTGCTGTATGTTAACGGAGAAGTTACCAAACGGATAAACAAGGTCAGCAACAAAATCGCCCATCCATAATTTTTAACCAGTCCGGAGAACAGGTTAAACACAGGCATAATGATGTATTTATTGATCGGACGAACAAAAGAATACATATCCCTACCCAGGTTAACGATCTTATCCATGCCTTCTGCCTGCTGGTGAAGGATCTTGTATTCATTCGGGCCAACAAACAACTGCAAAGCAACTGATTGCTGTGCGGTTGCAGGTAATTCAGCCTGTAAAGTTGCATCTACATCACTGATGGTTGTTGAGCTGTCTTGTTTTCTTGCCCAACGTACATCACCACCTTTATTAAAGCCATTCTTAGCAATCAACGTTGTGTTGAAGAACTGCTGCACAACGCCTACCCATTGAACCGGCTTTTCAAATTTTCTTTCCGTTTTAGCGGACATATAGTCGAAGTCATTTCCTTCGCTAAAACAAATATTGCTTTGCTGTCTTTCGTAAGCAACGTTTTTCTCCTGCTGTTGAGGATGCATTTGCCATTTAACGGTAAGCAACCCTCTTGTCAACAATTGATTGGCACCGATCAGGCCAATGTTCCAGTCAATCGCATATCCGTCTTTCTTTACAATAAATTGATGCGTAATTGCTTTTCCATCGGGAGCATTAATGCTAAACGTAACTATTTGCGAACCATCCGGATTCTTAATTACCGGAGACGGGGTAAAATACAGATCCGCTGTTGATGCAGAACTATTATTGGACGTATTAACGGTATAACCAAGGGCATTATCAGCAAGGCCATTTAATACCACTGGTTTTTTATCGTAAGAAGATGTATAATTCTTCAGCTCAACTTTTCTTAGCTGTCCACCTTTGTTAGAAAACGTTGCTGTGAACACATCGTTTTCAACCGTTACCAGTTGTTCAGTGCCGCGAGCCGCAGCTTGAAACCCACCAGCAGCAACCGTTTTTGAAATTGAGTCGTTTGCTATAGAATCTTTTAATATAGCGGCGCTATCAATCAGTTTTCTCTTTGCCGCATCTACCATTGCAATAGAATCCTGTTCGTGCTTTTTCTGCGCCAGAACAGCCTGTTGTTGCTTGTTCGTGTACCAGAAAAACGCAAAAAATAAAACAGCCAGCAGTACCAGACCGATGACCGTATTCTTATCCATTTTCATATCTAAGTAATAAAATTGAGCGGCAAAGGTAGGGAACGAAGGGCAAATGGTGGCTTTAATTATGTTGAAGGGCAGTCCCATTGTTCTTAAGGAGACGGAAATCGATGTACCATCATTAAAAAGCGGATTATTGGTTAATAGGATAAGTTATTAAAAAATAAATAATATTAAATGAACTGCCAGTCAGTCAACAAAATATTTTATTGTTTTTACAATTCTTAATCAGCATTACTTTTCGCTATAAATATAGGTTTGTTAAAATAAAAACCCGGGCACTTTTAGAGTACCCGGGTTTACAATACCAGGATTATTTATTGAATCAGTTTGGCAATTTGTTGCAACGGAATGGTGTTGGCCATGGCCAGTATTTCTGTATCGGTAGTTTTGTCTACATGAAAAGTAATAAGCGCGCTATTAAAAGGAATGTCCAGCTTATACCCTCCATCGTCCTCTTTTTCCAGGCGAGCCTTGTAACCCTGAACCTTTACAGTTTTCGACTTTCCATCATTCATTAACCCGCCCAGCATTGGTGTAGTTAAAAATGCGTTTAGCGCACCGAGCAATGGAGAATTATTAATAATATCCAGCTGCGCTTTTCGGTCTGCACTGCCATAAGCTCTGTGCACGGTGGCCCCCACAAAACTAATATTACCAGTTACATTGTCTTCTTGCGCAACGGCGTTTAATGTATCCATTTTAGGCGGCAATAATTTAAGCACTTCTTTGCCGATAGTTATTTCAACATCCTGCAACATCTGCTGCAAGGCAAAATGTGCATCTTCCAGTTTACCCGCTGAGTAGGATGTTTTTGCAGTACTAACATAAGTTTTAAAATCCTGCTGGCCGAAAGCTGCAGACAGGCTAAGCATTGCTGCGAATAATATAGTAAGTTGTTTCATTGTTGTTCGATTGTAGTTTGATTAGTTTTTATTGTTCACCAAGCATTTTTTTAATGCCATCAATATCGAATGCGCCGGCAGCATTCATAACATCCTGCTCGGTAGCGAAATTGATACACTCCCATGAAATGATGGACGACTGGCCGATTGGTACGAGCAGCGTATAACCCTTGTTACTATCAAACTGAATGACGGCACGGTAGCCTTTCACCTTTACCTGCTTCACGTTTTGCTGTTCTGCATTTGCCTGTACATAGGCATTATTGAAATACACATTAACAAGGCCGGAGTAGAAACTATTGTTACCGATGGAAACAGTCATTTGCTGATCAGGGCTTTTCGCGTAAACACGTTGAATGGTAATATTTGACCATCCCCACTGCGTTGCAGCTACTTTATCCTGAAGCGTATCTTTATTCAAACCTGTTACGGTAGCAGGAAGGGAAGCGAGTATCTCACGGCCGATTTGTATTTCCACACCCAGCAAAGCCTGTTGAATAGCATAACGGGAATCGCTGTAGCTACCGGCATCATGTGCTTTTTCGGCTTCAAGAATCTGCGCATTGACATCCGGAGGAGTAGCGTTCTTCAGTCCTTCGCCGGTTTTATTGGTGGGGCGCCCTGAAGATGATGGCGAGGATGAGCTGCCAGAAGAACCGGAAGAACCGTTATTGTCCATAGGAACGCCGGTTTTGTCTTCAATTGTTTTGTTAACAGCTTTGTCTACGGCTTTATCTGCCACCTGGTTGGCTTTGTCTTTTATTTTCCTTAGCAGGCCCTGTGCATGGGAAGCGGGTGCTGACAACAGTGCTGAAGCAATGACGAGCACTGTGCATACGAATGTTTTCATCAGTTAATTTTTAATTTTTAAAAGAAGGGTTACTTGCAAATGCCTTCAGTCTTGTTACGTTATAAAGGTTTGTCTGTAAAAAGCGATGCAAATTACTCAGGTACACGGCCGTTTGCAAGGGGATTTATTTGCATTTTTCGCGTGATTTTTCACAGTTCCCTTTAATTTCACTTAAAATTCATAACTCATGTTTACTACTTTCAAAAAGCTTTTTCTTGCTGCAGTGCTTCTCGCAACTACGGCAATGATGGCTCAGGCACAGAAAAAACCTTCTGGCATAACCATCATTGCTTACTACGATGGAGATGCATCCCGTATTGATCAGTACCCCGTTGAAAAGCTCACCCACATCATCTACAGCTTTTGCCATTTAAAAGGCAATAGGTTAAATGTGGATGACGCTAAGGATACGGCTACCATTCAGCACCTGGTTGAGCTAAAGAAAAGAAACCCTTCGCTAAAAATTATTTTATCTCTGGGCGGCTGGGGAGGCTGTAAAACCTGTTCGGAAGTTTTTAACACAGAAGCCGGCAGAAAAGAATTTGCCGCTTCTACAAAAGAACTGACGGATTATTTTAAGACTGATGGCCTTGACCTTGATTGGGAATATCCTGCAATTGAAGGCCCTCCCGGCCACCAATACCTGCCTGAAGACAAACATAATTTTACTATGCTTTGCCAGGATTTACGCAAATCTTTAGGCAAGAACAAAGAGCTAAGCTTTGCAGCAGGCGGATTTATTAAATACCTGAAAGAATCTATTGAATGGAAAGAAGTGATGCCACTGGTTGACAAAGTGAACCTGATGACCTATGACCTTGTGAATGGATATACAAAAGTTACCGGCCATCACACACCGCTTTATTCATCTCCGCAACAATCGGAATCTACAGACCATTGTGTTACTTATCTGATCGACACACTTAAGGTGGCCAAAAACAAACTTGTGATAGGTGCTGCCGTTTACGCAAGAGTATATGATGCATACAGCAGCGAAAACAATGGACTGTATCAACCTGGCAAATTCAACTATGGTGTTTCATATAAAGAGATTGACAACAGGCTGTCTGAAGCAAACGGCTTTAAATATTATTGGGATGATGTAGCGAAAGCGCCTTATTTGTTCAATGCTGAGAAAAAGCAGCTGGCTTCTTACGACGACAAAAAATCAATTCACATTAAAACTCAGTATGCCATTGACAAAGGCTTAAACGGAATTATGTTCTGGCAGCTGGGCGACGACAAAGCCAAAGACGGCCTGGTGGATGAAATATATAAGACGAAGATGGGGCAGTAGCAATTGACAATGCAAAATTGACAGTTGACAATGATCTGAATGTGCGGATGCGTGAATATGCGAATGTGCGAATTTAATGAGACAAATTTATGTGCTAACACAACTAGCTTTTACGATAGTTCTCCGTCAAATAATAAATAAAAGCCGCGAAACATTTTGATTCGCGGCTTTTTAGTTTGGAAGGAAGAAACAAGAATCGTCAGGATCATTTTCTCATTTGCACATTTTCATATTCGCACATTCACATATTCACGCATCCGCACATTCACAGGCTGTTGCGTTGCGTAAGATAAAACGGCACTTCAACATGCCGGCGTGCGCTGCCAAGTATAAGCTGAGCAGCCATCTCTCCCATTTTATGAAAATCAGTTGATACCGTGGTAATACCGTTCAGGATAATCTTTTTCAATGGCGTTTCATTATAGGAGATAACGCCAACCTGCTGCCCCACTTTTAAATTAAGCGAAATGATTCTTTCAATCAATGTTACCAAATCCGGCTCCATTAAATTGATGTAGGCATCTCCGGCTTCAATCTCTTCCAGCGAAATATCATTTACTACTTTATAGTTAAACGCATATTCCTGGCAAAAGCGTTTAAACCCTTTTACAATTTCGATCGGATAATAACTCTTGTAAGGAAAAATTATTTTTAAGGTCTGGTATTTTTCCAGGCAACTTTTGGCTTCTTCTAAAGCGTTGTAAATATCCTTCTCGAAATTTTCATACACCGCGGTGAACTCTCCCTCTACACCCGGAACTTTTTTGTCCAGCAATACAAGCTTCTCTTTAGGAATAGTGTTAATCACTTCATGTGCATCTTCACCGCCTTCTATAAAGTGCGGGATGATTACGTAATGCGTATAGTCTCCCTGTTTATTCTGAAGCAGTTTTTTAAACAGTGCAAAGTCATTGTTATAAATATAAAAATCGATGGCTACATTCTCTCCTATTGCCTGGACAAAGGCATCATAAATGATCTTTTTATGGGCGCTGAGTTTATTGAAAAACAAGACGATCTTAAGCTTTTGATGAAACTCCGCGTTAGCGATATAATACCCTTTGCCCGGAACAGAACCCAGCACCCCAATCTGCTTTAAATGACGGTACCCTTTCTCCGCGGTGTCGCGGGATATTTCCAGTTCAAAACTCAGCTCATTGATAGAAGGCATCAGGTCTTCCTTCTTTATTTTTCCCGCTTCAATGGCGCTAAGAATTGAGTTGATCAACTGCAAATACTTGGGCGTTGCAGAAAACTCATCAACATGGATATGGTCAAATATTTTTGAAGAACGCATGGAATATCAATTTCATATTGGCAAATAAAGTACATGTTCTGAAGTACGGATTAGTCCATCAGAAAAAGACTCTGCCTATACGGCACTTCCAGTCCTTAACCGATTTTATTTACATTGATCAGCGTAATATAAGGCTTTTACCATTAGCGTCTACAACCGATACTTCCTTTGGCGCCTCCACCTGCGTTGAAATTGCGCCATCGGGCTTTTTAGTATGCTTGATTTTAATCACTCCAAAAGGTGTTGGAAAACTACCTTCTGCAAATGTAAGATCACCAAGATGTGGCTCTATCTTAATCACTTTACAACCCGGCTCAACCACTTTAACACCCAGCACGTGCTCCGTTAACCAGGGCGTTGGCCCCGATGCCCAACCGTGTGCGAGGCTGTGCCTGAAACCTTTGTAACAATAGCCACCATAATCTCCGTGAATATCTTTTTGGCCGGGTACAGGAAGTTCATCGATGCGCGATGCATTAGGCAGCCAATCAAGGTTAAAATCTTCCCAGAAGGTAGTGGCACCCAATTTCAACATAGCACCCCAGTATTCACGAATTGCGTCAATCGCTCCCTGGTAATCACCCGCCATCGCTTTTGCCTGCAACATATAATAACCGTAGAATGTGGAGAAGCGATGCGCTCCGTCAACGGCAATCACTTCCTTGTTTGCTTTCTCAGCGGGAATCATTCCGGCCAATGCAAGCAATGAAGCTGCCTGTTTGGATTCATTAATATCAGGAACATTTTTTTTCAACCTGTTTATCGCATCATTGCAAACCGCTACCGTGGCTTTATCATTCCACACTTTACACAATTCTGCGCCGGCTTTTAAAGTAAGCACCAACATAGCCTGCAGCCCTGCATGAATACCTTTTGTATTTTCAGAAGAAGGCCAGTCGAGAAAACGGCCATCCAGTTTTTCGCTATTGTTTTCATCGATTTGTTTGGACAGATGATTCAATAGCTTAACCATGTAATCCTTCTGTTCATCAAGATACTTTTTATTACCCGTGTGCATATACCAATCGCGCTGTATCACCACCCACCACATAGAGTAAGTGCTTATGCCATTCATCCAGTTGGGCAGGGGCGTTATATCGCGCGAAAGATCGAGGCTCTTGGGTACTACATCATTATATCCAAAAACAGCGCTGATAGTAGATGTTTCAGGATGCATATCGCCGATCCATACCAGCCTGTCACGCTTAATGCCATCCCATAAATAATCCTGCATATTTAAATGCACGGTATAGGCGCCTGTCATCCATATTTTATTCAGCAATTCATCACTGCAGGAAAATGAACCGAGATAAGGAATATCGCGGAATGTAAAAATGGCTCTCACCTCTTTCACCTGCAGCTCCGTATTATCATCCAGCAAATCAATGCGGACAAAACGGAAACCGGTATTACCAATTTCCAGTTTACCCAGCCACGGCACCTGCACAATCATATCACGCATAGCATGATCATTTGTTGCATTATGCTCCGGTTCCACATCGCTCATTGCTTCACTTGCAGATTCTCCAAAACGCACGCGTAGTTTAATGGGCTTATTACCCGGATACATTCCGGTTACAATTTGCAACCCGCCATGCAGCTCGCGGCCGTAATCCAACAATAAAGCCGGATGCTGGGAACCTTTACTTTTTATAACACACATGTTCTTGTTGGCGAGATCTGCCTGGCCATTGCCTGGCAACAACAATCTTTTGGCATTCACGATCAATGAATCTGCGCCCGGCGTTTGCCAGATAATTTTTGAGGGAGAAAGATAACGGCGCACCGTTTCTGTTCCCTGGCTCACCTGTTCTTTAGAAAATACTGGCGGAAGCTGTGCCAATGTGGAAACAGCGGTAAGAAGACAGACTGATGCAACAAAAAAAAATTTCACTGGCAAACGTTTAACCCGCAATATAAATAATCAGGTGAAACGGGCATCCTGTGCTTACATGTACGATGTGATTCAATGTACGACGTTAGATGTACGGTGTACGATGTGGTATGCCTGCCCGTAGCCAATGTACGTTCGGGCGGGCATGGTGTACCATGTATTTACTGGAGGATGGATGTCATTTTTTTGATGCAGCAACTCTTAAATAGATTATTTCGCTTTTTTGATGCACTTTATTAGCACTGCAACCTATTCTACAAATTCAATTCGGCTCCATTTATCGGGCAGGTGCGTATCGTATATGCCGTGGCTGTTTAGCGCCATTGCAGGATGTGGCGTTACTTCTTTACCGCCGGCCATTATTTTTTGGAATCTGCCTAAAAACATATTCCATATATCGCCATTCGCAGGCGGAATATTTTTTCCGTTAGCCAACAGCTCAAGGCTCTTCCATGGTACGGCTATTTCAAGGCTCCAGCCTTTGTCTATATCACTGTTGTTGTTCAGCGTGCCGTCTATTGCAGTACCCACTTGCAAGCCCCGCATATCAAAATCTGTAAATGCCCAACGTATGCCGCGAGGGTGTGTGCCCTTCCAAAATGAAGCACCGGTACGGTCGTAGTCGCCACCAAAGGTGTATGCCTGAGGATGATGAACATCAAACATTGGTATATCAAAGCGACTGCCTTTGGTATATGCATCACGCCATATAAAAAACACTTCGTATATAGTGCCAACAGCATTTACTTCCAGTTCGTAATAACAATCGCCGCCATCAATAAAAAGCTCAAGATCGTTTTCTAAAAAAATGATACTGTCCCGCTCTGTTAGTGTTGCTTCTACAAATGGTTCTTCTACAATAAATGCTATGTATAAATAATCTTCATTCCACAATAATGCCGTTTGTGTGTTATACATTCCAGGTTGTGCATTTACCATATCTACAAAGCGCTTACTCCAGGTGGCGCTTAACCAGGGTTCTTTATTAACGTTACCATCTATTGTAATAGACGAAGCAATTTTTTTTGCGGTATAATCGGGTTTATTCATACTGTTAATTAGTAAAAATTAGTAGACACAAGTGATTCTTCAAAACACGTCGCGCCAGATGAGAATCGCTGATGGCTGATACAATGATGTCTGATTTAAAAGAACGTCACGAAGATGTATTATCCGCAGACATCTGATTTTGGATATCAGGAGAATCGCGGATATAAGACTTTTTGATGCCTGATTTAAGGCCTGGGCTGGATTGTATTTGATATTAGATTTTAAGCATACAATATTTGGGTGCCAGTGTTTCGTTTTACTGTCGCACCCAAACATCGTACACCGTACATCTAACATCTAACATTAATCTGTTTTTCTCTCTTGCAACTCTTTCACCTTTTTTGCCAGTTTGGCTTTGTCTTTTACATAAGGAGAAAGATCGAATATTTCAACACGCCTGAAATCGCAGGGATGGCTTTCACTTTGAAGAGATATCGTTCCTTCACTAATCAGGCCGCCATCTTTCAGATTTAATCTTTTAACCCATGGGTCCTTACCATCATATTGCGGTTTTTCGTAAGTGATAACCGTGTCTTTTCCTACAATATGATGAATGATGGAATCTCCTAATACCAAAGCTTCCACATGTACCCATTGGTCACCGGCATATGTTTGCGAAGAAGAGTTCACGCAATGCGGCGTAAAGAATTTATGCAGGTAAATAACGTTGGTCCCTGGTGTACATAAGTTGGCGGTTGATCTTTCGTCGCGCCCATTGCCACCGAGCATTTGCTCTTCCAGCGAGATTGGAAAATCCTGTTCTACTGCCATCGTTTCCGGAGACTGGCCATGAAGCATAGCGCCGCTATTTCTATATGCCCAACCCGGGCCACCTTTTACCTGGTCTCCCACAAATCTGTATTCAACAACCAGCAGGTATGCCGAGAATTTTTTCTTGTAAAAAATATGGCCGTATTGTTCTTTGAATTCATCATAGCCATCATAACGCACTTTCAGCAGGCCATCTTCCACACGGAATGTATTCGCAAAATTGTCATTCAGCTTGTGATCTTTGATTTTTATTGTCCAGTCTTTCATATCCTTTCCGTTGAACATCTTTATCCATTTGCCGGAAGACTGCGCAGTTGCGGTGGTTGCATATATTGCCAGCGAAGCAATTGCAATAACTATTTTTTTCATATCTCGAAATCGTGTTGTTTGCTTGAGGTTCAAATATAGGAACTAAGGACGACAACACTTGCTATTGTACCCTTTTAGCCCTTTTTACTTAAATACAATTGTTGAAATAGAACGTGCGGGCAGCTTTACAGCCTCATTCATCGCTTGAGCATAGGCGTTCATATTTTCATCCGGTGCCGCGGTGGTTACATAACGGGTACATTTTGTAAAGGCGGAAAAATTTTTCAACTGTGGTTGTATGGATTGTTCTTCAGTGGTATAATTAATTGCCACCAACACCAACGACCCATTTCCTTCATAAGCGGAAACCATACATTGGCTTGCCGCCTTCGCGTTGTTTATATTTTCCGGCAAGGCTATACGCTGCATGCCCGGGCGAACAAACAGGCTAAAATGCCCAAGCGCCCAAAGATTTTTTGTTGCAGTAAATTCTCCGTCAGTATGCGTATCATTAGGCTGCAGCGCAATGAGGTAATACCGCGTATTCACATCTGCTTTGCCTGGTTCATAAGAATTCCAACATTGCCATGCGGATGCGTTGGCAACGGTTATGTCGTGATGAATAACTTTAGCCAAAAACAGCGCACAATCCATTGCAGAGCGATCGCCTTTATTTCCATCTTTGAATCCATCGGCAAGCATACAATACTCACTTTGCCAAAAAGTAAGATTATACTTGCGGGCACTATCAGCCAGCTTTTTTCTTACTGCAATCATTATACTATCCGGCCCATCTGTAAAATAGCTATGGCCTGCAATCAAGGCTGGAACATGCTTTAGCGATCCAACATAGTTTTTCCCCGTAGAATCCAGCAATGACTGCATCTGGCTACCAGCACTACCACCGCCGCCATACAAATAGGTTAGCATTCCAGCCTCAGGCAATAATATTTTTGTCGGCAGATTCTTTTTTGTTAGTGATTCATCCAAAGACCTTACTACATGGGCAATTTCTTCATTGCGCCAGGGAGTACCTTCCTGATCGGCTTCCATATACTTGCGGCTCCAGTCCCACTGAGGTTCATTAACAGGGCTAACATAATCAAAAGCCAGCCCTTCTTTTTTAAAGTGATCGAGTACCTCTACTAAAAAATCAGCATACACATTGTAGCTACCCGGCTTTAGGTTGCTTTTATAATCTTTTGCAGTTTTATAACCCAGCCCATTTTGTGTAAACTGTACAGGCGGTGTATTAGAGAAGGCAATTAATTTTTCAACACCGTATGATTTGGCTTTTTTTACAAACCAGGTATATCCCGTCTGCTTGTTCCAATCATACGTTCCTTGTGGGGTAAGAAAGCATTCTACCCTTTTACGAAAATCTTTAATACCGCTGCTATCGCCTTGCTCTGCCGTTCCGCCACCGATATTAAAGCGCCAGGCAGAAAGGCCGATACCTAACGGATTGCCATTTGCCCCAAGTTTTTTGCTAAACAAAAGTTCGGCAATGCGTTCCTTCTTTTTATCTGGCCAGTATTTGCCAATGCCCTCGCTGAACCAACAGCCTGAAGCACCAATATTATCCATCAACTGCGCCTTGCTGTTGGCATCAACTACAAAATTGATGTTATTCTGTGCGCCGAGATGCATAGTTATTGCAGACGCTATTAAAAACAGCAGAAATATTCTATTCTTTCGCATAAGGTTAGGTGTAATTTTTTTTATTCAAATTCCGGAGGATTGTGTAACAGACTGTTTACCCTTCGGGTCTCAAATCTGATGCACGCGGAATTAAGTTAACGTGTTTTTATTTTTCAACTACCATCTATAAACAGATGTATCTAATTTACAATTTCATCGCTTCAAATTCCTTCCTCGTAACGGCAAACACAGTTCCATGGCGCGTTCCCTGCGGAAAATTCACTTCATCAGAAATATCTGTCCAATGTTGAAGATCAGACGATGCAACGGCGCCATACTTATGTTCTGTATACTTATCGAAATAAACAATCCACCTTCCTTTAATAGATATAGCAGTTGGCCCTTCAGCCCAATACTTTCCTGTTATCGGTGCTGACGGCGAAGAATAGCCGCCGGTAAGATGATCACTAAATGCAACGCGAAGATTCTTTTGCGCCACCGGCTTCAACGTTTCGTCTTTTAAAAACATTATATAACGATGGCCGGCTTTTGCAACAGTTGCATCAATCACATTAAAGCCTTTATCGTACAGCAATTTTGCATCGCTATAGGTCTTAAAATCTTTTGTAGTTACATAGTAAATCCGGTGATTGTGGTCGCCCAGCGAATCTGTCGCAGGGAACCTACCAGTAATGGTTGTCGCCCAAAAAATCATATATTGTTTTGCATCGTTGTCATAAATGATCTCCGGCGCCCAGCAGTTAGTAGCGCCGTCCTCCTTACTCATCACCGGTACAAATTGTTGCTCAGACCAATGCCTCAAATCTTTGGAACTGGCGTAACCTATTCCTTTATCCTTCCAACTAACGGTCCACACCATATGAAACAATCCGTCAGGGCCTTTTATTATACAAGGGTCACGCATCAGCTTGTCAGCAGCCACTTTAGGTTGCAGATACGGCTGATCATTGTTTAGCGCTTTCCATTTCAAACCATCTTCGCTATACGCAAGATGAAGCCCATCTTCGCCATTGTTTTTAAAATAAGAGAATAAGTAAACAGTATCATTACTATTGTCTTTTGCAAAACATGAAAGCACGCAACAAAAAGCAATTAGTGAAAAAAGAAAGCGTTTGATGATCATAAGCTGTAGTAGTTGTGAAAAAAATTATAGGTTAAAATAAGGGACAGTATAATAGCGACTATAAATTGCCGGACTTCATCCAATCCAGGCATTGCCTCATCCATTGCTCAACGGGCCAGTTCAATACGAACCCATGATCTCCTTTAGGATATAAATGCATTTCTGCAGGCACTTTATTGTGTCGCAGCGCCTCATAGAAATAAATGCTGTTATCTACGTCTACCACCTTATCATCGCCGGAGTGAAACAAAAAAGCGGGTGGTGTTTGAGCGTTTACCTGCAGGTTATTTGAATACAAATCAATTTTTTCTTTGGATGGATTTTTGCCTAAAAGATTATCCCTTGATCCCCTATGCCCCAGTGTATCATTCATGCTGATAACAGGATATACCAAAATCATAAATGAAGGACGCACAGAAACATTTTCACTATTGGGGACAAGCACTTTGCTGAAATGTGTGCCGGCTGTTGAGGCAAGATGCCCTCCAGCAGAAAAGCCCATAATGCCGACTCTTGAAGAATCAACATTCCATTCTTTTGCATGCAGTTTAACCTGCCGGATGGCCTGTTGTGCATCCTGTAGCGGGCCGATGGATTTATCTTCCATAAACTTATCATCCGGCAGCCTGTATTTCAATACAACAGCCGCAATACCGTTTGCTGCCAGGTATTCAGCGATACGATAACCTTCTTTCCCTATCACTAACACACCGTAGCCTCCGCCGGGACAAATAACCACAGCCGATCCGGTTGCCTTTTCCTTTGTGGGAAGAAATACGGTTAATGTTGGCTGTGAAACTTTGGACACGACCATATTGGCCGTATCATTTTTTTCTTCATTGGCCGCATTGGTGCTGTTGGGAACTTTCCCATCATACAACGGAATTACCTTTTGCGAGAATGACTGAGCGCAGATTAACAGCACAATGCATGTAGTAAAGAAAGATTTCATGTTGTAGCAGTTTTGGAGGGAAAGTCAAAAGTAAAAAAGCTGTTTATTATCATATCCTTTAAACGTGATGCAAAGCGTCTGCTAGTCAACCAGGTTTGAAGCCGCCTTTTTGAATTTTGACTTTTTAATTTTGAATTTATTATCGTTGTTGTTCGAAAAGATAGCATCCTTTTTTGTTACAGGTTACGATATCTGGCAAGCCATCACCGTTCATATCCTGCACAACAAGATTCAGGCCTGCACCGGAATCATCATCAATCTTATGTGGTATCCATTGCGGCTCTTTGCCGGGCTTAAACTCAAACCAATATAGAACCACCGGATCAAACTCGCCAGGATCTTTACCGAGATGCGCAAAGTATCTCTTGCCTGTTACCAGGTCAGGATTGCCATCGCCATTAATATCAGCCAATGCCAGGTTATGTGTTTGCGAAAATTCTTTGAAGATGACATGATGCACCCACACGATATTACCTTTTTCATCTTTGGTTTGTTCGCTCCACCAGATGCCATAGTTGTGTGAGGAAGAACTGATCACATCATTATCGCCGTCGCCATCCACATCCAGCACATACATCTGCGCGCAATCTTCACTTATATCACCAGGATGAAAAACCCATTTACCGGCCTTTACATCTGCAGGGCCTTCCCACCAACCATTCTTCACTACAATGTCGTTTCGTCCGTCTTTATTTATATCTCCATAACCAAGTCCGTGCGTATACACATTTGTTGCAGTCTCTCCCTCACTAATAACAAATTTCTGCCAACCAGTATCTGTCTTCGACGGAGCCTTTAGCCAGATCACTTGCTTTAACTGTGGGTCGTTACAAACAAGATCTTTCAATCCATCTCCGTCAATATCAACCAGCATCGGAGATTCATTTCCAACTGCGCCGTACAAAAAATGTTCTTTCCAGTAGCCATGGTCGTTCTTATTGTTTTCATACCATACCGCAGGTTTGCCTGGTATGTCTACCCTGATCAGATCAGGCCAGCCATCCTGGTTAACATCTGTTGAAAAATTTAAGAACGAGTTGCTATAGCCGGATTTACCATCATAAATACCTGGCTTGGCCAATTCGCGGCTATACCATTGAGGCGACTGAAACCAATATGCACCGGCAAGAATATCAGGCTTGCCATCTTTATTTACATCAGCAACCGCAACGCCTTCAGCAATAAAGGTTTTGTTGATGAGTGTTTTTTTGAATGAAATATTTGATTGCTGTGCTGTGCAACAGACCATTGCAACTGAACACAAACCAAGCAGCGAAAGTGTTTTGTATTTTAGCAAAGACAAGATCGTTAGACAATTCATGATTGGTAATTTTTAAATACTACAGCTCTTAGTTGTTTACATGCAGCTAGTCAACATTTATTTTTTCAGCATATATAATAAGGCTTTGCAAATACTGAACTTATTGGCCTGCCTCAACCACGTATTGATTTAGACAACCTACTCAGCAGGCTAATGTTCGAGAGACCTCTCCTATCGTGCCAACGACAGATTTTAACTTTGTGGATTTTCCGCTCTGCAGAGCCTGCAGGCCTATTCTATCGTCTCCGACGATCACTTGCAATCAAAAATCGCTGCAAGCGATAGAATAATACCGCGAAGCTTGGAAGCTTCGCGGAGCGTTAAATTCCATATGCTGTCACCTCCTTTTGATTGTGGTTAACCAAATCTCCCAGTCGAGATGACGATGCTAGTTCAGCTTGCAACATAATTAATATACTCGCTACTTTTCAGCCATCCTGCCATCTTAACTAAATAACATTAAGATAAAACAAATGGCAATAAAGCCTTGTAGAATGTCATCTCTTTCGTATAAGATTAACCGCTATGCTTTAGGCTTGGGGCTTTAAGCTTTAGGCACTCCTTACATTATTTTATCACCTGTTTCTTCACGCCTTCGTTGGTAATCTTCACTGGTTCAATCAAACCGTTAGCATCAAAATGCATTTCTTCAATACATGTTTCACGATGATTGCCATTAGTTTCACCCAAAGGCCTGCGGTGATATACAATATACCATTTATTTTCTTTAGCAAGATGTATTACAGAATGGTGCCCTGCGCCGGTTGCTACTTTAGGATCCTGCTGCAGGATTTTTCCAATACGCTTGAACGGCCCCATCGGCGAATCAGCTATAGCATATGCTACAGAATAATTAGGCCCGGTCCAGCCACCCTCTGACCACATAAAATAATACTTATTATCCTTCATAAACATGAATGGGCCTTCCACATATCCTTCAGGTGTTATTGACCTGAAAGTAGTGCCATCTTCAAACGGGACAAATCCTGTAAAATCGCTCTTCAGCTTAGCAATATTGCAATGGCTCCATCCGCCATAAATCATGTAATACTGTCCGTCTTTATCTTTAAACACAAACTGATCGATCGGTTGTGCACCATTATGAATTTCACCAATCAGCGGTTTGCCCAGCAAATCTTTATATGGCCCTTCCGGCTTATCAGCAACGGCAACACCTATCCCGCCAATTTCCCCTTCATGCACATCATTAGCGCCAAAAAAGAAATAATACTTTCCATCTTTTTCTACAATTGCCGGCGCCCACATTGCTTTCTTTGCCCATTTAACGGCTGCAGTATCGAGAATGTGCGAATGCTTGGTCCATTTGATCAGATCCGGTGACGAAAAAGCATCAAAAAACACCTGCTTTTCATACTTGTCGGAATATGTTGGATAGATCCAGTAAGTTTTATCAAAAACAACACCTTCGGGATCGGCATACCAACCGGGAAACACAGGATTGCCCGAAGTTTTATTTGAAGTATTTGTGGACTGTGCTGACAACAGCGACGCAAATAGCAGGAAAACATTGCCTACCAGAATCTTTTTAATCATGCCGGAGATTTTTGAGTTGCGGCTAAGTTAGTAAAAACGAGCAATAAAGAGATTGCAGGATAGGAAGAGATATATTTCCGTTAGGTGGTGAGTAGATGGGTATTGCCAATGACAAATATCAAGCTATTACCACTCAACCCTTTTGCCTGTTTGACTATTTTTGCGTTATCCTTCCTAAACAATAAATCAGCGCCATGAGAAATATTTTATTTGCCTTTGTGTGGACAGCCTGCTTTGTTACCATAACCGAGGCCCAATCCATTAAGTCCCCTAATGGAAATTTACAGCTGGATGTTGCAGTTAAGAATAGTATTCCGGTTTATGCACTTCAATACAAAAACAAAGCTGTTATTAAAGAAAGCAAGCTAGGATTGCAACTAAAAGAGGACAAGAAAATTACTTTTGAAAATGCAGGCGAAGGAAAACAACATGTCAATATAAACGACCTGACAGACGGCTTTGCTATTACCAAAACAGCAACCAAACAGTTTGATGAAACCTGGCAACCGGTTTGGGGTGAAGTAAAAAATATCCGTAATAATTATAATGAGCTTGCGGTTACATTAACACAGGCCAGCACGGACAGATATGTTGTTGTTCGGTTCAGGCTGTATAATGATGGACTTGGCTTTCGTTATGAATTCCCTCTACAGAAGAACCTGAACTACTTTGTTATTAAAGAAGAGAAAACCCAATTTGCTTTAAGCGGTGATCACAAAGCATTCTGGCTACCAGGTGACTTTGATACCGAAGAATATAGCACTGTAACCTCCAACCTTTCTGAAGTAAGAAGCAAAATGAAAGATGCCGTTACAGGCAATGCCTCACAAACAACATTCTCGCCTACCGGTGTACAAACCCCTCTGATGCTTAAGAGCAAAGATGGCCTGTACATTAACATTCACGAAGCTGCATTAATAAATTATTCAGCCATGAATCTTAATCTTGATGATAAGAATTTCGTGCTTGAATCATTCCTTACACCGGATGCGAGAGGCGATAAAGGCTATTTACAAACTCCTTGTCAGTCTCCATGGCGCACAATTGTTGTGAGCGATAAAGCAGGAGATATTCTTGAATCTAAATTAATTTTAAACCTTAATGAACCAACCAAATTTGTCAGCACCGATTGGATAAAACCAGTTAAATATGTTGGTGTTTGGTGGGAAATGATTACAGGTAAAAGCACCTGGTCCTACACAGATCTTGAAAGCGTTCAATTAGGCGTTACGGATTTTACGCATGCAAAACCAAGTGGAAAACACGGCGCCACTACGCAACATGTGAAAGAGTATATTGACTTTGCCGCGAAGCATGGCTTTGATGCAGTATTGGTTGAAGGATGGAATATTGGATGGGAAGACTGGTTTGGCAAAACCAAAGACTTTGTTTTTGATTTTGTTACGCCATACCCTGATTTTGATGTACAGGAACTTCATCGGTACGCGAGCAGCAAGGACATTAAAATGATTATGCACCATGAAACATCAAGCTCGGTAAGAAATTATGAACGCTTTATGGATACTGCCTACAAATTCATGGTTGCGAATGGGTATAATGCAGTGAAGAGTGGCTATGTAGGAGATATCCTACCGCGGGGCGAACATCACTATGGCCAATGGATCAACAACCATTATTTATACGCTATCACAAAAGCTGCAGAGTATAAGATTATGGTGAATGCGCATGAAGCTGTTCATCCAACAGGTTTGTGCCGAACATATCCGAACCTGATTGCCAATGAATCCGCACGCGGCACAGAATATGAATCTTTTGGAGGAAACAACCCGGATCATACTACCATTCTTCCGTTTACTAGATTAATGGGAGGGCCAATGGATTATACGCCGGGCATTTTTGAAATGGATCTTAGCAAATTAAGTCCGACAAACACGTCACATGTCAACAGCACACTTGCTCGCCAGCTTGCATTGTATGTAACTATGTATAGCCCGTTGCAGATGGCGGCCGATCTCCCCGAAAATTATAACAGATTTTTGGATGCATTTCAGTTTATAAAAGACGTTGCTGTTGATTGGGACGACACCCAAGTATTGGAAGCAGAACCCGGAGATTACATAACATACGCACGCAAAGCCAAAGGCTCTAATAATTGGTTTATTGGTAGTACTTGTGATGAAAATGGCCGCACCTCAAACATTGCGTTTAATTATCTTGATGCGGGTAAAAAATACATCGCTACTATTTATGCGGATGCAAAAGATGCGCATTATAAAACAAACCCGCAGGCTTACACTATTCGCAAAATGATCGTGACCAATAAATCTAAATTGTCTCAGTATTGTGCTCCGGGAGGTGGATATGCGATCAGCGTGATAGAGGCCAGGAGTGATCAGGAGTTGAAAGGGATTGGGAATTAATAATTGTCTTGATTTGGATTAGTGGGATTTGGGGATGGGCAGGATTTTTTATTACCAATGACATGAAATACTATCAGCGAGTGGACTATATTCAATATTTTCCAACCTCATCAGTAAACGAAAACCTAACCGAAACTAAATACCTACAAGGGCTTAAACGTAGAACGTAAAACTTACCACCTAAAACTTTCCCCTTACTTTAAGAACACTGTCATCGTCTTGGGGCCATGCGCTCCAAGCACCAATGATTGCTCAATGTCTGCAGTCTTAGACGGGCCTGCAATAAATGCGGCGAAACCATAGTCTTTTTGAGCAATGATATCGTAGGCGACATGCATTGTAGGTACAATGGATTTTTTATCCAAAATCACGGCGAGATGCTGCGTGATAAAGGGCAGCACTCTTTCTTTTATCTCATTATCAGAAATCCATACGGCGCCATTTTCTGCAACGGCCAGTTGCGTATCCATGATAAACAGATCTACATCTTCAAAAACATGGCCATCGCCGCTTTCATAAGGTTGAGCTATTGATGACATTTCAGGCAAGTCTGAAACGATTCGCTTTGCATCAGCAAATTGCGCTTTAATGATGGAAATAATCTGCTCGTCACTTTCTACCAGGTGAAGCGTGCCGCCAATACCGCGCAGCACTTCAATATATTTTTCTACAGCATCATCAAATGCTGGCGCAAAATTCTCTACTTCCGGTGCTTCTACGAACGTAGGCTGGTTGGCTTTAATGGATTGTAAAATGAATGTACGTGACATAGTAGCTGATGGCTGTCAGGTATCAGGTTTCAGGTATCAGGTAATACCAGAATTGCCTGAGCTGATAGCCTTATTTTAAATTATTTATTTTCTAACTAATAGCTTTATCGCATTCAATAACGGTTACATAATTCACGCACAGGTGAGGTATACAAGGTGGCATTCCTGATACATGATACCTGACGCCTTATACCTTATACCGGTTACCTATTCTTCTTATACCACTCCGCAAATGACTCTTTTGGCGGCTCGGGCATATCGCGCTGTTTGAACCAGGGGTTCATTCCATTGTTCACAACAAATGGCGTATGCTTGAGCACCCAGCGGCCGGCTTTACCAGCAAAATTGAACACCGCAGGATGCGACAAAGTGAACGTCATTCCCTTCATGCCTAACTTCTTGCCAATGCTTGCGTGCCCATCTTTCACTAAAACCTGTCTCCACTTATACAGCTGATCGTGAATATCAATTTTTACCGGACATACATTGGTGCAACTTCCGCAAAGCGTTGATGCAAACGGCAGGTCCGCATAATCTTTCATGTCAATATTCGGCGCCAGTATGGAACCGATCGGGCCGGCTATAGCGTTATGATAACTGTGCCCACCGCTTCTTCTGTAGACTGGACAAGTATTCATACAAGCACCACAGCGAATACACTTCAATGAGTTTCTAAAGTCGGGCCTACCCAACTGCCTGCTTCGGCCATTGTCCACCAACACAATATGCATTTCCTGGTTCTTGCGCGGCTTTTTAAAATGGCTGCTATAAGTAGTGATCGGCTGGCCTGTAGCGCTTCTTGTCAACAACCGGAGAAACACACTCAAATGTTTTCTTTTGGGCACAAGCTTTTCCAAACCCATGCATGCAATATGCACATCAGACAGATGTGCGCCCATATCAGCATTACCCTCATTGGTGCACACAACAAACTCTCCGGTTTCAGCCACGGCGAAATTCACACCGGTAATGGCAATTTTTCTTGTCAGGAATTTCTCCCTCAAATGCAGTCTTGCTGCGTTTGTAAGTAACTGCGGATCGGCGTTGCCTTCAGGCGTGCCGAGATATTGATGAAACAATTCGCCTATATCTTCTTTCTTCTTATGAATGCAAGGCAATACAATGTGGCTTGGTGGCTCTTTTGCCAACTGAACAATGTATTCTCCCAAATCGGTATCTATCACGTCAACACCTTGCTGATGCAAATACTCATTCAAATGGCATTCTTCAGTCAGCATGGATTTGCTTTTTACAATCTTGTTCACCCCGTGTTTCTGAAGAATGGAATGTACGATCGCATTGTGCTCCTGCCCGTCTGCCGCCCAGTGAACTGTGATGCCATTTTTAATAGCATTGGCTTCAAACTCTTCCAGGTAGCCGCTTAAATTGGAAAGCACATTGTTTTTTATGCGCGATGCAGTTTCACGTAGCGCCTCCCATTCAGGAAGCTGATGCGCCTGTTTGTCGCGTTTTTGCCTAACCCACCACAACGTTTCATCATGCCACGTTACACGCGGTTCGTCTTTATTAAATGTGGTGGCCAGTTGTGAATGTTCCATTTTGTATAGCTATCAGCTGTCAGCTATCAGCTATCAGCTTTGGGCTGACGGCGAGAGCATACTGCCGGTTGAATAATATTTTTAGAGGAGTGTGAGGAGTAAGGATTGAGGTGTAAGGTATCATACCTCAAGCATCACTTTCATACCTTACTTCGCGCATCAGCTCCCATTCAGAATCTCCGCAAAATGCTTTACCTGCACTTTGCTTTGTTGCCTTTTTAAAATTCCTTCCATATGCATAAGGCAACTCATATCGCCGCCTGCAATAAATTCGGCGCCGTGCTCCAAGTGATCAGCCACGCGGTCTTTACCCATTTTGGCGCTTACCGCTTCTTCTGTTACACAAAAAGTTCCTCCAAAGCCGCAACATTCATCCTGCCTGCTTAGGGGAACAAATTCCAATCCTTTCACCATGCGCAACAACTTTTCCGGTTTGGAAAAAGGCTCCGCTACCAGCTCACTCATCTGGCTTAGTTTTAACCCTCGTTGCCCGTGGCAACTTTGGTGAAATCCGACTTTATGGGGAAAATAAGCTTCGAGGCTTTCTACCTTCAATACATCTGTAAGAAATTCTGCCAACTCAAATACTTTTCCTCTCACAGCAGTAGCCGCAGCCTCGTTGCGCTCATCATGCAAATGTTCTTTCACATGCAGTGTGCAGCTTCCCGAAGGGCAAACGATATACTCAAACTCGCTGAAATTATCTACAAATAATTCGTTGCAGCCTTTTGTAAGGTGTTCAAAACCGGAATTGGCCATGGGCTGGCCGCAGCAGGTTTGATTTAGCGGATAAACCACTTCAACTCCCAGCTTTTGAAGCAACTGTAATGTTGCTATGCCCACCTGCGGGTAGAACTGATTTACATAACAGGGAATAAATAATCCTACTCTCACGACTGTGATTTTAGCTTTCAGCCCTTAGCTATCAGCAATCAGCTAATAGTAATAAGCATAAATAAAATACTGCTGTCAAGAAACCGGCAATCATATCAGATATCTTCAAATCAGCCATCAGTGATTGCTTATGCGTTCTGGCGGACTGAATAGTATTTCAACTCCACCAGGTCGTTTGGAAGCGCTTTGCTGTTCCATGCGTGATGTATGGCTAACGCCGTTCCAACCGCTGTTGCCTGTGCCATTGACGCTGCAAAAATCTCCATTTCCGGGAAATTTAGCGCTAACAGGTTCATATAAATGGGATTTTTACTAAAACCACCATCTACAAAAATCCTCTTTACGCCCGCACCATCCAGCACCAGCTGTGTTGCTTTCTTTTGACGGGTGGCAATTTCCAACATTAGGGCATGGTAGGCTTCTTCGTAATTATCAAATGCTGAAAGATTATTTGCACCGAATGGTTCGTTGGGATTGAAGGATGATTCGGATAGCTTGTTTATTATATCGAGGTCAAATTCCACGTTCCTATAGTAATGAAGCGGCTTATCAAAGCGCGCTGCAAGCCTTTTGATCTCCTGCTCGTGATCATATCCAGCAAAAAGACGTGACGCTTTAACGGGCTTCCCTTTATATGTAAGATAACAAAGACAATCCTGATCAAGTTGTTCTGTAGTAAGCGGTGTTTCGTTAAATGGATTCAGGCTTATGCACCAGGTTCCGGTTGAAATAAGCACAAATGGCTCGTGGAAATTTACGAGGTATGGAATCAGTGCGGCCGAACTGTCGTGCAATCCAATACCGACAACATAATTCGTTCCGGGAAAAGCTGCCGGAACAACTTCATCCCCCGCATGCAAAGGCGCCAACTTTTCCAGAAGCCCTTCTTCCTTTACCCATGGATGATAATCCATTTTTTGGAAGTCCCAAAGATTTGTATGGCACCCTACGCTCGTAAGATCACTAAAAGGCAAGCCAGTGATCAGATAACTCAGGTACTGCGGAAGGTGGAGTGAATATTTAATCTTATTAAAAATTTCAGGCTTTTCATACTTCAACCTGTAAACCTGCATAGCAGAATTGAGGCTCCCCAACACGGGTGAAGCGGTGCGATGCGTGAAGGCTGTGCGCCCGCCATATTTTTCGTAAAAACTACTGGATAACTCTTCGGGATATGGCTTCAAATAACTATACAGCGGCGTTACGGGATTACCATCTTCATCAATATTTACGATGCTTGCGCCGTAAGCCGAAAAATTAACAGCCTTAATATCGAATTCTTTTTTCCGAAAGACTTCTCGTAATGAATCAAAAATACTCAGCCGCAGGCTGTCCACATTTTCACAAGGCTCACCATCCTCGTCTACAATTTCTGTAAATCGCGCAGAGCGCTCGAACACAATATTATACTGCTCGTCAAAAAGGAAAAGCTTCTTATTGGTTTTACCAACATCAAATATGGCAATAACTGGAATCGAGTTCATTGGCTAAAGTCAAGGTTCAAAAATCAAATAAAGTACGATTTACGAAGTATGAAGTACTCAATTTTCATCCGGCCACTATTCACATTCTGGCTCTCTTGCATCCGCACGTTTGCATATTCACACATTCGCGCATTTACAATCCCGTTGCCACGGTCTTAGCACCTCTCGCCTTAATTAATTGTTCTCTTATTTTTTCGCCGCGATAAACAGCTAATGGATGCAACGCTCCACCCGAACGAAGGCGGGCTTCTGCCACCAGTGCACGCACATCAGTCCTGAACGCCTGCTGCAAAATTTCCTGGGCTGTAACAACGTCATTTTCCAATTGTGCCGCAGCAAGTCTTTTGCGATCTACCAGCAATGCTTGCGCATAGGTGATCATAATCGCCTCCACTGATTGCAACAAATCTTCCAGTGGATCTTTTACATTGTGAGACGCATCAATCATCCAGCCCAAATCAGTAGCATGGTTCATTCCGCGTGCGTCCATCCCTTCTACCAATTCATTAAATATAAGAAATAGCTGGTAAGGTTTTATGCTACCCACGGTAAGATCGTCATCACCATACTTGGAATCATTGAAATGGAAGCCGCCAAGCTTTTGTTCCATTAACAATAAAGCCACAATCTGTTCAATGTTAGCATTGGGAAGATGATGGCCAAGGTCTACCAGCGTATATGCTTTTGATCCAAGCTTGGTTGCGTACAACAAAGATTGTCCCCAATCCCCAACTGTTGTAGAATAAAAATTAGGCTCGAACGCTTTGTATTCAACAAACATCTTCCAGTTATCGGGCAATGCGGCATATACTTCCTGCAAGCTTTCCAATGTATTTTGAAATGCTTGCCTGAAATTTAACTGGCCCGGAAAGCATGATCCGTCAGATAACCAAACGGTCAGTGATTCCGAACCCAGCTCAACTCCGTATTTAATCACTTCAATATTGTGATCGATGGCCTGCTGGCGCACGTCTTTATTTACATGCTGCATAGAGCCGAATTTGTAACTCAGCTCCTGGTCAGGCTGATCCTGGAATGTATTTGAATTCATCGCGTCAAACCGCAAACCATTCTGTGCGGCCAGCGCCTTAATGTGAGAGGCATTTGTTGGTATATCCCATGGAATGTGCAAAGAAATTGCGCCGCTGGATTTGTTCAATGCATGTAGCAAGCCAATGTCTTCAATTTTTTCTTCGAGGTTGCGCGGCTCGCCACCTCCAGCAAAACGGGCAAATCTTGTTCCACCGGTCCCCAACGCCCAGCTTGGGATTGCGACCTGAAAATCTATTAACTTCTTAAGAATATTTTCAGTATTAGCAATCTCTGATGAAATGAAGGAGAACCTGCGTTGATGATCCTTCAGAGAAACTTCATTATGTTTTTCGAGTAAATATTTTTCTACAAACATGACAATACGTTTAAAATTCAAGTACGATTTACGAAGTACTAAGTACTTAGGTGCAAACACGCGAACTAATCCAAATAAAACACTTCTTTCAACGGCACTGATACCGGCGATTCATCTGCGTTGGTTTCCATAATATCTTTCATATATGTCCACCATCGTTTCATCACTTCATGTTCAGGAAGATCATCCAGCAGATCGGAATCCTCCGAATAAAAGCAGGCAAACAATGTAAGCGTTTCTTCATCCAGCCAGATGGAGTATTGCGAAATACCTCTTTCTTTCAGAAGTGCTTTCAATTCGGGCCAAATGGCGGCATGCCTCCTCTTATACTCTTCCTCAAAGCCTTTGAACAATTGCATTTTCATCGCGACACGAGACATAAAAAGTAAAAATTCAAAAGTCAAAAAATAAAAATAAGTACAATTTACGAGGCACTAAATGATAAGTACCCAGGTTTACTTTCGCCACTATCTTTCATACCCTACACAACTACCTTACAAAAGCCATCGCTACACCACCATCAACATTCAATACGTTGCCGGTAGATTTATCGAGCAGCCCGCCAACAAAAGCAAAACAGGCATTGGCTATATCATCCGGTAATATAATTTCATTCAGCAAGGTGCGCTTTGCATAATATGCAGGCAGCTCTTCTACCGTTACACCATATGCTTTGGCGCGGCCTTCTGCCCATGCGCCTGCCCATATCTTACTGTCTGATATAACGGCGTCGGGATTGACAGTATTCACACGAATCTTGTCTTTTCCTAACTCTGCGGCATTTAACCTGCTTAAATGTATCTGAGCTGCTTTTGCCGAACCATAACCAGCATTATTGGGCCCGCTCACCAGTGCGTTTTTACTTACTATGTTCAGCACATCACCACCCGTTCCCTGCTTGCGCATTATTTCAACACCTGCCTGTGTAACTAAAAACTGCCCTTTCACCAATACATCATATAACAGATCCCAATCCTTTTCAGTATGTTCTTCCAATGGCTTTGATATAGACAGCCCGGCGCAGTTCACAACAATATCAACACCGCCAAACTTCAACGCGGCAGTCTCAAATGTCTTATGAATAGTTCCCGTATTGGTTACATCCAGCAAATCTGCGTCAAATACATCGTTGCCATATTGTTTGGCAAATTCAGCTTTCGCCTCTTTTAGCCTTTCTTCATCATTATCGTTAATAACAACACAGGCTCCTTCGTTTGCAAACTTTTTCGCAATTGCTTTACCAATACCGCCCGCGCTGCCTGTGATTAAAGCAATACGCCCTGAAAGCGATTTTGGCTTTGGCATACGCTGCAGCTTAGCTTCTTCCAACAGCCAGTACTCAATATTAAACGCTTCCTGCCTTGGCAACGAAGTGTATTCCGATACTGCTTCGGCGCCTTTCATCACGTTGATCGCGTTTATGTAAAACTCGGCAGCAACTCTTGCTGTTTGTTTGTCTTTTGAAAAGGTAAACATACCTACGCCCGGATACAAAATTACCACAGGGTTTGTATCGCGTATTGCAGGACTATTGCTATGCTTGCAAGACTCATAATACTCCGTGTACATCTTTCTGTAGGCATCAAACAACGGTGCTATTTTTTCTCTAACGGCTTTTACATCGCTTACATCTTCATCAATAGAAAGATTTAAAACCAGGGGACTGATCTTTGTGCGAAGGAAGTGATCAGGGCAACTGGTACCCATTGGCGCCAATCTGTCGAGATCATTTGAATTGATGAATTCAAGCACTCTTTCATCATCCGTAAAATGGCCGATCATCCTCATATAAGAAGAACAATAACCTCTTAATACCGGCGCAAGCACTGCAGCTTTTTTAAGGCGCTCTTCTTTTGGCAATGAGTTTATTTTCGCCCCGCCAAATACCTGGCCGTTTGTTTTTATATTCTCTTCAAGATATTCCGCACAACGCTCAATTACTTCGAGCGTATTCATGTAGCTTTCGTATGCGGTATCACCCCATGTGAATAAGCCATGCGAGCCCAGCATAATACCACGGATGCCCGGATTGTTATCTAAACATTCCTTCAGCTTTAACCCAAGATCAAACCCCGGACGTTGCCATTCTACCCAACCAATCGTTCCGTTAAACAGCTCTTGTGTAATGCGTTTACCGTCTTTCGCGGCGGCTATAGCAATGGCTGCGTCCGGATGTAAATGATCTATATGCTTAAATGGAAGGAAACCATGCAAAGGAGTATCAATAGATGGTGCTTTAGAAGCAAGGTCAAAGATGCAATGATTAAACAATTCAACCATTTCATCTTCATGTTCAATTCCACGGTATACATTGGTAAGGCTGCGCAGACGATCTACGTACAAAGCCGCAAGCCCACTTCTTTTCAATGTTCCCAAATCGCCTCCGGAACCTTTTACCCACATCACTTCCGTTTCGTTTCCCGTTAATGGGTCTTTAGCCATCGCTTTACAGGATGTGTTACCACCTCCGTAGTTAGTTAAACGCAAATCGGCGCCCAGCAAGTTGGAACGGTAGATCAGCAGCGCTACCTCATCGCCCTCAAGCTCAGCAGCTTTAGCCTCATCCCACAAATAGCTTACATGCTTAAAACGGGTTGTTAGTGATTCCATATTCTTGTTTGTTTAAATAAATTATTTGATTGAGTTACCATAGCCGACTATTAGTACGGATAACATAATGATTGCGATGCCTGCGCCTATAGTAAATCTTGTTTTTGAACTTACCCCTTTCCATTCTTTTAACGCCAGCCCCCAGAAGTTGGCAATAAGAATGATGAATGCCATGTGAAGGATCCACGAACTTGCTCCGTTGCCAAGCTTGCTCTCTCCCATTCCATAAAAGAAAAACTGTAAAAACCAGGTAGTACCCGCAAGCGCAGAAAAAATATAGTTTTTAAGCAAAGGAGTACGTTCGTCAGTATAATCTTTAAATGTTTTATTACGCGCATTCAGCATAATGCACCAGATAAAATTTGTAGTTAACCCGCCCCACAACAGCACTACATAAATAACGTTATTCTGATACAATGGGTTCATCCCTTTTGCAACTGCTACGTTGGCCATGGATTTGCCCGCTTCAATGCCAAAATTAAAGCAAGCGCTTAAAATACCGGAAATGATTGCTACAATTAAGCCTTTGGTAAGGTTAAATTCCTGTACGCTTTTCTTCTTTTCTTCTTCCGGCAATTCACGCTCCTTCAGCATGCCTGCCCTGCCACAGACATAAATTCCTAATAAGCAAACTACAACGCCCAACAAAATCCATCTCCCCCAATATGTATTGAGCATTTCGGTAAAAGTGGTTTTACCTTCGGCAGGAAAAAAGTTATAATAAACAGAGGGGATCAATGCACCAAAGGCCGAACAAAAGCCCAGCACGATGGAATTACCAAGCGACATGCCGAGGTAGCGCACACCTAAACCATAGGTAAGCCCACCCACACCCCATAACACCCCAAAAAAGTAGGTATATGCCAACACCGAAGACGGCGTGCTTTTAATGATTTCTGAAAAGCCGGGGACTGTAAGCCAGGCGGCTAACGGCGGCACGATAAGCCAGGAAAACACACCTCCTACAATCCAGTAACTTTCCCACGCCCAACCTTTTACTTTTTTAAAAGGCATGTAAAAACTGCCCGATGCGAACCCTCCGATAAAATGAAAAATAACGCCTAATATGACCTGCATGATTCGTTAGAGTTTTTCTGCTTAGCAATGCTATTTTACGAAAATAGAGGCTCAATACTGTATAACTGTCCTGTACTGTAAGGTAAAGATGTAACACCTACAGCGATGAAACAGCGTACTGAATTCCCCTTATTTAACCCTGATTGTTTAAGATGGAATGCTTAATCCTTTTAGCGTATATTTCTGATAATCGAATTACCTTCTCTCCTTAAACAATCATTGTTACATCTAAATTGTTAAAGTAAAGCATATGATCCGGCGCTCAGGCTAACGGCCGCCTGAATGCGGTCTGTCCCTGCTTGTTGTCTTCTAAAATGTAACCTGTTGTTTGCCGCTTTTTAAAACAATCTCTTTATTGTTCCAGACAAATTTGCCGGAAGTTCCAAAAGGAAGTGTAACAGTTCCCTGTAAGCCATTTTCCCCCTTGCGCTGTAACGACACTTCAATTGTACCTGAAGGATGCGGCATGCTACCATATATCTCCTTCAACTCGCCGGGATGTGGTTCAATCCGGATTGTCTTAAACCCGGCACTCCCCGGTATGATACCACAGATGGTTGCCAGAAAATCGTAATTAGGACTCGAACTCCATGCGTGGCAATCTGAACGCGTTGGCTCGGGATTTTCAGCAAAAGTTGTCAACCCCATAGCAAGCATATCGCGCCAGGGTTTTAGCTGGCTGTAGTACATATCTGCCATACCTGCTTTTTTCAAAGCCAGCGTTAAATAAAAACGATAGTAAAATGTTGCCTGACTAAGTGTATTATCCGAAAGCACTTTTTTCATCACCGGCTGCATTTCACCTTTTTCAATGCATTGCGTCAGCACGGCAAGAATGCTGGCATGCTGACTGAACGACTTTTTCTCTGGTGTGTTTGCCATCAGCCCTTTTGTTTTATCAAAACAGCGTTGATATGTTCCTTCGGATAATTGTTTTGCGAGTGCATTGTAATGCGAAGCTTCATTTTGTTTACCGAAGTGCGAAAACAGCGCAGCAGCCTGCTGTAATGTATACACATATTGCAATGTTATCACCGAGCTGTTACCATCTGTTGCACCATCTGGAACGCCATTCGGGAATTGCGTATTCCAGTCAACAAAGCCCCACCATTTCATTGGGCCAAGCATGTTTTTATTTTTATCGATATTCTTTTCGTACCAGTCAAGCACGCCTTCTGCAGCCATTAGATACTGATTCACAAAAACTTCGTCCTGGCGATGCATCCAATAATCATACAGCATGCTTACCCAATACAATGAAAAAGGTGGAATCACCTGCAGGCGATTGCTAGGGTAACGCCCTTGTGTTAACCCTTCGGGCACTCGTGATTTATAGAAGTCATTAATCGCTTTACGCATTAACCGGTCGTCTCCTGTTACGTATAATGATATCAGGGATTGGATACGCGTATCGCCTTCGTACTGCAGTTGTTCATAGTACGGGCAATCAAAATAGTTTTCACCGGCACACAATCTTGCAGTGCGCCAGCCTACATTCCAGATATCCTGCAACGATGCATCGTTGCTTTTAAAGACCGCTTTTTGCTCGAAGGGATAGCCTGTATATTTTCCATAAAAGTCGTTAATAACCAGTGTCTGGTCACCCGTTGTTATGTCCAGTTGCAGATACCTGAATGTTCTGAACCAAAGAGGTCTGAATAATCTATTTTCACCACCATCCGGTTCAAAAATGTCGAAGTTGCCCATTATTTCACGGCCGTCAACATCATTGCGATTACCTTTTTTTCGATCCTTAAACATTGCTTCCGCATAGGTTAGTTTAATAGTGGATGATTTACCTCCACTAACCAACAACTCTGGATAGGCGACAGTATTGTTGGTTTGATCAAATAAAATGCTTACTGTTTTGTTTGCAGGAATAGTAAGCGGATGCGCACTGTCAAGAGAAGAAATGTTAATATCAATGCCTGTCACTCTGCGAATAGACGGAATGCGCTGCAATTTCTCTTCCATCAATGGTATTGTCCGTGGCGCAAGTGACCACATGTTATCTGTTCCATAACCAGCATTAACGGGTTGAGCGATACTTATTGCATTCTTCCAGCTTTCATCATTGTAAGCCGCCTGCTCCCAGCCCCATGGATAAGCGTTTGCCTTAACATGATCACCAGGCCCGATAACCATGTATGACCACAGCCGCGCGCCATTATCCAGCGAACAAGGTTCATAGGAATCGTCCTTAGTAACCTTCCACGTTTTATCAGTGTTTATAATTTCCTGAGCCTTATCGTCGCCTTGCAACATAAAGGCTGTTTGATTAGACACCTGTGCAACTGCGGCATGCTCACCCATGTTCCAGACCTGAGCGGCGATTGTATTTTTTCCTGATTGTAAATAAGCTGCAAGGTCAATCGTTTCATAAAACCAGTTATAGAGATCACCGCGTGCCGGACCGAAGCAAACAGCAACGCCATTAACAAAAAGCCGGTAACGGTTATCAGCCGATACATGCACAATAAATTTGTCAGGCTTTGAAGTTAGGCTGATTGTTTTTCTGAAATGATAAACGCCGTATGCTCTTGCAGGAACATCAGGGCAGGTGATCCAATGAGCGCTCCATTGGCCGGAAAGCAATTTGGGATTGATTGTTGCATTTTGCGCTTGCACTATTAGAGACACGCACACAATAGTCAATACCAAAACAATTTGTTTAAGCATCGTTAGAAGGTTTGATGAGTACCGAGCTAAAATAAATTGTTTTGGTGACAAATGAAGGAATTTGAACCACGGAGGCACAGCGACACGAACGATTTTTTTTTGCCACAAAGACGCGAAAGCGCAAAGGAACACGAAGAAGTCAATTAGAAAATTGTTCACATTCGCTCCGTCATTTTCAATTGTCAACTGTCAATTGTCAATTAAAAAATATTTTACGCACTACGTGATACAACTACCCCGCCTTTACCCTGTTCTGTTCTTCGCTGGCACCGTTGTCGCTTTTCTTGCGTGGTGCATCTTTCAAAGGCTTACCAAAACGCCAGGTAAAGGAAATATTTACTACGCGTGAATCGCGGCTTTGAATAAAGTGTTCGTTTACATTCTGGTATTTGATGTGGCCGTCTATAACCTGTGTATAGAAAATATCAAGGACATTCAACTTAACCGTTCCTTTGTTTTTTAAGACCTGTTTTGCAACGCCTGCGGAAACCTGCCCAAAAGGCGCGATGATAAATTGACCTTCTACATCTTTGGTATTATAAAAACCTGAAAGCTCTGCTGACCAGCTTTTATCAAACTTAAACTGGTTGTTTACATTTAACTGGCCATTCCATGCTGCACTGATAATATCAGAACCGTTAGCAAAGCCATTCACCTTTTTATAGTTCGCGTTCACGTTAATATTCACATTCCACCATTTAACAACATCTTGCTGCCAGTTAACGCGCGCACCGAAATTTTGCATTTCACCCAGGTTACCATCTGTAAGGATAGTCACCTCTCCTTCTGTCCTGAAAATATTGGTAAAATATTGCGTGGTTTTGCTATAGCTGAGCGTGGTTGTTATTTTATTCTTCCACACATGGCTAAGCTCTACATTGTTTGTATACTGTGGCAACAAAAATGGATTACCCTGCGCATAGGTATACTTGTTTATGAAAAACAGGAAGGGATTCAGATCCTGGTATGCAGGCCTGTCGATGCGGCGCCCGTAAGAGAACGTCAATTGGTTACTGCTATCAACGTTATAGCTTGTGTATATTGTTGGAAACAGATTGTTATACGTGCGGTTAAATGCAGAATCTTTTCTTTGCTCATTACCCAACTGATGCCCTTTATAACTGGTATTTTCAAAACGCAGGCCTAGCTGCAGGCTGAACTTTTTCCATTGTTTGTTCATATTTGCGTAAGCAGCGTTGATATTTTCTTCATAGACAAAATGATTGGTCTTTGCAAAATCAACTTCCCAGTTATTGTTGTTCCAATTGTAGTAATCAGCTGTATTATCCGTCTTAACGTAACTTGTTTTTATACCGGCTTCCAGCTTAAGGCTCTTTTTGAAATTTTGCGTATAGTCAGATTTAAAAGAATAAATCCGAATGTTTGATGGCAAATTACCCCGTAAAATATCTTGAGATATATTGGTGCCATCAGGATAGTAAGAATGGTTGACAAAATTTTGTGTATTGGTAGAGTTGTATTGGATGTAATCCGCATCTGCCGTTAATTCACGCGCTGAATCTAACTGATGTCTGAAGTTTAGATTCAAAGAACCATTCGCCCAGCGGCGGTCATCCCTACTATTTGTCTGTGCAATAGAATCTGTGTTACCCTCCGCATCCTGCATATAACCGGTACTATTATTTTTGCCGGAGCGATTTGTAATAAATCCATTTGCTACAAATCCAATTGTTGTTTTCTGCGACAGATAATAATCCATGCCAAGCTTGAGCGTGTTGGTGAGATTTGAACCTTTGAAATGCGTTGGCTGATCAAAAACAGATGTCACCTTTCCATCTGCACCTGTATATGTGCGCATGATATGCAGATCGCCGAAACCTTGCCCGCCATTCAGTGCATAGTTCATGAAAACATTATACTTGCCGTTGCGGTAGTTCAGGTTCAGGCTATTGTTGGTTTTGGGATAGCGGCCCTGCCCATAGCTGGCTGTAACGCTGCCGTTAAAACCTTTTGCCTTATTCTTTTTCATCTTGATATTGATGATCCCCGAATTTCCTGCTGCATCAAACTTAGATGACGGATTACTCATTAACTCAATCTGATCAAGCTGATTGGCGTTCATGCTGCTCAGCAAGTTCGTAAGGTCTGCGCCAGAAACATACGAGGGTTTTCCATCAATCATTACAGTAACGCCAGCCTTTCCATTAAGGCTTATCTTCCCATCTTTATCAACAACCACACCCGGAGATTTCTCCAACACTTCTAATGCAGTTGAGCCTACATTCGTAACGGCAGCGTCAACATTTACAACCATCTTGTCCGGGCGAGCTTCAATAGCCGGCCTTTTAGCGGCTACTGTAACATTCGCAAGCCCGTTTGCTTCAGCAATCAATTCAATGCTCTCTGCTTTGATATGCTCCGCATCTTTAGATATAATTATTTCCTGTGAGTACTTCTTTGTATAATTCAACGCAGCGATGGATAGCAGGTATTTGCCGATTGCAACTTTGTCGATAACGTAGTTGCCCTCTTTATCAGAAACAACCATCTTTATTAAGGATGAATCTTTTGAGGACAGTAATGATACGGTAGCACCTTCTACACCTTTGTTTGTACTCTTAACACTTCCGCTTATTTTACCAATATTAACTTGTGCAAATGCCCAGCTGGTTATCAACGCAAAAAACATGCACAGGCTAAGCGCTTTTTTTATTTGATTCATTACAGCTATTTATGAGTCTTGATGATATTTTCGATGCAAATTGCCAGCTCGCGCTGAACAATTAAAACAAATAGGGATAAACGGAAAAGTTATTATACGAACGGATTCGTACAACAAAATCTGTAAATTTCATTATGCAACCAATTCAATCCATTTTAAGCTGCGACTGGGGTACGTCTAATTTCAGGCTACGCCTTATTAACACTGACACGCGTGAAGCGCTTGGGGAATTTCAATCCGCATCAGGTATAAACCATACTTATCAGCAATGGAAGGATGCCGGCGCAAAAGCGGCAACCCGTCAGGACTTTTACATAGCACAGCTTCAATTGGGAATTACAGCTATTGAAGAGGAGCATAATATTTCACTGCAAAATGTACCAATTGTTATTTCAGGCATGGCCAGTTCTACAATCGGGATGCTTGAATTGCCTTATAAAGAGGTGCCGTTTGCCATTGACGGCTCGGATCTTTTTACTGATACAATTTCAGCAAATGAAGCATTCCCGCATGAGACCCTGATTATTTCGGGCGCGCGTACAAACAGCGATGTACTGCGCGGAGAGGAAACACAGCTTGCAGGCTGCCAACAGGTTGGCGCTACACATGAACAGCTTTTTATTTTTCCCGGCACACACTCCAAGCACATTGTGATACATAACGGCAACGCGGTTATGTTCCGGACTTATATGACGGGCGAAGTTTTTAACCTGCTTTTTCAGAAGAGCATTCTTGCTGTAAGCCTTGAAGAAGGCCGCAACCTTTCGGCAGGAAACAACCTCCATTTCTTTAACAAAGGCGTTACGGAAAGCAGCCATGGCAACCTGCTTAACCACCTGTTTCATATACGCACCAATCAGTTGTTTCAACAATGCAGCAACGAAGAAAATTATTATTACCTCACAGGTTTACTAATAGGCCATGAATTAAAAGACCTGCAACAACAACCTTATCCATTTATACAAATAGTCAGCAACACAGTGCTTGCGCAGTATTACAGAGCGGCATTGGATATTTTATTTGCTCAACAGGATATCTCCATACAACTAATTGACGGCGGCAATGCTGTTACAGATGGGCACATCAATATCTGGAAGCGCAGGCAAACACAATAAATGCACTGCGCAGCTTACGCATACCGCCAAAAATTATATTGTTAGTAATATTGCAGATAAAAAATTGTAATTAAACGCAAATTCGATAGAAATGAGAACAGCTTTTTCATGGGAACGATTTGAGAAAGTACCGGTAGTTGGTATTATGAGAAATTTACCGTTGCATATTATGCAAAAGCTGGTAACCACTTATATTGACGGTGGCCTAACCAACCTTGAAATCACCATGAACTCGGCTGCAGCTACCACCACCATCAAAGAAATCGCAGATACATTCGGAGGCAATTTAAATATTGGCGCGGGCACGGTTTGCACACTCACAGACCTGGATGCAGCCCTTGCGGCGGGCGCCCAGTTTATTGTAACGCCAATAGTTAACGAAGATGTTATCACAGCTTGCGTACAGGCTGATATTCCAGTATTTCCGGGAGGCTATACTCCTACTGAGATCTACAAAGCCTGGTCGCTTGGCGCGAGCATGGTGAAAATATTTCCAGCAACAAGGCTGGGCCCGGAATACATTAAAGAGGTATTAGCGCCCTTGAACCAGGTAAAGCTAATGCCGACAGGTGGCGTTACACTGGATAACTGTACAGACTTTATTCAAGCCGGCGCAAAGGCATTGGGCCTTGGAAGCAGCCTGTTTCCAAAGGACCTGATTGCAACTGAAGACTGGAGCGGGCTGAAAAAAATATTTGAATCGTTCGTTTATAAGATGAACGCATAAACCTATTTCACACAAAGAAGACGCACCCTTATGATCGGCTGCGTCTTCTTACATTATTTCTTATTCTGTCGCAAAAAATACTACTGTAGTTGCCAGACACAATAACCTACGGCCGAAATACCAAACAAGTGTATCTTTTTTATCAGGAATATAAAGCCCCGTTATTCAGGTTTTGTGAGTGCGACCAACGCATCCATCTTTTTTAATTTTATTTTTTTCCGGTCAATTTCAACAAGCCCATCATTCAACATTTCATTTAATATTCTGAAAACCGTCTCATAAGTAGCCCCGGTATAAGAGGCAAGATCCTGGCGGCTCAATTCAATATTTATGGAGCCATCTTTGGCCTCGCCAAATTTTTTCTTAAGTGAGAGGAATGCATTTGCCAACCGCCCTTTAACAGGCATATGCGCCAGGTTGCGCATGTTCTTTTCTGATTCGTATAACTCCTGCGCGTAAAACTTAAGCAACCCTTGAATGAGATGTTGATTGCAGGATAAGGAAGCATTAAAAAAATCCAGGTCAACATAACACACCACCGAAGCCTCGAGTGCGGTTGCAGATACAGGATAAATGTTACCACCACCTATACCACGATGCCCTACAATATCGCCTTTAGCCGCAAAACGAAGAATCAAATCTTTGTCATCATCCCATTTCTTATGCACTTTAATTTTGCCCTCATAAACAAAGTACATGCCCTTTACTTCATCTTCTTCATTAAATAACACATCACCTTTCTTTAGCGCAATATTACTTTTCGCTTCTGCAATTGCGGGCTTCCATTCCTTCATAGATAAACGGCACAGGTAACAGGTTTGCAGATCGCAGCCAACCTTACTCTTCTTCATGTAATTTTTTTTCTTTAAGAATCCAGATGATACCCAAAGCCAAGGTACATACTCTACAAACGAGTTAGCGCCCACTGTTTACTTTAATGCGATTCATCTGTTGGCATAATAATATTAAGCGGTGTATTACGCCGTACGGCTAAGATATTCAGGATGCATGCGAACCACTTCATTCACTGCATTAATATTCACAACATCACCTATAATAATTATCGCAGGATTTGTAATACCCGCATAAGCAGCCTTGAGGGCGATATCATTAATTGCTCCCGTTATGATCCTTTGCTTTAACGTAGTTCCATCCTGTATGATGGCCACGGGAGTATGCCTTTTTCCAGCCGCAATAAAAATATCTACAATCTTTTCAAGTTTACTCATAGCCATAAGCAACACAATTGTAGCCGAGGATTGCGCGGCGAGATAAACATCAGAAGATATATCGCCAGTTTTAGTTGTACCTGTAGCTACCCAAAAACTTTCATTAACCCCGCGACAGGTAAGCGGAATCATAGCAGAGGCTGGTACGGCGAGAGCACTGCTAACACCCGGAACGATTTCAACCTGCATTCCCGCGCTTCTTGCAGCATCAATCTCCTCCTGTGCCCGGCCGAAAACAAAAGGGTCACCGCCCTTCAAGCGAACAATATTTTTGTATTTTAAACCGTGTTCTATAATAAGCATATTAATTTCCTGCTGAGAAAGCGCATGGCACCCAAACCTTTTCCCTACAAAAATTTTGAGCGCAGCCGGGGATGCATAACCCAACAATTCATCATTTACCAGAGCATCGTATAAAATCACGTCCGCCATTTTCAAAATCCTTATTGCCTTAACTGTTATCAACTCCGGATCACCCGGTCCTGCCCCTGTTAGATACAAAGTGGATCTCATAAAACATATTTTATAATTAAAAATATATCATAAATGATAAAAATCCTGCTCAATTTAATTAAAAAACAATTTAAATATTACACAAGTAATATTGTTTAAATAGTATTTTGAGTATTTTTAGAAAATAAAACTAACATTATACTTAAAACTAATTTATTAACCAAATAGCTAATTATGAAAGTTGTTATTGTAGGAAACGGCATGGTTGGATATAAGTTTTGCGAGAAAATAATCGCCAAACATGCCGCCAATATTGAGTTGATCGTTTTTGGCGAAGAGGTTAGGCCCGCATACGACAGGGTTCACCTGAGCGAATTTTTCTCTGGAAAATCTGCAGAGGCACTTACACTGGCTCCGAAAGAATGGTATATAGAAAATAATATAATATTACATATTGGCGACCCGGTAAAGAAAATTGACCGCGAGCACAAAACAGTAGAATCACACAAAGGCATCGTTGAAAGTTACGACTACCTGGTGCTGGCAACAGGATCTTCGGCTTTTACGCCGAACATTCCCGGAATTGAAAAAGACGGCGTATTTGTTTACCGCACAATTGAAGACCTGGAACTAATTACAGCATTCGCAAGGAAAGCAAACACCGGTGCGGTTATCGGCGGCGGGCTACTTGGCCTGGAAGCAGCCAAGGCACTGATTGACCTGGGCATAACGGATACACATATTATAGAGTTTGCACCGAGATTAATGCCAAGACAGATAGATGAAACTGCATCGTCTGTGCTAACCGCCCAACTCGAAGAACTCGGACTAACCATTCACACCAGTAAGCAGACAGCCGAAATAACCGGCAACGGACGTATTGACGGATTGAAATTCGCAGATCAATCACATTTAAAAACAGACATCCTTATTATATCCGCGGGCATTACGCCAAGGGATGAACTGGCTAAAACTGCCGGACTGGCGACCGGGCAACGCGGAGGCATTGTTATTAACGAATACATGCAGACAAACGATGAATTCATCTATGCAATAGGCGAATGCGCTTTATACAATAGCATGATTTATGGATTGGTTGCTCCGGGTTATGAAATGGCAGAAGTTGCAGCCACCCATATCACCGGAGGGGACAGGGCATTTCATGGCTTTGACATGAGCACTAAACTAAAATTGATCGGAATAGATGTTGCCAGCTTTGGCACGCCATTCGCCGGAGAGCAGGAATGCAAGACCGTTGTGTTTAACGATAACAGCAAAGGCGTTTACAAGCGAATAAATATTTCTGCTGATGGTAAATATCTTTTGGGCGGCATTTTAATTGGAGATGCATCCGCCTATAATATGCTGTTGCAAACCTGCAAAAACAATATTGTCCTTCCCGCCAACGCGGAAGACCTGTTGTTTGGCTCCAGAAGCTCAGAACACAAAACTGCCGGTGTTGAAAGCCTGCCAAACGACGCACTGATATGCAGCTGTGAAGGCATTACAAAAGAAGACATTTGCAATGCCGTTACATCGGGCTGTGAAAGCGTGGACGCCATAAAAAAATGCACAAAGGCCGGAACAGGATGTGGAGGCTGCGCACCTATGCTAAAAGACCTGATGCTTTACACGATGAAACAGCAGGGCAAATACATCCGCACCACTATTTGCGAACACTTCGATTATTCCCGCCAGGAACTATATGACCTTATTAAGCTGAAAGAGCTTACATCATTTAATGATGTACTGGATACAATTGGCCATGGAGACGGCTGTGAAATTTGCAAACCTGTAATCAGTTCAATTATCGCGAGCCTTTGGAATGAAATGATCCTGACGAAAGGGAATGACACCGCACAGGACTCCAACGACCGATACCTGGCAAACATTCAAAAAGGTGGAACCTATTCGGTGGTCCCAAGAATACCCGGCGGAGAAATTACTCCTGATAAACTTATTACTATCGGGCAGATCGCCAAAAAATATAACCTGTACACAAAAATAACCGGCGGACAACGCATTGACCTGTTTGGCGCGCATGTAAGCGAACTACCCTCGATATGGGAGGAGTTGATACAGGCGGGATTTGAAAGCGGGCATGCATATGGCAAAGCACTAAGAACGGTAAAAAGCTGCGTAGGCTCAACATGGTGCCGCTTCGGGCTGCAGGACAGTGTAAGCTTTGCGATACAGGTAGAAGAAAGATACCGTGGATTGAGAGCGCCACATAAAATTAAATCGGCAGTATCAGGTTGTATCCGCGAGTGTGCAGAAGCGCAATCAAAAGACTTTGGCATTATTGCCACCGAAAAAGGATGGAACTTATATGTGTGCGGCAATGGAGGATCAAAACCACAGCATGCGCTATTATTAGCCACAGATGTAGACAGCGAAACCTGTATTAAATACATTGACCGGTTCCTGATGTTTTATATTAAGACTGCAGACCCACTCACGCGAACTGCAACATGGCTCAACAAAATGGATGGTGGAATTGACTATCTGCGCAATGTAGTAATAAACGATAGCCTTGGCATTGCCGACACGCTGGAAAAAGAAATGCAGCAACTGGTAGACAATTACCAATGCGAGTGGAAGGAAGTGGTTGACAATCCACAGCTGCGCAAAAGATTCTCGCATTTCATCAACGCGCCGGAAGAAAAAGATCCTACTGTTTTATTTGATACTTTAAGGGATCAGAAAAAAGCTGCTCAATGGTAAGATGAACTAAGTACGAGTTACGAAGTACGAAGTCCCCAATCTTGTAACTGTGAAGTTTTCTTCAACCCTTTAGAGGATTTAATTAGCGTGAATGTTGTGCGGTGCAGATAAAACAAGTACGAGCTACGAAGTACGAAGTACCTAATCTTGCACCTGTGAAGTTTTCTTCAAGCTGTAGAAGATTTAATTAGCGCGAACACTATGCGGTATATAATAAAACTAAGTACGAGTTACAAAGTACGAAATACCCTATCAACCTTTTAGGAAATTCTAATAGCACGAATGCTTGTCATGCGATAAATAAAATGGCCCGTTTAGGCGGCAACCTTCACGGGCCTGAAGTTTTAAACCGATCCATCAATTTAAAACCAAAGCGAATGTACAAGAAAAAATTGTGCATGAAAGCTATGGCCATGCTTTTGGCTACAATAGCTTTTCATCCTTCCTCAACTGCGCAGCTTACTATAGCTGCGCAACTGCGAACGAGAACCGAATTAAGGGATGGCCAAGGAGCCCCTCTACCGAAAAACGCACCGGCTGCAATATTCACATCACAACGCACCAGGCTGGGCCTACTCTACAATAGCTATCGCATAAAGCTGGGCCTCGCATTACAGGATGCAAGGGTTTGGGGACAGGATGTTTCCTCCATCAACAAAACAACAACCGCAGACAATAATGGACTCATGCTTCACGAAGCCTGGGCAGAAATATTATTAACAGACACTATCGTAAAGAACCAGTCGCTGAGTTTGAAGATCGGAAGACAGGAACTTATTTATGACGATCAAAGACTGATTGGCAATTTGGATTGGCTACAACAAGCCAGGCGGCACGATGCTGGCGTGCTTAAATATGAACGCAACAAATGGATGCTACACGCCGGGGTTGCCTTCAACCAAAACAAAGAAAATGCATCAGGCACAATCTACAATCCGGTTCCGCCCGGCAATTATACCGCCAATACCAATGGCGGCGCCATGTACAAAAGTTTTGAATTTTTATATGCTGGAAAAAAATTACAAAAAGGCAATGCGTCGTTCTTACTCTTCAGCGATCAATTCAGCAAGTATCTCACAGACAGTACTACAAAAGTCTACCAGCAAGGCACATGGTCACGAATCACCACGGGATTCTATTTCAACAATCAATACAATAATATTGGCTTAACAGGATCAGCATATTACCAGTTCGGCAAAAATGCCAATGGTCAAAACTTAAGCGCAGCTTTATTAAGTGCCTTTGCTCAATACTACATTAATAAAAGTTTTAGTGCAGGAGCGGGTGTTGACTATACAACCGGTGGAAGCAACGGCAATACAAGCAATGGCTTTGACCCTTTATATGGAACACCTCACAAGTTTTGGGGATATATGGATTACTTCTACGCGGCAAGCTCGTTTGGAAAAGGCGGGCTAACGGATTATTATATAAAAACGAGGCTTAAACCATCAGACAAATACTGGCTCACTGCAGATCTTCACCAGTTTAGCAGTGCGGCATCTATTATTATTCCGGGCACAGACAATAATCGTAAAAAAAGTTTTGGACAGGAGATTGATATTACCGGCACCTACAACATTACCAGGCAAATCTCCATTGAAGGCGGGTATTGCCATTTTTTCAACACTGCATTACTTACGTCACCGAATGTAAAGAATGTACCAACCGCAAAAAATGGCGCCGACTGGGCCTATATTATGATCAACATTAAACCAGAATTCATTTTTAAATAATCATTCATAACAAGGAAGCCAAACAGGCAAGCCTGAACAAAGCAGGCGGGTTGGTTTCGCTTGAAACGCTCTCTCATTGCAAGTCCATTTTAAGTGTTGGCTGCCGGTTCTCCGGCAGCTTTTTTAAGAAAGCACGTTTGTAAAGATGTACATCATAACATATCGCACTAGCATCGGGCCCTACCCGAAACGTTAGCCTTTTTTGTCGGAGTGGCCCAAACTTTTGTAAGGATTTACTTTATCTCTTATCTGTTGTTTTAATTCCTTGATATCAGGGAAATGGCCATCTTCTTTTCTATCAAATATTTTTTCATCGTTATAAAAAATTGTGTAGCGGCCATCAAGCTCAGCGGGCTGTAAAAGCACGCCCTTAATATCATCGGTAAAAGTAGTGAGCAGCTCCTGTGCCATATATGCAGCGCGAAGCATCCAACCGCATTTTGGGCAATATTCAATGGTTATCACTGGTTTCATAACAAATAATCTTACAAACAAAGGTATTCATTATTGAATGTATAATACTGTTTTTAGCTATAGGTTGCCCATGCGATAGCAGCTGGCATGAATGTGGGAACTAAGATGCTATAAATGCGAAGGAGACGGCATATTGCCGCCTCCATTCTTTCCTCTTCAAAAAAACAAGACAAAACTGAAAATATTTTGAGCTGTTACCAGGTTGTATTCTTAAAGTAACTGGCATATTCATCATTTTTGGTCTGGCTGATCCGCACATATTGTACACCATTATTTTCTTCAAGTGAATAATAAAAGGTTGTTACAGTGAGTTCATTCGCTTTTGCTGCACGGTCAAAATTGCGATTCGGGCTACAGGTATAAAACCCTTTAAAATGGCCTTCAGTTGGATGTACTTCAAAAGAATTTTCTGCCGTGTTGAATTTAAGGGTTCCCTTGAAGTACGACAAACCATCTGTTGCACAGCCATTATAATCTTTGGTTCTTCCAATATAAAAGAACTCATAACGGCTGCCAGGCAAAAAATTAAAAGCCACAGATTGCTCGAACGGATTGCCCTGATAACTGCCATCATAGGCCCAATAACTGGCCATTGCAAAATTTCCGTGTAACCATTTTCCCTGGAGAAAGGAGGGCGTGGGCGCGCCGGATCCATTGTCGCTACCAGCGGGTGAGCTTGCTTCTTTTTTCTGGCACGCGCCTAAAAATACTACCACACAAAGCACAAGGCTTAGAGCTGTCTTCTTCATTTTCTATTTTTTAAGGTTTAGGTTTGACAGGGGTTTAGTCCCCTGATTTTTAAAATGCGGCGTAAAATTAATCAGGGTATTACAAACGTTCAGGGCATTTATGTATGAACGGGTTTTTTCATTGAATTAACTGCGTGCAATTATGGATGAACAAAATTATTTGCCCATCCATTTTTTGAAATCGCCAACCTTTTCGCGGCTCACAATGGCTTCTTTTTCTACCGCCGGCTTAACATTGAGCAGCAGCCTGTTGCCAAAGTAGTCATGTATTTGTTCAACACTATTAACAGATACATAGAAAGAACGGCTGATTCGAAAATACTTTTGAGTATCAAGCATATCTTCCAATTCATCCATGGTATAATCCACCACATATTTCTTGTTGTCGAATGTCTTAAAGAAATTAAGCCTGCCATCGCTAAAAAAGAAAGCGATCTCTTCCACCTCGACAGAGACAAGCCGCTGCCCGTTCTTTACGAGAAAACGTTTGCGGTACTCTTTGGGTTGAAGCTTTTGCTTGATCTCCTGCACAATACTATCAACATTCAGCGCTGCGGTATTTTCTGCGTATAAAGTTTTTAGGTGCCTGTATTTTAGCAACGCCTTATCCAAATCTTCTTTCTGAATAGGCTTTAGTAAATAGTCCACACTATTCACCTTAAATGCTTTCAGCGCAAACTCATCGTATGATGTTGTAAAAATCACGGGGCTTTTTACATCCATGCGGCTAAAGATCTCGAAGCTTTGTCCGTCAGAAAGCTCGACATCCATCAGAATCAAATCAGGAGAAGGGTTGTTGCGCAGCCATTCCACGCTTGTTTTAATACTGTCTGTAACGCCAACAACCTCAGCTTCCGCATCTACATCAGCCAGTGTTTTGCGTATTTTTTTCACAGCAAGATCTTCATCTTCTACAATCAGAATTTTCATACATTACATTTTTACCTGGTTAAACTTTTTCTTGTCCTGTTTATATTGTATTGCCGTACCAGTGTCTTCTTTTTCCAGAGATATCAGCGGTAACGCCACTTTAAAACAATTGCCGTCATCCATTACGGAAAAGCCGGGCTTTTTCAACAGATCATATTTTGCTTTTATGGTTTTTAAGCCAATGTTGTGCGAAACAGCCTTAATTATTTTGCACTGCAGATTGTTTTTGACTACCAACTTTTCACCCTCAACAAATACTTCAATTTCCAGCGGTTGATGCTTGGAGATGATGTTGTGCTTTACTGCATTTTCAACCAATAACTGCAGGCTTAAAGAAGGAATGAGGTGATGCCTGTACCTGGCGCCAACATCTATATGCAATTCAATCGCGCTTCCATAACGTGTTTTAAGCAGGCTAAAGAAAGACTCAATAAACATCAGCTCCTTTTCCAGCGATGCCAGTTTTTCTTCAATATTATTCAGCAGGTAACGGTATACTTTGCTAAGCTCATTTAAAAACACATCAGCCTGAGCGGGATCTTCCGTTATAAGCGATGACAACGTATTGAAGCAGTTGAATAAAAAGTGAGGATTCACCTGGTTTTTTAGTGTTTCAAATTCCTGCTCTATTGCCATTTGTTGAACCTGCTCTTTTTCCTTCAGGCTTTCCTTGTATTTCTTCAGCGAGTACTCAGACTCCCATAATGTAGTAGCTATCGCAGTTAACGCAATAGCCATATAAAAAGCCAGCCGAAGATTATCCTCATTCAATTTGTATCCTAAAAAATGGTAATAATCGTAACCATAAAACAAAAAGGCAAATGTTAGAAAGATAAGGCTGATATGTAGTGGCACAAGTATAGCCACACGCAATGTAGTTTGATTTAATTGCGGATATTTAACACGCAACCAGTGCATGGAAAGCACGTGCAGGTACCAGGAACAAAAACCCTGCACAAACACCAATACCCCTGAGTATAGCCATATCGCGGAATCCCACCACAACCGTTCACCGAATAACAGGTAGTTCAGAAGCAGATCAATCACGGGCATCATCACCACGAAGGAGATCCATTCAACATGAGAAGGTTTCATCCAGCTTTTCATCATTTTTCTACTTTTATACAGCAATACTCATTTCGTTCTTATTCAACAATGGCAATCGTATGGTACGGCAATCAACTGAGTGGTTCACGAACATGGTTTGCCTTGTAAGCAATCTTATTTTATTAGTGATATTCATCAGGCCTTCTGCATCTGGCGTACCTTCATCCCCTTCTCTCTGATGAATACTATTGCTCACTTCAAGCCAGCCGTTGTGTAACGTTGTGATGCTTATATACAGCGGCATATCTTTAGATATTACATTTCCCCCTATTGTATTTTCGAGCAGCAATTGCAGTGTAAAAGGCGGAAGGAACCAATCTTCATGTTCACGCAAAACATCTACATCCAGATGAAACGCTTCGCCATACCGCTCTTTAAGCAGATAATAATAGGATTGCAGAAACTGCAGTTCCGTATAGAGTGAAACGAGTTGTTCGTGCTGGCTACTTAGCATATAAGAAAACACTTTACTCATTTCATTTAAGAATTGCTCAGCTTTCTCCGTATTCTCATTGATAAGGCTTGACAGAGAATTGAAGCTATTAAAGAGAAAGTGGGGATTTAACTGTCCTTTTAACCCAAGCAATTTTCCTTTAATATACTCTTTCTTTAGCTCGTCAGTTTCAACAAAGGTCGTACGCCATTTTTCAAAAGCAGAAACTCCTTCATGCAGCAACGTAACAAACACGTTGATGATAAATGCAAACAATAATGACCACAAATAACTTCTTAGAGATAAGGGTTTAGGCGTTAAATGCAACTGGTTATACAACCAGAAAATAAGTGTAATAGTAAGGTCCGTCAGGAATACAAAACATATAATAGACGTAATTAATCGTTGAGCTGTTTTAGTACCAGCAGGGAATTTGTCGCGAAAATAAATGGCAATCCGTGTAAACAATTGCCACATTGAGCCTATAGAAAAAAAAATGATCGCGCTACCCAGCACAAAATTCTTGAGGCTTGATAAATAAGCTGTTTTTAAAAGCACCATATTAAGTACGATAACAATACAGGGCATTACGCAGAGAAAGATCCACTTATCCTGCCGGGTATACTGAGGCAATTTTATGCGATGTTGAAATAGGCTAGCCATTATACATGGGTTGTATTAACAAGTTAAAGCATTTTTACCTGCAATCGATGGAAACAACGCATCAATTGCACATTTACGGGTATGAACTGAACCGATTGCGTAAACGGCATGCTTCCCTACCGGGAAACATGTAATCGTTAACTTAAAAAAACACACCCAAAAAATGAACCGGCAAATTGTTTTCACCTTAAAAAACACACAAGGCTTATGTGAAAAATCACACCAACAAAGATGATTAATCACACCCGAAACCCTTTGCTGCAAAGGGTTTCAACAACTCCTACCTGTTATATGCAATTCATCCCACAGTTTTCACCATTCATACGATATGTACTTTTCACATGGAGTTTTCGATATTAGCTTTGCGTCATCAATCAAACAAACTAGACCCTACATTTTCAACCCAGGCCTTTTAAAGACGATTGAAACGGATGAGTGAGAGGGTGCAAAAAGAGAAATCTTTATTTCACTCATCCCTAAACAAGATCAACCCGACCTTAAAAAATAAAAGAAACGGAATGACAGAAATGGAGATGTAAAAGAAGAGCCTAAACCCATGTTGAAAAAAAACATTTCAGTTCTTTCATTCGATGAAAAAAACGAAAGCCAGGAAACAATAGATACAATCGAGAGGAACTTAACGCGAGAATGTATCAACCCTAACCTAAAAACAGTTGAGAAAACAACGGGATATGAACCGGAACTTAAAAAACTAAACCCTACACCTCTGGAAAAAGTATCCCGCTTTTCAACCCTGATCGCTTAAAAGACAGATCAGTTCAACACTAAACACCTTATTTAGCGAAAGATGAATTTAAGTACGAAAGAATAGAAAGAGCAAAGTGAGAATAAATCAACCCTAACCTAAAAAACAAAATGAATGAAGAGAGCGATGAAGGCCGGGTAGCCCTAACCCTTCAACCGGCAAAATGGCCTCTCAATTTTGTTATCCCGAACCATTAAAAATGTTAACCAAACAACACTAAACACCTGTATGATCAAGAAAATTTTCAAGTGGACCGGAATCGTATTGCTTATGCTGATTCTGATTATTGCAATCCTAACCGTTACCAGGCAAAATGTTCACTACGACGCTCCTTACCCCGCAATTCATGCAAGCAAAGACAGTACCGTTATTGCCACAGGCAGAAACTTAGTTTTTGGGCCAGCCCACTGCGCGGATTGCCATAGCAAATCAAATTCAGACTCACTGATAAAACTTGGACAGGAAGTGCCATTATCCGGAGGCGTGTTATTTGATTTACCTTTTGGAAAAATATACACAAGGAACATAACATCTGACAGGGCTACAGGCATTGGCAATTTTAAAGATGAAGAAATTGCGCGTGCTTTGCGTTATGGCGTACATCCAAATGGAACGGTGATGTACGACTTCATGCCCTTTCATGATATGAGTGATGAAGACCTTACTGCCGTAATATCTTATTTACGCACGCTAAAACCGATAAGCAGCAAAGTTCCCGATCACGAACTGAATGTGTTGGGCAATATCGTTAAAGCATTCCTGATAAAACCAGTTGGCCCATCTGGTGAAGTCCCGGTAAAAATAACGAAAGACACAAGCGCTGCTTATGGTAAATACCTCGCGATAAATGTGGCCAACTGTAACGGTTGCCATACGATGAGAGATGGTGTTGGAAAATATATTGGAGAACCTTTTGCAGGCGGTGGCCCGATGGGACCTGACCCAAATAGGCTACTATCTCCTCCCAATCTCACTCCTGATTCTACAGGAAGGATTTTCGATTGGTCACAGGAAGACTTCATCAGCCGTTTCAGGGAAGGAAAAAAGATTTCTTATAGCGAAATGCCGTGGAATTCTTTCAAGCGCATGAGCGATACTGAACTTAAAGCTATATACACATTTTTACGTACCGTAAAACCGGCAAAAACTTCTAAGCAGTCGTGAGTGGTAAAGGCAAGCAGAAAGCCTGGGGAAGCAAGCTTAAAGCGTAAGGCTTAGAGCTTAGAACTGATTATGATGAATTAATTAGATTCCTTAGGTCTTTCGACTTGCTGAGAGGGAAAAAGTTGTACGTTATAAGTTATACGTTGTACGTCTATTGCAGCGAAGGAAGGCAAAAGCGACAAAGCCGAAAATTTTTGATTTTTGGCTTTGTCGCTTCTACACTTTTGATTAATAACATATTTTAATGGACTTAAAACGTATAACTTACAACGTAGAACTCAGTTTTAAGCTACTGCAACGCTTCAATTACCCTAACGCCGGCATCTTTATCGGATACATTTAGTGAAGATATTTTACCCTCAAATACATCCTTGCTCCATTGAATTAACTTGTTGGCGGGGAAGGCTTTCAACTGCACATCCAGCCACTGCAATCCTTTTTCTTTCACCCCTTGTTTTTCGTACGCCCATGCCGTAATTATTGCGTTTGATGGCATAAAATTGCGCACAGTATTGTCAACCTTCGGCTCAAAGGCAGTTATTTTTTGCAACAATGCATTTGCTTCATTCTTTTTTCCAGTATTCGTGAAACACAAATAAGTGAGCCAGTCTTCAAGCCTAATATCAATATCCGCATCATAAGGCTTACCTACGCCCAGGTTTTCAGGAAACTCTTTTGCCTGATTAATAAATGCCAATGCCTGTTTATATTTCTTTTCTTTGACCATTTGTACTGCCTGCATCAGCTTGGCCTCACGATACAGCTCACGCCCTTCAGTAGCGCCTTCAAACGGAATAACATTCAACTTTGTGAGAATACCATCTGCAGCCGCATACTGTTTATTAAGCAGTAAAGTTTTGGCATAGAGCATCCCCATGATGTATTGCTCAGGCGCCTTCTTATAAAAAGCGGATGTAACGGCTAGAGCGTTTCCATACTGCTGATGGGTGATGTAATACTCCGCCAATAGTTTCTGGTATCTCCAGTGTGCATCAAGAGACGCTGCTTTTTGCAAATCTGCCAGGCTCCGCGCTGTATCAGCATCTTTAAAAATCAGCGCCCGGACGACATATAACGGCGCGAACGAAGATTCATTACCGCATGCAACCAGCAATTGTTTACTTTCTTCAACTCTGTTCCTGTCTTTGTAAATCAGCGCCAGGTGATATTTCAACAGCCAATTATTCTGATTTTTTAACAGGTTTTCCAAAACCGCCGCTGTCTCTGAGCGGAAAGGAAAAGCCAGATTTGGATTAATATTTTCTACCTGTACTTTTTCACCTGCCAAATATGCCTTCCAGTAACTTGCCTCAGCAGAAGTGGGCGACAATGCAAAAACCTGCTTAGCTTCATCAATGCGGCCTGCGTTATAATACCAAACAGCTAGCTCAGCAAATGTTTCCTGCGGTAATTCATTCCTTATAGTGCTGGTAAATACTGTTTTATTTTCTTCTGTGGGTTGCAGGAGATATTTTTCAAAAGAAGCAAAATGATTTAGGGCATCAAAATTCAGAATAGTTGATAGCACCTCATCCTCCTTCTCTTTATTATTCAGCATACGATAGATAACTGCCTGCATTTGTAACGCATCAATATTAAACCTGTTGTAGTCAACCGCTTTTATCGCGTACAACAAAGCCTTATCCGTATTCATTTCATCGAGATATAGCCTGGCCACTGCAGTGTAAGCGGCACTCCGGTATTCGGGTGAAAGCGCGGCAATATCAAACCCATCTTTGGCATCAACAATATTACCAAGTTGAGCATTGATCAATCCGTAATAATAATTTGCATCACCGGCATGTGTATCTATACTTAACGCATGCATAGCGAGCTTCAACGCTTCTGTATAACGCATGTTGCGGTAAAGCAACTCAGCCATCTTTACAACTGCGGGAAGATAGTTATGATCTTTTTCGAGCGACTTTGTCAATTTCTCTTCCGCTGCGGCAAACATCTTTTGATCCATCAGTTCCTTACCCTGTAAATACAATCCATATGTGCTATTCCAGTCAAAATCGGCAGGTGCATCTACCGGCCGGCTCAATACATTAGCATCTGGAGCCGATTCATACACAAGCTTGTTACCGCCCAGCGTGGCAACCAGGCTGGCAGCGTTAGCCTGGACCTGAATGGAGTCTGCAAAAACCTGAAGCGGAGCGAGTTGAATTAATTTATTATAGATCAGATTCTTTCCATCTTTCACCTGTAATGTATCTTTCACTGCTTGTACAGGCGAAAAATATAATTTGAGCCAACCGTTTTCATACTTCACATTTAAGGCTCCGTATTCATTGGCTTCTACAAAACCTTTTGTATGTAAAACGGGATACCAGTATTCCGTCCACACATCTGTTGCGTAGGGAGAAAAACTGCGGTGTTTGAAAGGTGTAAACGTGCTGTTCTCGGCGTTCTGATTAAATAACCTGCCGGACTGCACTTCCACATACTGGCCGTCTGTATCTGTTAATAATTTATCCCAGATCATTCCCTGTCTTGATAATCCCCAGATCCAGATTTTCTTACCGGCTTTATCGTCGTGTGTTCCATAACGAGCCATTCCAAAATCATCATCATGCCAGTAAGCCCCAAAAAAATCAGTGTACTTTCCAAACACGTGATACGATTTGTAGCCTCCAAAATTATTTTCTTCGTAAAACGAGATTTTCTTTCCATTTGCTTTATTCACCGGCCAGTCAGCATATTCACCGCCGTGCCCAATATACTTTGTGCCCGGATAAATAAACTCAAGGTTACCGGCTGCCTTAATGCCACCATTCATCCAATGATAATAGGGCTGCTCAAGCGGTGTTGCATTATACCAAAAAGACTTTGTAGAAAAATAGGCCTTATCCTTTGGCAGGTTTATTTCCATGCGCCAGTTGCTGCGCGTAAGCAGATCCAGCACACCTATAATACAACTCACGCTGCCATCTGCATTGGTACGCGTAACATAATCCACCGGCGTTGCGCAGTTGGGTGTATGGCCGATGATGCCATAGTTGGCTTCAAGCCCCCCGCTTGTCCACGGGCCACGCATAGCCACATCTCTGAACTTAATAGCATGGTTATAATAGAAGAAAGGCTGCCCTGTAGACTTTTCTGTTGCAGCCCATATTTTACCGCCAATTTCCGGCAATATCATCACTTTTATATAATCGTTTTCCAGTTCAACTACTTTCCATTCCTTTTGAACAGCTTTATCCGTAAAACCATCATACCGGAAATACGGATATACCTGGTTTAAGAGTGGAACGGGGTTGGGATCGGAGAACGGATAAGTAGTAAAAGCTTTTTGGTACTCTTTTACTGTTGAAGCATGTTGCGCCACAACCTGAATAAAACAACCACAGGTTAGCAAGAAGACAAATAGCTTTCTCATTAAATGGAATTTTAGGATGCAGACGTCTAATAGACAAGCCTCCACTAAGCTATACAAATACACTCGTTTTTGCAGATTTCACGCAAACGTTTGACTTTTCGCCCCAAACCCCAACGCGCCTTCCCAAAACAAACAGCCTTGCAACTGTGTAACCACAAGCTCCGATTTTCACTTCTGTAGAAAATAACTACCATTTTTTGCCGGATTACTGTAATTTGATGCTGGCGCCAGCCTTGGTATATTAATTGTTTTTATAGTATAAATGCTACCTGGGAATAAGGCATTCCCGGGGGAATGCGTTTGTATACCACACCCTTTTACATAACCCTAAACAATAATTTTGCAGAATCGTTAAATGAATAGCCGTAGGCTTGCGGTAAAAGACGGCATAGGGAATGAATTATTGAAATTAAAATAAAAGCGGATGAAAAAAGAACCGGGATCAGGCAGATTCAGACTTTGGAAGAAAGGCGCTCACCTCTTCTCACCACACATTGACCGGTTCTCGATGAAGATTTATGACATCTACAAGTTTATCTTACGTTTTTTTAAAGAAGTTTTTGTTCCGCCATATGACTTTAAGGAGATTATCAGACAATGCTATTATATCGGGTATAAATCCCTCGTTTTAATATCTCTTACGGGCTTTATTACGGGCCTTGTTTTTACCAAGCAGTCACGACCATCATTGGCCGAATTCGGCGCCACCTCATGGCTTCCATCGCTTATTTCCATTGCGATAATCCGTGCGCTGGCCCCCTTGGTAACAGCATTGATAGCAGCGGGCAAAGTAGGATCAAATATTGGTGCAGAGCTAGGCTCTATGCGGGTAACGGAGCAGATTGATGCAATGGAAGTTTCAGCAATCAATCCATTTAAATTTCTTGTTGTTACAAGGGTGGTAGCCACCACTTGTATGCTACCAATGCTAATGATGTACACAGCCTTTGTGGGCTTAATGGGATCTTACCTGGATGTTCACAGCAAAGAACTAACAAGCTTCCGTGCATTTTTCCATAACGCTTTTCAGAGCATCACTTTTCTTGACGTTTCTGCATCTGTTATCAGAGCCATTGTTTTTGGTTTTACCATTGGCATGGCAGGATGTTACACCGGCTATAATGCTACACAGGGCACACAAGGTGTGGGTCGCGCTGCCAACTCAGCCGTTGTAGCTTCCATGTTCCTCATTTTTATTGAAGAAATTATTATCGTTCAAATTGTAAATGCAATCAGGCCGATTTAAATGAAGAAGCATATATCACATATCGACAGAACAACAGCCGTCATATCAATCCGGGATCTGCATAAATCTTTCGGAAGCTTGCAGGTGCTGAAAGGCATCGACCTGGATTTATTTAAAGGTGAAAATGTTGTAGTGCTGGGACGTTCCGGAACAGGTAAATCCGTGCTTATCAAAATCATTTCCGGCCTTTTGAAACCCGATAAAGGCACCGTACTGGTGCTGGGTGAGGAAGTAGATAAATTAAATACAAAAGAACTTCAGGCACTTCGGCTTAAAATTGGCTTTTCCTTTCAAAATAGCGCACTATATGACAGCATGACGGTCAGGGAAAATCTTGCATTCCCGCTCACAAGACACAATCCAGGCATGAACGATGACGAAGTGCAGCAAGCAGTAAAACAGGTATTGGAAGATGTAGGCTTGTCGCAGGCAATTGATCAAATGCCATCGGAACTATCCGGCGGCCAGCGGAAACGCATTGGTATTGCCCGCACACTGATATTGCGCCCGGAGATTATGCTTTATGACGAACCTACAGCCGGACTGGATCCGATAACGAGTGCAGATATTAACAGCCTGATTAATGAAGTGCAGGAGTTGTATCATACAAGTTCTATCATCATAACGCACGATCTCACCTGCGCCAAAGCAACGGGCGATCGTATAGCTTTGATGCTTAATGGGCAGTTTAATAAAATGGGAAGTTTTGAAGAAGTTTTTGATTCAGACAACGAGGACATCAAAAGCTTCTACAATTATAATTTTATTGAAGATGGAAGTGCTTAACTGTCGGGAACAGTCATGATTAATATGGTATTACCGATATCAGCACCTAAAAACTTTTTGAATGAAACATGTTAAAAACAAACGGGCAATAATTGTTGGATTGTTTATCTTTTTTGCATTAGCCATATTTATTGCAGGCGTTTTTACACTCGGCGGCCAACGAAAAGCTTTTGGCAAATCACTTACACTGCGCGCTGTTTTTGATGATGTGAGCGGCCTAAAGGTTGGCGACAATGTATGGCTCTCCGGTGTTAAAATAGGCACTGTAAAAAAAATCAGTTTTACAGAAGATTTACGAGTGGAAGTATTTATGACGATAGACCGTGAGGTACAACATCTGATCCGTCATGGTGCCAAGGCAAAAATAAGCTCCGAAGGATTTATCGGCAATAAATTAATTGTTATTTATGGCGGCAAAAACGCCGATCAGCAAATTGCCAACAACCAATTGCTGGACGTTGAAAAATACGTTACTACAGATGAAATGATGGCAACGCTGCAGGCCAACAATCAAAATCTGCTGGTCATCACACAAAATCTAAAAACATTAAGCGCCGAAATAGTTACGGGCAAGGGAGCTGTAGCAGCTCTCCTCCACGACAGCAACATAGTCGTATCACTCCGTAATACGCTGGATAACTTTAACGGAACGGCTAAAAACAGCAGGCAGCTGATAGCAGGGCTGAATAATTTCTCTGCACAGCTGAATACGTTCAGTGCCAAACTAAATCAAAACGGCACTTTGATTGATGACTTACTTACTGATACCACGGTATTTAACAACATTCGCGGAACAGTATCACTAATAAAAGAAAGCGCATACAATGCATCGGAACTATCCAACAATCTTAAAGATGCAACTGATGAGCTGTACAACAAGAATAGCCCTGCAGGCGTCTTATTAAGAGACACAAGCGTTGCAAAAGAATTGCGTAGCACTATAAAGAACCTGCAATCCAGCAGCCAGAAACTGGACGAAGACCTTGAAGCCTTGCAACACAACTTCCTGCTGCGAGGCTATTTTAAAAAGAAAGAAAAAGAAGCAGCGAAAGACACTGCGAAATAAAACCCAATAGCCGATTTCTGATTTACTGATCGTTGATTTTTTGATCGCTGATTTTTCTTGTGCAGGCAGCACTCCTATAACACACCCCTATTCAATGCTAGCAACGGTGAAAAGAAAGTTGTTGCAAGCTGTGTTGACATTGAGACATGAGGAGCAATTTGCGTGACGATAATTAATAATAAAATGACCGAACCCGAAAGCTAAATGACTTAATAATGCAGATAGCACATGGCGAGGGGATGGCCTGGCAAAACGCGGAGCGATCGGGGTTGCCTTGAATTTTCTGTGGTTGTCACTTTCTTTTTTTCAAGAAAAAGAAAGTGACAACCACAGAACAGATAAGATGTAATTTTTGTAAGGCTGACCACTCTTTAAAATTACATCACAGTCAAATCTGCCATCTACACATTTTCCCCTATTTTTGAAATACCTCCTTACAACACCTTTGTTCAAATTAAAACAATCATCATGCAATTTACACTGCAGCTTAGCAGGTATTTATTATTAACAGCCACGTGTTTTATCGGCTTATTATCAAGAGGGCAATCGTCACGGCCAAACATTATCTTCATTTTTTCTGATGATCATGCATACCAGGCGATCAGCGCCTATGGGAGTAAGTTGGCCGTCACACCCAACATTGACAGGATTGCTAAAGAAGGTGCCATCTTCACCAATGCGATGGTTACAAACTCTATCTGCGGCCCCAGCCGTGCAACTTTACTTACAGGCAAATACAGCCATATTAACGGATATACCCTTAACGAAAAAAAATTCAATACCGGCCAACAGGTTTTTCCACGCCTGCTTCAACAAAACGGCTATCAAACCGCATGGATAGGTAAATGGCATTTAGGTAATTTGCCGGAAGGTTTTGATCACTACCAGATACTCAACAGCCAGGGACAGTATTATAATCCGCAGTTTATCACCCCAAACCATGACACCACAATTCATCATGGCTATGTAACCAACCTTATTACACAATTTACCGAGGAGTGGTTAAACAAGCGTGATACAAGCAAACCATTCTTTTTGGTAGTTGGCGAAAAAGCAACGCACCGTGAATGGCTGCCAGATATACAGGACCTGGGCACTTACGATGATAAAACATTTCCTTTGCCTCCCACATTTCACGATGACTATAAAAACAGGGCTGCTGCAGCGAACCAGGACATGACCATTGATAAAACAATGCGTTTAAAAGAAGACTTAAAAGTGCATGCCGACTATGTAAAGAGTGGCATTTATAACCGTTTTACGGAAGACCAGAAAAAACCATTCTACAACTACTATGAAAATAAAGTGAGTAAAGAGTTTGATGAAAAACATCTGACAGGCGAAGCATTGGTTGAATGGAAATACCAACGTTACCTGAAAGACTACCTGGCCACGGCAAAATCACTCGATAGAAATATTGGTGAGATATTGGACTATCTTGACAAGACCGGCCTATCAAAAAACACGGTTGTGATTTACGCTTCTGATCAGGGTTTTTATATGGGCGAACACGGCTGGTTCGACAAACGCTTTATGTATGAAGAATCATTACGCACGCCTTTTGTAATGCGGTACCCGGGAGTGATAAAACCCGGATCAACTATAAGCCAGATGACGTTAAATATCGACTGGGCGCCAACACTGCTGAACATCGCGCAAGTGAACATTCCGCAGGACATCCAGGGCACATCTTTTGTTCCGTTGCTTAAAGGAGATAAAAATGTTCCATGGCGTAAAGAGATGTACTATCATTACTATGAGTTCCCCGAACCACATCATGTTTATCCTCATTTCGGTATCAGGAGCGAGCGCTACAAGCTTGTCCGCTTTTATGATGCAGGCAATACATGGGAATTGTATGATTTGAAAAAAGACCCACACGAAGTAAGTAATATCTATGGCTCTAAAGGAACTGAAAAAATAACCGCCGAATTAAAATCAAGCCTGAAGAAATTAATGATTGAATATAAAGATGAAGATGCATTGAAGATTCTTGAAAAAGAAGGGGCTAAATAGGAAGATACCTTTATTACGAAAACAGCGAAAAGCAGACACATCACTTTTCGCTGTTTTTATTTACAAATACCAACCCCTAAGCTACGCAAACAAATACTCAATATCTTCTTCGGTGAGTTGTTTTACAAAACCATCTTCTGCGGCAACAAGGTCTTCTGAAAGTTTCTTTTTCTTTTCTTGTAACAAAAGTATTTTTTCTTCAATAGTATCGCGGCAGGCCATTTTGTAAGCGAATACACTTCTCGTCTGCCCAATACGGTGCGTCCGGTCAATTGCCTGGTCCTGTACAGCAGTATTCCACCACGGATCAAAAATAAATACATAGTCAGCGGCCGTGAGCGTAAGCCCGGTATTACCAGCTTTAAGGCTGATGAGGAAGAGGTTTACGGTACTGTCTTTATCTTGGAAAGCTTCAACCATTTCGGCACGCTTTGCAGGCGCGGTTTGTCCATCAAAATGATGGTAGGCAATTTTTTGTTTATTGCACTCATCCGCAAGCAAATCGAGCATGCTGCTAAATTGAGAAAATACCAGGACTTTATGTGAACCCAGCAAACCATTCAGCTCATCCATTAGCACACCGGTTTTAACGGAGTCTGCACTGATCCTTTCTCCGGCAGGCAACAGCAACGGAGAATTACACACCTGCCTTAATTTCAACATACCCTGTATAACGGCCAGCTTACTTTCCGCCAGCCCCTTTTGTTTTATGTCAAGAAACACGCTGTTTTTTACCTGCTCCCTCACCTGGTCGTACTGGCTTCTTTGTTCTGCGCCCATGTCACACCAGAGAATAGATTCAACTTTTTCCGGAAGGTCTTTTGCAACCTGCTCTTTAGTCCGGCGCAAGATGAAAGGAGAGGTCATTTTTCTCAATGCAGCAACCTTTTCCTCTTCATTATTCTTATCAATCGCATCTGCATATTCTTTTCTGAAAAACTCGCGTGATCCAAACATCCCTGGCAAAATAAAATTCAACTGAGCGTACAAATCGAACGTATTATTTACAACAGGCGTACCACTTAACGCAATTCTTACACGCGCATTCAACAGTTGAATGGCCTTTGTTATTTGCGCTGAAGGATTCTTTATATTATGGCTCTCATCAACAACTGTAACGCCGTACTCTACTTTGCTCAGCATGTCAAGATCTGCACGCAATGTATTGTAGCTTGTTATCACAATCTTTGCCATAGTGCGTTCCACATCTGAAATACGTGTAGCCCCATGATGAACCACCGACCTTATTCCCGGTGCAAATTTTCGCAGCTCATATTGCCAGTTATACATTAGTGAAGCAGGGCAGACAATAATGTGTTTCTTTTCCGGATGATGTTCAATATAATGGGCAAGCACACATATTGTTTGCAAGGTTTTACCAAGCCCCATATCATCAGCGAGACAAGCACCAGCACCTATTTCCGTTAGGAGGCGCATCCATTCATAGCCTTTTCGCTGGTAAGGACGTAAGGTTACGCTCACAGTTGTGGGCACCTCATAAATATCTTCGCCACTTTGCCACTGCCGCATTCTCTGCCACCATTCTTCTCTCAGCGTTGTATGTAAAATCCGTTGATCTTCATCCAGGTCCCGCTCTGTAACCGCTATCCATTTAGCAACGGTGATTTCATCCTTTTGAATTTTGCCATGCTTGATGATTGCTGCATACTGGCTCAGCCATTCATCATCCAAAATACCGAGCGACTCATCTTTAAGAAACAGCGCCTTTTGTCCTGAAATCAACAGCTTCTGCATTACCTGCAATGGAATTGTTTCTTTATCAAACGAAATCTGCAATCGCATGGTTACTGAACTTTCATCTTGCTTTATGATCTCCTTCTTTGTTGATACCTTATGCCTGGAGTAATGAAAATTCTTTAGCATATCCATTCCTATAATATCAACTTCTTCTTCAAGCAGTTTGTGATAAGTTTTCAGAAACCAATGCTTGTGTTTAGCTTCTTTAAAACTAACTGCATAACTACCCGTTGACTGCTCAGCAAAACCCGGATGCAGTGCTGAAAGAAAAGTCAAAAATCGTTGCTCCACTTCTGCATTGCGTTTCACAATAATGGTAGATCCTTCTGATTTTTGTATTGACTTTTCCTGCCATGCACCTTCCACAATCCATGAATTATATGTCCAGCGCGGTGTAAATACAAGGTATTGATCATTCATTTCATGCAATACCACTTGATTACCGGGAATGGCATCTATTTCCTCACCAGTTGACAACCCTTTGCGGTCTACCTTATAATCTTTTTCAAGAACGGACAACACTTCGGCTGCCAATGCAGCTTCATCCGAGTAACTCTGCACATTAATGGTTTTAAGCCATTGCAATACTTCATGATCTTTATAAGACAGCAAATAATACACGGCTGATTTATGCAGCAGAAAATGAAAATGATCACAATCTCTCAAATAAAATTTTTCATCGCTTACGGCACAGATGGCATTCAATTCAAATATTCCGTTTACACTTATCAACTCAAAACTGAGCAGCGGCTTTTGTTTATGCAACGTACAGGTGGCGGTAGTAAAATTCTGATCTCCCTGCTGAACTCTGTGATACCATTTTAGTGCATCTCCCTGCAGCCTGCATTTGTCTATCAGTTTATGCTGGTAACGCATCATTTCACTTTTGCGGTAATCCTGCAAGCTTATATTGGTGAGCTTTTCATGCTTTTGGCGTATTTCATCCCTGATGTTCCATATTGCTTCCGAGCCAAAACCCATCAACGCATCTTTTACCGGCTTTGCAAGGTTGCCGTAAAATTTATTTACTTCCTGCTTATCAAGGTCCTGGTCTTCATAACTAGTTTTTCCATTCTCTTTTTCAATACGTAACGAAACCACTAACGGCTTTGGCGTTTCCATTCTTTGCGGGCATAATAACAACGCCGCCTTAATATCTTTCTTTCCGGCCATAATAGTCCACCTTATTTTAAGGGGTGCAAACTTAAAGAACAGAAATGGATCGGGACAAAAAAAAGAGCCGCCGTAATGGCAGCTCTGTTTTATTTTTTGCAGTAAGACTTAGCGTTTGATAACAACCTGTTTTCCATTGTATTTTACAACTGTATCTGCCTTTCTTTCAGGATCAAACGGCACAGGCTTTTGGCGATCAATCCAATTTATATTGAATGAGCGGCTTTTCAACATGCCTTCAAACGAACCTTCGCGATCGCCGATGGTTAAACTATGTGTTGATTCATTGTAGTTAAAGTGAATATTTGTGAAGGCGCCTTTTTCATAATTGTAATTCACATTCTCATCCTCATACAATGTAAAAGCGGCGTCTTTCCCTGTATAAACAAACAGCGTTATCTCTGTAGCCGGTTTCTCATTACTGTATTGCAACTCCGGGCCAATAGGTATAATTGATCCCTCTTTTACAAATAACGGCATTCGTTCATAGGGAGCGTCTGCAGTGATATGTTTACCTCCTTCATTAAACTCTCCTGAATAAAAATTAAACCAGCCCTGGCCTGAAGGCAGGTACATCTGCCTGGTTGTAGCCTTGTAAGTATATATGGGATTGATCAATAATGAAGGGCCAAACATATACTGGTCGCTGATATTTTTCACCGCAGTATCGCTTGCAAAATCCATTACCAATCCGCGCATCATCGTGTAGTCATGTTGTGTTGTTGCTCCCGCGATGGAATAAATGTATGGAAGCAACCTGTAACGCAGCTTATTGTAAAAGAGCATGCTTTTATACGCAGGATGGCCCTCAGGGGAAATATTGTAAATCTCCCGATAAGGGAACTGGCCATGCGAGCGGAACAAAGGGCAAAAAGCGCCGAACTGATACCAGCGTGCATTGAGCTCGCGCCACTCATCCAAATCTTTTTCGGTAGGCTTTTCGTAGCGATGTTCAACAGAGAAACCTCCTATATCCATCGTCCAGTAAGGAATACCAGACATAGAAAAGTTTAATCCGGCACTGATCTGCGCTTTCAAATCAGACCAATGCGTGGCAATATCGCCGCTCCAGATTGCTGCTGCATAGCGCTGTGATCCGGCAAAGCCCGACCTTGTTAGCAGGAATACACGTTTGTTACTATCAACGGAACGTTGCCCTTCATAAATGCCTCTTGCATTCTCCAACGGATAAGCATTTAAATATTCAGCAGCAGTACCCAACGCCGTTGGCGTCATTTGTTCTTTCCTTTTTTCAGGGCTTACATTTGATAAGATATCCGGCTCACTTGCATCCATCCACCAGGCATCAATCCCTTTGGTATAAATTTTATCATGAATCAGCTGCCAAAAGCCTTTCCTTGCGTCACCGTTGAACGCATCATAGAACGTAGAAATGTAGCCCTGCGCAATCCAGTCGCGTTGGCGATCAGCAATATTTCTTTTATACAGCCATCCTTTGCTATTAAAAAAGTTATATGCCGGAATACCTTCATAAAACTTCGGCCATACTGAAATCATGATCTGCGTGTGATATTTTTTATGCAACACGCTAATCATACTGTCAGGGCTTGGAAAACGTATAGGATCAAATTCCTGGCTTCCCCATGCATCTTGTTTCCAATAGCTCCAGTCAAGTACAATATTATCTAAGGGAATTTTGCGTTTTCTATATTCATCAACAGTTGAAAGAATTTCATCCTGTGTTTTATACCGCTCGCGGCTTTGCCAAAAACCCAACGACCACCTTGGCATTAAAGAGGCTTTACCCGTAAGCGTACGATAACCACCAATTACATCATCCATGGTTTTTCCATACACAAAATAGTAGTCAACCGCCCGGCCTGCTTCTGAGTTAAATGTAAATGTGTTTTTATCTTTTTCGGGAACTGGCGGCAACCATTTAGCCGTTAAATAAGATTCACTACCATCCGGAATCCACTGAATCTTCACCTGGTATTTTTTGCCTGCCTCCATATCAACTTTAAACACGCCAGTGCCGGGGTTCCAGGCCTGCCTCCACCTGTCAAGCATCAACTTTCCTTCAACCCAAACCTTAATATAACCCGCATAGGTAAATTTAAATTTATGCGTTCCTGTTTCGCCGGATTGTATAGAACCTGAGTAGGTAACCATCCCTTTGTCTATCGCAAACTCTTTAGGCAGGTATAATTTTGTGGCGTTAAGGTATTCATAGTTGATAACAGACTCTGCTTTTTCGAAGGCTACATTCTCGGGTTGATTTCTATCATTACTATACGATGCAGTTAACCAGCCTTCATCGCCTTTGGGAGAAAATAGTTTCAACGCAGACAATGCTTTCCATGGACGTGTATCTCCTACCGAGGATAACGAATAATTATCCCAAAGGATACCATAATTTTTTGAAGAAACTAAAAACGGAACAGCGACTTCTGTATTGTTCTGAAACAAGGTCACCTGCTGATCTTTATAATTGTAAACATCATCCTGGTGTTGGCCAAGGCCATAATAGCTATCATCAGGGCTTGTTTCAAAAGTTTGCGCAACCGCATATAGCGGCTCACCTTCAAAAAAGGCAGATTCAATCTTTCTACCATTATTATTCCTTTCTGCAACAATATTCTTTCCTGTACTGTCGGCAAAGGAAATAGCACCGGTTTTAAGGTCGGCGCTAACAGATAATTTTGCCGTAGTAAGAACCAGCTTGCCATTTTGTTCATTCAATTTCCAGGTAGCATTTGTTTTATACGGCACAACCGACAAACTGTTTCGGACGGGAATGTCCTTTAAAGGAGCTGCAACAACATGTACAATATTGTCGGCTATCACTTCCAGCTTTACCGCCTGCGCATTGCCTGAAAAATTTGCATCGGGATAGATTGTTACACCGTCATTATTTTTAATATATGCGGGATTATTTTGGGCGGACACACTAAATCCGGCTACCACCAGCAAGCTCGCTACAAGCAGTTGAAGAAACTTTTTCCTAATCATTTAGTTAATGGTTTAAAATGTTCTTTGGGATAGCGAAAATAGGGGGTGCGTTTCCCTGACAAGGTACTAAAATGTAAATTTTTAGGTATCAAAATGTTTACAAACCACCCTATTTCACCTTTTGACAGCATTCTAACATCCCCCAGAAAGCTTTCAAGGCAACCATTCAAAAATTCTTTGATACATGATCGTAACTCGTAAAAAAACTTTCGTAGTTCCATTCTATTTTTGCAGGCACTTTTAAAACGATCATTATGTACGATAAGGAAGTGGAACATTACGATAAGGATTTTAGCAACATTACTTATGAAGGAAAACTTGTAAAAGATCGTTTTTTTGATACCTGCCGGTTTTATTCATCCAACCTTAAGGAATGCATGTTTGAAGGTTGCGTTTTTGAAAACTGCACATTTATCAATTGCGATATCTCACTATTGCGATTTAAAAGAACTCAGTTCAACGGCATTAAAATAGACAACTCTAAGGCGATTGGGATTACATGGCAGGATGCCGATAATCCGATCAACCTGGAATTCAGCAACAGCAACCTTAGCTACTGCAGCTTTTATGGAAAAAATCTTCGCAAAATAAATATTACCGATAGCGTGGCGCATGATGTTGATTTTGCCAATTGTAATCTATCCGGCGCAAATTTCACTGGCACAGACCTCTTAAATGCACGCTTCGTGAACACGGATTTGTCGCAGGCCAATTTTACCGATGCAACCAACTATATGATCAATGCGAACGAAAACAATATAAAGAAGGCAAAATTTAAATTACCTGAAGCCCTTTCTTTATTGCAGAGCCTGAACATTATCTTGCTGGATTAAAGCTATTGAGCCATGCTGCTATTCAGTTTCTTGTGTTAACTTTAAACCAAAGTAAAAAAGTTGATGGCCAAAGACGAATCAAAAAAAAGGTGGCAGGATATTTTACTCTGGATGACTCCATTACATCGGGTTTTAATTGCGTCAGCAGTAACCATTCTCACTTCTCTATTTATCGAAAAAAGTTCCTTCAGCGCGCCGTTGCTGGCAATTTTATTATGGGATGTATTTGCGCTTAGTTACACGCTTGCAACATGGCTGATTATTCTTACTAGGTCTACCGTGCAGTTAAGGGCGCAGGCAAGGATTGAAGATGGCAGCCGCACCTTTGTTTTCTCCACAATTATAATTGCATCCATTGCCTGCATGTGTACGGTTGTTTTGCTTATTGTTAGTAAAGAGGGTTCACAGTCAGCGTTGTATCTGCCGGTTTCAATTGCCGGAATGCTGCTTTCGTGGACGATTGTACACACTACATTCTGCCTGCATTATGCTTATCTTTTTTATAACGATGATAAGGCCGATGCTACCAAACACGCGGAAGGCCTGGACTTTCCCAATGAGAAAAAACCAGACCTTCTTGATTTCGCTTATTTTTCATTTGTAATAGGCATGACCTTCCAGGTATCGGATGTAGAAGTAACATCGCGCGTGATCAGGCGCACTGTGCTGCTTCACGGCTTACTTTCCTTTGTACTCAACACATTTGTTGTAGCACTCACCGTTAATCTAATTGCCGGATTGAAAGCGTAGCAACCATTCACATCGCTTCTATTTCAAAATTTACAAACTTGGCTCTTTGCCGTATTTGCCGCCCTATTTCCCGAATCACCGGTTTAGGATAAGTTTCAGGTGTTTGAATAAGCACTGCTTTACCCTTTGTTGAAAACTTAACATCACCAACGACATTAATGTCGGGATATTGGTCTTTAAAACTTTGCTGTATCACTCCAAGCGGTTGCTGCATCAGTTCTTCAAAAAAATCTTTTGCAGTCATAAAAGCGTTTTTATGAAAATACTACTATCATTTATAATATGCAACAGGTATTAAACAAATAGCAATTAATTTACATAGCCACTGGTTTCTTGTCTTTTAGCACTGATTTCAACTTATTGAGCTGGGCTAACAAATCGCGGGCATTGCTCTTTTCATATTCCATATTTTCAGCCATCGATCCATCAAGCGAGTCATAATACCTTATTTGTTGGTCGAGGTCCCTCTTCACAGAATCATATATTTTATCAGCCAGCACGTTGTCTTCCGCGCGATAACAGGCTTCCAGCATCATCATCGATACGCGGTTATGATCGTTGTTACGCGAAGCCATCCCATACGGCATATTGGTAGCAGGAATCATCTTGTCGGTGTATTGAATAACACGTTTGGCATCATCTTTCTTTCCTTCGAAAAAGAGGTTTAAGGATAGCTCCGCATCGGCCCTTCGAATAATAGATAGCTGCCTTCTGTTCTCTTCATCAAAATACACATCCGGGTAATGCGCGTTTCCAAAACCAAATTTATTCATTACAACATTCGTCATCTTTTCTGTATTCACATTTGAATTTAAAACAGGCACCAACCTGTAAGCCAATCCATCTCTTCTAAAGTAATTTCCAAATCCAAGGTCGCTATATGGCATGGTAAAATAGATGGGCCTCTTCCATTGATTGGCTGCAATGATATTTAAGATGGCGAGATGATTTTTATACAATGTTGTTGTGGGCAGCGTAAAGTTGATATTTTTAACAACGCTATCCGCTTTGTTTACCGTGCCATTAGCACGCACTGTAGCCTCATCAACCGGAACACTTAAAGTGCGCACAGGAAATACATTATAGCCACGTTCATCTACATTGCGGTCATCTCCAACATAATTTTTCATAACACTATACAGGTCATAAAATTTAGTTTCAGGATATTGTGGCTGCGCACGATACACGGCGAAATCGCGCTTACCGCCTTCAATTTGTTCTTTTGACCATATTACATCAACCGGATCACTTTTATTTATTTTATACCTAAGCTGGTTGATATTCCATTCAGATGCTAGCAGAGAAGTGATGACTACACGTACATCGGGGCGAATACCTTCTACTTCCTGCGCATACCAAAGCGGATAAGTATCGTTGTCTCCATAAGTAAACAAAATAGCATTAGGTGCGCAGCTTTCAAGGTAGTCTTTAGCTATATCCCTTGCAGTTTGTTTGTGGCTTCTGTCATGATCATCCCATTCCTGGATCGCCATCCAAACAGGAACTGCAAAAGCAATGACAAATGAAACCGACGCCAACATTTTTTTATTGGATATGAAACGAAGCGATGAAGGCAATGCGATTGCCACCAACATAAAAACAAGTATAAAACCGATGCCTGCTATAACTGCGCCCCCATTGCCTGTGGCTGCCGTAAATATTATCAGCAAGCTGCACAGCAATCCATAAAGCGCAATATCCTTTATCATTTTCTTATTAAAGTTGGCAGCCATTTCCGCGAAGAAAGGTACCGCCAATCCTATCCAAATACTAAATGCATAAAATGAACCAACGTAGGCGTAATCTCTTTCCCTTGGCTGAAAGCCGGGTTGATTCAGATAAATGATAATTGCAAAACCGGTCATGAAAAAAAGTAGCGTTGCAACAAACCCATCTTCCGCATTCCTTTTGTACTGAAAAAACAAGCCAATCAATCCAAGCACGAGCGGCAACATAAATAACTTATTGTGAGCTTTGTTCTGTTTCAAACTGTCGGGCATTAATTGTTGATCGCCATACATGGCATTATCAATAAAGGGCACACCAGTTATCCAATTGCCATCACGGACATTGCCCGAAAAAACTGCTTCAATATCATTTTGCCTGCCACTAAAATTCCACAGGAAATAGCGGAGGTACATAAAGCTGGTTTGGTAGTTCATAAAGAACCGCATGTTATCAGAAAAGGCCGGCCTTGTATACAGCCCGTTCTCATCTTTGTCTATGGCGTAGCTGCCATCCTTCAACTTGCCTACATTCATAAAATAAGCATAGTAGTCCGCATGATTCTGATCGTTGGTCATGTCCCACATTCGCGGAAATACCATTTTATCCTGCGGCATAAAAACATAATGGCCCTGTTTCCCTCCGCTAATGTATTTACCTGCGCCTTTTTGAAATTTCTCTCCGTCTTCTTTGTAATCGACAGGCTGTGCATTAAATTTCTGTCCGTAGAGAATAGGGAAGTCGCCATACTGTTCGCGGCCAAGATAGCCTGCAAGGCTTTGCGGATTATCCACATTAAACACATCAATACCGGGATCCGCATTGCTGCGCAACATGGTTGTGAGATACATGCTGTAGCCAATTAAGATAAAAGCTATACCCCATAACGACAATCGCAGATAAGGCATATTTTTTCTACCTGCGTATCTTAACCCGAACCAAATAAGCGCTGCCAGCATGATAAAGAAAAACGCAAAGCCTGTGAAGAAAGGCAGCCCAAGATTGTTAACGAAAAACACATCAAAACTGCCGGCCATTTTTATAGTATACTGAATTAACCCAACCTGTATAATGCCCAAAATAATAACGCTAAGTACAAGAAAAATATATGCACCGCCATAATATGCTTTTCTTGCTTTTCCAACTTTCTCAATAAGGAAAAGAAAAGCAAGAGACAACAACGCACCAACCAAAATCAATGCAGCAACCGTATTGTCCGCAGGTATGCCACGTGATTCATTTGCCTCACCCTGAGCCTTTAATATACCCGAAATAAAACCAACTGCACCAGCAATCAACACGCCTCGTATAAAATATTTGCGTAGCCTCACGTAATTGAAAACAGTAAATTTTCTAAAGTAGTAGATCATTACAATTGCAGGAATGCATAGCAAACACAATAAGTGCACACCAATTGAAAGGCCTATGAGGAAGAATATAAAGATCAGCCATTTGTCGGCCCCCGGCTCTTCTGCCTGCTCCTCCCATTTTAGTGCCGCCCAAAAAACAATGGCCGTAAAAAATGAGCTCAGTGCATATACTTCACCTTCAACGGCGCTAAACCAAAATGAATCGGAGAAAGTATAGGCAGCCGCGCCTACTACACCGGCGCCAATGATGGTTATAACCTGTGAAAGAGTCATCTGAAGGCCACTGCCTTTTACAACCATTCTCCTCGCAAAATGTGTAACACTCCAGAATAAAAAAAGGATGGTAAATCCACTCGCGATGGCCGACATTATATTAACAGCCTTTGCGGCCATCATCGGGTTATCCCCAAACAGGATAATAAAAAAACGGCCAAGCAAAACAAACAAAGGTGCGCCCGGCGGATGCGGTATTTGTAACTTTAAACAAGTGCTTACAAACTCACCGCAATCCCATAAACTTCCACCAGGTTCAATGGTAAGCAGGTAAACAGAACAGGCGGCAAGGCACACGATCCATCCCGCTATGTTATTGATCTTTCTAAAATTCATTGATACTTGTTTTGATATGATTAGGCGATAAGCATCCGCTAGCAACCAGCCAATGCTGAGCTAAGGCATAGAAATTCCGCTTCGATTGTTAGATCAAAAAAAAATTGTTGTAGGGCAAAAGAATTTACAGGGTTGTAATTAGCTACAACCGTTACAAAACAGCCCTGATATGTTATTGATTATTTTACTTAGATAGTTTACTTAACGCTTGAATGAATTTTATCGTTTACATTTTTACCGCCGGCATTTTTGTAAACAGCATGCTCCATCCTCGTATTATCTTTTTCCTGAACAGTGGTATACGCATTATTTTCATTGTCTCTTGCCTGCAAAATTTCCGCAACATTAACATGCGCAACTTCCTTCCTTGAGATATCTTTTCTACCTGCTACACTGTTAGCCGGCATATCAATAATTATCTGCACGGAAAAATTCTTTGCAGAGAAAGATGTATCCATCATAAATGTGATCGAATGGCTGTCAATATTTGAATAGCCGTTCTTTTTTAATAATGATGTAAGCCTGTTTTTTTCATCCTGCATTAAAGACAGGCTCAATTCACCACCAGGTTTAAGCAAAGAGTTAGGCTGGTCTTTTTTAATGATCGCTTCAATCGCCTGGTCTTTTATAAAATAAGTAAGTTTTCCTACACTAAATGATTCAGCTGTTAATAACGCACGTTCTTTCATAGCTGCGGTCCGGCTTTCAGGTTGATTGCGGAATAACACCAACAACAAACCCAACACGGGAACTATAAAAAAGAATTTAAGCAGATGAGCATTGCCCGTGCGGCCTTTGTTCATCATATAAATTCTTTTTTTCAAGGATGAAAAATTAAGGTTATTGGTTATTTTAAGCGGCACATTACCACCAACCTTTAGTAACAGATATTGATATGATTTATGATCAACGCCTCCGCTTAGCACTTGTTCATCGGCAATAAACTCAAGGTTTTCTTTAATGGCTCTCTTTATCAGCCATGCAAAAGGATTATACCAGTTACAAATGCATACAAACTCAGCAACAAGCATATCGATTGTGTGCTTTTGCTGCACATGTACCAATTCATGTTGAACAATTTCACCGAGCTCGTCTTCGTTGTATTCATCTTTATTCAGGTATATGCTTTGATGAAAAGAGAATGGTGCAATACTTTCACGCACGTTGAAAATCTTAACCGGGCCGTTTTTCAACAGCTCGGACTTGTTTTGTAACCTTTTTAAAGAATACAGCTGAATCACCAATCTAACAACCAACACAATTGTCCCGATCATTAATACTATACCAAGCCAACTCCACCAGTTTACATGTGCACCGGCAGCTACAGAAGAGCTATTGAAAGTCGGATTACTTATAGCCGGAATATTTCTTATAAAAACAACCTGTTGCAATTTTTCCGGCTGAACCAAAATTGCAATATTGATCACAGGTACCATAAACGCAAACAACGTAAACAGCAGCAGAAACCAGCGGTTCCATTGATAGTGCGTAATGCGTCTCAATACAAAATGATAGAACAGGTAAGTCGCGCCAATACAGAGCGACAGCTTCATGAGATATTCAATTAACGCAGGCATATAAAATGTTTTTATTTTTTTTCTTCAATCATGGAAATCAGTTCTTTCAGTTCATTCGGCTTTAACTTCTTTTGTTGGATAAAGAAATTAACCATTTCCTTGTAAGAACTGTTGAAGTAATTCTGTACAAACCCCTGCATAAACTTTTTCTTATACTCTTCTTCCGTTATCTGTGGTTGATATAAATACGTGTTGCCCACAAGTGAGCTTTGCAGAAAACCTTTCTTTTCCAAATTCTTCACAGTTGAAGCAAGAGTGGTATAAGGCGGCTTCGGCTCTTCCATTGCATCCAGAAAGGACTTTACATTCCCCTCTCCCACGTTCCAGATCACATGCATCACTTCCTCTTCCTGGTGGCTCAACTTTTCCATTTACGAAATTTTCGTAAACCTACGAACATTTCGTAAACAAACAAAACAGATTTCTATATTATGAAAATTATAACTTAGGCTAATTGAGAATTGAAAAGTGGCAATTGAAAAGGAGGAGAAACCACTAAATGTTTTTTTTATGAAAATCCTGCTGTTTATTCTTCTTACATTAATTCTTCAACAAACCAATGCACAGAAACCATTGGCAAAAATTACAGGCCTCGCATTTATGTCGGGCACATGGCAACAAAAACATGTGAGGGGCGATATGGAAGAATTTTGGGGGCCGCCCATGGGCAACAATATGATATGCAGTTATCGTTGCGTGAAAGATGGCAAGGCTGTGTTTTATGAATTTGAGTTGGATGAAATAAATAAAGAAGGTAAATGGGAAAAAGAAGTGTTTAATTATGAAGCTAAATAAATCCTCAGCAAAGGCAGGAATACGATTGATCATAAAAAAAAGAGCGTGTCTCCTTAAACAGAACCAGCACACGCTCTTTTTTATTTAGAGAACCAATGTTCTAAAAGCCCTTTTCATCGGCGCTTGGCCCATAGCTTCCAGGAATAGGAACATCCAGTAAACGAAGAAATACGCCCATTTGTGCACGGTGATGCACAATCTGGTTCAATGCCATCCTTATTACTTCTGCTTTAGTTGATGTTGAGTAAATCTGATCGCCATTTCTTAATGTCCAGCTCTCAGCAAGCTGCTCTTCTTTAGCTTTTTCCAAATGCGCCTTTCCCTCGTTGTATGATTCTTCAAAGTAATCCATCAACTCTTTCGTATTATTAATGGGCTTTGGATTATACGGAGAAGTAGCAAAATCAAGCTCACTGGTATTCAGCGTCATGGTAATCCATGTTGGCAATTCGGCAATATGCGTTGCCAACTGCCTCACGCTCATGCTTTTTGGATGTGGCTTCCAATCATACTTATCATCCGGGATTCTTGACAGCATTTTGCGTGTAGTTTCAGACTCGTTTTTTAACTCTTTTAAGAAAGTTTGAATAGTTGACATATCGTTTGATTTAATGTTACTTCAAAGGAACTACCAGCTTGTGACAACAGTATGGCAGCAAGTTTTTCTCCATAAAATATTTGCAATACAAATCACGCAACACAAAGTTCGCAGTGCTGAAGTGAAAACATCCGACTATAACTAAAAAAAGAAGCAGTTACGCTTCTTTCTTCTATGACGATTAAACAATATAACAGCGGATAAAAGCTTGCACCTATTTAACTTCATTCTATCGCAAAACCACAACTTTCTTTGTATCCTCGAAACCGCTGTCTGAAATAACTTTTAATATATACGTACCTGTTGATGATATGCTGACCATCTCATTCAGCGAATCAACTTTCGTCCACTGGTTTTGATAGACAACGTTACCAGACATAGACACGATCAACATCCGTACTTTACTTTTCTGAGGCAACGCAAACGATACTCTAAATCTTCCGTTATTGGGATTGGCATACAGTTTAATAAATCCCGTGTCAACTTTCGATTGTGCAACCGGCGGCAAGCTAACAGGTTTTGTTGGCTTTACAGGTTCCAGCGACAATACAGGCAGCGACGGCAATGTTGGACTGGGTGATAACACTGGCGGCACAGCATTTTCTGGTGTTGACGAAGAAGCTGTATCCTTGGCTATTGGTTGTGTTGGAGGTGTTGAAAAAGTAGAGTCAACCGGCGATAAAGGCCCTGACGGCTTTTGAGCGATGAGAGAATCACCGGCTGAAGGTGACGCTGTTTGCTGAGATGCTTGCTCAACTATTGCCGTGTCTGTCACATACAGATTTGGAACAAAGTCAACCAACTTGCCCGGAGCCGGCCACTCATCAGGATTATACTTTAAATTTTTCACCACGCCCTGCTGCGCCACTGTGCCGTAGCCTGTGCTATTTAATACATACACGGGAAGTTTGCCATTTTTATTACCGTTGGTGATGCTGATATTTTCAGCCATTAATTTACGCGCGGGCAAATTAAGTCCCCGGTCACTTCTGTTATCTACAAAAAAAGCGCATGCCCCCTGGGCTGTAGCCACATGATTGAGCACCACATTTTTTATTATAAACTCACCCGCTCCAAAAATCGTTAATCCGCCTGTTGCATCTTTGCAATTAATATTCTCAAACGTACCGGTAACTGCATCTTGCAATGCAACACAGCTCTTCTGGCTGTTTTGATCTGCTGTGCCTGTATTAACAGTTGTAATACCATTCACTTTACAGTTCTGCGCATTGGTAACCTGAAAACCATCCCAGCCAGTATTCTCAACAGATACATTCATTACAGTTAGCCCAACAATCGGTGAAGGTATCTGGCCGTACAGCGGCGCGGAAAAAGTATGCCCGAGATAAAATCCCTCGTTGTTGCAATTCTTCACGCTGCAGTTGCTGATCACCAGGTTATTTATTGACACCGGGTAATATGTTGAAGGATCATTTTCCTTCGGATCGTTCTTGATTGAAATACCAACGGTAGCCTCAGTTACATGTATGTTATCCAGCGTTATATCTGAACAATATTGCGCCTTGAACCCCATTGTCAACCGCCCGGCATTTATATTGAGGTTTTGAAACTTCACATATTTTGCAGAAGCTATTACAACAGCGCCATTGATAATTACCCCATCTGCAGCTGTAACAACAACATATTGATCCTTCAGCCCTTTGAGGTTATACAGGTTAAGGCCACTTATTGAATGTCCGATAAGAAAGGTGTCACCAGCTTTGTAGTTGTAAATATCAGCGTTCGTTACGTAAACTTTTCCGGTAGTTGCAGGGGTAGTTAAGGAGATTGTTTTTGCATAGCAGCACACCATTGCATGAAGCAACAGTATGACGCCAATGAATGGTTTCGTCATATTGGATGGATATTAGATTTTAAAAGTAACCGTAACAAAAATTAGGATTTTTCCCAACCTGGAATATCCATTCATCGATTAGAGGCAAAATTTTAATGCCTTGTATTGATATATAATAGCAATAGCGTTTTTTATCACCTCCAATAAAGTTTACTTCACGTATAAGTGATGAAGGATGTGCATGACGATAGCGGGCAACTGAATACCTGTTTTAAATAATGCTTAAGAAAAAGTATTCCGGTTGCCAAAACAAAAAAGCCTTTAGATAAACCAACCTACATTTTCTTTGAGTAAAAGAGAAATGACAGAACCTTGCGCCAATGGGCTTGAGTGTTTTACTACAACATTATTTTCAGGCAACATAACGGTTATCTCGTATTCGTGCCCCAGGAATGAATTATGTTTTACGATGCCACGGATCGACTCCGGTGCCGATTGGCCTTCTGCAACAACAAAGTTTTCAGGCCTTATAAATAGTTTCTTATCAGCCGGCACTTGGACGAAAGCATCAAAAAGACCAGCCTTGCCGGGCATTATAAGGTTATATTTTCCGAACAAGCCGCCTACATACTCATTTACCGGCTGTTGATATAGCTGTTGCGGAGAACCTTGCTGCACTATTTTGCCATCTTTCAAAACAATAATTTCATCCGCCCAGGACAATGTATCCAGCGGATCGTGAGAAACCAGTATGCATGTAATCTTTAAATGTTCACCAATGTTGTGGATCACAGATTTAAGGATGCCCTTATGAATCATATCAAGGTTGCTGAACGGCTCATCCAGCAATAATAATTTGGGAGACGTTATCAGCAAGCGGGCAAGTGCGATGCGTTGCTTTTCACCGCCGGACAACTGATCCGTTCTGCGTTTCATCAAATGATCAATATGGCATATTTTGAATAGTGCCTGCGCCTCTTCCTCTGGCAATTCATTCACGTATTCCAACACCTGTGCAACAGTCAGAAAATTAGGCAATTCAAATTGCTGGGATAAGTACACGATGCCTTTATGACCGGGAATCAATTTTTCTGCGGGCCCCTCGATCCGTACACCTTCAAAAAAAACATTTCCGGAATCGGGCTGTACCAACCCTGCTATAATCTTAAGCAAGGAGCTTTTACCAGACCCGGTTTCCCCCGCAACAGCAATCTTATGAAAAGCCGGCTGGATAAAGCTAACATCATTCAAAGCCTGTTCGTTTCTCTCTATCCGTGATATATTGGCAACTTTTAGAAAATTCATTCGCCAAAAATAAGGAATAGCACCGAGGCACAAGGCGTAAGGTACAAAGCATAAAAGTTTGCAGCTATATACATACCTCAACCCTTCCACTATAAACGCTAAATCTTTAAAATCTAAGTTTTTTAGTTCGGGGCTACACCTTAAGCCTTAAACCTTAAGCCTGATGCCTGCTAGCTTCTTCCCTTTTCCTATTTTCGCAAAATGAATTACAGACCACCAGAAATTAGAACCGTGCAGGTAACACGCTATGTTACACCGCTGCGGGAAGGAGGTTCGCTGCCTGCTATTGCAGAGGCAGATGATGGATTTATGTATGTGCTAAAGTTCAGGGGCGCTGGACAGGGCACTAAAGCGCTTGTAGCTGAATTTATTGGAGGAGAAATTGCGCGGTTGCTTGGCATAAAAGTTCCCGAACTGGTATTTGCACTACTTGATGAATCTTTTGGGCGCACTGAACCAGATGAAGAAATTCAGGATTTACTGAAAGCCAGCACCGGGCTAAACCTCGCGCTGCATTATCTTTCAGGAGCTATCACTTACGATCCGGCTGTAACAAAAATTGACGAAGAACTGGCATCTAAGATTGTGTGGATGGATTGCCTGCTGACGAATGTTGACCGCACCGCCCGAAACACCAATATGCTTATGTGGCACAGGGAACTATGGCTGATTGATCATGGTGCGTCGTTATATTTTCATCATTCATGGGATAATTGGCAACAACAGGCAGAGCGGCCCTTTGTTCAGGTGAAGGACCATGTATTGTTGCCCCAGGCATCAAAGCTTGAAGCGATTAATGCCGAAATGCGTGCCAGGCTTACTCCCGAACGTATTGAACACATTGTTTCATTAATTCCGGATGAATGGTTAACAAATGGAAACGAAGACGATTCTCCCGCTGAAATGAAACAGGTTTATATGCAATTCATCAACTCCAGGATAAACAATTCTCACATCTTTGTAAATGAGGCCCAAAATGCAAGAAAAACACTTATTTGAGTACGCTGTGATACGCTATGTGCCATTGGTTGAGCGGGAGGAATTCCTGAACGTGGGTGTAGTTCTTTTTTGCAAGAGGCTGCAATTTCTGCAGGCAAAATTTAACATTGACGAACAGCGTTTAAAAGCCTTTCATCCTGATGTTGATATTATACAACTAAAAGAATACCTCAATGCTTTTTCGTTAATAGCCGAAGGAAATAAGAACGGTGGGCCCATCGGTAAACTGGACGCGCCATCGCGCTTCCGCTGGCTTACGGCCACCCGAAGCACAATTGTACAAACATCTAAAACGCATCCCGGGCTATGTGGGGATATGCAACAGGCATTGGACAAATTATTTGAACAACTGGTTTTATAAAGAATCTTGAATTTTACCAACGGAATTGTGAGCCGCTTAGCATTTTTAATCGGCTCATTTTTTTGCTATATCTGAGCCGAATAAGCGAAATAATCGGCTCATGAAATATAATTGGCAGTTACCCAATTGGCCTGAGTTCAGGTTTAGTCCCGAAGAAATAGAGGACGATCTTTTTGCCTTTGCAGAAGAAACCGGACTCGTTTCAGGCTTATTACAGGCAACACCAAAAGACATTTCAACTGGCTACAATTGTTAACACAATGGTGGAGAAGCAATCAAAACATCTGAAATTGAAGGTGAATATTTAAGCAGGCAAGATGTTGTCTCTTCTATAAAAAATAAGCTCGGCATTCATCAAACATCGCATAATATTAAAAATCTTAAGGCGAAGTGAGCGGGCGAACTTATGGTAAACGTTCGTGAATCATATGCCGGCCCCTTATCAAAAGAAAAACTATTTGAGTGGCACACCTTGTTAATGAAAGGCAGCCCCGGCATTACGCCTGGCGCCTGGCGGAAAGGCAAATCTGCAATGCAGGTTGTTTTGGGGCCAATAGGCAAAAAAACTGTATACTTTGAAGCTCCGCCATCAACCAAGGTTGCTTCCGAAATGAAACGGTTTATTCAATGGTTTAATGAAACCGCTCCTGGAAATATAAAGGAAATAAAGAAAGCGCAGGTACGGTCTGCAATTGCGCACCTATATTTTGAATCGATCCATCCTTTTGAAGACGGCAATGGAAGAATTGGCAGGGCTATAGCCGAAAAAGTGTTATCCCAAACCATCGGCAGGCCTATAGTTTTAAGTCTCTCACGAACAATTGAATCCGCTAAAAAAGCGTATTATAATGCCTTAAAGGATGCGCAGCAAAATACAGACGTAACCAAATGGATAAAATACTTCACTCGCATTCTTCTGAAGGCCCAGACAGAGACGAAGCAGCTTATTGAGCACACACTTACAAAGTCAAAGTTTATTGACAAGCATAAACACAAATTGAATGAACGCCAACTAAAAGTGATCAACAAAATGTTGGACGCCGGCCCTGATGGCTTTAAAGGAGGCATGACCGCAAAAAAATATATATCCATTACCAGGGCATCCAAAGCCACTGCAACACGAGACCTTCAGTCACTGGTTGAAATAAATGCGTTACAGGTTGAAGGCGGCGGCAGAAGCACTAATTATTCGCGGAACATATGATGAATGTATAGTTAATGTGTACTACACTTTGAAAGTGTAGTACACATTAACGAGAAAACATGCCTCTAATTCATCCAAACAACTTTTTGCTCAGGCACATTATCTTTCCCTAATATCTCTTTGTAAAGGTCTGGCCTGCGGGCTTTTATATAACGATAACCACCGGCGAGCGTTAATTTATCAGGTGTTAATGTAGCGATCGCAAACGCATCACCAAAGCTTCTGCATTCAGCAATAATATCTCCATAGGGATCAAGTATCATAGAACAACCATTTTTCAACTGATCGTCATCCATCCCGATCGGATTAGAAAAAATGGCATAGATGGCGTTGTCATAAGCTCTTGCGGGCAGCCATTTCATCAGCCAGCTCCTTCCTTTTAATCCGTCAAATTCCTGCCTTAGCGAAGTAGGATCGTTCTCGCGATTGTACCATAGTTGCGGATCAACAAAACCTGCACCAGGCCTGGTAGAAGGAGTACACATAGTTACATGCGGCATAAAAATAATATCGGCACCAAGCAATTTCGTCGCACGTACATTTTCAATCACATTGTTATCATAGCAGATCAGGATGCCGCATTTCCAACCGAGCAGCTCAAAAACTACATATTGATCTCCCGGCGTAAGATGTGGATTGATGAATGGATGTAGTTTGCGATACTTTGCTACAAGCCCATTTTTATCAACGCACACATAAGCCTTATACAGCTTATCTGCTTCGTCTTTTTCAAATAATCCTGCAAGGATAACAATATTATTGGCGATGGCTATCTCTTTCATCTTTTGAATACTATTACCATCGGGAATGTATTCGGCAATTTCAAGCATTTGCTCTTTTGAGAGATTGCGTGCAAAAGTGTAGCCTGTTATGGAGCATTCATGAAAAGCAATTACATCCGCACCGGAACTTGCCGCCTGTGCAGATAACTTTTCAATTACGGAAAGATTATAATTTTTATCTCCGCTTTTATTTTCAAATTGAGCGGTAGCAATTTTTATCGGCTGCATATCATTGGCTTTTCTCAAAGATACGATTACCAGCATTCAACAAACCTACGCTGGTGCCGTGTAATGCAATTGAATCAACTTTGAAATAGCCTCACGGGAAGCATGTGCATCAGGTTCCACGTTTTCAACCCTTTCTACCTGCTCTGCCAATGCAGCGTCGTTTACTTTTTCATTCATCCACTTCGAATAATCATGGTTGTGTAAATGAAATAACCAGGTATCGTCATCCACGCCTTCAGCGAGTTGCACAAAAGTCTGCAGATTATTCGCCTTGAGCTTTAATTTGTTTTCGGGGCCGGTAAAATAAAAACTGTTTTCAGCCATATCACCGGTTGCGTACTTTCTTTTATGCCTTTGTAAAACTTGTTGAGGAGCTTTTGTCCTTGCGAGAAATGGAACCGTTCCTGCCCCTCTTTGCCAAACCAGCACTTCCCCCTTTTGCAGTTGCGCATTATTAAGAGTAGGTTTTTCAACTCCGATTATTTCCGCATAGCTATTAATTGTTGCTTCGGGATTTTCGCCCACGGCAATAATTGTGTTCGTCCGTTCAAGCAATGGCTTGTGCAACAATTCCGGCTTTGTGGTGATGGCCATAAAATTGGAAAAAACAGACAGTGAAGAGAAAGAATCCACATCTGCGGCAACGGGCGCAAGGTGATGCGCTTCATCCAATATCAACCAGTGAGGCCTGCCTTTGTCCTGCCGCAATTTTAAAATAGCCGCAAGCAATTGCTGTAAAAAAACAGGTTTTTCGTCCATAGACAGTGCCAACGTACAAGCTATCACACTTTGTTGAGGCTTTTCCAGTAGCTGCATTAGGGGTTCAATCGCTGGTGGTTGCGTAGCATCACCCACTGCAACAGCGCCTTTCATTTCAAGGTAATCACCTTCCGGATCAATAAGGCAGTACTGGTAACCGAGCGCATTAAGGGATTCCATAAAGGCAGCCGTTAATGTTGTTTTTCCGCCACCGCTGGTTCCGGCGACAATAATTCCTGTTCCGTAGGGACTAACAGCAAAAGATGCGTTGTCAAAACGGTTGCCTATTTCAATATAGTGCCTTAGCATCTTTCCATCCAATGATGCCAGATCATCACTTGTAATACGTTCAATCAATTCTTTAACGCCATACCCGTGATCGGCTATCGTTACGAGATCACTCACATCTTTTAGCGCAGGTAAAGCATTTGATACAGCTACCGCACATTCGGCAGCCTGCAACATCGCTGTATCGTTTTCGGCATCACCAACTGCAACAACATTGTGCAAAGAAAACTGCATTGCCGTTAAAGCGGCTTTCAGGCCTTTCGCTTTATTGATGCCGGGTGGCAAAATCATCACTGCACCCTTATTAAAAATAATCTGGTGTTCAATACCAAATTGCTTGATCACTTCCAGCACCGTATTTTGATGAGGTTCCCATGTAGCAACAATTACCCGCCCCACAGATATCGGATGTACACCACGGCGCCTAAGCTCCTCCACAAATTCTTTTGGAGGAGGGTCACCTAACAGCGTTTCTTCCAGCGTTGCCGGATTGTAGATCAATGCACCGTTTTCCGCAACAATCCTGTCAAAAATGTTGTGATCAGAAAAAATATCTTTTAGTTCGTCCAGCTCTCTGCCTGTGACTAAAATAATGGTTCTGCCACTTGCTTTCAATGATTTGAGTGACTCAACAATTTCGGCTGCAACACCGCTATTGTGCGCAATGGTACCATCATAATCGGTTGCGAGTACAAAATATCTCATACAACTTTTAACGCATCAATTATACCAGTTTTCTAATGTGTACTTTATTTAATAATTAAGATGCAGCGATGAGATATCTCAAATAAAAAAGCCGGGCCAATTCATGCCCGGCAAATATTAATAAAGTCAGCGATTACTTATTTTTTTGCGCCCAATCGCGAAGCATTACAATAGCTTTCGCCAACACACCTGCACTTCCCTTAAAGTCGCCGCTACCGCTTGGTTCTCCATGCACACCATACCATTCATAAAACTTGTTGTATTTGAGCACGATATTGAGCATTGGCTGTAGTTCGTTGTATGCTTCCAGGGGAAAACCATTGGCAACCAATTGCTGTATCATTCTTCCGCCAAACCAATGCCAGTCGCCACCATTTTGATAAACATACAGTTTGGACGAGTTGGAATTTTTATAGATCCCTTCAGGATAAGGAGGATAAATAGTCAGCCCGATAGAAGGCGCGCCGGAAAGTTCAACGTTCTTCACCATTTGTTTGTTAACAGTGGCTATTTCCTGTTTTGACAAAAGGCCTGCCTCAATGGCTACCGCTGTGCCGCCGTGATAATGCATTTTATTTTCGTCAAAACCGGCTGGGAAAGGCGACCCGTTAATGTATAGGTGAGGGATAAATTTTTGATTCTTAGCATCCCACAAATATTTACGAATGTTGCTGGAAGTCAACTGTTTTAAGTTCGCCCACTGCTGCTTGTCGCCAGCGGCCTTAGTGAAATTGACCATGTCATTCAATGCAATTACAAACATGGCATTATCATAGACGTCAATTGCCCAGTGCGTATTTTCGTCCACATCCACAACTGCGCCGCCCTCAATTTGCACATCACCCCAGTCTTGCGTGGTTGCACCCGTTAACAATTTATATTTTTCAGAATACCTGTTCTTTAGTAAATAGTCGATAGAGAAAGCCATTCTTTCCAATACAGTTTTTCCGCCTACCTTTTCATCCAAAATAGAAGCATCTCCAGTTACACGAATATATTTTCCAATTGCCTGGATCAGAGAAGTTTCCTGATCGGTTTCAACAGTATTTTTAAAGCCCACATGATTCGGATCTAAATCACTGGTGTAGATATTTGGATCGTGCCAGCTAACGTGTCCTTTCAACACATACCCATCTACAATTTCACCGTTCGGTTGCTGCAAACGATAAAATGTAATCAGATTTTTACGAATAGTATCCGTATTATACACCTTGCATGAAGTTTCTATGAACGTGTTCATATCTCGGATCCACACCTGAGGGTATCCATCGCCCGCATTAAACCCTTTAGCTAACAGCTTTTCAGCCATAGCGTACACTGTATCCATTTTTTTATCAGCCATGATCTTTCCTGCAAGCTCTTTTTTGCTTTGAGCAAACAACGCTGTGGCAAAAACGCTCATCAAAAAACAGGATAAAATAGACTTTGTTCGCATGTTCAGACATATTTAATTACCCGACGAAAATAGTGAAATTATTATTGAGAACCTCTTCATCAACTTTCTTTAACCAAAATACATAAAATGAAAAAAAGCCCACTCCTAAATCCCTGAAAAAAAACGCGTCTGCTAGAACACAAGGACCTTTTGATTGAAGGGCTTGCATTTAATCTGTACATTACTTATTTTGTTGTAACCTCCACTATATCTGCACCAGCTTTTCTGTCATTTTTTATAACTCTAAATTCAGTTGTATGAAAACATTCTACACCGCAATGTTCTCAATTGCACAGTTATGCGTTGCCCTTTCCGGCTTTTCCCAGGCCAACACATCTTTATCCAATCTTATAACACCAACTGCTATCAACCAGGCACTTACACCATCGGCCGACAACTCTAAAGACATTGGCAGCAGCACCAAAGGGTGGCGGACAATTTATCTCGACAGCCAGGTTTATTTCAAAAATACACTCACCATCCATGCAAGAGGTACTGGCAATTTCTTTGCAGGAAACAGCGCTGGCAACGCATTGCTCACCGGAGTAAACAATGCAGCAATCGGGCAACTGGCCTTACATGGGCTTACTGCTGGTTCTTATAACGCCGCAACCGGAACATACGCTTTAACCAGTAATACCTCCGGCATAGCAAATACAGGCATAGGCTACCGGTCGCTCAATAATAATAAAACAGGAAACAACAACGTAGCACTTGGGGCGCAATCCGGGTACTCCAATACCACCGGCAATGCAAACATTGCCATCGGCATGAATGCGTTATTTAAAAACACTGCAGGTAAAAACCTTGTAGCAGTGGGTGACTCTGCATTATTTAACCAAAACGGTGGTTTAGGAAATAACACAGCGATCGGATCAAAATCTTTGTTCAGTAACACAACTGGTAACAATAACACCGCATCCGGTTATAGAGCTATGTACGCAACAAGCACTGGTAGTAATAACGCTGCTTTGGGCGCGGCCGCCCTGCATGCAAATACAACAGGATCGTATAACATTGCGATTGGTTCAAGCACCATGCTTGCAAATACGACAGGTTCTTTTAATATAGCCGTAGGCAGCCTCTCGCTTTATAACAACATAACAGGGCACGATAATATCGCCATTGGCCATAGTGCACTTCTATCAAACACTTCAGGTTTTTCTAATACCGCAATTGGCATAAACGCCCTAACAAATGCAACTACAAGCAGCTATAACGTTGCGGCAGGTGCACAAGCCATGAATAAAAACACAACGGGGCAATTTAATACAGCAATAGGTGCGCTCGCACTTTATTCAAATACAACCGGACTTGGAAATGTTGCAATAGGAATGGCTGCACTGAACTTAAATACCACCGGAGTTCATATGGTTGCAGTAGGTGATTCTGCATTGTTTAGTCAATCTGATGGTTTAGGCGGCAATGTAGCCATTGGCCATAAATCTCTTTTCGCAAATACCAGGGGGAGTGATAATGTTGGTACAGGCACGTATACTTTATATTCCAATGTAACAGGCACTGAAAACGTTGCTTTTGGCAGCCATGCATTATTTACAAACAACTCAGGCAGCAATAATGTAGGTATCGGCGGAGTTGCTTTGTATTCAAATACTTCCGGATCTAATAACACCGCAACAGGCATTGCGGCTTTATCCAGAAACACTAGTGGCAATCAAAATACGGCTTATGGATATCAGTCCGCGTTTAACACTACTACGGGTTATTCAAACGTTGCAATGGGCGCACAAGCCTTATATTCCAACAAAGCAGGAAACAACATGGTTGCAATAGGCGACTCGGCACTTTATCACTCAAACAATTCTATTGGTAATACAGCGGTAGGATCTAAAGCCCTGTTTAACGCAACGGATAACGATGGGGTAAGCACTAGTTACACTACGGCTATTGGCTATAACTCACTTTACAGCAATACAACCAGCCCCAGCAATACCGCTGTGGGAGCAAACACCATGTACAGTAATACACTCGGGTATCTGAATGTTGCGGTTGGCAGCCACTCTCTTTACTATAATACCTTGGGTAATGAGAATACTACAGTGGGTGCATTTTCGCTTTATAATAATAAAACCGGATCGCATAATACTGTTTTGGGAACTCGGGCACTCTATAAAAACAAATCCGGAGACTACAACATTGCAATCGGACTTGAAGCAATGCTTCAAAATGTGTCAGGTTCGGACAATATAGCGCTTGGCTGGGCGAGTTTAAATAACAACACAGGCGGGTATTCGAACATAGCTATCGGCACATTTGCATTAGCATCAAACATCAGCAGCAATAATGTATCTGTTGGAGACTCTTCCTTACTCTCCATAGGAGTAGGAACAGGCCATACTGCGATTGGATCAAAAGCGGGGATAAAAATCAGTTCAGCAAGCAACAATACGCTTATAGGCTTTCATTCAGGTAATTCTTTAACAACAGGAAGCAGTAACACGCTTGTTGGTTATGGCTCTGATGATAGTAAACCAAACCTGACTAATACAACCGCAGTCGGCAATTTGGCCATTGCAACTGCCAGCAACCTTGTGATGTTGGGAAACACATCTGTCACAGCAGTTAAAGCCGCCGGCAGCTTTGTTATTTATTCTGATGGCCGCTACAAAAAGGAGCTGAAAGAAAATGTGCCGGGGCTGGAATTTATACTAAAACTTCGCCCTGTTACCTATTACTATAACATTCACGGCATGAATGATGCGATGGGCATTACACAAAAAAAGATGGACGATACTTCACCAAGTGATGCTGCATCTTCGCAGGAAAAAGCTGTTGCAGACAAATCAATCGCCTCAAAAGAAAAAAAACTCTATACAGGTTTTGTAGCACAAGAAGTAGAGACCGCAGCTAAAAAAATCAGCTACGACTTTAGCGGCTTATATAAACCGCAAAACGACAATGACCTATACGGATTGAGTTATGCGGACTTTGTAGTGCCATTGGTAAAGGCTGTGCAAGAACTGAACAAAGAAAATGATGATCTGAAGCAGGAAAATACTTCTCTCAAACAGGAGAATGATGTCATTAAATCGCGGCTTGACAAAATTGAAGCAATGCTAAAAATCCCTTCGTCCACTAGTGCAAACGTTAGCAGCGTTTCTCTTGATCAAAACATTCCAAATCCATTCAACAATTCCACCACTATTGGTTATACGCTTCCGTTAACATTTACAAAAGCGCAGATTGTTATTACAGAACAGGGCGGAAAAGTTCTGCAGGCGGTAAATATAAACGGCAGTGGAAAAGGAACGCTGAATATAAATACGAGTACACTTGCTTCCGGCGCTTATTACTATTCACTGTATGTTGATGGCAAGTTGATCACCACAAAAAACATGCTCTTATCACGATAAATGAAAAGCATGCGTTAACAAGAAAATACCCCGCTGCAGCACATATCTCCCGCTTTGACATTATTGTCCTTCATTATACAAGAAGGATTATAATCGGAATCGTTTTTCTTAAACTCTAAATAAACTTTTATGAAAGCAAATTTTCACGTGCTGTTTTCAGTTATGTTTTTTTGCTATGACACAGCCTATTCACAGGCCAACACATCATTGTCCAATCTCGCGGCTACCACATCCATCAATCAACACTTGTTGCCTAACAGTGACAATACCAGGGATCTTGGTAACGGCCCTAAAGGCTGGAGAAATATATATTTTGATGGTCAGATCTACTTAAAAAATGTAGTCACCATTCACGCGCACGGCGCCAATAATTTTTTCGTAGGGAGTAATGCCGGAAACCTTACACTTACAGGCACAAGTAATACAGCAACAGGGCAAGATGCATTACATGTATTGACAACCGGCGCTCATAATGTTTCGTACGGCGCATACACACTCAACAAGAACTCAACAGGATCGTTTAATGTTGCCATCGGAAGCAGTTCACTAAATAATAATACAACCGGGAATAGCAATATCGCTATTGGCATTGCTGCACTTCATGCCAATGCCTCATCCAACGGATCCATTGCAATAGGAGACTCCACGCTTTATAACCATGCATATACACTGGGCCACAATATTGCCATCGGATCGAAGGCCTTATTCAGCAATACACAGGGATCGGGTAATGTTGGCGTGGGCACTACAGCATTATACAGTAATACAAGAGGGCAGGACAATACAGCAGTTGGCAGTGTTGCTCTTTATTCAAACACTATTGGGTTTGGCAATACAGCTACAGGCAATTCTGCATTGGCATATAATACAGAAGGAAACCAAAATTCAGCTTATGGCTACTTCGCTCTGAACTTCAACAACACCGGCAAGTCAAATGTAGCTAATGGATATGAAGCACTTCAATACAACTCAAGCGGCAGCTATAATACGGCTTTAGGCGCCTATGCCTTATTCACCAACAAAATAGGGCGAAGTAATACAGCCGCCGGTTACCAGGCCATGTACTTCAATAGTTATGGCGTTCGAAATGTTGCGATCGGAAATGGCGCTATGTACCGCAATCAAACGGGCAATGAAATTGTGGCAATTGGAGACTCTGCTTTATGGAGCCAAACTACAGGCGATTACAATGTAGCCATTGGTTCAAAAGCATTATTTGCCAATAAAGATGGCACAATGAATACTGCAACCGGCAGCTATGCATTATCACATAACACCTCAGGAAGCAGCAATACGGCTAACGGAAGCTGGGCGCTTTTCTATAATACAAAAGGCAATGACAACACAGCCTTTGGAACGGCGGTGCTGCAGGAAAACAGCTCAGGCAATCAAAACACAGGCATGGGCTCTTTTACGCTCTTTAATAACACAGGCGGTTCAGGCAACACCGCAAATGGATACCAATCTATGACTCAAAACTTATCAGGCAGCAACAATGCAGCATTCGGAAATTTAAGCTTAACCAATAATAAAAAGGGCTCAGGCAACACCGCCGCCGGATATTGGGCAAGCGGCGCTAACAATACCGGGTCTTACAACGTTGCCATCGGGTACAGGGCACTTTCGTTCAATAGTTTTTTAAACTCGCTTGTTGCAGTGGGCGATTCTGCATTGTTTAGTCTCAGTTCGGGCATAGGGCACACTACTGGAGTCGGTTCAAAAGCTGGTGTAAATGTTAGTTCCGGTGGCAACAATACTTTTGTCGGCTACCATGCAGGCAACACTGTTACTACCGGAAGCTCTAACACATTGATTGGTTATGGTGCTGACTTAAGCTCATCCGGCATTGTTAATTCTTCTGCGCTGGGCAATCTTGCAGTTGCTACCGCGAGCAACCAGATTATGCTTGGCAATACATCCGTTACATCGGTAAAAGCAGCCGGCAACTTTATTATCTATTCTGATGGCCGCTATAAAAAAGATTTAAAAGAAAATGTGCCCGGGCTTGAGTTCATATTAAAGCTAAGGCCTGTTACTTATCATTACAACATACATGGCATGGATGAAGCTATGGGTATTACACAGATTAAGACAAATGCATCCGACGGCGGCGCTTTTACAACACAAAAGGCAACGGAAGACGAAGCTATAAAAGCCAAAGAGAAAAAATTGTATACCGGTTTTGTTGCGCAAGAAGTTGAGGTTGCAGCGAAAAAGCTCGACTATGATTTTAGCGGCTTATACAAGCCTCAAAATGATCAGGACCTCTACGGCTTAAGCTACGCAGATTTTGTGGTACCACTGGTGAAAGCGGTGCAAGAGTTGAGTGCACATAAAGACGCTCAAATTGACTCTTTAAGGCAGGAAAACATTGCACTAAAATCAAGACTGGAAAGAATTGAAGCCATGTTAAAAATACCGGCATCATCCGCTATCACACTTACCAATGCAACACTTGAACAGAACATACCGAATCCATTCGGAAGCACAACAAGCATTGCTTATACTTTACCACAAAATTTTTCTAAAGCGCAAGTTGTAATTGTAGATCAAAGCGGGAAAACGTTGAAAGCCATAAATATCAGCGGCTCAGGCAGAGGAGTAATGAATTTAGATACACGCCTGCTTGCTTCCGGCTCTTATTATTATTCACTGTACGTCGACGGCAAATTGATCAACACAAAAAACATGCTCATAGCAAGATAACTACTTTACTAACAAACAACCCTGTTGCGATTTATTCATCCTTAAAAAATTAAAAAATGAAAGAGTTCATTGTAGAATTCCCTGGCCCCAACGGCATGACACTTCATGGATACATTTATATCCCGGAAGGCAAAGGCCCTTTTCCCATTATGATTCATAACCATGGCGCGGAAGATGATCCGAAGCCTCCACTTGACCTAGCGGCATTTTTTACGTCACATGGCTATATTTTATTCAAACCAATACGACATGGGCAGGGCATATCATCTTCTTTTGGTAAAAACGAATACGATAACGTTAAAGTTCTTACCGGCAAATGCAAAGAGAACAATACTACCCAAACCGATATTCAAAAATGCATTGTCAAGGTACACGAAATGTATAATAAGGATGTTGTTGCAGCCGTCGACTGGCTCAAAGACAAACCAAAGCTGGAGAATGGCCATGACATTCCTTTAGACAAAAGAAGAATGACCATGATGGGCATTTCTTACGGAGGCATTCAAACCATATTGTCTGCGGAGAAGGGGCTCGGATTAAAAGCATGCCTGCCTTTTGCTCCCGGCGCCGAATCATGGGGCAATGAACAACTACGCGAACGAATGGCGCAAGCTGTTCTCGCTGCCCAGGTACCTATGTTTATTATCCAGGCGGAAAACGACTTTAGCACAGGCCCTGTAGAAGTTCTGGGCGCAATACTAAAGCTAAAGCCGGGCCACAATGACGCGAGAATGTATAGCAAATTTGGAGAGGAAACTCAAACAGCGCATGAGTTCGGCGGAAGAGCGGGCGGCATGGCAATATGGGGGCCAGACGTAATCAATTTTTTAAATGTGGCTATTCGCTGATTTGTGTTGATTTATGTAATTTCAATGTCGTTTCCGGCTGTAGGTGAATATGCATATACTTTACTGAGTACACGTTGGGGAACGACATTGCTCTCTCTTCATTCAACTGAACCATTTTTAACCGCTCTTAAATACATTGTATGAAGACAAATTCAAACACACTGCACAGAAGAAAATTCCTGCAACAAACAGCATTAGCCATTGCCGGCGCAAGCTCACTGTCAGCATTACCGATGCTTGGCTATGCGAGCCCATATACAGACGATAGTATTAACCTGATCGGCCCGATAGAAGGTTATACGCCGCAAATCGGCATTTTGGTTTCAATGATGGCATGGAACAGAGCATCTGTTATTAATGTAGTGAATGGGTTAACGCAACAAGACCTCGACTTTCTGATTGATGACAAATCCAATACCATCGGCGCATTGCTGTTGCATCTCGCAGCAACTGATGTTGTTTATCAGGACCTCACCTTCAACAACCTGAAAGATTTCAGTGACGAAAACAAAAACAAATGGGGCGTAGCAATGGAGCTTGGCGATGAAGGAAGAAAGCAAATAAAAGGCAACAACCTCGACTATTACCTGAATGCATTGCAAGAAGTTCGTCAAAAAACACTCAGCGAATTTAAAAAGAGAGATGATAACTGGCTGGCACAAGTAGATCCTCATTTTTTCAATAATCAACCCACCAATAACTTTTGCAAATGGTTTCATGTTTGCGAGCATGAATCAAATCACAGGGGACAGATGACAGTAATAAGAAAAAGGCTACCAGGAAATAAATCAAAAGCAGAATAACTATGCAAGTACGAGCTACGAAGTACGAAGTACCTGGCCTCAAGCTTGCATTATTTTCATTAAGCAACCCTAAAACATCAATCATAACAAGATGAGCGCTCCCATAAAAAGACTGTCAACTCATAACGATAACATCAACTGAATTATCTTTATGAAGTTTGCAAAAATCAACATTTAATTCATGGCAGATCGTTTACTCAATAGAACTGTTTTTGGCAACGAAGAAAATAAAAATAAAGTCCTGACGCGCAATGAAGCTAACACGCTACTAAATGAATGGGTGTCGAATGAGAAGCTACGTGTGCACATGCAACAAGTAGCATATCTTATGCAGTGTTGGGCCGCGGAAGAAGAAGACCTTAATGAAGCCGATCAATGGCGCTGGGAAATGGCGGGATTACTTCACGACGCGGATTGGGACCAATGGCCCGATCTTCATTGCAGGAAAATAGTTGAAGAACTGGAACAGCGCAATATTGATCCGGAAATTATACATGCAATCGCATCACATGGGCCGTCTTATTTTGGTGTTAACCCGGAAACCAAAATGGATAAGATATTGTATGCTTTTGATGAATTATCCGGCCTTATTCACGCCTACTCATTAATGAGAGAAACAGGTTATGAAGGGATGGATGTAGCTGGCGTAAAAAAGAAATTAAAATCAAAAGGGTTTGCGGCAAACGTATCGCGCGATGATATTAAGGATGCATGCGAGAGAGCTGATGTACCACTTGATACATTAATAGCTTTTATCATTAAACATCAACCATCAGTTAATCAGCGGCCATTGTAACGCGATTTAAAAATTGTTTACTAAGCCCTGGCTTGTGAGTCATAAGCCAGGGCTCAACTAATGGTTACAGTGGATTTATTGACTTAATATTAATTCCAACAAAGCAATCATCCTGGCAGCCCTTGGGCACATAACCGCAACTTTTAATTAAACCAATTGAGTCGGAAGTAAAATAGACATCATTTTTTTTCTTATCCGCATTAAGCCACATCGTCGGTGCATGGGCGTAAATTTCATCCAGTGTAACAGGAGAGGCACCTTCCTGGTGAGAGTCTAAAGCTGTGCTATCTTCGATCCATGAATTCATAATTTGCAGCACTGGCTCCTGCCCTTGCGTATATTTGTAAGAACCAACCAGGTAACTTCTTTCGCTTACAATTCCGTTACGTACAACTATTTTGGTTTCGGTATAACCACCGAATACAGAACCACTAAAGCTAACATATGAATAAGAGTTTCCTATCGATGCTTTATAGCTACTCCACGCCTAGTTACTTTTTTCAAATTCACCGGCGAATGGTGTACTATCTTTCTTACATGAAAAAAACGAAGCAATTAATACAATAAGGGCAAATCTTTTCATAATTCAATCAGTTCTAACAGGGTTTTATTATAAGTTTTCAATAGTATGACTTAGTGTTTGCAACATTCGTTGCAATAATCACAAAAAATTATTTATCCAACTATATCTTGTTGCAAAGTTGCAGTGAAAAACGCCTTCATTGAAAACACGCTTCTCATGTCATTCATCCCGCAATGTATTTACCGGATTAGTGAACCCGGCCTTGACTGATTGAAAAATTACGGTCACCAACGAAATCATTAATGCCGCAGATCCTGCCATTACAAATGCCCAACCGTTCATCTCCACACGATAAGCATAACTTTGCAACCACCTGTGTACAAGATATCCGGCAACAGGAGACGCTATCAGAATGGCGATAAATACAAGAAACAAATACTCGCGGCAAAGCAAACTACTAATCTGCAATACACTCGCTCCTAACACCTTCGTTATGCCGATTTCTTTTGTTCTTTTTTTGGCCATAAAAACAGAAAGCCCAAACACCCCGATGCAAGAAATAAGAACCGCTGTAATCATAGAAAATCTAACCAGCCATATTGTTTTCGGCTCTTGCTCATACAATCATGCAATGGCTTCATCAAGAAACACTGCAGAGAATGGGGTTTCAGGATAAATAGTTTTCCAGATAAGAAGACTGGTGAAAATCCGCAACCACTCCAACAATAGGATAAGCATGATCGCCAAGATAAAGTTGCCTGCCGATAGCATCTGCCGGGCTGCTAAATCCTAACAGGTTGGCATAAGATTGATTGATCACAAATTCATTGAGGCTATCACTCTTTACTAAGTTTCTTCCAGCAAGCAACCTAACCTCATATAAAGGAAGAAAATTTTTCGTCAGCAGCCTGTAGTTTCACCACTGTTGTGATTTCATCTTTCCCTTTGTACTGCAACGGAATCATGGCTGACATATCTCCCATTGGAGGGAAAGATTGCGAATTAACATTACTTACACCCGGCAACCGCATTAATTGTTCTGCAAATAGTTTTCTTTTATTTATATCGCCCATCGCACAATCAATTTTAAGTACAGCATCCGCATTAAAACCAGGATATACGCTGCAGAACTTAAAATAGCGATACTTATAACGTATAAACTCATGTTACATATAACTATAAACTATTCAGCCTGGAAAACAAAACAAAGCGATAATGTAAGTAAGGAATATTTCAACTCGCTAAAACCAATTTGTCAGCCATAAATATTCTTTTGTATGAATTCGTTTCTAAACTTACCTGCAGGATCATATTCTGCAACAAGTTGTTTAAAATCCGGAAGCTTTTGATAACGTGATTGCAAAACATCTGGCTGCATGGTAAACAGTTTCGCCCAATGTGGCTTGGCGTGGAATGGAGAAAGCTGTGCTTCAATCAATGGTAGTAAACCCATTACCGCGTCGGTTTCCTGCTTCCATGTGAAATGGATTGCTACCGAGGTTTGTTTATAACATGGGCTCATCCAAAGTTCGTCACCCTTAATCGTGCGTATTTCAGTGATAAAAAGATGTGGGCTTATCTTTTCATGCAGTTTTTCGACAGCCATTATCGCTTCGTAGGCATTTTCAATTGGGACAAAATATTCAGCTTGCAATTCCTTTCCTGCACTGGGTTTAAAACCCATTTTAAAATGTGGCATTCTTTCATACCACGTACCGGGGACACCCATTTGATCTGTAACGTTTTCAGCTGACTCAGTTGCTATTGGATGCATATTTTTAGTCGCCATTTTTGCACCATACAATTCCGGAGCTGCCGCTGCAGTATCGCCATTAACAACCCGGCTTTTTATCCAGACTTCATTAATGTTTCTGTTTTTCCAGTCGGTAAACAGGCTTACACTATAACCCTTAGATTCAAGTTCTGCAAAATTGTCTTTTAATTCCTCCATTGGCATATCCAGATATACCACCTGTTTCATTTGAAATGTTGGTATAATATCAAGCGTCACTTTTGTGACAATGCCAATTGCTCCAAGATTTACAACAGCACCGTAAAACTTATCTCCATCCTTGTTCTTTGAGAGTGTAATAACATCACCCGCGGCATTTACAAATTCGATTGCAGCAACCGATGTAGATAAATTTCCATTCCCTACACCCGAGCCGTGTGTACCCGTAGCACAAGCTCCGGCAACTGTGATGTGCGGCAATGATGCAAGGTTTGCCAAAGCATAACCGTTTTCATTAAGGTATGGCGCAAAATCGCCATAGCGTGTTCCGGATTCTACAGTTACCGTATTTGCTGTCTTGTCTAACGACAGTACTTTATTCATCCGCTCCAGGGAGAGCTGATTATCCGCACTATCTGCTATTGTATTGAATGAATGCCTTGACCCAAGCGCCCTGACCTTAGTACATTTCCGAACAACTTCCTGTACTTGTTCAACTGATGTTGGATAATGCACATGATCTGTGCTGTAGGTTAAATTGCCCGCCCAGTTTGTAAGAAGCCCGTTCATTGAAGTAGGTTTTTGAGAAGAATTACAGCCAACTATATCTGATAAAATTACACCACCGGTTAAAACTGACATTGCCTGTATGAATGTTCTTTTATCCATAGATTATTATTTAACAGTATGCGTTAAGAGAAATGCTTATAGGGAGATTAGCAGTTTAATATCGCTTGCGTTATAAATTTAGTTATTTCGGAATGATAAGTGCATATTTTCTGCAATGCCGGAAAGGCGGCTATAAATCCTTTTCCATGCCTTAGCTCTTTCTGACGCGCTTAAACAATCAGCGTAACGGGGGAATTTATGGATTGGAAAAACAATTGGAGACTAAAGTTATTATGGTTAGCGCCTGACCTTTTAAACAAACCAAATTGACCCGTTAAAGCAACAATGCAATCGTAGTATGAACGACCTTCGCACTATAAATAGGAAGCGATGGTTAACGGTAGTGATATACAGGGCATACAAAAGCCGGTTATTCTCTTCAATAACTATGGAGGTGATTTTTCTGAAGGCGAGGCATTTGTGACCGACCATATATTCAGTTATATCGTTTCGGGCACGCAAGAGATATGGTCTGGCAATCAAACTTATGTTTTCAAGGCGGGCGATTATCGTTTTTTCAGAAGAAATCAGTTAACAAAATATGTAAAACGTCCCGGCCAAAATGGCTTTAAATCCATTGCAGTGCACCTTGACCAGGGAACACTACGGGAAATGTCGGAATTGTATGGAGATCATCAAAAAAAGCCCTACCTGGGAAAAGATGTAGAACTGCTTAAGCCTAATTCTTTGTTGGAAAACTATGTAAACAGCCTGACGCCTTATTCAAATGCGTCGAATGTTTACGAGGAGGCACTTGTGATACTGAAAGCAAAGGAACTGGTGCTGTTATTACTACAAACAAATCCGGTAATCAAACATGCTTTGTTTGATTTCGATGTCCCCGGAAAAATAGACCTGATTGCCTTTATGAACAAGCACTACCGGTATAATGTAGGGTTAGACAGAATGGCTTTTCTCACCGGACGAAGTTTATCTACTTTCAAAAGAGATTTTAAAAAAATATTCAATACTACAGCCGGCCGTTGGCTTACAACGAGACGCCTGGAAGAGGCTAACTTCCTTATTGCCAAAAAAGGCAAAACGGCTTCAGAAATTTACCTGGATCTTGGATTTGAAGACCTGTCTCATTTTTCTTCCGCCTATAAAAAAGTCTTTGGAAAAGCCCCTTCCCGGAGCCGACTATAATAGTCAAGTTTAAATATTATATATCATGGATTACAAATTAGCGGGCAAACGTGCGCTGGTAACGGGTTCCAGCGCAGGCCTGGGAGAAGCAATTGCCCTTATGCTGGCAAACGAAGGCGTAAATATTATTGTGCATGGGCGTAATGAAATTCGCGCCAATGCAGTAGTGCAGCGGATCATTGAAGCCGGCGGCACTGCTGAGGCAGCCCTGGGAGACTTGGCAACTGATGAAGGAGCCGACCATGTTGCCAGCGTTGCATTGACTGGCGGCCCTATAGATATACTCGTTAACAATGCCGGCTTTTATGCCCACACGTCTTGGTCTAACACTACCTGTGAGGACTGGATGAACGTGTATAATGTGAACGTAGTATCGTACGTACGCATGATCCAGCGTATAGTACCCGCAATGAAAGAGAAAGGTTGGGGAAGAGTCATCAACATTGGCGGCGGTCTTGGCATACAGCCAATTAACGATTTGCCACATTACAATGCCAGCCTGGCTGCGCGTCATAACATGAGTGTATCACTTGCAAGACAACTGAGCGGCACGGGTATTACCTCCAATGTAGTAGCGCCGGGTGCGATCATGAATCCGGGCGTTGAACAATGGCTCCGTAATGCAGCACCACAGAAAGGTTGGGGAATTGATCTTGATGAAATGGAACGTAATGCAGTAAAGGAACTTGTACCCAATGACGCCCGGCGGTTCGGAAGACAGGAGGAAGTCGCAGCCGCGGTAGTCTATTTGGCTAGCCCGTATGCAGATTACGTTAGCGGTGCACTGCTGCGCGTCGATGCCGGCACTGTTCGTAGTATTTAAATAACGAGGAAAACATTTGGGCTTTGGTACCTATTATTACATCAGGTGTCGAATAAAGACTGATCTTTAAAAGAGCCCTTCAAATCGCCGGAATTGAAGGGCTTTATGCTTTTTTCAGTTTGATTTTTCTTATTCAACTTCATATCCGGCCGCCCCACTGACTCCTTGTAATACAGGCATCTTTCTTAAGTCGAAGGCGTTGCAAAACGTAATATTTCCCATGTTTAAGAATACATACAAACTCAGTTCTTTCGTCCACTTTTTGAAAGCATTAGCAACTGAAAGAATTAGGTTTAGTAGTAGAAACAAAAAAACCTTCCGAAGAAGGTTCAATTTTAGAAGGTGGACCTCAGGGGGACTGGCTCGAACTCTTCGAGTCACTTTATAAGTCGCTCGCGTCCTAGACAGCTCCTGAAATTCATATTGATAAAGGAACTGGAGAAGTTGCAACTCTCCAATCCGACAGGACCGGGCGTGCCATTGCCAACTCATAACTCTTTTTCAAATTCAAAAAATAGCCCTCAAAATATCGGTAAGAGAGATGCGACAACAATATTGTTCCAGCAAACCCCGCAGCGTAAATCATCCAACTTTTTGTAGATACGAACTTGATAACAAGATTGATCACCAGGTAATGCAGCATATACATACCGTATGAAATCTTTCCCAGGTAAGTAAGCGGCTTAAACTCGAGATTAAAGATTGAATTCTCACTAACCAGGCTGAATATCAAAATCCCAAAAACAGTGGCATATAGCTCGTAGTAAAAGCCAAAAAAGAACAGTCCATGAGTTATGAAGTAACCTGCTGCAAGGTAACAGATTATCTGAACCGGCTTTGATGTAAAAAACGCTTTTGCCCTTTCGCCTGTAATCAAGGCAAACAAACTGCCTATCATTAAGGCGTCTACCTGAAACCGATCAGCCAGAAAGATATTTAGTGCCTTAAAGAAATTAATACCGGTATGATTGTAAGCTTGTAAACAGCCGATACGTGTAAGTATGAAACTGATCAGTAATGCCCAGATAGTGTTACGCAGAATCCGTCTCGTTCTGGATTTGTGAACGAGTAGCGGCCAGAACAGATAAAACTGTTCTTCTACTCCGATGGACCAGCTCTGCGCCGCGTAACGTATTTGACCAAACAAAGCTACCTGGACATTCGGAACGATCAGCAACATGAGCAGGGAATTAAACAACAAGTTGCTGTATGGATTTATCCAGTCTTGCCCGGGAATGTTGATTGCGGGGAACAACGGTAGTATAAAAAGAGACGGCACAACGATAAGAAAGTACAGCGGCCAGATACGAAGGACGCGCCTCATATAAAAGCTTTTGAGCGAGATTTTCTTAAAGGCTTTCTTTTCGGCCACGAGTAACGAAGTAATTAGGAAGCCACTGAGAACAAAGAACAAACACACGCCAAGTTTGCCAAAGTGTGAAATCATTTTTGTTTTGTAAATGCTTGGGAGACCGTTTGCATCTTTCAATTGCTCTGTATGGTGGATAATAACGAGCGACGCTGCGAAGAAGCGTAAAGCGTTTAGGTTTTTAAAGTATAGTTTCATGGGCAGAAGATTGGTAATAAAAATGGGAGACTAAAGATAGTCGCCCATATTAACTTTTGCAATGTGATTTTTCCCATTTAAAGCGATGGCTGACCAGACTGGGCAGGTTATGATTTATTTTGGTGACCGACAATAACCATTTACCGCCTTCGCAGTGTTCTCTTCCCCCAGATAAATAGAGCAGTGAAAGTACATGCTGAAAAGGTCGATCTAAAAAGAATTTCTCTTATAGAATGAGGCATATCAAAAAAGATTTTATCGCCAATAAGCCATCCGACGAACGTCCAGATCCAATTATAAATAAAAGAAACGATCGATTGTTTAATAAGCGGCAATTTGGAGTGCCAAACGAAAAGCTTTTTAATCATTCTAGTTAGTTGATCTTGGTTGTCTTTGTAAAATTTATTATCGACAAACGTAAATATTCTCACTTATATGCAGGCAAATTAGACGAGTCTTTTTTCTCACTTTACGTAAGAAAAAAACTTAAATAAATTATTTAAAAAGAATTCACAAAAATGTTTTCTATTTGAAAACATTTTCTATATTTGTGTAACAATAGTTCTTTGAAACAAAGCGGTAGGCTCCGCAATAGAAATGCCACAACCGAGTATGGATAAATTACTCAGAGAGCTGCAAGCAATTGCAGACCAGAACCCAACAGGCTTTACAGTTAGCCTGCCAACTTTAGAGATAATCACTAAAGGTTGGATCGTAGCAAAGAAAGAAACACAAAATTGTTTCGGACTTGAAGGGTTAAAAAAAGCGTTAGATGTCGCACTAAAAACATCAAAAAGCCTCGGTGGTTGGAAAGATGAAGACCTGTTCTACTGGGATGCAGTAATGATCTTCGAAAATGAAGATGAAGCAACAGAAGCAGGAATAGAAAACGAACAACTCGCAATCTACCATCTGCAAACCGCCACACTGAAATGGTTAAAATGAAGAAAGGGGGCAACCCCTTTCTTTTACACCTCAAATAAACAAAATATGGAAAACGTAATTAAGGGACTTCATAAACTAGACCCTAATGAAATTGATGAAGTTGACAAATTGGAATACGCAGGGTTAATGCATCGAAGGCATAATAATATCACATTTAAAATAGCAGAAGTAACGGAAAAGCAGGTATCTATTCAAGCTTCACAAGGCAAAAACCCATCTGGCAATTACTTTAGTAAAAAGAGGTTAATTGAGCTTGTACAAGAAACTTTTACGCGCCACTTGCCGAATAAGAGGATTGTCGCACACGCCATTCCTTATGAGGAAAGCCCAGTCAATAAAGTAGATGAAAAATGGATTCAGGCACAGATGCTGGAAACTGGAACGAAGCTTAAGGACATTGTAAGGGAAACAGGCCTGAACAATACTCAGTTATCAACCATGTTGAACGGCGGTAAACCATTCAGCCAGGTGATGAAGGCTATGTTTTATTTTTACTTCATGAGCAAGAAAGGGCTCAGCTAGACTGATCCTTTTCCTTTGCTAGTTCAGCATCTACCATTTCCCCTAGTATACGTATATCGGCAGATGTTAATTCACTTTTTGCTGCCAAGTAGCCAACCCATTCTTCATTGCGGAAAGCAAGGGTTCCATGATACCATTTTCCAATCATAATAAAAAAATCATCTCCACCGCCTGGCGGCTGACTTAGAGAGCATTTTTCAATCACCCCTCCAAAATTTGCTTCAAATTCAATACGCATCCTTTTCATACACTATCATTAGAATATGAACTTGCCTCCCAAGTTTTAAGGTGAAATTATGTCCAATTTTGAGAGCTAAAATATGTATTGGAGAAAATTTTCCCAACTGATTTAGATAGTTTCAGATTTAAGGCATTAGCGACTTAGGAAGATTTTCCCAACTAACTTGACAAAAAAAATAGAGGCGGAGGAAAACCAACGCCCCTTTTTCAACCCTAAACCCTTAAAAAACTTTTGCAAAATATAAATTCTTTCTGTATTGCAAGAATTAATATAAAAATAAAAAAGCCTCTTTTTACAGAGGCTTTGTCCTTGCGGACTGGTTTCCTAATACGATAGACCAATTAAGAGTACGTATTAAAAACTTATTGTCAAAGAGAATATGAAGTAGCAACACTCTTTGACCTGCACCATAAAAACAATCACTTGTATACATAACACATGGAAATAAAAACGGTTTACTGGATGTGAGATGATACAACATCCCCTTAATATGCATAAAAAAGGCCCGGCTTTTTATGCCGGACCTGTATGGTCATCACAACGCCTAAAATCAGTGAGATGAAAGTATAAACAACTTCCATGCGGAGCAAAAATGTTTGATGAACAGGCGTTTGGTCTAGTGAACAGGCGAATGGTCTATGGCAAATAAAAAAGCCTTGTCTGTAATCGACAAGGCTTAACATCTCGCAAAGTAATTTATCTATTTATCTATATCACTTAATTGCACTGTATTCTGTTTTAGTGGCCCAGCTAAATCCATGAGATTCATTGTCGGCAATATTAACGGTTGAATATTGGCTTGTACCGTAAGTGTACTAATGAATGCCCTTAGATACGGGAAAGCTATCGCTATGCTATTAGGAAAAAAGTAATTAGGTATATTTTCAAAAGTAATCGACTCATCGAATATGAACCTTGAAACCATTGTCGCGTTAATAAAGTCGCGTTCTTCACTTTCCTCTTTTACAAAAGCCCGAAAATCAAACTTAACAACGTAATTCGTTCCATCAAAACTTCCAGACGGGCCAAATTGTAAAGCCAATTCATCATCAGGTTTGCTCGCAAAACTGTCTAGCGAAAAGCTTATGACTTTAAAGTCGGAAAAATTAAAGGAGATTTGTTTTATGTCGTTCATGCCGCGATGTTACTGAAAAAAAAAGACCCCGAAAAATTCGAGGTCGTATTTTTTACGAAATGAGTCGATTCGTAACAGTAAAACGTGGTTCTTTTCACAGATATTAGCCTTGAATGCAGATACTCTAAGACCGTTGGACCACATAGATCCATGTCTTGCACATTCTGCCAGTGCTGTTCTAAAATTGCTTCGTCAGTGTTATTCAGATACTCGGCGAAGCGTTTGCCTAACTCTGTCTTCATATCTGTTTGGTTTAAGTCTACCCTAATTTATGTAATCTTCTGGAAATATAATACGAAAATTACACAAAGACAATGCCTTTTTATTTAAAAGGCAAATTTGAATTTGCGGTCGCAAGTTAAGATAATTTGAATTACCCTTTGTAAAAAAAATTTGATAATTATTGCCACTGCTATCTGCATTTCGTGAATTATCTACAGCTCTAATCGCCTTATAATCAAACATATTTGCATCTTTTAGGTACTCGATTACGTCTGAAACTCTAATTCGATTTCCCCTAGGATTTCTGCGTTTAGACAGCAATTCAAAGCATTCTTCAAGTTCTAAAAGATGTTCCATATTACCTACAAGGTCCCAACAAGTATTATCCATCTGCCCGTCAGCCTGGCAAATAACAAAATTATCTGATCCGTAAGCAGAATTTCCCCACCATTCAGCCCATTCTCTAAAAGAATCCCAGAAATAGTATCCTCGGCCTAGCCAAGCATTGTTACGGCTACATTCAAAAGGACCATCATTTTCTATGTTGTCTGGGTTACCCCTATCTTCAAGGGTCTGATATAATGTCAAAGCCATACGGCACTAATGTAAGTAAAAATTTAACAATTGATATTAAAATTCATCCACATGCTTAATTTGGACAAGACGATTGGGACATAATCAAAAAAGCCCAGCATAAAAATGCTAGGCCTTACCAAAACTAACTGCCTATGAGAACACTCTTTATTCGATGTGAAGCTTTGCTCTCTGATAATACTTCTGCCTTTCTGCAAGACCGATATTACCGCCGTTGATACGCTTTGTAATGGTTATGAAATCACCAGCGAGAGCTTCATCAATTAACGCTTTATCTACCGCAAACTCCCAGCATGCACTATCCATTGCGAAAAAGTCCGAAGTTTTTATTTGTTCATGAATTTGCTCAACAGATAGCCCTTTATAACGGGCGTATTTTTGATAACTCTCACGACCGGTTAATTGCATGAAACCTCCCCCGCGAAAGTTATAGCCATCATTAGGCTGGTTATTGCCCATTCTTCCACCGTACACCTTATTAGCCAAAGCCTGAGCATTCCTTACATAAGGCTTTGCATCAGCGACCGTTTTAAACCGGCTTGGCCAGATAGCCGTTATCCTTTCCGGAGTGGTATAATTCATGTTCTCGCTTTTGATTGAGAACTCTCCGCTCTCATGCGCTATCTGAGCGATTGCTGCTTGCATTACCCGCGGATCTGTCATACCGTATGCAGGAAACACCTGGTTAATGACATCAGCGATTTGTGACGCCCTTGCTGCACTTATTTGAGTACAGATTTTATTAAGTATTTCGCCTGTGATCATTGCTTAAATTTTAGTAGTTGATAACCCATATCACTCCCACGTTGTCCATGCGTGTTTCAGTTAATCCACCCGATTTACCTGTCTTTATTGATTGGCCATTCGGCACTGTGCCAATATTGTTTGGAGTTGATCCGCCGTCGTCGTAGTCCTGTGAGTTTTTGTATATGCCTGAATCGTGATCGTGCTCCTTAAATTCATTTAGCTGGAAACCGCCAGCATTATTATACAAACGTTCTGAATCGGATCCAGATACCAAACCCCGTAAAGCCACATTTGTCAAGTCTGGAACTCGAAAAGTATTTGTGCCATCACCTGTTGAAAAGCAGCCACGATACGGTCTTGGGATTACTTTTGATCCGAGCGGGGCTGCAGACGTTAACCATATACTATCTGAAACAAGTGAAAGGCCTAACGTTTGAATGTATTCCCAGAGACGAGGATAATCAGCTCGGTTGTATGTAGCACCATTACATTGAAGCTGATTAATGCCGGCTTTATAAGTGGCGATCGGCTCAGCAAGGTTTACAAAGTTTCCATCATATGCTATCACATACCATCCATCACCGCCCCAACACAAGTACAGCATTTCACTCGATCCAATCCAGATAGAGCTTTTTGCATCTCCTTTGAAATAGATATACTGGCCATTCTGTGTTTGGATTTTATGCTGCTTTGAACTTATCGTAGTCTCAAAAGGAATTATGCAGTTATCAGTAACAGCATCTCCATCTGGGAGAGTAATAGTAAAGCTTTTATCAGTACCGCCGCGAATTTGGATTAGCTTATTAACATCAGTTGATGCAAGGGTTTTATTTGTTGTTATAAGCACCCGACCGGTAACAAGTCCACCGGATCCTGTACCTGTTCCGCCTCCCTGCAACTCGAAAACACGTAGCTCGTATCTTTCGCCAGCACCCATTACCAATCCAGCTTTCAACTTGAAGCCACCAGCAGATAGTATTTCATACTCTGTTGGTAGCAAAGGCATGCCGTTTTTGTAGAGGTTGAAGTTCATTCCTGCAACGGAAGGAATACTTGCAGTAGTCGTTCCTCCTTGGTCAGACGGCACGACATAAATAACAGAACCTCCGTTATACACAGGAGCATACGAACCATCTTCACCTGTTATGATTAGGTTTCTGAGAGCAGTAATATTACAATGCTTTGTCTTGTTTTCTGCAGATATGAAAACGAGTAGTTTGTCGTTTAGCGCCAGCGTCTCACCTGGTTGTTCTGGCAGTTCCGGAATCCTCGCAGTTATTATATCATCAGGCATTATTCCGCTTTTGAATGCAACCTAATGAGCATCTTTATCGGAAGCGAAGAAAATACAGCAACATGAGACTTCCGTTGCTATATTTTCTTATAAAGTTTCCCTGTGGCATCGTCGATGTATATCTGTGACATTCCACTTATATCGGAAGTTGTTGGAATTGAACTAAATTTAAGTGTACCAATTACGTTACCGTTAAGTATTGAATTGTTTTGCATGGCCCGACTAACATCAGTCACATCCCGCTCGGTATTGCTTTGAGTATTCATGATCCTGGTTATTGTTCCTATTTGAACATCATCAGCAATTTCGATATTATACCGGTTTTCTTCAATGATGTTACGCTCAACACTTGTCACCCTTATACGTCTTTGTACATTCAGCTCATAGTCTTTTAACCACACAAGGTCGCCAATTGTCAAAGTATAACCTTTGCGCTCCATAAACACCGGATCAAGTGAAAGCTTGTATGAAAGCCGCGGCGAACTGTTTAATGAAATCACTTCCCATGCCTTAGACAGCAATTGCGCTTCAGCTGCCTCGATATAACTGTCTGGCATTTTAATGTCAACTAAAACATACTGGTCACCGATCGCAGGCCTAATGTCAACATCTGGTATTTTAAGTATTTTCTCGTCCTTATTTTGAAGCAAGGTGAATTCCTTAGTATCATTATCAAAATCGCTTATCTCCAATGTATACCCTGCTAGTTGGCCGGTATTGAAGACAACTTTTGCCGATATACCACCCAGCAGCTGATCTTTGACATTAAAATCCAGTGTAGTATCAACGAACCTATCGAAGTGCAAACTATTCACCGAAGTTACCATGCCTGTACGGTGTGGATAGATATCATCGAATATCTGTGTCTGCTCAATAACGCCATAGCGTTGTGAGTTTTGCTCAACATAGCCAAATTCCAGCTTTAGGCGTTTGCTAGAATTACGGTAATCGGAAGGGATATTTTTATCCGACCCAAAAGCATACAACCTGGTAACAATGCTGCTACTGTCCAAATTCTGGCGAGTAATATCATAAAGGCCTTTATTACGGCCATGCTGGAATGTATATCCCTTATCGTTCTGTCGCTTAGTTACATGGACCGTTTGGCCGTCTATCCAAAACTCTGTTTCGAATTCTTGTGCAAGTCGGCCCAATACATTGTAGCAATTTTCTGCAGAGAAGGAAAGGTTTTTATAAACAGTTGATATGACCTGTCCTTTGATCCACCCGGAACCAACACGGTTGGCATTCTGAATAAGGAGATCAAGGAATGTTTCTACATTGCCCATCAACGAGAAGTCAGCTTCTTTCAACGTATTGTCATCGCCAAGAAACAGATATTGGACCTTTGCAAGATCCGCGGCCATGCTTTGCATAACCAGGCTATATTCATAAAGCAACGAAGAAACTTTCTTGACGGTGGGCAATTCATTAAGCTGGTACCGCTCACCGAAAACATTACAATAGTCTCCAATGAAGAAATCTATGTACAAGTTTGTTTTGAATGATATACGAAGCTCATTCTCACCCATGATCTTCTTTACCTGAACGCTGTTGTCATCTGGCTTTATCTCGGTTAAAAAGCCGGCACCCCTGAATATTTCGATTGAATTCATGTTACTATAAACCTCCCTTGTTCGTCAACTATAAAAACGTTATTGTTATCAATATTCGGCTCACCTTCAACCATATTGAGAGTGAACTTACAAGCGATCTTACCCGGATTGTTTTTGATATTTGTTTTCCGCTCAAAGCTTGTGCATTCTTTATAGTAGACATAGAAGCTCTTTTCGCCGAATTCAGACAGTTGTAAGCGCCGGTAGCCGGGCTTAGCCATCTGTGCCAGAAATGATTGGTATTTATTCCAAAACTCTTCTTCTGCTTCTACCAAAATATTGCATCGCAATGATATAGTTCTTTCTTTGAAAAATAACTTGGTTAAGTCAACATCCACGCCATTCGCATCCTGCCAGTCATGGGTAATTGAATCCTTTTTTGCAGGATATTTCAAAAGATCGTCGGATCCGGATTCAACGCGAATTCCGAAGACCGTTTGAATGTCGATGCCGTCTATAAAATATTTAGTCATGTTATTTTACTTTTATACCATCACGTTCTATTCTCATTAGAGAATCTTTTACCTGAAGAATGTAGCTTGTGTTGAGTTCAATCTGTTGCAAGGAAACCAGTCCCTGACGAGCTACATTTAACTGATCAAGCAAAGTCATTCGCATGCCGCCAAACTGGCCAGCAATTACTTCTCCTGTTTGTTCGCTCATCGCTTTGATGCCGCCTTTCAAGGAATTGGCCGTATCACTGTTGCTTGAAAAATCAATATTGGTAATATCCTGTAGCTTTTTAAATTTCTCTGCCGCATCATCAATAATACCGCTGTACGTGTTTTGAAGAGCATTAAGCTCATCATTCGTAAGTGCATTATCACTTTCCGTCGCAGCAGCGAATTGTTTGTAGAATTCTTCAAGAGGCTTCTGTAACGTCTGGTACTTTAATGAGTTCAGAATTGCTTTTTTCATCAGATCCTGGAAGTTGTCAGCAAAATCAGCCGCACTGTCAAGCCCTTGACTAAAACCTTCTACGATGCCGTCCAATATAGAATCGGCTGTCGTGCCAGTATAACGCTGGTTAAGCTCCTCCTGAGCAGCTTGAGCATCTTCTCCAATGCCTTTTAATTCGTCGTGGACTTTCTGTAATTCCTGAAACCAGCTTTTGGTTGCATCATCCAACTTACCTTCGGTAAACAGTTTTTCAAGCTGATCATAGTCAGCACCGGAAAGACCAGCCAAGTCATTTACAACTTTCGTTTTTCTTGCAACTCCTAAAAACCCGCCGTATTTTTCTGTATGCTCTCCAGTTATTTGTTGACCGGTTGATTGAATAAGAGTAAGCAAACGATCGTAGTCTGCCTGAGCCTGTTGCTTTTGCAAATCAAGAAGCTTTTCCCGATCAAACAGCTCTTGGCTTGTCAGTTTGCTGATATCGTCTTGTGTGCGGGCTCTCTCACGAAGTAATTCGTTATATGCCAGCTCTCCCTTAATGATGTCATCTTGGTACTTTTTAAGTTCGGCTTGTGCTTTTGATGCGGATTGTTTTGCGGCCGCAAACATTTTAATTACACCAGTGACTACGGTTATAACGCCACCAATTATGTTCCCCGAGAATATTGATACAACGCCTGAGGCGATACTTGCCATTTGGCTCATTGTATTAAGCGTATCGGATAAGCCAGGATTAAGATCACCAACGGCGTCGGCTACTGAGCTGAAGCCGCCAGCAATTTCGGATGCGTACTGGCTAATCTCCTGAAGCTTTTTAGTTGATACGCCGAAAACCGTTTTGGTCTCATCCAAGAACTTGTCAGCTTGTTCAATGGCGCCAGCTAAATCCGCTTTCATTTGCGGTGTTAGCTGAACCTGTTTGCCGTCTTTGTCCGTTGTATATCCTTGCTTAAGTGTATCTTTTAGTACCTGCAGACGGTCCTTTAGCTGCTGTCTCGTCATAGCAAGAATATCCTCGCCCATGATCTTGTAAGCCTCTGTCTGTCTTAGGAAACTGTTTTTCAGTTCAGTCTCTTCCGCTCCTTGATTTTCTCGCAAGATGGACAGCCTTCTTTGATACTCGGCCTCGCCCATCGTTGCCCGGTTATCCTCTAACGATTTGTAAACGTCATTATACTTTTTCTCAATTACTGCTTTTTGCGAAGAAAAGCTTTGAGCTTGCTGTATCAATTCTCGATACATCGCGATGTTCTTCGCCTTCCTATCGTTTTCATCTTTCGTCTCCTGTTCTGTAATCTGCTGATTAATGGAAAGCAAAGAATTACTAATGCCGACATTAGGACCGCCGATAGCCAGCGCAGCCATTAACTTAGATCTCTCTGATTTCAGATAGTCTACATAAGAGTTAAAGTCTCCGATCTGGTCTTTGTATTGATCTCGCGCAACTGCAGTCATTTCCTCGTTGCCCTCAGCCTGGATTTTTTGGAAAGCTTCAAAACCCTCTCGCTTTAATGAAAGACTTTTCAGGTAATTCTCAGAGTCAATTTTGTATTGGGCGTTTGTTGCTTCCGTCTGCTTTGCCTTGTTGATAGCATCGATATCAGATAAGCCAATGCCTTTAACATTGGTTTTGTTTTTGGTATTAAAATCAGCAACCTTCTTGTTGTATTCCTCAACGGACGCGATGACATTTTCATATTTTTCATTGATTTTGTCAACTTCACTCTGTTCTTTTACTAGACCACTTTGTGTCGCATCTCGTTGAACATCTTTAATTTTTTCCAAAATACTATTCCTCTGCTCAAGGATTGAATTTATCTTATTTTCCTGCGCTTCTTGCTGCTTAAGCCCCTTTTGTGGATTCAGCTCGTTTTGCAACTTTTCAATTTGCGCTTGATAGTTCTTATACTCTTTGGACGCGACTGCAAGAGGGGCCTGCAATCCTTTTAATCTGTCAATTTCTGCGTCGTACCAAGCCTTGTTTTTGACAATCACCGTATCGACGGTCTTGGGCGCCGGAGGCGTTAACAGCTTAGCACTATCTTCGGCAAGTTGCTTTGTGACTTCTTGCTGTTTTTTGAGACTCTCTTCTAATGATTTGACATTATTCTTTGCGAACTGCTCTGACGTTCCCTGTAACCCTGGTGCAAAAAGATTAGGATTGGTAGCAGAATTTCGTAATGACGCAATAGCAGCGGCAGATTTCTTCGCAGCTTCTATTTGTTTTTCTATTTCCTTTTGCTGCTTAAGGCTGGCTCTTATAGCATCTTCGTTAGACTCAAGGGCAATCTGTCGTTTAAGAGAATCAAGGTATTCCGACACATTCTTTGTCAGATCCTTGTATGATAATGACTTGGCATCTAACCCCTTTACAATTTCAGGATCTATCGACTTCAGCTTATTATAAATTTCAATTCGCTGGGCCTCTGTGGTGTTTGCGTTTTTAAGAGCTTCAACATATGGCTTTAGCTTAGCTTCCTGCTCACCAAATTTGTCACCAATTCTGCTTTGCGCATCAGCTAATAGTTCTTGAGATGTTTTTACAAGATCAGTTTCTTTTCTGAATATAAACAAGGAAGCAACGACAGCGGCGATACCTGTTGCTACGGCTACATATGGATTGGACAACATTGTTGCGTTCAATAGCTTCATTGCACGTTCGCTCAAGAGCATCGCTTGATAACGAAGTGTTTCAACTACCGTGTAACCCTTTGTTGCAATAGATGTGGCAATTACCGCAGCCCTATATGTTCCGTAAGTGGCGATAAGAACCTTCAAAATATCAAGGACATCCTGGTAATGATCAACTGCTGATATCGCGGTTTTAATAATATTGGCTATTGTCCCTTCATTGTCTTTTCCTATATCATTGAGCATCTGACTCCAAGAATCACCCAGGTTAGATAACAATCCTGTTAAGGTTTTGCTCTGTTCCTGCATTAGGTTAAAGAACAGCCCACCTTGGCCAGTTAAAGACTGAAAAGCCTTCTCTACTTCCGGGAATCCCACTTTACCGGCTTCAACCAACTCCTGAACTTTGTCTTTAGTTACACCAAATTGTTTGGCGAGTTCATCAATAATTGGAATACCCCTCGCCGTGAACTGCATGATATCTTTAGTATATGCTCTACCTTGTGTTTGAAGAGTGCCATATAAATAAACGATATCCCCTAACGGCGCTGAAACACCGGATGCGACATTTCCCAGCATTGTCAGGGTCTTAGTAATATCCTGAGCCTTAAAACCGTATGCCAGCAATTGCTTTGCGCCTTGGCCAACGGATTGCAAATCAAAAGGAGTGGTTGCAGCAAGCTTCACCGCTTCAGACATTAATTGATCAGCCTTTTCCTTGCTTTGCAACATCGTACGAAAAGAAACTTCCAACTGCTGGAATTCACCCCTAACGCGAACGACGTCACGTACGAATCCTTGTAAGGCTACTCCAGTAAAATAAGTACTTGCTGCGGTTGCCAGCTTTGAAAAATATCTATCCGTTTCATCCCCGCTCTTTCTTGCCGTACTGGCAAGCTCTTGCAGCTCAATCTCTATCCTACGCATCTGAGCGCCGAACTGCGACATATTTATGACTGCATCAAACTCTAAAGCACCGCCTATTGATACTGGCATATTAATTACTGTTTATAAAATCTGCTAAATCTTGTTCGTCGTCGATCACTTCAATCTCTTCATCGCTTGAATCCGATTCGCCGTTATCTTTCTTTTTATCCTTTTGGTATTTAGGGATGGTTGCAAGCAACATTAACAAATTTGGATAACTGATTTCCCACAACACTTGATCCCATGAGAACCGGAAGTATTTAATTACTCCTCCGATTGTACTCCAGGGGCTATTTTTCTCCCCTGATCCGTCGGGCTCATCTCCAGAAGGTTTGTCCCCTTTATCGAGATGATAGAGTTCATAAAACTTGTGATATCCATCTGCTTAATAACAACTGAAAGTGCTGTGAGCATATCTGCAGAAGTAAACTCTTCCATAATCAGGTTGATCAAGCTTTTGCTTGGTGACGTTTTTCTGTTGACGATGGCTATCGCAATAATCTCAGCCATTAAGTCACCTTTGCCGGCCATCACTTTCATGCAATTCTCAACAAAACTTCCTTGCTTAAACATCTCCGTATCAATTGATAAAAGAATCTTGGATATCCGGATAAGCGAGCCAAGACATAATTTCTCGACGCGGAATTCCTTTTCTTTCGGCTTCTGAAAGAAATACTTTGGCTTCTGTGTGATTTTGATGATCACGGGCTCATCTAACAGTGTGTCAGCAACTTTCTTAAGCGTTTCGTTTTGATTTGACATAGTATAATCCAATTGTTATTGCAAGTAATATGACGCCTCCTCCGATTAATGCGATCGGCATTCGGCTTGTTTGCTTTTGTTTTTCAACGATCGTAACCTTTTTCGTTACGCGACCAGAATCTGCCTTTGTAGTCGATGCTGCGGTTTGCTTGACCGTTTTGGATGTATCAACGACAGACTTCTTTTCGGTTGTTTGTTTTACCTTGCTACCAGGAGGCAAAGACTTAAGTATTTTAACTATCTGGATAGTTGTGTCGGCGTTTTCAGGAAAGGCAGACCCTTCAGGAGTTTCCACTTCTAAAATGGTAGCTGACTGATCCTCTGATTTTCCAGCCTGAGCGATTTCAGTAGCATCTTGTTTGGTCACTTCTTTCACAACATGTATGCTGTCTGAGACTACATTACTTTTGTTAACAGCTTTTTTAACGCTGTTGCATGCCATCAGAAGCAGGCTCATTATTATTAACAGGTTCTTCATTTCGTTTCGGTTTACCGGTGATTGAATCAAATTGTTTTAGGTATTTCAAAACCTTGGTTGAAAATGAGTTTGGGCTGATCAATGATATCTTTTCAAAAATGCTTATCCCTTCCCTGGCTACTATGGCAGAGAAGACCATACTATCAAAGAAGCTAAAAATCAAATTCGTTTTGTGGTCAACTGTGAAATGGACCAGCACATGAGTTGCTATAAGCGCAGCGGAATAAGTAATGATCTTATTAAAGACCATTGAGAACCCCTTACTGCTGATCTCCTTATCCTTAATCGCCCTCACAACTCCCAAGGCCGTATCAACACTACAGATCACAAAAAGGAACTTTAAGAACTCCCAATCACTAAAAACATACTTTTCAACATAGAAAGTAATTGGAGCCAATATATAGCCTTTGCTCAGGTAGAGGAATGCATTTTTCATTTTGGATATTATGGTTAGTCGAATGCCCATCATTCTTAAGTTAATAATCCGGAAACGATCGAACCGTTGACAACTGTTAGCGTACCAGAGGTAACTGCTACAGTTCCGCTGAAGCCAGTTGCTTTTGCCTGTGGTATGCCGCCAGGTGTTTGACCGTCGCACACCACCATTTGCCCTGTGTCGGTATTAATAACCACCTGCCTTGGTCGGCCAACAAATGTTGCAAGCTCTTCTGTTGTCTTTCCTATAAATTGTACATCTGCCATGTCAAAAATTTAAAAGCTGTTTTTAAAATTGTTCCGCAGTGGTAACTGTTAATCCTCTGAAATCACAGTTACAGAAAACAAGGTGATCCAATTCGGTACCGGGACCGGTTTCCAATGTGATATTCATCACAGGATCCGCTTCGACGATTAATTCGTTCACGAACACGCGGTGATGAGGACCACGATTGACACTTGCCTGCTGATACTCCCTGGCCGTAGCCAGGAAGTCATCAAATTCCATTACACCGGAAGCAATGCCGTCTACCTCGATATATTCCGGATGTGTTGTAGCTCTAAACATATTATGCCATTGTTGTTTGTTCAATCAGCATCACGGCGCTTAAGTAAGCATCGCATGCCCTGAATGATGAAAGATTGGTTGCAGGAGTTTGCAGCCCACCGGTAGCTGTTTTTGTGATCAGCGAGCCATTAGTGACGTTGGGTGAGCTCTGTGCTTTGAAAGCCAGCTCTGTTACACCAGTGATGCCTGAGAATTCAATGTAATCCCTCGTGTTACCCGGTGTAAATATGTACTTAGATGTTCCGTTAACGGTTATGGTCAGGTCAGCCGGATTGCTTGGATCTGTTTTGTCATATCCACCGAAGGCTATTAACCTGTAGGTCTTAGCAGCATTCAAGCCGGTGAACTTATATTGACCACCGACTCCATTTACTACAAAGCCCGCTTGCAGGATATAAGTTGAAAATCCAAAGTACTTATCAGCAAAGTAATTGCCGGTTGCATACTCAGTTGTTCCACTGGTACCGGCAGATACTACCTGCAGACCGTAGCCGGAGTTTGAATTGAGGTTGTCTTTCAAAGTGGCTACAGAACTACCTGCTGCACCAGATGCTAAAGCATTATAGTTTCCACCGGCCGCACCGAGGTTGACCAGATAGCGTTTGCCCTGATTATCAATCGCACCTGTCACAACATTTAAGCGAGACTGTAGATTCGTTTTAACGGTGCCGGCAGAAAGATCATTGATGCATGCCTGTACATCAGCAACAGCGAAAAGCGCTTCATCCCATTTCGATGCCACAATAAGATTTTCAATCCAGTTGACGTAATTGGTAGCTGTATCGGCTGGCACTAACGAATGACGTAAGAACCACTCTTCAAAATCAAATCCTGCGGTTGCTTTGTTATACATCCTGTCGTTCCATACAGTAGCTGCATGCGTACCGCCCTTAACGATCGTCATCTTGTCGGATATCTTCGGCTTAGAGCTGGTGTTGTTCATTGCCGTGATAATCGCTACCGGTGTATTGGTCGCACCAAGCTGATAGAACGGTTGAGTTGTGTCCTGATCGCCACCTATCCACAGAGAAGGAACGCGACGGGCATTGCCGTACCCAATATTATTTGTCGGCGTACAACTTCCGCATGCCATGATCGCAGCTGCGAATAATTGCGTATTCTGCATGCGTTGGTACCACGCCCCCTGAGAACCAAGACTCAAACCGGTTATGTAGATCTTATTTGGATCAACACGGTAATTATCCTGAACCCATGCAAGCGCACGAGCTGGCCGATCACTGTTCCACGAACTATTATTTATCTGCGGCGCAAACACAAGACAATTCATCGACTGACCATTCTTTATAAGCAATGGCAATCCCTGAGTAGCAACCTTATCAATACCATTTGGAGCTGTAGCGTTTGAAGCTGCAACTTCTCCGGATCCATGCAAGAAGATAATGAGCGGATAATTGTTTGTATTACCGTTGTTATATCCCGGTGGCGTATACATCCAACCCTTTTGAGCAGGATAATTTACATCCCATCCCGCACCTGTAGCAGGTACCGCTAAGAATGTGGATCCATTATTTGCCGTATATGGAGTAGCCTCTTTCTCGACTGTTCTTGAGGAGTCTCCGATGCCATTTATCGCAACAACTTGGTAGAAGTATTTCGTATCGTTTGTAACTTCTGCATCAGTATAGGTAAACACGTTTCCAAGCGTCTTAAACAAATTCAGGCTTCCAGAGGCTACACCTCTGTAAATTTTATATCCAGTGACAGCAGAGCCACCGTTTGATTCTGGTGCAGCCCAAGTCAAAACAACCTGGCCTGTACCTGCAATTGCGGCAAAGTTTTGAGGAATGCTTGCAACTGTATTTGTAGGAGTCTGTCCTTCATAGCCTGTAATCTGCCCATCTTTTACCCAATACTTCGTTGTACCCTGTATGAAGTAGCCTGTTTGACCAGAAGGCACGGTTTTGCTGACACCACCCTGCGCTATACCGTTATGCAGCCTCATGACTTTAGCTTCCACATCCGCAGTTACTTCATTGGTAGTTCCGAGATAAGCATCATTCTCAGCTGTATCACCACCCTTGAAGTTGTAGTAGGTAGGGATCCATGACGGACCAGTGTAAGATGGAAGGGAATTCGCACCTACGGTCACCTTTCCGCTGGCATCGGCATTCCTTAAACCTTCCTGGCTGTATAGTTTGCCGCCCGGTAATGCTGCTATAATAGATGCATAGGTCGCATCTGGCTGCATTGCAAACAAAGCAGCTGATCCGGGTGAAATGCTTGCATCACCTTTTACAAGATTTGAAATTTCAAGATCATCGATATCATCCAGTTTGCGCACGATATTTTGAAACACCACCGCATTGTCCTGAACAAAAGCACCAATTTCACTTGAAGTATACAGCAGCTTGCGTTGCAGCATGCTCGAAGGAGCTTGCGGTGAAACATTTGGATCGAAATTTTTGTAAGACAGCGGTGTATAGATCGCCAGGTTGCCATATACCTTAATTGAAGGCATAAGCTTCGATGGCATTTTACTTAGGAAGTAAAAACCCATCCTGTTTGTGAGGATCGTGTTGTTGATATAAATTATCTCCGTAGCCGATCCATCGTAATATGTGGAACCGTCCCACTGGCCACCATAAGGGGCTGTGGTCGGTGTCTTATCAAAATCCCACAAAGCCACATGGCCATCATCAATGATGTAAAAGGCATCATTACCCACCATCTTAATCACAGTGTTGCAGTACACCCGAGTAGTGCCTTTATGCGGTTGCATGATGATATTGTTGTCAACAATATTGTTATAGATATCACCACAGAACCCGTTATTGATACTCATGCCCGCGCTCTGATTTGCAACCTGGGCCACACCAGTATTCAAAACGATATTATCATGCACTTCGGCGCCGCGGAAACTGTTACCTAATTGAATTCCATCCCAGCCGGTATCAGTCACCATGTTACCCCAAACCTTTGTATTGAACATTGGCGTTGCGAAGATCTTGGCAACTGTGTTACCGTTAATATCCGGCACCTGGGGCGTATAATACGCAGACACTTCGTCTGCGACTGTAAAGCCTAAATAACAGCCTTCACCACCTGTGTGATGTATATAGCAATGGTGCAGGAAAGAATCTCGCATTGCGAATCCAGTTCCCCTCCAGCCTACGTTGTACGTGCCCGTAGGCTCTGTTTTCATGCGAACAGCAGTAAAACCACTGTTCCAGAACTGGCACCCCATCACACGGATATAAGTAGATAAATACTCTGCATTCAAACAAGAACTTGATGGATGTACCGCAATGCCTGTTGTGTCATTATGAACATTGAAGCCATAAGGATTGCCAGCAGGATTCAACTGGCCGGCTATCACAACATGTTCACATCCTACCAGGTGAATGCCGTTGAATGAGTTCATTTTGATTTCGAACTCACTTTGCCCAGGCACAACAACAATTGGTAGCTCTGCACTTCCTTTCAGATAGCTCAGTTCAAGCCGGCGGGTACTTCCTGTCACGGAAATAATTGTTCCCGCGGCAATGCTGTCAGCTGTACCATCAATGCGTGTACCATCGTAAGAGCTGCCAGTTGTTGGATCTACAAACCTGTCAGTAAGTGCGCAAACCTTATTAAACCTGGTAGATGTGCTCGGTATTGGCAATACAGCGAAAGCACGGCGCCTGAAATGTTCAGTCGTTCCATATTTGTTTGAAATTGTAAATAAAACATCGTAATCACCACCGGTAAGCCTACCTGGCGGAATTGTCGGTGCATCCTGCGGGTTTGTGTAAACCAACTGGCCCGTATTGCTGTCATAGATTTTCCACCTATGAACATCTGACTTCTTTTTGAATTTGCAGAACTGTTCAATATTTACAGTCTCATCACTATAATAAATATTCCTTTCACATTCATAATTGAGATATGGCGTATTGAATGCACCATTCACGTGGATTGTCCTTCTATACTCAACAAAATCATTGTCAACAGGATTGATGGCTTTAAGCCTCACATCGTAAACACCGGCAGTATTGAACTGCTTTTGCATGATGTTCTGAGCCGTTATTACCTCTGCAGCGCCTCCTACTTTTGTAATCGTCCATTCATAAGAAGTGGCAAACTGGCTTTCGTTTATAAAGTCAATCTTTTCTCCAACAAAGGGACGATAAGATGAAAGGCTGAATTGAGGAATGGGCCTTGCCATCCCTACAATAAAGAAACCAGTTTTTGTGAGTACAAGTGAGCTACCATCGTTCTTGGTAAGGGTTAACTTGACTGTATATGTCTTTTGATCAGTAAAAGAAAGATTGAAGGCATTTGAATACAATGTGCTTGCATAACCAGTGGCTGTCAGTTCCCATTTATAATCCTTAACGAACGGCGCAAACTCATTACCAAAATTCAGCACATCCAGTGATGGAATGGTATATGAGGCGTTTGCCGATGTATACTGTAAGCCATTTGCTTTTGGCGAAAGGTTTGTCACAAGGAACGATGGCGCAGTCAGGCTATACGCTGTCTTCGTGAATTCCTTCGCGCCAACGGTACCGTTGGCATTATGAACATTCAGATCAAAATCATATTTGCTTAATGGTGTAGAACCGCCCATTACATTTAAAGGAGATCCGGACAAAGGCTCCAATGTAGTTGTATTAATCAGCACAGTGGAAGCCGTATCGCTTGCATACTGAACAGAGTTAGGTCCTTCAAGCCCGAGAGCGACGCCGCTGGCCATGTCCTTATATGAAACGTTATCAATATTGCCATACTTGATCTTATTCCGCGCGCCATCCTGTAGCATGTAATAGTTCCTGTCGGCAATCAATGCTTTCTCCCCTGTAGCAATATCAACAGTACTGATTTTGTAGATATATGAATCAGAGTTAACAACCTGGTTAGAGTCGCGGATATAGAACAGGTTGTTGTTTACTTTAACGTTAGATGTGCCACCTGTAATATTGAATACTCGCAATCCGCCGTTTCCTGCCCTATCCTCATACATGGTGTTATTCTGGATAGTAATGTCATAGCAGGTAGTAAAGTCGAACGCAGCGACTGATCCGCGATTGGCTGTTACCATTGAGTTTTTGAACAGGTTATTCCGGATGATAACACGCTCGGCATTATACTGGCCAGCGGGACCGTTGATGAAATAAAATAGCTGTTGTTTGAAATTTTGGAAAGTACAGCCATCAAATAACAGGTCTTTTAACTGGTTGCCCTTAATAAAACATTCCCAATTTCCTGCGCCGTCGAGATTGCAATTTAAGAACCGGATGTTCGTACAATTTCCAATAGTTAGATGCTGTTTAGTACCTGTATTTAAACTTTCTGTTCCTGTGCCTGAGTAATTCAGGTTACATCTGACAAAAGTGATATTGCTGCAGGTGTTCAGGTACATCTTGCTTATTGTCACGTCCTGGAACTTGCACTCATAAAACAGGTAGCCGTCTGCACCGGTCATGTAAACGCCGTATTGTGAATTCATAAACTCACAACCCCAGAATATATTTGAGCGGCCATTGGTACATCTCACGCCGCCTAAGCCGGACGCAGATGTGAATTTGCAGTCTTTCCAAAGGATATTGGACCGCGCCTGGACCCAAACACCGTTTTCGCTTGTTTGCGATCTGATCCAGCATTTCTGATTGCTTGTAAAAGCCATGTCAGTGGCGATCGTCAACCTATAGTTACCTGTATCACCGTTATTGAAGTAAAAGAAGTCCTGCGTTACGGTCGTCTTGATGTTGATGGCAACGTCACTATTTAAAGGCGTCAATGCGCCCGTTGGTGTCAATTTGAATACCCTTGTTACGGCACTGTTGAGCGCAGCACTCCCACTGTACACCTCTCCGTTTGCGTAGCCTCCAACAATTTCAACACCATCATTATAAACCGAAAGCGTCAGATTTTTTGTGTCTGTCTGGCCATTGCTGTCTGTCGCGGTACACGTAACAGTAAATGTGTTGCCAGATGATGGCAACGATGTGTATTTTTTTGTTGGATTCTGAAGGGTGGAAGTCGTTCCGTCACCAAAGTTCCACAGCCAGCCCGTTACAGATGCACCGGAGTCAACATAATTGACTGTGCCAGTAAATGAAAAGGTAGTGTCACTTTTTATTCCGGAAGGCCTGTTGGATGAAATGGATATTTGTGGTGGATTGTGGGCCGCTGCAGGATCCGTTGCACTATAGTCGTATGCCCCTATATCTGGTGTTGATCCCTGCAGGTTCCAGCCGCGAACGTCCGCTGTCCCGCCTTTTGTATTGTCCGCTTTCTGATAAACAGAAGATGCAGTTGGCAAAACGCAGAAATCGGGCTTAGTTGAATAAGTTCCTTTATTGAATATCTCTGCCTTATCAGCTGTGGCTGAGTTGGAAACCACGAAGAAGCTGTGATTCTCATAGCCATTGCCACGATAAGTGGTAAGCGTTGCATCAGAATTCCCTTTTATCGTCACAGTGGTAGCACCAACTTTTATTTGTAGCGCCTGGGTACTTCCATCAACGCGATAGTAGTTATAATCGGCTACCTTGAATTCAGTTGCATAGTCAAGGCCGGCAGTTGTATTTGTAAGCTGTATATAGGATCCACGTGTCCAGAAGATGTTGTTGCAAAGCTCTCTCCAATCAAGGAAGTTAGTAGCTGAAATAGGCTGGCCGTTGTCGCAATCAACTGTGTTGTTGTTTACATACAGCGTTTTGCAATTATTCAACTGTAAACAGTTCGTTGTCGCATTGTTTCTAAATAATGCGTTTCGCTGAACCCTGACATTTAAACTATTGTTGACCAGCATAATGTTGGTAGAGGTATTGCTCCATGCTGCGTTGGTCGCAATATTTCTTTGTACCAAAACATTTTGGCAGTGTTCGATATCAATCGCTTTTGCTGTCGTTGTATCGACGATGTTATCCTGTACAGTTACATTGTAGGCTTTAAAAATCTTCAATGTAACGTCTGTGTTATATGTTGTTGACGGGATAACAGCCTTGTTGTTTACATCTTTAAGCAAGCTATTCTTAACAGTTACGTTCGTGTAGTTGTAGGCAGAAGAAGCTTGCGAGTAATCTCCATTTGTAAAGGTGCCAGCTCCGATATCAACCGCTCCGGCCGCACAGTTTTGAAAACTACAACCGTCCAAGGTCAATGAAACCACAATACCTGCAAAGGTGGTACTGTTGGCAACCGCTTTTCTGCAGTTATCAAACTTGACATTTTTAAACAGGATCGAATTGCATGAACCATTTATATAACATGCAAATGAGCTCGTGTTAATGTAGCTCGGACAGCTAATAGTACAGGTATCAAGTACGAAGTTGTTGACGCCGCCCAAGATCAGTGTCGAATTTTGGGTGCCGTCAGTATAAATCTTCCTGGTCTGTACGTCGCACTTTATAGTCAACTTGTAAGTTCCGGTTGTCTTTGCTGGAATCGTTAATGCAGAAGACAGGTTAATATCCTCTGTGCTGTATATAGTATAGTCCTTATCGAACGTTGCCGGAAGTGCTGTAAGAGCATCCGACAACGTTGCATAAGTGACATTGGTTTCTTGAATTTTAATTGACATCGCTAAATGTTTTCATCTGAGTCATCAAGCCAATTGTAGTCGATTGTGGGAGTATCGCCTCCGGTGCCACCGCCGAGCGGTACCGGTGGAGCGAACCATTGAGAGAGATCAAGCGGTTCTTTAGCTATGATTATATATCCGACACCCTTTTCAAGTTTATCGAAGCTATTAACCGGCCTGCCTGGCACCCATGATCTATAACTGCCAAGTGTTCTGAAAACAGCAACGCAGTTTGATTCTGTAAGCCCCAAAGCACTCATGCTCACATTGTCCGCTGTATCTAACGCGACTACGCTGTTAGGCCCCGCTATGATATTAGTCGCCATCACATGAAGTTTGAATAGTAAACAAAAGCCCGGTTGCCCGGGCCATTATCTTAGCTCAGGATAAAATCGCCGTTGACGAAGTTTCCTGTATACTTCACGCCGGCACTGTTCGTAAATCTGAACGGCTGGCCGTTATAATCGGACGGAAAGTCAACGACTGCAACAAGGGTACCTCCTGACTTGATGTTCATATTCATCGGTGTGCCTGCAGGTGTGGCTACTTTATTGAACTCCATTTTAATGGTCGCATTAATTGCAGACAATGTGGTTGTAATACCAAAGTCTGTTTTAGTTGCAGCTGATGCGAATGTTTGAGCAGTATCAAATGTCAATGGAGTATCAGTTGTGCCACCTGTGAATGACCAAGAAGGAACGCCTGCTTTTTCAGGAGCCAGGATGGTGATTGTTAAATCAAGCTGACCCAATCCATTCTTTTGGAATTTGAATTGGCTGGTCGTAACAACTTTACCTCTTGCTATTTTGATAACACCACCAAGCCTGTGCTTAATTTCAACGCTCTGCTCAATTTGAGGTTGGCTTGCAGGAGCTTGCCATGTAGGAGGATCCGTCTGAGTTGCTCCAGGGATAACTGTGCCGCCCCATAATTTCTGCAGGATATATGCATCGATGTCATACACCGATAGCTTCAATGTCTTCTTACCCGGTACGGTAACGCTGTAATAAGGCTCATCAGAATCTTCAATATTGAAGTCTGTCGTAGTACCTTCAGGAACTTCAAGTACAGGAGAACCTTCTACAATACCGCCAAGAAGCGTGAGAGATGTCCCCATGCCGCCGTCTGGTGCGACATTGCCCATCTTAATATATTCTAAACCGTAAAAAGCTTTCTTTGCCATTTTAGTTGTAGTTAATGTGAAAGAATTCGATTCTTATGTTTACATAATGCTGATCACCTTCTGAGAATAACACTTGCTGATGAACTTCGTAGTTGTAATCTTCTCCCCATGCATTCAGAAGGTCAACGGCAATACGTGTAAGGTCTTTTAAACGTTCTATGTTGGGTTGTGAGTCTTGTATATTTTCAACCTTGATCTTAAGGTTAGGAACATGAATATTTACATTAGCAACAGCCTCTTGCAGTTGTTCATTATTTACCGGAAGACAGTTGATTACGACATCTTCAACATTGCTGTTTACCGGCCTGGCTTCTTTGTAAACATCTCCGGTGATGATTGTTTTCAGTTCAGAGTTGTTTATCTTGTTCCAGATGATGTCAACTATGTCGAAAGTGGTTATCATGATCGCGCTAAACTTTTCTTTATTGCATCAATTGCTTTTGCCAGGTCATTCTTTGCTGTGATGCTGCTTGCTGTGATTACATCTTTACCTCTACTTTCGACTGCGGCTGCGTAATTCATACCCGCGACAACTATCAGAACATAACCACGAGGAAAATTTGAAGCGACTTCCAGTGCAACTCTTTCTCCAGTATTTACGCCTGAAGTGTCCGATCTAACTCGCGCTGCCTTTTTGAAATTTTGAAAGAGCTGTTCACCGTCACGCAAAATCACATATCCTATCGAGTTTCTGAGGTTGCCTGTAACATCAGTATAGTTTCCGTTTTCACGAGCATTTTTCACGAATGTTTCGCCAATGCGCTTTAACCTGGTGAGGATTGCATTGTCTAATGCCTTCATTTTGTCTTCAATAAACTTTTGAATTTCAGCTCTTGTAAATCGTGGCTCCAATTTCATAACCAAGCCCTCGCATTTAATTGACCAATGTTGAAGCGTTTAAGTTTGGATTTGCAGATCTTATCTGCGCCGCTAAAGACTTCAACATCACAACCAGCAGGAACATCCTGAGCCGGCAAGGGCATGTATAAAGTCCAGCTATATTCCAATCGCTTACCGTCTTCATCTGTCAGGAAACCACCACTACTGTTTGCTTCAACTCTTCCAGGATATTCAATGATGCTTGGTGTTCCTTCAACCCAATTCCCTTGCCCATTACGATAGCTGTTGCCCGTGATAGTAAAAACTATTCTATGAGGATACTGCCTTACCATACCGACTTGCTCGTAATCTTTGGTTTTGGAAATAACTTATTGTCAAGACCCAATTCAGCAGCTAAAGCGGAATACCAGGCTTTCACGCCTTCCATATTCCATTTAACAGAATATCCTCCTTCGGAAACCTCTTGCAGCCCGGCCATCATTAAAGGAAGCTGATTGTACATCGCCACCTTTAATGATCTTGTCTCCGTTATCGGATCATCCGGAATGATTGATTGCTCCAACAGGAGGATATCTATTTCAGCGGCTGACACACCGAATTTTCCAAGGATAGTTGATATGTATTCCTTATTGGTCACTATGCAGCTACATCTGTTGTTAACAAGAATATGCCGTCGATAGCTTCCAATGCAGGGAAAGCGTTCAATTCAACCTGTGTGAATTCCTGCCAAGGGTTGTTGTCTCTCCACTTAGAAAGCAGAGTACGATCATATTTCGCGTAGGTAACGCCCTGGATAGGCTCGATATCTTCAATTGCAATTGCATTGTGAACAATACCAAGCTTTCCGGTAGGAACAAAAACAACGTTCTCTTTTTTGAAAGGATTGATTGTTTGGATAATGCCATCCTGTTCGATGCCTCTGCGCTCATTGATCACCTTAATTGTTGGCAACTGATTAGCTGCGAGGTATTCATTGATAACGGTGAGGGTTACAACAAAATTCTTGTTGCTGCCAGGATTCTGATAACCGGAGATCGCAGACTTAACAGAAGCCAAATTCTTCATTGCCAACCAGGTCTCCATATCAATCCATATTTCAGAAAACGAACGACCGGTTTTAGCAGCATAAAGCACGACATCATTGATATCCTTGAAAGGATCAGCAGTTGAATCTGACCAAACTTTTGATACATTTCTTGTCTGATCAGACGAAGCCAATAGGTCTACTGATCCAAGAGCCGATCCGTCAGGGTTGTTCAAAACGTCAATGTTGATTTTAAATGTTGATACAGCCTGCAAGAACATGATATCCAGTCTGCGGTCTGTTGATGAAGCCGCATTTGTCACATCTTTCCAAAGCTTTTCAATAAGCTGTTGCTTCTTTTGACTGTCTGCGATAGGAAGATTTTCTAAACCCTTAAGCGCTCTGTAGTCCTTTTGATTAAGAGCAAAAGACTGCTTCATTGTTGGGATTTTGCCTTCCAACATTTCCAGCTTGCTTCTGCTTCTGCGTGGTGCCGGTGAATCCGGATCCACTATAGAAGCGGCTGCTTCGATACGGGAACGGCCAATCGCGGTTGCGAATGTCAATTCCATTTGAGGTAGACCCCAGTCGAGATACTGCCTCCAAATTGACGTTGTATAAAGAGTATCAAGAGAGCTGTCTATCAAGGCCTGCAGATTCTGCTGCTTTGCCAGGTCTCCAAATACTGATGGTACTATTGCCATTGGAAAAATTGTTGAGAGTTAAAAAATTGGTTTTTCTCAGGTATCGGGTTTTACATCGATTGAGAATAGATTATGCCTGGCAAAGCGGCTGCAATGTCTGCTGAGTATGGAACTCTGCGAGCGTACACAGTAGCACGAATTGCAACTGAAACACTTTCGCCAGAGTCAACAACAGCATCAGCGTATAACAACCCTTTGATAGCAGGCAGGGCCGCAGATGTTGCACCTGTTGCAGTTGAAGCAAACAAAAGATCGCCAGCTGTAGCAGCTCCGATTGTTGTGCCTACTGTCAGCAAATCATAATCTGCATTTGTGTTATCAATTGCAGTGATTGCATATGCAGCACCACCTTTGCTTTTCGCCAGATTGTCTGCAACTTTAATGATGCTGCCTTTTTTGACTTTATATTGAGTCGCTGAACCGCCAGCATTTTCATAAACTACCGCTGTAGCCATTGGTTTTGCTTTGCGGGTTGACTCGTCAAATGTCATTGGAATGCCTGCTTTGAGTACAGTGCCGAGCACTAAGCTCGTTACATCAAGCAGGAAGCCGCCTTGGGCAAGCTGTATATCCTTGCCGTAGCCCTGGAACACAGGAATGTCACTGGTTCCATATTTTCTTTTGAAGCCTACGCCCATTTTGTTAAGATTTTGCTTTTACTGATTCGTTTTGTTTTTTACCAAATGCAACGATATCAGGATCGACTGTTGTTGCACTGGCTCCGCTCTTACCACCTGCAGGAGGAGTGTTGTTCATGAGCCCACCGTCGATCATTTCCTGCCTGAATGCGCTGTAGTCATCCTGAACCTCTTGAACAAATGCAGCGAGATCCTCTTCCTTTTCAGGTAAGGCTCTTTTTGCATAGTAAGAAGCTGGAATTCCTTTAAGTTGCTCCGCAGCTTTTGTTTTCATACTGCTTTGAACTTTGTCAGCTTTTAACGTCTGCACCTCTTGCAAAAGAGTTTTGAGCAACGTTGCTGTATCATCCGGCTTTGGATCTGGTTTGGGATCATCAGTTTTACCTGGATCAGGCTTTGGAGGATTTTCCTTTTTAGCCTCGGTAACCCTGCGGTCGCCTTCGCTTTGATATTCTGCTGCTAAATCTGTGATAGACACTGGAAGGTTCTCTAGTTCGTCAACGACGCCCTGTATCTGACTTTCCTCTGTTACTTTGGGTAGGAGTTTGTCGGCCCAAAATCCCAGAAATTTCTTTGACACCCCTGGATATTTGGTTATCAGTTGTGCCAGCAGTTTTTGTTTCATGTGTAAGAACTTTCTTTTTTGAATTGTGATTCAAAAATGTTCAAAGTATCGGGGACGTTAAAATATGATATAGCAACACAGCGGTTTTGTTGCTATATTTTTCTACTTTAGCGTACCTCGCTTGCTCGAATACCACGCCAATGTTCGTAAGCTGGCTGGGTTTTACCCACCCGGGCAAATCGTTTTAATTAAATATAAGAGGCAATGAATATTAAAATAGACCTTGAATCACTGCAGACTAAGGCTAAGGAAAGAACTGTAAAAACACAAACTATTGAATATGATCTTGAAACGTTAGTCAAAAAGGTTCAAAAAAATGTAATTAAGCTCGATCCTGATTATCAAAGAAGACATCGGTGGGATAATGAAACATCTTCTAGACTGATTGAAAGTTTAATACTAAACATTCCAATTCCGATAGTTTATCTTTCGTACGACATCGACGTGGATACAAATGAAGAGGGGGCTCGCTTTTCGGTAATCGATGGACAGCAGCGCCTCACAGCAATCGTCAACTTCTTTGAAGACAAGTTTGCCTTGGAGGAGCTGGATATATTGACAGATCTGGATGGCTTTAAATATTCGGATTTGCCGCCATTCTTACTAAGGCGACTTGAGGAAAGGACAATCAAATGTTTGCGCATAGATTCTACGGTCGATCCTCAAGTTAAATTCGACATTTTCGAACGACTTAACTCCGGTTCAGTAAAGCTTGAATCACATGAATTACGAAATGCAGTACTTAGAGGCCCGTTCAATGACATGTGTAAAAAATTATCAGGCGATGTTGATTTTCGAAAACTTGTTCAAATAGGCAGTGAAGAACCTTCTAAAAATGCGAAAGTTCAAAAGATGGAAGATGTCGAACTTGTTTTGAGATTCTTTGCATTGATTGAGGATCGTTATAAAACATATAAAAAGACCAAAGAAAACCAATTCAAGGATTTTCTATCAGATTACTTGGTTGACGCGAATAAGCTTAGCGCTGATCAAATCGAAAAAAAGGCTAGGCTTTTTCGAGAAACAATGAAATTTATTATCACCCACTTCGGTGAAGCAGCTTTTGCGAAATATAAATATGTTAACAAGCAAATGAAGAAACAATCAAGCTTCAACGCTGCCGTCTACGACGCTTTAACCGTAGCTATAGCATCTGATGTAAATCTTAGAAATCCCAAAAACATCAAGAAGAAGGCTGCTGACTTTTTAAGTCTCTTTAAGAATCCAGACTTCCATGAAAAGCTCAGTGGGTCTATACTTGATACCACAAAATTGATAGGTCGGATTGATTCAGCAAGAAAGGCATTTAAATGATGAGTACGTTTGTTAACGATGGCATAAATGCCCTTCGCGCAAGATTTGATGAAGTCGATTTAATCTTATCCGAAGCCGCTTTGAGTTCAGATACACGCCCGTCTTTATATAAAGCACTTTGCCGTTCGGCACAAGTGATGCTCTTCGCTCATTTTGAAGGTTATTTAAAGGAGTTAGTTAGGAATTCGGTGGAAGACATTAATCAATTTTCAAGCTTCAATAAATCCAAAAAGTGTTTAAAACAAAGACTTTGTGAATATTTTGTACTACCGAATGCAGATGGCAAACAACGTCAGGATAAGATAGTAGAGCTTATGTCAACGTTCAACAACTTAGATACAAAATTTAAAAAAGAATACTTTTTATCCGGGGAAAACAAAAATCCAAAAGTATCAGTAATAAATCATATTGGTCAGCAATTCGGCATTAAGTCATTTTTTGATCAATTGAAAAAGACTAATCTGGATCTGGTGTTTTCTAATACCAAACGCCAAAATGATGAGCTTCGAGATGACCTTTTGAAATACCTACAGGAGTCGACCACGACTTACCCATATAGACTAAGTTTTAGCAGGCTGGCGCTTGACAATACCCGATCTACGGCGGATAATTTGTGGGAGGTGTTTATAAGTCAAGTACTCAAAAGAAGACACGATATTGCGCACGGGACGGAGGTGGAGAATTCTGCGGATCATTCGAGTATTCAATCCGATAAAACAAAGATTGAAATATTGCTATACGCGTTTACAATTTTTGTTTGCCTTCAATGTAATCCCGACGAACCTAAAGAAAATGCATAACAAAACAAATACGCCGATGAATTTGCAAGCAGTCAAAAATATTCAAGAAATCGAACTTGCAGGTTGCTTGGACATTACCAACAGCAAAGGCAATTTCGGAACAATCGTTCATCGACTGGAATTACTACTTTCCTTGCGTTATACGAAACTCAAGAGTGCTGCAATTGTTAGTCAGATCGAAGCAGAAGCTGAAGAATGCTTCCTGCCTTATCATGAATATGTTGTTAACGAACTTCAATACGAATACAGGTTTTCCAGTAAGTTGAAATTCAGCGAGAAGTATGAAAACCAAGTGCTTTCAAAGTGGATTAAGATGATTGTCTTGAGGTATAACGTAGCGATAGCAGATGAATTCCTGGGAGTTATTAAAATAAACAGGGATAGTAGAAAGCGATAAACTTTTATAATTTTACATCATGGAATTTTCCGTAGAAGAAATAATGGCCAAAGTCAATGCAGGCATTGAACTGTCCAAAGAGGAAGAAATATTCTATTTGGTGAAAATCATGCGTGCCGCAAAAGATCGTGATGATGCGATCCGGATCATTGCTATAGCGGACAATCAAGACCCTAATCTTATTATCGATTAGTCATCCATCCTAATTTCAACATCATTTCTGTAATGGAACTTTCAATGTTATTAAAGTCTTCTTTAAGCCATTGTGAACGAAAACCCAACGGTTCTTCATTTGAGATTATATTGTCAAGATACTTTGTAAGCTTTGCGTTATTAGCGTTATTAGCGATGTATTGAGCATAACTCCGCGCCCATATTTCCTTAGGGCTATTCAGATAACGCAAATGCTTTCTTAGCCTGTCATCCAAAGCGTAGTCTTTGTCATCAAAAGTCATGTATCCATTATCAAGAATGGATTGTATGTTTTTAATGGCATCAGATTGCTGAGCAGCCTCTATAACTTTCGCCATTGGCAGATCAGAAGACAAGCTCGCCCATGTTCTTTCGCCTCCAATAGCATGCAGATCGAAATAATGTCCCATCTCGTGAATAATGCTCAATTCTGGATGTGAAGAATTGGAGAGCAGTATTTCAAGTGGCCTTCCACCAATTGACGCAAACGCGGCGGCAAATTCCTTGCTTTTGCTTGGCTTAAATGGGATATCGTTCAACATACCGTCACCATGTACGCTATCAATGGCAATAAGAGCGTTGTCTACCTTGTCGGCTATCTTTTTGTCAATCCTTGTGAATTGGCTGCGAATGTTTTTGCCAGATGGTGTAGTCTGGCCGGTATTTGTGTTAAACTTTTCCTTTTCGTCTCCAGCAGCTTTAAAATAATCTGGATTGTCCTTTACCCAATACGGCTTACTTTTCCATTTGGCAATCCTGTCTTTGTTGGTAAGTACATATTCTTTAAATGCGGCGGGCGTGTCCTCAACTTCATTCCTGCTTTTGATAATGAGATTCTCGCCTCGCAACATTGCCTCTTCGATCTTGTCGTACTCTTCGTCAGACATCATTTCCGGCACCTGGTAGCAGATGCATTGCGGATGCCACCCTGTCCAATGAAAGTCTTTTGGATATCTTCCGGCCAGCTTGTCACAGATATCATAAGTCGGATGTGCATTAGACAACTTAATGACGATACCAACGACGAATGGCATAGTTTGCCAACGTTCGTGATCTGCGTTTCGATATGCAGTATTTGTCTCAGTTCGTGCAATACGCATGGCATTCTTGTAGGAAGATCTGTATATACCTTGCCCAGGGTTATATTCTTCAGCGGCTTTAGAGAGCTTAAAAGATCCTGTATCGTCCTTTGTTTTCGTATCGCCGAGTATTCTGTTCACAATGGTACTGTCAGCTGTCCTAACACGCCTGTAAAGCTTGTCTGGGTCATTTAGGTACTGTTTCATGTCCCGAGCCATCTCTGCTGCAGATTGACCTTTGCTTATACCAAGTCCTAAGGATTGCTCTATTTCGTGACGATAAGGATCGACGAGATTCCAGACACGTTTGCTTAAATCGATGCCTTTCTCTTTGCGATTGATAAATGCTTCCAATCCGTTCGCGTTGGGATCGTATAAGATTGCCTTAGTCTTTTTAGACAGCTTTTTGCCGGCCAGACGAACATCAAGAAGAGCATTGTTCTTTTCATTGGACAATCCCCAGGATGATTCAATTCCATTGACAACGGTTGAATAGATGCTTCCATGCATCTTTTTGATGGCGCGATCAATACGATTCTGCAGTGCTGGATAGTCCTTTAACTCAAAGGCACGCCCTGAGATATCTATCTTACTGGCTACAAGAGATATCTCCTGGATGGTATCATCATAGACGGAACGGATCCGTTTGGCAGCTTCAATAAGCTGACGTAAGTGCCTCTTCTCGTACTGATCGTTTATTTTTTGCAATTTTTACCAATTTTAAAGACTGGTGTATTCTTTGTTGACTTGCGCCCATCGGGGTACATGTTGATATAAAGCGGGGTTTGCTTTTTTAAGCAAACCCTAGTTATTTGTGCCAACTCTATTGCATCAAATCATTTAATCCTTCCTGAGCGTCTTTCTTCTCCTGGTCAATCTGCTTTTGTTCATCATCCGCATTCTGTACAAGAGGGTTAAGTCCGACAGCTGTCTTTTGGCTTAAAATGGGCTTTCCTGTACCAACCGCAGAGGTTAACAGATCAATCATTTCTTTCTCATTTGACGGCAGGTAATATGTGAATTTTGGTTTAACAGAGAGCGTCAAGGCCGGCTCAAGCTTCAGGTTGATCTTTGCATTCGCAGCTTTAAGGAAGTTAATCCGACGCTGAATGCCTTTACCAAATATCTCCTCCTTATCTGCCGCTTTAAGGTGTGCGCCAATGAATAGCATCTTTAGAGCAATGCCGGAAAAAGTTCCGAGAGATTGCATTTTCTCGATTGATATGTCAGGAGTGTCGCTAAAGTCAAGAATAAGAGACCTCAGATTGGTCTGCTCCAGCTTGACACTTTCCGGAGACTGATCCCAAGTAAGATATGAAGCCTTTGCGCCATCTTTCCCTTGCAAAACTTTTCCTTGTTCCCCTTTGGAAGCAAAGCCGGTAACATCGCCATCAAGAAATACAATTGGGCTTCCAAAGTAGTCGTTTGTATCTCCATGATTGGATAAAGATGTTTCGTACCGCTCAATAAGCTGTTGCACGTCAGCCCATTCAACAGCATCCTGACTGTAATAGATAATTGGTATTTTGGTAATTATGTTGGATTCTGTTGCTGTCTCCCAGCCAGCATCAGTCTTATGCCCTTTAATGGTCTCTTTGTTCGTGTACAGGTCGAAATGCTCTACTTTCTTATCGCCATCTGGCAAGAAGTAGCCACGCCCAAACGCGATCATGTCCCCAGCATTGTTGTAGACAGGATAGAGCTGATCACCGAGCGAATTCGCAAGTATTTTCATTCTTAGCCTGAACTTACTTCCCTGGTTAGATGTTCCTTTCCAATATTGATCATCGACAGGCTCGGTGTACCACAGCTCTGCAACTTCTGTTTCCTTCATCATTAACTTTAGAATGCCTTTGCTGTCGTAATCGAGTTTATTATCCTCCCATGTCTTCTTTAGGATGGCAACCAGCGACTTTTCTACATCAGCCGTGGGATCAGCTACTAACTGAATGGGGTTTCCACAGAGGAAAGCAGCAGCTAACTGCACTATCTTCTTTTGAAACGGGACTGGTAAGCGGGCCACGTCAACAAATGAAACTCCATCATTTGTCTCAACCTTCTTTTTGGGCCGGAGCGTTTCATTCATTACTACATGCCCAGAGACTTCATACTGCTTATGGATCTTATCAAAGTCGAAAGCTGGCTTTGTAGCAACGACTTTCTTTTTAAGTTCTTCGAAATTGGATATTAGGTTTTGTAATTCTTGTTGTTCCATTTTGTATTGATTTATCAGTGAAAGAACCCGCCGAGGTTCTTTTTCTTATAGTTTTTGCCGAGCAGTTCCATTAAGACTACATACCTGGCGCCGTCGATAATGTGGTTAAAATTGTCTATTGGCTCATTCAACCATTTGCCTGTCTTGTCTTGCTGGTATGTGTAGTTCTTAAACTCTTTGATAGCATTAACAGACCGGGATGTGACGTAGATCTTCATGGTCTTCATCTTGTCGATGCCAGCCTTTACGCTGCCCTGACCTTTCTCAACTGGATGGATATTAAAGCCTGCATTGTATATCTCATCCACCAGGCGAGGATCCGCGCTTTCGCTCCAAATCTTCCGACTGTTGTTATGCTCCTTTAATACTTTGATGATATCACTTGACAGCATCTTAGTCTGATAACAGAACTCATCGATATAAAGGCCATTGTCGTGAATAGCTACTTCGCTGCCGGCGGTTACATCATTTGAATAACCAAAGTCCAATCCGGTGAACCGCTTCGTTATCCAGTTGGGTATTTCCTCAATCAGTTCAATGCTTTCAAATACCAAACCTTCAATAGTGGCTCTCTTTCCTAACCCGTAAATTGTCCATTTGCGTTTATCAGCGGTACCAGCTGCATAGTTGGCTTCTGTTGGCTCATATGACAGTATCTGCTCCTTTGCATTCTTCGGTATGAGTTTATTATCAAGCATCGTACTATGCGAATAGAACGTCTTTGCCCTTTTGCACAGCTTATCATAGATCCAATGCTCTTCCTCAGATGGGTTATAGTCAATAAGCGCAAAGCCACTACAGCGTTGCATGAGCTGCGCGTAATCGTCGAAACTGGATTCTATCGCCTCATTGATCCAGAAAGCATCGGATTTCATACCATGGATTCTTTGCTCATCATCCAGCCCCATAAACCAGAACTCTGTATCGAAAAGCCGGTAAATGCCTGATCCCTCAGACTTGTTATGATTCTTCCGGTCGTAGAGCTTATAAGATTTCAGGATATCGATGAAGTCTTTTAAAACTGTCGCCTTCAACCATGTACCTTTCAACCTCGAAACAATTACCCTTCGTTCCGCGCCTCGGTTATCATATGCCCATTTGATCCAGAATTGAATAATGGAATGCGTTTTGCTGCTGCGACTACCGCCTTCCAGCACATACACATTATACTTTGCAGACTGATAAGCCTTCTGTAGCGTGTCAAATACTTTCGTCGTTAGTCCTAGCATTCTTATTCAAGTATTTTTCAATCTGGTCTTCGGTCATATTCTCCGTGGACATGAAGACAATAGGAGGTGGCGCGGTTATATCCTTCCCGTTTGTTTTATGGTCAACATCTTTCTTTTCAACCAATCCGAGATCACGGGCAATTATGCTTTGATTAAAAGCACCTACAGCAGCTCCCTCGAACTTCTGCGTCCAGATGATTTGCCTTACGCGCGATATGACTCCGAAAAAATCTTTGTACTTTTTCTTCGTTCCGTAGTTATTGAAAGTATCCTCATCTATGTCCAGAAATATGCAAAGTCCAGATATTGTGTATGGTCTGGAGGTTTTAAGCTCTACCTTGGTTCCAGCTTTTGGTCCACTTCCCACGAAGTCTTGCTTATACCAAGGATGGGCATCACACCAGTCAAAGTATTCAGATGCTGCCTCAAATAGCAATTCAGGCGAACTAAATATCTTATCTCGCCCATGTTTTGACCTTTGTCTCCAAAACTGGTTTTTCTTCGGTGCAGCCATTAGTCCTTCATTTTGGTTAATAGTTCTTCTACTCTCTCGTTAAAATCGTCGTACACTTTTACCATGGTTACAACTTCTCTTATCATTCTGCTTACTCTGCTTTTATCTTGGGTGGTTACATCGCTTAAATGACGAACAAGTCCGGGCCGGATATCCAGGCACTCTATCGGCTGATTGTAAAGCTGTGGATCGTAAATGTGCAGGATGATTGCTATGAACTCTTTTCTGATTTCAACCTTTTCTGATTTATGGAGTGGTCCGGAATATAATAGCGGATCTATATTCTTAATCTCGCAGAAATTGTGGTACAGTTCGGGGATCTTCGAGAAGTCGTTTTCTCTTTCTTCGTGCATTGTAAGAAGAGATGACGCTATTGAAGGCATTTTACTGGCTAACAAATATCCCAATAGAGCATACTTTTTCTTGCTTAACACCATATAAAACAAAAATACTCATAAAAGTTATTTAATAACTAATATGAGTATTTCACATTTGTGGATAACATTTGCAAAAGTTTCATACTTTGCAAAAAAAAAGTCAAATGTCAATGCCAAACCCTAAGAGCCATATTATTTGCTTTCTCATATGCATTTTCGTTCCATATTATAACTTCAGTCAAGAGTTTGTAGACTTTGAGAGTTTGGCCAAGCCTAGAAACAAGCCAAATGCAGATTCGATTGGGTTTTATAAATTAGCTTATCAAATTGAATCAAATGTATTAGATCCAGGAGATACCTTGAAGGTTAATTTGTTTTTTACTGGATATGGTCAGATAAAGAATTCTAAGATTTACTTCCTTCCATCAAAACATATTTTTGATACTTCGTCAATAACCACACATTCACTCGGTGGATATCCAAATTATCCAAGATGGGGTGACTCTACAAACGCATTCAATGACTACTACACTTCTACTGGTCCATTTGACCTGACATTTAATGGAGGCATGACAAAACGGGAATGGAAGGACACCACTCCATATGTCGATTACAACAACAATCCTCACTCGCTGGATATATTAACTGAACAAATCCTAGATAAACCTCCAATAACGTACCTGCTCAAAACAAAAAGAAACATAAGGCCCGGGCAATACTTCATTAATATTTATTTTACTTATTTCAACGGATCCACATGGCAAGGAGATAATGTTGTTATACCATACACAATCACCACTTGGATACAAAGAAATGAAGATTGGGCATGGTGGTTTGGTATCGGCGCAGCTGGATTTTCAATTATAGCGTCCATGTACCAATTTTGGCGCTGGATTAAAAAAAAAGTAACTAAAACTCCGTGATTGGCTTAATTTGTTTACATCCTTCTGCTAAACGCTTATCGTAATTTGGATCATCGTTTGAGAAACAATCTCTGTATCCAGTAGCTAAGACTAATGTACACCGACTGCCGATGAAATAACCCTGCAAAAACATGATATTAGCTTTAATCTGCAAACTGAAGGCAATTCTATTTTGGCTGTCAAGAGCTTCAAAATATGTAATATTATCTCCATGTGTCATTTTAATTTCAGGTGACTTTCTAACAAGCTTATTCTCATGTATCTCTAGAATAATGTGATGTGTTTTATTAACGATCAAGGTTGAAACCAAAAGTCGAGCATCTTCAAATTTAAACGTAAAAATTAGTGGAAAATCATATTTACTGCATGAGGTATCTCGGAGGTAATATGTCCAACCTATATTGTCTTTTAGAATCAAAATCGCAGTGTCCTTGCTACCAAGTTTAGCGCCCATAACCTTATTATTCTTGAACAAATCTGATGAAACATTAAATAGCAAATCTGACTTAGTCGCGAGATATTCTTTTTTGTTCCGAGAAAGAAAGAGGAATGGGGCGCCGAAAAATAAGATCAAAATTGTTAGTGCAATTAGTTTACGATAGGAAACATTCTTTTTGGGCAAGGACTTAGGCTTTGTCATCTATTTAAGGTTTTTACAAAATAAAAATACTTAAATCTCTAATATCTGTATGCCATAGATTTGATTGAGCAGTTTTCTTTTCTTCTTATACTCCTTTGTCAAATGTCCCTTGCAATCCTCTACTACCTGTTTTCCGGTCGTCATATCTCGGTAAACAAAGTCAGCTATGTAAATAAGCGAATGGGATCCGGTTGGATTGAGTTCAAATTGTACTTGCCTTGCCAACATGCCGATCTTCCCGGCTTTGAGTAACAGTCGCAGCTCCTTGTATCTTTTCGCCTCCTTTTGTGAATCGAAATTGATTCCATCCACTTCAGCTTTCTTGGCACCGTATTTTGATCGCTTTTTCTCTGGCTCCTGTGCAGGTACAAGGTGTTGGTTTAATCCTGCACAGGGAGAGTTCATTATATCTGCTATTGTGAAATTCCGTTTCAATCGAAAAATTCTTATATTAAAGTTTTAAAACCTAAATGCTTAATATGACAAAGAGTACTAAACCCGGTTCTTCCGGCAAGTCACCAAAAGGCTATTGGAAATATGTTTACAAATCGGCTAAAACAGGAGAGTTTGTAACGGAAGCCTATGCCAAGGCACATCCGGCAACTACGGTTCGAGAAAAGATTTGGGTACCAGGCTAGGAAATTCATTCCATTCCCGGCCGTCCAACAAACGGCCGGCTTTTTTCTTTCCTACTTTTTTCATGCATGCAAGGTCTCCTGCTCTTATGAAGCCATCGTTATATTCAGATCCATCAAGTAAAATGTTTCTAACAGACTTGACTTCTATCCCGGCTATAAAATTTGAATGCTGATTATCTGGGACCCATTCTCCCCATTGCTTAAAGAAGAAAGACACATTTGCAGCGTTGCATTGATCACGCAATGACCTCACCCATTCTGGATGTATTGGCCTTGCTCCGTGTCCGCTTTCGCCACCTACAATTACCCAATCAATACCCCTTTCAACTGGACGGAAATACTCGTCAAGTTTGCCCATTAAAGTTGCTTGAAGTATTTCCTTTGAGTCTTGTGCCTGCCTTCTCAGAATGATAGGGCCTAACAAAGGTTCGATTGAAAGGAATCTAACCGTAGCCGGCACGCACAATAAGTGAGGGATTCTTTCATCCGCCGCCTGCTGATTCTCTACGCTGGTTCCTATCCAAATATTTTCAGGCAATCCATCCGGAAAATCAAAAGCGATTAATGTCTTGATATTCTCTGGCCGTTTAGTCAATAACTGCCAAATAAGATTGGGGGTTTGTTTTATCAGACTGAAAAGCCTTTTAAGATGTGGCAATGTATCGGGATGCCCTTCAAATACGTCAGCCATCGATGCGCAAAATACTTTTGCTTTAATGCCTTTCGCTGCAGCTTCTTTGTTCCACTTCAAAGGCTGATTCCAGTATTTATCTGACTGTGGTTTACGATTTGAATTAGGTCCCCAATGTGGATTTTCGTGATTGTATCTGTTATCAAGTGTTTCTGCATAACAGTTTTTACATCCTGGTGATACTTTCATGCATCCCCACCAAGGATTGAAAGTGTGGTCGGTCCATTCTATTTTGCTATTGATCATTTTGATTGGTTTTGTTGTCATCTTTTAAGTTATCGCCTCTGTTTACCGTTGTAAATCCAAGCATCAACACAAGTGGCCAATATGTTTCTGTTTTATAAATCAAGAAAGCAGTTGCTATAACTATAACACAATTGGTTATGTTGTACCATATTAATGCTTGCTGATAGTCTTTATCATCCACTGGGAACCTCCTTTTGATTTACTTGTATTTAGTATTGAGAATACGCTTGACCTGTTTAGCGAAAGCCAAATCTGATTCTTTAAATAACAGGGCTCTGCCTTTATATGCAACTATTATTCCTAACCATTCCTTTCTATTGACACGGCAGTGCATACTGATGTAATTGACGATTTCCCGCTTTTTTAAATCCAAACACGGAAGTAGCTTGGCTTTATGCACCATGACTTTATCGTCGCCAAAGAATGTCCCATCTTTCAGCTTGCCAATAAACTTATCTATCTGCTTTTGGCTTAATGGCCTTTTGGTAATTGTTGATTTCTTTTGCATTATTTTGATTTTGTAGATTGTGCTAATTCATTACTCCACGTCTTCTGCTCTTCCCATTTAGCGAGTGTTTTTTCAAAGTCGTGTTGTGTATGATCCAGTTCGTATTTTGCTTTTTTTATTCTTTTCCTTAATCCCCACCAGGAATGAACTTCAACTGTTACATTGTATACAACCGGTTCGTAGGTAAAGGCTAAGAATTCAGCGGGCTCGTATTTCAGAACCCGCCATTTTTTAAAGGGTTGTTTCATTGCTTATTCCCCCTCTTTTAATTTACTGGCCTCCGCCATTTCAAAGACTGGAAATATTAGAGCGCCTTTCAATACAGACACTTTATTTATTTGAAGCAGTCCACCAAGCGTCCAATCACAACCAATGCCTTTTACGTAACGCCCAATGCAACTGAAATAAACTTTGTCTTGGGGATTTTCTACTTTATGTTCAATAAAGTCATAACCGCTTTGGATGTTACCACAAGACGGACACTTGAAAGCCCATTTTTTTGAATCGTCGCCAAACCTGTTTTTCAGTTCTTTGATCCAACCTTCATAGAGGATAACGCTTTCTGAATTTAGTAGTGGTTGATTGCTTTCCTGATAGTAATTCATATACCAGTATGATCTATCAGTCTCCCATATTTCCATTATCTCCTCTACTGTCTTGCCGGTCTTTTCTGCATAGTGTTTTGCCCGCTCAATAACCCACTTGTATTTATCACAATATTTGTGAGTGCACTTTGAAACAGATACACACTTAGTCGTCATTCCGAAGGCGATCATACTTGGATTTGTTTCTGGCACCATCCTCGTAAATTCATGGTCACAGCCATTTTCATTAAAGCAGTTATTGTATTGCCTTGTGTCTTTCAGAACTGCTTCCCTAAAGCTTTCTATTCCTTTTTTCATGCTATTCCTCCTTTTGCTTTTTAATGTGATCTTCCAGTTTTTTAATTCTATCCTCCAGCGCTTTCTTTTCTGTATTCCGCTGAATACAAGCTTTACACCTTGCTTGAGGGTAAGGGAAAGAATATCCGGTTGGAGTGAGCTTGCCGCCACAGTGCGGGCATTTTGGGCTGCTAAACCATCCCATGCTATACCTCCTTTGGTTTATCGATCCGTTCAAAACTTATTACCCATACCCATGGATTTGCATTCCAGCTTTCAGGGCCGTTAATGGATTCCCAGAGTGTTCCAAAAGACTTTTTAGCAGTTGTTACGCCCCAATCATCCCCATACACATCATTATAGGTGTAGTCTTTATAGTCTCCACTTTCATCACCATAATACAGTACACCTTCAGCCTTAGCATCTTCTTCGCTGATATCCTGCAGGCGTTCAACTCTTATATCTGTTATTTGCAGATAGATGCGGCATGCTGATTTCGGCATGTGGATTGATGGAATCCAAGGAACCATTTTCTCACTTCCATCCTTATTGAATATATGGAAGCCGTCACCATCACACAATGGCAATTGTTCAGCGGCACCATCAGCGGCATACTCTACAATTCGCTTTTCACTTTCTAATTCCATGTAATGTCGATATGTTTCCCTCACCCAAAGAACATCGCCTGGTTTGCCGTAAGGGCATTTGATATACGCATGCTTAAGGTTGTCGGGGAACTCTGACCAATAACCCATATTTACATCATGTAAGGCGCCGTTGGGTTGAGGCTTAATTAACCTCCTTGTTTGTGTTTTCCTCCCGTCCAGAATAGCCTGAACCATAGGAGTGCTAAATAGTATTGGTATTTGTTTCATTTGTCAGTGATTTTTATTCCGTCGTGAACTTTGATAAAGCCACCTTTTTTCTCTTTCTTTCTGGGAATCAGATAGGCAATCCAGCCGAACCAGCGATTAATCCGGTTTACCGTTCGCATAATTGCCTTGAACTGCCGATCATCTTCCTCAGTTAGTAAGTTTTGACCACATTGAGGGCAAGGCATGTTTATGTACATGTCTGTATATGCATTTGGATCGCCCGTTGGATTCGGAATTGTAAAATCACATTTTGGGTTATCACACTCAATGAGATTGTCCATTTTCATTTCAATCAGCTTTTTCATATCCTGGCCGGTTTTAATTTTTTGAAATTTGCATCGCCCTTATAGCCTTTCGGCTTCACAGCGCCTTTCTTTACTCCGAACATTTCGTCATATTTAGCGGCAATGAATGTTCTGCCTCCTGTGCACTCGTAGTAGTCTACGCCGTCTTTTTTAAACTTTCGAACTACTTCCGGCCTTGTGATCGTTGGCCTGCTTATTACAAAGGCGTGTTCGCCGCTATTTTTTACCATTTTCATTTCTGATGAATTTTGTGTTTCGTTTTGTCCTGAATCCATTTCTTACCGCCCAATCATGATGTTTCTCACAATACCCGTTGCATGCATTACATGAAGCCTGGCCATTCGCTATGTCCAGCAGCTTTTCTTTTGTCTCTTTGCCGGCCGCATGATTAAAACCTTCTGCATGTTTTGTGCACACTGGTGATCTTATCTGGCAGGGCTTACCTTTCCAAACTGGACGGCTGACTTTTGCATATTCCCGGTTAATTGGCTTACGCTTTTCCGATACTTTGGCGATCGGCTTCATTTCTTTTTTGTTGTCTACAGATCGGCCAAAGCATTTTTTTGCCTGTAGTGATTGTATGAATGGTGTCATGATTTTGTTTTTAAGCGATTTCGCAATAACCGTCATCGCAACCCTCAAAGTCCGAAAACAATATTCCTTGCTTTGCCATTTTTATTATGTCTGAGTATTTTACATCCGCTTTCCAATAGCCGTTTTCACCACCTTCCTGACTGGCTGCCCATCGTATCTTACGAGGATCTTGCTCATACATATATCTTAAGAAGTAAGCGTTACGATTAAAACAAAAGTGACAGTTATTGTAATCTGCAAACCTCACAGGCTTGCCTTTCCAGAATCGAGCAATGTCTTGTTTGTAAATTCCTTCTTCAATCAATGGAAAACTAGGTTTCCTCCAGGGAATGGTTGCCCATTTAAAGCGACGGCTTTTTATCATCTGCGCAACGGTTCCCTCGAATTCGCTTAAACCGTCCGCGTTACATGCCGATAACATGTCATTTGCGCGTGAAACTTCATGAGCCCGGTAGCCTATTTGCATTATCACAGGATCCATTGAGAATCTTATTTTCCACCAATTGAATATTGGCACCATCTTGAGTTCTGTTGTACAGTAACGGTTCATTTTGTTAGGCAACCAACCACCTTTCAATTTGATTGCCTCTTCAAATGTTATCCCTGTTACCCAAGTAACCTGCTGTCCTAAGTACTGTTCGAGGTCCAGCATCGTGTAAATAATTGTATCATCTTCTGCGGTTGCGATGAAAGGGGCTTCAATTCTATCCTCAACTAGCTGTCTTACTTTTTCGTCCTTAAATCTGCAGCTTTCATCTTCTATCCGAACCAATGAAAACACAAGGTCATCTGATGGATAGTTTGCTGCCAGGTATGCGCTTGTTCTGCCTCCACTTACTGATGTTACTGTCTTCATTAGGCTGCTTTGACTTTTGATTCAATAAGTTTACCTGCCAACTCTTCTGCCCATGCCTTAACCACATGAGGCACTACACTGTTACCGATGAACTTCTTTTGATCGGATTGATTGCCGGCAAGAACATAGTTGTCCGGAAATCCTTGGATCTTTAAAAGCTCATTCACCCGGAGCATTCGCATTTTGATATCAACCAAACCAAAAGCAGCCATGAATTGCTTTATCTTGATCATGCAGGGCGTATCACCTTCATAAATCGCAACCTTTACAGGCCCTTGTTCAACCTGAACGAAATACAATGGCGCCTTGTCTTGTCTGGCAACAACTACGCAGCATGGCTCTTCAACACTACCAGGATTCCCGCCCCATGAAGGATTTACGATGTAGTGATGCTTCCTTCCCGCTAACACAGTTGGACATGGTTCTTCTATCGACTTCGGTGTGTTGTCGTAGTTGGTAGGCATGATAAAAGGAGTAGCTTCTACCAGATTCAATTTCGGATTGGCCAGCAATGCGCCTGCAGGCTGATCAACCGACTGATGATTTCTTTCTCCTGAATACTGCTTATCCAAAAAGAATTGTGGTTTAACAAAGCCTAGCTTATCTTTCGTTACCAACGTGGGAGCCGGATCGTTAAGATCATTGTGATCACTGCTGTGATTGTAGTTCAACAGAAATTCCGGCTGCACTAAATTGAATCTGTCTTTTGTGGGCACGGTCGGGCACGGACTATTTACGGATGAACAGTTGTCGCCATTGCCATAATATGCCGAAAGAAACTTTGTTTGAACCAGAGATTGATTGCCGAACGTTGTCACTGTAGAAGCCGGATCATTCACACTATTTACTTTTCCCGCAGGCCTGCCAGAGAAATACTTGCTTATAAAAGACCTGTCACCCTTGGCCACGTATTTAACGAGGCCTGCATATATCCTTTCCAGCGTCTTTTCTGATAGTGGCTTTTGCCTGGCAAAAATGCTCTCGCCCTCATCTGTAAAATCAAGAACATCCTTTACTGGTTTCCATTTGTGTAATGCAGCGCCAAACAAGCTGCCAGTTGATGGCTTTTTAGAGTGTGTTGCTTCCGGCCAACAGATAGGAAACTCAGGTTTTGCAAAACAGCCAAACAATCTATTGCGAGAAGTGTAAGCACCGAAATCCGCGCTGTTCAATTCTTTCCATTCATCCCGGTAACCATATGAGCACATTTCCCTGCACCACCTCATATAATCTTGGCCATTCTTCCTCGACTCTGGGACACCTTGCCAAAGAACTTTTATGCCACCTGTTTTGCGCTTAATAGGCTCATCATCCAAACACTCCCCGTCAGAATACACAGCTTCCATTATAAGCTCGCCTTCATCATTGTAAACGTATTCCCAATCTTCAATGAACTGAACATTACAGCACGGATAACCGTCGGTTGACTTTACAACCTTAGCAATTAGCGGTCCCCAGCTCATGAACTCAACCACATTTTCAATTTGCACATAGTCCGGATTAATAGCCTCAACATATCGGAAGAGATGATCCGCAAGGGTGCGACTATCAGCGTCGCGCGGCAAACCGCCTTTTGCTTTGCTGAAGTTTGTGCACTCCAACGATGCCCATAGTATCAATACTGCATTTGGGTAAAGCTGCCTGTAATGATTTACAATTCGGATGAGTGGCATCAGATTCAAGGTCCTTATGTCTTCCAGAAAGTGCAGAACCCATGGATGATTAAACCAGTGACTTTCTATTGCTTTCGAATCATGGTTAACACAAGCAATAACTTTTGCTACCTTTCTTCCGAGTATTTCGGCGAGTTCAAATCCGGTCGTCGTTCCACCAGCTCCGCAAAACAAATCCACAATTAAAAAAGCTGGATCTTCTTTATCCTTAGTTATCCTCTTAAGAACATCATCGACATTATGCGGTCCGATCTTTATTTTGCTTAGCTCCGCATCCTTGATACTTTTTGTCTTTACCATGCTACTTGTCTTGAATAAATAAGTTTTTAATTCCTTTCTGTTTTGCCTCACTATACAGATACTTCACCGACAGCTTTTTTGCCAAGGCAATCACCAAATAATTATCATCACCTGCCAGATCTGCGATTTTGTTTTGCATAGCGGCCACACTGCGTTTGTCGCCCCTCATATTCGCTTCCACGATTTCTTCCTGGTATTTTAGGAAAAGCGCCCTTTCGGCTTTGTCCATGAAGTCGCGGAAGACATCCTTATCCATCATCTGGCAATTCACGAATTCGTCGTACAGTTGTTCTGGCCAAAGCAATAGGTTGTATGTGCCGGAGAGATAACGCTGGTAGTATAGCTCACACAGTTCTTTCCAGTCTGTGGGAGATGGCGGCAATGCACTCAGTTCGTGATGTCGTTGCTTATCGGTAAACTCTCTTACTTGCGCTCTCTTTTGCAAGTAAGGTTGCAACACTTTGTCAAGCATGTTAAGATTAAAGACCTTACCCCAATCTTCTATACCGGTACCGTTTTGACGGAAAGCATATTCGACTTCTTCCATGTTAAGGCTGCTATAATCCTCCATCAATTTCTTTTCAAGCTGATTATATAACACTTGTTTATGAGCTTCATTGTCAGGCATCAGCCAGCCAGTAATTACATGAATGTTGAATAACATCAGTTTTATGTTCTTACTGATATCTATACCTGGCATTTTACCAAATGGCCTACTGACATATTGGAGCTGGTTGACTTTGTTTTCATCCGCCGTTAATGCCCCATTCTTCTGCGAGGTCGTTAAGGATCCCGTAAGCTCCTTGTGATTTTGCACCTGCAGATTTGCCGTTTGTGTGCTGAGATGTTTTGAAAGACTCTCCATCTTTTTCTTTTTTAATTTTTTGCTCCGCTTTGTAGAAATTTGGCATCCAGAAAAGAAAATGTTTACGTGCTTTCGGTAGGTCCAAGTATTTTTCACCGACGTTTTGCCAATACCAAAGTTTTATGCCGAGGCTAAATTTTTCGGCGACCAACCCTTTTTGTTTCCAGTTCATTTGTAGCCCTACATCAACTTCGAACAGCGCACAAATTTTTTCTTCTGAAAATTTTTCATTTCCAATTTGAATTGCCGATGCAGTATCATCATCTACTATTATTTGTTTTTGTTTTATGTTGTCTGGCGGTTTTTCGCCCGAAAGGCTACCTGATTCACTACCCACTTGGCTACCCGAAAGGCTACCCGATTCACTGTATTTTTTACAGGTGTTTGGGAAGTGTATCCTGTATTCTGTATTATTACCTTTTGTTCCGGACTTGAAATCTATAAGCCCCACCTGCTTTAGTTTGTTCCGATATTTAATAAGGCTCTTTTCTTGTATGCCCAAATACCCACAACAAAGCTGATTCGATAGATTGAACGGATTCTTCCAGGCAAGGCGATTACATTTGTGTAATAGAAACAAATAGTATTCGCCTTCAGAACCCAGTAAAATGCCTTGTTCCCTCAAGTCCCAGTATTGGTTAATTAGCTCTAAATAATTCATTGGATACTGCTGACTTAAATACACATTCTTAAATCGTAACACCTTCGCCGATCGCCTTTCTTACCGCATACTTCTTACCCGTTTCTTTATGATAAGCGTACTCTTTGGTAGCGACCTTTGTAAATAATCGTCGTGGAACGATACCTAAGAAATTTGCTGCTGCTGTTGCTGTTCTGAAATACTGGCGCTGTTTTCTTCTTTCTTCGACATTCTCGATACTCATGTCATATAGCCATACAGGGTATGATTCGAATGAGCATTGAAGTCCTGGCATTGCTCTCATTGGTTATCTTTTTTGCTGTTTACAGTTGCATGCATCCTGTCCATATCTTGAAGCCCTTTGTCATATGCCCGATTCCATAATATTTCCAATGCTTTTTCAACCTTTTCTATTCCCTTAGTTCCTTCTCGATACTGGAGCTGTTGCAGTGCTATTCCTATTGCTTTTTCTTTTTCCGTTGGTGCTGCGTCTTTGAGCAGTGGCCACGGAGGTGAGTTAACTCGTATCATACTTTCAGTTTATAACAGTCACATTATTAAAAACACCTAGCTCATTACCTAGTCTCCGTTTTGCTATTTCGACATACTCCGGATTTAGTTCTATTCCAATAAAATTTCTTCCAAGCTTACTTGCTACCAGACCAGTAGTGCCGGCACCGAAAAATGGATCAAGAACAACTCCGCCTTGTGGACATCCGGCTTTAATACAATAAGCTGGTAACGCTTCTGGGAATGTTGCAAAATGAGCTTCCGAGAATGGACGGGTTGCTATTTCCCATACTGATCGTTTATTAGCTGTCAATTGTGGCTGATATTCACGATTCGTAGACTTACGAAACATCGGATCGAAATCATTCATTTCGCTGAAATCTCTTTTACGGCCGCCAACTACAGCTTTCATTGTCCCATTTGTTTTGCCAGGCACTCTGCCCGACCCACTTTGCAGTTCGATATTCTGAGCAAGGCGTAGCTCAGATGACTTTTTCATCGGCATTCGAATCGCATCCTGGTCGAAATAATATGTCTTACTTTTTGATAAAAGGAAAATGTACTCGTGAGATTTGGTGCACCTGTCCTTCACTGATTCCGGCATTGGGTTAGGTTTGCTCCAAATAATATCCTGTCTTAAATACCATCCGGCGTTTCTTAAAGCAAATGCCAACATCCACGGTATGCCTATCAAATCTTTTGGCTTTAATCCATCGATAGGTCTATCATTCGGGCGTATAGTCCCTGGCGCTGTTGCGACCAAGGCCTTGGAGTTTAAAACATTCTCAGCACCGGCATAGGCAACACTCGCTCCATTCACTCCTTTTCCTCCATAATACGTATCGCCCATATTCAGCCATAGAGTGCCTTCATCCTTAAGTATTCGTCTCCCTTCTTCAAAAACGTCAACCATAATCTTAATAAACAAATCAGGCGTTTCTTCCATTCCAATTTGCTCATCCATTCCATAGTTTCTAAGCGCCCAATATGGAGGTGATGTCACTATACAATCGACTGATCCATCAGCAATAGCCTTTAGTTTATCCAGAGCATTTCCTATGTATATTGTATTCATCTTTCCTAACCTATTTTGAAATTTTCCAAGAATCTAATTGCCATCGCCGCAGTCTTTACAGCTTTATCATAAATTGCTTGCACTTGTACTTCCTGAACTAACTCACTTCCGGATCTTTCATATTTCCATTCTAAGCTTGCATTCATCAGCTCACCAGCTTCTTTTGAAACAATGCCAGCCTGTGCAGCAACATGATCCGGCCAATTCGGTTGTTTCTTTTTTGCTTTCTTTAGTTCTGCGGATATGTCCTGCATTATTTTGTTGGCTGGCATTGTCATTTGAAGCAGCTTGTTGTTGAGTGTTATTTTTCTATGATTGCTATTTCCGGAGCCAATACCGCAATCCTTAATATCTCTTTATCAATTACACTGTCCCTTAAGTCTTCGAGAAGTTGATTTGCTCCGGGGCTAAACAATTGAAGTGTGACTGTTCGTCCGTTTACCGAGGCGTAGAATTCGATCTCCAGATCGTCGGCCGGAACACCTTTAAATACTGGCAATTTCAGTTTGAAAGCACCAGGCAGTTTGCTTTGCACAACGCCGCTGTAGTTGTCTTTAAAGTCACCCGTTTCACTTTTCTGCTTTTCAATGCTTGAATTAACTGTCGCCTCGAAGTTTTTGAGCAGCGTAACCAGAGTCATGTTTTCAGATTTATCCGGAAAAAAGGCGCGATTCATTTTAAAGAATTGCCCCAGTTCTACTGGATCCCAACTCTTTTTCGAGTTAATGCCAAACTCAATAAACTTAGGGTGCAGGTCGAGCGTTCCCTTGATCTCCCCACGGAGACGCTTATCATCTTCACTTACAACCAGAGTAATACTGATGTTACTTCTGTCAATGATGACGTGACATCTTTTTTGATTGATCTGATCCGGTTCAGATATGCGTTTTGCCAGATACTCCGCAGGCACTCCAATTACACCAGAGATACTCGGCGCGATTGGAGGCAAAGGGTCAAGAACCTTTGGCGCGTCGCCTTCCCGAATAACTATCTCAGCAACGTTTGAATTTTCGGGAACGTTGATGACGATTTTTTTGTCTTCTGTCATTGTATTTATTTAAGGATGAAAAAATTAGTTGGTAGCAGTCCTAAGGAATGGGATAGAGCGCTGCCTTTCTTCTGCCATCAACGGCCTGCTGCTTATCAATTCGCCAAGAGAGTTGTAGAAGCCGACCATGCCTTCTTTCTCATTTATGAACTTGAAGCATGGCTCTTTGACGAACTCGGTTTTGTTTTTCAGTTGACGCAGCAGATTAACTTTTTCAGTTTCCAAAGGCTTCAACCGGCCCTTAAATTCATCCATCACCTCTTTCTTTTCCTGGTCGATATCATTTAGATCGATCGCGACAGAAGACAGACGTTCTTTCTTTTCTGAAAGTTCTTCGGGAGTGAACCTGCGCATGTATCCAATATCTTCAACTGCATCGCAGTTGTCTTTAAGGAAACTGACACGCTGTTCCTCTGAATAATTCTGGAACAATTGTTTTTCCATTTGAGTGTTATTTGTAATTTTTAAAAAGCGTGGTTTGCTGAGGGATCGGGGTTGATATTGGCTTCGATCTAACTGACTTAATTTGTCTTGCTGATTCTTGCACCTTTATTGGCTCTTCTTTACTTTCTTGGATTGTTGTTTCTTGCTTATCTAGAGCCACTAAATCCCTCTTCACTGAAAACCTATTCCCATCCTGGGCCTCAATAATCAATACCTCACCGTGCTCTGCTATTAGTTTTACTTCTTGTCCTGCAGGAGCTGAGCCCCATGCCTTTACTATGGATTCTTTTAAGTACACTACTCGATTATTGTTGCGTTTACTTCGTTATCGTAGCTGGCTAAAACAACAGGATCCTTCATTGGCGGCGGGATTACAACCCCTAAATACTCTGCGGCCCATTGAATGATCTCTTCGACATAGCCATTGAATTGAAGAGTGCTTAACGTGGTAGTGGTGAGCTTTTTCTCTTCCAGTTTTGCAAGCATGTCCAACGAGATGTCTTTTTCAGCCAGGAACATCGCCTTCATAAACTCGTGAGCTTGCTTATCATTCTTTATCTCACTATAACCAAGGTCCTTCAAAGCTGACCTTACGGCCGGCACCACAACGCCCCAGTAGTAATCATTTTGGTTTAAGCTGCGAACCCTGTAAGGTTCAATGGTCATCTTCCAGTCTCCGTCTGCCAGTTTAAATGCCTGCTTTACATCCGACTTATTATAGATTTGTCCGTTCTTTATTATCACCATCAATTCCATATCAAAAAGGCGTTTTATTAAAGTTTTCGATTACGATACCTGCATCTGCGATATGAACCGTCTTACCAGTTGCGCGTGATATCTTTTGATGAAATTCCGTGGCGTTACTGTTGCTATCTGACAGGTGTATCAAAACAATGTTGTTTACTTTGCTCAGGTCGTTTGCAAGAAGTGTATTCCTACATGTGTCAATGCTCATGTGCGACTGGATAACACGGTCCTTTAGAAAGTCTTTCAACCTACCCTCATCAACTTTCCTGCGGATGATATCCAGGCAATAGTTCGCCTCGATCAGGATGTTGTGAATGTTTTTGAACTTGTTACTTACATAGTATGTGTCCGTCAAAAACAACACATTTCCAGTTTCCTCATGGTTGATAATAAAACCGACTGGCTGCCTTACGTCGTGATTAACATCGAAGGCAATCACTTTGAAGCCACCCACAACGAACACCTGTCCGACACTGATCTTTTTAGCTCTATGGTTCTCTATTTTCAGCGCTTCAAACGTTCCTGGTGCGGAGTAAACATCTATCCCTGCAGCCATAACCTCGTTCACACCCTTTGCATGGTCTCCATGTTCGTGAGTAAGCAGACAGCCGGCGACTTTTGACAATTGGAAATTCAAAGCCTTTTTAATCTTTTCGAACCTTACACCTGCCTCAATGATCAAAGCCTCTTTGTCATTTTCCAGTATGTAACAGTTACCGGCTGAGCTGCTGCCTATGATTTTTAATTTCATTAGAAGTCTGGCGTTGCTTTAACAGTTGTTTTAACTACTTCTGCCGCGGGAGTTTCATCAAAGCCTATCTCGTCGCCAACGTTTGCCTTTGCGGTGATCTGATCAGCAACATGATTTTCTATCAATAGTCCTTTAGGGATGAGAGGCTTGATGCTCCAGGAATCACTTTGGAATTGATTGGTGGCATTCTTACGTTTGCCCTTGTATGTAATGATCAGCGGAGTGCCACGTTTAACAAAGCTGCCTTCAATTGCCGCCACCAGCCTTTTGCTCGCATTGCAGATGGCCATCATTTCACCATCAACTTTTTCATAAAAATGAGCACAGGGTAAAATCTGTGGTTCCTCTCCCTCTTTAATCGCTGGCATTTCCCTGAACTTAATGCAGTCGAAATACACACGTTTTGTTTCATCGGCCTTCTCAGGCGTCCAATAGAAAGTTGTTAACTCCATTGGTAGTACATCTGCATCAGAAAGATCCGGAAGGTCTACATCGTTCATATCTACAACCACCATTCTTGGTGCGGCGGCTTCATTTTGCTTTACTAATTCTGCGTTCATGTTATCGTATTAAAAGAATGATTAAATCGTTTGATTAATTTGTTACACGTTAGAGGTTTCGACTATGCTACTCTCAATTTTTTGTCCTGTGGTGAAACAAATAGGTTAATGATTTGAGCTGTTGTTTCAGGAATTTGGCAAACGCTTTCCCTGTTGTCCAGGAAGACCGGTCCATCCGCATTGAAGTGCTCGCGCAAAGTGTTTATGATATCCAAACCAACCCATATTTGAGAGGCGGTGTTTAAATCAGAGAACGGAACACCGTTGTATGTAGTTTCGCAGCATTCAACCTCACCCCCATTTACCTGGCGTTCGAAGAGTTTGAACTTTGCATATTTGAATTTTCCGTTGATACGGCTTTCAACCATGTCAAGTTTGGCCCTGTTGAATTCGTCCAGAGTAAACTCGATATTTTCAAGGTCTGCAAGTTCCTGGGCCAGCGTCTTTTGTTGCTGCTCCAGCTCTGCTTGCCGGACGTTGGCATTTTCAATCAACTCTTCGTTCATTAAAGTCCTTTGCAATCCTTGTATTTCGCTTTGGATAGTTGCTTTTGCTTCCTGCAGCGATGACAGATCTACTTTTTCTTCTTTTACTGGATTAGCTTCTGCCAGCTCCAGATCGGTTTTAAGCTTTGTATATTCAGGATTGGCAAGCAAAGCATTGGCAATAACTTCCTCAATATTTATTACTGGTGCTGAATCGGACTCTAATGAAGGCAGCTTGCTTTCCAAGACCTTCAACTCATCTTCAAGGATTACCAAAGCAGCTTTAGCCTTTTCTACGCGCTCAGCCAGGATTTCGCCATTCTTCTTTTCGGCAACACCCTTAGCATTTAGTTCAGCCAGCTTCGTTGCTTTCCTATCATTGAATGATGTCTCATACTTGGACTGTGCCTCGTTATGATTGGTAAGGAGCTGACCTTTTTTTGTAGCGATGTCGCCATCAGGCAAGTGCTGTTTACAAGTTGGGCAAAAGCATGATGATTCGTCAAAGATGAATGCGGGATAAGGATCCATTACCTTTTCATTTTCGTCCACCCATTCTTTCCGGATCATATCTCTTGCACTGTTCGAATTCAAAAGCTGCTGTTCAAGCGTGTTAAGCTCATGTGCCTTTGATTTGATGACACCTTTTTTGTCGGATATTTCCCTTGTAAGGTTATTTACCTGGGCAACTTTCTGCGATGTTGATGCTGTCGCTTTTTGCCTTTCCTCAAACTCAATATTGCGCATAGCATTTTTCAGAGAGTGGATGTTGTTTTGCCAAGCCACTACCCTATTGTGATACTCTGAATTTGCTTTCGAACGATCAAGCAAATAATTGTCTTGATTTTCGAGTTCGGTTTGTTTTCTCAGCAATTGAGTTCGGATAGCATTGAAGTCCAACATTTCAGGCCTGCTTCTAACAAGCTCATCAATGCGTGTTGGAATAGAATCGAGCTCAGTTTTGATTTTTGATTTTTTCGCTCCGATTTCACGCTTGTATTCAATGAGCGTCTTGTTAGACAGCGCATCCAAAACTGAACGGAATTTTTCATTGCTCGCGGCAATCTCTGAGTTGCTGATATTGCCGGCAAGTTCCATAAGTACATTGCGACGGTCCTGCCATTTGAGATTCCTGTTGAAGTACAGCGGGTTTGTGATAAGCTTAAACAAGCCTTCATCCAGAATGTCGGACACCTTCTTATCAAACTCTGCTTGCTTAACAGGCACATCGTTCCAAAAGTAGACGTTTTCGTTACCGGTGAACTCTGTTTTTGAGCTCCCTTTTTTCGTCGTCCATTTTTCACGCATTACCTTTTTAGGCGAAACGATTTTGCCATCAACCTCGAGCTCGGCAGAAACTTGAATCTCCGTTTGATCTGTTGTCTTACCATCTTTGTCAAGGTTCTTGATGCCGAACTTCGTGTTGTTGTTACAGTCCTTGTCAAACAGTAACCAGGTAAAGCCATCGAATACAGTCGTCTTGCCAGTTCCATTGTCACCGAAAATGTCTGTGATGTGTTTGAAGTGAATGACGAGGTTCTTGATACCCTTAAAATTGATCAGGGTTAAACTTTTTAATTGTACTTTTGCCATGATTTGAATTCTAGTTTTCGTTTAAGAATGAGCCTTGTTAACAGCAAGGCTTTTTTATTTGTCTAAAATTTTGGTTTGAGGATTATAAGTATTTGCCTGCGCGAATACCCTTGTATGTAAAGCCTCATAGCTTCCAGTGCTCTATTACTTACCATTTGCTTTAATTGAATTTTTTCTAAAAGGTGCCGGCACTTACCCGACCGGCTTAGACCATGTGACCCACATGGAGCGTACGATCCGAACGTGGGCGCCTTGTACAAGCTTCATCTTACGCCCTTGATTCATCGTTGACCATTTGTCCGTCTTGATGTTGCTCCAGGATAGTGATCACTCACACACCTGGAATACCATTGCCGTGGGCTTTCTGTTACTTTGCTTGAATTTGCTGCTTTCATCCTTCAAGCAATAATGTTTCTGGTGGCCTGTCTCCATCCTTTTTCTTGCGCCCTGCAGCGGACAGAATCATCTAAGGAAACTTAATTAACGGTTGGATTTTTAGCTCCCGGATAGCCGTCTCTTGCACACCGGGAATTTTTTGTCTCATGATTTACTTCCTACAATCTGTTCTTTATACAACAGAAGGGAGACACATTGCATCGGCACCTCGTTAGCAGTTGCCCGCTATGCGGTTGAGGTGTTGTTCCTGTTTCTAAGCCGGTTTCTTTTAATCCTACTTTCCCTGAAAGCACCGCCAACAAACCGGTTCGTTTTATTATTTGATTCAAAGAACTTCTTAACTAAAGCGCTTACCTGACATTTAACCACCTGTAACTTGTAAACAGCGGTTACTCGGTATTCAGAGCGGAATTGCTGCGCTTATTAAAAGCCCTGCCAAGACTAGCCGGGCCTAAACCCTTAAAACAACCAACATGTAAATACTGAACCGGAGACAGGATTTGAACCTGCATTCATTTCATAACTCTGATTACGTGAACCATAAAGAACATTTGCTTTATGTGCGGTTACTATTTCGCCACTCCGGATACGCTGCGTTTTTCAGTTTTTGGCACCTTAGGTAGCAGCAACCCACAGCCAAAAGATTTTAATTACCCGGCCAAGACTAACCAGGTTTATTGCTTGCCATATGAAAAACTGTAGAGAGGACAGGGTTCGAACCTGCAAGTGCTTTTCTAAGATGTGCGCGTTGTCGCACATTCACTAAACTTACCGATATCTATAAGTGCGTCTACCTGTTCCGCCACCTCTCTGTTTGCCCTGCTGCTCTAAAGCAGGGCTCCTATGACCTCGTTCAAGGAAGGTCAATTCCATTGAAAAGAACTGCACGGGCAATCAAGTGGCCGCATCCACTGTCTATCGAAGGAGTTTTCCTTCAAGAACTATTTTGTTTCGTAGAATAAGTCTGCGTTGTCATTCAGCATGAACAACCTTTGGCTGCAGCTGCTCAGGTAGTGCTGATCTTCTTTCTCTTTTTCGGAAGGATCATACTTACTTGTAGCGAGTAAAATCATGTAGAATATTATTGCTACTATAACGAGTATGGCTATTGCGAATATGATAATTGGAGTTGTCATCTTTAAAAGTGTTTCAGGTTAATTGTGATTGTTTATGCGTAAGCTTGTTCAGCTAATTGTACTACATGCATCTCACCATTTGCATTTACCCGCACATCGGATACTGCTGCAGAAGCGTCTTCGATACCAAGTGCTTTATGAACAAATGGCTTTGCCATTGATGCCATCAAGTCTACATACCCTTTGATAAATGTGTCCCGTTGATCAGGAGTATTCAAGTCTGAATCGATCAGTGTAAGAAAGGCCTGGGCTCTTTCGTGTTTCTTTTTAAGATCAGTTACTACTTGTGACATGGCGGTAAGTTTTTATTGATTGCTTGGTTGTGGTTTTGGATTCAATATTTCCTCCAGCATTCCTTCCAATAGGAAGAGGTGAAACGGCGTCAGTTCATCATCATCTTCTATTTCCTCGTTCATCTTTACTCAGTTAAGGGTGCTATCAAATATTTTAATGTTGCGGATTGAAAAATTGCATTATACATTTGTAGTCGGTCAACCCACGAATTCTTTATCCTTAATGATCTGTACCAAGTCGTTTTCCTTTATCCGCAAGTGTCTAGCAATCGCCCGCAATGAAGCTTTTTGAGTAAGCTGAGGGTCGTTTCTGCGAAGAAGTGCAGGAAGAGTGTATATAGATTTTTTCAAAGCCTTACTCACTGCTGTAAATAAATCAGCATCATCTTTTATTTTATCCAGAATATCCTGTTTTAAAACAACTTGTTCCATTGCTGAATGTTTTTGTTATTTTGTTTGCGATTTTGCTTTGTGAAAGCGCTGTGTGATTCAGTGATGTAAAATTGATAAACTTTTTAATCAAAAACAAATTTTTGATAAACTTTTTTATCATTTACCTTATTATTAATGAATATCAAAGAGTTACGTACTAAAATTAATTTAAGCCAGCAGGATCTTTCTGACAAAACAGGAATTCCGAAAGGAAGAATAGCCCAGTGGGAGGTCGGCAAGGCCAAGCCCAAAGTAGAAGACCAGGAAACTTTGATAAACTTCTTTATCGAGAACGGGGTTATGGAAAGGACCGGCACATTAAATGATGCTGAATTGTATCGAGCGACAATTCAAAATTTATCAGAAAGTAACAGGCTTGTAGCGGAAGCTATTAAGCTACAAAGTGAGGCCGTAAAAATACAGGCTGAGTCTAGTCGCTTATTGGCCATATCAAACAGTCAACTCCTGGAAAGTAACCGAGAGCTGACTGCTTTGTCAAAAATGACTACTGGGTCGAGTGGTCCAGAAATTCCTGCAGCCGTCGCCGCCAAGTTCGAGGATCTTCTGGCAGCAGTTGCAGAGATTGTTGGTGGTCAACATAATTACAAGTCCCGAAATGAGGCTTTCGCAGAAATACACAGACTTTTCTACGATACGGGAAAGGGTACCCAACATGAGGGCACACGGGTCGGTGGGGGCACGAGGCGCATTGAGAAATCAAATTCATGACGTCTTTATAGGTCCAGTTAAAAAATGGAGGCACGAAAATACTAAAATCGTTAGTTAAACTTTTTTGCAGCAGTATTTTTCATAAACCCTTTACTGTCGCAATATATATGAAATCGCATAAACAACATAAATAATTTTTTTATAATTACTTATTTAATTAAATAAGTAATTAAGTAAACAATCAATTTTTAAACTCGAAAAACTATGGCAGTGACCATCCCCGATTCGAATTGCCCGAATTGCGATACAAAACTAAAAGATAGCCTTTTTAAACCTGTATTGCCAATACCAGAAAAGCAAACGCGAATACTGAATAAATACCTTGGCAATAACCATTCATTTTATTGTTCCGCATGCGGGACCGATTTATTAAGCGGTCTTCGTGAGAAATTTGCAGCCCAACTAAAATCGTCCGCAGAATATATACAGCAGCATAAGAACGCGATGCCATTGGCGACAATTCAGAACCCAATAAATTGGGACTATGATATCATCGGCATAGTCACTGGCCAATCCACAACAGGAACAGGTTTATTCAGTGAGGTTACGGCAAGTGTATCAGATTTTTTTGGCTCCCAATCTACCGCGTATAATAGCAAACTTGCCGAGGGCGAGATCATTGCTGTTTCACAAGTTCGAACAAAGGCATTGAGGATTGGAGCAAATGCGATTCTCGGAGTTGACATAGACTACGCTGAAATGGGTGGCGGCAGAGGAATGGTAATGGTTTGCGTTACCGGCACAGCCGTGCGGTTGAAAAACCTAGATATTTTTGATATAGACCAGGTAAATAAATTGAATAGACTTATCGAAGAAGCGAGGTGTTTGATTACAAATGAAACGGCCTATAACGAACTGTCCCAAGGGTATCAACTTAATTAGTCGAAAAACAATATACACTCAATAAAGTAATTAGGTAATCAAAATGAATATTGAAGATTACAAACCCAATAGCGAAGAACAAAGATTTTTTATTAGAGAACACAGTGAGCTGTCTGAAATGACATCAAAAATCATAAGAGCCGTGCATTCTGAAAAAAGATTGATGGCATTGAGAGAAATTAATCCTACTGATACTAGCTTATTGGCCCTCTATTTATATGCTATCCAAGAAAAAGATTATGAAACGTGCGAAGTTGCAAAAATATTGATAGAAGAAAGGGGCATAGATGTAGCAAAGTGGCCCAGTCCGTGATTTGAGATCACATATAAACTCAATAAAGTAATTAAGTACTCAAATTGATTAAATAAATAAGCATGAAGACTGAAGAATATATTAATGAATTCAAATCAGCTTGTGATAAAGCATTCAGCTCCTTCCTGTTTTCATCAAATTCAACAGATAAAAGCGAAAGGGTAAAAGCGCATTCTCAATATTTAACCGAATTTATCGCTAGGGCAAGTAAGGAATTGACAGATGAAATAAATAGGATTCGTGAAGAGGCGGACGAGCAAGGAGATATAGACGTTGAGTCCTTGACGAAGGAGCTGAAGAACCAATTTACGTCAGCTCATAATGCGTTTATTCTTAGCGAAAAAGATGACCAAACCTAGCATTCAAGGCATCAATTAGCATTGGCTATTGTGTAGGATCATCTGTTTTTTTTGTTTGAGGGAAAGAATTAAAGTCAATATAACCTTGAACTTCAATTAAGACTTCACCACAATAGTCATTCGGAGACATTGGGGCATGTTCTATTGAATCTTCAAGTCTTTCCAACAGTTTTTTATTAATTGTATCAAAACTTAGATAAGTATTCATAACAGTAATTTATTAATCATAATAATAATTACAAATGCCTACTACAAAAGAAATTGAACAGATCATTCTGAGCCTGCCAAAAACTGGACTTGGAATGCTGGATGACGATGTCAACGAAAGCCATTACTTCTATTTGCGTGACAAGGGACTAATAGTTGTACATGACACCGAAGACGGAGGCATTTACGCCGCCAAACTTACCGCTGCTGGCCAACGGTATCAGAAAGATTTGTTGAGTCGTAGTTAAATTTTTCCGGGTTGGTTTCGCGAAACATTTCCGAATCACCCATAACTGGGTAGGATATTGAAAAATTGCAAATATCTGTTTGTACGCCAAATTCACGCTTTATTTTGATGTCTACAGATAAATGCGGTGGAGCTGTCTGAAGGAAATTGTACAAAGGCATGAATAAGCTAAATGCTTCCTTTGAAAACTTTAGGTACTCCTCCTTATTAAGTTCGAGCTTGGGATTTTTGAAGGCCATAATTCAATTTTTACGCATAAAAGTAATAAAATATTCAGATTGAGTACAGGATTAAAAATATGGAACACGCGCATGCTGCAATTGATGAAAGAATCAGTTGGAAGTGAACTGGCCGCAACTAAGAAAGAATGGTGCGAGCTAATCGGCATCCGCCAGAGCAACCTTATCGAAGTTGAAAGCGGCAAGCGCGGGTTTACTATCGAACAGATTGTAAAAGCTGCAGAGATAACTGGCGTTTCTACTGATTGGATCCTGGGGCTTTCTAAAACTAGAAAAGGCTCAACCGATGCTTCCGGAATCGAACTAATAAAGGAAGGTTTGCGACTTATTGAACAAGAGGGGAAAACAAAATCAACAAGAAAAACAAAAAATAGGTAGTAAACATGCAAGCGGTAGGGTATGCAAGGCTTTCAGATAAGGATAGTAGCAGCAACAGCATTAAAAGCCAATGTCGCAGGATAGAGGAATATTGCGCTTTCAACAAACTCGAACTACTTAAAATTTTTATAGATGATGGCAAATCCGGATGGACATTTGACCGGCCGGGATTTGTTGAACTCGAAAAGTTCTGTAAACAAAATCGATCTGTTCAATTCCTGGTTATTCCTCACTTCGATAGATTCTCCAGAACGGATCCTGTTGACGCCATGGTAAAAGAACGATACTTCAGGGATAAACTGAATGTGAAAGTGCTGCAAGTATCCGAACCTATGGACATGGATACAAATAACCCAACATATTTGATTGTTCGGTTTATGCAGGCATTCGCTGCAAACGAGGAACGCAATCGAATAGTGGACCGTGTTATTACTGGTCAGAGATACAGCCTTTCTCAAGGCCGGTATTGCAGCAACGCTCCTATTGGCTATAAAAATAGCAGAGATGAAAACGGGAAACCGCTATTGAAAATTGATGACGAGAAAGCACCAATCATAAAATTCATTTTCAAGTCATTTCTCCGCGGTGTTAGCATTGAAGAGACACGACGCCAGGCTAAGTTGAAAGGCTTTACTCAGGGTGGTAAAATGGCCATGCATCGCATTCTTTCCAATCCCGTTTATGCAGGGCTTGTAAATGTTCCAGCTTATAAGAATCAGCCGGCAAAAGTGGTAAAGGGAGTTCACGCCCCTATTATTTCAGAAAACGATTATTGGACAGTGCAAGAAAAGCTAAATGCAAAAACATATAAGGCGCAAGTTAGAGAAGAGGTGCCTTTGCGAGGTGTGCTAAAGTGCGAATGTGGCAGAAGATTGACCGCCGCGCCATCAAGAAGCAAGACAGGCAAATACTATTGGTATTACTTCTGTGAAGTTCACAAAAAGAATTTCTCAGCTGTAAAACTCCATAAGCTGTGGGATGATATTTTAGTAGCGCTCAGTATGTCAGAAAAAGATGCAGCCAAGCTTAAGACATGGTTGACCGACGAAATACAAAAATTTATCAATGAAAAGACAAAGGAATTGATGAAAGTCGGCTTAGCTGTTCAAAAGGCTGAACGAGCAATTGAAGCGATTGAGGAAAAGTTCCTACTACAACCGGATATCAGCCAGGCAACTTACAACAAAGTTATCAAGGAAAAGAGATTCCAATTGAACGAGCTGCAGGCTCAGCAAGCAGCATTGAATGTTGATGCTCATGTCTACATGGAGCGCCTGAATACTATAATGAGCAAGATCACCGACCTGAAAGCCAGATGGGATAGTTATGACCTTCCCAGTAAACATAACTTCATTTTACAGGGGTTCGGGCCAAACCTCATCTATGCCGAAGGGGAATATCGAACTCCGTTTTTGCACCCTCTTTTGAAGGCAAACAAGTTGAAACTTAAAGAATTAGGGTTAGTGATAGAAACAAAAAAACCTTCCGAAGAAGGTTCAATTTTAGAAGGTGGAGCTGAGGGGGATCGAACCCCTGTCCAAACATATTTACCATAAGCTTTCTACATGCTTATTCCATTATTAATTGTCGTCGATAAACAGGAAACGGACAAACCGATCTATCGCTTAGCTGGATGGTCTTAAGTAACGGTCACAGCCTTCCGTTACAGCATTCTGTGTTTAGTTTTGAGTCGGCGGCGGAGCTTGGTAACAGAACAACCTGCTCAACGCGGCCCTAATGACTATCTAATCACTGATTAGGCAGCCATGGCATACTGTGTATTGCCATTTGAAGTTTGAATATTCAGATTAAAGTGCTAATTATACAACGCACTGCATGCTTACACCTACCGTAACCTACGCTGTCAAAACCAGTACAGCCCCGGGTTATGTACGATGTTAGATGTGTGATGTCAGATGTGAGTTAGCCAGGCCTTAAGTATTTTCAGACAACCTTCTTTTCAGATATTGGTGTCTAAAACCTTACGCCTAATTCCTCACTCCTCTTCACTTTTCTATCAAAGAACTTTTATGGGAGGACAAATTTACGAAAGTTTTCCGTTTTTTTACTGCAATTCAACAAACCGTCCGTTAAAGGATAATAAACGCCTTAAAATTTCGGGCACAGCTTTGCGCTTTAAGCTTTCGGCTTCGCGCTTTTTAAGCTTCCTTATCGCTTATCTTCACAGCTATGAACGAAAATACGCCCTTAAAGGCATACCGGGAAAATATAACCATACTTAAGTCGCAATTGGAGATGATTACTTCCAGGAGAAGACGTGCCGCATGGATGCGTTTTTTCATTGTTGTGGCGGCAATTTTGCTGGTGAGATTTACCTGGCAGTTTTCCACCTGGATCATTATTTTGTCTGCAATCGTGGGTATAGCTGTTTTTTTGATCGCTGTTTCTTTTGACACCGATCTGAAAAATAAACTGCTTAACCTTGAGCGCCTTTTAAAAATCAATGAAGATGAGGTAGCGCTGCTTAACGGCAATTATCATAGTCGATTTGATGGAAAAAATTACGAGCCCGAACAACATGTATACGCGCATGATCTTGATATCTTCGGCAAAGCATCTATCTATCAATATCTCAATCGGGCAACAAGTGAGCAAGGGAAGCAATTGCTGGCAGATCGGTTATTAAACTATCAACCCAAAGAAGAAATCCTGCTTACACAGCAAGCAGTGAAAGAAGTCGCGCAGGACACAGCATGGCGGCAACAATTTCAATCATTCGGAACGGCTGAGCCTCTGTCACTCCGCACTGAAAAAAGAATTGAAAACTGGATGCAGCTTCCAACATTATACAATCACAAAGCCTGGAGATTGCTGGCCTATGGTTTTCCGGTGGTGACAATTACCATAACTGTTCTTCATCTTGCAGATATTATCACAGCGCCTTTGTTTTACGCACTTGTTTTTGCGTTCATGATTTTTGCTTTTTCCATTAGTAAAAAGTTGCACGAAACGTACAACTTACTTTCAAGAATTGTAACGGAGGTAAACACGTTGCACAAACAATTGGAACATATCGAGAAGAATAATTTTTCTTCTGCGTTGATTCAATCTATCAAAAAAAGCATACAGGTAAATGGTTCATCAAAAGCCTCTTCTGAAATTCTCGGCCTAAAAAACATCCTTGGCCGTTTTGATGTACGCCTGAATGTTTTTGCATTCTATATACTGAATACGTTTTTACTGTGGGACCTTCACCAGATCCTCGCATTGAACAAGTGGAAAAAAAACAATCACCAGACAACGTTCAAATGGTTTAACGCTATTGCCCAAATGGAAGTAATATCGGGATTGGCCACGCTGCATTTTAATCAGCCTGCGTGGAACTTTCCATCTATTTCAACTTCGCATTTTACATTGAATGGGCATAATATCGGGCATCCGTTAATTGCGGAAGCAAAAAGAGTTGATAACAGTTTTGGATTGGAAGGCACCGGAAAGGTCAGCATTATTACCGGCTCTAACATGGGCGGCAAAAGCACATTTCTTCGCAGCGTAGGCGTTAATGCGGTGCTTGCATTGATGGGCGCGCCCGTTTGTGCCGCATCATTTAGCATATCGCCAGTTAAGCTGATGTCGAGTATGCGGATTGCGGATAACCTGGCGGATAATACCTCAACTTTTTATGCTGAATTGAAAAAGCTTCGCATCATTATTGAAGCAGTGAATAACAAAGAACAGGTTTTTATTTTGCTGGATGAAATACTTCGCGGCACAAACTCACTCGATCGTCATACAGGTTCAAAGGCTTTGATCAAGCAACTCATCCATCAACAAGCCGTGGCCGTTATCGCAACACACGATGTGGAACTGGCGCAACTGGAAAAGAGTTTTCCGGAAGCCATCCACAACTATCACTTCGATGTACAGGTTGCCCACGACGAATTGTTCTTCGACTACAAACTAAAGAAAGGCATTTGTCAAAGCCTGAATGCCTCAATATTGATGAAGAAGATTGGAATTGAAGTTTAATATGCGAATGCGGGAATGTGCGAATGCGTAAATATGCGAATGGGAGGATGTGTAAATGTGCGCGTAAAAGATGGGCGAATGAGCAAGTATGTAAATAAGGAACGATCTAACCCTCTCTCTTGCAAAATTGCCGAAGGGTGTTTCCAATAAATAAAATAGGCTCGATTAAATCGAGCCCATTTTATTTAAAACTTATCGAGAAGAATTATGTGCCATGCTAGTTTGCCATTCGCACATTAGCATATTTACTCATTCGCACATTTACTTAAAGAGTCGCCAGAAGTCCAATCCCAGCGCATACGCCATCAATCCTAACAACAATACCATGCCCGCCATTTGCGCATATTCCATGAATTTATCGCTTGGCTTGCGGCCAGTGATAATCTCTATAATACAGAACAATGCGTGGCCACCATCCAATGCTGGAATGGGCAATATATTCATGAACGCGAGTACTATGGAGAAGAAGGCTGTAAGGCTCCAGAAGTTCTGCCAATCCCATTGAGACGAGAACATGTTGCCGATACTGATAAGGCTTCCTACAGATTCACTTGCTTTTACCTTGCCGCTGAAAATGAGTTTCAACTGCAACCAGTAGGAGCGCAATGTTTCAATGCTTTTATGGAAGCCCGCAGGGAACGATTCAAGGAAAGAATACTTAATCTCTTTAACCTTGATCAATTTGGAAGGATCTGCATTGAACAATCCAATGGCGCCTGCCTGAGGCACGGTTAGAGAAGTCGTTAAAGTATCATTGCCACGCAGGTAAGTCAATGCAATCTGTTTGCCTTTGTTAGCTGCAATTTGCCTTTTAAAATCATTGAAAAATTCAACCCTGGTTTCATTTAGTTTAATGATCTTGTCGCCTTTCATCAAACCTGCCTTCCTTGCGACTGAAGTATCAATTACACTGTCAATAGCTGTAAAGGGAATACGCACATCAATAAAATTCAGGTCCTTATAACGAATCAAAGTACCCGCAAATTTATCCGGAATGCTGATGTCTAATTTCTCTCCATTCCTATCAACCTGTAAAGACTTTGCATCATCAAGAATTACATTGAAAGGGATCGCTTTGAACTTCTCAACATACTTACCGTCAACGCTCAAAATTTTATCGCCATCTTTCAAGCCGATTGTCTGCGCCAGTGAATCAGCAGCAATACCATAAGTCATTTGATTGGCAGGTACATATTCTTCGCCCCACGACCAAAGCATCATGGCATAAATAAAGAACCCCAGCAGCAGGTTTACCACAACACCACCAATCATAATAATTAAACGTTGCCAGGCCGGTTTACTTCTGAATTCATATGGTTGAGGTGGCAATTTCATTTGTTCTTTATCCATGCTCTCATCCACCATCCCGGATATTTTTACATACCCGCCAAATGGAACCCAGCCAATACCGTATTCAGTTTCGCCAATTTTTTTCTTCCAAAGGCTGAACCATGGGTTAAAGAAGAGATAGAATTTTTCAACGCGGCAACCGAACCATTTTGCCGTAACAAAGTGCCCAAGTTCATGTAAGGTAACGAGAATGGAAAAAGAGAGGATAAATTGCAACGCCTTAATTCCAACACTACTCCAGTCTATAGCTAATAATATCATTGCTAGTTTGTTATGCCCCGCAGGGGATATTTTTATTAATTAATGTTGAGCTTTAACGGTCTCAAATATATTTACAGTATTCTAAATGTTATCTTATAAATGCCAGTTTTACACAAATGGCAAAAAACAACGTTTTACAGCTGAATTAGCGATGCCGCGAAATTACGCGCCTCTGCATCGCTTTCAAAGTACTCTTCCAGCGTTGGTTTTTCAATGAAAGGTATTTTATCAATGGTTCTTTCTACCATTTCTGTAATATCCAAAAACCCAATACGGTTACGCAAAAAGGCAAAAACTGCAATTTCATTGGCTGCATTTAATACACATGGCACATTTCCGCCTTTAAACAATGCATCTGTTGCCAGTACAAGATTCCGGAACGTCCGTGTATCAGGCTCTTCAAACGTTAATGTACCTGGTTTTCTGAAATCATATCGTGGAAATTTATTGGGGATGCGCTGCGGAAACGCCATTGCATATTGAATTGGCAGCTTCATATCGGGCAACCCCATCTGCGCTTTTATACTTCCATCTTCAAACTGCACCATACTGTGAATGATGCTTTGCGGATGAATAACTACCTGTATCTGTTCTGGCGCAAGATTGAACAACCACCTCGCCTCTATCATCTCAAGCCCTTTATTCATCAGTGTTGCAGAGTCGATCGATATTTTAGCGCCCATGCTCCAGTTGGGATGCTGTAGCGCATGGTCACGCTTCACATTCACTAAAAAGTTTGGCTTCTTTCCAAGAAAAGGCCCACCGCTGGCGGTAAGGATTACCTTTTCAATTTTGTTGCGCCCTTCTCCTATCAGGCACTGGAAAATTGCGGAATGCTCGCTATCCACAGGAATTACCGGCACTTTCTTTTCCATGGCTTTTTGCATCACCAGGTCTCCCGCTACCACCAGTGTTTCCTTGTTAGCCAGGCCCACAGGCTTGCCATTATCCAATGCCTGCAGCGTTGGCTTTAAACCTGCATACCCTACAATAGCAGCCAACATAAAGTCATAGCAATCCATTGCTGCTACTTCATCTAATGATTGTTCGCCGGCAAAAACTTTTATGTGTGTTTTGGATAATGCCTCTTTAACCTTTTGGTATTTTCTTTCATCACCGATCACTACTATGTTAGGTTGAAACTCAAGCGCCTGGCGAATCAGCAGTTCATCATTGGTATGCGCAGTAAGAATCTCAGCAGTGAACCTATCAGGATTCGTCCTGATAACATCCAATGCCTGCGTGCCAATTGAACCTGTAGAACCAAATATTGCAATACGCTTTGTCATAGTAACTTTTTCTATAATAAGACTGGTAAAGATAATAGAATCTATTACGAAGGAATAGATGATTTGTCTGATTACCAAATTTGATGCCTCAAACAAAAGAAAAACCGCCTTATTTGGTAAGGCGGCATTCATTATCAGCTCATTAGTTGTTATTTAAACTCAGTATCAGCCACTTCGGTGTTTAATTTCATATCAGTCACATTCATTTCCATGTTCTGCTGTTGTTCGCCGACTTTTATTGTAAGATTAATCTTATAAGGCATCATCACATCATTTACCTTGCGATAATCTGATATTTCAATGATTTGTAAAAGGTTCATCCCGTTCGCTTCAATTGCCTGTTCTACTTTAACCAACAGATGCGTGTTTACGTCATAATACTCTGTTCTTGTTTTGCCAGCCGGCGTTGTTACGGTTACTACATAAGCATCTTTACCATCCACTTTTTCTGTTTTACCACTTGCCAGTTTGTAATTGCCGCCGGTTACATAGTCAACCTGTTCAACAATATTCTGCTGTACTTTCTTTTCTTTTAATTCATCATCCGTATAAGGCATTTGGTTGGGCCCCTGGGCTCTATAACCCGTATTTCCGTCAAAAACTTCTTTGCTTACCACATTTCCGCCCATGCTTATTGTTCTCAGCGTTTTGTTGGGCGCTTTCTTCCATTCATCAACAGCAAGGTTCATACCCTGCATGCTCATGGTTGCTTTTGTTACTGTAGACTTGATGCTTTTAAGATTGTCGATTCCGCCAATTGCCACCAAAAAGTCATTCACAATTTTCTTTCCATCAGGAACTGCAATGTTTGCTGCCGCACCTGCTGCTACTGGTTTTGCGTACTTATCATAGTTGTTAACGGTATATCCCATTTTTTTCAGCCCGTCTTCAACCTGTGCAGCCTTACCTGTTACAATAATGCGCGCATTATTGATGGTGAAATATTTTTGAGCAGCTTTCTGTACATCAGCCGCAGTAACCGCATTTATTTTCTGTAAATAAGTCCTGTAAAAATCCTTCGGAAGATTGTTCAGCAGAATGTTTGTAGCAAACGTTGCAATGCGTGAAGCATTTTCCATGCCGAGCGCAAAGTTACCAGTGTACCATGTTTTCACCGCACTTAACTCTTCTGCAGAAACGGGTGTTGTTCTGATGCGTTTAATTTCTTTTACAAATTCAGCTACGGCACTATCCGTTTTCTCATTACGTACGGAAGATGTAGCGGTGAATACTGTTTGAAAGCGGCCACCACTTATACCTGACCTCGCACCATAAGTAAAACCATGTTTCTCGCGAAGGTTCATATTAAGATAGCTGTTAAAATCACCACCAAGGATCTGGTTTGCAATCAGTGTAGCAAAATAGTCAGGGCTGCTCATTGGCATGTTCACCAAATTGGCAACATTTATCTCAGACTGAACAGCATTGGGCACATCAACAAGATCAATTTCAGTAGCCGTAACATTCTTAACATTTGCAAGCTGAGGCAAGGTTAAAGCAGCACCACTCCATCCATTCAATGCTTTTTCTGCCAGGGCTTTTGCAGCTTCCGGCTTAATATCGCCTACAAAAGTGAGGAAGCCTCTTGAGGGTGTAATGTACTTGCCGTAGTATTGTTTTGCATCATCCAATGTTAACTTTTGCACGCCATCTTCTGTGGCAAACTCACCAGCCGGATGATCAATGCCATACAGCAATGCATTGCCTGCACGTGCGGAAATAGCTTTTACGTTGCGCTCGTTAGATTTAAGGCTTGTGATGTATTGGGATTTAAGTTTATCAAAAGACTCGTCTTTAAACGCAGGATGCTGTAACGCATCAGTCATTAATAAAAATGCCTGGTCGAAATAACGGGTTAAAGCAGAAGCTGAACCGCCAGATGAATTCAGGTTTACATCTGCACCGATTTGATCTACTGCTTCATCAAACTGGGCTTTGGTTTTAGAGGTCGTTCCCTCATTCAGCATCTGCCCCATCAGGTTCATAATACCGGCCTTGCTGCCTTCTTTTATCGGGCCGGCATCAACAGTATATGTGGCTGTTACTTTAGGTAATTTATGATTCTCTACAACTAAAACCGTTATGCCATTAGCTAGTTTATAGGTAACAGGATCGGCTATTGTTATAACTGGTGCCGGCCCTGCCTTTGGCGGTTTAGAGCGATCGATTGTCTGCGCCTGAACAGACTGAATGAGAAAGGCTGCGGCTATATATAAAGTTATTTTTCGCATAATAATAAATAGTTTAAAGGTTACGATTGGAATTACTGTTTAGCAGGTAAGTAATACAATACAACGCGCTGATTTTTGTTGAGATATTTCTTTGCAACATCCCTTATTTCTTCGCGTGTTATTTTGTGCACCTGGTCCAGCTCTTCGTTGATCTGGTTGGTATTCTTATTGTAAAATGTATAACCTTCTGCCAGATTTTCAGCAACACCAATTACCCTGCTGTTGGCGCTTACATAACCATTTTCAAACTGGTTCATTATTTTCTGATAGTCTGATTCACTGATGAGGTTCGTTTGCAGCGAGGCAACTTCCTCATCAATATCCTGCAATAACTGTGTTAATGGCGCATTGTTGTTTGGTAGTGCATAAGTAATATAAGCTCCGTAATCTTCCAGTGCGTAATTCAACGCGCCTACTTCCAAAGCATCTTTTTTATCATCCACCATTTTCTTATACAACTTTGAACTCGCGCCGCTGGATAAAATAGAAGAGATTAAGCCAAGCACTTTTGAATCGTGCGTACTCATTCCAGGTGTACGATATGCAGCCATTATCGCAGGGATCTGGATGTTTGAATCGTAAACAGAGTCCACGATTTCGTGTGCCAATGGCGGCTCCTGAATATGCGGTTGCTGTATATCAGCACCGCGCGGCACTGCATTAAAATATTGCTTAGCCAATGCTGTTGCTTTCTCTACATCAATATCTCCTGCAATACTTAGTACCGCGTTGTTAGGCACATAATATTTTTTGAAGAACGCTTTAAACTCATCAAGCTTAGCGGCATCCAGGTGTTCCATTGATCCGATTGTTTGCCAGCGATAGGGATGCTCGTTAAATAATCGCCTAAAGATTTCATATGCAAATTTGCCGTAAGGCTGGTTATCCAGTCGTTGCCTTTTTTCTTCCTTCACCACTTCATTTTGTGTCTTTACACCAACTTCATTTATAACCGGATGCAGCATTCGCTCACTTTCCAGCCAAAGGCCAAGTTCGAGTTGATTAGATGGGAATACTTCGTAATAAAAGGTTCTGTCCTGTGTTGTGTTTGCATTGTTTTGACCGCCGTTTGATGAAACAATTTTCATAAACGTGCCTCTCTTTATGTTGTCTGTCCCTTCAAAAAGTAAGTGTTCAAAGAAGTGCGCAAAACCGGTACGTGCCGAGTCTTCATTTTTTGAACCTACGTGATACATAACGGAAACAGCCACAACGGGAGCTGTTTTATCCTGGTGTAGTATTACATGCAGGCCGTTATCCAGGTCAAACTCTTTGTATTGCACTTTCTGTGCATTTACAAAAGCCGCTGTAAACAGAAGCGCTGCAGTAAGTTTAAAACTTTTTTTTCTCATTCATTATTCGTTTTTATTGTTAGAGTATAGAGCATAAGAATTTCCAACTCCATGAAAATAAGCTTTTTGCAATTTCCGCATAAAAAAACACCGAAGCCTTTACAGCCCGGTGTTTTTCATAAAAAATTATACAGAATACAATTATTGATTGACGAACGGCTGCAATGCTTCGGCAATTTTTCTGTCATTGCTCAGCCGTGGCAGCTTGTTTTGCCCACCCAGCTTACCGATGGATTTCATATAATCAATAAATCCATTTTTTACTATCGGTGTAATCTTCAGTTTTTGCAATATGTTTCCGCTTATTAAATCGTCGTAGTAAACGTTTTTTTGCCTGAGGTTATTATCAACTTTTTCAATAAAGCCCTGCATATCAGCCGGCGCATGCTCAAATTCAATAAACCACTCGTGGTAACTTTTTCCCTCACCCTGCTCAACCATTGGCGCTACAGTAAACTCAATGATTTTTACGTTCTCTTCATTAGCGGCTTTCATCAGGGCCTGTTCTACTTCCTCACCAATAACATGCTCGCCAAAAGCGGATATATAATGTTTTGTTCTGCCCGTAACTACGAGACGGTAGGGTTTTGTGCTGACAAACTTAACAGTATCACCTATGTTGTAAGCCCAAAGCCCGGCGTTATTATTAATAATAAGCGCATAATTTTCTCCCACCTTCACGTCTTTTAGCGACAGACGGGTAGGGTTTTCATTAAAGATCTCTCCTGCCGGAACAAATTCAAAAAAGATTCCGGAGTCGGTATTCAATAATAATCCTTCTGCATTTTGTGAATCCTGGAAAGCAAAGAATCCTTCACTAGCCGGGAACGTTTCAATAGAGTCTATCTTCTTTCCAATTGTATCAAACAACTTGGCTCTGTAAGGTTCAAAATTTACGCCACCGTAAACCATTACTGAAAAGTTGGGGAACAGGTCCGCAATTTTCTTTCCGCTGATTTGCGTAAGCCTGTCGAAGTACATTTGCATCCATGGTGGAATACCGCTAATCAAAGCCATATCCTCATTAATGGTCTGCTGAACAATTTTATCCAGTTTGGTCTCCCAATCCTCAATACAATTGGTTTCGTAATCCGGAAGTTGATTACTTCTTAAATATTTTGGTACATGATGGTTTACAATACCACTTAAGCGGCCTGTAGGAACTCCACCAACTCTATCTAGCTCAGGCGAACCGCTCAAAAAAATCATTTTCCCTTCGGTAAATTCAGCGTTGCCACTTTCTGCGATATAGCATAGTAAGGCATTTCGGGCCGAATCAATATGGTTGGAGATTGATTCTTTACTGATCGGAATGTATTTTACACCACTTGTTGTGCCGCTGGTTTTAGCAAAATAGATGGGCTTTCCTTTCCATAAAATATTCGCCTGCCCTTGTTTTACTTTACTGATGTAACTTTTAATCTGCTCGTAATCACGTATTGGAACCTGCTTTTTATAGTCATCGTAGGTTTTAATATTTTCAAACCCGTGGTCTTTTCCAAACTCGGTGTCTTTCGCTGTTTTAATAAGATCTTTAAAGATCGCCTCCTGATCTGCCACTGCGGTCTCCATCCCCTTCTTAATCCTGTTATATATATATCCGGCAAACGGCTTCGCTAGTAAAGATTTTAAATTCATAGTCAAGTATTGATTGGGGATAACAAAAATAGGCGCATAAAAGGGAAAAAAGTCAATTGAGATAAGCCAAAAATCAAAAGTAAAAAGTCAAAACGCTGAAAACCTGAATTACGTTAGCTTTTGAGAATTTAGCCATGCTATTTATCTTTGATATAAGCATGTTTTAGACATTGGAGATTGAGAATAAACTCATCTGGCCATTCGAAAAAACGTTCAATTTCAAGAAGATAGGGATTAGAATCAGGTAATTTTGTGCCGGGAAGTAAATTTTTTTAAAAATCCTTGCCTTATTCCATTGTAAAACCTTACCTTTGCCGTCCTAATTTTGGATAAGCCATGTTCGCAGTCGTAAAAATCGCAGGTCAGCAATTTAGAGTACAGGAAGGTCAAAGCCTGTATGTTCCTCACCTGCAAGCAAAAAGTGGAGATAAAGTTGAGTTCAGCGAAGTATTGTTAGTTGATAATAACGGCAATCTTTCTGTTGGAGCTGACGTTAAAGCTGTAGTAAAAGCTGAAGTTTTGAATGAATTTGTGCAGGATGATAAAGTGATCGCATTCAAAATGAAAAGAAGAAAAGGCTTCCGTAAAAAACACGGGCACAGAACTCAATTCACTCAAATTAAAATTGAAAGCATCGCTTAGTAAGAGCGAAGCAACAAGTAATTAACATCAAACTCATTTACTATGGCTCACAAAAAAGGTGAAGGTAGTGTAAAAAACGGCCGTGATTCACAAAGTAAACGTTTAGGAGTAAAGATATACGGTGGCCAGCCTGCTATTGCTGGTAACATCATCGTTCGCCAGCGCGGAACGGTTTATCATCCTGGTAAAAACATTGGCGTAGGAAGAGACTACACACTGTTTGCACTTACAGATGGTATCGTTGAATTCAGAAAAACTACTGCCAATAAAACTGTAGTTTCTGTTACGCCTGCGGAAGCAACAGCTTAATTCCTAAAAAAATTTGGCAGTTCCCATAAAACATTTAATTTTATGCAATATTTACTAACCATTAAATTAAATGAACATGGCAACTGCAAAAAAAGCTGCTCCTAAAAAAGCTGCTGCAAAGAAAGCTGCTCCTAAAAAAGCTGCTGCAAAGAAAGCCGCTCCTAAAAAAGCTGCTGTAAAAAAAGCTGCTCCTAAAAAAGCTGCTGTAAAGAAAGCTGCTCCTAAAAAAGCTGCCGTAAAGAAAGCTGCTCCTAAAAAGGCTGCTGCTAAAAAAGCTGCTCCTAAAAAAGCCGCTAAAAAGTAAGCTTATAACAAGCTCAAATACTTAAAGGTCCCGGGATAATATCCTGGGATTTTTTTTGCTTAAACCACGGAGACACAACGCCACAAAGAAACACGGAAGAATCGACATTCGGAATTCGCGTCTGAAATACTGTATTCGCCTAAGCTGCTTTATACTGCTAAGCAACCCCTTCTTGCCAATCTCAGTTCTATATTCTCTTTTCCTTTCAACAACAACTTTCCTATTTTTGGGACTAACATTTAGTACCAACAATTACCAACAAGAAACATTAGCTTATTTCTGAGAGCTAATAGCTAATACCTTTCTTAACTCTATAACAATGGACAACTACGCAATTGCCGATAACTTCTCCATGCTTTCCAAACTAATGGATATACATGGCGAAAACAGTTTTAAATCGAAGTCTTATTCAGTGGCTGCATTTACCATTGAAAAATTACCGATGCAACTGGCGGAAATACCGCAGGACAAAATCTTTTCTATAAAAGGCATCGGAGAAAGTGTTGGCCAGAAAATTATTGAACAGCTGCAAAAAGGCACATTGCCCTTACTGGATGAATATGTAACCCGCACTCCGGCCGGCATAATAGAAATGCTGAACATAAAGGGCATTGGCCCTAAAAAGATCTCAACAATATGGAAGGAGTTGGAAGTTGAGAGCCTGGGTGAGCTTTTGTACGCATGCAATGAAAACAGGCTTACTTTATACAAAGGCTTTGGCGAGAAGACGCAGAAAAACATTAAAGAATCTATTGAGTTTTACATGGGTAATAAGGGAAGTTACCTGTACGCTCAAATTGAGTCTTATGCCACAGCGGTAGAAAATAAAATGCATGATGCATTTGCCGGAAGTTTATTCTTGCCTACCGGCGATATGAGAAGGCACATTGAAATTATTACCAAATTAGAATGGGTTACAGATCGGCCTTTAGCTGGGCTTCAGGATTATTTTGAAAAGAATAATTTTTCAACTGTTACGCAATCTGACGAACAAATATCTTTCACAGGTGAAGAGCATGTTGAGTTGGTTTTCTATTACTCTGCTAAAGAAGAAGTTTACTTAAAACAATTTATTACAAGCTGTAGTGAAAGCTTTCTTACCGAATGGGCAGAACAAGGTTTGTTTGATAAAACTAAAACCTATGGCTCCGAAGAAGAAATATTCACAACTGCGGGCATTGATTATATTCAGCCCAATTTAAGAGAAACCGCAACAATAATACACAAGGCGCAGCAACATGCCTTGCCTGTAGTTATTGAGCCTGGTGATATTACAGCTATTATACACAGCCATAGCAAATGGAGCGACGGTGTAAACAGCGTTGAAGAAATGGCTAACGAAGCGATAAGGCTGGGCTTGCAATATCTTGTTATAAGCGACCACTCCAAAACCGCTTTCTACGCAAATGGCTTAACTGAAGAACGCCTTATTGCACAACACGGAGAGGTTGATGAATTGAATAAAAAACTGACGCCTTTTAAAATTTTCAAAAGCATTGAGTCTGACATATTAAATGATGGCAGCCTCGACTATGCGAACGAAGTGCTTAATACATTTGACATTGTGATTGCATCGGTTCACTCAAACTTAAAAATGACCGAAGAAAAGGCTATGATGCGCCTTCTAAAGGCGATCGAAAATCCTTACACCAGTATTCTTGGCCACATGACCGGCAGGCTCCTGCTTAGCCGCAATGGCTATCCCGTTGATCATAAAAAAATCATTGAAGCATGCGCAGCCAACAATGTAGTAATTGAATTAAATGCGCACCCAAGAAGGCTTGACATGGATTGGAGATGGATTGACTACGCGCTTGAAAAAAATGTACTCATTTCAATTGATCCGGACGCACACAGCATAGAAGGATTTGCAGATACCAAGTATGGTGTACTTGCTGCACAAAAAGCCGGACTTACAAAAACCAAAAACCTGAGTAGTTTTTCACTAGCCGAATTTGAAAAATTTGTTGAAGAACAAAAAAAGAAAAGGCCGTAAGATTTGTAACTCCAGTAATAAAATAAGATAACAAGAAAAGGCCGTTGTATGAATCATAATTCATGATTCATACAACGGCCTTCTTCAAGAAGAATATCTAAACATATAAGCCTCATTACACCTGATACCTCACACCTGATACCTCACACCTTACACCTTACACCTCTTACCTCGCATGTCACACCTCCACCAGTTCATCACTCAACGGGATAGATACATAAAACGTAGTACCGATGCTTTCCTGTGTTTCGAACCAGATATGCCCGTTTGCTTTTTCTACAATGGCTTTACAGATTGCAAGGCCCAGGCCCGTTCCTGAAGATTTTGTAGTAAAATTAGGCACAAAGATTTTGGGTTGCATATCTGGAGGGATACCTACGCCATAATCTTGTATGGCGATGATGGCAAACCCATCGCTGGCATACTGGCGGATCATAATCCTTACAGGATTATTTTCCATTGATGCTTCTATTGCATTTTTAATCAGGTTGGTAAAAAGCCTGTTGAGTTGAACTTTATCCGCATTGATAAAATATTCAGCATCTTCCCTATCCCACAAAATATAAAGACGGCTATCGGTTTTATACAGGCTAATTACAGACTGTAACACATCCGTAATATCAAAACGCTCAACTAACATGTTGCTGCCAATGTTAGCGAATTGAGAGAAGTCGCCCGCGATTTTGGTCAACTGTTCAATCTGCTCAATCAACGTATCTGCTACGCGCTTCGACAATTCTTTTACGTTTGCAGCATTGTTATCAATCGCCTTTTGCAGGTATTGAATGCTCAGCTTCATGGGCGTAAGCGGGTTCTTAATTTCATGCGCAACCTGCCTTGCCATCTCACGCCATGCATCCTCTCTTTCGCTTTGTGCAAGCGCGTGGGCACTCTCTTCCAGCTTATGCACCATTTTATTATACTCCTTAACCAATACACCTATCTCATCATTTCTGTTCCATACAATCTCTTCATTAAGTTTACGCAGATTAATTTCTTTCATCCTGTTTGAAATAAACAAGAATGAAGCAGTAATCCTGTTCGTCAATAACATCGCGATCGCTCCTGCCAGCAGGAAGATGAATGCATTGAGGCTTATTAGCGTTACAAGGAAATTTGAGATTTCCTGGTTCAACTCACTTTCAGTATTGAGGTAAGGAATATTCAGATATGCGATAACATCACCATTTGTTTCCCGAATCGGAATATAAGCACTGAGATAGGTAAAGTTGCCGATGGCTTCATCCTGTACGTACACCAATCGTCTATCGTACCGCAGATTGTAAAATGCAGCGGGTTGCATTTTATTACTCATAATCTGCTTGCTATAAATCATCGGTTGAGTAGACGCCCTTAAATTCCCTGACTTATCATAAATATTTACTTCAGCATTGTGCTCTTCAGAAATACTAATTACAGTTTTCTCCAGTGCACCATTCGGGCTGTTCAAGGCATTATCGGTTGCTTCAACAACATCTTCAAACATCAAAGGATTCTTAATCCGCTTTTCAACTTCATTCGCAATAACCTGTATGTTTTTTGACAGCCGTTCGCGGTTATTCCTGTCATATCTCGATATAAAAAAAGATATGGTAACAATACCAATTACTATAAATGAAAACAGGCTGATGAAAATAATGGTCGATTGTATTTGTGTGCGAATATTAAAGTTGAAGATCGACCGGATATTTTTCCATTGAAATTGCGACCTGAAAACAATTACGCAAAAATGAAAAAGCACTACTGCCACAATAAATGTTGTAAACACGTAGGCAAAAAATGTAAGTGACTCCGCAAACCAGTTGTTCTTTTTAACCAGCACAACAATTTTAGCCTTCCCTGCATCGTACCACAATTCGCTGTTATCGCCTCTCTTCCTTAACTCAAATTCCAGGCTGGGCAACTGCTTTTTGGTGAGTGTATCAGACAGGCTATAGTCGTTATAGTTCGCTATTAATTTTTGCTTGCTGTATAGTGCGTAAGAGTACCCGCTGGCAATCTCTGTACTTATGTTATTTTCCTGCCTGAACAGTTCGGGAAAAAGAGATTCACTTCGATACAGCTTGGGACGGGCTACAATAAACAAATAGCCTATGGATGTATCAAACCTGTTTTTTATTTCATGCTCATATATATAGGTGAATTTCTCAGCCATATTTTCATAGTAATACAGGTCAGGTATCCGTGTTTCTTTTCCTCTGTTATGCAAAATTGAAGACAGTGCATAGTAAGAAACTGAATCATCATTATACAAAGGGTTCGCGCTACTGTCGAATGTGTAAATGCGCGTATCATACTTGCTGAGGTATCCTGAAAAATTCTCTTTTAATAAACTGTCTTTAAAACGGCGGTTGACAGCTTCATTGTTTAATGAGCTAAAATCGGAACTGTCAAATGCTTTTGAAAAGTCCGTGGTAGCAAAGCTGAACAGGTTTTCACCCTGCGGATCGGTTTGCAACGCCAGGCGCTCTGCGGTGGCACGCCGTTTTTTCATTTCTACCTGGGAATTCTGGGTAATTACCAGCAATGTTATAGATGCTGAAAAGAATATAACCCAAAATAAAAAGAACGAGGACCTGATAATCCTTATGGTGTAATCATTGCTTCTTACTTCCATCAACATAAGAAATACTGCCAGCCAAAGCAGCGTAATAATCTTCAGATCAATAGAGCCGGCATGGATATTCATCATAATATACAGCAGGCCAAACACAGTTATCACGCATAACCTTACAAACAGGGAATACTTCATGCGGATGGCAGGAAGTAGCAGAAGATGAGAAAGATTATAATAGCAAAGAATGATAAGGCACAGCACCAGGAAACTGATCACCGTATAAATATTCAAACTGAAAAAGTTGGTAACATCAAACGAAATGGTTGAGTCAACAACAAGTGTCCTGATCAGTTCAACAAATTCATAAGTAGTTACGGGAAGCAAACACAGGCATGTTATTGACAGCACATGCGTCCATTTTTTGTTCCCGGAAAAAGGCGTTTTCCAGAGTTTGAGATTATTGTATTTTATGAATGCGATGATCCAGAAAAGCAAAGTAATGTTGATCAATAAATCCCCCAACGATTTATTGATACTATTGGATGCGTAAATACCCGAAAAGAACAAAGAATAATTCCTGAAGTGGAATGGAAATGGAAATAGATAACTGCAGAGGCGGACGACAAAAATGATTACCACAAAAAACGCCAGGCCTCCTATAAAGCTTCGCTTGTCTGCAATATCTTTTGCGATTGCATGTACAAAGACAAATGAAAGTATAATTGCAATTACACGCAATGCTATCGACAAGCCAGTTGGCTGATCGGTATCCACATCCTGGATCTGGTTGATATGAAAGAGTATCTGGCCTGCCGAGTTTTTTATAGGCACGCCTGTTCCATCCTTGCTCACTTTATAGTATTCATCCAGCCACGGCAGGCCTTCGAATTTCTTCTGCAGGTAATTATTTTGGATAAAGTAACTCCAGTGAAAAGGTATAAGGCCGGTAATAATATACGTTGAACCTTTATATTCACGAGTTGTTTTTATAAGCTCAAAGGTTCCGTTGGGATAATCAACCGCATAAGAACCATCCTCTCTTTGGAGATCCTTAGCGTTAACGGCCATCGCATTTGTATTCCAGTAAACCTGTATCGGATTACCCAGATCATTGAGTGCGTAAGCAAAAACACCGATTTTTTTGCTTCCTACGACCACTTTGTTGGCGTTGCTTCCATCTTGCAGCAGGTCCTCGACAACGGCATCGTTATCCAGTATATCATTGAATTCTTTTTCGTACGCCGTTATTGTGCCCTCGAGCCTTTTCTTTACACTTCCGGGAGACGCATTAAACGATATATAATTGGTGAGAACAAATGAAATAGTGTACAGCCAGGCTGCTGTAATAAACAGGTACCCATGTTTCAATATTCCATCCTTAAGTGTCCTGATCAAGGTGTATTGTTTGTTTTTTTAACCTGGTTCCAGATAGCATCCATTTCTTCCAGGCTCATTTTTCGTAGGTCCTTTCCTTCAGAATCGGCAATCTGCTCCATTATTGTAAATCGGGATATAAATTTCTTATTAGTTCTTTCGAGTACAGCCTCTGCATCAACTTGCAAAAACCGTGCATAGTTTATCAAACTAAACAACAAATCGCCGAACTCTTCTTCAATATTGGCCTGGTTTTGCTCGTTTTCAGCATCTTTTAACTCCTGCATCTCCTCTTCTACCTTTTTCCACACATCCTCCTTATTGCTCCACTCAAAGCCAACCTGTTTTGCCTTTTCCTGTATGCGCATTGCTTTTACCACCGCTGGCAGCGAGACCGGCACGCCACTTAACACGCTTTTCTTGCCTTCTTCTTTTTTCTTAATTGCTTCCCAATTGCGTTTTACATCTTCCTCATCATTCACTTTAACATCCCCGTAAATATGCGGATGGCGTATTATTAGCTTGTTACAGATGGCATCTATCACTTCTGTAAGCGTAAATTCCTGCTGCTCAGCCCCTATTTTAGAATAAAAAAGTATGTGCAGCAGAATATCTCCCAGTTCTTCTTTTATGCCCTGCCAGTTATTGTCTGATATAGAGTCGGCGAGCTCATAGGTTTCTTCAATGGTCATGCTCCTTAAGGAGTGGATGGTTTGCTTTTTATCCCATGGGCACTTTTCACGCAGTTCATCCATTATCCGGACCAGCCTCAAAAAAGATATATCTACAGACATAACATTAAATTTTAAATTGACAATACAGAGTTCACAACAAGAACGACGGCAAGTACAACAAATACAACAAAAACCATCATATTAAACAATACGAATTTCATCACAGTCTTGCCACGTCCCTGCTGATAAAAATTTCGCATGGCCTTATAGAGATAATAGAACATCCCTATGATGGTGAAACCCGATAGCCAGTTAAACAGCGACCAGCTTGAAACATCTTTTAACCATCCAAAAAGGTAAGTAACCAGTATTAAAATAAAGATTGCGATGTAAACATGAATGATAAATATGCCATGGCTTACATAAAAAAAATCCTTTCGTCTTATATACAATAGCTGTAACAACAGCGCCACCAATGGTAACGAAATAAACATCACTTTGGGAACAGAATGAATCATATTTTCTTTAAGCTTGTCCATAAATTCGTCGCCGTTGTATGCAACCTTTTTATTAATCTCCATCCCGCGTTTGGCAACCTGCCGCATAAACCACCCATCGCGTTCCTCTGCGGGAAGTTGTTTCTGTATCGAATCATATTCTTTCATATTCCTGTAATCCCTGTCATTAACCGTAAATGCAGCATCCGTATTTTTAGATCTCGCAAAGCCGGTTGTATCTATGCCATCATAAGTTTTTATTTGTTCAATTTCCCGCATTTTGATAATACCTCTATTCACGCGATCCAGCTTTCGCAATATTTTCTCGTGCCTGGCGCTGTCTGTCTCTGCTTTTAGCTCAGCCAGCAAACTGTCTTTTTCCTGAACATATTCAGCCTTCATCTCCTGTGGATCTTGCACTTCGTGATGGCCGGCGTTGAGAAACACGATCAGGAAAAAAACAAACGAGGTAAACACATACATGCGGATCGGGTGGAGATACGACGCCCTCCGGCCCTTCAGATATTCTGAAGAAAGGAAACCCGGCTTTAAAATGAGGTATTTAAGCGAACTGAAAAATTTACCATCAAAGTGCGTAACATCATTAAAAAAATGGGTAATCAAATGCCAGGCTGATTCTTTAGGTTCAATGTTTTCCTGTCCGCAGACGTGACAATATTTTCCAACAACCTCCGTATTGCAGTTTAAACAGATCTTTTCTTTACGCTCTTTAAAATGGCTCATTCGTGTTAAAATTTAACTAAAAGTAATTAACAACTTTAAACACACAATATTCTTCAATCTTTTACATTTTTTCTTGGAGGCAAGCAAGTATTTTTGAAGTTAAATCGTTTTTTTAATGAAGTGGTTATTGTTAGTTAGTTTATTAGTTACGGGAAGCACAGGTTTTGGCCAGTATTATTACTATGATGTAATTGCAGCCAGGCAAACAGAAATTCAAAATGAGTTATTAAAAACAAACAAAATAAAAAAGATTTCCGCCCTTAGTTACGAAAGTGATAACTCGGTGAACGAAACTTTTAAGGTAGAGCAATCAATTACACAGGATGGCGATGTGATCACTACAAATAGCACAGACGGCGCCGGCGTTAATACTTATTCTGAAAGCAACTTTATTAACAGCCGGGTTGTAAAGAATATTGACAGCAGCCGCAACATAAAAACAACTTCTGTTTACCGATATGATAGCAGGGGAAAGCTGTTATCCATTACATCTGAATCTAAAGATGCCTTTATGGGCGGCCAATCACAGGAACAACATTTGTGGACGTATAATGCCGACAAGCCCCAGCAGATGTTGCGTATTAAAGACAAAAAAGATACAACTGTAATTTCCTTTGTATATGATGACCAGGGCAATGTAGCTGAAGAACTTTGGAAAAAGAAAAACATGCAACTGGAACATTGGTATTACTACTACGATGCAAACCACAGGCTCACGGATATTGTGCGTTACAATACGAAAGCAAAAAGAATGCTGCCGGATTATTTGTTTGGATATGATGAAAAAGGAAAGCTTATTAAAATGACCCAGATTCCGGCAGGCAGCAGCAATTACCTTGTGTGGTCCTATCAATTTGATGATAAAGGTTTAAAAACCGCGGAAGTCTGCACCAATAAACAAAATCAGCCAGTGGGTAAAATTGTTTACCGTTATCAATAAATTACTCCTTATCTGAACAATACAGGCGAGCAATTGTAAAAATAACTGTGCAGCAAATTTTCAATAATATAATAGAGCAGCTAACCACAAAATGTGGCATTGCTATAACATCTTTTGACACAAGTAGAATATATGGCGGCGACATCAATGAAACATACCATTTAACTACAAACGCTGGAGACTTTTTTGTTAAGCTGAATGATTCTGTTCATGGTGATATGTTTGAAAAGGAACTGAATGGCCTACAACTATTGAAGAAAGCATCGCATAACTTATTTCCTGAAGCCTATCTGTCAGGTTATACATCAGAGAAGATTTTTCTTGTTCTTGAATTTTTACAAAAAGGAAAAATAACGCCTGTAAGCTGGATGGATTTTGCAGAACAGCTTGCAGGCATGCATACACAAACGCATGCCGGGTATGGCCTGGCATTTGACAACTACATTGGAAGCCTGCCGCAATACAACGCACCTGAAACTACATGGCATGAGTTTTATGCCCATCGCCGTATTTTATGCCTGGTAAGTATGGCGATCGATCAGGCGATACTTGATGATAAAGATGGAACGCTTGCGGAGAAATTATGCGCACGCTTACCAGACATCTTTCCTGAAGAAAAACCTGCATTATTGCATGGAGATTTGTGGGCTGGCAATTTTATGATAACAAGTACTGGACAAATCAAAATATTTGATCCCGCTGTGTATTACGGCCACAGGGAAATGGACATTGCCATGACAATGTTGTTTGGAGGATTCGATCGATCATTCTACAATCACTACAATGATTTTTATCCGCTGGAGAAAAACTGGCAGCAAAGAGTAGATCTCTGCCAGCTATATCCATTGCTCGTTCATTCCATCTTGTTTGGCGGGCATTATGTTAGTGCGGTAAAATCAATCATCCGCAAATATGCTTGACGTCATTAAAACGACTATTCAGAAACTAATTCCATCACAACTATTAAATGATTTTTATCAAGTGCTGCGCATTGATGTTCCGCGTACCTATTATATTTAAAATTATATAGGCAGGATATTTTAGATGGAGTAAATCTGTTGTATCTTATTTACCTATTCCGCCGGAACTATGCAAATCAAAATCCTGAGTCCATTGTGGGGATATGAACATCTGGACCTTAAACTGTTTATTGAGAAAATAAAGCATGCAGGCTATGATGGAATCGAAACGTCTATTCCTGAAGACCCTTTAAAAAAACAAGCGCTACTCAACTTAATTAGCAAGCACCATCTTTTATTGATAAGCCATCAGCATCAGGCCCACGGAAAGCATTTCGGTGAGTTCAGAGATTCTTTCATTCACTATTTAAACATGAGTAAAGAAGGTGATCCTGTAATGATCAACTCGCACACAGGCCGTGATTATTTCACATTCGAAGAAAACCTGGAATTGATAGACATTGCCTCTGAGTTTTCCTACAAGCATAATATCAACATTGCACATGAAACGCATAGGGGCCGTTTTGCTTATGGCCCATCAGCTACTGAAAAATATTTTAAAGCGAGGAGTGATTTTTTTATTACCGCAGATTTATCTCATTGGGTTTGTGTAACAGAAAGCTATCTCGAAAATTTCTCACAGATAATTATGGAAACCATTGAACGAACGCGGCATATTCATGCAAGAGTTGGATATGAAGAAGGCCCGCAGGTGCCCGATCCAAGAGCGTTGGAATGGTCTGGTGCACTCGGCCGTTTTCTCAATTGGTGGGACCTTATTATCGAAAGCCAAAAACAAAAAGAAGCTTCAATGTTTACTATTACCACAGAGTTTGGGCCACCGCCATACATGCCTGTTTTGCCATTCAGCAATAAGCCCGTGGCTGATCAATTTGAAATCAACTGTTACATGAAAGAATTACTCACCAACAGGTATTTGTTAGAGCAATAAATGAGGTGCTTTGTGGGATGAATGCTAATTAATACAATCTTTTATTTTCCCGTGCCTTCCATTCAACAAACATCTTTTTTGAACTGGATGCGCCTAAAGGGATCATCGGAATTTTGCGGGCGCCTGTTTCTTTAGCAATCTCATCGTAAATAAACGAATCATCAAATCCTGCATCAGCCGCATCCCGGCGGGAGCACGCATAATAAATTTTTTGAGGCCGTGCCCAGTAAATGGCGCCAAGGCACATCGGGCAAGGTTCGCAGGAAGTGTAAAGCTCGCATCCCTCTAACTGAAAATCGTTTAATGTGCGGCACGCATCGCGGATAGCCACTATTTCAGCATGTGAAGTAGGATCGTTGGATAATAACACCGTATTGCATCCTCTGCCAATAATTTCATCACCTTTCACTATTACACAGCCAAAAGGGCCACCAAGGCCATTGCGCATGCCTTCCGCTCCAATACGTACAGCCTCCTGCATGAATTGCTCTTCTCTGGTCATATAATCACGCGATTTAATGAATAGCTATAAGTAGTAAATCTTCCGGCAGATAATATTAATTGTTAGAATTTAGGACAAGGAACGCCCTTAGCTCCGGACGGCCTGTTTATATAGATCAGGGAAATTTCAATGCCTCCCCTGCTCTGTGACGCAGTTTTTAAACTGGACATATTGATATCGTAGGTTACACCCAACCTAAAATCACTGTATTCTAAACCGATGTAAGGAATCAGCGCATCTTTCAATCGCATCCAGCCTCCTGCATAAAAACTGGTAGGTTTGTCCACGCCTTCTTCACTGACAGGGAATTGAACAGAACCTCCTATAACAGTTTCACTAGCGCCACCCTGTGAGCTGTACAACCCACTAAAGTGAAAAGTATTGTTGTAGCCAAACGGCACATAACCGCCGCCATGTACTGTAACCCTGGGATCCAGTAAGTAAAGCGGCCCTGTTGTGAATTGCTGTTTGGGACGGGTGATGTGATACATACTTACACCTGCGTAGAAATTATTTTTGTCTGTAGTGCTTGCAGTATAAAGAACGCCGGCGTTCACATCCATATAGTTTTTCTTCAGGCTCATGCCATTAAACATTTCCTGCGTAACACCGGTAAATCCGTTGGACGTTAACTGATCTTCAAACTTTAGCTGCGATGTGTTTACGATCATGTTTGCGTAAGTAGCCTGAAACCCGAGCCCCAGTTGATGGTAACCATCTTCGTCAAGTCCTTTATGAAAAGCAGTTGAAACTGAAAAATAATTGAAGTTCAGAGCACCTGCGGAACTTTTATCGGTAAATCCCATTACGCCAACGCCCCATGTGTCACGATAACTAAGCACATTTGGCAATAGATGAAAATCTGCGGAAACGGTAGATGTTTGGTAAGCCCTGTTAATTGTAGGCCATTGGTTTCTGTAGTTGCCGGCAACGCGAAAAGCACCCTCAAATTTTCCGGTAAATGCAGGATTAAGGGTTAGCGGAGATGCGTAGAACTGTGAAAAATGCGGGTCCTGGGCAAAACTCCATTTAAAACAAATGAATGTACATAATAAGAATGCAATTCTTCTCATTTGAGGTATTTCTTTGGATATTGTAAATATAATCAAAAACTATGGTCCCTAATATTGGGTACCACGCTTTTCTATGACTGATTTTTTGGCCCGAATGCCAGGTCGCCGGCATCGCCCAAACCCGGAACAATATAACCTTTGGCCGTTAATTCATCATCAATATCTCCACACCAGATCTTAATTTCCTCACCTGCTTCACGATGCACATATTCTATTCCCACGGTACAGGCTATCGCCACAACTACATGAATTTCGGAAGGTTCACCTTCGTTTTTTATTGCTTCGATGGTCTTCACCAATGATGCGCCAGTGGCCAGCATTGGATCGCTTATAATCAACACGCGCCCTTCTATCACTGGTGAACTCATGTATTCCAGGTTAATATCGAAAGAACCGTCGCGATGGTGCTTGCGATATGCCGATACAAAAGCATTGTCTGCTTTATCAAAATAATTGAGCACTCCGTTGTGCAAAGGCAATCCGGCCCTTAATATTGTTGCTATAACCGGTTGATCCAATAGTATTTTAGACGTATGGGCTCCCAGCGGCGTTTGAACTTCTTCTTCCTTCCAGGCCAGCGTTTTACTTATTTCATAAGCGGCCACTTCACCAATACGCTCCAGGTTACGCCTGAAACGCATACGGTCGGTTTGAATGTCAACATTTCTTAATTCGCTCACCCAGTTGCTAACCAGGCTATGCTCGTCGCTAAGGTTGATTATCATTCTGCTAAGATAAGCGGAATAATGTTAAGCACTAAGCCACAAAAGAAAAAAACGAACGCTAGAAATGCCGGTAAACGGCTTTTTTTAACAGCCGGGACCGGTTTATCCGCCCTGCAATAAACAAACTACCGGAGGATAAGCTGCTGTCCATTGAGCCGGACACATTAAATACAAAATTCAACGATCAGCATTACCCCTTTTTTTAGGTTAAAGATTCCTGAACATGGCTGAAAAAATTTGCCGATCGGTACAGTTTTCTGAACAAAAGGACAAAGAGGTTTAAAACATTCTACCTAAACTTTAAACATTATAGTTTTCCTTTGCGGCGTATTTGCTGGCGCAGGGTGAAAAATTACCAGGCCGGATGCGCGCAGCAACATTCTTTGAGCTACAAAATATGTATATATGGTTTACAGGGTAATTGGTATAATGAGCGGCTCATCTCTTGACGGGCTTGATGTTGCATTCACCGAGCTTGACGATAGTGGGGGAAAATGGAGTTATGAAATTAAGAAAGCGCATTGTTATCCATTCTCTCCGGAATTAAAGAAAAGGCTACAGAACGCCGTTTCTTCAAATGCAAGAGATTACCTGTTGCTGCATAAAGATTTCGGTAAATATGTAGCCGCAACCATCAATGAGTTTGTTGAAACCAACCACCTGCATCACCGGGTTCAGTTAATTGCCTCACATGGCCATACTACATTCCACGAACCGGGCGAAGGCCTGACGGCTCAATTGGGAGACGGGTCCGCAATCGCTGCTTTAACCGGCATAAACGTGGTAAGCGACCTGCGTGCAATTGATGTGGCATTGGGTGGCCAGGGAGCTCCAATAGTACCCATTGGTGAAAAATTACTGTTTGCCGGCTATGACTATTTCCTGAATATCGGCGGCATTGCCAATATTTCAGTAAAAAAAGAAGCCGGGACCGTAGCATTCGATGTTTGTGCCGCTAACCGTGTATTAAACATATTGGCCGCGAACGAAGGAAAAGAATTTGACGAAAATGGTGCGATGGCTGCCGCCGGTGCAATTCACACGCCGCTGCTTACAGCCCTGAATGGCCAGGGATATTATAAAAAAGCCTACCCAAAATCTCTGGCAAATAGCTTTGGAACAGACGTTATTTACCCGCTGATCGCATCATACAATTTATCTACAGCAGATGCGTTAAGAACATATACTGAACACATTGCACAACAGGTTGCTTACAGCCTGAACGGCTTGCATCAACCTTCTTCCGAAAAGCAGTTACTGATAACCGGAGGTGGCGCATTCAATACATTTCTTGTAAACAGGCTTTCTGCAGTGCTAAGCCCACTAAATATAAAAACAGTTGTTCCGGATGAGCTTACGATCCAGTATAAAGAAGCGCTGATCATGGCCCTCCTGGGAATATTAAGATGGAGGGAAGAGAATACGGTGCTAAGTTCTGTAACCGGAGCTAGCCGCGATAGCATTGGCGGTGCGGTATGGATTGGGCAGGAAGCGTAATACTTAGCAAAACACAATCAACAATTTCATTCAGCATAAAGAAGGGTTTTAGAAACGGCTTGTTACTAAAACCCTTCTTTATGCTCAGTTGTTTTACCTTTTCTATACCGTAGCCCTGCATGTTTATTGCTCCTATACGCATAAATTTTCCTTTATCTTTATTTATACAAGCATTAATCATGAAGCGACTTTTGGTTTTCGTTCTGTTACTGGCAACCGTTGTTTTTTATAGCTGCAAAAACACAGGCACAACCGAAGAGCAGGCTTATGCACAGCAGAAGGAAAACCTCGCCAAAAAGGAAATAAAAAATCCTGTAAACTTTTTGCTTGTTATTGGTGACGACAGGCGCAATTTGTTTGGCCAAACAGTAGTGAAAGGCACAATTACCAATAAGGCAACTGTAACTACATATAAAAATATTCGCGTAAAAATGCTTTTTTATACCAAAGCCGGAGCGTTGGTCGCCAACCACGAAGATGTTTATGACAAATCATTACCGGCCGGCCAGTCTATGAAATTCAAAGCAAGATACGGCACCCCAAAAGGCACTGATAGCGTTGCACTAAGTGTTATGAGTGCGGTGGCTGAGGTAGCGAAATAACGGTCAATTTATGACCGCACAAAGCTGAAGCTATCACCATCAAACAATCCTTTGTCACTCAGCTTTAGATGCGGAATAACCAAAAGGGCCATAAAGCTTAACGTCATGTAAGGTGATGCCAGCGTTGATCCCAACACATTTTTAGCCATATTATCCAGTTCTGTATACGCGGCGGCAACTTTATAACCATCATCCAGGCTCATGAGCCCGGCAACGGGCAAAGGCAGTATTTTTTCAGCATCATTAGATACACAGCTAAGTCCGCCTTTTTCATTGATGACGAGATTAATTGCTTTCGCCAGCGAGGCATCATCAACTCCAACAGCAATGATATTATGGCTATCATGCGCCACGCTGGATGCGATAGCACCCTGTTTTATTCCAAAGTTTTTAATAAAAGAAACTGCTATAGGCGCTTTTTTGTACCTGTTCACAACCACGAGTTTCAGCAAATCGCGATCAGTATCAGTAACAACGTACCCGCCACTAACTTTTGGTTGCTCACTCAGCTTATTCGTAATTAACTGTCCATCCAGCGCTTCGATTATATTAATGGAACGATCATCAACCATCTCCACTTTTAGTTCATCTGGCAGAATGGGATTACATTCAAAAAAATTAATTGCAGATCCGGATGCTGAAGAAATAAATGACTTACCGTTCTCGGCCACGAGGTTACCATCTATATAGGTTTGAGCAACTTCAAAATCTTTCAGATCATTCGCCACAATAAAGTCGGCCGGATCGCCAATCCGCAGCATACCCACCTCCAGTTTATAATGCAGCACCGGATTTACGCAGGCTGCCTGTAAAACATTAAACAGCGGAATACCTTTGGCCACAGCTCTCGCGCAAACCTGGTTAATATGCCCGATAAGCAGGCTATCAGGATGTTTATCATCGCTGCATAACATCATCTCTCCCGAATGTTCGTGTAGCAACTCTGCCAATGCTTCAAAATTCTTTGCGGCACTCCCTTCTCTTATCAGAATTTTCATTCCAAATCCAAGCTTTTCCAAAGCTTCAGCGGCCGTAAAACATTCGTGATCTGTTGAAATGCCCGCATGAATGTATTGCCTGGCCGCCTCGCCTCGCAAGCCGGGTGCATGGCCGTCGACAGGTTTGCCTGATTCATGTGCAGCCTTTATTTTTTTCATCACTTCTTCGTCTTTATGGAGCACCCCTGGAAAATTCATCATTTCGCTCAGATACTTAACTTCCGGCCGTTGGAGAAGCCTTTTTACGTCATCACTATCCAGGCTCGCGCCAGCTGTTTCAAAATTCGTTGCAGGCACACAGCTGGGCGCTCCGAAATAAAATTTAAACGGTGTTTTTTTGCCGTTTTCTATCATAAAATCTACTCCAGCCATTCCACATACATTAGCAATCTCATGTGGGTCGCTCACTGTTGCAACAGTGCCGTGCGTAACGGCCAGCCGGGCAAATTCAACAGGCGTAAGCAAGCTGCTCTCGATATGAACATGGCTATCTACGAAACCCGGAAGGACAAACTTTGAGCATTGCTCGTCAATACGGCGGATAACATTAATCCTTCCATCAACAACACTTATTTCAGCGGGATAAATTTCTTTTTTCCAAACATCTGCCAGGTTTGCTTTGATAACGAATGAATTGGCTTGCATAGCTATTTTTTCGAATTAAAGGAGATGCCATTACTGGCCGGGACCGATCAAAGGTGAATATTTTTTTGAAAATGAATTTAAAATAATCCGGGTGCCTTACATAGGCTGGTCAAATTCATTATACATAATTATACTATAAAATAAGTTACTAAGCAATTGATTGCGATGAAAAGGCGGGAAAGTTTCTGTAAAACTTAAGGCCCCGCTGGAGCGGGGCCTTAATGGTTTCCTATTACTAGAACTTACAATTTTCAACTAAACAATCTAGCATTGTTTAGCTACTGGTTTTCCACGGACATAATGGACTTCTGAATACTGGATTTTTAGATATTGGACTTAGATATTGGAATCTAAAACGGGACTTTTCCCAAGGATATTGTACCACAAATATCAGGAGACTTTTTTTATGGAAATACTTTACAAAGACTTTCCAATATCCGAATCGGACACAAATAATCTCTTCGGAGCATTATGTATTTTTTTAAGCTAATTAATCGGGTATTTGTAATAGCCACATTTACAGGTCTTCTTTTAGAAGATCCGGCCTTCTTTGCTTTGTACTTGCGAGAGATTGGTCATACCTCCATTGGTCAACCTTTTTTGGGTCTCCGCTTAAGAGGACCGCTGGGACTTCCCAGCCTTTGAAGTTTTCCGGTCGTGTATACACAGGCGGCGCCAGCAGGTTATCCTGAAAAGAATCTGTTAACGCCGAAGTTTCATCGTTCAACACCCCCGGAAGCAGCCTTCCAATCGCATCCACTACAACCGCAGCAGCAAGCTCTCCACCACTAAGCACATAGTCGCCAATAGATATTTCCATGGTAACATAATGATCCCGAATCCGTTGGTCGATACCCTTATAATGCCCGCAAATAATAAGCATATTTTCTTTCAGCGATAGTTTATTCGCGGTACGCTGATTAAATGTGCCCCCATCCGGAGTCATATATATTATTTCATCGTAAGATGTATCTTTTTGAAGCTCTTCTATCGCATTGACAAGCGGTTCGCACATCATTACCATTCCCGCGCCACCGCCATATTGGTAGTCGTCTACCTGTCCATATTTATTGACGGCCCACTTTCTCAAATTATGCAAGTTCACTTCCAGCAAGCCTTTCTCACGGGCGCGCTTCATAATACTATGGCTTAAAGGGCTTTCCAGTAATTCAGGCACTACGGTAATGATGTCTATTTTCATGTAACTTTCTTTTTTGAGCATACTGCTCTTGCGGCAAAGATAATTTTCGTATTAGAAAATCCCGCAGCGCCGGTATTATTCTCCCGCAACTGCCAACAAGGCGCTAAACTTACACGCAGGCAGGCTTCGAGTTCCTCTATTCATTATTTTTGCTACATTCTAGAAAGAAGATTTTATGCAATTATATTGTAACTCACTTACCACATACAGCCGTTTAAAAACATTGGAAGTTAAGATTGGAGATCTTACGCTTGGGAATTTTAATCCGATACGGTTACAAACAATGACCACTACGGATACCATGGACACAATTGGTACGGTAGAACAAACTATACGTTGCATTGAGGCCGGCGCGGAACTTGTACGCATTACTGCACCGTCAAAAAAAGAAGCCGAAAACCTGCTAAATATAAAGAACGAATTACGCAAGAGAGGCTATACAACCCCGCTGGTTGCTGATATTCACTTTACGCCTAATGCCGCAGAAATAGCAGCAAGGATTATAGAAAAAGTAAGGGTTAATCCCGGTAACTACGTTGATAAAAAGAAGTTTGATTTTATTGAATATACGGACGCAGAATACAATGAAGAGATTGAACGTATCCGCACACGTTTTACTCCACTGGTTAAGATTTGTAAAGAATATGGTACAGCCATGCGAATTGGCACCAACCATGGTTCTTTAAGCGACAGGATTATGAGCCGTTACGGCGACACGCCAATGGGAATGGTAGAAAGTGCGATGGAGTTTTTACGCATAGCCAGGGATGAAAGCTATCATAACATTGTACTAAGTATGAAAGCCAGCAATCCACAGGTAATGGTGCAGGCTTACCGCCTGTTGATTCAGCAAATGACGCATGAGTTCAATGAATGCTATCCACTGCATCTTGGCGTAACGGAAGCTGGCGATGGTGAAGATGGCAGGGTTAAAAGTGCGGCAGGTATTGGAACACTATTGGAAGACGGCATTGGTGATACTATTCGCGTTTCCCTTACAGAAGATCCTGAATTTGAAATTCCGGTTTGTAAGGATCTTGTAAAAAGATATACGGGCGAGCCTGCAAAAAGTGAAAGTATTCCGCCGGTTGAAAAAATTCCTTATGATCCGTTCAACCATAGCAGAAGAAAGACTTTCCAGGTAGATAATATTGGCTCCAAACATGTTCCGGTTGTTATTGCAGACCTGAGCAAGGTAAAAGAGATCACTCCAAAACATCTGGAGAGCGTTGGTTATACATATGACGAGGCTTCTGACAAATGGAATATAAGTGACGCAGCAGCGGATTATGTTTTTACAGGGCATCAACTACTTGATTTTGCTTTACCCGGCACACTTAAGGTAATTGTTTACCCTGCCGCATGGGAACTTGCTGAAGATAAAACAAAATATTTCCCCATATTCCAGGACAGTGGTTTCGCCGCCGCTACATCAAAAAGCAGCACATTAAACTTTGTGATGGTAGATTGTTATAGCGATGAAACTCCTATTAATAATTACACGTATCTCACAGATATTGCCAACGACGAAACCGTTGTGCTGTGTCTTTCATCAACCAATAAACACAGCATGCCTGCAATACGCAGAATGTTTATGGAGCTGATGAATAACAATATCAACAACCCCGTTATTATTACAACGGATAGTAACTGGCAAACCACTGATGAACATCTTATTCATTATTCTACTGAATGCGGGGCTTTGTTCCTTGATGGTTTTGGCGATGGGATTTGCCTGGGCATGACGGCAAACAGCTACGCATCAGCTTCGGGGAATTATGAACAACTAAATGCATCTGGCCGCAACTATTTGCAGAATAAATCGGTGGAGCAATTCATCAACAACACAGCCTTTACTATTTTACAGGCTACACGTACCCGTATTTCTAAAACAGAATATATCTCCTGCCCTTCGTGCGGACGAACCTTGTTCGACCTGCAGGAAACAACAGCAAAGATCCGCTCCGTTACCAATCACCTGAAAGGCGTTAAGATTGCAATTATGGGTTGCATTGTAAACGGGCCTGGCGAAATGGCCGATGCAGATTTTGGCTACGTTGGAAGCGGTGTTGGAAAGATCACTTTATACAAAGGTAAAGAGGTGGTAAAAAGAAACGTTGATAGTGATGTTGCCGTAGAAGAACTGATCAATCTTTTAAAAGAAAGCGATGCATGGGTGGAACCCCAGCCCATGGCTAATTTGGCACCAATGGCTTAATCTCATTTAAAACATTTGCATGAAGAATATTTTTTGCCTGATAGCATTGTTTATTGGACTGACTGCCTTTATCGACCTAAAACCGGTTGATGGGGAAAAATCTGTTACGTTCTCCATCAACAATTTTGGACTAGCTACCAGAGGGGATTTTAAAGGCCTTAAAGGCACCATCAAATGGGTTCCTGAGAATCCGGCCACATCTTCTTTTAATGTGACTATTGACGCAAACACTATTAACACTGACAATGAGATGCGGGATAGCCATCTGAGAAAAGAGGAATATTTTGATGTAGATAAATATCCTAATATAACCTTTGCAAGCTCCGGAATTACCGGTGCAAACGGCCAATATTCTGTCTCCGGAAACCTCACAATAAAGAAAACAACCAAAAACATAACCATTCCGTTTACCGTTGAGCAAACTGCCAACGGCTACCAGTTTAACGCCAACTTTTCGCTAAACAGAAAAGACTATAATGTAGGCGGAGGAAGTATGGTTATGGGAGACATCGTAAAGGTTACGCTGAAAGTAAATGCCAACCCTTAAGCAGAACCTGCTATTGGCGTTATAAGCTTTATGTTGAATACAAAATTCGTTCTGTTTCCCACGCAGATAATTAAGTTGTGCGAAAAAGGTTATTCCTTTACTTTTGCCACCGTTTGGCTTCGTAGTACAATGGATAGTATAAGAGTTTCCGAAGCTCCAGATCCAGGTTCGATTCCTGGCGAAGCCACTCTCAAAAGATCATTTTTAAATGATCTTTTTTTATTCCTGCCCTTTTTCGCGATACTATTTTTGACCAGCAATAAAGTCTGCCACCACTGTTCCGTGCTCGTTCATTAAGGTTAATGTATTACCCTGAATATGGTATTGGGCGGCAGCCGAAAGCGCGGCGTTTAGTGCATCTTCAATCTTCATAGCTTCGCCGGGACAAATCATTCTTGTGGACGCTGCCTGGAATTTTATAGATGCCTTTCCACCAGATACATCATAGCTGCCAGCAAGGTTATTGCATCCCAGAAAGCCGCTCACCTTATTACTTTCATCAAGCGTGATGTACACTTTGTGAACGCCTTTTGCCGGTTTATACGTGACTTCCCGCGCATGGGAGAGTTGCCAGAATGTTCCCGTTAATGAAGGATCAGCCGGTGCCTTTGGGGCTCCAGATGCACTTTGAAAGCATGCAATTAATATAGTCAACGGTAATATTAACAGACGTACAGAAAAAGATTGCTTTTTCATACTTGCGTGTTTAGGTACCTAAAATTAATATTTAGATTTTGCAGTTCAAAGCGGATCTGGATTTTGAGATTTTTGGTGATTTAAGGATCGATAACAGACTTTGTTACATAAGGCTACAAAACTATTTTCTTTATCCCTTATGCCTTACACCTCACGCCTTATACCTTACACCTCACGCCTTATACCTTATACCTCACGCCTTATACCTTATACCTTATGCCTGACACCTGCTACCCCTCACCTCTACCAATCAACCTTATATTCAAACGCATCAGGCGTTTCGAACAATTCATTAAGCGTATTGGTAAATGTAACGGTCTTTTTATCGTCAGAAACGTTCGCTGCCTGCCCTTTATACGTCTTCACAGGGGATGGTAATTCAAAGATGGTCTTGTAATTGATTCCCCCCATAAAGCTGAGCATCCTGAGCTGTTGCACCGATTGGTCGCTCAACAGGCTATCGAGCGAACTCCGTTTACTGAGCTGATTGCTGATTTCATGCTTGCCTGCAGAAAAGGTAAAGCCAGTGGAAGAAGGCGTAATGATCGCCATTCCTTTGACAACTTCATCACCCATTTCTCCTGCGCCTGCCATACCCTGCGAGATTTTTTTAACATCAATAATCTTAAGCAATTGTTGCTTGATCGCCGCCAGGTCATTCGTGTTTTTAAATGGCACCACGAAGGTTAGTGAGAGTTCATTGCTGTCTGTGTTGGAATGCACCAGCATTGTTCCTTCCTTGAACAAAGCACGTTGCTGCGCCGACGAAGAATCAATCAATTCTACAAGGGGCACAACCTTATCCTGTTCATCAGCAGGAAGCAAGGAATCGGATTGCGGCATAAATGCCTTCATCTGCGCAAGCATTTTGCTCATATCCATATTTAGTTGATAAGTGCCACTATTATCAGCGTTAAGCGAGATTTTCTCTTCCGTATCGAGGCATGACACAAAAATCAAACTCATGAGCGCTGTAGCGAGAAATATTTTCTTAAGCATATTGTTGAGCTTTCAGCCTGCCGCTAGAAGCTTTAGGCGGTGATGTCGATTGTACGTTATACGTCGTAAGTTATACGTTGTACGTTATAGGTGAAAATCTATATTCAAATGGATGCTGCGCCAGGTAAAATTTCGTCTATCCAAGCCATTTTAACATTGTTTGCATTATCGATTGTCAATTCAAACTGCTTCCTTAAGAAGTCAAACAAAACCAAGCTGGACTAAAATTCTATACTTCGTACTTTGTAGATCGTACTTGACAAAATCCTAATTGATTTTAAAGAAATAGAATTGATTGTTTCCCATTCTCCATTAACATTACCAGTCTTTATCCGGTTGCTGTGTTGTTGTCCGTTGCTTTTGTACCTGGTTTTGCAATTGTTTCTCTTTCTCTCTTAGCTGGTCCAGCAATTGTTCTGCTTTTTGCATAGATAAGTTTGGCTTAGGCTCATTAGGCTGATGTTTTTGCTGATCTTTTTTCTGTTGTTCCTGCTGTTGCTTTTTCGGCTGTTGCTGTTGTTGCTGCTGCTGTTGCTGTTGTTGTTTTTTTATCTCATCCAGAACCTTTTGGAGGTTTTCTCTTGCGTTGTTATCGGCCGGATCGAATTTCAAAGATTGTTTGAATGCATCTGCGGCTTCAGGCAATTTTTTCTGCTTTGCAAAGTTTACACCTTTATTGTAGTAAGTATTGCTTTTTAGTGGAACAGGCAGGTTACTGTCGTTTAATAAATCAGAATACTGTTTGTCCGCATCCTCATTTTTGTTTTGTTGTTGCAATGCATTGCCCAGGTTAAACATCGCCGCACTATTATTCTTTTCTTTTGCAAGCGCCTTACGGTAATCTTCTTCCGCCTTATCAAACTCACCCTTCTTATAAGCGTCGTTGCCTTTATTTACAAGCAAGTTCCCTTTTTGTGCAACAACCCCAAACGGAAGTATCAAGATTAATATTATATAGTACAGCTTCAATTTTTCTCCTTTTTTGTTTCAGGAATAAATATTTCTGATATCAGTACAAGTAACGCAAAAGCTATAAAAAATGGAAAGAAAGAAGCGTATTGCCGTTCATTTCCTTCACCGTTAATAAGCTTTTTGTCCATATTACCCAGCACCCCGGTAATATCATTAACAGCATCGACAGTATTATCCAGGCGATGATAGGTCCCACCCGTTTTTGAAGAAATTAGCTCCAGTTCTTTTTCATTCAGTCTTGATATAACGGTCTGCCCATTGTTGTCGCGTTTAGCCTGGCCAGTTACAGGATCTATAATAGTCGATCCCTCAGCTGTACCAACACCTACGGTATGAACAATTACGCCATGGTCATACAATTGCTGCAGCACCGGTTCAATCTTTGTATCATGATCCTCGCCATCTGTTATAAGTATAACGGCTTTATATTTTTTTTCTTTTGTGTCGAGGGAATTATCGCACAATTTCAACGCGTCACTCACCACTGTACCCTGCATAGGAACAGCATCCGGCGATGCATTGCTCACGAATATTTTTGCAGCGGCCGCATCAGAAGTAAGGGGCATCTGAAGATAAGCCTGGCCAGCGAAAACAACAAAGCCAATCCGATTATCCTGGAGCCTGTCAATAACCAGGCTGACCAACTGTTTTGCCTTTACCAGCCGCGATGGTTTTACATCTTCACTTAACATGCTTTTGCTCACATCCAAAGCAATCATTACATCTATACCTGCCCGTTTTTCCTTATCGCCAGCAGCGGGTTTACGTAAATTTGCTCCGGCAACAACTAGCAATGCTACGGCCGCAACCAGAAAAATAAACTTGAGCCTGAATAAAGATTTGGAGTATTGCTTTGTTAAGCCGGCTATGAGTTCCTCATCTCCCAACGCTTTCCTTACTTTTTTCTTCCAGTATAATACGTTTAGAAAAAGCAGCACCAAAGGCACGATTAAAACCAACCCCAATAAAAACTCTATGTGTTGAAAAGAAAGCATAATAAGGTTATTAAAAGTGCAAACTTCCTGCCAGAGAACCCATGTATGATGTTAGATGTACGATTTACGATGTGTTATCACTTTTAATCGGTTCAACTAATAATCGATACTCTGTGTGTTTTTATAAAATTAGGTGGTTTAAATCAACTTTGTATGTTCACTACATCGTACATCTAAAATCGTACATCATACATCAGCCTATTTCCTTCCTTCCATAAAACCGTACTGTTTTAACACGGCTTTCAGAATATTCAGGCGCACTTCCGGGTTAGTATCTTTCGCACCTTCAACATTTAGTACAAAGAAATAAGGGTGCTTGTTCTCTTCTATCCAGCCCACAATCCAGCCAAGCGCATTGCCGTTTTCCGTATAGCCCCAGCCGGTTTTGTAGCTCAGCTTGTAATTAGCGTTATCTTCCTGCAACATCACGCGCTTAACAATTTCCTGCGTAGTCTGTTTGCGAAAAGGCAGCTGATCGAAGTATAGTTTTTTTACAAGTCCTAATTGTTCATCTGCGGTTACTTTAACTGAATTATCCAACCAAAAAGTATCAATCGTTTTAATAACAGCTTTGCCATGCTTTGCACCATAACCCAATGTATCCAGCCAATGTTGCATAGTGTCTTTTCCTATTCTGCGCGCCACTTCCTGGTAGTATGGAACGGCGGAAACCTTAAAGGCCTTTTTCATAGTTAGGTCTTTATTCCACTCAGGAACTTCTCTTACAACACTATCCCATTTGATCACCATGTTCTCGCTGGATATACGTCCGGTTTCAAGGCCGATCAGCGAGTTCACAATTTTAAATGTTGATGCAGGCAGATAAGAAGAATCCTTAAAACGCGAAAGGTTATAAATGGTAAACTGCCCCTGGCCGTTATCAAACATACCGAACGTGCCGGTTACCTTATTCTCGTCAAAATACTTCTGAATACTGTTATCAACCGTTACGTTATTCTGGTTACACGATGCCAGAACTACTACCAATGCCAACAGGACCAAACTCACCCTATACAACTTCTTCATATTTACAATTTAATGAATGAACACTAAAAGAAAAACGCAAAGTAACGTAAGGCTAAAGATTTTGCCCTAACGAACTTTGCGTTTCGGAATAATTTATTTTAAAACGCCTAACTCCTTACCCACTTTGGTAAAGGCTGCGATCGCTTTATCAAGATGCTCCTGCTCGTGCGCTGCACTTAACTGAACACGTATCCTTGCCTGGCCTTTTGGAACAACGGGATAGAAGAACCCGATTACATATACACCTTCTTCCAGCAATTTGGCTGCGAAATTCTGTGCAACCACAGCCTCATACAGCATAATGGGCACAATTGGGTGGTCACCGGGTTTAATATCAAAGCCGGCTTCCGTCATTTTTGTGCGGAAATATTTTGTATTGAATTCGAGTTTGTCTCTCAACTCAGTTGTTTCTGTGAGCATATCCAACACTGCAATTGACGCTCCCACAATGTTAGGAGCCAGCGTATTTGAAAACAGGTAGGGCCTTGACCGTTGGCGCAACATTTCTATAATCTCTTTTCTGCCGCTGGTAAATCCACCATTTGCGCCGCCCAACGCTTTACCCAAGGTGCCGGTAATAATATCAATACGGCCCATCACATTACGGTATTCATGCGTGCCACGGCCGGTTTTACCTAAAAAGCCGGAAGAGTGGCTTTCATCAATCATCACAATTGCATCATATTTATCAGCCAGATCGCAAATTTTATCTAATTGGGCAATTGTGCCGTCCATACTGAACGATCCATCCGTTACAATAATACGGCTGCGTAGATGAGCGCTATCAATCAATTTCGCCTCAAGATCGTCCATGTTGTTATGCTCATAACGATAACGCTGCGCTTTACATAAACGAACACCATCAATGATAGATGCATGGTTCAAAGCATCACTTATAATAGCATCCTGCTCATTAAACAAAGGCTCAAATACACCACCATTTGCGTCAAAAGCTGCGCAGTACAAAATGGTATCTTCTGTCCCTAAAAAGCCTGCTATCTTTTGTTCCAGTTCTTTATGAATATCCTGTGTACCGCAAATAAAGCGAACACTGCTCATTCCATAACCATGTGTATCAATCGCTTCATGCGCCGCTTCAATCACTTTAGGGTGAGACGACAAGCCGAGGTAATTGTTCGCGCAAAAATTGAGAACAGTTTTCTCATTCACTACAATTTCTGCACCCTGTTCGCTCGTAATAACTCTTTCTCTTTTAAACAAACCGGCTGTATTAATCTCGTCCAGTTCACTGTTTATTCTGGCAACAAATGACTCATTCATAGTAGGTATTTTTTTGCGCAGCAAATATAACTGTGTAATTCATTGATTGGGCTGCTTCTTTTGCCAACATTTACGCTAAGGCGGCTTCATATCATTTGATTTTGTCATGCAAACGTTTCCCAAGCGCATGACAATCAACTATTCACACAAACAATTTGTATCTTTTTTTAGGCTGATGTTGACAAGCGGGTTGGTTTTCAGAAATTCTTTTGACATTTGCTGCTTCAAAAAAAGGAGCGACCATGTTCAACAGGGAAGTCTATATAAACAGAAGGCAACAATTAAAAACTGCCGTGCAAACCGGGGTTATTTTGATTTTGGGGAACGAAGAAAGCAGCATGAATTATAAGGATAACCACTACCATTTCAGGCAGGATAGCAACTTTTTATATTTCGCGGGGCTTGATCGGGCGAACCTGGCTTTAGTGATCGATATTGACAACAATAAAGAAACAATTTTCGGCGACGACGGCAGCATTGATGACATAATCTGGACCGGGCCACTTGAAACCTTGCCCTCCCAGGCCGCCAAAGCAGGAATTAATGATACAGCATCGTACAAAAGCCTTACGGATGTATTGGCTAAAGCAGTAAACGACAAAAGGCCCATTCATTTTACGCCGCCATACAGGCCTGAAAACGCGCAGAAAATTTCAGCATTTCTCAATATTCCGCTTTCAAATGTAAAAGAAAACACGTCTGTTACTTTGATAAAAGCAATCGTTGCACTTCGTTCTATTAAGAGTGCAGAAGAAGTTGCAGAAATTGAAAAAGCCGTTAGCATTACAACGGACATGCATTTGACCGCGATGCGCAACGCTCGCCCCGGCATGACGGAAAACGAACTGGCAGGGCAAATCCATGGCCTTGCATTAAGTAAAGGAGGCAATATTGCATTCCCAATTATACTTACCGTTAATGGCCAGATTTTACACAACCACAGCCATGGAAATGTTTTGAAAGAAGGCATGATGGTGTTATGTGATAGTGGGGCTGAAAACAGCATGCGCTATGGTGGAGACATGACCAGGACTTTTCCTGTTGGAAAAACATTCACTTCACGCCAAAAGGACCTCTACAATATTGTTTTAAATGCACACAATGCGGCAGTAGAAGCATTACGCCCGGGTGTATTTTATAAAGACGTGCATTTGCTGGCCTGCGAAAAATTAGTTGATGGCTTAAGCGCTGTTGGATTGATGAAAGGAAATGCAAAAGAAGCTGTAGCTGCAGGCGCTCATGCGATGTTCTTCCAATGTGGGCTGGGACACATGCTTGGGCTTGATACGCATGATATGGAAGATCTTGGCGAAGAATATGTTGGCTATACAAATACCTTCAAAAAAAGTAAGGAATTCGGGTTAAAATCTTTGCGGCTTGGGCGCCAGCTAGAAGCAGGGTTTGTATTAACGGTTGAACCCGGTATTTATATTATTCCTGAATTGATAGACATGTGGAAGGCTGGAAACAAGCATACTGAATTCATCAACTACGATGTGCTGGAAACCTATAGGGATTTTGGCGGAATCCGCATTGAAGAAGATTTCCTGATTACCGAAACAGGTAAAAAATTACTCGGCTCACCCATCGCCAAAACCGTTGAAGAGGTTGAAGCAGAAAGACAAGCTTAAAGCTCAAGGCCGGTGTTAAGTTTAGAGAAGACAAAATTCAAAAGGAAAAAGTCAAAAGACTGTTCAGTTTTGGAAAGGCTTATTTACTTAACACCGGCTCATTAACCATTTGTCCATCTTACAAAGTATGGGCAGCTATTCATTTGCAATAGCATGTTTGCACAACCTCATATTTGCACATTCGCATATTTACACATTTACATATTCACACATTGTCAATTATCCACTCTCAATTGTCAATTATGTTATAATCCACTCATCCTCAAATCCCACCAATCCCGATCAAGACTATCTTAATCCCAAGCATTTATGTTAGATTTGGTGATTAACTACTCCTTATGCCACTACTTGAACTACAAAATCTTAAGAAATACTACGCTACACAAAAAGCTGTTGACGACATAAGTTTTACGATAGAGCAGGGAAGCATCTTTGGCCTGCTCGGCCCCAATGGCGCTGGTAAAACTACCTTGTTGCGAATGATCACCGGTATCTTTTTTCCTGATGAGGGAACGATTACGTTCGATGGACAAACCTTCAATCCGCTGAGAGATATTCAGAAGATTGGTTATATGCCCGAAGAAAGAGGATTGTACAAAAAGATGAAAATCGGAGAACAGGCGCTATACCTGGCCCAGTTAAAGGGATTAAACCGTGACGAAGCCATGATTAAAGTGAAATGGTGGTTTGAGCGCTTACAAATGGAATCATGGTGGAACAAAAAGGTTGAAGACCTGAGCAAAGGCATGAGCCAGAAATTGCAGTTTGTGACAACCGTATTACACGAGCCAAAACTGATCATTCTCGATGAGCCATTTAGCGGATTGGACCCGGTAAACGCCAACCTGATAAAGGATGAAATTTTCGGCCTCGCAAAACGTGGCAGTACGATTATATTCAGTACACACCGCATGGAACAGGTAGAAGAAATATGTAATCATATCGTACTGGTAAATCTTGGAAAGAAAATATTAGACGGAACTGTTCAGCAGGTAAAACATACTTACAAGCAAAATTTATTCAGGCTTACTTTCAGCAACGCAATCCTGCCTGAACACCTGGCTATTCATTTGTTTGATGTCAAAAAACAAGACGAAAAGGAATTGATTGTTCAGTTAAATGCAGATTATTCCAACAATGATGTACTGCAATATTTTATCAGCAAGGATCTTCAAATTGAATCCTTCAATGAGATATTCCCATCGCTGAATGAAATATTTATCAGGCTGGTAGAAGGCACACATTCTACAACCCGTACTTTTCAACAAGTTGAACAATAACAAAACCAACCACTTTAACTACTCTTATGAATAAAACATTACTTATAGCACGAAGAGAATTTTTGAGCCGCGTACAGAAAAAAACCTTTTTGCTTACAACAATATTAGTCCCCCTGATCATCATACTATTTTATGCGATGATGATCTACTTTTCAGTAAAAGGAGAGAACAATGTAAAAGTTGCTATCGTTGACAAAGCCAATGTTTTTAATGGCAGTGTAAAAAGCGACAAGGACATGTTGTTTGAATTTGTTCAGACAGATACAGCGACATTAAGAAAAGAAGTAGAAGCCAGTAAATACAATGGTTTCGTATTCGTTCCGGAAAACTATGCCTCTCAAAACCAACAGCTGATCTACCGTTCTGGCAAGCCTTTGGGCTTAATGACCAAAGGAAAGATTGAAGGCACGTTAAACAAAGCATTAGAAGAAAGAAGGCTAATGTCCCTAAACATTTCTCAATCCACATTAGATAGTATCCAAAAGAAAACTGATATCAGCTTTACAACGCTTTCCGGAACAGATGAATCAGCCAAAGCGGGCGTTGCCTATGGCGTTGGTTTTATCTCCGGCTTCATGATCTACATTATTCTGTTCATTTACGGCACAATGGTTATGCGTGGCGTTATGGAAGAAAAAGTTAACAGGATTGCGGAAGTAATTGTAAGTAGCGTTAAACCATTCCAACTAATGATGGGTAAAATCATCGGCATTGGAAGTGTTGGTTTGTTGCAGTTTATTATCTGGATTGTTTTAGTTGGAGGACTGCAATTTTTATTGCCCATATTTTTTCCCGGACTTGCGGAACAGATGCACAGCCAACCGGTACAACCGGCCAGTATGCAAGCAGCCGAAGCCATTAAACATGCCTCACAGGACAGCGGCTTTATGGCTGGCCTGGCACAAATCAATTTCACGTTGATCATTGGCTGCTTTATCTTTTATTTTCTCGGCGGATACCTGCTGTACTCTTCTCTTTTTGCAGCCGTAGGAAGTTCTGTAAATGAAGACCCGCAGGATGCACAGAGTTTAATGTTGCCGATAACAATGCCGATTATTTTTTCTATAGTTATTATGACAAAAGCAGTGAACGATCCCACAAGTGGGCTGGCTGTTTTTGGAAGCATTTTCCCTTTTACATCTCCTGTGGTAATGATGGCAAGGCTTGCACATGGCATTCCTGAAGGTGTAACCTGGGTTCAGCTGCTCATCAGTATGGTATTGCTCATCATTACTTTTCTTGGCACAACATGGCTGGCGGGCAAAATCTATAGAACAGGCATACTGATGTATGGTAAAAAACCTACATGGAAAGAGCTGCTTAAATGGGCGTTCAGATAAGTTTGAACCACGGAGACACTACGACATGACGAAACACGGCGAGATAAGGCTTTGATAAAAAATCTCGTTTTTTCCTTAGTGTCGTGGCGCCTCCGTGTTGCATATCTCTTTGTGCCTTTTGTGTCGCCGTGTTTCAAAAATCTCTGTGTTTCATTAGTGTCGCAGTGTCTCCGTGGTTTTGTGGTTTTCTATCGCTTTAGCGCTATTTTTGCCGCTATGGAACAAATTGTGAAGGGAGTTGAAAACCTGTTTTTTTCTTTCGCTAAACAGCAGGCTGACCGCATTGAAAAGTTACCGCAGAGCGGCAGCGACAGGATCTATTTCAGAATATATCTTAACGATAAAACATATATCGGCACGCATAATCTCAATGTAAAGGAGAATAACACATTTATCAGTTTCAGCAGGCACTTCAAATCAAAGAGTTTGCCCGTGCCTGAGATTTACGCCGTAAATGAAGCGTGCACCATCTACATACAAGAGGACTTAGGCACAATTTCATTAATCGATAAACTTGAAGCCAACAAGCACGGAGATTATGCCTACAGCCTTTTTCAGAAAAGCCTGCAACAACTGGCACGCATCCAAATACTGGGCCATGAAGGCCTCGACTACAACTGGTGCCTTACTGCGAAAGAATTTGGCAAGCAGGCAATCATGAGTGACCTGTTATATTTCAAATATTATTTTCTCGATACACTTCGCATCCCTTATGACAAACAAGCCATGCTGGATGATTTTGAAGCACTGAGCAACTATCTTTCCCAAACAGAATATAAATACTTTATGTTCCGCGATTTTCAAAGCAGGAACATAATTGTAAACAACGATGAAGTTTCATTCATCGATTACCAGGGCGGCATGCAGGGCGCCTTACAATATGATGTAGCCAGCTTGTTATGGCAGGCAAGGGCTGGTTTAAGTGACGAATGGAAAAGCCAGTTACTTGAATATTATATTTCAGAAGTTGAAAGCCTGTTGGGTAAAGCGATCGATAAAACAGCTTTCCTCAATCAATATGATGGTTATGTGTTGATTAGGTTATTACAGGTTTTAGGCGCCTATGGATTCAGAGGGTTATTTGAAAGGAAGGCGCATTTCCTTGCCAGCCTTCCTCTGGCATTGCGAAATATGAAGGACTTTGTCGAAAATATGCGTGTGGGCGTTGAGGTTCCCGAGTTTCACAGAATGCTAAAAATCTCTGTTAGTGATGAAATTATTCAACGTTTTGAAACCATACACGCTAATGAGAACACGCCGCTTGTTGTTAAAATAAACAGCTTCAGCTACAAAAAAGGCATTCCCCAGGATACAACAATTAATGGAGGTGGCTTTGTGTTTGATTGCCGCGGCATTTTAAATCCCGGTAGATTTGATCAATACAAAACGCAGTCGGGAAAGGATAAACAGGTGATTGATTTTCTTGAGCAGCAAACCAAAATGAGCGATTTTTTAAACAGTGTGTTTGACATTGTTGATATTTCTGTGGAAGATTACTTGCGCAGGGATTTCGACAGTTTGATGATTAACTTCGGATGCACAGGTGGACAACATCGCAGCGTATACGCCGCAGAACAAACAGCGAGGCATTTAAAAAATAAGTTTAAAGTGAAAGTTGAATTGCATCATACAAACGAGGATAATTGGGTACGCACACTAGAAAAAAGCAAATAGATTTCATGAGTTCTTCTCTTCAAAATAAGCCGGTAAAAAAAGCATTGATTTTAGCCGCCGGATTAGGCACAAGGTTAAAGCCATGGACTGACAAGCATCCTAAAGCCCTGGCAGAAGTGAATGGTAAAAGCCTGCTTCAACGAAATGTTGAGTTTTTACAAGCAGCCGGCATTAAAGATGTTATTGTGAATGTGCATCACTTTGCCGATCAAATTCTTCAGGCATTGGAGGAAAATAATGGATGGGGTTCCAATATTTCCATAAGTGATGAAACGAATGAAGTGCTGGAAACCGGAGGTGGTTTATTAAAAGCTTCATCTTTTTTTGAAGGCGAAGAAAACTGCGTTATGATGAACGCGGATGTGTTAACAGATCTTGATCTTACAAAAATGATCTCACTGCATCAGGCATCTTCTGCGCTGGCTACACTTGCAGTAAGTAACAGGCAAACATCCCGGTATTTTTTATTTAATGATAACGATGAGTTGTGTGGCTGGAAAAATCACAAAACAGGAGAAGAAAAAATAAAAAAATCATCCGGCCATCTTACGGAGAAAGCCTTTAGCGGCATACATATCATCAATACACGCCTATTTTCTTTGATGCACAGGGTGGGTAAGTTTTCAATTGTAGATGTTTATCTCGACCTATGCGCCACCGAAACCATCAAAGCATTTGATCATAGCGGGTGCAGGTTTATTGATGTTGGCAAGCCTGAAAGCATTCAGCAGGCAGAAGAAATGTTTGAGTAGCTAATAGCTATCAGCTGCAAGGTTAACATCTTTGTATACTCTCCTCAAATATTGAGTTTGTTCGGCAAATGTCATCTTCTGCAAATTGTCCACTGAATAATCCTGTTAGAAACAAAACACGACAAACATCCGTTCACGAGCTTTAAGCTTTGGGCTTTGTGCTCCCAATCTCCCAATGATTTAACTAGTTGCATAGACAACTTTTGAGTATATTTGGATACTAAAATTGTTGCCATGCAGGAAGCATACATTGTGGCAGGTTTCCGCACTGCTGTCGCCAAGAGTAAACGAGGAGGTTTCCGTTTTTACAGGCCTGATGATCTGGCCATCGATGTCATAAAAGGCTTAATGGCATCGGTTCCCCAACTTGATGCAAAACGTGTAGATGATGTGATTGTAGGCAATGCTGTTCCCGAAGCAGAGCAAGGTTTACAATTTGGACGAATTATTGCCGCGCGTGCATTAGGAATTGAGGTTGCCGGCATTACAATCAACAGGTATTGCGCCAGTGGATTGGAAAGTATAGCGACAGCAACAGCAAAAATCCGCACCGGTATGGCTGAATGTATTATCGCTGGCGGAACTGAAAGTATGAGCCTTGTTCCTACAGCAGGATGGAAAACAGTTCCTGCTTATAGCATTGCGAAAGATGAGCCGGACTATTACTTAAGCATGGGGCTTACCGCAGAAGCAGTAGCAAAAGAATTTAATGTTAGCCGTGATGACCAGGACGCATTTGCCCTTGCTTCCCACCAAAAGGCAAAGCACGCAATTGAAAAGGGGCATTTTAAATCCGGCATCCTGCCCATTAATGTTGAAGAAATATATGTTGATGAAAAAGGCAAAAAGAAATCAAAAAATTATACTGTAGATACGGATGAAGGGGTTAGGGCAGACACCACCATTGACGCCCTGGCAAAACTAAAACCTGCGTTTGCCCTTGGAGGAAGTGTTACAGCTGGCAATTCATCTCAAACCAGTGATGGTGCAGCTTTTGTGATTGTTATGAGCGAACGCATGGTGAATGAGCTTGGATTAAAACCTATTGGCAGGCTGGTCAATTGTGCAAGCGCCGGAGTGCATCCGCGCATTATGGGTATAGGCCCTGTAGCAGCCGTTCCGAAAGTATTGAAACAAGCAAACATGACGCTCGCGGATATTGATCTTATCGAATTAAACGAAGCCTTTGCATCACAATCACTCGCTGTAATCAGAGAACTTGATTTGAATCCTTCAATCGTAAACATCAACGGCGGCGCCATCGCATTAGGGCATCCATTGGGTTGTACAGGTTGCAAATTAACGGTGCAGATTATAAACGATATGAAACGCCTGAACAAAAAATATGGCTTGGTTACAGCATGTGTAGGAGGCGGCCAGGGGGTTGCCGGAATTATCGAAAACATTGATTAGCCAACTTAAAAAGACACATACGTAATGATTTTGTATTCGGTAAGGTGAACGATTAATTTACAATAATTTAATCCATGATAAACAACTTTACAGTTCTTTGGATGTTGTGATAAAAGTCATAAAATTGATCACCATTATGGCTTATTTTAGAATACAAACGAACACATTATGAATACCATACTTGTTCCTACAGATTTTTCAGATGTTGCCAGGAATGCTTCTGAATACGCGGTGCAATTAGCCAACCAGATTGGCGCACAAAAGCTGATTTTTTACAACGCTTACCAGGTGCCTGTTGTTGTTGACGCAATGGTTGCTCCGGTGGAACTGATAGGTGTTGACGAAATCAGAAAATCCAGCGAAGAAAACATTCAGCATTTTATTGAAGGTTTAAAAGAAAGAACCAATTCCGGTACGCTTGTTTTCGAAGCGATGAGCGAGTTTAACCTGCTCTCTGAAAACATTGATGATATATGCAGGGAACTGAATGTGGACCTTATTGTTATGGGAGTAACGGGCGGAGGTAAAGCCAAGGAAGTACTTATTGGCAGCACTACAATAAGCGTAGCTAAAAACACAAATGTGCCTGTAATCATTGTTCCGGCAGAAGCAAGCTATACACCAATTAAACAAATTGTCCTGGCCTGCGATTTCAAGAAGGTGGTTGAAACAACCCCCATTCACCCGATTAAGCTATTGCTGGATTCAACTAAGGCCAAACTGCTGGTTTTAAACGTAGATCATGAACAAAGAAAGTTCACACCTGATACGCCGTTTGAGAGCCTAATGCTTGATACGTTGTTACAAGGCTATAATCCCGAATACTATTTTGTTGACAATCCTGATTTTACCGAAGGCATCAACAATTTTGTGCTGGAAAAAAATGCGGATCTAATCATTACGATTCCCAAAAAGCACGGTTTATTTGATACTTTATTTAAACGCAGCCACACAAAAATGCTGGCGTTTCATAGCCATGTACCGCTGATGGTTATCCATGAGTAAATAAATCAGGAATTGATTCTTCCATAAAAAAAATGGCTCAGTCTGCGGACTGAGCCATTTTGCTATAAACCAAACATCTTATTTCCTTCTTAACCACTGTTCAGGGTTCAAATTTGAGCCCTTATCGTTTGTAATCATAAAAGTCAGCAAACCCTCGCCGTCACTTCCGGCAGCAACGCGCCCTATTACGGTACCAGCCTTTACGTGCTGGCCTTTGGTTAAATTAACAGAGGAAAGATTACTATAAGTCGTGAAATATTTACCGTGACGAACAACCACCGTCTGATTGTCCAGGTCTACAATCGTCGACACCTCACCATCTGCCACCGCTTTAATGGAAGCGCCCACATTCATAGAAATATCAATACCATCACTGTTGCCGCGTAATGTAGTTCCGGGTATTTGATAAACCCCAAAATGCACCGCTACAAATCCTGCGTCTGCAGGCCATGGCAAACGTCCTCTGTTGTTTTCAAAATTCAGGGATTGCGTTAACCCTTCGGTTGTTGACTCCAACGGGCTATAAGTTCTATCAGGCCTTGCAGGAGCCGTAACATTACTTGCCACTTCAGCGGTTGTTACAGGCTTTTCATTCTTGGCTACAGGTTGTTGTGAAGGAGCATTGTCTTTAGTCTCTGCCGGAGGTTGTTTAGTATCGTTATTGGCCTTGGCAGTCGCCGCTGCATCTGCAGCTTGCTTTTGTTTGGCTGCCAGTTGTTGTTGCTCGAGTAGCTTGCGTTTACGTTCTGCATCCTGCCTGGCTATACGCTCACGTTCCAATCGTTCCTGCTCTCTTTTTTTGGCTTCTGCAATTTCTTTATTGATGATCGTTCTTAATGCAAGTTGAAGTTTGCTTCTTGTTCTTTCTCTGTCCTTTATCTGCGAAGCAATATTTTTTTCGTCGCTTTTTAATTTAGAAAGCACATCATTAACCTCCGTCTTATCATCCTGTAATACTTTCAACTGCTTGTTCTGCTCTCCTATGTTCCTGTTTTTATCAGTTTTACTAGATGCCAGCTGCACTGTTTTTTGCTGCAGCACCTGTTGTGTCTTCAAAATATTACTTACCTGTGTTTCTCTGTATTGGCGATAGCTCTTTAAGTAAGCGATCCTTTTTATAGCGTCATTAAAACTCGTTGCTGAAAAAAGGAAGTTGAGATAATCATAGTTGCTCCTGTTTTTGTAGGCGAAAACAAGGCTTTTTGAATAGTTCTCCTTTAGGGTATCCAACTCTCTTTTATACCTGTAGATATCCAGGTTAGCGGCGTAAATCTCGTCGTCAATCCTATGCATCTCCTTATTCAGATTGTTGACGAGGTCTTCGCGCACCCTTATCTTGCGTTGTAACAGGGTGTATTGGCTAAGCGATTGCTTCTTGTTATTTTTTGTTTCCTGCAAACTTCTGTTCAGATCCTCAATCTCCCTTTGCAGGTCTTGCTGTTTTTTTTGAATCTCTTCCTTGGTCTGCTGAGCATAGAGGGGGGCAGACATTATTAAGACCAAAAATGAAAAAATAATCTTCCTTATCATTAGATGCAGGATTTTGTCACGATGTAATTTCTGAAATTTAAACGCCAATCAAATGTAAATATTATTTCACTTTATAATTTTTCCCTATAGTAAAGGGAAATGTTTGAGGTTTATTAAACTCAAACTGTTTGTACGTGAGATTAATATCCAATTTTGATTTTTCAGCCACAGAAATGCGCCGGTTTTTTGAAAAAAGGAATTGATCAACTTTTTCAAACTCTTCATAGGTGATGTCGCAGGTGCGGTTACGCATGGTGTTTACATCATCAAGTTTACTGTGCAGGATGCGGAAATCACTTGTATCAAAAGTAACCAGGTTTTTAAACAGTTTGCCCATTGTCATTACCAGCAATTCTTTGCCGTTGGTGCGATAGGACACAATATTGCTATCCAGGAAAATCGGATTTCCAACAATTAAATCCTGAAGGTTATAAAAGTTCAATGGCACTTCAGATAACTCTTGAAGGTAGCTAATGCTTCTGTATTGAATTGTTTTTTTCAATTTGTTCATTAACTGAACACTATCCTTATTAATAAGGAGCCTGAATCCTTCAATACCTAACGGGCCGGTCAGCGATATCCATATCAGGCTGTCTTTTTGCATACGGATATTCGCCGTTGCCTGATCGCTTCCGTTTTTACCTTCATACTCAACTTTAATCTTTGCACTAAAAGTGGTGAAGTTGATCTTGTTTTTTTGAACGGTGGAGATAATATTTTTTATAAGCGCTATAGAATCTACTTTTTCCTCTGGCTTAATAACTACCGTCTGCGATGTATCTTTCTTAGAAATCGCATTCTCTATTCGCTGAACTTTTTTAGCAGGCCTGCATGATGCCAATACAACAATGCCAGCCAGTATATAACAGGCTACTTTCATTCAAATTGTTCTTTACTTAATTTAGGTATTCGTTTTTCAAAAGGTTACTAAAGTTTTCCTGTATGGCCGAAACCACCTTCACCTCTTACAGTTTCCGTAAGTTCATCCACCAATAACCATTCCACCCGTTCTACCTGCTGAATAACCATCTGTGCAATACGGTCACCATGATTAATTTCATGATTTTCCGCTGACAGATTAATCAAAATCACTTTCACTTCCCCGCGGTAGTCAGAATCGATGGTTCCTGGCGTATTCAGGCAGGTGATTCCATGTTTAATGGCGAGGCCGCTTCTTGGCCTTACCTGCGCTTCATACCCATCGGGCAGTTCCATAAATAACCCGGTAGGAACAAGCGCCCGCTCAAGAGGCTTCAGCACTATAGTTTCGGTCAGGTTAGCGCGAATATCCATTCCTGCGGATCCGGAAGTGGCATATGAAGGCAATGGATTTTCGGACGTATTGACTATTCGAACTGAAATCGGACTATTCATTTGTAATTGTATTCTTAAAATGTATTAGCAGAAAAATCTATAATCTTCACCTCTTTTTATGCCTGCAATAATACGGAAGCATAAGCAACGAGCCCTTCTTCGCGGCCGACAAAACCCATTTTTTCGGTGGTAGTGGCTTTTACGGAGACGTCTTTTTCGGTAATGCCAACTATCTGGGCAATTACCTGCTGCATTTGGGGAATAAAAGGTTTTATTTTAGGTTCCTGCAAGCAAAGAGATGAATCGATGTTTACTACCTGGTAGCCTTCTGCTTTTACAAGTTCAACCGTTCTTTTCAATAATATTTTGCTGTCTATTCCTTTAAATTCATCAGAGGTATCGGGAAAATGATATCCAATATCGCCCAGAGCCGCTGCTCCAAGAAGCGCGTCGCAAATAGCATGAAGCAGCACGTCTGCATCACTATGGCCCAGTGCGCCTTTTGTGTGAGGTACTTTTACCCCTCCTATCCATAAATCCCTTTCTTCCACTAACCGATGAAAGTCGATGCCAAACCCAACTCTTATTTTCATTACGCGTTTGTTTAATATGTCGTTGCAAAACAAGCTTTTACCTCTCGGCTCAAGGCTTAAAATAAAGGAGCGAAGGTAACAACTACCTTCGCTCCATAAAAGTTTTTAACTATTCAAGTGATTATTCTGATTTTTCAAGATCGAATGTAAGCCCCAATCTAAGGGTGTTAGACAACGGGTTGCGGGTTACACCATTTCCCGAAGGAGCGAGGTATGAAAAATTAATACCGATGAAATTGTATTTCACGCCCACACCTGCTGTAAAATATCTTCTATCGCCAGCCTCTTTTGTTTCATAATAATAACCGGCACGCGCAAAAAACTGATCGTTGTAGTTAAATTCAGCACCTAATGCTACGCTAAATGCTTTGTTGCTGAATGACTTGAACCAGCTGGAGAAGATGCCAATATTGTGATAATCATTAATTGCCGCATTGTCAACTGCAGAATCGCCAGTTATTACCGGAGGTGCTGGAACCAGTAACTTATTTACATCTGCAGTGAGCGAAAATTTGCTCGTTTCCTCAACAACCCAGGTGTATGAACCACCAAGCCCCAGGTTTGCAGGAATAAATTCTTTGGTTATCGCATTGTCGGTATAGCCGATTTTCGATCCGAGATTGGTTACCGCAAATCCCCACGCAAATCCCTGGCCCTGTTCATCTTTCAAATCGTTATATAAGGAAATATCACCGGCAACGGACGTTCCTGCCTTGTAGGAAACGCCATTAGCGGTAATGCCTTTAGCAAGGCTGGAATTAATATATCTAAGCGCAACGCCCATGCTCAACCTGTCCGTGAGCTTGCGCGTATAACCGAAATCAAGGCCAAATTCGCGGGGCCTGCTTGAGCCGATAGGATTTCCCATCGCATCCGTAAAATCAATATTTCCCATATTGAAATACCTAACCCCCATGTTAATAGCCTGTTCATCATCCAACTTATAATATCCGGATGCTGCCACCAGGTATACGTCTTTTGTAATATCTCTCAGCCAGGGCGTGTAATTAAGGGCGATTCCTGAATTGCTTTTTGCAAAAGGTACCTTCGAAAGATTATAAAATCCGGAGCTGGCATCGGGCGCTGTTGAAATTCCAACATCTCCCATACCACCTGCACGGGCATCTGGAGAGATTCTTAAAAATGGAACTGCCGTTGTAACAACATTTATAGAGTTATCGGATTGAGAAAATGCCACATTAGAACTACATATAAACCCCACAAGCAAGCCTGCAGCAAATTTTAATGGTTTCTTATTCATTCTTGGTGTTTAATAAATTTAAGGTCAGCCAATAAATAACGCTATTGGCAGCCGTTTAAGTATTGTAAAAATGTGCAGGTAGAAATCAGATCAATAAGTGTTAATTTTAGTAGCTAGGTTTGTTGGTGAACAAATGTGCTATTTTTTTGCCACTTTTACAAAATCTATACAATTATTTCCTGCAATGTTGTTAAAATTTAAATCTTTTAACCCCTAGATTTGCATCTCTGAAATCCATTATATTCGCAAAATGTAAGATTGGGAACAATAAAATATTTATTGATACCGTTCATATTCTGTAAAACCGGCTTTAACAATGGTAAAAACACTTAAAAACAGTATTCTGGCCTTTCTACTGCTTAGCATGGCTTCTTCTTGTAGTCTTTTTCATAAGAAACAAGATAAATCCACGGTAACAGGATGGAACTACAATGATAAAAACCAGGGAGGATTTTATGTACCGAAAGCAAAGGACATTAAAACCGGCCCGGGTTTGGTATTTGTGCAGGGTGGTACCTTCACAATGGGCGCTACACAGGAAGATGTTATGGGCGACTGGAACAATGCTCCGCGCCGCGTTACTGTAAACTCATTTTTTATTGACAAAACAGAAGTAGCAAACGTTCACTATAGGGAATACCTGTATTGGCTGGAAAATGTTTTCTCCGATCCTCAATATGCTTCCGTTGTTAAAAATGCGCTACCAGATACCCTGGTTTGGCGTAGCGAACTGGCATACAATGAACCAATAGTAGAATATTATTTCCGTCACCCGGCATACAACTACTATCCCGTGGTTGGCGTAACCTGGCAGCAGGCTCACGATTTTTGTATCTGGAGAACAGACCGTGTTAACCAGATTGAATTAATCAACGAGGGCTATCAGAACAAAAACGTGTTAAAGCAGGAGTTGAATGGTGGTGGCCAGGAAAACTTCAATACCAAATCATATTTGATGGGTGAATACCAGGGTGTTCCCGGTAAACCCAAAAAGAATCCTCTAAAAGATGCGCAAGGGCGCCCACGCACAACAGTTAAGTTTGAAGATGGTATATTGTTACCAGATTACAGGCTTCCAACAGAAGCAGAGTGGGAATATGCAGCGCTGGCTTATATCAGTTCAAACCCTCAACCTCGCAAAAGCGAAAAGAAAAGAGGGGAAGAGTTGATTGCTAACAAACAAATATACGCATGGCAGAACGACGGTTTCGACAACCTGAGATCTACGAGGCATGGCGCATGGCAAGGTGCATTTCTTGCAAACTTTAAACGTGGTAATGGTGACTACATGGGTACTGCAGGTGGTTTGAACGACCGTTCAGCAATCCCTTCTGAAGTAACTTCATTTTTCCCCAACGCATTTGGCCTTTATAACATGAGTGGTAACGTAAGCGAATGGGTTGCTGACGTGTACAGGCCTACTACCGGATTGGAAGAAGATGACTTCAACCCATACCGTGGTAATATATTTAAAAAGCTGGATCTAAGCGGTGGTGAAGGCAATCTTCGTGACAGCCTGGGCCGCATGAAATATATTCCTGAGAATGATTCAACATTGCGTAACCGCAGGAACTACCAGCGTTCTTACGCTATCGACTTCCTTGATGGTGATTCTTTAAGCCAGGTTAATTACGGCTATGGTATCACTACCCTCATTAGCGACAAATCAAGGGTTTACAAAGGCGGTAGCTGGAATGATATGCCTTACTGGTTAAGCCCCGGTACACGCCGTTTTATGGAAGAAGATCAGAGCAGCAATGCTATCGGATTCCGTTGTGCAATGACGCACTATGGAGCTCCTGAAGGCACTGCAGCTAAGACTAAGACCGGTAACTTCTTCCCGAAACGCAGACAAAAGAGATAAGGAAAAGGTAAAATAAGAAAAAGCCATTTTGCAGTTGCAAAGTGGCTTTTTTCGTTTTACACAATTGGGTGAATGTGCGAATGTGTGAATGCACGAATGTGGAAATGAAAGATCGCCTGGCCCGCTGGATTAACAAACCAGCGAATCTGGCTCATAAAAAAGCGCTGACATCATTCTGCCAGCGCCTGAAAAAATATTCGGATAATAATTGATACCCTTGTTTTTGATCTGATACTTCAACCCTTTCTTCTATCATGTTCTCATCAACCCTTCGTTCGCCTGCACATTCGCACACCTACCAATTCGCACATCCATGCATTCACACATCTACACATTCGCATATTCACTCATTCGCAAATTCGCCCTAGTTTTTTCCGTTAACGCTAAGTGCTGCAACTTCAGATGCAACCGCATATTTTCTTTCTCCAATCTGCTGGCGCCACATGGCGTAATACAATCCCTTCTCGGTTATCAATTCCTGGTGGGTGCCTACTTCAACAATGCGGCCTCTTTCTAAAACAAATATTCTGTCGGCATGCATAATTGTACTTAAACGATGTGCGATCAACACAGTTATTTGCTCTTTGGCTGCAGAGATATCTTTAATAGTTGATGTAATTTCTTCTTCCGTTATAGAATCCAAAGCAGAAGTAGCTTCATCAAAAATCAGCAATCTGGGTTTTCTTAATAAGCTGCGTGCAATGCTTAGACGCTGCTTCTCCCCTCCGCTAAGCTTAAGGCCACCTTCACCAATAACTGTCTCTATACCTTTTTCGGCCCTTTCTAATAAGTTCTGACAACTAGCTTTATACAACGCATCCATTAGTTGTTCTTCATTTGCTGTAGGATTTACAAAAAGTAAATTCTCTCTTATTGTCCCGGCGAACAACTGCGTATCCTGGGTTACGAAACCTATTTGTGTACGCAGTTCGTCGAAATGAATGTCGTCACTGTCTGTGTTGTTATATAATATTCTGCCTTCCTGTGCCCTGTATAAACCGACAAGCAGTTTTACGAGTGTGCTTTTACCTGCACCAGATGGGCCAACAAAAGCAATGGTATCTCCCCTATTTACATCAAAACTGATATTCTCCAACGCTTTAAATTGAGCTGACTGGTGTTTAAAACTAACATTGTCAAAAGTGAGTTCGTTAATTTTTCCGATTGATGCTGGTTTTAAAGGAGCCGGTTCAACTTTTCTAAGCATTAGGTTATGAAAGTTCTCAAGCGACGCCTGGGCCTCACGATAGGAAAGGATGATGTTACCGACTTCCTGCAACGGACCGAAAACAAAGAACGAATAAAAAGTCAGCGTCATTACTTCTCCTGCTGTAAGCTTTCCTCTAAAAACCAGCCATGCCAATGCAAACATGATCACCTGGCGCAAAAAATTCACAAACGTTCCCTGTATAAAACTCAAGGCACGCAAGCTTTTCACTTTTTTTAGCTCGAGGCCCAGAATTTTATAAGTGTTCTGGTTCAGGCGGTTTATCTCCTGCTCACTTAAACCAAGGCTTTTTACCAGTTCGATATTTCTAAGCGATTCCGTTGTGCTTCCCGCAAGGGCATTTGTTTCCTTTACAATGTTTTTCTGAATGACCTTAATTTTCTTACTGAGTACATTCATCAACGTTGCCAGCCCAACCATCCCAACAATATAAATCGGCATAATTGACCAGTGCAGATTGAATGAATAGACAGAAATGAAAATTACTCCCACCAGCACCGTAAACAACACGTTAACGAAAGAAAGAATAAACTTCTCCGAGTCTGTTCTTACTTTGGAGAGCGTTGATAATGTTTCGCCGGAACGTTGATCCTCAAAATCCGAAAATGGAAGTTTCATGGAATGTTTTAATCCATCGGTAAAAATCTTTGCACCAAATTTTTGAACGATAACGTTGCTAAAATAATCCTGGAAAGCTTTTGCAATTCTTGATACCATTGCCACTCCAATGAATATGCCCAAAAAACTCAGTACACCCCAAACAAATTCCGACTGAGTCCTGACACCGTCTGCTACAAAATTCTTCTTTGCATCGAAATGTCCGTATTCAAGTGGATGTGTGAGGTATTTATCAAGTAGTTTACCAAAAAAATAAGGATCAAGCATTGAGAAAACCTGGTTAATAGCCGCCATCAGCAAAGCAAGACCCACAAGCCATTTATACGGCTTCAAATACTGCATTAAAATTTTCATACTTTACTTCAAATTATTTAGTGAAATTAATCAGATAAATGACAACAAAGAACAACTAACCTCTGTTAGCACGCTCTACAACAGTGTGCAGCCCGCAATTTTTATTAAGCTTTAGAATACAATTTGTAAATTCGTTGTGTATGGATGTGCAATCAAAAGTTGTTGAAGTGTCGTTGCCCAAATACACACTAAATGAAGAGCAGGAACGTAAAGAAATTCTTCGCCATTATAGAGCTTTATTACGGAGTTTAAGAGCCAAATTAAAACGAGGTGACAAAGAGCTGGTTCGAACAGCATTTGAAATGGCTGTTGAAGCGCATAAAACTATGCGCAGAAAGAGTGGGGAGCCTTATATTCTTCATCCTTTGGCTGTTGCAAGGATATGTGTTGAAGAAATAGGCCTGGGTGTACGCTCTACCATTTGTGCGTTATTGCATGACACGGTAGAAGATACGGATATCACGCTTGAAGACATTGAAAGAGAATTTGGAGCCGAAATAGCAAGGATTGTTGACGGGCTCACAAAAATCTCAAATGTTATTGATACCAATAGCAGCCAACAGGCAGAGAATTTTAAAAAAATCCTGCTGACCCTCACAGACGATCCACGCGTTATACTTATTAAACTTGCGGACAGGCTGCATAATATGCGAACGCTGGACTATATGAAGCGCGAAAAGCAGCTTAAAATAGCCAGCGAAACGGTGTGGGTGTATGCGCCGCTTGCGCACCGTATGGGCTTGTATTCCATCAAAACGGAGATGGAAGACCTGTCGATGAAGTACCTTGAACCTGAAGCTTACAAGGACATCGCCAAGAAACTTGCAGAAACCAAACGGGAACGTACGCGGTACATAAATGAATTTATAAAGCCACTGAAAGAAACACTACAGAAAACAAATTTCAACTTTGAAATATACGGCCGGCCGAAAAGCATTCACTCCATTTGGAACAAAATCAAAAAGAAAGCGGTAGCATTTGAAGAAGTGTATGATCTGTTTGCCATCCGCGTGATTCTGGATGCACCGCCAGAAAGGGAAAAAGAAGACTGCTGGAAAGTTTATTCTCTTATTACTGATCAGTATACACCTTCTCCTGAGCGCCTGCGCGATTGGCTTAGTAATCCTAAAAGTAACGGTTACGAAGCGCTGCATACCACTGTAATGGGCCCACAGGGTAAGTGGGTTGAAGTGCAGATCAGGACAAAACGTATGAATGAGATTGCGGAAAAAGGCCTTGCAGCTCACTATAAATACAAAGAAGGCAGCAATGACGAAGACAGGTTTGATAAATGGTTCAGCCAGATTCGTGAAGTTATTGGCAGCCAGGATACTGATGGTGTTGACTTTCTGCAGGACTTTAAAACAAGCTTTCTTGCTGAAGAAATTTATGTCTACACACCTAAAGGCGATGTAAAAATGCTGCCCACCGGCTCAACTGCGCTGGATTTTGCATTTTCGATCCACTCCGCTATTGGCAGCAAATGCATAGGCGCTAAGGTTAATCATAAGCTTGTACCTCTCAGCCATAAACTCAGAAGTGGCGACCAGGTTGAAATAATTACCAGCAGTAAGCAAAAGCCAAACGAAGATTGGCTGGGGTTTGTAGTTACTGCAAAAGCGCGTAGCAAGATCAAAGACTCATTGAAAGAAGAGAAGCGCAAAATTGCTGATGATGGGAAATATATCGTTCAAAAAAAGCTGGAGGGCATTGGGGCTGCGTTTAATCAGCATAATATAGATGAGCTGGTATCATTCTATAAGGTTACATCTCAACTGGATTTATTCTATAACGTTGCCATTAAACATACGGACCTTAAAGAACTGAAGGAATTTCATGTGTTGGGAGATAAGCTGGAAGCTCCCAAACCGCAGAAACCTGTGGAAGCCAAGCAGGAAACTGAATACAAACCTCAACCGAATAAAAAAGATTCGGAATTGATCATATTTGGCGAAAGCAGTGATAAAATAATGTACTCGCTTGCCAAATGCTGTAATCCGATTCCGGGTGATGACGTTTTTGGCTTTGTAAGCACGGGTAAAGGATTGATTATTCATCGGACAAATTGCCCGAACGCCGCACAGATGATGGCAAACTACGGCCACAGGATAGTTAAAACTAAATGGGCGAAGAATAAAGAAATATCTTTCTTAACCGGATTGAAAATAGTGGGAATGGACGATGTGGGTGTTATTAACAAAATCACCAACATCATTAGTGGCGAAATGCGCATCAATATTGCAGCACTCACCATTGAAAGCAGTGATGGGCTATTCAATGGCCGGATTAAAATATTTGTACATGATAAAGAGGAGCTCGAGGACCTGGTAATCCGGTTAAAGCAGCTGAATGGTATTCACACGGTGGATCGTTTTGATGCGGAAGAGCTTACCTCCTAACCTGATTATTCGCTGATATTAAATAAAAACGCCCGGCTTTCGCCAGGCGTTTTTACTTTCCCCGGAAATTGTTATTTCTTTCCGCCAAAAGTTTTGGAAATACCTAATCCCATACCCTGGCCGAAGGTAATACCAAAGTTGTTTGAAGATGAGCCGCCATTCGGTTTGTAGTTTTCAAATCCAATACCTCCAAAGTTTACATTGATACCGAAACCATTTTTTACGTTAATAAAAACCGCAGGTGTGATGTTTGCGCCGAATGCGTTTCCTTTACCCTGAGAAAAGGAATTAACAGCCGGGTTACCACCAAAATTGGATATACTTGCTCCACCAGATTTAAATGTACCAGCAACGTTTGAATATCCGGCATTCAACTGGCCATATACGCTAAATACATCAGATAACTTTTTGGTATAACGTACGAAAGGCCCTGCCTGGAAGCCTGGGTATTGTCCTTTACCTGCATACATACCAAGATTTGCCCCCACAGTCCAGTTATCGTTTAGCCCGAAGCCAACACCCGGGTTAAGTCCGATCTGAGAATAGTCTTTTCTCGCTTGAAAATCAAAGTTCCCGTACAACAAAGTTGTTCCTTTTTGTGCTTTTGCACCTACTGCTAAACCTAGCATCACTAAGCCGCTCAATAATAGCTTTTTCATACATTGATCTTTTTAAGGTCTCTAAAAATGTTATTTCTTCTAAAAACGGCGGCAAAGAAATGTTGAATGGCCCAAAGGGCAGGTATCGGCTAGTGCATAAGAATAGCAGTGAAATGCTTTTTCAGTTCTTATTGAATCTGGAGGGTTCATAGCCACTTTCGGATTGATTCAAGCCCGATTTTTTGGAGGTGGCTAAAAGCAATCGCAGAATTAACATCTGTTTTGAACAAAAAATCACCCTTAAATGCTTTTTTAGGCAGATTATCGCCTTCTTTTAAAAATTGAATTCTTTTAAACCACTTCTGGTATTTATTTTTGCTGCTCACTAACAAATACTTCAATGGTTGACGTAATTCTCGGTTTACAGTGGGGCGATGAAGGCAAAGGAAAGATTGTTGATTATTTCGCGCCAGGTTATGACATTATTGCCCGTTTCCAGGGCGGCCCTAACGCAGGCCATACTTTGTATGTTAATGACAAAAAAGTGGTACTGCACCAAATACCATCAGGCATTTTTCATCAAAATACGATGAACCTGATAGGTAACGGCGTTGTTCTTGACCCTGTTACACTAAAAAGAGAATGCGAAACTGTTGCAGCTTTCGGAATAGATGTAAAAAAGAACCTTTTTATTTCTGAGCGTACAAATATTATTGTTCCTACGCACCGCGCTTTAGACAAAGCATCTGAGCATTCAAAAGGCGAAGGAAAAATCGGTAGCACATTAAAAGGTATCGGCCCGGCTTACATGGATAAAACCGGCCGTAATGCATTAAGAGCTGGCGATCTGCTTGATAAAAATTTCGTTTCCCAATATATTAAGCTTCGCTTAAAACATCAGAAATTACTGGATACTTATAACTTTAATGATGATATTTCCAGCTGGGAAGATGAGTTTTTTGAAGCAATTGAATTCCTGCGTACGTTGAATATTGTGAATGGTGAATACTTCATCAATAACAAAATAAGCGAAGGGAAAAAAGTACTGGCTGAGGGCGCACAAGGTACTATGCTTGATATTGATTTTGGTACCTTCCCGTTTGTAACATCATCCAATACTATTTCAGCCGGCGTATGCACAGGTTTAGGTATTGCTCCGCAAAAAATCAACCAGGTGCTTGGTGTTACCAAAGCATATTGTACAAGAGTAGGTAGCGGCCCTTTCCCTACTGAACTTGAAGATGCAACAGGTGAAGAACTAAGAAAGATCGGAAGCGAATTTGGTGCAACTACAGGCCGCCCAAGACGTTGCGGATGGATTGACCTTGTAGCATTGAAATATACCTGCATGATCAACGGCGTTACACAAGTTGTAATGACAAAAGCAGACGTGCTGGATTCATTTAAAACATTGAACGTTTGTACTTCTTATGATGTAAATGGAAAAGAAACTGAAGAAGTACCGTTCCAGATGACAAGGGTTAAACTTGAGCCAAACTATAAAGAATTTGCGGGTTGGGACATGGATACAACTGCTATAAAAAATGTAGCCGACCTTCCTTCCAATATGAGCACTTATATAGATTTTATTAACTCATATGTAGGGGCTCCTGTTAAGTATGTATCTAACGGTCCGGGCAGAGATCAGATAGTTGCATTGTAATTTATCAGGCACCGTATTTGATGCGCAAAAAAATATTTTGTTGATTAAAAAACTCGTTGAAATTTTACGCAGTTAATTCTCCAGGACTATGGCAGCAAAATCTAACAAAGAACCAAAATCAACCGGTCGCAAAGCGACACCAAAGGACACCAATGAACCAGCGTCATCTAAACCTAAAAAACAATTAGAAGAAGATGATGATGATGACATTGAAGATGATGAAGATGTAACGCCTTCAAAAAAAGCCTCAGCTAAAGGGCCATCAAAAAAGTCGAAAGCAGATGATGATGACGATGATGATGATGACAGTGATGAAGATGCAGACGATGATGATTGGAACAAAGCTGAAGAAGATGAAAACTGGGATCCGGATTTCGATGAGTTTGATATTCCTAAATCAAAAGGAAAAAAATCAACTGGCGGCGGTACCACCAAGAAAGGCGAAGAAGAAGATGACTTCAAACTAGACGAAGACTTTAAAGAGTTTGATCTCTTTAATGATTCTAATGGATTTGAAGAAGATGATGACGATGATTTTTAATTGTGTTCTTTAAAAGTGCAACGTAACACAGCTACTTATTCGGTTTCAGATACAAGGCTTTTTAAGCAACAGATGTTGAGTTGGTCTAACCAATTTAACATCTGTTGTTTTTTGGATAACCATGAATACAATTTGCCTCACACAGCAAATGAATGCCTTGTTGCCGCGGGCGCTATTTCATATATAGAAGCCGATAAAAATGCATTACTGAAGCTTCAGGCATATCAGCAACATACAAAAGACTGGATGTTTGGCCACATCAGCTACGATGTAAAAAATGAAATTGAACATTTAACATCCGGCCATCCGGACCAGATTCAATTCCCTTCTGTTTTTTTCTTTCAGCCTGAAACAATATTGCAGCTTAACAATGGCGTCGTAACCATTAGCTCTGCAACGCTCAGTCCGGAAAAAATAATGCGTGAGATTCTACATCAAGCTGCATTAAACGAAACAACACCTTCATCGCCAATAAAAATAAAATCCTCTATTTCCAGGAATGAGTATATCGATAAGGTACATCTCATTCAGAAAAAAATACAGCAAGGGTATTGCTATGAATTAAATTTTTGTCAGCAGTTTTTTTCTGAAGGTGCAATTGTTGATCCATTGGCAACTTACCATCGCCTTACATCCATTTCTCCTACTCCATTTGCTACCTATTACAAGTTGCGCGATAAATATCTCTTATGTGCAAGCCCAGAAAGGTATATCCAGAAAAAGGGCAACACAATTTTATCGCAACCTATTAAAGGAACTGGCAAGCGAGACTTGTACAACCAGCAAAATGATGGGCTTTTAAAAGAACAATTAAGAGCCAGTTCAAAAGACAGGAACGAAAATGTAATGATCGTGGATCTTGTAAGAAATGACCTCAGCAAGATTTGCACAGAAGCATCTGTGACAGTAGAAGAGCTTTTTGGTATTTACACTTTTCCGCAGGTACATCAAATGATTTCTACGGTCAAGGGGCAATTGCAAGAAGGCATTTGGTTTACCGATATTCTTCGTGCAACTTTTCCAATGGGTTCTATGACCGGCGCACCCAAAAGAAAAGTTATGGAACTGATTGAAGAATTTGAGGTTTCTAAAAGAGGTATTTATTCCGGAGCCGTAGGCTATATTACACCTGACAATAACTTTGATTTCAACGTTGTAATAAGAAGCATTATGTACAACGCGTCTAACCAATTTCTTTCTTATCATGTGGGCGGCGCAATAACCGGTAACAGCATTGCTGAAAAGGAATATGAAGAATGCCTGTTAAAGGCGTTGGCCATTGAACAGGCATTACATATAGACAGATAATTGCGAGGTTAAATAAACCTGGAACACTGTTATAAAATAGCTAGATTTTAGCTGAAGAAGCAAATAGCAACTGAACACTTTCCTGCAGGATCTTTTGTTTGTTTTCTTTGAACGAACGCATATTGTCTGCGGATAACCTCAGCTGCACTTTTTTACCTTCGGCCAGCTGCTTGTCAAAAAGGGGGTTTAATTTATTAAAACTTCCCAATTCCAATGACAAATATTTCGCGATTACAGAAGAATTGAACCGGCCACTTACTTCCATTGTTTCTGTCCCTGCAAAAGATGAATCCGGCGCCGGAGGTAATAAAGCAGCCATTGTTGATTTATGCGCTTCAGTCTCTTTAGCCGTCATCGTGGTCCATCCACCACCTCCTTCAAAAATATAATGCGTGGCAATAAATTTCTTTACATGATTCCGTGTTTCTAAAGGCAAAAAGCTTTGGAGCTCCCAAAAATCTTTACTGTCTGCTTTTCTGATTGCCTGTTTCAGTCTGCCAACACCACAATTATATGCGGCAATAACTAACAGCCAATCCCCGAACTCCGCATATAACGATTTTAGCAATTTTGCTGCAGCTGCGGTACTTAAGGCAAAATCCTTTCTTTCATCTACTTTTCCTGAAACTTTAAGGTTGTAACGTTTAGCCTCGTCGCGCATCAATTGCCAGGGGCCAACAGCACCTGCACCGGAAATCAAACCAGAACGAAGATGGCTTTCTATCACTGAAAGGTATTTCAGTTCAACAGGCAGATGATTTTGAGCCAAAACCTTGTCGTAAAGATCGAAATATGGCTTGCCCCATTTTTTCATCTTCTCAAGCTCTTCCTCATTCCTTTTGATATATTCCTCTACAAAACTGATTGCTTTAGGGTTTACCTGGAAAATATAAGGCTTGGAAGGATCGAAACTATTGGCGAATAGGCTGGAAAAGCCCTTTTCTGTTTTACCGGAACTACCGGTAGGCTTGTTTTTGTCGTCCGTCGCGAACGACATAAGGGAGAAAAACAACACCCCCGTTATTACAAAAGAAGCTACAGGCTTAAATTGTAGTAATAAAAATTTACGCATAATAAGGTCCCTCAAAACGCCATTTACTCATTAAAAAATCACCGATCTACGGAAACAAAACCGGTATAACATTATTTTGCTTAAACGCTATTACTTCTCAGAAATCTGTAAAAACACATCTGAAATGCGGAGCAAAGCTAACTCACTAAAATGAGAAGTCATGACCTGAATACCAAAAGGCATGCCATTTGGGTGCGTGAAGAGAGGAAGGGAAATTCCTGGAATTCCAACCAGGTTCGCGAAGACTGTATAAATGTCAGCCAGAAACATTTCTATAGGGTCGTTGTTCATAGAACCAAGCTCAAACGCCGGTGTGGGAACAGTGGGAGAAATGATGGCATCAAAACGGCTAAAAATAGCCGAAGTTTGTTCTAAAAGGATGTTTCTAACCTGTTGCGCCTTAGTAAAATAGGCATCAAAGTAACCTGCACTTAAAACGAAGGTTCCAAGCATAATGCGGCGTTTCACCTCTTTTCCAAATCCTTCACTACGATTGTGCTTGTAAAAGTCTGCCAAATCTTCCGTAGGAAGGGATGATCTATGCCCATATTTTACTCCGTCGTAGCGGGATAAGTTGCTGGATGCTTCAGCTGTAGTGAGAATATAGTATGCAGGAACTATATATTCAAGTAATTTAAAATCAATCTGTTCAACGATATAGCCGGAGGCTGTTAAAGTTTTTAAAAATTGATTAAAAGATTGACTTATCGCAGGATCGAGGCCCGGATGTTCGAGCGCTTCTTTAAAATAACCAATTCTTTTCGGAGAAGAATCATTGATGTTGGCCCTTAATAAGGATGAATAAGCATCAACGGGAACGTTGCTTGCTGTACTATCATATGCATCTTCGCCGGCTATAACTTCCAACGTTAAAGCAGCATCCGCTACGTTTGTTGCGAAAATGCCGATCTGATCAAAAGATGAGGCATACGCAATTAACCCGTAACGGGATACACGCCCATAAGTGGGCTTTAAGCCAACTATTCCGCAAAAATCAGCTGGTTGCCTCACTGAGCCCCCGGTATCACTACCGAGGCTTACCATGCACATTCTAGCCTGAACTGCGACGGCTGACCCGCCGGAAGAGCCTCCCGGAACACGTTTATTGTCGGCTGCGTTTAACACATTGCCATAGGCAGAATTTTCATTACTGCTTCCCATAGCAAATTCATCACAGTTCTGGCGGCCAATAATAATAGCGCCTTCCTGCAATAACCTGTCAACCGCTGTGGCATTATAAATTGAAGTAAACCCTTCCAGGATCCTGGAAGAAGCAGATAATTTATGGCCTTTGTAAGCAATCACATCCTTAAGCCCTACAACCACACCATGTAGCTTGCCGAGGGGCTTACCATTTTTCCGATCTTCGTCCAACTGCCTGGCGCGCTCTGCAGCTTCATCAGTAAAAACTTCTAAGAAAGCATTGAGATGCTTTTTAGATTCAATTACAGATAAATAATGGCTTACAACACTTTCACAGGTTGTTTCACCATTTTGCAAAGCAGTAACATAGTCTTCGATAGACGAGAAACTAAACAAAGGCCAAAAGCAGTTTTAGACGTTAGAGAGAAAATCAGTTTTGAGATGGAGTTGTGGAACTAGTAGTTGTTGTTGTAGGCTGATTGTCTTTTTCATTCATGCCTTCTTCTAATTCTTTTTTCACATTGTTTTTTGCGTCATTAAATTCACGGATACCGCGACCTAATCCTTTCATGAACTCAGGAATTTTACGGCCACCAAATAGAACTAATACGACAACTGCAATCAACAGGATTTCCTGGAAACCTAAATTACCCATTTTTAAAAATGTTTGAAGATGAAAACCAAAGTTAGAGATAAAAATAACACGGAAAGTTAACAACTAAATAAAAAAAGCGGAAGTAATAACACTTCCGCTTTTGCAGTAATATTAGTTGATTAAACTCTTTTTTCTTTAATTCTTGCGCTTTTACCGCTGCGTGTACGCAGGTAGTATAGTTTAGCGCGACGCACTTTACCCACCTTGTTTAAAACGATAGAATCAACGTTTGGTGATAAGAAAGGAAATATTCTTTCTACACCTACACCGTCAGAAATCTTACGTACAGTGAAAGTTGCTGTAGCGCCAGTTCCCTGAGTCTTCACCACATCGCCACGAAAGCTCTGGATACGCTCTTTACCGCCTTCCACAATTTTATAATTTACAGTGATATTATCACCTGCTTTAAACCTGGGATATTCTTTCTTCGCTGTTAATTGCTCATGCACAAATTGAACTGCTGCGTTCATAACTTTAAAATTTAAAGGACGGCAAAGGTAATACTGCCTTCCACATTTTCCAAATAAAATATCAATTTCTTTTTTATAATCCATTCCCTCAAATGGGAACGCTCTCAATCACAATGTCTTAGCGGGCAACATTTACCGCTCTTTTTTCGCGGATAACGGTAACCTTGATCTGTCCGGGATAAGTCATCTCCGTTTGAATCTTTTGCGCTATTTCAAAGCTTAGTTTATCGCTGTCAGTATCTGTTACTTTATCAGCTTCAACAATAACCCTTAATTCGCGGCCCGCCTGGATAGCATACGCTTTTTCAACGCCCTGGTACCCTAACGCCAGGTTTTCAAGATCCTTAATACGCTGCAGGTACTGCTGCATAATTTCCCTTCTTGCACCAGGCCTTGCGCCGCTAATAGCATCACAAGCCTGAACAATCGGAGATATTACATATTGCATTTCCATTTCGTCGTGGTGCGCACCAATTGCGTTCACAACTGCAGGGTTTTCACCAAATTTCTCAGCCAGTTTCGCGCCTAACAATGCGTGGCTCAATTCAGTTTCTTCATCAGGAACTTTTCCTATGTCGTGTAACAAACCGGCTCTTTTCGCCAATTTTGGATTCAACCCAAGCTCAGCAGCCATTATCCCACACAAGTTGGCAACTTCGCGGCTATGCATTAACAAGTTCTGGCCGTAAGAAGAACGGAATCTCATCTTACCTACAATGCGCACCAACTCTTTATGCAAACCGTGAATTCCCAACTCTATAACTGTACGTTCGCCAATTTCCATTACCTGCTCTTCCAGTTGCTTTCTTGTTTTCTCAACAACTTCTTCAATACGGGCAGGATGGATACGTCCGTCAGACACCAGCCTCTGCAATGAAAGACGTGCAATTTCTCTTCTCAACGGATCAAAAGAGGAAAGGACAATTGCTTCGGGAGTATCATCCACAATCAAATCAACGCCGGTTGCGGCTTCAATTGCGCGGATGTTACGGCCTTCACGGCCAATGATCTGGCCTTTAATTTCGTCACTTTCCAGGTTAAATACCGTTACAGTATTTTCAATCGTCTGCTCTGCAGCAGTACGCTGAATGGACTGAATTACAATTTTGCGCGCTTCTTTATTTGCTTTCTGCTTAGCTTCTTCAACAATCTCCTGCTGTATGGCAAGAGCCTGTGTTTGAGCTTCCTGTTTAAGGCTTTCCACCAATTGAGATTTTGCCTCTTCAGCAGTTAAACCGGCAATTTTCTCCAGGCGGCGAATATGTTCCTCCTGGTGTTTTTCCAGTTCAGTGCGCTTAAGGTTCACAACCTCAATCTGCCTGTTCAGGTTTTCTTTAATAGCTTCGTTTTCTTTGATCTGCTTGTCTAAAGCAGCATCTTTCTGGTTGATGGTAATTTCTCTTTGCTTAACACGGTTTTCGCCTTCACTGATTTTTTTATTCCTTTCCAAAACCTCTCTATCGTGTTCCGCCTTAAGTTGAACAAACTTCTCCTTTGCTTCGAGCTGCTTTTCCTTTTTTATAGTCTCGGCTCTTAATTCCGCTTCCCTTATTAAAGTGTTTGCCTGCAGGTCTGCTTCTTCAACTTTTTTCTTCGTGTCTTTCGCAAAAATGAACTTACCCCCAACAATTCCTACTATTAGTGCAATCGCGCCTATTATAATAGATATAACTGATTGATCCATGCTTTTGGTGTTTGTTTTGATTCAATGTCATATATCCCGTCTTCAATCTCATTAAAAATAAGAATGAGTGAGCGATAATTTGCGAAGATAAATAAACGAATGAAATAATACATTGCATGCCTTAGCCTGTTTTTAGTGTTTTTTAGAAAGATTGGCAACTCTTTTTTGCTTTTCCCACTTAGTAATGGATATTTTATGCAAGAAGTTTTTACCTAAGTTATTTTCACAACCAAAATTACAGTCTTTCCAAAAGGGAATTATATTGTGCTGTTGGCTTCAAATACAATTGATAATCAACAAATTAATATTAAAACTTAGAATTTTGAATATGGTTCAATTATCTCTTCTAAACGATTTATCGCAGGGAATTTTGAGCTTGCGCTTATGGTTTCATTAATGTATATAACAAGGGTTTTTCAGAAAAAATTGTCGGCCAGGTTGTATCTCCATATTTGATTTCCCTTAATGTCGACGTGCTGTAAGTACTCTAATTAAACATTCTCTATATGATACGTCATTTCCCATTTTGATACAATATTTCATTTTAAGAAATCATAATTTATTGATTATCAATTATATAAAAAATTTACATGGTCTTGGCATGCATTTGGGATAATATAAGTGTGTCCGTTTTTAACCGTTCCCGACAACAGAATACTTGTTGTTATTTGGATTCAGGTTACTTCCAATAAAGAAGTTTCCCCCTTTGAAAGAAAAGAGACTAGTCAAATAGTCTCTTTTTTATTTTTAAAACGTTCAATTCTTCCATTTGGGAGACCAGTCTTTTCCCATTTTGATACAAGAGAAAGTGGTGAGGATGTGCAAGCAGCTGATTATTAAATCATTAATTGTGAAAAGATAATTGGCACCCAATTCGTACATTTTTATTGTCCGTTTTTAATCGTGTAACTTGTACCACTTGTATAAGACACAATACATACTATTGGAGTTTGTGTTCAACACCCTATTACGCTTCTTTATTCCTGAAACACAAATAAAGAAGCAAATAAAAAAAGAGGCCTAAAGCCTCTTTTTTTATTTTGTACACTAACCGGGTTAATTTAAAACCGGGTTTTGTTTTTTCATTAGTTCTTCATCCTGCTTGATCTTCTTTTCCCATTCCCAGGCCGTTTTCATCATATCATCCAGATCGAATTGAATTTTCCAATCGAGCGACGATACCGCATGATTGTTATTTGCATAAATCGCTATAACATCGCCAGACCTGCGAGGGCCGATTTTATAATTCAATTTTTGACCAGTTACCCGCTCAAATGCATTTATTGCTTCAAGTACGGTAACGCCGTTGCCAGTTCCCAAATTGAAAACTTCATTCTTCTGTTTGTTTTTCTTATTAAGCAGGAACTTAATCGCCAGCGTGTGCGCATTAGCAATATCACAAACGTGAATAAAATCCCTAACACAGCTTCCGTCCCTTGTATCATAATCATCACCAAAAACAGTCATCTGTGGCAATTTACCAATTGCTGTTTGTGTAATCACCGGCACAAGGTTTTGCGGCTTGCCCAGAGGCAATTCCCCAATAAGGTTATCCGGATGTGCACCCACCGGGTTAAAATAGCGCAACAATATCGCAGAAGTGTCGGACACTTTTGTAAAGTCTTTAATAATCTCCTCTCCCATTTGCTTTGTAGCACCATAAGGAGATTCTGCCTTTTTAATAGGAGACTCTTCTGTAACCGGGATAACATCCGGGTTGCCATAAACAGTGCAGGAAGAAGAAAAGACAAAATGAGGAACTTTAAATTCCTTTACACATTTAAGCAGGTTTACGAGGGAATAAATGTTATTCTCATAGTAATCCAGTGGCTTCTCAACTGATTCGCCAACTGCTTTGTATGCTGCAAAATGAATTACGCCGGTTATGTCATCATTTTCCTGGAAAACAGCAAGCGTTTCATCAAAATTCTTCAAATCAACTTTGTAGTTCTTTAACTTCTTTCCAGTGATTTGTTCAATACCATTTAACAGGTATGTTGTAGAGCGCGAATTATCATCTATTGAAACAACGTCAAATCCATTTTGGATGAGATCAACAACGGTGTGCGAACCTATATATCCGCATCCTCCGGTAACTAGAATTTTGGGCATGTTGGCTGATTTAGATACACAAATTGAATAAGACAATATTATTAAAAAAAGCCGTACTAGACAATAAGTTTAATTACATAATAGAACCCTGCAGCCATAAGAGCGCTGATTGGAATGGTCATTACCCAGGCCCAGAGCAGGTTTACGGTAACGCCCCAACGCACTGCTGATAAACGTTTTGTGGCACCTACACCAATTATAGATCCGGTGATGGTGTGCGTTGTACTAACTGGTATACCCAAATGCTCTGTAATGTATAAAGTTATGGCACCCGCAGTTTCGGCACTTACACCTTCCAGCGGAGTTACTTTAGTAATTTTGGTACCCATTGTTTTAACAATCTTCCAGCCACCGCTCATTGTTCCGAGGCCTATGGCAACAAAAGAACAAAACGGCACCCAGGAGTAATGAATAACAAATTCATTAAAACTCATCTTGTTTCCAACGGTGCTTTGTTGATAAATGATCGCAGCTCCGATTATCCCCATTACTTTTTGCGCATCGTTTCCGCCGTGGCCAAGACTAAACGCTGCTGAAGAAAGCAGCTGCAATCTCTTAAACCAGCTTTCCGCTTTAAACGGATTGCTTCTTTTACACAAATGGACTATTATAATGGTTATAATAAAGGCAATGACCATACCTATTAAAGGCGCCAGGAATATGAAAAGGAATGTAGGAATTACTTTAGCATAGTTGATAACAGTTATACCGTCACCATGAAAACCACCTGCATATGCAATGGCCGCACCCATAAAACCACCAATCAGGGTGTGTGAGGAACTGGATGGAATACCAAACCACCAGGTGATGAGGTTCCATACAATTGCAGCTAACAGGCCGGCAAAAATTACTTCAAGCGTAATAAAGTGTTCGTTTACGGTTTTGGCAATAGTATTACCGATTTTAAACTCACCTATAAGATAACGAGATATAAAAAAGGCAGCGAAATTAAATAATGCGGCCCACAACACTGCCTGGAACGGAGTAAGAACTTTGGTTGACACGATTGTTGCAATGGAGTTTGCTGCATCGTGAAAACCGTTAATAAAATCAAATATGAAGGCTAATACAATAATAAGTATGAGTAATGTTGTCATAAATTTTATTTTCCCGCAATAGAAGGATGGGTAAACGAACTAAGCGTATTTAACAATAATCGACTCTATAACATTCGCTGCATCTTCGCATTTATCTGTTACAGTTTCCATTGCCTGGTATATTTCTCGTTTTTTAATCAGTTCTTTTACATCTACTTCATTCTGGAAAAGCATTTCAATACTCATATCAAAAACATCATCTGCCTGATTTTCAACACTATTGATCCTAACCATTGCCTCAGTCATCTGCCTTAAATTCTTCATGTCTCTCAGACCGTATACAGCAGTCTTAATTTCATTTGCACCCAATTCGATCAGATCGGCCAGTTTCTTAATACCACTGTCGTTCGGATTTACTTTATAGAAGTTGATCTTTTTGGCAGATGAAAAAATATAGTCACATATATCATCAAGGGCAGAGGCCAGGTAGTGAATATCCTCACGATCGAAGGGAGTGATAAAGTTGCGGCCCAGTTCAGTAAAAATCCTGTGTGTATGGTCGTCGTTTTTGTGTTCAAGGTCTTCTATTTGCTTAATGATAGCATTACGCCTGTCGTAGTCAGGCTCGTTAACCATTGCCTTAAGCAGTTGCCCCATTTGGGTAACAGTAATAGCTACATCCTCAAACAACTCGTAAAAAATCTTGTTCTTTGGCATGAATAGCTTGCCAAAAGTGTTAATGCCCATATCCTGGAATTTTGGCGCAAAAATAAAACTATGATCAGTGCCAGCCGTCAAAAGCAGACAGTTAACAATAACTTAATATAGAAATAATATTGTCCGTGAACCTTTACTCCTATGCATTCTTGCCCTTTTGCACGGTTAACATTCACATAATATTGGGTTAACAATTCAGTAACATACAAGTTCGTGATTTGCCGAAAATTAACAAAAATGCGCAAGCTAATCTCTATTGCTTCGGTAATCCTTCTTGCTGTGCTGTGTACTTTGGTGACCTATGGACAAGAAACAACCTCTACGCTGAATGGTTTTGTTTCAGATGCTGCAGGCAAGGCTATCAGCGGAGCTACAATTTCATTAAAACATGAACCTACAGGATACGAAACGCACATTCAGACAAATAACAAGGGGTATTTTTCATCTCCCAACCTGAAACCGGGCGGCCCTTACACAATCAAAATATCTTTTGTGGGCTTTAAAGATGAAACACTGACAGATATTTCATTGTCATTAGGTAATAACCCCGACCTGAAAGTTGCATTAAGCACTTCTTCAAATGATTTGAAAGAAGTAACCGTAATGTCTTCCGGCAGAAGGGCTTCACCTTCAGGATTAACCGTTGGTACAAGACAGTTAAATACTTTGCCAACCCTGGGTAGAAGCATCAGCGATTTTACGCGTTTAACGCCACAGTCTAACAACAACTCATTCGCAGGAACTAACTTCAGATACAACAATATTACGCTTGATGGTGCTGTAAACAATGATGCTATAGGATTCAGCAACTCTTTTGGAGGTGTTAGCGGCGGCGGCCAGAGCGGAACAGCCGGTTCTGGAACAAGAACCAATCCTTACAGCCTTGATGTGATCCAGGAAGTACAGGTTCAGCTTTCTCCATATGACGTAAAGCTGGGTAACTTTACTGGCGGCAGTGTAAATGCTGTGACAAAAAGCGGTTCAAATGATATCCACGGTTCTGTTTATGGTTATGGCAGAAACCAATCACTGGTAGGTAAAAGCGTTGATGGCCAGAAAACAAAGATCGGTTCTGATTTTTATGATTATCAATACGGTGCAACCCTAAGTGGCCCAATCATCAAAAACAAATTGTTCTTTATTGTTAACGGTGAAATTACACGCAGGCAGGAACCTACATTTTTCAACGCAGGGGATAAGGGTGCAGCTGTTACAGTTGCCGATGCGCAAAGAATTGCTGCAGCATACCAGGCAGCAGGTTTTGACGCTGGTTCATATGACAAATACAAAATCTTTACAAACAGTGATAAATTCTTTGCTCGTATAGATTATAATATCAATGCGAACAACTCATTAATGGTTAGAGCAATCTACACCAATGGTGAAGGTAATAACCTTGAGCGTACAAACACAACGTTCCAGTTTTCTTCAACAGACTTTACACAACATACAAAGAACGTGAACGTTGTTGCGGAACTGAAAAGCAAACTAAGCAATTCTGTAAACAACAACCTGATAGTTAGTTATATTAATGTGCATGACTACAGGGATTTCCCGCGTAGCGGAAATACACCTTCGCCTTATCTTGATATTACCAACGGCGCAGGTAACGTTTGGTTAGGCACATGGCGCGAAGCTGCTATTTATAATACCCGTCAAAAAACAATTGAACTTACAGACAACGTAAGCTGGACAAAAGGAATTAACAAATTCACTTTTGGTACGCACAACGAGTTCTACGACTTCAATTACGGATTTATCAACTCATGGAACGGCCGTTGGCAATATGGTAGCGTTGATAACTTTATCAATAATATTCCAAGCCGTATCCGTGGTACTTTTGCTTTTGATGAAGGCAAAAACAACTTTACCAACCTTTCTGAAAATACACCTGGCGCCAAGTTCAACGTAGCAATGCTTAGTGGCTATGCACAGGATGAAATTTCTTTAACCAAGAATTTCAAATTGACTCCGGGCCTTCGTATTGACTATTCATATGTAGGCAATCAACCTCAAATGGATAAAGACCTGAACAGCATTACTAACGACACGCATCAATCTGGTACATACTCACATACGCCGTTCAGCCAGTTAAATAATAAATGGCTGGGTAACGCGACTATCTCTCCAAGATTAGGGTTTAACTGGGATATCAACAGCGACCAGTCAGTAGTATTGAGAGGTGGTTCAGGCATCTTCACAGGCCGTATTCCTTTCGCGTGGTTAGGATATGCTTATACACTTAATGGTAACGACTATGGCAACATAGATTATAAAAACTCAAACAATGGTTATGTGCCTTTGGTTGGACCAAATCAACTTGTTGACACAATCGGCAAATATGGTGGAGCAGGTGCAGTTAACAAAAGAGAGCTTGACCTGATTGATAATAACTTCAAAATGCCAACTATCTGGCGTTCGAATATTGCGGCTGATTTCAAATTCGGCAAAGGATATAAACTTACATTGGATGCGATGTATACCAAGACCATCAATGATGTTATGTTCCAGCAGATTAACAAGAAAGATAGCGGCGTGATGTATTACAGCACAGGGCCTACACAAACTCCGCTGTATACAGGTGGGGATGTTAGCAGCAAATATTCAAGCGTGTTCCTGTTAAGCAATACGAAAGAAGGATACCGCTACAATCTTACTGCCCAGATCTCAAAAGTTACCAACAATATTAAATTAGGCGCAAAAAATTTGATGAACATTAACTGGTCTGCCGCTTATACTTATGGTATGTCAAAAGATGTGAGCAATGGAATTCGTAACTCATTCCAAAGTAACTGGGATTACAATCCTGCAATCTCCACGAACAATCCGCAACTTGGCTATTCAAACTTTGATTTACGCCATCGGATAGTTGCATTTGCAGGGACAAGCATTAACTGGAATGGATCAAATACTAATATCACTTCATTAAGCTTTGTCTACTCTGGCCAGAGTGGTAGCCCTTACAGCCTTGTTTACACAGGTGCACCGGGCGGTATCATTAATGGTAACGCAGCATTGCCTTATATTCCAAAGAGCCAGTCTGATATTAATCTAAAAGATCCGTCTCAATGGAATGACCTGAATGCGTTCATTGAAGGTGATAAATATTTGAGCGGCCACCGTGGCCAGTATGCAGCAAGAAACGCGCTCCGTACTCCATGGAACCATACACTTGATTTAAAGCTGATGCATGAATTCAGATTTAAGGGCAACAACAAACAGCATTCACTTCAGTTAAGCCTGGATATGTTTAACTTCCTGAACTTCCTGAACAATGACTGGGGACATATTACTTTCGTAAGTAACACAAACAACTATACAGTTAACTTCCTGAAGTTTGAAACAGATGCTAATGGTATTAAACCAGGCAACCCAAGTTCAGATCCAGCGAAGAACTATTCACCAACATTTAGCTTCCAGAAACCAACAACCGATAACGGTAAGTACTATACAGTTGATCCGCTTAACAGCCGTTGGCAAGCACAGTTAGGATTGAAATACACATTCTAATAGAAAATAGCTTAGGTATAATTTCAAAGGCTGGTCCGGAAACGGATCAGCCTTTTTTTATGCGACATATTAATTTCTGATGCCTGATATATGATTCTTTGATGTCTGATTTGGTAAGAAATGAGCGCGCTGTCTAACATTGAAAACAACATGTTTCGAGGTTAACTTTTGCAACTTCGGATGAACAGAACTGCTTTTGTTTTGCTGCTGAACCGAAGAAATCCAGACATCAAAAAATCAGACATCAGACATTTTCTTTCCAACTTGTCGATATTCTATTCTAAAAAAACAAGTCCAATTGCCTCTTGATTTTTGTTAATAGTTTATTCACGTCTGGTTAAATATTAGTTCATATTGCGAGGGCATCTTTGTGAAAGAATAATAGCAAGCAAACAAATTAGTCAGTAGATTTTCTCATGTCGGCCCCGATGTCTATCGGGGTTTTTTATTTTATGCACCACATAAATTCGACTCACTGATTTTTGACAGAATCAGTAGCCTTCAAGGTTTTCAAATGTTTGGAAAATTAATTGTAACGGTGTTTACAATTTAAACTTAGCCAAACCACCTGGATTTGAAGAAGGGAACTGAATCACGCTGTTTTCATCGGTGTCTGCTCCCGGTTTCATTTTAAGTTTCGCAGCCTTTTGGTTGATTAACCCTTTGGTGAGTATGAAGCCAAGTAAAGAAAATAATACAGCGATTCCTGAAATGACATATTCTTTCATTGCAAGTGCACCCAGGAAGAAGATAGCGCCGGGAAGCAGTATAGCAAAAGCGGCAAGAATTTTTCTGCTATACTTATATAACTCAATTGTTGAAGATCCGCGGAGCGAATTCTTACCACCCTCCTCAATTCTGTTCAACACGTTCATGGTTTTTCTATTAAGATATTACTGCAAAGTTCCGCTTATTTATATTGAAATAATAGTGCCCCTAAGCCTGAAACGCTGTTACACCAAGCGTTTTAACATGCAATTTGGTTAAGGCCGAATACAGGCTATCTCCTAAATTCAAGTACCTCAAAGAATTATCAAAAAGCCTGTTCACAATTGCGACACTGGCAATAAACCGAAGAAAAAGCTTTTAACTTTTTATTCACCGAAAGCCAGGGGGTACTTTCGCCATTCCGAATGTTTGATGCGGCCTTCACGGTATTCGACATATTATTAGGACTGCGTGTGTTTTTGAAAATCAGGAGCCACGCCCAGGATAGTTCAACGCCCGCTGTTCTTTTTAATGAACAAAAGATAAAAGGCTGATGCAACAAACGACACAACCACCAGGTTGAACGGTTCAAAAGAATAGTGTGTTGATTCGCTGCCCATTTTTGTTTGTGCGGATGCCTGGAAGTTTACGACGAGCGTTAATAGCAGGCAGCACATATTGGCTAATTTATTTTTCATATAGCTAGATTAAATACAATGAAAGGCAAACGGCCTTGTAAGCCGCGGTCCGTTCAGTGTATTGCAACTTAATCTATTTGGGAGGTAAAAAATATGAGATAAATCAGCTTTAGATGCAAATCGTACAATCTGAATCAAGACATAAAAAGCTTCACCAACGCATACTTTGTTAAAAAGAAAATGCCACCCCTAAATGGAGCGGCATCTTCAACAACTTTTATTAAAGGTGGCCGGTTACTTTGATGTAAGGCTGGCAACCATGTATTCTTTGTTCAATCTTGCGATGTTCTCAATAGTAATGCCTTTTGGACAAGTAGCCTCGCATGCTCCTGTAGCAGTACACGAACCAAAGCCTTCTTTATCCATCTGGGCCACCATGTTCACAACGCGCGTTTTGCGCTCAGGATCACCTTGTGGCAACAATGCCAGGTGAGCAACTTTTGCACTCACAAACAAAAGAGCCGAGCTATTTTTACATGCAGCAACGCAGGCGCCGCAACCTATACAGGCAGCTGCAGCAAAGGCCGCATCAGCTTTCTCTTTTTCAACAGGCAGCGCGTTGGCATCAACAGCGTTACCAGTGTTTACTGAAATGTAACCTCCAGCCTGGATAATTCTGTCAAAAGAAGTACGATCTACAACCAGGTCTTTTACCACAGGGAACGCTTTTGCTCTCCAGGGTTCAACCACAATTGTGTCGCCATCTTTAAATGCACGCATGTGCAACTGGCAAGTAGTATTTTGTGTCCATGGACCATGAGGCTTACCATCAATGTACATCGAGCACATACCGCAAATACCTTCGCGGCAATCGTGATCAAATGCAATAGGATCTTTTCCTTCCCTGATCAGGCGCTCATTCAATACATCAAACATTTCGAGAAAAGACATCTCGTTCGATATATCGCTTACCTGGTAAGTTTCAAAATATCCCCTGTCGTTGGCATTTTTCTGCCTCCATACTTTCAGCGTAAGATTCATGGTATAATGTTCCATAGAAAAACGTGCTTATGTGATGTGATGCGCTGTATATTTTCGCGTATCACAGGATTATTTCAAATGATAATTTCAAACATCAATCAGCCGCTGCTTACGTTTATTAAAACGTAAACCGTACAACTTATTTATAACTTCTCTGGCTTGGTTTTACAACTTCGTAATCCAGCGTTTCTTTGTGAAGCTCCCAGTTATGGTCGCCTTTGTATTCCCAGGCAGAGACATACATAAACCTGTCATCGTGGCGTAAAGCTTCACCTTCTTCAGTCTGGCTTTCTTCACGGAAATGGCCGCCGCAACTTTCTGCACGATCCAATGCATCTTTACACATTAACTCGCCCAGCTCGATAAAGTCAGCAACACGTCCGGCTTTATCCAGTTCAAAGTTCATGTCATTTATATCACCCGGAATTCTGACATCGCTCCAGAATTCTTTTTTCAATGCCTGAATTTCAGTGATAGCCTCCTGCAGCCCCTGGGCGTTTCTAGCCATGCCGCATTTATCCCACATAATCTTTCCAAGGCGTTTGTGGAAGCTTTCTACTGTTTGCGATCCTTTAATGTTCATCAACTGTTCAATACGGCCCCTTACAGACTTTTCAGCAGCTTCAAAAGCAGCATGAGAAGTTGGAATTGCCGCTGTACGGATCTCATCGGCCAGGTAGTTACCCAGCGTATAAGGAATTACAAAGTACCCATCAGCCAGACCCTGCATCAGTGCAGAAGCGCCCAGGCGGTTTGCACCGTGATCGCTAAAGTTGGCTTCCCCGAGTGCATATAAACCAGGAACGGTTGTCATTAATTCATAGTCAACCCACAAGCCACCCATTGTGTAGTGAACAGCGGGATAGATACGCATAGGTATCTCATATGGGTTTTCACCTGTGATCTTTTCATACATGTCAAACAGGTTACCATATTTTTCTTTCACCACATCTTTACCCATGGCAACTACCTGATCATGCGGAACATTATCAAGACTACGTTTTGTTACTTCACCCTTACCGTATCTTTCAATTGCATCAGCATAATCCAGGTAAACAGCTTGCTTCGAAGAGCCCACACCATAACCTGCATCGCATCTTTCTTTCGCTGCGCGGCTAGCCACATCACGCGGAACCAGGTTACCGAAAGCAGGGTATCTTCTTTCCAGGTAATAATCTCTTTCTTCTTCAGGAATTTCGTTTGGCTTACGGTTGTCGCCTTGTTTTTTAGGAACCCAGATCCTACCATCATTACGTAAGGATTCGCTCATCAGCGTTAATTTACTCTGATGGTCACCACTTACAGGAATACATGTGGGGTGGATCTGTGTAAAGCAAGGGTTACCAAAGTAAGCACCTGCTTTGTGTGCTTTCCATGCAGCAGTAACATTGCTTCCCATTGCGTTTGTAGAAAGATAAAATACGTTACCGTATCCACCACTGCATATTAAAACAGAATGCCCGAAATGTCTTTCAAGTTTGCCGCTAATCAAATCGCGGGTAATTATACCACGCGCCTTACCATCAATCACCACTACTTCCAACATTTCGTGGCGATTGTACATGGTAACATTACCAAGTGCGATCTGCCTTTCCAATGCCTGATAGGCCCCTATTAATAATTGCTGACCGGTTTGCCCGGCAGCATAAAAAGTTCTTTGTACCTGTGTACCACCGAAACTACGATTGCTTAACAATCCACCATATTCGCGGGCAAAAGGAACCCCTTGCGCTACACACTGGTCAATAATATTGGCGCTAACTTCCGCCAGGCGATGCACATTCCCTTCTCTTGCGCGGTAGTCGCCACCTTTAATTGTATCGTAAAACAGGCGAAAAACGCTATCGCCATCATTCTGATAATTCTTCGCAGCATTAATACCACCCTGAGCAGCAATTGAGTGCGCACGGCGGGGAGAATCCTGAAAACAAAATGCCTTCACTTTGTAACCCATCTCGCCTAATGCAGCGGCTGCTGAAGCGCCTGCCAGCCCTGTACCCACAATGATCACTTCCAGTTTACGCTTGTTGGCAGGATTAACCAATTTGCAATGACCTTTATAATCGGTCCACTTTTGATCTAATGGACCTGAAGGAATTTTTGCATCTAACATACGTCGCAGATTTAACTGATTTAGTCTGATTATTCTGATTAAATGGCCACGCAATTATTTATCGCGTGCGGGCTTTTTAGCTTAACCAATGGAAATACATGCTTACCGGCATCATGATAAAAGCCAGGCAAACTATAATAGCAAAGGCATATCCAAGCTTGGTCAACGCTACATTATATTTTCTATTGTAAACGCCTACGCTTCTGAACGCGCTTTGAAAACCATGAGCAAGGTGATATCCTAAAGAAATACAACCTAATATATATACTACAACTACCCAGGTAACTTCAAACCTGTTTTGCATTAATGCATATAAGTTGTGAACGGTTTTACCATCGCTAAGTGTTACTTCTTCAACACCGGTAAAGCGGGAAGGGATCCAGAAATCGATCCAGTGAATTACCAGGAACAACAGGATGATTGTTCCTAAAAGGCCCATGCTTCTGCTATACCATTTGCTACCGCGGTTGCCATAGCTTACTGCATACCCGGTTCCGCGCTTGCTGCGGTTAGAAGCTTCCAGCATTAAACCCTGAATGATGTGAATGAAAATAAAAACAAACAATCCCACCTCTAAAATCCTCATTACAACAGTTGCTCCCATAAAGTGGGCAGCCCTGTTGAACATTTCACCACCATCGTTTGCCCAAATACAGGCATTTAATCCTGCGTGTACAATCAAAAAAAGAATCAGGAAAATTCCGCTTAAGCCCATCGTCAATTTCCTTCCTACTGCAGAAGTGAAAATTTGTTTCAAGGTCATACTGACAAGTGTTGTTTGTGAGAAAATCGCTGCAAAAATAGGACATGAATGCCACCGAATTGTAAAAAAAATAAAAAAAGCTTTCAGTTATTAGCTATCAGCTATCAGCAAAGTATTCTTCCGATCTTGTATTGGCGCACATTTGAGACAAAACTCTTTTCCTGATAATAAATATTTGTACCCGCTGATTTAAATAGCCAGCACACATCAATAGAAAGAAAAAGCTACAAATTTTTAAAAGCTCTCAGCGTTGAGCCGATCTTGTGATGATGCAAATCTGCGATAGAGTTCTTTACTTCCTGGTTGTTGCTATAATCGTCTGGCGAAAAGCAACATCTATAAATAACCACAAAAAATCCAATAAATCTTAAAATCCGGCTAATCCCGGTCCCATTTTCCGCTCATCTAAATTTTCAAAAATCCTAATAAACAAATGTTACATTTGGTACATGCTGAAACTATTGAGCATAGTATGGAATAGCTTTAAGATGGCCATGCAGGAACTTAGAGTAAACAAACTACGTACTTTTTTGTCGTTGTTTGGTATTACTATTGGCATCTTCTGTATTATCGGCGTACTAACTACGGTAAATAGCCTGGAATATAAAGTTCAAAGCGATATTTCAGCACTTGGTTCAAATACAATCTACATAGACAAATGGGAATATGGCGGAGGACCCGATTATCCCTGGTGGAAATACATTAAAAGGCCTCAGCCCAAATTTGACGAAGTAAAATTCATTAAAGAAAAGAGCTCGCTCGCAGAATATGTCTGCTACTTCAATTCGAACGGAATTAATCTTCAATATGAAAATGATATATTAAATGGGGTTGCCATTTATGGCGTTACGGAAGATTTTAATAAGATTCAATCTTTTAATATTGAGTATGGCAGGTACCTCAACGAGTCCGAATTTGCCAGAGGCAATGCTGTAGGCATAATAGGTTATACAAATGCCGAAGATCTTTTTGGCAAAGCAGAAAAAGCATTAGGCAAAACCGTAACCTTTGGAGGAAGACGAATTAATATTATCGGCATTATTGAAAAGCAGGGCCAAAGCTTTTTGGGCGGAGGATTTGATTACGATAGATGTTTAATAAGCTCTTACCGGTATTTTGCGAGCGTTTACAATGTTATAAATAATGATAACCTTCAGCCTTTTATTATGGTGAAAGGTAAAGATGGAGTTCCCACCCCTGCCCTTACCGATGAACTGAGAGGGATTATGCGTCAGACAAGAAAGTTGAGTCCGCGGACCGATGATGATTTTGCGCTGAATGACGTAAACATGTTTAGCCAGCAGGTCAGTTCTTTCTTCGGCACGGTAAATATTGGCGGATGGGCTATCGCGGGACTAAGCCTGATAGTTGGGCTGTTTGGCGTGGCTAACATTATGTTCGTTACCGTTCGTGAACGTACCAGCCAAATCGGGCTGAAAAAAGCTATAGGCGCGAAAAGAAGGTCCATCCTTATAGAGTTTCTCCTCGAAAGCGCGTTCCTGTGTATTATTGGCGGTTTAATCGGCCTGCTTCTGGTATGGCTGCTGGCAACAATATTGAGCAGTGTATTGCCTTTTGCGCTGATTATTTCTCCTAAAATAATTGCACTCGCATTTGGACTGTGCGTAATTCTAGGCATTTTGTCCGGCATTATCCCCGCGTCAATTGCAGCCAGAATGAACCCGGTTGTTGCCATCAGAACAAAATAATCATTCAAATTACAGCTCATCAATACGCTACTAAACCGGAGTTAGTACATTTGCAAAATGAGCCTTTCTTCAGAAAATCAGAACGAAACAGGAAACATCAACAACAGTCCCATTCGTATTCTGGCCATTGAATCTTCTTGTGATGATACGTCCGCATCCGTTTGTATTGACGGACGAATTGCATCTAACTATGTTGCCAATCAAAAAGTGCATGAACAATATGGCGGTGTAGTTCCTGAACTGGCGAGCCGCGCGCATATGCAAAATATTGTGCCTGTTGTGGACGTAGCACTGAAACAGGCAGGTATCTCCCTTCCGGAAATCGATGCAATCGCTTTTACACAATCCCCCGGCTTGATCGGCAGCCTTCTTGTGGGCGCCCAGTTTGCAAAATCGCTGGCATTGGCATTGTCAAAGCCGTTGATAGCTGTTCATCACATGCAAGCGCATGTATTGGCCAACCTGATTGAAGAAAACAGGCCATCTTTTCCTTTTTTATGCCTTACCGTAAGTGGCGGACACACACAGATTGTTTTAGCCAAATCTCCATTGGAGCTCGAAGTGATCGGCGAAACCATTGACGACGCGGCTGGTGAAGCCTTTGATAAAAGTGCCAAATTATTGGGCTTGCCTTATCCAGGAGGCCCCCTGGTAGATAAAAATGCGCAACTGGGCAATCCGCTTGCATTCAAATTTGCCGAACCGCAAATACCTGAATTGAATTTTTCTTTCAGCGGATTAAAGACCTCAGTCTTATATTTTTTACAGGCAAAGCAAAAAGAGGACGAAAAATTTATTGAAAATAACCTCAATGATCTGTGCGCCTCTATTCAACACACGATTATTCAAATCCTCCTGAAAAAATTAAAGAAAGCTGTTACACAAACCGGGGTAAAAAGCGTTTGCATTGCTGGCGGCGTGAGTGCAAACAGTGGCCTTAGAAACGCGCTACAGGAGGCCGGCAAAAAAAATGGCTGGAATACGTTTATTCCGCCATTTCAATATTGTACAGATAATGCCGGAATGATTGCTATCACGGCCTTTTATAAATACAAAGCTGGTAAATTCTCTGATCTGAGTGTGAGCCCAACAGCCCGCGCAGAATGGAGCTGACGATATAAGGAATGAGGCGTAAGGCGTGAGGTCAAAGGCATTGAAACCTGACACTTCACCTTACACCTCATACCCCATACCTCATACCTTTCCTAAATTTTTATCGTTCCTTCCACACCGTCATCCATTGTTTTACCCGTAACCAGTGCGGTTAACAGCTTAAACATTTCCACCATGCGGCCATGCTTTGTGTCCCAGTAATACGCTTCATCGGGTATTACCTTAATAACGCAGATCCGTGGGTCGTCTTTTCCTTCGGTGAACCAAACTTTTGCAATAGGTGTCCATAATTCATCGATCATTTTCTTGTCTTGCGTTATCTCAGCGGCGCCTCTAACAGATAGAAAACTATCCTTTGACGGGTGGGAATAAAGTAAATCGACCCTGCCATTGCCCAAAATTTCGCTATTCTTTTTGCTTGTTTTATCAGACATGAACCAAATATTGCCCTGATCGTCTGTTTTCAAGCTGGCCATTGGCCGGGATTGTAGCTCATTTTTTCCTGAGTAGGTACAAAACATACACGTATTTACCTCATTTACAATCTCTTGCAACTTTTCAATAGCTTCTTTACTTTGTAGATTTTTAACGTCTCCCATAAAAAATATTTTAATGCGTTATTAAATTCGGTCCAGATCAAGAGATAAAATTTCATGCCTTTTCATTTTAGGTTGCACAGCAGGGCGTTATGGTAATTAAGTCAACATCATCGTGTAAAAAACGGGGCAGGCGAAGCAAAAAGCGTTCGCAATCATTGAAGCCGGCCACAATTGACGACAACAATCTTAACGTTTCAACTTTCCCAGTCCGGCCGCCTCCAGATGGCTTTTGACCTGTACTTTACTTTCCCCGGCTTGGATTTTGTGTAAATAGCCAAAATATGGTCGTTGACCAACAAATAATAACCATTTACATTACATTTGAAAAAATTAGGATGATGACAAAATTGATCGGCAATAGAACCGTAGCTCTTTTAATATTGTTAGTATGTATTACGCTGGGCGCATGTACTTCGCCAAGCAAAGTAACCGGCCCGGAGGGAAATGCTGTTGAGTTAAAAGGGAATTGGATAGTGAGTGACATTAATATAGAAGGCGCGTCGAAAGGTTTGAAAGTCTCCGTTTTTGATGAGGCACTGTATTCCTGCTTTATTGGAAGCCAGTGGACGTTGGTTCAAAACGGAAATGGATCTTACACTATTCCGGCAAATGATAATTGCTCTGGTGTAACGAGAAAAATATTCTGGAGTGTTCAATCGGCTAACGGAGCACAATACTTTCAGTTTAAAAAATTAAACGAAGGTGATAAGGCCAAACAGGTAACAGAAGGGTATAAACTCCAGATAAAATCTTTACAAGGCAATACAATGGTTCTGCAGTCTGCAGTTGCATTTGAAGGAAAAACAGTTTACATCAACTACAATTTCACTAAAAACTAATTCAGGTAATCCTGGAGTGAAAAGAAAACCGGAGATATAAATCTATGAAGCGAAATTTACTGGCTCTCGTGTGTTGCGTGATGATCATGCCGGTTTTTGGGCAAAAAATAATTCAGGGTGTGCTGAAGGATAGTGCTACGCTAAATCCTATCGGTTATGCAAGCGTTACGAATATTGTCACTAACAAAACGGTGATCACAAACGACAAAGGGATGTTTAATCTCCTGGTGGACGAGGATGATATTCTCACATTTTCAGCGGTTGGATATCACTTTGATACGCTCCATTACAACTTTCGCTATACCAATCAGTCTCCGATTGTCTTAATTCTAAAGCCCCTTGTTGCAAATTTGGGCAACGTAACCGTTAAGTCAAAAGGCTATAGCCAGTACCAGCTGGATAGCATGCAGAGGAGGAAAGAGTTTTTGGCTGATGTGGGATCTAACAAAATCCCGGCAATCAGTGGCGCAAATTCAGGCGCTGGTATTGCGCTGAACCTCGATAGGTTTAAAAAGAAAGAAAAGAAAAAACGCGATGCCTACGAGTTTTTCGATACAAATGAAATGCAGGAATATATCAACTATCGATTTCCGCCCTCATTTGTGCATCAGTATACAGGGCTTGAAGGTGATTCACTGCAATTATTTATGGAGAAATACAGGCCGGAATTCAGGTGGCTACGAGAACACGGAACTGAAGAAGACCTCAAATACTACATCAATGATAGCCTGAAAGATTTTCACAAGCCGTCATCAACGCCAGAAGGCAGCAAATAGAGAAAAAGCTTCATTTTATTCAAACAGTGAACAGGGAATAAAATGAAGCTTTTTACATTATACAGCAGCGAATACTTCCGCCGGATCAAATAGCAATGGGAAGAATTGCCCTTCCATTTTTTCTCCCTTCTTAATCACGGGCACTCCTTTTAACAGCTCAGCATCTGCATCTGATGAAACGCCGTCAGCAAAGGCATTTACCACGAACGCCCGCCTGGGCCTGTCGCTTTTATTTTCACCGGAGCCATGCAGCGTTAGGCCGTGATGAAAAATACCTTCACCTGCTTTCGTTTCTACAGGAATAGGTTTAAACTGGGTTTGTTGTTCTGGCGTAAGATAATCCATGATACCCATCAAATCGCCAGCTAATTCCGGCTTATCCAACAGCCCCCATTTATGGCTTCCCGGAACATATTGCAGGCAACCATTTTCGACGGTTGAATCGTCCAGTCCGCACCAGCAGGTGAGGTGCGCGAGCGGCGTTGTCCTCGTCCAGTATGAATAATCCTGGTGCCAGGCAACAACACCTCCTTTTTTAGCAGGCTTATAAAACAGCTGGTCATGCCAGAACCGCACGGCCTTATTACCCAACAGCTGAGATGCGGCCATTACAAATGCCGGATTCCACAATACATCGTGGAAACCATTGGTAATGCGCCATGCGCCCAATGCGTGAAAAAGTATGCTATCCGAAGATGCTGACTCATTGCTGTGAAACTCATAAAACAATTCGTGCCCCGGATGGTGCACATCAACAAGTTCTGCAAGTTCATTACGCAACCGTTCTATCTGCTTTTCATTCAGCAGCTTAATGCCTGCGAGATAGCCATTTTCATTGAAAAATTGAATCTGATCATCAGAAAGCGCATATTGGCCCCACTCCTCTTCCGTTGTGGGCCATTTAAAAAGATCGTCAATCAAATGATTAACGGTGCTTAAATCTTTTACCGGCATAATAACAATCGTTTTCTTAAATGTAACCATTTTTATTCAATAGCGATTTCTCAATAAAATTTCCGTCATATTAAGCTAATTACTACTTTCATTTTTTCAATAAGAAATGTAAATCAACCCTCATGCTCGTTAAAACCTTTGGCAGCGCAGTTTACGGCGTAGAAGCAATCACCATCACCATAGAAGTAAGCGTTAGTAACGGACAGAACTATTTTATAGTTGGGCTGCCGGATAGTGCCGTTAAAGAAAGCTTTCAACGTGTTGAAAGCGCTATAAAGACGAACAATCTTCATATGCCCAGAACCAAATTGGTTGTAAATCTTGCTCCGGCAGATATAAGAAAAAGCGGTTCTGCATTTGATTTGCCGATAGCTGTGGGTGTTTTAGGCGCCAGTGAACAGCTGGACGAACCCGAAAGGCTAGGTGAATATGTTATTATGGGTGAGCTAAGCCTGGACGGAAGCATCAAACCTATTAAAGGTGCGTTGCCCATAGCAATACAGGCCCGAAAAGAAGGCTATAAAGGATTGATCGTCCCGCTGCAAAATGCGCGGGAAGCCGGCCTGGTGAATAACCTGGAAGTTTATGGTGTAAGCCACTTGAAAGAGGTTATTGATTTCTTCTCGGGAAAACAAAACCTTACGTCGATTGAAGTAAATACACGCGAAGAGTTTTTTAACGCTCAGTATGATTTTGACATTGACTTCAATGATGTAAAGGGACAGGAAAATATTAAACGCGCTTTGGAAATTGCTGCCGCAGGTGGCCACAATGCAATTCTCATCGGCCCGCCCGGAGCAGGAAAAACCATGCTTGCGAAAAGGCTTCCCACCATTCTTCCACCTTTGAGTTTACATGAAGCTTTGGAAACAACCAAGATCCATAGCGTTGCGGGCAAGCTGCCCGAGAATAGTTCTTTAATTAATAAAAGGCCGTACCGCTCTCCGCATCATACTGTAAGTGATGCAGCCCTTGTGGGTGGCGGAGGGATACCGCAGCCCGGCGAAATATCGCTGGCTCATAACGGCATCCTTTTTTTAGATGAGCTACCGGAGTTTAAAAGATCTGTGTTGGAAGTAATGCGCCAGCCGATGGAAGAAAGGCGCGTTACCATTTCGAGAGCTAAAGTTGCGTTGGATTTTCCTGCCAACTTTATGTTGATTGCATCTATGAATCCTTGTCCGTGTGGGTTTTACAATCACCCCGAGAAAGAATGCACCTGCCCTCCGGGCGCGGTTCAAAAATACCTGAACAAGATATCCGGCCCTTTACTTGACAGGATTGATTTGCATGTAGAAGTGACGCCGGTTTCATTTACTGAGTTAAGCCTGAAAACAAAAGGAGAATCTTCTGCAGCGATAAGGGAACGAGTGATAAAGGCGAGGGAAATACAAGTGGAGCGTTATAAAAATAGCAATGGCATTTATGCAAACGCACAAATGAGCAGCAAGCAGCTTCGGGAAATATGTGTAATTAATACCGCTGGCGAGGCACTTCTTAAAAGAGCGATGGAACGATTGAATCTGAGTGCACGCGCATATGACAGGATTTTAAAAGTGAGCAGGACCGTTGCTGACCTTGCAGGTACTGAAGATATCAAAGCCGAACATTTAGCGGAAGCTATTCAATACAGAAGCCTTGACAGAGAGGGATGGGCAGGATAGGATTTTCGTTTTTATCTAAAAAGTATATTTGTTTACATGCTCATCCAATTTAATAACTACTGCAAGAAGTATGCAGACAGCGTTGTGCTGAACATAGCTTCTTTACAAATGCCTAAAGGCATCTATTGGTTAAAAGGGATAAATGGAAGTGGGAAGTCAACCTTACTAAAATCCCTGAGCGGCATTATTCCCTTCGAGGGCTCAGTAACCATTACCGGAGTTGATGTTAAAAGGGACAAAAGAGCACATAGAAAAATAGTTAACTACGCAGAAGCAGAACCTGTTTATCCCGATTTTTTAACAGGAAAGGATATTATACAACTTTACGCCGAAACAAAGGGCGGCAATGACATACACGCACAGCTTGTTGAAGCATTTCAATTAACCGGTGCTGTGCATCAGCCAACAGGAACATACTCCAGCGGCATGCTAAAAAAACTGTCTCTGACCTGCGCTTTCCTTGGTACACCGGATTTAATACTATTGGACGAGCCATTAATAACCCTGGACGCGCAGGCCATCACTACCACGTTATTACTGATCGAAGAGCATTTTCAAAAGGGCGTTTCGTTTATCATCACTTCTCACCAGGATGTAGATTTTCCCAATCACAATCTTCCGCTGAATGTGATACAAATTGAAAACAAAACTCTTGTATCAGTTTAAATGAAAGCAGCCATAAACATATTAGCCAGACTTTTTGTTGCGCGCTTTTATGCAGTAAACACAGGATTCTTTCTATTTATGTTCCTGTTGCTGTTCGGTGTTGTTCAGGGTGGTGCATTGATTAGCTATCATCTTTCCTTGATGGAGTTTATTCTATCATCCTCTACTTCAATGCTTGTTGCGTTTACGATATGGCTTTTGTATAATTACAAATGCCTTGCTTTTATACAGGCGGTTATACGGAATCCCGCAAACCATTTTCTCAACACTTTGCAATGTTATCGTAAAGGAACACTACTACTGCTATTAGCAGCCACACACCTGTTGTTATATTTACCTGTTCTGTTATACTCAGTATGCGTTATTGTGCTTGGCGTGCATGAGTTGTTGTTCTGGCAAAGTCTCCTTGTTGCATGCTTTCAGTTAGCCTTAATTGCTTTTAGCACATTTTCAGTTTATCGCGCCTTGTTATATCCATGGCAACGATTGCTGCCATGGAAAATTAATATATCATGGAAACCGCGCAAAACATTTTACACCATCCTTCTCTGGTTTACCTATTACGAAAGAAAGAGAACATTACTGCTGCTTAAGATCGTTTCAATTCTATTGTTGTTTATTCCACTGGAGCTCAACAAAGACAACTTTCAAGTCAGCGATTTTGCCCTGGTATTTCAGATTAGCATAGCATCACATGCTATGATTGCCTATTACTACGTACAGTTTATTGAAGTAAAAATGAGATGGCTGCGCAACACGCCTCGTTCACCAATGCATTTTTTTATGCTGTACGCAGTAACCATCTGCACCATCCTCATCCCTGAAACCATTTATTTGCTAAAACACATGTCGTTGCTTATCCAGGCAGCCAATGCATTTTCGCTCATATTGTTCTTCGTTGGCCAACTTTTACTCTACACCGCACTCCAATATCAGCGGGGCATGACTATGCAGGAATATACCCTACAGGTTTTTGTCATATGCCTGGCTTCCGCTTTTACCATGCCATTGAAGCAGTTTGCACTTATCGGGGCTATTGAACTGGTAGTCGCATTAAGCCTTTTTCGGGAATTATACCCAACGTATGAGAAAAACAACAATCTGTAGTGCAGGGAGAAATCACACCTATTGTATGAAAAACAACATTGTTGTACTTTATGCCTACCCCGACATTTGTTGAGGTTTCCTTTCAACATATAAATAAACAAAGTATGGCTAAAGTTTCAAAAACAAAAAAAGCAGTCACGGTCAAAAAAACGGCCAAGGCTGCACCTAAAACAATTAAAAAAGCGGCGGCTCCCGCTAAAAATGCAGCACCCAAAAAAGCGGCGCCGGCTCCTACAAAAAAATTACCTATGCCGCTGCCTAAACCAGTCCCACTCCCTAAAGCTGGCAAAAAAATTATCTATATCGATTCATGCCTTTTCTTCCCGGCATATGCTGCAGACGGTTATTCTGATGATTACCAGGCCGGCCGTTACGCAAATTCAGCAGACGGGACAGGAACTTTACAAGCACCAATAGTATTGCCAGTCGGCGCCAAAATCAATACAATCACAGTCTATTACAAGAACACTACCCAGGACGAGATACAAGTAAATTTTGTTCGGAAGCATACCGAACATTGGGCCAGCACAGAAGAATTTCTTATCAGTTATGAGGGGCTTTCACCCGCAGGAACTGCTCCTGATTACTTTTCCTCTGTAGTGATCAACCACTTTGGCGATAATAAAATCAAAGAAAAATACCTGTACTATATTATGATCAGTATGCTTGGTAAACTAAGCGAAACTGAGATCAGAACAGTCAGGGGACTTAGAATTGACTACAACTATTAACCAGCCGAAAGCCAGGTTCTGGAGATTTGGCTTTTTTGCCCTTCCCTGCTACTGTGAAAAATCACAGTGAAATTTCTTAAAAACTACATTGTTGCAACTTTCGCAGCAACATAAATTGCACTCGGTTTCCTTCCTACATATATCACCAGGCGATTTAAACCAATCGCCTGGTAATTTTAAAAATTATTTTTTCAACCCTATCCCCGATTTCAACCGAATTAGAACCCATTTGGAAAATGAATCGCCGGCTTGTCCGGCGATTACCTTTTTGGGGAGGTACGTAGCAAGTGATGCGTTGTACGTTTTTTAAAAGCTTGAGGCATGAGGCGTGAGGTTTGAGGTAAGGCATAAGGTATGAGATGCGGACGTATGAAGTGTGATTATACGTTTACTTTTTCTAAGCTTGATCCGTCATTAATTGGAGTAATTATTCAGATCAACGCGATAAACCCCGCGGTGTTGACAAGTATATAGCTAATAGCAGACGGCTAAAAACAAAAAGGGCCGTTCCTTGCGAAACGACCCTTTGTTATTTTAAGAAGCTGAGAAGACTATTTGTTGTCTTTGTTCTCTTCTTCTTTCTGTAATTTTTCTTTGATCTCAGCCAAAGCACCTAAGTCACCCAAAGTTGCTTTTTCAACTTTGCTCTGGATGTTCTTAACGGCTTTCTTGGTTTTTTCAGCTTCTACTTTAGCTTCTTTCTTCGCTACTTCTTTTTCCTCAGCTTTAGCTTGTTCCCAAAGTCTAGTGTGGCTTAACAAGATGCGTTTTTCATTGCGATCGAATTCGATTACTACGAATTCTGCAGTTTCATCCGCAGCGATTGCTTTACCATCTTCTTTACCTAAGTGACGAGCAGGAGCATAACCTTCAAGACCGTAAGGCAGTTGTACCACAGCGCCTTTGTCGTCGCGGCGTACTACTGTTCCTTCATGCGTTGTTCCGATAGCAAATGTATCTTCCAACGCGTTCCAGGGATCTTCTTCAAGTTGTTTGTGTCCTAACTGAAGTTTGCGGTTTTCTTTGTCGATACCTAAGATGATCACATCAATCTGCTCACCAACTTTAGTGTATTCTGATGGGTGATTGAAGCGTTTCAACCAGCTTAAGTCGCTGATGTGGATCATACCACCGATACCTGGTTCCAGTTCAACGAACACGCCGTAAGGAGTGATGTTTTTCACCAAACCTTTATGTTTGCTTCCTTCAGGGAATTTAGTTTCGATAGTGCTCCAAGGATCGTCTGACAATTGTTTAATTGACAGGCTCATCTTACGAGCGTCTTTGTCTAAAGTAACCACTTTAGCTTCGTGCTCGTCGCCAAGTTTGAAGAATTCTTTAGCGTTGATTGGCGTGTTAGCCCATGTAATTTCACTTACGTGAACCAGGCCTTCAACACCAGGCTGAATTTCTAAGAATGCACCGTAGTCTTCAATGTTAACTACTTTACCTTTTACAGTAGCACCTTCGTGGATCCACTCAGGCAGCACATCCCAAGGATGAGGAGTTAATTGTTTCAAACCAAGGCTGATTCTTCTCTTGTCGTCGTCGAAATCCAATACAACCACGTTCAGTTTCTGATCCAGCTTCAACACTTCGCTTGGGTGCGAAATGCGACCCCATGAAATATCGGTGATGTATAGTAAACCGTCCAATCCACCAAGATCCATGAAAGCACCGAAGTCTGTAATATTCTTCACAGTACCTTCCAACACCTGGCCTTTCTCCAGTTTGCTGATGATCTCTGCTCTTTGAGCTTCGATATCGCTTTCGATAAGGGCTTTGTGAGAAACTACTGCGTTTTTGATAGTTTCATTAACCTTAACAACCTTGAATTCCATTGTTTTACCTACAAACTGATCGTAATCAGTAACAGGTTTAACGTCAATCTGAGAACCAGGTAAGAAGGTTTCCATTCCAAATACATCAACGATCAAACCACCTTTAGTTTTGCTGGTAACAGTACCGGTAACCACTTCGCCAGTTTTGTGAACTTCCACAATTCTTTCCCATGCGCGGTGAATACGAGCTTGTTTGCGGCTAAGGTGTAAGTGACCTTGTCTGTCTTCTTTTTCAACCACCATAACTTCCACATCATCGCCAATTTTCAGGTTGGGAAGATCGCGGAATTCGTTCAGGCTTACAAGGCCATCACTTTTAAAGCCAATGTTGATAACAGCATCAGTTTTTGTTAAGGCAACGATACCGCCATTAACGATTTCGCCGTCTTCAATAGTAACAAAGGTATTTTCGTACACTTTGTCATATTTTTCTTTTTCAGCTGCTGAATAAAGAGAAACATTACGTTTGTCAATACTCCAGTCAAAATCATCGTGAGCTGTCTCTACAACAGGCTCCTCCTGTACAGGTGCATTTGTTGACGCTGTAGTTGCTTCAACAGCAGCATTTTCAGCTACCGGAGCATTCTCCTGTGCATCAGCGTTTGGGTTAACAATATTGTTTTCACTCATGATAAAAATCCCGATGGTTTTTATTCGGGGCTGCAAAGCTACGTTTTATATGAGGAAAAAGCCAGAAATAGCAGGCTTTTTTGTGAAGAATGAGCTATATTTTGGATCTTTTTGGGCGAAAATATCAAAGAAATTGATTTACACTATATTGTGAGGAATTGCTTGCTGGAAAATTCACAACTGAAAATGTTGGTGGAAGAAAGATCTGGAATTAAAATTTTGACATAAAAACAATCCATATGAAAATAGTGGTTTTAGATGGTTATACATTAAACCCGGGAGACCTTTCCTGGGCCGGATTAGAGGCCCTTGGCGAAACACAGATATACGATCGCTCCCCGCGGGAACAAGTGCTGGAAAGAAGCATTGATGCTGATATTTTACTTACCAACAAGGCAATTGTAAGTAAGGAAGTGATAGACAAATGCGAAAATTTGAAATACATAGGCGTTTTGGCGACAGGGTACAATATTGTAGATGTAAAGGCTGCCGGTGAAAAGAGTGTAACAGTAAGCAATGTTCCGGCATACGGCACAAATTCTGTTGCTCAGCTTACGTTCGCACTTTTACTGGAGTTGACAAACGGCGTGGGCATACACTCCCGGGCCGTTAAAGATGGCGAATGGACAAACTCGGCCGACTTTTCTTTTTGGCACCAGCCTTTAACTGAACTGGCCGGAAAAACTTTTGGGATTGTTGGACTAGGCACAATTGGACGCGCCGTAGCCCGAATTGCCCTGGCAATGGATATGAAAGTGATTGCGCATCACAAACATCCGGAGAGGGACAAAATGGATGGCGTTTCTTTTGTTGGACTGGAAGAATGTTTTGAACAAAGCGATGTGGTTAGCTTGCATTGCCCGTTGAATGACCAGAATAAAGGCTTTGTAAACGCAGCGCTTTTGAGAAAAATGAAACCATCAGCATTTCTTCTGAACACCAGCCGTGGGCCATTGATCAATGAAGCCGACCTGGCCGAAGCATTGAATAAAGACATTATTAGTGGTGCCGCGCTGGATGTATTGTCAATAGAACCACCAGCACTGGACAATCCGCTGATCAATGCAAAAAATTGCATTGTCACTCCGCACATCGCATGGGCCACGCTTGATGCAAGAAAAAGATTACTGGACAAAGCAGTTGAAAACCTGAAAATGTTTTTAACAGGGAAACCACAAAACCAGGTGAGATAACGAATTGCCCACAGCAATTAGCTGTGGGCAATTGTATGTATTTAATCAAATTCTTCATTAACGTACGTGGTAATTTTACCCCTCAATAAAAACAAACCTGAGGCCGTTAATACTACCGCCCAATCATCAAAACTCATTATTGTCGAAGTACATCAGGATATGATCCTTCAAAAAGTTCTCCTGCTCTGGCAGGGCCAGGGAAGGTAACTCCTTAATTTGTTTAAAATGCGGCCAGCCATCTTTATCCCGCCCTTCAAGAATATAATAACCGCTGGGTGTGAGTATGGTACACACTGCAACATGCATAAGATCCTGCTTTTGCTCTTTGGTGATCTTCTTTTGAACCAACCCTATTTCCTGCACACCAATCAGAAATAAAATCGCATCCATATCCGGCTTCTTTCCAAAACGCTCAACCAGCTTAGCCTCCAGCGTCCACCAGCGTTGTTGTAAATCATCATTAATAAACATCATGGTGCAAAGGTAACAATGTGCGGCCAAAGGTTATCTTTGCGCAAATTTATTGTAGTATGCTCCAAGTAAGTGTTTTGCGTCAAAATGCAGAATGGGCCAAAGAAAGGCTTGCGATAAGAAACTTTAAGCATCTTGAATTGGTAGATGAGATTATTGCCCTGGATGATGAAAGAAAGAAATTACAAGCAGAGTTTGACAACACCCAAGCAAAAGTAAATAGCGCTTCAAAAGATATAGGCAAATTGATGGCTCAAGGTAAAAAAGAGGATGCTGAAGCTTTGAAAGCTGAAGTTGCCTCTCATAAAACAGCCATTTCTTCTCTGAATGAAAGAATGTCGCAGACTGAAAAAGCACTGCAGGATAAATTATTGTTATTGCCGAACCTCCCCAGCGAAAAGGTTCCGCCCGGTAAAACACCTGAAGAGAACGTGGTTGTAAGATCTGGTGGCGATGTACCAGAATTGCATGCTGGAGCAACTCCACACTGGGATTTAATCAAAGAATATAACCTGGTGGACTTTGAGACGGGCGCTAAAATAACAGGCAGCGGGTTTCCTTTATATTGTGGAAAGGGCGCCAAATTGCAACGGTCACTCATTCAGTATTTCCTCGATTTTAATACAGAAGCCGGCTACACTGAGTATATTCCACCATTTGTAGTGAACGAGCTTTCAGCATACAGCACCGGCCAGTTGCCTGATAAGGAAGGCCAGATGTATCATGTAACGGAAGACAACCTCTTTTTGATACCAACTTCAGAAGTACCAGTAACAAACATTTACCGTGATGAAATATTGAAGGAGGCTGACCTGCCGCAAAAGTTAACGGCATATTCCCCATGCTTTAGAAGAGAAGCGGGCAGTTTCGGCAAAGATGTTCGCGGCTTGAACAGGGTTCACCAGTTTGAAAAAGTAGAAATTATTCAGATCTGCCATCCGGAAAAAAGTTACGATGTGCTGGAGGAAATGGTTAATCATGTTGAAAAACTCGTACAATCAATAGGGTTGCCTTACAGGATCTTAAAACTATGCGGCGGCGACATGGGCTTTACCAGTGCACTAACCTATGACTTTGAAGTTTATAGCACTGCCCAGCAACGTTGGTTAGAAGTAAGCAGTGTGAGCAACTTTGAAAGCTACCAGGCAAACAGGCTTAAATGCCGTTTTAAAGATAGCAATGGCAAAACACAGCTTACGCATACACTGAATGGTAGCTCACTTGCGTTACCGCGCATTTTAGCAAGCCTTCTGGAAAACAATCAAACCGAAGAAGGTATAAAAATACCTGAAGTTCTACATGAATATTTCGGCGGGAAAATGATCACTAAATAAGCTCACTTACCAATAGACAAAAGCTGCACAGTTGTGCAGCTTTTTTTGCGTCAGGCAGTAACAAGAACATTGTACGTAGAACGTTATACGTTGTAAGTTTTACGTTATACGTTATTAAATAATGAGTTTTCTGATACAGGAACTAAAGCTTTCACACAGACTAAAACGGGCTAATGAGTTATACGTTGTAAGTTTTACGTAGTACGTTTAGCCAGGATTTCTTTGACATTCAAAAATAAGAAACGTATAATGTAAAACTTATCACCTACAACTTTCTATCTTCTAATCGTAACCATTGTTCCAACGGGCACCAAATTAAAGAGTTCATCTACATCTCCGTTTCGCATGCTAATACAGCCCCATGTCCAGTTTTGATAACTATCAACCGCAAAATCTTCTCTTGGCCATGTACCATGGATCCCTATTCCTCCGCCAATTTTTGCATTGGCAGGTATAACGCCAGAAGCTTTGCGCTGGTTGAACTTGATAATGCTTTGCTGGTTGGGGTAATCAAGCATCATAAACTTGTGCCACTTTTCATGAACGCGTTTGTTGATGATGTAGAAGTTGCCTTCGGGCGTTCTTCTATCCCCTTCCATAAATTTATCACCTAAGTCCTTGTTTCCAAAAACAACAGGATAGGTAACCAGCCAGCCTTTCTGATCATACACACTCAGTGCATAATCACTTTTATCAATAATGATATAATACGGGTTAAACTTTAGAAAAGATGTTGAAATCAGCAGCACAGCAATTAATGCGACAGTAACAAATATTCTCCTCAACATGCAAACCTGTTTTGCATAAGAACGAAGAAATGAGGAAAAATTGTATAAAAGCGGGAGAAAAAGTAAAAGTCAAAATTCAAAAGTCAAAACGGTGCACCTTGATTTTTATTCTTTAAAAGTCTTCTATACCTGCTGCACTTAATGTTTTGAATTTTTACTTTTGAATTTTGACTTCGTTAGATTACCAGTTGCTAAATCGTATACCTACTATGTAAGGGTATTGCTCAAGCGTTCTTTCGTGTAAAGGATTAATGCTATAGCTACCATAAAGCCTCACAGGCCCCATGCCTAACTCACCCACATATGCGAGCCTCCAGTTATTAAGGCCAATGTCGCCTTTTATTTTCTGCTTGCCTCTTTCATCGCTCACCTGTTTGTTGCGGCTGTTATACAAGTAGCCGGCGCTTACACCAAAACTTAAGCTCAGGCCATTTTTGCGATCGGGCATTGTGTTGATGTTTACCATTAATGGAACGGTAATATAGTCTGCTGCCAGTTTGTTCTTGGAAAATAAAATCGTGTCCCTTATAATGTATGCCGGGTTTCGCTTGTAAGTTACATTACTTTCGTAACGGAAATTATACATGTTGATGCCAAGGCCATACTTCAGGTTGATGATACCTTTATACAGGTTGAGCTTTTGCATAAAAAGCCAGATGTTTACATTGGATGATTTTACGGTGCGCAGGCTAAAGTCATCTTTTGTATAAGGCTTGTTGCCTACGCCAGGCGTTTGTTGCAGATAAGTATCCGATGGGCTGATGGCTGAGTAATTTGTTTTATCATTCCAGTTATTGAAGCCCAGATCGAAAATAAGCCAGTTGGTACTTATAATGCTACTTCTTCTTTTGTAAGATGATGATGGCGTGGAGCTGCTACCAATGGTAATATCGAAAGAATTTCCACTTGTGTCGGTTGCGGGAGGTTGTTCGTTATAGACCTCTTTTTTATCCTTCTTTATGATGATAAAGTTTCCAACGCGGATAGTATCAGTCTTTTTTGTTGTGCTATCAGTTTGTGCAAAGCCTGACTGTGCCAATAATATGGCTGCTGCAATAAATACGAATTTGTTCATGGCCGTAGATTTGATCGTTTATTTGGTTTCCTTTTCTATTTCAAAACTGGCAATCTGCAGCTTGCCATCGCTATCCTCATCCTGAGGTTTATTAAATAGGCGGGACGCTTTTTTAAAGAAGCCTTTTATTTTGGTTTTATTAAGTTGCATAGAACCTACATAAACAGTGTGTGTGTTGGCATCATCTGTATCCAGTTCTTTATATACAATTGGTTCTTCTGTTGTTAATGATGCGGTTACCGCTTTAACCGGTGCGGTATTTTTATTAGCAATCAACTCCGGTTGCTGGCTTTTTACAGTCGTGCTATTTTGTGCAATAACAGGTTCATCATTCACATTGCTATAAACACTTTGAGGCCTGCTCTTTTCAGTGGAAGCAACTTCATCCTGCTTAATTTCAGATGAAGGCCGCTTTACCCTGTTTATTTTTATTTCCGCTTTTTTATTTGTCGGGCGTTCATTATCTGTTGGCGAAGTGCTCTTCACAAGCTCGTCCTTTTTAACACTGCCACTCTCCTGTTCTATTGGTAAGCCTGCTGGCGCAACAGACTGAGTATTTTCTTTGGGGGTAAGCTGAGGCTTAACTTTTGCTATAACTGTATCGGCAGAAGAAGTATCTTTTTTACCCACTAACATCCACACTCCCGCACAGGCTATCAGAATGGCGGCCGCGGCTGCGATGCGCATGAACGCGATGGAAACAACTCTGGTTCTTGAATGCCTGTACAGCCTTTCTTTGTGCTCAAAAACCATTACCTCAGGCTCCAGGACTGTTTTCTGTATCAGGCTGAATTGCTCTTGCAGATGAGGGTTTTGCAATACAAACTTCTCAACCGATTTCTTATCTGCATCGTCAAGTTCGTTATCAACATAAGAGAGCATGTACTCTTCATAGTTGCTGGCATTAATGCCTTTGCTTGCAAGATCAAGGAGAGATTGTTTGTCCTCGAATTTAATGTCATCTTCGGCATGCAGGCAGGCCTGCTGTAAAAGAGAAAGTTCATGGCCCAGATCCGGGTTCTGCTGAACAAACCATTCCACTTCCATCCGTTGATGAATACTTAGTTCATCATCGATGTACATTAGAAAATACTCTTCATAATTTTGCCTGTTGATAGACATAGTTACTCCTGTTTCCAGTTTCAAATTTAAAAACCTTTACAACAATCGCTCGCCTTTATGCAAAAATGCGATGATTACATTACATTTTCGGGACTCACCAAATAATTTCTCAGCGTTATTCTTGCCCTGTGAAGGTAAACCTTCACCTGGCTGGCATTCAAGCCGGTTATATGCCCAATTTCTTCATAACTATATCCCTCATAATCTTTCAGCATAACCAGGCTTTTTTGAATGTCGTTCAATTTGTTTAACGCTTCCCGTAATGTCTTCTTTACATCGTGTGCCGGCAACTGGTGCGCCCTGGCGTCGGATTGAACCTCATCTTTTAACTGAACCCTTTTAGCTTTCCGAATGTGGTCGATCATTTGGTTGTAAGCAACAGTAAAAAGGTAAGATTTAGATTTGGCAGCATCCACTGCTTCAATATTCCGCCAAAGCTTTTCAAAGGCTGTCTGAACAATATCCCGCGCGTCTTCCTCATGCCTTAAATTTTTCACTATAAAACGAAAAACATTATCTGCATAAAGGTTAACACATTCGTTATATTCTTTTTCTGTCATAAACGGTTTATTCAGATTGATTGCCTTTCGTGATTGTTGTACGTTACAGTAAAAGAAATGTTACAGAACAGGCAAATTATTTTTATCTCAGAGTAGTTTTTATAGGAAACAGGCTTTCATGAAAAAGAAAATTGCCGTAATTGGAATCGCTGGAGGAAGAGTTTTCTTCTTTGCAGTTTTCCTGCAAGAGATGGGCATCGCTGCTCCCGGAGGTATAAATATAGGACAGCAGTAACCAGGAAAGAATGAAAAGTGCAGTCATTATAAATAAGGGCAATATATTGATTGAGTGTTTCACTTTAGGAAGATTTGGTTCTACGAAGATAGTCGTATATCTGAATTAAAACAATATTTTTTCCACTTTTACATCCATTTCACAAATCATTAACTTGAACGGACAAGTCATTTTTTTGTTACAGAAATCGCTGGATATATTGATATTATTTCGCCGCGAGTTTAAACGTTAATACGCTACGATTGTTGTGTGACGATTTTGTTAATTCAGATTCTAAGTAAAAAATCAAAAGTAAAAAGCAAAGAGTTTTAGTGCAGGTTTGCCTATGACGCCCAAAATAAAGCATGAAGTGTTTGATCGGTTCTCCTGACCCGTCAAGTATAAAGACCCGCATTATGATTATTGCTAAATGATTATTTTATGTAATTAACTGCTAAGCCATTTTTTGTATGAGTTGCTTATAATTTTGATGGTCTCTTACTGCAGGAAAGAAATAATCGCATTTGAAAACTCTTTTGTTTTAGAAGCGCCACCATGATCCCCCGGAACTTTTACATACTTGCTTCCAGGTATCATTGCTGCAAGATCGGGAGCGGCCCCATTGTCTTCGTCTTTGTCGCCACATACTAAAAGAACTGGTTGCTTTATAGTAGAGAGTTGTTTCGGTGTTGTAAATGGTTGCCATTTTTGTTGCAGCGCCAATGCGGTTTGATCAAGCCCCGATTGTTGCACATTTTTTACCATAGCAGCCAGCTGAGGTACATCCTTGCCACTTAACGCTTCATAAAACATAATACGCCGCGGCCATGCACTATCTGTAAAGCCGGTACCCATCCCGCCCATTACGGCCTTTCGAATATTCTTATCGAGTATCAACAATCTTGATACAATAATTGATCCTCTTGAGTAACCAACAGCCGAATATTCCCTAATATGGAGGTAATGCAAAAGGCCAATAATGTCTTTAGCTTCTGCATCGTTTTTATACCCTTCATCAGTGTGCGGTTTACCAGACTTTCCATTGCCACGTAAATCAAGTAATATCACTTTGTAACCTGCGGCAATGAGGTCTGTATACAATTGACTTTTTTTCCACGATTCGCCCTTCCCCATAAAGCCATGTACCAAGACAACCGGTTTCCCCGCCCCGGATGTTTCATAGTAAATCTGCGTATTGTCGAACGATTTGTAAAATCCTGAATCAATTGCAGATGCAGGTGCCTGTGCATGAACAGCAGAGATCATGAACAGGGCCAATATGTGGATGATATTTTTCATGGTATTTCTGTTGAGAAAGATGAAAGATTACTTTAATGACTGATAGGCCACATTCCTGAATTTCTTTACAAATTCTCCATACTGCGCAAAGGGCTGTATGTTCGTATATACTAACAGGAGTAATTCTTCCTTGGGATCAATCGTGTACTCGCTGCAATACATTCCTCCCCAGGTCAATGAGCCAGGGGTTGCATTATCACCGTAATGCGTCCCTGCTGTAATGATTTGCAAGCCCAAACCAAATTTGTCTTTTCTATCCCAGACTTCCAGATCACCAATCTGGTTCTTTTCCATCATATCAATTGTCTTCCTGCTTAGGATCCGGGAATGATTAAAGCTGCCTTTATTTAAGATCATCTGGCATAGAGCAGCATAGTCTTTAATCGTGCTTACCATACCTGCACCGCCGGAAAAATAAGTCCTGGCGCCAGCGATGGAAAAGTTGCGATAATCATTGTTTGTATTAACGGTTAGTTGATCCCTTGAATTGCCCTTGCTATACAGCTCAACCAATCTTCCTGCTTTGTTTTCCGGCAGATAAAAATACGTATCCTTCATCCCTAAAGGCTGCAGTACTTTTTCCCGAAGGAAAACATCGAGTGGCTGTTTACTTAACACTTCAATTAAATAGCCAAGCACGTCGATATTTAGGCCGTAGACAAACTTTTCCCCGGGATCGGCAATTAGCGGGCGTGCTGCAATCTTTTTAACAATCTCAGCCAACACGTCAGGCCTGGTTGAGCAGAAGTATGGGATGGTATTGAATGGAGAGAGTTTTTCCAATGGATGCTCATACGGTATGCCTGCAGTATGAGAGAGCAAGTGTCTTATGGTAATTTCCGATGACGCTGGCCTTGTCTCGTATTTGCCCGTTGCAGTGTCATAACTAACCAGCACTTTCGGTTGCCGGAATTCGGGAATATATCTGCTTATAGGGTCATCCAATGTGAACATGCCTTGCTCAAACAACGTCAACAACCCAACTGTCACTACCAGTTTTGTTTGCGAAGCGATGCGGTAAATGTCATCAACTTTTAACGCAGTCTTCTTGTCAAGATTACTGTATCCATATGCTTTATAATGAACGATCTTTCCTTTTCTCGCGACAAACGTAACTGCATTTGGTGCAATGCCTGCCTTTATAAAATATTGCATCAACGAATCAATCCTATGCAACCTGCTTTCGTAAAAGCCGTCCTGTTCGGGATTCACTGACTGTGAAAATTCCTGCGGTGCAACGTCCTGGGAAAATGAAAAAAATGTAACAAGTACGAAAGAAGAAAGCAATGCAAGTTGTTTCATGGTTAAGTAGCAGTTATCGTCCATTAAGATAATAAGAAATCAAATAGCTGCAAAACCCCAGGCAATAAAACGGCATTGCGCCGCGGGTTAATTAACGGGCAAGAAAAAAGGAGCACCAGGCTCCTTCTTTATAAATGCAAGATTATAATTTTTCTAAAGCCGGTTTCTCTCTATCCGATTGCTTTTTAGATAAAGAATTGATCAGCACCGGCAGCAACACAAGGTTGGTAAACGTACCGGTAACCAATGTTAGAGATGTAAGCCAACCCAATGTTTTAGTACCGCCGAAGCTGCTGAAACAAAAGATCACAAAGCCGGCAATCAATACCAGCGATGTGTAAATGATACTTACACCAGTGTGATGAATTGTTTGAACAAGCGTTTGCTTTACATGATTGTGGTGTAATGGCAACTCTTGTTTGTAATTGACAAGGAACCGTATGGTGACATCAATCGCAATACCTAATGCAACACTGAATACAAGTACTGTAGAGGGTTTTAATGCAATGCCGGTCCAGCCCATTACACCGGCTGTTACCAGCAACGGAATCACGTTTGGAATTAAGGAGCAAAGCAATATTCTGAAAGAACGGAACAGGTAAAGCATACATAATGCGATCAACAGAAATGCCCAAAAAATACTCTCTTTAAGCCCGTTGATAATAAATGCAGAACCTTCTAAAAAGGTAACGGTACTTCCGGTAAAAGTTACTTTGTAATGAGCGGTGTCGAATACCTTATTCGCCTCTTGTTGAAAGTCGTTTAACAAGGCAGGAAGTTTTGCGCTGCCAATGTCCTTCATATTCACACTTATTCTCGCCATTTGTTTCGAGCTATCCATAAATGTGTTCAGCAGTTTTGAGAAGCCGTTGTTTTTAGCAGCAGTGTCTTTATTGTCCGAGCCCTTCAGGTATTTAGCCATTAAGGGAATATCAAATTCTGTTGGTGTAGCGTAGTAGCTGCTGTCACCATCGAAATATGCTTGCCTGGCAAATTTTAACCCCTCAACAAAAGAGAGTGGTTTTGCTGTTTCAGGCCTGTCAGCAATGTACCGGGAGAACTCATCCATCTTTTCGATTGGAGAAAGTGATTTCATCAGGCCTTTCTTCTTTTTTGTATCAACCACAATTTCTAGTGGCATCACACCATCAAAGTTGCCTTCAAACCACTTCAGATCGGTATAGATCTTATCATTCTTCGGCAGGTCATCCACAATAAAACCTTCACTCTTAATTCGCATTATTCCCACCACCGCAATAGCTGTAATAATAAAGGAAATACCATATACCCATTTGCCATGTTTAAAAGCCCATCCTTCAATTGTGTATAATTGTTTTTGAAGAAAAGCATTGTCCAAATATTTTATGTGGCGTTTTTTTGGCACTGACAAGTAACTTAACACACTTGGAATAAATATCAGCGAAATAATGAACAACGCCATGATGTTAATGCCAGATACCACACCAAATTCTTTCAGCAGGTCACTTTTGGTGAATGCAAATACCGCGAAACCGATAGCCGCTGCAATATTGCAGAATAAGGTAACAATACCCATGCGGCCCACCATTGTAACAAGTGCCTTTTCTTTATTGCCGGTCTCTTTGTATGCAGAATGATATTTGTTTAAAAAATAAATACAGTTAGGAATTCCGATAACCACTACAAGTGGTGGAATAAGCGCAGTAAGCAACGTTATTTTATAACCACACATTACCATGGTAGCGAGGCTCCATACAACACCCATGCCCACAACCAAAAGACTCATGATGGTTGCGTTTACAGAACGGAAAAATATCATTAAGGTAACAGCTGATAATACTAGCGACCCTATAAGAAACCAACGCATTTCTGCAGCTATACGGTCAGCAACTACTGTTCTGATAAATGGCAGCCCGCTCACATGCATTTGCCCGCCTGCACTCTGTTCAAATTGCTTAACTTTTGCTATAATGTCATTTACAAGCGTAGTCCTGTATTTACTGTTTGCCAGTTGTTTATTCAAACGAACGCCCATAAGGTATGCATGCGTTTGGCGATTGTACATGCGTGTATCATAAAACGGAAGATTCTCGAATACAGCTCTGTCGCTATCCAAAAGCGCCTGGTCTGTATACGGATAATTAAATATTCTTTTAGGAACTAATTTTTCAGAACTATCTTTTACAAGATTAAGCGCTTCAGGTATACTAATGATTTCTTCAACACCCTTAACCGTCTTTAGGTCTTTGTGCAGCTTGCCGTATGCATTAAAGGTTTTTGTTGTATAAAAATTGTCCGCTTCAAGTCCAAGAACCAGTGTACTACCGTCATCGCCAAACTTATTTCTGAATTGTTGGTATTCCTGGTATTTGATATTGTCTGTTGGAATGGCCCGGGTAAACTCATAACTCAACTGCACCTTGGATGCCTTAAATGCCATAAACGCTGTGATGCCCGCTAATACAACCAATAATACCAGTCGATAGCGTAAAATAAACCTGCCTAAACTATACCACATGTGCTAAATAGGTTATATGAAGAATGGCACAAAGAAAAGAATTATTGGTGAATGTGCTGAGGATTAAAGGGCGCCGTAACGTTTTGAATCGTCACCAAGCATCCCGCAATCTAAAAATCCCGAAGTATATTAGGCGGAACATCCTTTTTTTTCAGTGTTTCGTTGCTGACTAAAAAAAAGCCAGCCGCTTTCCTTGTTTCATTTAAATCTTTTAACAAAATAAAAAGTTGTGTGCTACACTTTTATGTAGTTACTTTGAACTACAAAGTGCTTTTATGGATGAAAAATCACAGCACCTGGATACGATCAGGGATATCAAAAAAATGATGGAACGTAGCAGCCGCTTTATCAGCCTCAGTGGTTTGAGCGGAGTAGCTGCTGGTATTTGCGCCCTGATTGGAGCCTGGTTCGGTTATGACGTTGTGCATGGCAGCCATGGAGATGAGATGCGGAACAACCTGCTTCGGCTTCGTGAAAGAGATGGTGATATATCCGTTGCTGAATATGCCGGCAATTCGCTGTTAAAAATCGGATTGCTCACATTTGCAGCAGCTTTTGTGCTGGCATTTATTTTTACTTATATAAGGAGCAGAAAGAACCACACGCCTTTGTGGGGTACCACTGCAAGGCGTTTAATGATAAATGTATGCATACCCATAGCGGCCGGTGGCATTTATCTTATTGCGTTAATGAAGTATGGCGCTTTTGGCCTGATTGCACCGGGCTGCCTTATATTCTATGGCCTGGCGCTCATCAATGCCAGTAAATATACATTGGTTGAAATACGTTACCTCGGTTACGGCCAGTTGATACTGGGAATAATAAATTTACTTTATCCGGGCTATGGGCTTTATTTTTGGGCATTTGGATTTGGAATTTTGCATATCGTATACGGAACAGTAATGTGGTGGAAATATGAACGAAATTCCGGTGATGAATCCGCCGTTCGTGGCCAATAGCAGTAACGGTTTATACTTTAGAAGCATAATGGCAATAGCTACGCATGAAGAATCCTATTGAGCATTTAAATAAAGTCTTTGACAGCAGGATACGCCTCGGTATCATGAGTTCGCTCATGGTAAATGAGGAAGTAAGCTTTAATGAACTTAAGGAATTGATACAGGTAACAGATGGCAATCTCGCCAGTCATTTAAAAACACTGGAAGAAAACAAATTTGTGAAAGTGCAGAAGGGTTTTATAGGAAGAAAAACCAATACAACATACTCAATTACAAAATCAGGTGAAAAAGCATTCAAGTCACACATTGAAGCGTTAGAGCAAATGATCAAATTCCTGGAATAATTTTTTTTGCATAAATACTTTGCAATTCAAAGTACTTTTTAAAAATAAAAACAACTATGACAAATCCTTATGAACCCGGCGCAGAACCAGGTAAAAATCAGAACAAAACATTTATAAAGGCAGCCATCACCGCTATACTGATTTTAGCAATGCTTATTCCAACCGCATTTGTGCGGAACCTTATTTCCGAAAGAACACAAAGGCAAAAAGAAGTAGTTGAAGAAGTAAGTAGTAAATGGGCCGAAGCGCAGGTAATTAGCGGCCCATATATTGTTGTTCCTTATGCAGACAATACGCAAGACACAGCCGGGAAACCAGTGGCACGTAAACCTCTGGTAATTCTTCCCGATGAACTCAATGTTGCAGGCAATTTGCAGCCTGAACAGCGAAAAAGAAGCATTTACAATGTACTGCTCTATCATGGCATATTTAATGCGAAAGGAGTTTTCAAAACAACCTGGCCCGCAGACATTGACCCGAAAAACCTGTTGCTGAAAGACGCAAAAATATGTGTAGGCATCAAGGATTTTAAAGGCATAGAAGAAAAGGTCGGGATTATCTTTAATGGAAGCGAACATGAATTACTGCCGGGGTTACCAACCGGGTTGATTGATGACAAGGGACTGTCTGCAGCTATTGATTTAAGCAACACCGATTTAGCAAAGCCAGTGGGCTTTGGCTTCAGTATGAAATTGAAAGGGAGCGAGATGATCCGCTTCATGCCACTGAGTGCGAATAGTAGCTTTATCCTGCAATCGTCATGGCCCAATCCATCTTTCATCGGAAATGTTGTACCTACTGACTATTCAGTATCCAACAAGGGTTTCAATGCAGTTTGGAAATTCAATTCTGCAAACCTTCCTTTTCCTACTATTATTACAGATTCATTACCCGAAAAAAAGGATATTTCATTTGGCGTAAGCCTTGTACAACCCGCAGATCAGTATGCTAAAACAGAAAGGTCTATAAAGTACGCTATACTTATTATTGGGTTAAGCTTCGGCCTTTTTTTTATTATTGAATTAATGCAGGATAAGCCATTGCATCCATTGCAATACATTTTGGTAGGCCTGGCACTTGTAATATTTTATACACTGCTGCTTTCTATTAGTGAATTGATTTCTTTCAACTATGCGTATATAATTGCAGCTATCGCCACCATACTGTTGATTGGCTTGTATGCCCAGTCTCATTTTAAAAACATGAGGACGTTTGGGATATTCACAGCAGCGCTAACAATACTGTACGGTTTCATTTTTGTATTGATCAGCCTTGAAGATACCGCGCTTATTGTCGGCTCTGTTGCGCTGTTCATTATACTCGCTTTAGTCATGTTTGTAACAAGAAAAATCAATTGGTATAATCCAACTTTTAAGGCTTCAACGTTAAACCCACGATAACCCCGTTCCTGAACAGAACGCAAAAAGCAAAAGCATAAGTACGTTACAGAAGTGCAATACTTATTTAGTACTTTACTCATGTCAATCACCTACTAAATCGTATTGCGCTTCGCGTACTTAAACTGAACATCATGAAACAACAAAATATACTGTCCACTTTTAAAAATGCACTTAGCGGATGTGTCTATTTTTTTAGCCATGAAAGAAATGGAAAGATCCAACTCACTGCAGCTATTATCGCAGTTAGCGTAGCAGGCTGGTTAAAAATATCCGGAGCAGAATGGATAGTAATACTGTTGTGCATTGCAGCTGTATTTTCCATGGAAATGATGAATAGTGCCATCGAACGTATCTGCGATTTGGTTCACCCGGAATTTCACCCCCTTATAAAAATAATCAAGGACGTTGCAGCGGCAGCAGTACTTGTTGTGGCGATGGCGTCAACCATCGTGGGAATAATCATATTTCTTCCCAAATTAATCACTCTCATAAATGGCCACGGCCATATTTAAAACTTTGATGAAATGAAAATGCGTGTTAAGTTATCTGCAGTGGAAAAAATGATCGCAGTTTGTATCTCTTTCAACCTTGCATTATTCGTGGCGAGGTTCATTTATACCAGCGAACTAAATTACGGGTTCTATACCTGGAATACATTTCTGGCAGTTGTGCCGATGCTCTTTAGCCGAAGGCTTTATAAGTATGAAAAAATCACTCTCCCTTCTGCCCTATTGATGGCCGGCTGGCTGTTATTTTTTCCCAATGCTCCTTACCTGATAACAGACTTGTTTCATTTTGAACAACGCCCTAATGTTCCTTTTTGGTTTGACCTTTTACTGGTAGTGTCCGGCGCATGGAATGGACTAATCCTGGGATTTGTTTCTTTAATGCAAGTAGAGCAATTTCTTGCAAAACAGGTCTCTGTGAAAAAAATGAAAATCATTAGTGCCGTGCTTATCCTGTTGTGCGGTTATGGTGTGTACCTGGGCCGCTTCATGCGTTTTAACAGTTGGAATATTTTGGATAAGCCCTTTACGCTAATCAGGTCTTCGGCCAGCCACGTGTTGCTTCCTCACCAGCATTTACAGGCATGGGCATTTACTTTATCCTTCAGTGCGCTGTTGTACATCATTTATTTTACGATAAAAAAATTGCCACGCTGGAGCGAAGTGTAAGGAAAAAACCCGCAGCACTAACTACCATTCAAATCAAATTTTGAAGGCTTTGATAATTATGCCCCCAATGCTTTTTTTGATATATGCGCTTTTTGTGCTTTTTGATGATGATGAATGTAACCAATATCCAATGAGACGAAAAAAGCCCCGCATGTGCGGGGCTTTGTGTATCAAAACCTGGTTGAAATTTTTTGGGACAATCGTCGACTAAAAGTCAAGCCCCAAAGCAAAGTACCACATTGGCTTGCCCCTAAATACACCATTCATCGGCCAAGCTGTATCCAGTTTCAGGAAGTAGCCCAGCAGCGTACTTCTTACGCCAAAACCATAACCTCCGGCGAATGGCCCAACGCCACCCGCTTTAAGACGCAGGATAACTGGGTTTGAATTGTCTTCGCCATGCAGAACTAACGTTGGCCTTTCTATGTTTTTAGGTGACCCGTTCCATGCTGTTCCAAGGTCAATAAACTGTACAACCTGAAAATTGCGGAGGAACGCATTGTTTACCGGCTTATTAAAGAATGTGGTGAAGATTGGCAAACGGAATTCGCTGTTGATAACAACTGCATTGTTTCCATTGGCAATATTCTGTTTAAAGCCGCGCATATTTAAGGTAAGCGACTGATATGCATATTGCGCATCCGCAGCCGGCCTGTTATCATTATAGAATTTTGGGCCTACCCATCCATCAACACCGCCCAGGTAATACAAGATTTTCGCATCACCATAAGAGAAGTCGCCGGCACCCCTAACAGCCCATATAAAGTTGCGGTAGATCTTTAAATAATGACGCGCATCAAATCCTACATTCAAGGTATTTTTTCCTTTTAAAGAAGATCCCTTGCTTAACGGGAAATAATAATCTGCATAAACTTTCCAACGAAGGCCGTTCCAGATATTTTGAGCAGGATTCAACGTGTTGTCATGCACATATTCAATATGCGATACAAAAGTTGTAGCGGTTGAGTCACCTAATGTAAGTCCCAGAGAATCGGGAACTACACCCTGAAAATATGGACGAACAACACCTTTATCAGTCCTTACGCCCGCCTGCAACCTAATGCTTTTAACTTCGTTCAGAGGCATGGCAAGATTAACCTGGTACAGGTTTGTGTACATCATATTTGAATAGTTGGACTTGAAACTTTCAGGCCCAAAGAAAAGCGGGTAATTCCTTACGTTGCTTCTGTAATAAGTCAGGCCCCAGTCAATTCTTTTGCGCAGGTTCTGGAACGATATAAAGAAGTCCTTATCGCTTATGGTGGTACCAAACCTGAACCCACCAATAAATTTGATATCTTCAAAGAGGTCGCTTACACCTACACGGAAAGTAAAGTTAATGTCGTTGGCATTGTTCAGCTGAATAGGGCCATAGCCGTAAGTATACGGCTGAAACCTGTTTACCAAAATGTTATTGGTAATACCCGCAACAAGATAGTCCGCGTTAAACTTAAGCCGATAGTTGAACAGCTGTGATCTCTCCAGCGTTGTTGGCGCGGATTTTATCTGTGGCACAAAAAAAGCATTGGATTTAGGTGCAGCAGAGGAATCTACATGAGCTGCAGATGAATCATTTTTGCGGTCATCTTCAAACTCATTCTGAAAAATATTATCGAATGGCTTGCCTTGGTTAGAAGTATCTGCACCCGGCCTTGTTTGTATCGCTTTTCCGGACGCTACTTTTTGCTGATCAAGTAATCTTTTTGCGTATACTGTTGGCCTTGCATTCACATTGCGCTTGCGCAGCGTAACTGAATCTACCCTTAATTTATATAAAAACTTATAGTCGCCCTCTCTTCTTACTTCTGTTACCTGGCCGTTATTGCCAGCAACTCTTGATTCAAGCAGGCTGCTTTGATAGTTGGTAATCGGGAACGTATAGGTAGAATCTTTGTACACCTGGAAATAGCTCAGGCTATCCGGTTCCGGCTTCTGCCATGCCTTCAAAGTAGAGTCAAGTTCTTTTTCTTCTGGATTACGTAAAATCTCATCTCCTATATAATATAAAGTATCAAGCCCGTCTCTCTTCGTTGAGAAGAAGCCGGCCCAGCGGTTACCGATACCATTCTCATCACTTACAAATGTGAAGTGATTAGTATTGTATTGTGTTGGGTAACGAGCGTTACCCAACTTAACATTAGTAAGTTGGGTGATTTGTTTTAATTCGCTGTTATTATTAATGTCTACCAGGAATATGTTATACCTGTTACGGCTGGGTAATACTGTATCCCCCTTCGGAGCATCAGGCCCCGGACGGTTTGATGAAAATATGATGCCGGTTCTGTTAGGGAATGAAACGATTGCCGGATCCAGGTCATCATAAATATCATTGGTGATTTGTTTAAACTTGTTGTTATCTATTTTATACGTATAGATATCGGTATGGCCATTCTTTACCGCGCTCATCAAAAGCGTATTGGCATCTAACATAAAGCTGGCATCCGTTATCTGGTCAACACCTTCAATTACCTGTTTAAAACGTTTGAGGTTTGCAATAATATCGTATACAAACATATTTATCTTGCCATCCTTCCAATAAATAACGAGCAACCTGGAACCTTTTACGTCCCACGCCACGATCGGATAGTTAGGATTGATGTTGCCCGAATACGTGCGAACACCATACTTAAGTAAAATTTTTGATTCGGAAAAGTTGTCAACGAGCTTTACGCTATAAACGCCTTTTTTAAATTCGATAACTGCATATGCGTTGTTTTTGGCATTTGGGTTTGCAGCAAACCTGTAATAATCCGCTTTGGTAGTTTCTTCAACCACAGTCAACCGGCCTCTTGGGGCATTGCGGCGTTGTTTAATATCCTTCAGGTACTTATCCTGCTCATACTGCATAAAATCTTCCAGCACCTCTTTGAATTTCTTTTTGCAAATCTTAAGAGCAGCAGTATTCAGGTTTTTATACAAGCGCGCCAGGTAAAGAAAGTAAGTAACATTTTCGGGTTTATACCTTTCTGCAATATAATACCAGAAGCTATGGCCCGCCAATGTTGGCTTATCAAATGCAAACTGGTAAAAGGTATTGTAATTGCCACTCAGTATTGCACTTTTAAGGTCATCATCTTTTTGTGGGCTCCACTGCTCGGCTATATATTCAACATACCCATCTGTTAACCATTTGGGCAAATCAAGCAGCGCCTGGTTGCTGGCAAACTCGCCCACATCATCACCAAAAAGAATATTATCGGTTAAAATTCGCGCAATACCTTCTCTTATTTGCTTGCGTAAAACATTATGGTCTCCGTTGAAGTACATCACCATTTTGTTATTCACTAGCTTGGTTAGCCCGCCCGCATTTTGCCAGTCTATGCCTATGCCTATGTTGCTGGATTTATAATCGTCATAAGTATTGTACACCACAATGTTCGCCCTGCGCTGCAATGAATACTCCACTGCATCTTCGAGGCCCTGCAATTCTTCTTCCGCAACCTGGGCAACATACTTACCTAATTCAAGGCCGTTTTGGTTAAAGTAAACATTGAAATTGGGCGACTGATAATTTTTCCAAACAAATTTTTTATGCTGAACGCGGTTTTTGCCGAACTCTACGGTATTAACCTGGGCCCGAAGCAAAAACGGAAGAAAACTTGCAGCGATAAAAAAACACAAGCCATTCTTAAGGCATTTAACTTTCATATCCGATCTTTAGAATTTTAAAATTAGCATAATACTTTTATACTTAACAAGGATTAATTTGTTGCAATACAGCGGTTGTTTACGTATAAAAGGATAAAGCTTCGTAAATGTACAATTATGATCTCCATCTCGTCCTTTACATTCAGTCCTATCCAGGAAAATACATACTTGCTCCACAACGAAAAAGGCCAGGCTGTTATTATAGATCCCGGTTGTTATTTTTCCGCTGAAAATGAAACGTTAAAAGAGCACATTTTAAGAGCTGGATTAACTCCCGTTCTGTTGCTAAATACCCATTGCCACCTGGACCATGTTTTTGGAAATAAATGGGTCGCTAACACATATGGTTTGGAGTTGCACATTCACCCTGATGAGGAAAAAATGCTGGCATTGGCTCCGCAATCCGGGCTGATGTATGGCCTTGGCTTTGATAATTACACGGGTCCCCTGCATTTTCTGAATGAAGGGGATGTAGTAAAGCTGGGCGATGATGAACTAAAGGTGATCCTCGCCCCAGGCCACTCGCCCGGAAGTATCTGTTTCTATAACGAAAAGCAGCATTTTCTAATTGGAGGCGATGTGCTATTCCTTGAAAGCATTGGCAGAACGGACCTGCCTTTTGGCAATCATGAACAATTACTAAAAAACATACAAGAGAAATTATACGTATTACCCGATGAAACGGTTGTCTATCCGGGCCACGGCCCGTCTACAACTATTGGGCATGAGAAAAAACACAATCCTTTTGTAAAAGGGTAGTATCAAATTCTGTCATTCCATTTAAAACAAAAGCCGCTTACCTAAGATGGAAAGCGGCTTTTGTTGTGTTTATCGGATATTTCCAACTATGTGTATTAATAGTCCGAATATTCTGTCGGGTGCAGGAATACGATTTCGTTTTTTGAAACGGTATTTTTGTACTCGGGCATAGCTGACAATTTTTTCCAGAATGCGTCATCTGAAAATGACTTCCAATGTGCATCCCTGTCAGCCATATTTTCAAATGATGTCATGTACATAAGGTTAGGCATGTGGCTGCCAGCAACAACCTCGGAATAAAAAACAGCATTAAAGTTTAATCTTTTAAACAGGTCTATTTCGCCTCCCTCATTAAACATTTCTACTTTTTTCCTGTACAGTTTTTCGGTTGGCCCTTCGTAGCTACGCAATTCATAAATGCGTTCAGGCTTTGGGTTCTTAAGATTTGGTATAGAAGATTGAGGCGCCAGGTGGAATGCATGCAATATGATGGATTCAAAACGTGTAAAGGGAGCCTGATTGTACGCTGCATCAATGTATTCTTTGCCAGCGGATGCATATGCGGCATCTTTATCAAGTTTAGCCTGAATGACAGCCAGGTCATCCAGTGAATTAAACGGGATAAGTACATATAAAGACTTAACCGTTGCCGTATCATTGGCTACAGCTTTAAATGCGCCAACGGATGATACGTCGGTTCTGTGCAGTGCAGGTATAAGCGCCTGCTGAAGATATGTGTCAATTGCTTTCTCCTGTGAGGCTGAAGTGTAGTGATAAACCTTAAGCTGGTAGTATTCCCTTTTTTTGTCTTTCGCCGTGGCGGCAAACGATAGCAAAGAAGCAATGCAAATAGTTGCAAACTGCTTTAAATAATTTCTCATAATAACAAGATTGGTTGTTTTAAAGTGGCTTTAAAGATATCCAAATTAACGGGCAGCAGCAATTAAATCGTTTTTGCTAAGGAATTATTTAGTATGCAATTAGCAACAGTCTTAACCGGGAAATTGCAGGAGTTGGCAATAAAGCAGTATGCATGCGCTTTTTCATGCAACTCATTGGCCAATTCCATCTTGGCCGCATCGGAAATAACTACCTCCGGATAAAGTGTAACTTCAGTAAAACGGCCGCTTCCATTGGCTTCTTCAATCATCACGCCTTCGGCTTTGTCTGAGTACTTTTCTACTATAATTCCGGCTTCAGAACACAAGTGCAGATACCAAAGCATATGGCACGAAGAAAGTGATGCAACCAGTAATTCCTCCGGGTTATACCTTGCCGCATCTCCTCTAAAAGAGGGGTCTGATGATGCAGGTATTTCCGGCTTGTTTTTTACCTGTATGGTATGGCTTCTCTCATAAGACGTATAACTTTTTGTACCCTGGCCGGTATTGCCGGTCCAGCTGAGTAGTGTGTGATAGTGATGTGTTTTGGCCATTGACTAAACGTTTTTATTTATTCAGAACAAAAAAGGCCCGCTTTTGAGGCAGGCCTTTATACAGAAATTTCAAAATAAATCTACAACCTAATCCTGCAGGTTGGCAGTTCTCAACAACTGTTTTGAATTGGTGATTTTTATCTTTTTACCTTCGAGATCAATCATGCCATCCTTTTTAAATTCCGATAAAAGGCGGATGGTGGATTCTGTTGCGGTACCAACGAGATTAGCAATCTCTTCTCTTGACAGCCGTACATTTAATGTAGTGCCATCAGGTTCGCAGCCGTAAGTTTCTTTTATAAAAAGTAACGTTTCTGCCAGCCTTTCCCTAACGGGCTTTTGAGCCAGGTGCGTAAGTTTTACTTCTGCGCGGTGCAGCTCATTGCTCAATAACTTCATCATTTCAAAAGAAATACCTGCGTCTTTCTTTAAAACTGAAATAAAAAGGTCTTTGGGAATAAAACAAACATTGGCATCTTCAAGTGCAATTGCGGAAGCGCTGTACCGGTCCCCGCTTAGCAATGCACGATAGCCAATTACATCGCCACCCTTTAACAGGCGGATAATTTGTTCTTTTCCATCATCACCCAGGTGGGATAATTTTATTTTGCCTGAATTAATGCAATAAACACCAAACGGGTAGGACCCTTCATTGAAAATCACTTGTCCTTTTCTATAAAAATTGCAAACCTTGTGCGCATCAATTTCCGCTAAATTCTCATCTTTCGCCGAGCAGAGCAATGAGGTGAAATGATGATCGCACTGGTGGCATTCTAAGCATTCACTGGATGGTAATTTCATGTAGGGCCAATTTGAGCCGCAAAGATACCTTTTAAAGCCACACAAAGAGCGCTGTAACTGATCGATTTAAGTCATAAATACACTCCTGCAATGCCAAATACACAGATTGAAAAGGCATTCTTGATTTTAACCCGTTAAAAGCTTTTCGGAAGTTTTAGCTAAATAATCCTTTGATAGTATTCATTATACCACCGCCTTTAAACATGGCCATGGCGTCTTGTAAATCAGTATCGCCGTCGCCGTCTACGTCAAACGCCCCGCTCTGGAATTTGGTCATCAACGACTGAACATCAAAAGCGCCTGTTCCACCTCCAGACAAATGATTGAATATACCCTGAAGGTTAAAACTTCCGTCATTGGCATCGTTCGTTTTGCTAACCAATTGCTGCAACACGCCAGGTATAAGGCTGCCTGCCATATTTCCTGCCTGTGCCTGGTTCAGTCCGAACTTGCTCATCGCCTCCTGCACAAAGTTTCCCTGAATGTTTTGGGTAATCGCGCTTGAAGCTACATTGCCACTGTTGCTAAACATGTTCAGCACATCTTTTAAGCCACCGCCTGCTATGGCATTTTGCAAACCGCTGGTAATAGAATTACCGGCAAGTGCAACCGCTTCTTCATTGCGTTCGTTCGGTATATCGGGGTTATTGATAATTGAGCTGCCACTTTGCTCGCTTATCAGGTTAAGGAGATTTTCCAGCATATAAAGTTTTTAGAACCGAAAAGTACTAAAGCAAAATGTGAAATGCCAGCTTTGGACGAGAAAAAAGGAAAGCCCAAAGCCTAAAGCTTAAAGCTCAGAACTAATACCTTCGGCAAAGTCTTGTAGCTCAATATCTAAAATAAATTATAAGCCAAAATGGAATTCGTTACGCTTATCGAATTAAGTAGTAATGCTAAAAAATTGAACAGCTAGTTTTAAGCTTTAGGCTTAATCAAAGCTCTGGTTGCTGGCGGTGGCCAGTTTCAGCAGCCGGTCATATTGTTCGGGAGTAAGATCATTGTAAAAATAATAAACGGGGTCTACAGGCTGCCCGTTCCGGTGTACTTCATAATGGCAGTGCGGCCCGGTACTTTTTCCGGTGCTACCCACATATCCGATAACTTCCCCACGTTTAACCCGGGTGCCGTTTCTGGCTTTGATGCGTACCATGTGGCCGTAAAGGGTTTCGTACCCGTACCCATGATTAACTACCACATGGTTTCCATAACCTCCCTCGTTGTATCCGGACTCTTTTACAACACCATCAGCAGTAGCATATATTGGCGTTCCCTGTGGTGCAGCAAAATCAAGCCCCGCATGAAATTTGCCTATTTTGTAAATTGGGTCAATACGCGTTCCGAACCCCGACGCAACACGGGTCAGGTCTTTGTTAGCAACAGGTTGAATGGCTGGAATGGCTGCAATTAGTTTTTCTTTGTTTTTTATGAGGTTGTTAATGTCATTGTACGATTTGGATTGATACGCTATACGAAGCGTAAGATTATTCAACTGCCGGGTTATGCTGTCAACAAGCTCACTGTTGCCGAGGCTTTGAACCAGTTGAATTTCTTTATCTACCTGCATCGCTTTTAGCCTGGCACTGTCGGGGATGGGTGACGATTCAAAAATGGAACGGTACACATCATTATCTCTCTTCTCCAGTTCTGTCATTTTTTGTTGTAACTGAATTACCTGCTGGCTCAGCAATTTGTAGTTGTCATTCAGTGCTTCATTTTTTTGCTTAAGTATTAGCTCTTTGGGAGAATCTATATATCGAAAAGCTATAGCTACAATAATACCAGCAGTAACCAATGCAGAGGCTATGAATCCAAAAATACGCAACAACTTCACCCTTATTGGGGTGGTGAGTTTTTCGTACCTTAAAGTATGTGTGTTATAATAGTATTTAATTTTTTTCATAACGGGTATACGGGAGCTTTTCAGTCTGGCACTTGCAATCAGCAAAATCTGTTCCGAAAGTGACGTAGAATTTTCCCCGTGGCCGGCCATATTTGGATCCGGCAATAATCCATTATCAATATTGTTCATTACTCAGCCGGCAATTCATATCCGTTACATCTCATACCAAACCTTTACCTTTGTTGCCCCTTTGTAAAAAACAAAGATAGCTGCTAATACAGCAAACCAAAGTCAAATTTTATTGAAAGATTATGTTATCAAGCGTTGAGATAAGACAAAAATTCCTGGATTTTTTTGCTTCTAAAGGCCACCAAATCGTTCCTTCTGCCCCTATTGTAGTTAAGAACGACCCTACGTTGCTATTTACCAATGCGGGTATGAACCAGTTTAAAGATTACTTTTTGGGTAACAAGGCTCCGCAGTTTACGCGCGTTGCAGATACTCAAAAATGCCTGCGTGTAAGCGGAAAACACAATGATCTGGAAGAAGTGGGCGTAGATACTTACCACCACACCATGTTTGAAATGCTTGGTAACTGGAGCTTTGGGGATTATTTTAAAAAGGAAGCTATCACCTGGAGCTGGGAATTGCTTACAGGGGTATTTAAAATTCCCGTAGACAGAATTTATGTATCTGTTTTTGAAGGAGATGCTTCGGAAGGTTTACCGAAAGATGAAGAAGCCTTTGAAGAATGGAAAAAATTGGTAGCTGAGGACAGAATACTGCTGGGCAAAAAGAAAGATAATTTTTGGGAAATGGGCGATACTGGTCCGTGCGGGCCATGTACCGAGATACATGTTGACTGCAGGAATGATGAAGAAAGATCCGCAGTGGATGGAAAATCTTTGGTGAATAACGATCATCCGCAGGTTATAGAAATATGGAACAATGTATTCATGCAGTTCAACCGCCTGAAGGATGGACGGCTGGAACCATTACCGGCAAAGCATGTGGATACAGGAATGGGCTTTGAAAGGCTTGTTCGCGTATTACAGAATAAGCAAAGCAATTACGATACAGATGTATTTACCGGCACTATTGAGGCTATCGCAAAAATTACCGGCAAAACTTATGATGGAAGCGATACAAGGCAGGCTGTTGCTTTCCGTGTTCTCGCAGATCACATCCGCGCCATCGCTTTCACTATAGCTGATGGCCAGCTTCCATCCAATACCGGAGCCGGTTATGTGATCAGAAGGATTTTAAGGCGTGCAGTTCGCTATGCATATTCATACCTTGATTATAAACAACCATTGCTTTTCCAGTTAATGCCGGTGTTGGCCGCGCAGTTTGAACATGTGTTTCCAGAGCTAATGAAGCAACTGGAGTTTGTAAGCAAAGTGGTGAAGGAAGAAGAAGAATCATTTTTACGTACGCTTGATAAAGGCCTGAAAAGAATAGACGATATCATCAAAAGCGCGTCCGGACAAATAGAAGGAAAAGCTGCATTTGAACTTTTTGATACCTATGGTTTTCCAATCGATCTTACCAGGCTCATCGCCAGCGAAAATAAACTCGCTATAGATGAGAAAGGTTTTGAGAATGAAATGGAACAACAAAAAGGAAGAAGCCGTGCTGCTACAGCTATTGATACGGAAGACTGGGTTGTTTTGCAGGAAGATGCGGCCGTGAAATTTGTTGGATACGACGATTTGAATGTAACCACAAAAGTCACCCGTTACAGAAAAGTAAAAGCGAAAGGAAAAGAGCAATACCAGCTTGTTCTGGAAACCACGCCATTCTATGCTGAAAGTGGCGGGCAGGTTGGCGACACAGGAACCCTGCAATTTGAAAGTGAAGTAATAGAAGTTATCGATACCAAAAAAGAGAACGACCTGATCGTTCATTTTACTGAAAAGTTGCCGGCAGATATCACCGGCGAAGTTGTTGCGCATGTAAATTGGGAAAGCAGGATGCTGGCTGCGTATAATCACACCGCCACACACTTGCTACATGCGGCTTTGCGACAAGTACTTGGAACGCATGTTGCTCAAAAAGGCTCTTTTGTGTCCCCCGATGTTTTGCGTTTTGACTTCTCACATTTCACCAAAATGACACCCGAAGAAATACGTCAGGTAGAATTATTGGTGAACGAAAAGATCCGCGCGAATATACCTGTAGTCATAAAAGAATTGCCGAAAGATGAAGCAATGAAGCTTGGAGCTATGGCTTTATTCGGCGAAAAATATGGCGATATAGTGCGTGTGGTAATTATTGATCCATCATACTCTGTCGAGCTTTGCGGAGGTACGCACGTAATGCATACTGGAATGATTGGCTTTTGTGCAATAGTTTCTGAATCTGCTGTCGCCGCTGGCGTACGCCGTATTGAAGCACTTACAGGGCCTGCGTCTGTGCGTTTTGTAATGGATAAGGTAGACCAGATAAAAAGTATTGGGGAACTTGTAAAATCCAGAGACCCGTTAAAGGCGGTTGAAAAATTGCTGGAAGATAAAATTGCTTTGGAAAAAAAGATTGAATCTTATGAAACCAAACAATTACAGTTAATTAAAAAAGAACTGCTCAACAAACAGACAACCTTCCCATTAACAGAAGGGCTTGATGCCGTATTTATTGGTGAGATAGTAGAAGTAAGCAGCGCCGATGCACTAAAAAAACTTTGCTTTGAATTAAAGGCTGCGCTGGGATGTTACGCAGTAGTTCTTGCTGCTAACATTGATGGTAAGCCAAACGTAGCTGTTATGTTAGATCAGAGTATTATTGATGCAAAACAGATAGATGCGCCTACTATCATTAAGCAACATATTGCGCCGCTGATTAAAGGCGGTGGCGGAGGCCAAAAAACAATGGCTACCGCTGGCGGTACCGATGCCAGCAATTTGGACAAAGTAATAGACACTGTCAAAAATCTTCTTTAAAGAAGGTGCCACATAAGATACATGCAAAGAGCCCGGTTGTTCCGGGCTCTTTGTTTTTTAGTATTGATGAATGTTTGGATGCCCTCACTCACCCTTCGAAGCAATGACAGTTTTACACCACGGCATATCACCTTCCATCTTTCAGATTTTCGCTGCTTTGTGCTATATTAGGCAACGAAACAACTAGCAGATGCAGAAAAAAAATTTGACCATTTTTATAATTGTCGCGTGCACAATTATATTGAATGTTTTTGTAGGTATTGCGCAACCAAGACCCAACCTACCGGCGATTAGAAAAAATATTCCACTCGACTCTATTACACTAAGTGATCCATTTATACTGGCGGATAGCGCGTCAACAATGTATTACATGACAGGAACCGGAGGCATGCTATGGAAAAGTAAAGACATGAAATTTTGGGACGGGCCTTATAAAGTTGCTCAGACCGATTCAACTTCATGGATGGGGCCAAAGCCAATGATATGGGCCGCTGAAATTCACGCCTATAAAGGTAAATATTATTACTTCGCCACGTTTACCAATCGTTCAGTTAAGATTGATAGTGTTAACGGCAACGTTATAGAACGCCGCGCCAGCCACGTACTTGTGAGCGACAAGCCCGATGGCCCTTATGTTCCCATGAAAGATTCTGTTTACCTGCCTCCTAATAAACCCACTCTGGATGGAACCTTTTGGGTTGATAAGAATGGCAAACCTTATATGATTTATTGCTACGAGTGGTTGCAAAACCTGAATGGCACAATTGAGAAAATAGAACTAAAACCCGATTTGAGTGGTTCAATTGGCGTTGGAAAAGTGCTGTTTCGCGCCAGCGATTCTCCATGGAGCCGCGAGAAGGATAAAAATGGTAACGATAAACCTAACAAGGTAACCGACGGGCCGTATTTGTTTACAACGGCGACGGGGCGATTAGGGATGATCTGGACTAGCTGGATTTATGACGTTTATACCCAAGGTGTAGCCTATTCAACAAGCGGCACATTGGATGGCCCGTGGATACAGGAAAAAGATCCGATAACGCCACCAAACTACGGCCACGGCATGTTATTCCATACATTAAATGGCAAACTGCTTATGTCTATACATAGCCACAAAAGTGTAAACGGCCGTACTGTCCGCGTTCCACATCTGTTTGAAGTAGACCTGTCTGGCGATAAGCTTGTGGTAGGAAAACTATATCAGCCATAAATAAATGTGTGAGGTAAGAGAAAGCTTTCAGGTTTCAGCTATCAGGTTTCAAGCATAAGGCTTAAGGCGTGGGGTTTTAGGACCCGATGATTAAGGAATGCCTGATGAATGGTTGTTCGATTCGGTTAGTTCGAATAGCTCTCAGAACGCTATTTTCAAAGGGCTCCTTTCTAATAGAGAACCCACATACCCAAGACTTACACCTCATCAAATAACTGACGCCTGACGCCTTATACCACCCTACGCCTTAAACCTTAAGCCTTATTTCTCACCAACTTTCTTAAGAAAATTTAAACATTTCCGAAGTTTTTCGTATTTGATAAATTTTCCTATATTTGATCTACTAAATTCTTCGTACAATAAAACTATAAACATGAATAAGCTAACGTTATTTACTGCCTGCCTGTTAGGTGCGTCCATCATAACAAGTTCAGCAGTAGCTCAGAATCCTCCGCCAGCTCCCAAAAAGAAGACAGCAGCCACAAAAGAGGAAACAATTGTAATTCGTAAAAAAACGGACAATAACGAGAAATATACAATTGTAGTGGACGGCGATAAAGTAACCGTTAATGGAAAGCCGTTATCGGATTTTGTGAGCAAGGATGTGGAGATTTTAAAAACAGATGATGCCTTTGCCATCGCACCTCTGGCACCTATTGCGCCTTTCCCTCCAGAAGGTGGTGTTAAATCTTTCAGAGGAGCTTACAGGGTTCGTACAAATAGGGCCATGTTGGGCGTAGTTTCTGAAAAAACTGACGATGGCGTAAAACTGAAAGAAGTTTCGAAAGAAAGTGCAGCAGAAAAGGCGGGACTGAAAGCCGGTGACATTATCACCAAAGTTGGTGAAACGAAAATTGAAGATTCTGATGATCTGGTTGAAGCCGTTGGAAAATTCAATCCTGGCGATAAGGTAAATGTGGAATACAAAAGAGATGGTAAAACAAATACAGCATCCGTCGTATTGGATAAAAACCTGGCCACTAATTACAACTTCAATTACAAGTTTGACAATGACATGAACATGAGTTGGAACAGTTCCGATGGAAAAAATTTCGTGTTTACCAGGAAGCCAAGGTTAGGCATACGCATGCAGGATACTGAAGATGACAAAGGTGTTAAGGTACTTGATGTAAATAATGAAACCCCTGCTGGCAAAGCCGGTTTAAAAGAAGATGACCTGATTACTGCGATCAACGGCAAAGCGGTAAACAGCGTCGAAGATGTAAGGATGGCTTTGAAAGATTTAAAAGATGGCGACATTCTGAAAATCACCTACAGCAGAGCAGGAAAAAGCCAGACCGCAGATATCAAGATCCCCAAAAAGCTAAAGGAAGCGGATCTTTAATAATCTGCCGAAAGCCAGACAGAAAATCATTTTTTTGAAGTTGGGTTATAAAAGGTGTGCCTGGTGGCCAATTGCGGAAATCTCAATTGGTACGCCAGGCAAATTTATTTTCAGGAAGGCTTGCGAAAAACCTCATTTCTGTAATACATACAAATGAAAAAGGATAGCAAATGCTATCCTTTTCTAAATATTAAAATCAGCAGATTAAGCAACCTTCAGCAGGCTCAGCTTACTCTTGTCAAATTTATTCTGCGCGTATTCAAGCGTTACCAGGAAATGGCTCTGATCGGTACCCGGCATTTCGAACATGGCATCGGTAAAAATATATTCACAGATACTTCTCAATCCTCTTGCGCCAAGTTTAAATTCCATGGCTTTGCTAACCATGAAATCCAATACCGCCGGCTCAATTTCGAGTTTTATATTTTCCAGCTCAAACAACCTCGTATACTGCTTGATAAGGCTGTTCTTAGGCTCTGTCAAAATTGAACGAAGCGTAGGTACATCCAATGGCTCCAGATGCGTAACTATCGGCAAACGGCCTAACAACTCTGGTATTAAACCGAAGCTCTTTAAATCCGTAGCGTTAATAAAACGCAGCAAATTCTTGCGTTGTAATTCCTGTTCGTCTTTGTTCACATTAAAGCCAATTGCATTGGTATTAATACGCCTTGCAATTACTTTATCTATACCATCAAAAGCACCACCGCAGATAAACAAAATATTCTGCGTGTTAACCTTGATCATTTTTTGCTCGGGATGCTTTCTTCCGCCTTGTGGTGGAACAAGCACTTCTGTACCTTCCAGCATCTTAAGAAGCCCTTGCTGAACGCCTTCACCACTTACGTCGCGTGTAATAGAAGGATTATCTCCTTTACGTGCGATCTTATCAATTTCATCGATATATACAATTCCCTTTTCAGCCGCTTGTACATCGTAGTTACACGCCTGCAATAAACGGGTAAGCATGCTTTCTACGTCCTCACCCACATATCCGGCTTCAGTAAATACAGTTGCGTCAACAATGGCAAAAGGCACATTTAGCAAACGTGCCACTGTTTTGGCAAGAAGTGTTTTACCGGTACCGGTTTCACCTACCATTACAATATTGCTCTTTTCGATCTCAATATCGTCCTGTTGTTTTTGCGTGATGCGTTTATAGTGATTATAAACAGCAACTGACATCACCTTTTTAGCCTCGTCCTGACCTATGATGTATTGATCAAGGAACGACTTGATCTCCTTTGGTCTTTTAACAGTAAACTTAAACTGGGAAGATTGCTGTTCCTGCCTCGCCTGTAATTCCTGTGCTATGATCTCCTGTGCATGTTCTACACAGTTTTCGCAAATATGCCCTTCCTGTCCGGCAATCAAAATTTTTACTTCATCCCTACTTCTACCGCAAAAAGAACAATGCAAATGCGATTGTTTTGCCATGATATTTTTTTTTGCCCTAAGGCCGTTTAGTAAATCCTAAATACAAAAATAACAAAACCGCCGTAAACAGCGGTTTTGAAAAGACTTATTTAAGGCGCTTTAACTTGAATTTTACCGAAAAATGAAATATTTCCGGTTTTATCCTTATTAGAGCTTATTTAAAACCTTGTCTACTATTCCGTATTGAACAGCTTCCTGCGCATCCATCCAGTAGTCACGGTCAAAATCTTTAAGGATCTGGTCAACCGTTTTACCACAATTATCAGCAAGGATTTTTGCACCCAGCAGCTTTGTTTTTTCCATCTGAATAGCCTGTATCTCAATGTCTGCCGATGTAGCCTGGAACATACCACCAAGGCTTGGCTGGTGGATCATTACTTCGCCGTGAGGATATATATAGCGCTTGCCTTTTTTCCCTACGCTTAATAATATTGAACCCATGCTTGCCGCCAGTCCCATGCAGATGGTACTAACCGGAGATTGGATCAGTTTAATCGTATCGTAAATAACCATACCACTGGTTACCATACCCCCCGGGCTGTTAATATAAAATTTGATTTCTTCACCCGGCTTGTCTGCGTCCAGCAATGTTAACTTGGAAACCACCTCCCTCGCTGATTTATCATCAACAGGGCCCCACAAATAAACCGCGCGTTTTTCCAGGAAAAGTTTTTCCATTTTCCTCATCAACAAAGGCGACATCTGCTCCTGCTTATCATCTTTCGGTTGTTCTTCCTCTTCTTCATCCTCCATTAAGTAAGGATTTACAATATATTTCGAATTAATCATATTTCTTAAATTTTAGAGTAGTGATAATGTAAAATCAGCCTTCTTAAACGATACTGTCTCTTATTTTTTCTCTTTACGCGGGTTAGTCAAAAGCACTTCATCAACAAGGCCATATTCTTTTCCTTCCTGTGCGGTCATCCAGAAATCCCTGTCGCAGTCCTTAGCAACTGTTTCCATGTCTTTTCCGCTGTGATGAGTGATCACTTCATACAATTCATGCTTGATCTTTTTGATCTCACGCGCTGTAATGCCAATATCAGAAGCCTGTCCGCCGATGGCGCCACTTGGCTGGTGCAGCATGATACGTGCATGTTTCAGCGCCGTTCTTTTGCCGCTTACGCCAGCACATAACAAAATTGCACCCATGCTTGCAGCTATACCCGTACAGATAGTTGAAACATCCGGATTTATGAACTGCATAGTATCGTAAATACCTAAACCAGCATAAACACTACCCCCGGGGCTGTTGATGTACATCTGAATATCCCTTGTGCGGTCTGTGCTTTCCAGGAACAATAACTGTGCAGTAACAATGTTTGCTACGTAGTCATTGATTGGTTCTCCGAGGAAGATGATCCTGTCCATCATCAAACGGCTGAATACGTCCATACTAGCCACATTCAGTGGCCTTTCTTCAATAATGTATGGCGTAAGATTAGTTATGCTGTTATTATAATTGTGCAATGTTGCGCTACTTATGCCTTTATGCTTAACAGCATATTTTTCAAATTCCTTTCCAAAATCCATAGTTGAATATTTTTCAATGAAAATAAGCGATTGTATTCTATCGCGGTTAGCCGGCATCAATCAGCATTACCGAGTGACACCAGCGCTTTTTTAGATACCAAATACCGTGCAAACGGCTGCTCCCGCCAAAAGGTCAGTCTTACGCTTTCGGGCGCCCTTGCCGTTTAGCCCAGGAAATCCTCTTCTTCCTCTTTATTCCCGTATTTGCTAAAGAGCTTGTTGATAGCTCCGGAGAACAACGGAAATTTCTCCTTTGCAAATTCCTTAATGACTTCGATTGCCGCGTAGGCTTGCTCTTCTGTGAGCCCCTTTTCCTTCAAACGATCAATCAGTTCCTGCATAGTAAAGTTTTATGAATGTACTAAAGATATGATAACGTAACCGTTTCGCCATGCATTGGGCATTTCAATTTGACCGTTCAGCTGTGGAGGTTATTTCACGCAAAGGTCGCAGAGAATCGGTGACGTGGCGAATCTTTTGATTTGTTATTCTTCCCCACAATCGCTTTGATAAAATAAAAAAGCCGCTCCAAACAGAGCGGCTTTGCAATTTATTTCTATCGACTAGTGGTGATGATGATGCAGTTTTTTTGCAAAATCTTCATCACTGATTGATTCTTCTGTAACTTTTACTTCACCTTCCAGGATGTTAAACAGCTTCTCAGTCTGCAATTGGAAATAAGTATTTTCAACAAATTTCCTGTCCTGCAACATTCTGTTAGCATATTCATCCAACCATGGCATGCTGTCAGCATCGCTCTGGCCCATATAACCCAGCATTTGCTTTACAGCGTGGTTTTTAATTTCAGTGTTTTCAACAGTTATTTTATGGTCGTTGATCAGTTTGGAAGTGATCAAGGTCCATTTTAACTGGTTTTCAAAAGAAGGATACTCAGCTTCTGCCTCTTCGACAGTTTTTGCTTTTTCACCGCCATTTTGCAACCAACGTTTCAGGAATTCTTTAGGGAATTCGATTGTTGTGTTGTCTAACAGCTGATGATAAAGCTGATCATGAAGCTGGTTGCGGCTTTGGCTGTCAAGGTAGTTTTCAATTTCAACTTTTACAGCGTTACGGAATTCTTCTTCCGTTTTAATGCCTCTTGCAGGGAAAGCAGCCTCAAAGAACTCTTCGTTCATTTCAGGTTTTTCTATCAATCCCACTTTTGTAATAGTCAGCGAGAAGAACTTGTCAGCATCTTCTGCATTGTCTTTATTCAATCCCAGGTCACCGATCACCCACTCTCTTTCTTTTTCAGCAAAAGCTTTGCTTAACTGGATCACGAAAGAATCATCTTTCTTTTTACCCATCAAATCTTTACGAACGTCTTCAGTAAAGTATTTAACCAGCAAAGAGTTTGATTTGGTAATGCCGCCTTCTTTTTCAGTTCCATCAGCATTTACTTCTTTAAAATCAAGGTTTAATACGTTGTCTTCAGAGTCTACAACTTCAGGCTCATTCATTTTACCGTTGCGGATCTGCAAGCGGTTAACTTCTTCGTTTACCTGTTCTTCAGTAACCTGAATTTTATAACGCGTAACTGCGATATCTTTTGTATTGATGTCGAAAGCAGGTTTCAAACCAATTTCAAAAGCAAAAACGTAGTCGCTTGGGCTGTTGAAATCGAACATGCGGTCCTGGCTTTCAAGAGGCAAAGGCTGGGCAAAAATATCCAACTGCTCTTTCACCATATAATCATTCAGCTCTTTTTCAACCGTACGCAAAACCTCTTCAGTAAATACGCTCTGGCCGTACATTTTCTTTACAAGCCCTGAAGGCACCATACCTTTACGGAAACCAGGAATATTGGCAGTTTTTGCATAATTCTTAATGCTCTTTTCAAAAGCCGGAAAATAATCTTCCCTGGCAACTTTAACAGTAAGCTTATCATTCAGCAGGCCAAGATTCTCACGGGTGATTGTAGCCATATTGTTTATCGTTTTCTATTGTTATTTTGATCTTATTGAATAAAAATCACTTTTACCCAACTAAAATGGGGTGCAAAGTTACAGGTTTGTGATTGGTTTTTTAATATTTTTTAGCTATAGATGTGCCATCATCAAATATTTTAATTTGTTTTTGGCTTATTTTCCATAACTAAAGGGATTTTCTCCAAGCGGAAAATAAAAAAGGAAGCCTTAAGACTTCCTTTTTTTGGTGCGGATGGAGGGACTCGAACCCCCATGCCTCGCGGCGCTAGATCCTAAGTCTAGTGCGTCTACCAATTTCGCCACATCCGCAACGGGGCGCAAAAATAACAGATTTGCAGAACTTACCAAATTTAGTTTGCTTTTTTTTGAAAAGCACTATTTAACGAGCCGTCCGATGTAGGGCATCTTTTTGAATTCGGCCCTTTCAACCAATAAAATAAACCATCCGTATATAGCTGTAAGCACTGCTCCCAATCCTAATGAAAAATACGTATTGGAGAATAAGTTGGTTATGCCTTTATGAACGAAAAACAGCAGAACTACAATGACTATATAAGCAATTAATTTTTTTCTTACATAAGGCACCGGATAAACTTTTTGCCCCCATACATAACTGACCGCCATCATTGTGCCGTAGCATAAAAAAGTACCCCATGCGCCAGCCATATATCCGATTTTAGGAACGAAGATGTAATTCACTGCTACAGTGATAACCGTACCCAACAATGTGATATAAAGGCCAGCAATTGTTTTATTGCTTAATTTAAACCAAATACTGAGGTTGTAGTAAATACCAAGGAACATGTTTGCAAGTAGCAATACAGGTACAATTTTAAGTCCCTCACGATACTTCGGGCCAACCATCAGCGACCATATAGGCAGGAATAAGGCTACCGCCAAAAACATAAATGAAATTATAATCACGAAAAACTTCATCACGCGGGCGTAAGTGCGCTGTGGGTTTTCACCTTCTGCCTGCTTAAAGAAAAACGGTTCTGCAGCCATGCGAAAGGCCTGGATAAACAACGAGATCAGTAAAGACAATTTGTAACACGCACCATATATACCCACCTGCTCATTCTTGTATTCTTCTGTTCCCGGCAACCAGGCTTTGATCATTAACCTGTCAAAAGTTTCGTTCACAATTCCACCCAAACCCACAATCACCAATGGCATTGAGTAAATAATCATTTCTTTCCATAATCTTGCATTGAAGTTGAATTTTACTGATCTGATCTCGTTGCCAAGCAGCAACAGGGTAATCAATGATCCTACAAGATTTGCCAGCACTACATAGTAAATCGGGTTTTTGCTTTCATCAAAAATCATGATCACCCAGGTGTTTGGCGTTTCCTTGATCTTCCCCGGACAATAATTGATGAAAAACCAGGTAAGCAAAAGATTGGTGATGATACCGGCAACTTTTACAAACGCATATTTTTTAGGCCTACCCTCCTGCCTCAATCTCGCAAATGGAATGGTGCTCAGGGCGTCGGTTGCCACTATAAATATGGCCAACTGAATGATCTGAGGTATATCCTGGAAACCTGACAACTTACCAAGAAACCCCTGAAACTGCCATAATATAAAAGTGAAAACGATGGTGGAAAAGAACAGTGAAAAAAAAGTTGTATCGTAGATGCTCTTTTTATATTCCGGCTTTGCTGAAAACCTGAAGTAAGCAGTTTCAAAGCCATAAGTAAACAGCACATTGAGCACGGGCAAGGCAGAGTATAGCAAGTTTTGCCTCCCAAAATCAGCAGGTGTTACTACTGCCGCGTAGGTTAATAAGGGTGTAAGTAAGTAGTTGATGAACCTGGCTGCAATACTGCTTAATCCGTACCAGATAGTTTGTCCCGCCAGCTTTTTTATACTGCTCAATTATATCAAGTTTATAACAAAAGTAATAGTATGTGTGGTATAAGCAAGCAACCATCAGCTATCGAACGCGCTGCTTTCGGTCATATCTTGTTATCTTCGGCAATACTATTTAATAAAATGATACAGTTAAAAAATCTTGTTCCTATTCCCTTAAAAGAAAAGTTCCAGGTGCGCAAATCCGACATTTGGAATACAGAGGTGGTATTCAATAAGGGAGAATGGATAAAGATCAAAGCGCCAAGCGGAACCGGTAAAACAACCTTGATTCATTCATTGTATAAGCTGCGCATGGATTATGAAGGCAGTGTGCTGTACGATGCAAAAGACATCCGGGATATAGAGGAAGATGCATTGGCAGTTGTGCGCCAGCAAAACATAAGTATCATTTTTCAGGATTTACGTTTGTTTGCAAATCTTACAGCAAGAGAAAATATAGAATTAAACCGCGTGCTACAGGCTCCTTATTATGAAAGCACAATGATTGACCAAATGGCGGAAACGCTTCAGATCACGCACATTCTACATCAACGAACAGGATTATGCAGTTATGGAGAACAGCAGCGTATAGCCATAGTACGGGCGCTAATGCAACCTTTCGACTGGCTTTTTATGGATGAACCATTCAGCCATCTTGATATGGACAATTCGAACAAAGCTGCCCGGTTAATAGCAGAGGAATGCAAAAAAAGAAATGCCGGCTTCATTTTGACAGACCTTGATGATGACGCGCATTTTAACTACACACGGAACCTAATGTTGTAATCCTTAATCCCTGTACAATTGAATACTATGAGCCTTTCACTTCTTTTAAAAAAACTGATTAAAACGAGCGCGGGCAGAAGCCGATTTATTCTTGCCATTTTGGGTTTATCTATCGCGTTGTTTCTGATACTTTCAGCTGTGCAGATCCAGGCTAATTATGACGACTTGCTTCATAACAAAACAAACCAGGATAGTATTGCTAATTTCCTTGTGATCAATAAGGCCGTTACTTCACAAAATATTGGGCAAACCACACTAACCGAAGAGCAGATCAATGATGTAAAAAAACAGCCATTTGTTGAATCACTGGGTATCCTTACCGCAAGCCGCTTTAAGGTCTCAGCACAGGGTGCCACCAATCGGTTGCCGTTTTACACAGACCTGTTTTTTGAAAGTGTGCCAGACGCCTTTCTGGATGTAAACAACAAGGACTGGGAATGGAATGATCAGTCAACCTTCATCCCTATCATTATTCCCAATTCCTTTCTCGATATGTACAATTTTGGATTTGCTTCCTCACAAGGCTTGCCTAAGCTTTCGCAGGATCTTGTGAAGAATATTCCGTTACAAATAAATATTCAGTCGCCCAATGGCCCGGTTAACTATTACGCCAAGGTTGTTGGCTTTAGTGACAGGATAGCTTCAATCCTCGTTCCACAAAGTTTTATGGATTGGGCCAACAACAAATTTGGCACAGCGCCACCTGCAAGCCCTTCAAGGATTGTTATAAGAACAAAAGACCCTGGAAGCCCTGAATTAATGAATTACCTGAAAGACCACGGCCTTACTACCGATGCTGACAAAACCCGTTTTAGCAAGTACAGGCAGGTAGTAAATACCGTTGTAAATATTTCGGGGATCACAGGCGCAGTGATGCTACTCTTTGCCTTATTGATATTTACGTTGTTTATTCAGCTTACCATTGCATCCTGCAAAGAAGAAATTGCGTTGCTTGTAACGCTCGGAGCCGCACCCAAACAATTAAAAACGTTTTTAATGAAGCAGTTTTTTCCTTCCAATATAATTATCGTGCTAGTTACCCTTATTGTTATTGCATTGCTGCAGGTTTGGGTAAAACACTGGTTATCAGGAGAACACATTTTTGTTAGTACGGTAATCTCCATGGCAACAGTAGTTTCCGCTGCGCTTATTTTATTTGTACTGTGGATAGTTAATTATTTCACTATAAGAAAATACATTAACACACATTAAGCTGTAAATGCGATCGCCAGAAAGCGGCCACTGCGCCTTTTTAGGCGGTATTTGAAAAATGATTATTTTGTTTTCACTATTTGTTGAATATTTGTGCATCAAAAAACTTACAGTATGAATTTTCCACAAGATGTAAAATACACTAAAGATCACGAATGGATCAAGTTGGTTGATGGCAATATCGCCATGATTGGTATCACAGATTTCGCGCAAGGCGAATTAGGTGACATTGTTTATGTTGATATTACCACAGTTGGCCAAAGCCTGAACGCAGAAGAAGTATTTGGAACAGTTGAAGCGGTAAAAACTGTAAGTGATTTATTTTTACCTATAACAGGAAAAGTACTGGAAGTAAACGCTATTCTGGAAAAACAACCGGAACTTGTAAATACGGATCCTTATGGCGACGGTTGGATGGTTAAAATAGAAGTGGCCAATCCTGCTGATCTTGATGCTTTAATGAGCGCTGAGGATTACGAAAAACTGGTAGCATAAATAATTCGGTCAGATTATACTAAAAAACGGCATTGAAGGTTTCATCAATGCCGTTTTTCATAATAAAACATCCTGCTGATTTACAGTTTCCTCCACAAAAACATTCAAGTTGAAAACAAGACTTTTTTTCTTCCTTCCAGCGGTGTTGTGGTTTGCATTCTCGCTTATTTTATTGATAATACCCGGGAACGACCTCCCTCCGGCACCTTTTCTTGCGACGATTCATTTTGACAAAATCGTACACATTACGCTATTTGGCGTGCTTGTATACCTTTTTTGCGTTCCACTTAAAAGCCACGTAAATTTCACCTCTTTGTGCTTTAAAATAGCTATCTGGGGGTGGGTATATGGTATAGCAATGGAGTTTGTTCAAAAATATTGGGTACCGAACCGTTCGTTTGATGTTACAGACATTATTGCTGATGGAATAGGTTGTTTTGCGGCCTATCTGTTTTTAAAAAGAAGAGCAAGGGCGAAGGCAAAAGTTAGCTAAAAAAAGTAAGCCCCTGTGGAAACAGGGGCCGCAACCAAAACTAACTGCTTATGAGAAAATTGACTACTTGCTTATTTATATTTTACAAACCAGATGCCAGATTGTTTACTTGTAAGTTAAGATTTTTTTCGACATAAACCAAACTCACTTTTTCATTCTTTTTTATCTCTCTCTGCCATCCGTATTACTGAGATACAAAGATGCTATAAAAGTTTAATAAGAAAATGTTAAGTGTCAATGGCACTCGATAACTTTCGCCGATGAATTGTCAAAAAAGGGACTTACGTAAGGTATGTTCAAATTCATTCCTCTGAGAATCAATAAAATACCGACGATCGCAATGCCATAGGGTAACATTTTCTTAATCGCGTTCCGGGTTGTTAAATTTATGAAAGCACCAAAATAAGAAATTGCAAACATAGCAGGAAGTGTCCCTGCGCCATACGCTGACATGAACACAATGCCATTTTGCAGAGAGCCAGCAGCCATGGCAGCAGTAAGAGCTAGGTAAACCAACCCACACGGTAAAAAGCCATTCGCCAGCCCAATAGTGTACATGCTTAAAAGGCTCTTTCTTTTCAACTGAGCGGCTACTATTTTTTGCAGCCTTACCTTGCTTCTTTCTATGAAACCTATGCGGATAATTTTCCGTTGCAATACATTTCCAACCAAAATTACAAGAACCATAACCCCGGCTATAATAGAAAATACCTGTTGATAACCAGCTATAAATATCTGTCTACCAAAAAGTCCGACGATTAATCCCAACAAGCTATAGGTTGTAATTCGCCCCAAATTGTACAATATAATTCCAATCACTCGTTGTTGTTGTGGCAATAATTGCACAGGCAATGCAAATGCAATCGGGCCGCACATCCCAACGCAGTGGAAGCTACTTATAGCTCCAAGTGCAAGTCCCGAAAAAATAATTGCCCAACTCATCAGTTCACTTTAAATTCTTTTTCTGTATAGTATTTCTTATCGCCGGTTTCCCAACTCAGCTTTAATTGGTATTCCTGTTTTAACAGAAGCTTTTTATCAATTACGCATGTTCCATCGTCATTAACTGAGAGTGCCATCTTTCTGTCGCGCTCGGCATTTGTTTTACAATAGAACCATGCGTCAGCCTTAACCTTATAGCCTTTCACTTCTGCGGGAAAAGCAATAACCACCTGCTGATCATTTTCGCTAACACTAACCTCTCCTACCTCGGAAGCGTTCTTTATTCCGTCTATCTTATCCTGGTATCGCAGTTCATCTTTGTAGTAATCCTTGCTCACAAGGTCAAATTTCACGTTCATGCATTTGTATACAAGTACTCCCATACCAATGGCGAATACCCCAAATACGATTAGCAATTTATTTCCCCAATTCATAACCCTTATTTTTTGTGCGTGAATAAATTATTCACCCACCGGTCCAAGAAATATTGTTTTAGCTTCAGCGATTCTTTTGTTCCCTTCGTATAACCCGAGCTTTATCTCGGTTTTCTTTTTCGCAATACTTTTTTTATCCATCACGATAAAGAATGTACCATTGCCCTGACCATCTTTCTGCACGTCAATAAAAGGCTTACCTATTATTTGTATGGCGCCGCCGGTTGTTTCATCTTTAATTATCAACCGCATATCATGGGCGGTTTTGTTCTCCATTTTGATATTGTATAAGTTGGAGATACTATCAACGCCACGTTCCTGGAAAAGCATACCGGGTGTGCGGATAACGGTAGCCGATACATCTTTTCTTGTAATCAACAACAATGATAAGCCAGCCATCACAACCAGGCATAGCCCGGTGTACAACTTCATCCTGGTAGTATATCTGAGGGGCTCATTGTTCTCAATTGAATTCTCGGACGCGTATCTTATCAATCCCTTTGGCTTATGTATTTTATCCATAACAGCATCGCAAGCATCGATACAGGCTGTGCAGCCCACACATTCCATTTGTACGCCATTACGAATATCTATACCTGTAGGGCAAACCCTTACGCACTGAAAACAATCTATACAATCGCCTAAGGGCTCTTCATGCTTTTTCTTAAAGTTTCCTCTTGGCTCGCCGCGCTTATAATCATAAGCTACTGTCATGGAGTTTTTGTCAACAAGCACGCTTTGAAGCCGACCATAAGGACAAACCACGGTACAAACCTGCTCGCGGAAAAAAGCGTATACCCCATAAAATACACCCGTAAAAAGAAGTAATGAAGACAATCCACCAAGATGATCAAAAACCGGCTCTGTAATAACCTTCCACAGTTCTTTTATGCCGATAATGTAAGACAGAAAAAAGTTGGCGATAACGAATGACAGAAGGAAAAAAGCTACATGTTTGGCTGTAACTTTTACTATTTTGGAGGTTGTCCATGGTGAAGCCTTTAGCCTTCTTTGTTCGTTTGCATTTCCAATGATCAGGTATTCCACCTTCCTGAACAACATTTCCATGAAAATGGTTTGCGGGCATGCCCATCCGCAAAATAACCGGCCAAACGCAGCAGTAAAAAGAACAATGAAGAAAATGAACGTTACCATACCCAGGCCGAATATGAAAAAATCCTGCGGCCAGAATACTTTCCCGAATAAAATGAATTTTGCCTCGGGTATATTAAACTGAAATAAAGGCCTGCCATTTATGTGTATAAACGGCAAGCCAAAAAACATTAAAAAATAAAAATAACTGAGAACACTGCGGATCTTGTAAAATTTACCCACAGGTTTCTGTGCAAATACCCAGTTGCGTTTTCCTTTTTCATCAACGGTTGCAATCCTGTCTCTAAACGCTTGATGCTCTTCTAATTCGTTTTGGTCAACAACATTACTCATAACTATTTTATTGCGGCAACACCTTTAACCTCTTGTTTGCCCGTAGAGTCTGCAATTGGGGCGCTTCCATTGTCATCTTTGTATATCTCGCCCTGAGGTTCTTTAGGGGTTGCGGGTTTGGTGCCGTGCAGCGATTTAATATAGCTGGATAGCTGGGCAATTTGCACCGGCGAAAAATCATCTTTCCAGCTCTTCATACCTTTTTCGGGTACACCATATTTAATGGTTTTAAAAACGTCTTTTATATTACCGCCATGCAACCAATAGTCGTCTGTCAGGTTAGGGCCCACTACACCGCCACCGTCAGCTCCGTGACAAGGAGCGCAATTGGTTGTAAAGGTTTTTTTACCCGCTTCAATACCAGATGCATCCAGCATGGTTACAGTATTTTCATCAACATTACCAGCAGACTTTTTCAGGTATGCTTCTTTCTCAACTTCAGCCTTTTGAACTTCTATTGTATATTCCTCAATGCTTGACGGAGCTGAGTGAGATACGTGATATCGCCATAAATAAATGACTGAAACGATAATTGTAAGATAAAACCCGTAAATCCACCAGGGCGGCAGACGGTTATCGAGTTCCCGTATTCCGTCGTAGCTATGTTCAAGGTCGAGAGAAGCTTCTTCCTTTATGGATTTGAAATTGTTCATCTTTATCCATATTCTTTTCCATAAAGGATCTTTTTCAACCGCCACGGCTTCTTCTACCACAACTTTATCTTTCGCCAATAAAGAACGAAGGTTCAGCAGTAAGCCTAATATAATAATAATCTCTACAAATACTGTTGCGACAAGCGCATACAGTGACATATCTGACAGGGCAACGGGTGGCTTAATAGCTTCGGTCGCAACGCTTGTACTATCCTGGGCCATCAGAGGAGCAGCAACAAAGCACAGCGCAAGAATTACCAACGTTTTGCCTACTACAGCATTGTTTTTCCTATAGCGTTCGGCATATGTTTTTGCTGTACTTATGATTATTCCTGCCAGTATACAGATAATTACTAACAAAGCAACAATAACAGAAAGAAAGACGAGTGCAATTGGGTTGCTTACGTCAGAAGGCTTTCTGGGGCCTTCTGCGAGTGCAGCCAACGGGAGGCAAAGCACGAAAAGAGAACATAGCCTTGCGATTATTTTTTTATTGGGAGTATAACATTTTGTAGTCATAAATATTTTTTTAAGCATCGTAACCTTAATCTTCCAAAGGAATGTTTCGTAAGTAATTGATCATTTTTTTATCGGCTTTCCATGCCCAAATTGCCATGATGATGAAGATGGAAAAAAAGATGATGAAAGCCGCCATCGCATAAATATCAACACCAGTGATTTTTTCCAGGTAATTAATGAATTTCATTTTTAAAAATTGAGATGTTGTTTAATCGTTTCTTTAATTGAAATAGAACTACTTTTTCAATAAAGAATCATTTCAATTCCGCAACCTGTTTGTGTTCGCCCTTGATGTCTGTACCTACACGTTGCAAATAAGCAATCAGCGCCACAATCTCTTTTTTATCAATATTCTTAAGATCGATTTCATCACTTACTGCTGCCAGTTTTTTGATCTGTTCGTCGTTTTGTAATCTTCCTGCTATTTGTTTGGCCTGTTTGTTCAGATCCTTATTTGCTACTTCATCATATCCTTTTTCGTAAGGCACGCCCAGCGTTTGCATCGCTCTGATCTTTGCGGGAGTAATTTCTGTATCCAGGTCATTTTTAAACAGCCACGGATAATTAGGCATGATTGAACCCGGGCTCATGCTTCTTGGGTCAAGCATGTGATTGTAATGCCAGCTATCAGGATATTTGCCACCTTCCCTTGCGAGGTCTGGCCCGGTTCTTTTGCTTCCCCATTGGAATGGATGGTCATAAACAAATTCGCCTGCTTTGCTGTATTCGCCGTATCTCGCAACTTCATCCCTGAATGGGCGGATCATTTGAGAGTGGCAGGTGTAACAGCCTTCTCTCACATAAATATCGCGTCCCTGTAGCTCCAGCGGAGTATAAGGCTTCACTGAAGCAATTGTAGGAACATTGCTTTTCACCAGGAAGGTTGGCACCAATTCCAGCACGCCACCAATTGCAACCGCAACCAGACTAAACACCAGCATTTGAACGGGCCTTTTTTCAATCCATCTGTGCCAGTGTTCTTTGCCATGTACTTCGGCAACTTTTGCCAGCGGTGCAGCTTCTGCTTCTTCATTTGCCACCAGCTTGCCTGAAGCCACGGTCTTCCACAGATTGTATACCATTACAAACACACCGGCCAGGTACAGGGCACCACCAGCACTACGGGTGATATACATCGGAATTATGTTCGTAACAGTTTCAAGGAACTGGAATTTAAGTGTTCCATCATCCGTAAAAGTCTTCCACATCATTGCCTGCGTAAACCCGGCCCAATATAAAGGAACTGCATACAGCACAATACCTATAGTTCCTATCCAGAAATGCGTAGAGGCTAATTTTTTAGAATACAGTTGAGTATTAAATATTTTAGGAATAATCCAGTACAAAACACTAAAAGTGAGGAACCCGTTCCAACCCAGTGCACCTACGTGCACGTGAGCTATCGTCCAGTCTGTAAAGTGCGAAATCGCGTTTACACTTTTAAGGCTAAGCAATGGCCCTTCAAATGTGGCCATACCATAACAGGTAATAGCTACTACCATAAATTTCAAAACAGGGTCTTCCCTTACTTTATCCCATGCGCCTCTTAAAGTAAACAGGCCATTCAACATACCTCCCCAGCTTGGTGCAATAAGCATAACACTGAAAACAACACCAAGACTTTGAGCCCAATCTGGTAAAGCTGTATATAGCAAATGGTGAGGGCCGGCCCATATGTAAATAAAGATGAGCGCCCAAAAATGTATGATTGAGAGCCTATAACTGTAAACGGGACGATTGGCAGCTTTTGGCAGGAAGTAATACATCAGGCCCAGATAAGGAGTTGTAAGGAAGAAGGCTACTGCATTATGTCCGTACCACCATTGCACAAGAGCATCCTGAACACCGGCATACCAGCTGTAACTCTTCAATGCAGAAAAAGGAATCTCAAAAGAGTTTACGATGTGCAACATGGCCACTGTAACCCAGGTTGCTATATAGAACCAGATGGCCACATACAAATGGCTCTCTCGTCTTTTAATAATTGTTCCAAACATGTTAATACCAAAAACAACCCATACCAGTGTAATAGCTATATCTATCGGCCACTCCAGTTCCGCATACTCCTTTCCTGTTGTGTAACCGGCGAGAAGCGTAACTGCAGCCGCAACAATGATTAGCTGCCATCCCCAAAAATGAATCTTACTTAAAGTATCGTTGAACATGCGCGCCTTACAGAGCCTTTGAAGGGAATAATAAACGCCCATAAAAATGCCGTTCCCAACAAATGCAAATATTACAGCATTTGTGTGTACGGGCCTCACACGCCCAAAAGTAGTTGGAGCAAGATTGAAGTTTGCACCTGGCAGATAAATTTGTATCGCCGCCAATAAACCTGCAAGCATACCCACTACACCCCAAAGTATAGTGGCATAGGCAAACATCTTTACAATCTTGTTATCATAATAGAACTTTTCAACTTGCATCGCGATTTGTGTTTGGTTGGTATTGAGAATTATAACAGAGCTTTTTAAGATAGATTTTTCTTATCGTGATTGTCATCAAACAACATTCTGATTGGGGGACTCGCCTCGTCATCGTATTGTCCGCTTTTTACACTCCAGATGAATGCCGCAAGAAAAAGTCCTGCAACAGATATACTAGCGATGAGTAACAGGATGATTACACTCATAGATTAAATATTTCACAAATGTAGAATCAGCACGGAGCCGCCGACATGATTTTACTCACGGGCAAGTATGATCTTTGTCATGTTCTGCTAAAGGGACGTAAGAAGCGTATGGGGTGTTTTGCTATATCTTTTCCGTTTGAGGACGGCAGGGAGCATAAACAAGGAAGCAACACTTAACAATCTTAAACACCGCATTCACTCGTCAACCAAATATAACAATCAATTTTCAATATCGCAATATGGTATTTTAATTAAGCACCGGCCATTTCAGGCCGGTGCTCCTCATTTGAGTTTTAATCGGGAGTTGTAAGGTTGAGCTTATTCTATTTTAATTTTAGCAGGGTTGCAACAACGTTACTTACACCGAACGTCAGTAATAAAATGCTGATACTGCTTGAGGGCATCAATATGGCCGCAATAAGTGGCGACATATTGCCTGTCACAGCAAAATAAATACCGATAATATTGTAAAGCACAGACACAATAAACGCGGCAAGCACCACTTTTTTATTGACTTTGCATAATTTAATAAATCTCAAAAGTTTAGGTAATTGTTCAGCCTCAATTATCACATCACTCGCTGGCGTAAAATTGTTGCTGCTATCTGTAAGCGCAACACCAACGTTGGCCGCTTTAAGTGCACCAGCATCGTTAAGGCCATCCCCTATCATCATTATTTTATGTCCCTGCAATTGCAAATCGCTGATGGCTTCAAGCTTGTCCTCAGGCTTTTGATTAAAGAGCATGTGCGTTCTTGTTCCAAGCATTTGTGCCAGCCGCTTTTTTTCGCCCGTATTGTCTCCGCTAATCACAGCCAATGGATATTGTTTTCTTAACCGGTTAAGAAGTACGTCGACATCCTGCCTGTAATTATTACCTAACACAAATTTGCCCATAATGTTGTCTTCAATAGAAACATATACACAGGATTGCAGGCCATCGTGTTTTTTGCCTGTAACAAACTCGGGCGATCCCAACATTATCAGGTCACCATCTACGATGCCTTCAATCCCTTTCCCACGGTGCTCCTTAAATGCTACAACGGGAAGATCGGCTATTTTCATATCGGCCCAGGCTACAATAGAGCGGCTCATCGGATGAGTGGACTGGCTGGCGAGAACAACTATTTTCCTTAACACAGCCATAGTTAACTCTGCGCCTTCATATTGCACATCACTGTATTTGCCCGTTGTTAATGTACCCGTCTTATCAAATACGATATAATCCACATTAGCGATATCTTCTATTACCTGCGCATTACGGAGATAAAAATGATTTTTTCCTAGTATGCGGATAATATTGCCATTGGTAAATGTATTGCTCAGAAGTAGCGCACATGGGCATGCTACAATTAACACCGCAGTGATTGCATGCCAAACTTTGGAAGCATCATGAGCATACCAGTAAACCGCCGCAGCAAAGGCAATCCCCAATACGATCCACGTGAACCCGCGGCTTAAAAGGTGAACAAAAGACCTTTCATTATCCTGTTGTTTTGCTTTTTGCAATTCATCACGGTTCCAGAGACGCGTTAAATAACTTTGTGCAACTTCTTTAATAACAAGGATCTCAATATTGCCACCAACCTGCTTTCCGCCGGCGTAAACAATTTCACCCATTTGCTTTTCAACCGGAACACTTTCTCCTGTAACAAAACTGTAGTCGATCAATGCCTTGCCGCGGGTAATAATACCATCAGCAGGAATCAATTCTTCATGATGAATCAGCAGCGTATCATTCAGTTTTATTTCAGGTAAAGCAACGCTCTCTTCCACGGTATTTTTTACCCTTGTAATAGCGATTGGAAAATACGATGTATAATCGCGTTCAAAGCTCAACTGCTGATAGGTTTTATCTTGCAACACCCTTCCTACCAACATAAAGAATACGATGCCACTCATTGAATCAAAATAACCGGCACCTGAATTCGTAGCAACTTCATAAATACTTCTGCCAAACGTCACCCATATAGCCAGTACGATCGGCGCATCTATATTCAGAAATCCATGCTTGAGGCTTTTCCACGCACTGCTATAAAATTCAGTGGCACTATAAAAAAATACAGGCAACGCAAGTAACACATTCAGCAACCTGAACATAAAAGCTAAATTGGCCTCTTTACTATCAATACCGAGATACTCCGGAAAACTGAATAGCATAATGTTGGCAAAACAAAAGCCGGCAACACCCAACTTATAAATCTTGGATTTATCCAGGAAAGATTTACGCTTTGAAAGATTATTAAGGCTGATATATGGCTCATACCCGATGCTTGTGAGCAATTCAGCGATTTTTCGCAAGGAAGTTTTGTTGTTCTCAAAAACAATGTAAACTTCTTTTCTTGTGAAATTAACCTTGCTGCTTATTACATGCGGATTTAGTTTGTGAAGGTTCTCCAGCAACCACAGGCAACTACTGCAATGCATTTGAGGCAAATACAAGCTGATATGTGTTTGCTCTTCATTTTTAAAAGTAATTAAAGACTGCGCAATTGCTAAATCGTCAAGAAACGCGAATTTGTTATGCCGTACTTTTATTTTTTGTGAAAGCCCGGGATGCTTCTCCAGATCATAATAGTTACATAAACCATTATCATTTAGTATTTCATAGACCATTCTACATCCTTCACAACAAAAATCCTTTTCGTGAGCGTGCACGGGGGATTTCCCAACAGTTTCGCCGCAGTGGTAGCATGTTATTTTTGAGTTGATAGTGCTTTCCATTTCCATTTTTTAGTTAGCCGTTGCTGTGGGATTCACTCCCGTCAATTGGGGAAATAATAGGTCTTGCTCAAGGTCGGTCCAGCCGTGTATCTTATCTTCCAGCAAAATTAAAACTTCATCCATTAGCTTCCAGTGGTCATTCAGCCCACGGAGAAGATTCTGCTCGTTCAAAACCCGCCTGGTTCTATCCACTAGTTCGCTGACTATTAGATGCCGGTTTTTTATAGATTCAAAAATTTGCCTGTCGATCGGAGTTTTTTCAGTAGTGTTTGCCAGGTCTTTTTTTATAATCGGAAATAAGATGCCGCTTTCCTTTAGTATTAGATATTTTATTTCGTCGTTAAGTTTTGCAATCAGCAAATGCAACAATTCCGAAACAGAGAGCTCCACATCATCAGTATGTGAATTTTGCAACACAAAGTCACTTATAATGCAGCAAAGTTCGTTTATTTTTTTATGATAGTCAGATTCGATCATCTGCATTATGCTATCTGGCCTTAATACACGAAACTGATTATTATCAGGCCCATTAAATTGCATACAACTATGGTTTTAACGCAATTTAACAGCCCTCATTTTTTGCACACATGAGATTGCTCAATCGGAAATATGATTTTTGTCATACTGACCCACATCGTGCTAATTATCAATACTATATTCAACTATATTAATCATAATCTAATTTGAGATTATCAAGATTCGGGACGTTTTTCCGTTTTCTCGTTCGCTCATAGTTATATATAATCTGCCCTATTTCCCGGAAGAAAGGATAGCCGGTTTGTTCATATTCATACTTATCATCGTTCAAAACCCCATCGCTGTTTACATAAATAACGCCACTAAGCATGAATTCCGTTTTGTTCTTAAAGTCGGCGATATAAGCCACGTCTGTCAGAAATCCGTAAGACCATCCAGGTTTATTAAAGGACCTGATATATAAAGGGATTTTCTGCCTGCCATCCTTAAACCAGAAGAACTTTGTGTAACTGTCAAAGTACTCAGTTGTATCATATCGCGGGAATGCGCTTTCATGTGGAAGCTCACTCATATACTGATATAAAAAATGATAGTCGCTGTCGCTGAGATTAAATCTCTTGTTTTCGGGGACTGAACGAGGAAACATTACGGAACGGAGCATTTGCTGGAGATCCTCTAACGGCACATTGTTATGCGTAGTAAAATCCATTGGAGCGTTTATAAGGGAATCGTTCCTGTCGTAGTGTGCGTTACCTACAAGTACGGTTTTATTAAAATTGAAGGCAACATTGCTTATTGCTGCCGGTTGCTGGTATAAAAGATCGTTCCCACGCATGAAACGAACAGCATTTGTGTGACGGTTTTCATCAGCGCTCATTGGAACAAACCGCCTGGTTATTCTCACATCTTTGTATCCTTTTGCCCATAATGCTTCATTTATTGTTTGTTGCCCGAGAAATTCATACAATCGATTGTATGCATCGTTGTCGCTGATCAAAAATACCTTCCGGATATACTGAGCAATGGAAGGCATGCCGTCTTGAGATGAACTATCGCCCAAGACTGAAGTTTGCCCGGAATAAGAACTGTCAGTGAGCATCGCAGTGTTTTTGCTTACACCAAATTGCCGAAGGGAATGTAATTTTTCAAGAGCCAGAAAAGAAAGCGGCATCTTAACGGTTGATGCAGGATTAAAGTAGCGGTTCCTGTCGACATTCAGATAGTAATTCCTGAAAACCGGGTTGTTTCTTTTATCACGGTTTATGCGCGTATAAATCAACTGATACTGGTAGGTATCAGAACTATCCAATATATGCTTCAAAAAAGGAGAGGCATTTTTATAAATAAGATCCTGCAGCCATTGATCGGTCTTCACCTGAGAAGAACCTTCATACATAATCGATAGCAACAATAACATCAACAGCAATACTGTCTTGTACATTCCGCAAAAATTATTGTGGAATATATCTAAAAAAGTTGAGCTTTTGAGTTCTGGCAATAAAAAAAACCGTCTCTCAAGAGAGACGGTTTTTGGACGCAAAAAGTATTACAAAAACTTATTTTGTCTTTTTGTACTGTGGATGTGGAGCAGGCACTGTTGTTTGACCCTGTTCAGTAGTACCTTGAAGATCTACAGTGTTAGGATCGCCTTGCTGACCATATTTGAAGTTAAAGCGGCCTTCAGAGATACCTTGTTTTTCAACTAAGTATTTGATTACTGCACTAACTCTATCCCAGCTTAATTGTTGAGCACGTTTGTCAGAAGCTCCGTAGCCGATAACATCTACACGGCAGTTAGGATTAGCGTTGATCTGCTGAGCAGCGCTAGCCAATGTAGTTTGAGCTGTTTTGCTGATTGTAATGCTACCGCTCTTGAAAGTAACGCTTGGTAAGCCAGTGATAGCGCAAGCAGGTTGTTCTTTCAATTTGTCGCGTAATTCAGCGCAGCATGGAGGTTCTGGACATTTACCAACACCATCAGCATCTACTGGGAAGCAGCTCTGAGGAGTAAGTAATTCTTTGTCTTTGTAGTCAGGAACACCATCACCATCTGTATCCTTAGCAACACCATGAGTGTCAACAGGAGCACCAGCTGGAGTGTTTGGTTCTTGGTCGAACTGATCAGTTACACCATCACCATCAGCATCTGGTAATACTGGAGTTGGCAATTTCATGTGTTTTGGTGAGTTCAACTCGTTGTAGATAAAATTGTTTGGATTGATCCACCACAATGGCTCTACGTGTTTAGCAGGGTTGCCAATGTTGAAGTTCAAACGAACCTGAGTCTGGCTCCAGATATCGTTGCTTTTACCAGCGTTTACACCATCCAGATCATCACTGAATGCATAAGTAAACTTCTGTTCTAAGCCGATGTTGAATTTAGGAGAGATTTTGTAAGCAAAACCAGCACCGAAATTTACACCGTGACGTAATAACCAGTTGTCTTTAATACGACCAGCGTTGTCTCTGTTACCATTAGTTACAGGAGCATTGCTTTCGTAAGAATCATCCATCATGTCTTTTAATGCGCTGCGGATATCGCTTCTTGAACCACCATAGTTCACTCTAGAGAAATCATAAAGCGCATTACCGTTACGGGCATTAACGTCAACATCAAAAGCGTTAACGCTATATCCCACTAAACCATATAGGTCCCATTTTGGATTTCCTCTGTAGTGACTAGCAGCGTTAGTGCTAATAATCAAATCCAGAGAACCCTGATGTGCGGTTGTTTTATAGTTAGCAACGATTGGGTTATTGCCGTAAGCAGCCCAAGGATTACCATCAGAAGCAGGAATGCTGCTTGCAACTCTGGTTCTGTAATCCAGGCCGGAAGTAATTCCCCAGCCATAAGAAGCTCTAACAGACAATACGTGGCCCAAAGCTTTTCTGCCAGATACGCTCATTCCGTAGCCAAGTTTAGGGCTAACGTCACCAATGATCATAGAAGTTCCAAGGCCTACACCAAGTTCCCACTGGCTGTTCGGCTTTGCGGGGTAAGGGTATTGGTTATTCTTGAATTCATTGTACTGAGGCATACCTTTCACTGATACTTTAGAAGAGTCTAAAGCGTAGCTCTGTGCATCATTTGGAGTTTGTGCGTAGGTCGCGACCTGCACCAGGCTCAATAAACCTGCAATCAAAGTGTACTTTTTGCTTGCCATAGGTATAATTTAAAGTTTTTGTTTAATGTTTCCCATGTAAATTTATTGGCAAATTTATAGATTGAACATGAAATACCAAATTTTTACAATTTATTTTCCTCTGAGTTTTTGCAATTATCGTTTATAAACATTCCAAAATCGTTCCATTTTCTGCAATTGGCGCTATATTGCGGCTAAGTTTATGCAATGGAAAAAGCACTGAAAGTAATATCAAACGAATTAAAAGAATTTGAAGGGCATTTTAGGGAAGCGGTTAAAAGCCGCGTAGCACTGCTGGACAGGATAATGGCTTACATTGTAAAGAGAAAGGGCAAACAGTTGAGGCCCATGTTTGTGTTGCTTAGTGCCAAAATGGGTTCAGAAGTAAACGATTCCACATATAGGGCAGCCTCGCTCGTTGAACTCTTACACACCGCCACCCTTGTTCACGATGACGTCGTGGACGATGCCATGGAAAGAAGGGGGTTCTTTTCTCTAAATGCCATCTGGAAAAATAAAATCGCAGTACTGGTTGGGGATTATCTTTTGTCTAAGGGCTTACTGCTCTCTTTGGACAATAAAGACCACAAAGTGTTGCAAATTTTGTCAGAAGCAGTGCGAATGATGAGTGAAGGAGAATTGCTTCAAATAGAAAAATCCCGGAAACTAAACCTCGACGAAGCTATTTACTATGACATTATTAAAGGAAAAACTGCCTCCCTGCTTGCCTCAGCCTGTGCTGCCGGCGCTTCAACCACATTTGAAGATGAGGACAAAATAAATGACCTGAAGAAATTCGGGGAACTGGTAGGCATGGCTTTTCAAATAAAAGATGACCTTTTTGACTATGGGAGCGCAGATATCGGCAAACCTACCGGTAACGACATCAAAGAAAAAAAGCTTACATTACCCCTTATTTATACATTAAATAATTGTAGCCCGGACCTAAAGAAAAAGATCATTTACACGATAAAGAACGAAAACACGGATAAGGAAAAAGTTCAATCTGTGATTGATTCGGTAAAAGCCTCCGGCGGAATTAAATACGCTACTGAAAAAATGTTCGAATTCAGGAACAGTGCCATGGAAATCTTATACAGGTTTCCACAATCTGAAGCAAGGGACGCATTGGAAGATTTAGTTAGATTTACAACAGACAGGGAATTTTAAATGAACAAACGCTGGAACATATTAAAGGCCGAAGACAGTGATGTAGCTGCTCTTCAATCTTCATTGGGGATCAATGGCACTATCTGCAAAATTCTGATACAGCGTGGCATCCGCACTTACGATGAAGCCAAATCTTTTTTCCGGCCACTGCTGAGCCAACTCCATGACCCCTTTTTAATGAAGGACATGGATAAAGCCATTGACAGAATACAAACCGCTTTTGATCAAAAGGAAAAAATACTGGTATTTGGAGACTATGATGTAGACGGAACCACATCTGTAGCAAGCATGTTCCAGTTCTTGTCGGCCGTCTACAGTGATGTTGATTTTTATATCCCGCACCGTTACAAAGAAGGTTACGGTGTTTCCAAAGCCGGGATAGATTATGCGCTGGAAAGAAATATTACACTGATAATTTCTTTGGATTGTGGTATTAAATCCATCGAACTCATTGCATATGCGAAGAGCATGGGCATCGACTTCATTGTTTGCGATCACCACCTGCCTGAAAAAGAATTGCCCGAGGCTGTGGCTATCCTTAATCCAAAACAAGCTGATTGCCCATACCCTTTTAAAGAATTGTGTGGTTGTGGCGTTGGATTTAAACTAATGCAGGCTCTAAGTAAAACAATGGGCCTGGCCGACGAAGCTTATCTACAATATCTTGACCTTGTGGCAACGGCAATAGCAGCAGATATTGTACCTATCATCGGTGAGAACCGGGTATTGGCACATTATGGATTAAAGAAAGTAAACGACAATCCATCAGTGGGCATAGCAGCACTGATGAAACTGGCGGGTGCACAAAGGCAAATGCTGATCACCAACCTTGTTTTTATCATCGCCCCAAGAGTGAATGCTGCTGGCAGAATGGATGATGCAAGAAAAGCCGTTCAGCTTTTTATAGAAAAAGACCCGGAAAAAGCGTTTGGGTTTGCCGAAATGCTGCATAGCGACAACACGGACCGTAAAGAGGCTGATGCCAACATAACAGAAGAAGCTTTAAGCATTATTAATGCTGATATAAAATTAATTGAAAGAAAGACTACCGTCATTTACCAGGAACACTGGCACAAAGGCGTAGTTGGAATTGTTGCATCAAGGCTTATTGATAAAGGATACTACAGACCAACAGTTATTCTCACCAGGAGTGGAGAAATTGTGGCAGGAAGCGCAAGAAGCGTTGCCGGTTTTAATTTATATGAAGCGGTACATGCATGCCGTGAACACTTGCTGGGTTATGGAGGACATTTTGCAGCCGCAGGTATGACACTCGCTCTTGAAAACGTAGAGGCCTTCAGCAACAAGTTCGAAGAAGTAGTGTCCAATATGATTGACGACAGCCTTTTAATTCCAGAGATTGTAATTGATGCGGAAGCGGGACTAAATGAACTCACACTCAAATTCTACGATATAATTTCCCAGATGGAGCCTTTTGGGCCAGATAATATGCGTCCCATATTTCTTGCGCGTAATGTTTTTGATACAGGCTATTCAAAACTTGTAAAGGATAAACATGTGCGGTTTGATGTTAAACAAAACAACAGCAGGCTTACGGGAATTGGGTTCGATATGGCAGAAAAACTGCCTATTATCCAGTCCGGAACAGGTTTCGATATTGTCTTTACAGCTGAACTAAACGAATGGAACGGCGACAGGACTGTTCAAATGAAGGTTATTGATGTACGTGAAAGTCATACGTTATAAGTTGTAAGCTATACATTTTACGTTGATCCTACGAACATGATATACTTTCTTTAATCCGATACGATAAACGTAAAACGTATAACTTACTACTTACAACCTTAATGGCTATTGATCATTTTAATAAGGTTCTCAACAGCGGCGCTGCCCTGCCTTTCCACACTTTCGTATGTGCGCGAACCTATGTGGGGTGTGATTAACACATTATCCCAATCTTTCATGGCATAATTTTCTGGCATGGGTTCTATATCCAATACATCAGCCAGATAACCTGCAATGATATTGTTTTCGAGACCGAATTTTACAGCATCAATATCTATGAGTTTTCCCCTGGCGGTATTTATGATGATAACACCTGGTTTCAGTGTATTTTCTACCAGATCCTGGTTAATTAGCCTCTCAGTTTGTGGTGTGTGCGGAACATGTAATGTGATAATATCGCTTTGGGCGGCAAGATCCTTGAACGTTTCCTGCATTTTTACACCATATTTTTCAGCTATCTCCGGCTTCGCATATGGATCGTAAGCGATAACATTCAGGCCAAATGCAGCCCCTCTTTTTGCTACTTCCACTCCTATCGCACCGAGCCCAACAATGCCGATAGTCTTGCCAAAAATTTCGCGGTTCACATATCTCTTCCAGCCACCAGCTTTTGTAACGTTGTACTCTAAGTGAATATTCTTACAAAAACTAAATAGCAATGCAAATACATGTTCCGATACAGAAACCTGGTTAACACCTGGGCAATTTGTTACCGGAATTCCCAGTTCTTTAGCTTTAACCAAATCAATTCTATCCAATCCAACACCATATTTGGAAATATATTTCAGCTTACCATTTTTACCTTTTTCCAATACCGGCGCTGTCAAGTCATCGTCGCCACAAATCAATGCGTCATACTGATCAATGATAGGCATCAACTGCTCTTCTGTTAATGGCCCACGCAATGCGTCAATTTCAAAATCCTGGCTTTTCAATAAGTCCTGATGCTTTCCGGGTGTGTCCTGGAAAGATGTGGTCGTCAACAATACTTTCATGATGAAAAAAGAATTAAATGATAGATTGCGGCCTCTAACATTTTGCGAGGCGACGCAACATCTTTAATGGGTTTAGAGAGGTTTTTTCAGATTAAAAACGATTCAGCACTTTTTCTAACTCTGTGATATCGTTTATTGAGCATCCTTTGTAATTATTAAATAAAGAAGCATTCTCATCCGTTTTTCTTAAGATGAACGGAATTCCTGCAACAGAAGCAGCTTCATAATCTGCCATCGCATCTCCTACGAAAACAGTTTCATGCTGATCAAGAGCGTTATCTCTTATAATTTTCTGCGTCCAAAATGTTTTCTTTTCAGGAGAACCGTATGCCTCATGAAAGTATTTATTCCATTGCTTTTGATTAAGGATATCCCTTATCTCGCCAGTCGGCGTTCCAGTCACTATCCAGCAATGAAAATAAGATGCATAAGCTTTAAGGAAATCGCTGGCACCGCTCACTTCTTTTGCATCCAACACGCCTTGTAAAACAAGGTCAGAATATTTATCTGCCAGTTCATTTACCTGTTGCGGAGTAAGATCAATTCCAAGATATTCTTTATGCCAATATTTAATTTTTTCGAAGCGGGAAACGCCACCATTCTGTAAATGATGTTCTACCACCTTGTCAGCTATTTCGTCCCCATATTGCTTATACAATTGACGGAAAGCTTCGGCCTTTACCTGTACGGATTCTACGAGAACGCCGTCAAAATCAAATAATATGTTCCTTACCATAGAGAAAGCTCGTTTTAATTACGAAATACTTTACCAATCCATTAATTGGCCTTCTCAGGATAGATTTTACAGATCTTTCAGGGATATTTAAAGGAGCTACTTTGATCGATTTTCTTTGTTAACAATATTAACGGCAGACTACTAACCCATCCGCGTTATCAACAAAAATAACTAAACTAGTCCGGATTTTTACCATACACGGCTTTAATGCATTCCAGTATACCCTGTCCCATATCAATATGCGGATTGGCTACCAGTTTCCTGCTTAAAGTAGGTGTATAGGAATAAGGTGAAAACTGGTAATGATTGTGATATTCTCCGCTTTTAAGCGAAATCTCAATTCTGTTACCCAATATTTCCCTTATTAATTCAAACAACTCAATACGCTTCATTTTTTCTGTTCCGGTGAAGATTACATGTTCATTTTTAAACTCCTCGCTTTCAATCACGTCAACGGAGAGTTTTGCTGCGTCTGCAGCATGTATATATTCACGTATCTCGTTTCCGTCTCCACCGTGCTCAATTTTACCGGTTCTTATAGCGCTCTCAACAAGATTATAAATATAATTATTGTCGAATTCCTGCTCGGCGTACACTGAGCCATATCTTAATACAGTAAAATTCAGGCCATATTTTATAGAGTATTCCTCAACCACTTTTTCTGAAGCGAGTTTACTTATTCCATAAAAAGAGCCTTTGTCGCTCATAGCATAAGCGCTGCTGGCATAAACAAATCTTTTTACACCTGTTTGCACACAGCCGTCAAGCACATTTATGTTTCCCAACACGTTCAGCTGCATTGTCTGAAAAGGAAACTTAATCGCCTTGTCCAGATTAGCAAAGCCAGCCAGGTTATACACTACATCAAACTTGTGTTCATTAAGTGCTGCGGCCACCTTTTCGCGCTCAAGAATATCCATTTCCACATAGCCCATCTTTTCCTTGTGCCGAGCGGGTTGCTGCCGGTCTAAAACAACCACCTCGTAATTGCGTTTTAATAACTCTGCAACAAGGTACTGTCCTAAAAAACCGCTTCCGCCAAATACAGCTACTTTCATTTTTGTAAGTTTAAACGGACTGCTTCAGCAAGGCCATTTGCTCACGGGCTTTATCGCCTAAAAAGAAAAAGTCTATGCTAAAGGCTAAAAAAGTATATCCCTTATTCACCTTTTCCATCACTTTATTGTAATCAGACTGAATAACATGGAAACCAAGCGGTTTGCCCGATTTCAGCATTACTTCATCTATTCGTGCCAATGCTTTCTGAACATCCGGGTGATCGTAGTTACCGGGCATACCCATAGAAGCGGACAGGTCGTAAGGACCAACAATGATGCCATCTATTCCTTCTATGGCAACAATTTCTTCCAGATTTTGCACCGCTTCAATATGTTCAATCTGTGCAATCACCACAGCTTCATTCGTTAACCAATCTTTGTATTCTTCGAAAGCAATGCCGTAGTTCTGCGCGCGGTTCAATCCTACTCCTCGTTTGCCAACGGGCGGGTACTTTACAAATTCAACCGCCATTTTCGCCTCTTCAGCATTTTTAACTGTTGGCACAATAACACCATCAACACCTGCGTCCAGCACACGTTTAATAATCACTTCCTCGTTCTTACTTACACGTGCCAGCGCTTTCATTCCTTTTCCCTGAATAATAGCCGTCAGGTTCATTACCTGGGATATATCAATCGCAGCGTGTTCAAGATCCAACGTAAGCCACTCAAAGCCAGCCGTTGCCATAATTTCAACCACAGACTGGTGAGGTATTGTTAACCATGAACCTATTGTCAATTGCCTGTTCTGAAGCTTCTTTTTTAAAGACCAATCAGGAGAAATATTTTTCATATATCTTAATTACTATTTTTTTAACAGGCCCGTTTTCTGTCTGATAATTTAGGTTGGGCAGATGCGCATCATTTGGAAAGAAAACAGCACTGTTTTCCTGGTTCAATATGACGTCTGCGATTTTTGCATTGGCCGAAGGCGTAAAAAATTCGCAATCTATTTCGCTGCTGTAAGGGTCAGTAGTGTCTAATAATCCTCTTTTGTATATTTCCACCTTTTCATTGCCGGAAATAAGTGTTTGGATATCTACGTACTGATTGTGCGCCTCAACCTGGTTATTATTGTCAGCGGTTGTGTTATATGAAAGAACTTTTGCAAAGACTTCCTCTCCAATTAAAGGGTAAGTGCCGTCTTCTGTATCTGAAGAAGCTTTGGCAATAAAATCACTGATAAGCGCACCGGCCTTATCATCTACGTGTTTTAAAATATGCTCTATTGTTCCTACTATCATAGCTGGTTGTTTAGTCTTTGTTGATGTAAAGCTTCCGCCAGGATAAAGTCCTGCGGGTTATCGATATCAATAGCCTCTATTTTATCCATCGGAAACATAAGCGGGCTTAAGCCGATTCTCTTCTTACCGGCACCATGAAACGCCTCTTTGGTAAAAATGTAAAAGTTAGAATTTTCTTCATAAACCGGGGGGAGGTCCTGGGTTCTGATCAGCTCAGCCGGGTTATGATTTACCGCCGAGCCATCCTTCCAATACAACCTGGTTTGCAAACATGTTACTGAAAATACAGAATCGTATTTCTCCTTATTGTTCTGATACTTTTCAATGGCCTTGTCCAGCGTACCAAATGTTAAGAGCGGATTTGTTGAATGTGTTTGAATATACAGGTTGGCAGGCACCTTTTCCATATCGTAGGCAATGATATCGTTCATCGGAACCATATCGCCATGCAACTCTACCGGCCTGTCTACTATTTCTATGGAAGGAAAATTAGCATTGGCGTCAGCTTTAATTTTTTCGCTGTCGGTATCTATCACAATTTTAGTGATATAGGAAGAAGACAGTAATTGCTTAACAATTACATGATACAGCGGCTGGCCATTAAATAATCTTAAATTCTTATTGGGTACCCTTTCAGAATTACCTTTCATGGGTAATAAAGCAACTATTTCCATATCTGAATATACTATTGAAAATTTGACTTTTTATCGCTTTAACAATCACAGGATATAGAAAGATTCAAAATTTGTAAGGTCTATTACAGGAATGGAAAATGATGTAAGCTGATACAAATATAAGAGGCTCAATCAAATTTAAAAGATTTTTATTGTGTTTCTGGCGGAAAAGTTCAAATTTTCCCAAAAGCTATTACCAGACTAATTTAATAGGGTATTGCGTTATAAATGTCTTATCTTGCGGCATTCCTATAATTTCTATATGAGATGAATGATCAGTATTTGTTGCCTGCGATTAACGCGGCTTTAAAGGCGGGAGCGTTAATTGCAGAGGTTTACGGGCAAGATTTTGCAGTAGAAATAAAGAAAGACAATTCTCCATTAACGCTCGCAGATAAGTTATCTCATGAGGCCATAACGGAAAGTCTTGCGCATTTCAATATTCCCATCATTAGCGAAGAGGGTACTCCCGTTCCTTTTGAAGAAAGGAAGCATTGGAAACAATTGTGGATGATTGACCCACTTGATGGCACCAAAGAGTTCATTAGAAAAAATGCAGATTTCACCGTAAATATTGCATTAATACATGCGGGGTTACCGGTTTTAGGTGTGATATATGCGCCGGTTACCGGCAAATTGTATTTTGGAACGGAAGAATCGGGAAGTTTTATTGCAATCATTAATAACCATAGCAACATTACCGACATACAAGTACTGGCAGATACCGCTGAAAGGCTTCCTTTCACGCAAACATCCATTTATACTATTGTGGCTAGCCGCCTGCATTCATCCAGCGAAACAGCCACATTTATAGCGGAGAAAACCAGGCTGCATTCAAATGTAGATTTAATGCATGCGGGTAGCTCTTTAAAACTGTGCATGGTAGCCGAAGGCCAGGCTGATATTTATCCCCGCCTGGCGCCAACAATGGAGTGGGATACCGCTGCAGGGCATGCTGTGGCCAAATTTGCCGGATGCCGGGTTTACCAGTATGAATCTGGCGCAGAACTCGCTTATAACAAGGAAAATCTGCTTAACCCCTGGTTTATTGTTGAAAAAGCAGGCGACGATTTCTATAATGTCTTGCAACCTGCATTATCTAAAGAAAAAAATATGAATATTTGAGCTACAAACCAATGTAGCCAACCAGGAGTAGACATGAGCAAAAAAGTGTACACAATAGAACATGCTTATAAGATTTGCAAGATGGACCGTATGCGAAAGAACGGCCATCTGCCCGCGTGTTTGTGGTTTACCGGTCTATCCGGATCGGGAAAAAGTACACTGGCTAACCTGGTTGAACAAGAGTTGTATTCCAATGGATTTCTCACCTACTCACTAGATGGCGACAATATCAGAAAGGGCTTAAACAAGGATCTCGATTTCACTGAAAACGCGCGTACGGAAAACATGCGACGTATAGGGGAAGTATCCAAAATTTTATGCGATGCGGGCGTTATCGTTTTAGCGGCATTTGTATCGCCCCTAAAAAAACACCGACATATGTTGCGTGAAGTGATTGGAGATAACTTTGTTGAAATATTTGTTGACACACCTATTGAAATCTGTGAACAGCGCGATATTAAAGGGTTGTATCAAAAAGCCCGCGCGGGAGAAATAAGTAATTTTACAGGCATCTCGTCGCCTTTTGAGCGGCCGGAGCATCCGGATATCCATATTGTTACCCAGGATGAAACCATTGATGAATCAGTACACAAAATTTTAAACTATATAATACCAAAGATCAAAATCAATTGATGAACAATGCATAAATACTATCTCAATCATTTACAGGAACTGGAGTCGGAGGCCATTTTTGTGATCCGTGAAGTGGTGGCGCAATTCGACAGGCCAGCCATTTTGTTTTCTGGTGGAAAAGATTCTATAGTAGTTACCCATCTTGCAAAAAAAGCATTCTGGCCGGCAAAAATTCCGATGCCGCTTATACATATCGACACAGGTCATAATTTTCCTGAAACAATGGCGTTTCGCGATAACCTTGTGGAGACACTTGGTGTTCAGCTTATTGTTGGTTCTGTCGAAGAGTCTCTCCGTAAAGGGCGTGTTAAGGAAGAAACAGGCCTGAATGCGAGCCGTAACGCGTTGCAGATTACAACACTACTCGATACTATCGAAGAGCACAAAATAGATGCAGCGATTGGCGGTGCAAGAAGAGATGAAGAAAAAGCAAGGGCAAAAGAAAGGTTCTTTTCACACCGAGATGATTTCGGCCAGTGGGATCCTAAAAATCAGCGCCCGGAATTATGGAACATCTTTAACGGCCGTAAGCACCAGGGTGAACATTTTCGTGTTTTCCCAATAAGTAACTGGACGGAAATGGACGTATGGAACTACATCATGCACCAAAACATACAGATCCCTTCATTGTATTTTGCCCATGAAAGAGAGGTTGTATACAGGGATAATACCTGGTTGCCAGCTTCTGAATTCCTGGCATTGCGCGAAGGTGAGGCCGTTGAAAAACGTATTATCCGGTTCAGGACACTTGGTGATATTACCATTACCGGCGGTATTGAATCTGAGGCTGATACTTTGCAGAAAATCGTGGATGAAGTTTCTGCTGTACGCAGCACTGAACGTGGGAACCGTGGCGATGATAAACGTTCTGAAACTGCCATGGAAGACAGGAAGAAGCTGGGCTACTTTTAGGCTTAAGGCTTGAGGTATCAGGTTTCAGGAAAAACAATAAGTTTCGGTGTTGAGCCGTGACAATCTCAAATTTCAAATCTCAAATTTTAAATCATAACAATGGAGTTATTACGCTTTACAACGGCAGGCAGTGTAGACGATGGTAAAAGCACCCTGATCGGCCGTTTATTATATGATTCCAAATCTATTTTTGAAGATCAGCTTGCAGCAGTACAGCTTTCAAGTGAAAGAAAGGGCTTGCAGCATGTGGATCTTTCTTTGTTGACTGACGGACTTCGTGCGGAAAGAGAACAGGGCATTACCATTGATGTAGCATACAGATACTTTGCAACACCAAAACGCAAATTCATTATTGCTGATACGCCGGGCCATATTCAGTATACCAGAAACATGGTTACGGGCGCATCAACAGCTAACCTTGCACTGATATTGGTGGATGCAAGAAAAGGTATTGTTGAGCAGACTTGCCGCCACTCATTTATAGCATCTTTACTACAAATCCCTCACCTGATTGTTTGTATAAACAAGATGGACCTGGTTGATTATTCTGAAGACGTGTTTAACAAGCTTGTTGAAGAATATACTGAATTTGCGAGCAAGCTGGATGTGACAGATATCCGCTATATCCCCATCAGCGCATTGAACGGCGATAACGTGGTTAACCACTCTGTTAATATGCCCTGGTACCAGGGCGCTACGCTGTTGAATACACTGGAAACAATCCACATTGCGAGCGATTATAATCATATTGATGGCAGGTTTCCTGTACAAACAATTATCCGCCCGCATTCAGATGAGCATCATGATTATAGAGGCTATGCCGGCCGCGTAGCGGGAGGTATCTTCAGGCCGGGTGATGCTGTTACGGTGTTGCCTTCGGGGTTACAGTCTAAAGTAAAATCTATTGACACTTTTGACGGACCAGTTGAAGAAGCATTCCCTCCAATGAGCGTAAGCATTACCCTGGAAAACGATATCGACATTAGCCGCGGCGATATGATCGTAAAGCAAAACAATCAGCCACAGGTTTCGCAGGATATTGATATGATGATGTGCTGGCTGAATAATAAGCCAATGCAACCCGGAGCTAAATATTATCTCCGCCATACAAGCCGTGAAGTACGAAGCGTGATAAAAGAAGTTGTTTATAAAATGGATATCAACTCACTGCAAAGGGTATCAAACGATAGTGCCATCAACATGAATGATATTGCACGGGTAAGGTTACGCACAACGCAACCGATCATGCTTGATGCATATCGCAAAAACAGGAACACAGGTTCACTGGTGTTGGTTGACGAAGCAACAAATGAAACAGTTGCAGCAGGAATGATCGTTGACTCGCATGTTAATTAACCATTTAAGGATACATGAATATGGAAAAGCCCGGCTAATCGCCGGGCTTTTTTTTGAACCATATAAGGCATATAAGAAATAGGCAATCTGGCTATCTTTGAACAAACCCTAAAAATGATAGTTTCTAAAACAACCCTTAAGCAAATTGTTTATGAAGTAAATGGCGCAGCGATCGAAGTACACAAAACACTTGGACCTGGTTTGCTGGAAAGTGTTTATCATAGCTGCATGGCTGAGGAGCTTTCCTTGAGAAATATTTCTTTTGTTTCAGAATTGATCGTTCCCGTACACTATAAGGGCTTAAAATTAGACGCTGATTTAAAGGCTGACATGTTTGTAGAAAATTGTCTTGTAGTAGAATTCAAGGCTGTCGAAAAAATAATCGCCATCCACGAAGCTCAACTACTAACCTATATGAACTTGCTAAAATGTCCAATTGGATTGATGATAAATTTCAACTGCACCAATATTTATCGGGAAGGGCAAAAAACTTATGTAAATGATTTATATCAGCAGCTTACTTAACGGATTACAAAAGGCGCATTCTTATATGTCCTTATATGCCTTATATGGTTCAAAACAAAAAAAACGCCGAGCGATTTTTTTATCCCCCCGCGTTTTTAAGTTTCTGCAAAAACTATCAGTTACTTGGTACTACTAATTTATTGTTTACCCTATTCATATCAGCCAAACGCAGGCTTGGATCGATATTAATTTCTTTTATTTCTGAAATATTACGAGATACTTCCAGGCTGTATTCCGGATGTGTCCATTTCCACTCGGGATGAACAATAAAAGGAACATTTGCATCTTCACTTTCTTTTGCTCCATACATCAGGTTCATCGGAATATTGTGCAGCTCTTTTGTCCCATCCTTATATGTAATCAACACATCCACTGGCATAGGCATCAAACCCAATCTCTTCAGCGTTATTTTGGTTTTGCCGTCATCATAATTAATGTCGCCAAGCGCATAGTCGATTGTCTTTGTTGTGTATACCCAGTATTCTTTGTACCACTGTAATTCGATGCCGCTAACTTTTTCAGCAACGCGAATAAAATCATTCGGATTCGGATGTTTAAAACGCCATGTATTGTAATATGTCAATAAAACTTTATCCAGGTTATTCTGGCCGATGATATAGCCTAGTTGTTCCATGAATACTGCGCCCTTGCTATAAGCAGCTCTTGAATATCCATAGTTTGTATTATAATGATCGGCGTGCGTGCTCATCGGCTCTTCACGAGGGCTTCTGGCCAATGCATAATACGAGTTATAATCCCCGCTAAACCAGAAAGAAGTATCCTTTCTTAAATAACCTTGTATCCTGCTGGTTGCATAAGAAGTAAAACCTTCATCCATCCAGGGGTACAGGCTTTCATTAGATCCCATCATTCCCTGGTACCAGCTATGCATCCATTCATGCAATGCTGTACCAACGCTTGCATTCTTAATAAGCGTAGCCATCGGGTATTCCATGCCACCATCGCCACCCTGAACAAAGGAATAATTTTTATAAGGATAAGCCCCAAATGTTTTGGCCATATAAGGGTAAGCAAGCTCAACCGTATCCATCACCTTTTGCCACCTGGTTTCCAATGAGTCTACTTTTTTATGCACCACATATAACAACGGGCCATTTTTCACCTGGCGCTTAATCATAGTGTAAGTAGGATCGGCTGCCCACATAAAATCGTGCACATTTTGTGCTGTAAACTTCCATGTTAATGTAGGCCCGGTTGCAGCCTTTACTTTAACACCTGCATCTTCATAACCAAATCCGATTTCACCGGCATTTTGAAGGGTGCCTGTTCCCGCTATCATGTATGTTTTATCTATCGTAATATTCACATCGTAATCACCCCAAACACCATAGAATTCTCTTGCGATGTAAGGATTCGCGTTCCATCCCTGGTAATCGTATTCAACCATTTTCGGATACCATTGGCTCATGCTAAACCGGATGCCTTCCACATTGTCGCGGCCGCTTCTTCTAATCTGCAATGGAACCTGCGCGTCGAACGCCACATCAAAACTTACTTTGCTTTTTGGCAGGATAGGCTTGGACAGCTTTACTTCAAGAACAGTTTCGTGTTCAATAAGTTTCTGATCAACGCCGTTCAGCTTTACATATTTCACTTTTTGGTAGCCAATCTCATTCGGTTGCAATTTGCTTATGCGGTCTTTAACACGGGTGTCCCAATCATATACATTTTCACCGCTTTTGGTTTGGCCAATCAATACTTTACCAAGCTCACGGCTCCTTACATCCATCATACTGTTTGGCTGAAATGCATTCCAGTATAAGTGAAAGAAGACCCTATCCAAAGTATCGGGGGAGTTATTCCAGTAATCGATTTTCTCGGTGCCAGAAAACTGATTCGCATTCGCGTCAACATCTACATTGATAGCATACTTAATACGCTGCTGCCACCTGTCGGGCTGCGCATTTGCATGCATGATGATTAAAGCAAAAAAAATAGTGATAAGTGTTCTCATGTCTCTATAAAAGATTTAAATCTTGCTGCAAAAACGCCAAATATAATAGATTTCTAAGGATGGGTGATATTTGAGAGCCTATGCCTGATATAGGATTTCTCGATCGCTTATCTATTAAGATCCACATTTACAAAGCAATAGATTCTCTGTTCAACTGGCCTTTATTATTGAAAAAAAGAAACTTTTTCTGGATCGCGTTCTTTTCAACGTAAATGCGGTATTCAACGGAATGATCATTTTTTAAGATCTCGAAAAAATATTCACCATGCGTCCATTCATTGTATTTACTCTTTTCGAACCCATCCAACACATCTTCCGGTAATTGCTCAAAAGCTTTTCTAACTGCGGTTTCCTGCCACCCATTGTTCGAAGAAAAATCAGCCTTCATTTCCTGTCCGCCATTCATAAATGACGCCTGGAAAACAGTGATTTTATCCTTCCACGATACATTGGTAGCCTCAGGGTATTTTGCTTTAAATGCATTTGTAACTTCGGAAGGAATTTTCCTTAACTGTGCGCTTACGATAGGTATGGATAACAATGCAAGCACTGCAAGCGATAGTATTTTTTTCATGTACGGTTATTTCTTTAACAAAAGAGATCAATCCAGCCCCTGCACTACAATAACGATCTCACCTTTTACTTCTTTCTGGGAAAAATATTGACAAACTTCGTGCAAAGTCCCTCTTTTTGTTTCTTCGAACATTTTTGTTAACTCCCTGCTAACACTGCACTGGCGGTCTATACCGAAATATTCAGCAAACTCTTTTAAAGTTTTCACCAGGCGCATGGGGCTTTCATAAAAAACCATGGCACGTGGCTCTGTGGCAAGTTGCTTTAGCAATGTTTGACGGCCTTTTTTTTGAGGAATGAATCCCTCAAACACAAATCTGTTAATGGGGAGCCCACTGTTTACCAGGGCGGGAACGAAAGCCGTTGCTCCGGGCAGGCATTCAACTTTTACGTTGCGCTTAACACATTCGCGAACCAGTAAAAATGCAGGATCTGAAATGGCCGGCGTGCCAGCATCTGTAATAAGCGCCATTGTTTTGCCCGCTTCTAACTGATCTGTCAAGTGCTGTACAATCTTGTGTTCGTTATGTTGATGATACGGCGATAGCGGTTTTTGGATATTATAGTGATTAAGAAGCTTGGATGAGGTTCGGGTATCCTCGCATAATATAACATCAACGCTTTGCAATACTTCGAGCGCCCTTAGTGTAATATCCTTCAAATTGCCAAGAGGAGTAGGAACAAGATAAAGCATGATTCGAGTATTAAGTTGTAAGTTATACGTTATACGTTTTGGACTGTTTCCCAGAATGTCCTGCGATATTCAAGCCAGATCTGGATACTTATAACTTAAAACGTATAACGTAAAACTATCTTTACAACTTAATTAATAAATTCAATTTCGTAGAATTCCATTACGGCGTTTGCCAATAATTTTTTGCTGGCATCGTCCGCAGCCTGGCGAGCCTCTTCTTCTGAAGCAGCATCAATTTGCAAGGTGATATGTTTTCCCACGCGAACATCCTGTATACTGTTGATTCCCAGGTTATTTAATCCACCTAAAATGGCTTTTCCCTGCGGGTCCAACAAATCCTTTAGGGGCATTACTTTGATCTGAACGTTATAGGTCATAGCTGCTGCTTTTGTTATTTGAGCGCCAAAGATAATGCGATATACACAATAAAGACAAGCGGAACTGCCAGCCAATGGAATAAAAGCGCACAAACAACAGCTGCAATTACCAATGCCAGCTTGGGCCAGTTGTCTTTTAAGGAAGCATTTTTAAACTTTAAAGCCATCATCGGCAATGTAGACACCATGAGGTAGCTTACGACTATGATCACGCCGTATAAAAACCATTTATTTATCAGCAAATTAATAACCCAGGCCTGGTCTGAAAACCAGTATATTAAAGGGAAAGAAGCGATTAGCAAGCCTGCAGCCGGGATAGGCAACCCTTTAAATCCATAGCTCTGCTCCGTATCAATATTGAAGCGGGCCAGACGGTACGCGCCAGCACAAGGAATGATAAATGCCGGAAGCAGCCATGCGGCGGGTACGTCCAGGCCATTCGGCTGCTGGGCAAAGGACAAACGTAAGAATTGAAAAAGAATCATTCCCGGCGCCACTCCAAAGCTCACCACATCTGCCAGCGAATCTAACTGCTTACCCATTTCAGATGATGCTTTCATCAGCCTCGCCACAAAGCCGTCCAAAAAGTCAACAACACCGGCGGCAGCAATAAATATAGAGGCTATATAAATTTTTTCCGGAATCACCGAAGCGAAGGCTCCATTTACATCATCCACCAATGTAATACCTGATTGCAACACGCATACAATTGCAATGCAGCCCAGAAAAAGATTTAAAAGCGTAAACAGGTTAGGAATTTGCTTCATGTAAGTTGTACGTTTTAAGTTATACGTTGTACGTTTTAAGCTGAAAGCCCAAAGCCTAAAGCTTAGAACTGGCTTTTAATTATTTAATGTTGTTAATACCCGAAAACATTCAACAGTGAAATATTCGTTCATCAATTATTTTATACACTCTATTACGCCATTAAAAACCGGTCTAAAAAAACTTACCGGTTTACACCTTTCACTATTCACCACTGGCTATTCACTATTCTATTTCTTCATCAGCGTTTCTATTTCTTCTGCTGTTATTGGAATATTCTTCATCAAATCAACATTGCCGCTTTTTGTAAGCCATACATTGTTTTCAATGCGAATGCCAATTTGTTCCTGTTCTATATAAATACCGGGTTCTACTGTTAATACCATTCCGGCTTTCAAGGGCTCTGTTTTGGTACCCAGGTCATGAACATCAATTCCCAAATGATGAGAGATGCCATGATAGAGGTATTTACGGAAAGCCCTGTTTTCCTTATCCTCATTTTTCACGTCAGCCTTTGTTAACAACCCGATTTTCACAAACGTGCTGTTTGCTTCGGTGCCAACTTTATCGGTGTAATCTGCCAGAGTAATACCTGGCTTCAATATACTTTTAGCATAGTTGTGTAAATGAAGGCAGGCATTGTACACTTCTTTTTGGCGCTTGGTAAATACCCCGTTCACAGGTACCGTCCTGGTTAAATCCGCAGCATACCCACCATATAATGCACCAAAATCCATCAACACCAGTTCACCATCTTTGCATTCTTCATTATTGAAAACATAATGCAGGGTTCTTGCCCTGTCGCCACTAGCGATAATGCTTCCATAAGCCGGCCTGCTACTGCGGTTACTTAAAAATGAGTGCCATATCTCAGCCTCAATTTCATATTCCATAACGCCGGGCTTAATAAACTCCAATAATCGCCTAAACGTTTTTTCCGTAATATCCATTGCGTTTTGCATCACTTCTACTTCCAATGGCGTTTTGATTGCGCGCAGCTTGTTCAGAATCTTTGCGCTACGCTGAAATGTGTGCAGTGGATAACGGTCGCGCATTTCTTTAATGAAACGATAATCCCTCGTTTCTATTAATACAGCTTTCCGATCGTTTTCGTTTGTATCAAGATAAATGTTATCAACCTGATGAATCCAGACTTGTAACAAACTGTCCAACTGATCCAGCCAGATAACAGTTGGTACGCCGGTAATTTCTGTAGCTTCTTTTGCGCGAAGCCTTTTCCCATCCCATTTTTCTTTCAACTCATTTGGCCTCACCAAAACAAGCACTTCTTTATAACGGGCGTCTTTTGCATCAGGATACAATATCAGCATTGTATCTTCCTGCTCGATACCGGTGAGCCAATACAAGTCACTGTTTTGAATAAACGGATGCAAGGCGTCTCCGTTGGAAGGAAATTCATCGTTGCTATTGAAAATGGCAATACTTGATGGCATCATTTCTTTTGCGAAACGCTTTCTATTCTCAACAAATAATCTGGGATTGATGGGCAAATGTTTCATCCTTCACTTTTTTATGCAAAACCGGAATTGGCTCCGGCACTGCGTGCGCAATATTAAAGAACTTTAAGGAGTAAGTGGAAAAGATTAGGATTTAAGTTGGTTTTGAACCACGGGGGGCATAGCGACAGGGAGAAACACGGAAATTTTTGCCACGAAGACTCAAAGGCGCGAACGAGCAAAAAGTTTTGAAGCAATGAATAACTCAGTCGTCCTTTTTCAAGACTAACATAAAGGAGGTATTTAAGTTGGGTTTTAAGCCAAGAAGGCAAGGCGAACGTTTTTGTCACGAAGAAGCACAGGCGATTAGGAGGACAAAGTTTTGAAGCCATTAGTAACTCATTCTTTCTTTTTCAGGACGATTATATAAGTAGGAAAATGATCGCTGTAACCACCTCTATAACTCAACCCATCCCAGGTTCTCATTGGATAGCCCTTGTATTTACCTATGTTTTCTGAGAGGAACGATTCATTGAACACATAAGCATTGTAATAAAAAACACCTTCCTGTTGCTTATTTAACCAGCCCTGAGAAAGGATGATTTGATCAAACAAACTCCACGCATCCTGATAAGCGAGCGTACCTGTTCCATTTTTATATTTCTCCAACCACGGATTAAATAATTCGCCGGGTTTAAGGTCCTTCAAACTGCCGTTCGCCGCCAATCCTTTCGTAACACTTTTGTTAACCGGGTCATCATTTAAATCGCCCATCACAATTATTTTGCCCTTTTCATCTTTCTGCAAAAGTGAATCAATTATCTCACGGTTTGCTTTTGCGGCTGCAAGCCTGGCAGGCTCACTTCGTGACTGGCCTCCCAAACGGCTTGGCCAGTGGTTTATGAAAATGTGAACACGTTCGCCGAACAAAAGGCCTGTCACCCATAACACATCCCTCGTAAAAACTGACTCTTTCGATCCGCCCGGCAAATGTACTTCAAGCTTGCGGCTTTCTTCCACAACAAAAGAGGCAGGATTATATAAAAGAGCTACGTCCACACCACGCAGGTCACGTGAATCGTAGTGAACAAAATGATATTTTCTTAACAGCAATAAAGGATGATGAACAAGGTCATTCAAAACAGTGTCGTTTTCCACTTCCGCAACACCTAGAAGCGCTGGTCCGTCAACAGAAAAAGCTTTACCCATTTTTGAAATAACTGTAGCAAGCTTTTCTACCTTATCACGGTAAACAGCCGTATTGTAATGGCGCGGGCCGTCTGGCAAAAACTCATCATCGTTAACCACCGGGTTATTAATGGTGTCATAAAAGTTTTCAAGATTATAAAAGCCGATAACCGCCAGTTTATAACCGGGTTGGCAAAAAGACCAAAAGGGCAAAAGGGCGAGGGCTAACAAAACGCTAAGCTTCATGATATTACAAATATATTCAAAGTATTAAAATATCATATATATTTACTTTTAATTTACTAACCCAGCCCAAACTCAATGATTAAAAAACTGCTTGTTTTTTCTTTAGTCGTTTTCCCCTGTTTTGTTGAAGGCCAGGAAATCATATTGAAAGATTCATTAGCATTGGAAGACCTTCAACTTGCCCGGGATAATCCACAAGCCCTGGAGATAAGTGATGACAATTTTTCCGAAAGCTCAGCCTCCAACATTCCATCCCTTTTAACAGCGGGCCGAGATCCTTTTCTGAATGCCGCTTCATTCAATTTTAATATCACAAGATTCCGAATGCGCGGCTATTCATCCGATTTTTCGTCTTTATACATGAATGGCATAGCGATGAACAATGCAGATAACGGGCAAATCGCATTTTCAGCCTGGAGTGGACTAAATGATGTGATGCGCAACAAAGATGTATCGGTAGGTTTTACATCCAACACCTTTTGTTTCGGAGAGCCCGGCACATCCACGTTTATTGACGCAAGGCCGAGCAAGCAACGCAAACAAACGCTGATTGGCTATTCTTACAGCAATGGCTCATATCAACACAGATTTAGTTTTACGCACAACACCGGTTTCAATTCAAAAGGATGGGCAATAGCGTTATCCGGTACCTACAGATATGCCTCAGAAGGCTATGTTCCCGGCACTTATTACCACAGTGGCAGCTATTATTTGGGCATCGACAAGAGGATTGGGCACAACCAGCTTCTTTCATTCGTAATTTTGGGATCACCCACAACAACGGCGCGTCAAGGTGCATCTGTTATCGAAATGCAGCAGATTGCACATACTAACTATTACAATCCATACTGGGGTTATCAAAATGGTAAAAAGAGAAATGCCAACGAATCATTTACTCACCAACCATATGCCATCATAACACACGACCTCCGCATCAACAACTCAACCGCACTTATTACAGCCATCGCCGTTTCTTCAGGGCACAAAAACAATACCGGTATCGATTGGTACAATGCACCAGATCCCAGGCCTGATTATTACAGATACCTTCCCTCCTATTACCAAAATGATTCATCTCAATACCAACAAGTGCTTGAACAGTTAAAAACTGATGAAAACGCGCGGCAAATCAACTGGCAGCACTTTTATGACGTTAACCGGACATCCGTTGAAACAATACAAGATGCAGACGGAATAAAAGGAAACAATGTAACGGGCAACCGCTCAAACTACATCGTTGAAAATCGAATAAATGATAGTAAAAAAGTTGCCTTTAATACAACTGTCAACACATCCATCGGGAAGCATCTTCTATTAACGGCCGGGCTGGAGTATCAGCTGCAGGTTAATCATTATTACAAGACAGTAAATGACCTGTTAGGTGGAGCATTTTATGTTAACCTTAATCAATTTGCGCAGTCTGAATACAACTCGAACCAATATGCGATCCAGAACGACATTGATCATCCAAACAGGATTTTGCATGTGAATGACAAGTTTGGTTATAACTACAACATGCATGTTTCCAAAGGTGCAGAATGGGCCCAATTATTATTCCGGGTTAATCATATTGATTTCTTTGCTGCGGGCAACTTTTCATTCACACAGTTTTACAGAAAAGGAAATGTCCGCAACGGATTATTTGCCGATAATTCAGCCGGGAAGTCAACAGTTAGTACTTTTTTAAACGGTGGCATTAAGGCTGGCATAACCTATAAAATAAATGGAAGAAATTACCTGTTTGCGAACGGCGCATGGCTTACAAAAGCACCTTATATGGAAGATGTATTTGTGTCTCCTTCAACCAGGAATCAACTTCAAAATAACATTACTACAAAGGAAATACAAACCGCCGAAGGAGGCTATATACTGAATGCGCCGGTTGCCAAAATACGATTGAAAGGTTATTATACCTCAATCAACCGCGGCATGGACGTGTTGCGTTTTTATCATGACGAGTTTAAATGCTTTGTCAATTATTCTCTCAAAAATGTTAATGAAGTGCATTACGGAGGCGAGTTTGGTATAGATATCCAACTACTGAAAAATGTGTCGTTTAACGCGGCCGCCGCGGTGGGCCGCTATTACTATGTTGGAAGGCAAAAAGCCACAGTAACGGCGGACAATACAACTGCGGTACTGGAAGAACCAACAATTTACACCGACGGATACAGAGTACCCTCAACGCCGCAGGAAGCTTATAGTGCGGGCGTTGCATACCGTTCGCAACACAACTGGTTTATTACAGCAACAGCAAATTATTTTGATCAGTCTTGGATCAGCTTTAACCCGCTAAGAAGAACTACGTCAACAGTTGAGGGATTAGGCAATGACGACAAACTACTACATGCCATTATTGACCAGGAAAAAACACCGGCGCAATATACCGTTGACGTATTTGCCGGATATACGGTGCAGATCAAACGTAAACACAAAAAGAGCAATGCCCTTGTATTTTATGCAAGTGTAAACAACCTGCTGGATAATCAAAACCTAATCTCCGGCGGATATGAACAATTACGTTTCGATGTAGCCGACAAAGATATTTCGAGGTTTCCCACTAAGTATTACCATGCATTTGGAAGGACTTATTTTTTTAGCACTGCTTTTAGATTTTAATGATCTCTAAACCTTTTTGAAATGAAACATTTTCTTCCGCTTATTCTCTTTGTTGCAATATTCAGTTCTGCATGCAATAAAAAATTTGATGAGCCGCCAACCTCTGAAAGCGAAACAATTGTAGCCAATTTCACCATTAAACAACTACGTGAGACGCATGCTTACAACAATATAGAAGCGATAACTGATGACAAAATAATCAGCGGAATTATTACGGCAGATGATAAGAGCGGAAATTTTTATAAGCAGATAACTATACAGGATGAAACCGGTGGCATTGTCATAAAAATGGACGGAAATGATTTATACACTGATTACCCGATAGGAAGAAAAGTATTTGTAAGACTGAAAGGATTATATGTTGGAGATTACAACAGAATGTTGCAAATCGGCGCAGGAAAAGACAACAGTAACCCAGCTGCATTATCTGTTACGCCGGTACCATCAGTACTTTTCAATAAGTATGTAGTTAAAGGCAACTTGGGAAATACCGTTGAGCCGGCACTCGTTTCAGTTGACCAACTAACTGATGATTACCAAAGCATGCTGATTAAACTGGAAGATTTTCAATTTGCTCCCGCTGATACTTCAAAGACGTATGGCGATGTTTCTTTGGCTTCATCCGCAAGAAACTTTACGATTAAGAATTGTGCAGGCAGCAGCATTACATTACGTAGTAGCAGCTATGCCAATTTCTGCGGAATTAAAGTGGGTACGGGCAAAGGATCTATTACTGCTATCTATTCAATTTTTGGTGCGACCAAACAACTGTTGATCCGCGACACATCAGACATCCAGTTTACAGGCAAACGATGCAGCAGTACTATGCTCGCATCTATAAACATTGCCGACCTCCGCGGAATGTACCAGGGCACGCCAGTGACTATTCCTGATGGCAAAAAAATAAAAGGCATTGTAATAACAGACAAAAGCAATGGCAATTTTGATGATAATAAATTGGTGATCCAGCAGGGCGACAACCTTTCCGGCATTATTATTCATTTTACGGCTGCGCATAATTATTCAACAGGAGATGAAGTGGAAATTAACATATCCAATCTCACTCTTGATAACAAAAATTATGGATTGCAGGTATTCAATGTTCCCATACAAAATGCTGTAAAAACCGGTACCGGCACAATTGCTGCGCGTATTACAAGCATCACAGAGTTGATCAACAATTTCAGGAACTGGGAATCTACATTGATAACGCTGCCCAACGCAACATTAAGCAGCCCGTTAGGCAAACAATGGAACGGCACCTTATTAATCAATGGGCAGGAAGGAACACTACAGCATTTTACTTTACCAACAGCAAAATTTGCCAACCAGCCTTTTCCGCCAACACAACTCAAAACCATCACTGGCATGGCCGTGCTTGTTAACCAGGTAAAAAGTTTGATGATACGCAATACCGGTGATATTGATACTACACTTCCTCCTCCGGTTGCAAAAGGAGACCTGATTATTTCAGAATACGTAGAAGGAACATCTTATAACAGATACCTGGAAATTTATAATGCGGGCACAACCTCCGCAGATCTTTCCAAATACATCATCCGTTTATACCTGAATGGTGCTATAAAAGCAAACAGCAGTGCTAAACTTGACACACTGTTCCGTAACCAGGCACTGGCGCCGAATGGTATTATTGTGATTAAACACCCTTCAGCAAAGGCAACGCTTCCTCCCGGCGTTGTTGCATATGCATCCAACGTCTGCAATTTCACGGGGAATGATGCTATAACACTTGAAAAAAGCGGGACCGTGATCGACGTTTTTGGAGAAGTAGGCGTTAACCCAACCAATTCGTGGACAATCGCGGGCAACGAAAGTGGCGCTGTTGACAAAACAGTCAGAAGAAAAAGCGCTATAATTGAAGGAAATACCAACTGGCAGCAGTCGTCGGCGAATGAATGGCTGCTCTTCGGCAAAGACGATGTCTCGAACCTCGGTGCCCGGTAACCGCCTTTCAAAAACTATTCTTCGGCGGCATAAAGTTTTGCTTAACTGAATTGCAGAGTATCTTCGCAAAAAATAGTTTATGAGTGTATCAGACAAACTAGCACAGCTAAAAGCAGAAAAATCTGCAGCCAACCTAAAAGAAGGCCAGGATTTTCTTGCCAAAAACAAAGAAAAAGAAGGCGTAACGGAATTACCAAGCGGCTTGCAATACGAGGTTCTGACAATGGGCGAAGGTGACAAACCGTTTCCTACGCACACAGTAACATGCCACTATCATGGGACGTTAATTGACGGAACAGTATTCGACAGCTCAGTAAAACGTGGTACTCCGGCATCTTTTCCATTGAACATGGTAATCAAAGGCTGGACTGAAGGTTTGCAATTAATGCCTGTTGGTAGCAAATTCAGATTTTTTATCCCGCCTCATCTTGGCTATGGAGACAGGCAGGTTAGCGCCGAGATAGGCCCTAACAGCACACTTATTTTTGATGTAGAGCTACTTGGATTTAAATAAGGAGTTGATTAATAACTGATTTCCAAATAAAAAAAACCGCAAAGACCAGAGGGATTTTCGCTCCAATCTTTGCGGTTCTTTATTATGTACGTTTCTTGTTGCACGGCTTAAGGCATAAGATGTAAGGCGTGAGGCATCAGGCGTAAGGTGTAAGGTGAGAGGCATAAGGCGTAAAATTGACCAGGCTAAAGGCTCACAGCTGACAGCCAATTGCTAAAAAAACAAACCCCACCATCAGAACGAGGTGAGGTTCAAGAAAATAGCAATCGAAGAGGACCGTTGAGATTATGTTGGCTATATTATTTCTTAGCGAAACATTTGTTAAATGTAGATAAATTTTTGAATCCACCAAGAGTGATCCAAAAAAATTTCTTATTATATGTACTTAATACACATTGTGTTATAAGGCTCCTTTAATTTGGAAAATTGGCATTTATCAACTATTATTTGCCCATAACATTGATTTTCAATGCAGTAACTTTTATGATTGGCCTGTACCTTAAATCTTAATAAAATCAGGCCTCATGCTCTTCAAATCCTTTATTTTATTACCTTTGCAGCCCAAATTTATTTTTTTACCAAAAATCAGGGAATAATGAACAATTATGAATTGATGGTGATTTTTACCCCTGTGCTTTCTGATGACGAATTCAAAGCCGCTCAGAAAAAGTACACTGATTTCATTACCGAAAACGGTGGAAGCATTGTGCACAGCAATCCCTGGGGATTAAAATCACTGGCGTATCCTATCCAGAAAAAAACCACAGGTATTTACTGGGTTCTGGAATACAGTGCGCCATCCAACTTCAATGAAAAGCTGAAAATTCAGCTTTTACGTGACGACAATCCAATGCGTCACATGATTACTGTACTTGATAAATACGCCGTTGAGTACAATGCTAAAAAGAGAAGTGGCGTTTCTACAGGAACCGAAAAAGTGGAGGCTTAAACCATGGCAAAAGCAAATGAAATTAAGTACCTGACCGCGATTAAGACTGAGAAGCCTAAGAAGAAATTCTGCCGCTTTAAAAAGTACGGTATCAAGTATGTAGATTACAAAGACACTGATTTCTTAAAGAAATTTGTAAACGAACAAGGTAAATTATTACCTCGCCGTTTAACTGGTAACTCTTTAAAATATCAGCGTAAAGTATCTGATGCAGTTAAAAAAGCTCGTCAGATGGCCTTGTTACCATTCGTAACAGATCTTTTAAAATAAGTTTTAAGTTATACGTGTTACGTTATACGTTTTCCACCTGGGAAGATTAAAAATTCCGGTTTAAACTTATAACGTACAACGTAAAACTTACCACTCATTAGTAACCATTCCCTAATTCCGGAGGTAATCCGGATGACAGTCTGAATCTTAAAATGATTGGGCTCTTGGGAACTAAAAACACAAACACATGCAAGTAATCTTAATTCAGGATGTAGATAACCTGGGCCAGTCGAATGAACTGGTAAGCGTAAAAAATGGTTATGCACGTAACTATTTAATTCCTCAAAAGTTTGCTGTAGAAGCTAACCCTTCTAACTTAAAGCAACTGCAGGAGAAGCTGAAAGTAAAAGCTAAGAAAGAAGCTGCTATGCTGGCTGAAATTAAGAGCGTGATCAACGTATTAGGTCAGTCTCCTCTTAAAATCGGCGCTAAAACTGGTACTAGCGGTAAAATCTTCGGTAGCGTTACAGCTTTACAAATTGCTCGTGCCATCCGTGATCAGAAAGGATATGAAATTGATCGCAAACGCATCTCTATCCTTGATGAGGTTAAAGAATTAGGCACATACAAAGCTTCTATCGATTTCGGTAACAACAACACTACTGAAGTTGAATTTGAAGTAATTGGTGAATAATTGAATTTACTCCAAATAAGAAACCGTAGCATTTGCTGCGGTTTTTTTTTGCCCGATCCCCAAACCAGTCTCCAACATTAAATACCGAAAAAAAACCGCGCTTCGTCGCAGATGTTAAAAGGTCACAGAATTGGGTATTGCAGATTGTCTGCTTTTTAGTTAATTTAAAGTAGTCTGCCCCCAATGAAAATGTTTGTTCACGGCAGGCAAAGAACAGCTTGCCGTACAATGAAGTACATCGCCCAACTTGACAGCGTAAGAGCTTTAGCTATTTTCCTGGTAATCATCTCTCATTGGTTTCCGCAGGACTCCATCTTATATGATATTGCGGAAACGATCAATGCACCGAATATCTTTTTTACCATCAGCGGTTTTCTTATAACAAAAATCCTCATTTCCGACAGGTTAAAAGCTGAAAGGCTGGGCCTGGGAAAAAAGATCATTTTCAGGAATTTTTATCTAAAACGGATACTGCGAATTTTTCCAGGATATTACCTCCTTTTATTAATCGTGTTTATACTAAACAATTTTGAAAAAATTGATTATACCTATTACCTATCATTTACCAGTAACATCCACATTTTTAAAATGGGTGTATGGGGGCAAATAACGCATTTATGGACCATGGCAGTAGAAGAACAGTTTTACCTGGTGTGGCCGTGGGTTATTCTTTTTGTAAACATTAAAAAATTACCCTTGGTAATATCCTTGTTTTTGCTTGCCGGCATCATCACGCAATATTCCGGAGAAAATCCGGAGTTTTACCCCATACTCACTTTTACCTGTTTGGATGCATTATCCCTGGGTGCATTGCTCGCATGGGTTATGGTTGTTAAGCCTCAATTACTTCCCAAAATATACCCAATCATTACAGTTGCAGCTGCCATCAGCTGCGCCACATTCCTGCTTCACTTTTTTTACGAAGGATTCTACTATCTTCCTAACAGAACGCTGGCTGCTATTATCACTGTTTTCATTATCAGCTATTTTTACTTCCACCAAAACGAGCGCTCCTTTGGCTCATTTATTTTTAAAAACAGGATATTAATTCAGATTGGCAAGATGAGTTACGGTATCTACTTATTTCATCATATCCTGCTCTATTATACCCAAAAGCTATTCTCGCGTTTAAATGACCACCTGCCGTTCCCTTATGACATAAAGCACAACCATTACCTTTTCCTCGCAGAAAATTTCTGCTTGCTAATGATCATTGCTACTCTTTCATGGAAGTATTTTGAAATGCCCATACAACAGTATAAATCAAAACTTCAATGGCCAGCAGTTGAGCCCCAGAATTTACCGGCTATATCTCTTACAAACGAACCCCGCTTGCCTGAAGAGACAAGGGATTGACGCCATCCTCCGTTCCCGCATTGAAAGTCTTCGGGCTAGAATATCTTTTTTGAAAGAACGCAGATCAGCCGTGATTGACATATACACATATTCCGGTAACAAATTCCCGTTGCTTTTAATCATTAACTCATTTAGTTAAGGTTTGGGCCTTTGCAATAATCTCGGAAGGATCCTGAGCCAAACCATTTTGCTGGAATATAATGTTGCCGGCGCGGTCGATCAGATGAATCGTATTAGAATGGTCAAAGCCGCCATTAGCCAGCTTTTTAATTCTTACATTGAGAACATTTGCCAGTTCCATTGTAGCATCTTCAGAGGAGGAAATGCATATCCAATTATCGTTTAGGCCGTGTTCCTGCGCAAACGCCGAAAAGCGCTCAGGCGTGTCATGTACTGGATCCATGCTGATCAATAAAAATGTTATATGCCGCAAATCCTCTTTTGTAAATGACTTTTCGATGCGTTGCATATCAGCCACGATTCTGGGGCATGCCGACTGACAGCGTGTAAATACCATTGCGGCAATCGTAATTTTTTGAGACAAGCCTTTTAGAAAAATGCTGTCTTTGTTTTGCTGTACCCATTTTGATTCAAGGTTGAAAATAGATTCTGAGCCGATACTTGCTTTAGCTACCTCGGTTACTACAGCTTCTTTTTTGCAGCAACTCTTTTCATTGGTTTCTTTACAGGCACCTAAGGAAAGAAGAGCAATACAGATTGCCATCCATATTTTATTATTCATACTATTGTTTTGTTAACTGAGTTGGTAAATGATCCAGCCTACAGCTATTTTACACAGCGAAAGCCAACGCTTGCAACTGCAAACTTTGCTTTTATACTTGAACGCATAGCAAACCGCATAAACGATGCATAATTGTTTATATCCCTGGACGAGAAAGACCCGCCGCCACAAAAAAATGTATTATCTAACCCACTATTTTCCCGGGATTCACCGGTAGTCAGCGCACTGTTAAAATCATATGTCCATTCCCAAACCAAACCGTGCAGGTCGTATATTCCGTAAAAATTCCGGAATGTAGAGCCGATGTGAGGCATCGTTTTGGGACTTGGTTTAGACACCCAACTCAAGATCCACTGATTGTAAGCTGAGTCGTTAGATGCATCCGGTTTTGTTGGGCTCGCCTTTGCAGCAAGTTCCCACTCTGCTACCGTAGGCAATCTCTTACCCTGGCATTCGCAATATTTTTTTGCCGCATACCACGAAACATTGACGACCGGGCTTAATGCCAACTCCGCGTCAAAAGAGGTGTCCGAATTCCAATGCTGCAGGTAATTGTTATCAGTATAAATGGCCTTGATGTTGCTGCGCGACCATGAAAGATTGGCTCTTACAAATTTTTTAAAATCCAGGTTCGTGACAGGATAGATATCCATTAAGAAAGGCCTGACCGCTGTTTTCTGGCTGTCTAATGAATACAACGGAACATAAGAGCCGCCGTTAACTTTAGCCATTACCGGTGGCCCTTGAGCTGCGGCATTTAAGCCGGCGCAAAAAAACATTATGATATAAAGAACCCTCATTTTACTTTCTTGCTTTTGTTATGTCTGCAGCTGAAACCTCACCTCCTTTATTGCCAAAATTGTTGAGTACAAAAGTTGCAACTGAAGCAACCTGAGCATCACTCAGCACCTGCTTAGGCATTATTCCATCATACTCCTTCCCGTTAACTGTTATTTTTCCAGACCGCCCATGTATGATTGTTTTATACAGTAAAGAAGGGTCAGACGCAAAGTAGTCTGATGCAGCTAATGGAGGAAACGCCTTTTCTATACCCTTTGCATCAGCCTGATGACAGGCCTGGCAGGTACTTGCAAAGATGGCTTTACCCTGTACAAGCTTTTCTTCTTTTGTTAACGGTTTTGCTGCAACAGCCGGCTCATCAGGCATAATCTGGGGAGCGCCTTCAGCCTGGTAAATACGGTCATCCTGCTGGCCCGAATAGATGGATTTGTTTTCTGCACCTTCTACTTTCAACATTGCCAGCGAGCCCTTGTTAAATGTGCGAAATATTGAGTGGTCAACTAAAATTAAATTGGCAGGAACATCGCATTTAAACTCAGTAATGGCTGAACCTCCTGCAGGAACCAACGTAGTTTGAATATTGTGGTTTAAAGCAGATCCTCCTTCAGGATAAACGTTATCAAATATGTCTCCGATTACATGAAAACTGGAAATGAGGTTAGGGCCACCGTTACCAACAAACAAACGGATATGCTCTCCTACTTTTGCCTGCAAAGCCTTCTCACTAGTTAATGCCCCCACCCTGCCATTGAAAACAACATAATCCGGTTCTTCTTTTATGGCCTTTTCCATGTTGAATTGTTGCAGGCCAGCCTCACCATATTTACCGTTTGTATAAAACTCGCCCTGGCATACATAATACTCTCTGTCTACCTTAGGCAATCCTTCCTTAGGTTCAACCAGGATTAACCCATACATACCATTGCCAATATGCATACCCACCGGAGCAGTAGCACAGTGATAAATGAACAAACCCGGGTTTAACGCAGTAAAGGAAAATTGTGTTTCATGTCCCGGGGCTGTAAACGTTGCTCCTGCGCCGCCACCCTGTCCCGATACGGCATGCAGGTCAATATTATGCGGGAGCTTGTTATTCGGGTTGTTTTTTAAATGAAACTCAACCAGATCTCCCTGGCGGATCCTGATAAATTTACCTGGCACGCTTCCGCCAAACGTCCAGAAATTATATTTAACGCCATCCATCAGTTCCATTTCTTTTTCAATGACTTCCAGGTTTACAAGTACCTTGGTTGCATGCTTTCGTGTTATTGGCGGGGGTACATTTGGCGCATCTGTTAAAACAGCTACCTCCTTCCCTTGTACTTCTTCCGTTTCTATTGCTACAGCTTTTGTATCTGCGGTATTTGTGCAGCTATACATTATTCCGCATAGGATGATCAATGCTAAAAAAGACAATTGTTTCATGTGCATAATTCGTAATTTTTTATTGCGTTAATTAAGGGCCGCTTGCTATTGATGTAACTCATGTATTAAAAGGGTGGGAGACACTTTCAGCATCACATACGCCCAGGTGTTAAACCCGTTGCTGTTCCCTCCTTTTATATATTCCATGTTTTTGTTGGCAAAAAGCAAAGAATATCCTATCTGCAAATGCATAATCTGTGATGGGAAATAATCAACAAGCAAATCGGGTTCTATGCCCAATGGCTTTTTAATAACATAGGCACCCTGAACGCTTTCATTTGCCAATGCAAGTCGATGTATATCAAGCGTTGCACTAAGCTGTTTTGTATGGCGATAAGAAAGGCGTGCGTATAAATCAGTTAGCCCTAGTTGCTTTGCGTCTGCAGGTATATTTAAAAAGTAATCCATATACCCGTAGAACTTATGATTGGTGGCATACAACGTACTAAAGCTTTGGCTTCTGTTAGCCGCGGTATTCTTGCCGTTACCAGACAAATAGTCAAAGCCGAGGCCGACCGTTATTTTCCGTATATTTTTTGCACCATAGGCATTTAGCATAAAGGCGCTTTGTTGCAGGCCGACCGCTATTTTGCCACCCTGGTAATATATACCTGCATAGCCGGCCCAACCATTGGCGTTATAACTATACAAAGGGCCCACAGTATAAGTAGCTTTCATTCGGGGAGCGTCGTGTACCGTTGAATTCATACCGTTTACAACTGCGGTAGCGGAAAGCGCATGCCCTTTATTGAACGTTTTTTTCATCCATGTAAATCCAAGGGCTTTGTAGTTATTCAAGGGATAAAATGTACCAGAAACAGGCTCACCTACCTGGTTAAAAGCTCCGCCCAAATGCCATTTAAAAGAGCTGTTGTAATTGTTGTATTTCAGCAACAATGCATCGTGCGAAATAGTCACATTGGCCCAATCAAGATTACCTAATAAACGCTGGTCATCATACACCAGTTCCTGCCGGCCCATCTTTAAAGCAAGTGCTTTGTTTAACCGGATTTCCAGCCACAATTCATTTACCTGCAAGCCCTGTAGCTCTTTCCCCTGTACTTCATCACCCCATGTTCTGGCATCCTGGATGGAAGTGTAGAGTTGGATATTGTTTTGCTTATAATCAAAAGTTAGCCGCGCTCTTTGCCCGGCAAAAAAAGCAGGCCTGGAGGTATCCGTCACCAACGTACGGTAACCATTCCGTAATTCTGGCCGCAGGCGGTATTGTGCGGCAATCTTTACATAATTGTCCTGTGCAAAGCCGCTCACCGTTGCTATAACAGCCATTACAATTGCAGTAAGTTTTTGTATTTTTTTCATGTTAAATAATGGATATTAATACCTTTTATCTTCTATTAGGAAAATTGCAGCCAATAAAAAAGAAGAATAAACACCCACACACGAATCATTTGCAAATCGAAAGTAAAATGTAGTGCGTTCAGTAAAAATGACATTAGTCATAATAAAAGATATATATGTCTTTTATTATTTACCTAAATATATCCCTCGACAATTAGGGTGTAGGTTAACTTACTTATACCCACTCTTTGTTTTAACATGCGGGCAATTAGAACGTCTTGCATAATAATGCAAGTCTCATGTTCATTAACTTCCTTGACTATCCAGCATATATGACCTTTGAGCTGCTTATTTTTTATTACCTGTATTTTTCTACCCCATCGCACTTAACTTTACAACAATCGCTTGTAACCAGACTTGCATCCGCCCCTCAGGAAGTTAACGCAGTAAAACAATCACTTTAACCAAATCAACGCCAACATGAGACATCGTTTTCTTGTGCTCATTTTTTCAACTTTTTTAATTGCCGCACACGCGCAACAGCAATCAACGCGTGAAAAAACTGCTTTTCAAACCGGCAGCGCCTGGATTCCGCAAATTGACGTCCGGTCAGACATTGCCATTGTATATGGCGCGGGAGACAGACCCGGAATGACCTTTGAACAAAGGGTTCAATCATGGAGGGAAAAAGGTTATAATGTACAATTTATGACGGGGATTGCATGGGGTAGCTACGATGATTATTTTCTCGGTAAATGGGATGGAAAAAATCACCTGGGCGATGGTCAGGTAACACGCAATGGCGATACCATCTGGCATGGAAAAAATATTCCTTATGTAGTACCCGGCGAATCATTTATTGACTATATGAAAAGAGGCGTTGTGAAAAAAGTAATCGATGCCGGCATCACCTCTATATTCCTGGAGGAACCCGAATTCTGGGCGCGCGCAGGTTACAGTGAAGGATTTAAACAGGAGTGGCAGAAATATTACGGCTTTCCGTGGAGGCCGCAACATGAAAGTGCAGAAAATACCTACCTCTCCAGCAAGTTAAAGTATCAGCTATATTATAATGCCATAAAAGAAGTGTCTTCCTATGCTAAAGAATATGGAAAAACAAAAGGCGTCCAGGTAAAAGTTTATATACCTACACACTCACTGGTGAATTATTCTTCCTGGCAGATTGTTAGCCCCGAAGCAAGCCTGGCTTCACTTCCCGGTATTGATGGGTATATAGCCCAGGTGTGGACAGGCACGTCGCGGGAGCCAACGTATTTCAATGGCATTAAAAAAGAACGTGTTTTTGAAAATGCTTTTCTTGAATATGGATCGATGGTTTCTATGACCTCGCCAACAAAACGGAAAGTTTATTTTCTGACGGATCCGATTGAGGATTGGCCGCGGGATTGGGCCGACTACAAACAAAATTACCAGGCAACTTTTACCGCAAAATTGCTTTACCCGATGGTTGCTGACTATGAAGTAATGCCATGGCCCGAGCGCATATATACCCATCCGTATAAGGTAGCCAATAGCAATGAGAAGGTGCTCATCCCAAGGGACTATTCTACGCAAATGCAAGTAATGATTAATGTGCTGAACAAAATGCCGCTGTCGTCAAATGCTGTAACAGGGTCAAAAGGCATTGGCGTACTTATGGGCAACTCGTTAATGTTTCAGCGGTTTCCCACACATAACGGCTTTGAAGATCCACAGTTCTCAAACTTTTATGGGCAAACTTTCCCGTTATTAAAAAGAGGTATTCCTGTTGAAACAGTTCATATGGAAAATTTGTCATACCCCACTACGTTAAAGAATATCAAGGTGCTGATTGTAAGCTATTCCAATATGAAACCCTTATCAGCGGAAGTACATGAACAGCTGGCCAAATGGGTGAAAAATGGCGGTGTTTTAATCTATTGTGGCAAGGACAATGATCCTTATCAATCTGTAATGGAATGGTGGAACACAAAGGGCAATCAATTTGCTGCGCCATCTGAGCACCTGTTTAAACTGTTGCAGCTAAACAGCACCGCACAAGGAAAATATAAAACCGGAAAAGGGAGCGTGTACATTATTCGCGAGGAGCCGAAAGATTTTGTTATGCAACAATCAGGCGACTCTGCCTTTGTCAACACTGTGAAGCAAGCATTTGAACAGGATGCTGCGGCTGGCAGCCTGGCCTTCAAAAATGCCTTCTACCTGAAAAGAGGGCCATATGATATCATTTCTGTAATGGACGAAAATGCTGACAGCAAGCCTTATGTTGTTAACGAGCCTGTTATTGATCTGTTTGATCCGAAATTACCGGTACTTTCATCTAAGTCGGTTGATCCGGGAAAGCAGGCGCTTTTATACAATTTGAACAGGTTGGAAAGCAAGCAACCGCAAGTGCTTGCAGCTGCATCCAGGGTTTATAATGAAGTAATAAAAGCAAACAGTTATTCATTTATCTCAAAAAGTCCGCGAAATACCACCAACAGTATGCGGATTTTATTGCCAAAAGAACCAACAGGAATTGTTTTGAAAGACAAAAACGGCAACACGTTAACAGATGTTAAATCCTCCTGGGATAACACTTCTAAAACGGTTTACCTGAGTTTTGAAAATGATCCGGAAGGAACAGAAGTAATGTTAAAGTGGTAGCCATAAGTCAAAAAAAAGGCATAAAGGCCATACATATAAAATACATGCGGCACAGCGTTTTTACCATTTATCCTGGCGAAACGCTGTGCCTTTTTTCTGATAATTTAATTTTTGTTAACCATCATTTACCGCGTAGGCCTTAACTTCACCCATACTTTAAACATAAGATGACATATGTACAAATACGCATTCATCCTGCTTTTTTCCCTGCTAACATTCAACTCCTTCTCCCAAAAAAACGATACACTTCCGGGTTATAAAAGAAACCCAAACATTCCGGCTTTTAAGATCATGCAGAGCGACAGTACCTGGTTCACCAAAGCTGACCTTCCCAAAAATCAGCCTGTTGTATTCGTTTACTTCAATCCCGAGTGTGGGCATTGCCAGCTTACAGCTGACGCTTTTGCTAAAAAGATGGATGAGCTGAAAGATGTGTTTATGGTGTGGGTTACTTATCACGCCACGCCTGCCCAAATCCGAAAATTTGCGGATGATTTTAACCTGAGCCAGTATAGCAATATTCGCTTTGGCAGGGATCCACAATATTTTATACCATCCTTTTTTGAGGTGAAATTCACGCCGTTTATGGCCGTGTATGATAAAAAAGGAAAATTATTGCAGGCTTTTCCTGAAGGTACAGATCCTGATACGCTGGAAAAACTCGTGCATAAACACTAAAATCATACTTTAAACAAAGTCTCAACCCCTACCTTTGATGCGCAAAAAATAATTTTTCAATCCAATAAATTATATCAAATGAAAGTAACAGTTGTAGGTGCTGGTGCAGTTGGAGCAACCGCCGCCGATAATATTGCCAGGAAAGAACTTTGTCATGAACTCGTTTTATTAGATATTAAAGAAGGCATTGCGGAAGGTAAAGCCCAGGATATGATGCAGACTGCAGCATTGTTGGGTTTTGATACGCGTATTGTAGGAAGCACCAACGATTATGCTAAAACAGCAGGTAGCGATGTAGTGGTGATCACTTCAGGTTTACCCCGCAAACCGGGTATGACACGCGAAGAGCTGATTGGCGTAAATGCCGGCATTGTAAAAGGTGTTGCTGAAAACATTCTGAAACATTCTCCTAATGCCATCATCATTGTGGTTTCTAACCCAATGGACACAATGACTTATTTAGCGCTGCAAGCTACAGGCTTACCAAAAAACCGCATCATCGGTATGGGTGGCACATTGGATAGCAGCCGCTTTAAATATCAGCTGAGCCAGCATTTAGGTTGCAGCCCTGCTGATCTTAATGCAGTAGTAGTAGGTGGCCACGGCGATACTACCATGATTCCTTTGATCAGAACAGCTACATGGAACAGCGTACCCGTAACTAAATTCTTAAGCGCAGAACAACAACAGCAGATTGTTAACGATACAATGGTTGGCGGTGCTACCCTTACCAAACTGATCGGAACTTCCGCATGGTATGCCCCAGGTGCAGCTTGTGCGGCTTTGGTTGAATCTATTGTGCGTGATGAAAAGAAACTGTTCACTTGCTGCGTAGCATTGGATGGCGAGTACGGACAAAAAGATATTTGCCTTGGCGTTCCTGTTACTATCGGTAAAAACGGATGGGAAAAAATCCTTGACTTTGAACTGAACGCAGACGAACAAGCCGCATTCAACAAAAGCGCTGATGCTGTTAGAAGCATGAACGATGTGTTGAAAACGCTGTAAGAAAATAAAAAGTAAAAGTCAAAATTTAAAAGACAGAAGCAACAGCTCTAACTAATTTGGAAAGAGCTTCGGGTTGAGTTTTTTGAATTTTGACTTTTTTATTTGGGATGAAGGACTGTCCTAGCCATGAAAATGAAACGGAAGTAAAAACTTTGAGAACACTGCAGTTGGTAGCAATTTTAAAGCGACACTCAAACAAATAACATGAGCATAAAAGATATTGGGCAATTCATAAAAGAAAAAGCTGAGCAATTCGGAGCAAAGAGTGATTCCTTTTTTTTAGGGACAACACCGAAATTAGCTTTAACACCAATACACCCGGTGCCTATTTAGGACTTGTTGAGTTTGAAGAAGGAAACTCTGGCCCATATCACGATTTTTCATTTGTGATTTTCCCTGCTGACGTAGCAGCAAGAAGTTTGATTGTGACTTTAGGTATAGGCTCCCAAGGTTTTAAAAACGATTACAATCTAGCAACCTACCCTGGTTTAAGGCGGCTCTTTACAAAGCTTACAAATGGAAAGGGTTATAGCAAAACCGACTTTTCTGATATAGAAACGAGCCTTCCAAAAAAATTCATTGACCTGATCGAAAGTGATTATTTAAAGAAATCAATACAAAAGTATAAAGAGGTACTTCCTGCTTGCCAAATTGTTGACGACCCAGAGTCCAAGCAGGGGAAGGAAATCATTGCTGCCTTTATTGCTGGTTACGCCAAATTGAGAGCATGGCCTTCCAACAAAGACCATAGAAAAGCAGTCTCCGATGCCTTAGCACTTTTTTTTAAGACAGAAACAATCGACGATATAGAGGAAGTAAAGGATCTCGTAAACGAAAGAAAATATGTTGTCCTTCAAGGTCCGCCAGGAACCGGCAAAACAAGAACTGCAAAAAGTGTTGCAGACAAAATTGGTGCACAAACATTCTTCACTCAATTCCACGCAGAAACCAGCTTCTCAGACTTTATTTACGGGATTCGACCTGACACAGAAAGTCAAGAACTTAGATACAGAGAATACTTGGGCAGTTTCACCGAGGCATTAAAGTATGCCATTGAGTACGAGAAGGAAAAAGTCATTTTAATTATTGACGAAATAAATAGAGCAAACCTTTCAAATGTTTTGGGTCCAGTTTTTTATCTGTTCGAGCACAAAATGGGTGTTTCGAATGCTGAAATTGAAATTTGTCCCAATTTTAAGATAACTCAACTGCCCGATAATTTTTATGTCATCGCAACTATGAACACTGCTGATCGAAGCTTAGCGGTAGTTGACTTTGCATTGAGAAGACGCTTCGCTTGGTATACATTGAAACCTAAAGCAATAAATTCTGAACAATTCTTTAAAGATGATTTTAGTAGCATTCAGGAGATTTTTGACTGGTATGCTTCGAGTACCGAGTTGACATTACAGCCTGGCCAAGGGTATTTTATTGCGGCCTCTGAAAACGAATTGAAAAATCGTGTTCGCTACGAACTATTCCCTTTGATTAAAGAATATCTACAGGAAGGTCTTTTGCAGAATGCAAAAGAAGAATTCAATAATTACTTTTTGACAAAAATAAATCTATCGCTTTTCGAATGAGAAAGTCATTAGATATTTTTTGCGAAATGCCTTGCTTAACTGAACGATCAATACAGTTGCCTGGAATTGCGTTACAAAAAAAATGGTTTAAGTCTGCGGATAAAAGAATTATTGGGCAATACCTCCAAAAATTTATTGATTACAATTCAGCACAATTTGAATTTTTAGGCGTCCAGCCCTGCATTTTAGGAACTGACCAAAATACCGCACTAGTATTTCGTTCATCTGGCTTTATTGGATCTATCCCATTAAGAGCTTCAGATACCGGAAAACAAATCGGTGATTTTGTTGTGATGCCCAGGTTTGCCGGACGTGATAAATTTGATGACTACATTGAAATTTTAAATCTGCTTGGAGCAGAAATTAGTCCAGAAGTTATTGATAGTTTGCCGCTTGCTTCCGGTAAAAACTTTAGACCACCATTGTATTTGGAAGCTGTTAAATTTATTGCCTGCCTTGAAAAGATTATAATGAGGCCGTGGCGAAAATTTGACAACGTTGAAAATGTTTCAAGTCAGCCAACTGGACAAATCAACTGGACAAAATATATCAACAACGAATATAAAGTAGAAAACCAGTTAAGGTTTCCAGCAAGAATCAATGTTTTGAGCGAATTTCATAGTGAATATGCAGAAATTAGGTTTGTTTTTGACATTTGTAAAAGTGAGCTACTTTCAGCGAATACACCGCAAAAAATAAAGAACACCCTACGAAACAAGTTGATTTTTTTTGAAGAACGTTTATATCATCACAAACCGAAAGCCACTGCTAAAATTGCAATTCGATTTTCTGACAGTCCAACTATAAAGACTTGTAAGAAACAAGCAAATAAAATCCTCAACTTTAACCTTGTTGACTGCACAGCCTGGCGTGTTGATTTTTCGGATGTATTCGAAAAATTCATTCAACATATTTTCAGGAAAGCTGCAATGGAAATTGGCGGACGACTTTATTCAAATTTTAAATTTCACTCTCGAATTTCAAACCATTATTCGTGGGAACTGAAACACATTGAACCTGACGCAATTTTTCAGAAAGAGAACGTTTTGGTGTTTATTGACGCTAAGTACAAGTCACATCTTTATAACAGATTTGACCAAAGCGAAATATTAAAAGAAGACCATAGACACGACCTACATCAAATAATGGCTTACACATCTTTTAGTAAGACAGATTTCAAATTTGGTTTTCTATGTTATCCATCTGACCAAATCGAATTAAAAAGCATTCAGTATAAAAACGGATTAAACGAAGCAACAAACACTGTTTTGATTTTGGGCGTCCCTTTGAAAAAGGACAGCATTAACGAAACAAAACGAATTTTGGCAAATGAACTTAATGAAATTGAAAAAAGAATAACGACCCGGTAACATGTTTTTGTGTAGAATCGGCCGACCTACAAATCTGGAGCTATATGCTTCTACTTAAATCTAGCAACAAAATGAATATTTGTTCTTCGATTACTTGCCCAAACACAAAGCCCGAAACCGAAAAGAATCGAACTAGACTAGTTTGCCTTTCAAATTTTTACTTATCCCCTACTCTCTTTTCCTCAATCCCTTCTCCACTGTTTCTGCGATCATATCAATATTCTGATCATTCATGCATTTGAAGTGGCCCTTGGGACATTTTTTGTAGCCGATTTTACTGCAGGGGCGACAGCCTAAGTGGTTTATTTCAAAACGAGTGTCTTTGTTTTCGTTGTCGCCGTAATAGGCCGACATGCCGAATGCAGGGACTGTATTTCCCCATACAGAAACGACAGGTTTATTAAATGCTGAAGCAATGTGCATCAGGCCGGTATCGTGTGTAACAATACATTTCGCGTTGCGCGTGAGGTCCGCGCTCTCATTGAGGTTAAACTTGCCGCATGCATTGTAAATCTTTACAGGGTCAGTGGCAGCAATTAGTTCCCCTTCTTCTCTATCTTCCGGGCCGCCGAGTAAAACGATCGGATGTTTTATTTTACTGCACAGCTTTTTTAATTTCTCAACCGGTAGCTTTTTGGTGTTCAGTGCAGCGCCAATAACAATTCCAATGTAACCCGCATGATGGCTTGTTGGCAAGTCATTCATGTCAACCAGATCCTTTTCAGGAATGAAATAGTCGAGCCCGCGGCCATCATTGTTTACACCAAACGGCGCCAGTGTGGCCATATAACGGTCCACGATATGTACATCAGGAAGCTTGTTTATTTTAAAGGCAGTCAGCAACCATTTTTCTACATTCAGCTTATCGAAGGAAAAGCTTTGCGTTTTTAAAGCGCGCTTTACGCGGAGTGTTCTCAGGTTGTGATGAAGATCGATAACGTAGTCAAACTTCTCTTCTTTAAGCGTCTCTATCATCGCATCCCAGTCATCGCCGAGTTCGTGTATCTTGTCAACGTGTGGATTGGTTTTCAGTATTCCACTATACGCTTTCTTGGTAAGGTAATGCACCTCCGCGCCTTCCACCTGCTGCTTTAGGCAACGCACAACCGGCGTCGTCAAAACAATATCACCAATAGAAGAAAAGCGTATTACCAGGAATTTCATGTCTTACGTTATAAGTTATACGTTTTACGTTTTACGTTGTACGTTTTAAGTTTAAAGTTTACAGCCTAAAACTTATTAGATATTTACACTATTATTCTACACCTCAAACCTTATCCTTCACACCTCTTACCTGACACCTGACACCTGAAATCTGAAACCTATCCCTACGCCTCCACATAATTCAAATCCTTTCCAAAAGTTTCTTCCAGCTTTGTCCAGGCCCAGATACCTCCGGTGAAAACAATAATACCTACAAAAATATTGGCGTAAACTGAATTGAAGTGCATGGAATACTTGAAAAATTCATACATCAGGTTAATTAACACAACTGCTCCTCTCACAAAATTGGGTGCGGTATTCGTAACAGTGGAACGAATATTCGTTCCGAAGGACTCTGCCGCCGTGCTCATAAACACAGCCCAGTAACCACCAGCAAACCCTAGTAATGTTATACCTGCATAAAAAAAGTATTTATTGGTTGCGCCCATCAGGAAGAACAATGCGATAAAAGTTATCGCCATCGTCATAAAAATGATGATTGCCTTTTTCCTGCTTTTTAGTTTCTGGGAAAGCAACCCGCAGGCAAAGTCTCCCAATGTCAACCCGAAATATGCAAGCATAATCGCATTAATGGGAACTGCTTTTCTATCGGCATCGCTAAAGTTAAGCCCCATGCCATCGGCCAGTTCAGGCGAATATTTAGCGTATAACTGAATAATATACCATATGGGAATGGCGATTAATATCACCGCCAGGTACTTTGTCCAGCGTTCTTTTTTCTGGAAAATCAATAACAGGCTTCCTTTCTTTACATCCTGTTTTTTCATGGTGTCATACATGCCTGATTCAAGCACACCTATACGCAATAACAACAAAGCAAGCCCCATTCCACCTCCTACAAAATAGCACGTGCGCCAGTCGCCCAGCCATTTAACAACAAATCCACCTACAACGGCTCCGAGTATACCCGTGCCGGCAACAAAGGCTGTACCCAATCCGCGCTTTTCTTTGTCAAGCACTTCGTTCACCATGGTAACACCCGCACCTAGTTCTCCAGCCAGGCCAAATCCTGCGGCAAAACGAAGTATGCCGTACACATGTACATCATGTACAAAACCATTACAAATATTCGCTATAGAATAGGTAAGAATCGAACCAAATAGCACGGATAACCGTCCTTTTTTATCACCCAATATCCCCCAGAAAAGGCCGCCGACCAACATACCGGTCATCTGCCAGTTATCCAGCATCAGCCCGTAGCGTTCAATAGCTTCCTTACTTGTAATTCCAATGTCTTTTAAACTGGAAGTACGGATCATTCCAAATAGCAGTAAATCAAAAATATCGACAAAGTAACCTAAGGCAGCAACAATAACCACTATATTAAATAGTGACGTAGATTTTTGCTTCATATGAGCAATAATGTTTTAAACAGTAGTTTTCTTTTTGCCTCCGAACATCATTTTTAATAATACCGGAGCAGTAGTGACAAGAACAAGAAGGATAATAATTTTTTCAAGGTTGCTTTTTACCCATTCATTTTCGCCTAACGCATAACCGGTAAGAATCATGCTTCCTACCCAGGCAACGCTACCAAGAATGTTGAAGAAAAAGAATTTTTTGCGGTCCATATTTACAACCCCTGCAACAATTGGCGCAAAAGTTCTTACAATCGGAAGAAAGCGGGCAAGGATAATAGCAGAGCCTCCGCGTTTTTCAAAAAACTCGTGTGCCTGTACCAGGTGCCGTTTTTTAAAGAGCAGTGTATCCCTACGTTCAAAAAGTAAGGGGCCTGACTTTTTACCAAACCAATATCCAACAAAATTTCCGATGACGCCGCAAGCCGCGATCAATATTATCCAATAGAATAAATTGGCGGGATCACTTGCAAACGGAGCCTGATGTTGTGCTATAAGCATTCCTGTTACAAACAGAAGTGAGTCGCCCGGCAAGAAAAAGCCTACAAATAAACCTGTTTCTGCAAAGATGATCAGCGCTACGAGGTACAATCCACCATGTTCATGAATCCAAACCGGATCTATCAGTTGTTTTAAGAACTCAATAAAATCGTGCATAGGTAAGTTTATTTTAGTGATAATAGGTCCAAGAATGACGAGTACGAATTTAGGTGTACGGTGTACTTAATCCGAAACAAGGTCATTTATATTGTGCTTCTTAACTAAACCATAACTTAAGCAACTGCTTCCTCTTCTTCCAACGCTCCTTCCCATTTGCTTACGGCTGCAGCCGCAATGCTGTTTCCTATAACATTTGTTGCGCTACGCCCCATATCCAACAACGGATCTATTCCCAATAACAATGCTAAACCTGCCTCAGGAATTTTAAATGTAGCCAGCGTACCGGCAATTACCACAAGCGACGCACGTGGCACGCCTGCAATACCTTTACTGGTAAGCATCAGCACCAGTAACATACTTAACTGCGTGCCAAAATCAAGATGAATGCCATATGATTGAGCAATGAACAACGCCGCAAACGTCATATACATCATGCTGCCATCCAGGTTAAATGAATAACCCAACGGCAGAACAAAGCTCACTATCTTGTCTTTGCAGCCAAACTTCTGCAATTCATCCATTGTCTTTGGAAAGGCAGCTTCACTACTTGCGGTTGTAAATGCGAGCAATACCGGTTCCTTTATTCTTTTTGCAAGATTTAAAATCCTTTTGCTGATCATTAGGAAGCCGGCAAAATTCAAGATCATCCATAAGAGGCCCAATCCCAGGTAAAACTCTAATATAAATAAGGAATAAGTCTTCAGTATTCCAGGCCCTTGTTTTGCAATGATGGCGGTCATGGCGCCAAACACGGCCAGCGGAGCCAGGTTCATAACATAACCGGTAACCTTTAATATTACGTGCGCAATGGCATCAAAGGCTTTGATCACAATTTTCCCTTGCTCACCAATCGCGGCGGTGGCCACGCCAAAAAACAAAGAGAACACAACAATTTGCAGAATCTCGTTATTGGCCATGGATTCTATTACGCTGGCAGGAAATACGTGATGTAAGAATTGTTTTAAGGAGAAGCCCACTTTTTCAATTCCGGTTGTATCTGTAGCTTCCGGTAAGGGAACATGCATAGCAAGCCCTGGCTTAAAAATATTTACCAGTAGCATTCCGAGAAAAAGGCTGGTAAATGATGCGCCCAAAAACCACAGGAGGGTTTTCCCGCCTATGCGGCCAACAGATTTTATGTCGCCCAATTTTGCCACGCCTACCACAAGTGTTGAGAAAACAAGCGGTGCGACGATCATTTTTATCAGCCTCAAAAAAACATCGGCTATAAGAGAGAACGGTTCTAGTTTGCTATCACGAGCAGTATATATTGGTGTACGTTCTTTACTATATGCTTTTTTTTCCGCCTCAAGCTGTTTGTAGGTTGCAGATGCGGTGTCTTTATCTTTTAAGGCAGTGTTTATTTCTTCAATCTTTACCTCAAGCTCGTCAAGTTGCTTATTTTCTTTATGAACATAAGTGCTGTTTAATATAAACCCGAGAATAATGCCGGCAACCAACGCTATAATAATAAATAAAGTCAACCTGTTTTTGCGCGCAGAGGTGGCTCCTTCCATACTTATCTTTACTGTTAATGGCGCAATATAGTATTTATAACCTAATGTATAGCGATGCCTGCAAGAATTGAAGGACGAGGCACGTCCTAAGCTCTGACATATAAAAAATAGAATGAATAGAAATAAATCGTACTTAGAATCAACCTCTTGATTGGAAAAATTTGATTGTAATTGGATAAAAACTGTGTTTTTTGATTGCTAAAATGAATAAATGATTATTTTGCCCAATCTATTAAAAACAAAATCAATAAAAACTCTATGAGTTTATTCGTACGAAAGCCTCTGGATCAAATGCTTAAGCAGGCAGGAGATTCAGAAAAGGGGCTGAAAAGAACGCTTGGTGCCACCAATCTAGTTGCGTTGGGTATTGGGGCCATCATCGGCGCCGGCTTGTTTGTGAGAACTGCTGCTGCTTCTGCTGAAGCTGCTGGTCCTGCTGTTACACTCTCATTTATAGTTGCTGCCATCGGTTGTGCTTTTGCTGGTTTGTGTTATGCTGAATTTGCAGCAATGATACCTATTGCTGGTAGCGCTTATGCCTATTCTTATGTAACAATGGGTGAATTGATCGCCTGGATCATTGGTTGGGCTCTAATTATGGAGTATGCGCTTGGTGCTGCTACCGTTTCTATTGCATGGAGTGAATATTTAAATAAGCTTTTGGGAGGGAGCATCCCGTACGAATGGTGCCACTCGCCCTTTGAACACATCAGATCCGTTGCAGGTGATGCGATCGGCAGATTTCCTGTTGAAATAGCTAAAACTGCTAAGGAAGGCATACTGCTTTTGACTGATGAACAATACAAGGTACTTTCTACCGATTTACAATCCACCGTGGTTACTCATACAGGCATTTTTAACGCTCCGGCTTTAATTATATTGGTATTACTAACCTTGTTGCTGATCAGAGGCACACAGGAATCCGCAGTGGTAAACGGAATTATTGTGTTCATTAAAGTGGCCATCGTGCTATTATTTATAGGCTTGGGCTGGCAGTTTATCAGACCAGAAAACCACACGCCGTACCTGGTGCCGGAAAATATTCCTGGCCACGAAGGATTTTTTAAACATGGATGGGGCGGCGTTCTTGGCGGTGCTGCGATAGTATTCTTTGCATTTATTGGTTTTGACGCGGTGAGTACTGCTGCGCAGGAAGCTAAAAATCCTAAGAGGGATATGCCAATCGGTATTCTTGGCTCCCTGGTTGTTTGTACTATTTTGTACATCCTTTTCGGCCACGTATTAACTGGTGTTGCTAACTGGCAGGAATTTAAAACCGCAGGTAAAGAAGCTTCTGTAGCTTATGCTATTCAGACTTATATGAAAGGATATGGCTGGCTGGGAACAAGTGTTACAGTAGCCATCCTGGCTGGTTTCTCTTCTGTGATCCTGGTGATGTTGATGGGCCAAAGCCGCATCTTCTATACCATGAGTAATGACGGATTGATTCCTAAAACATTCGGAAAACTGCATCCTAAATACCAGACGCCTTACATGGCAAACTGGATCCTGTTTGTTTTCGTTGGATTATTTGCAGGTTTCGTTCCCGGTAGCGTTGCGGGCGATCTTACCTCGTTCGGTACACTCTTCGCTTTCGTACTTGTAAGTGCCGGTGTTTGGATCCTTCGTAAGAAACAACCTAACATCGAGCGTCCGTTCAAAACGCCATTAGTTCCCATAGTGCCTATTTTAGGTATTGTTATTTGTGTGGGAATGATTGTTGCGCTTGATGCTCAAACACTTAAAGTTGCATTTGCGTGGATGTTCCTGGGCTTATTTGTTTATTTCGGCTATAGCCGTAAAAGAAGTAAGCTTCGTAATCCTGGCGAGATTCTTCCAAAAGCGAAAGATTTCCAATAAATTTTACAAACCGCCTTCGGGCGGTTTTTTGTTGAACGGCGCTGAAAGGTTAAATTTGCCGGCGCTTAAAAACAAAAACAGCTCCAGGTACTGAGTTAGAATTATTTAAACATCATCCTGGCATGCTAATTAACGCATATCATAACTTTTATAACTTATAGTTTACTATGGGAAGGATTTTTGAAGTTCGTAAAGCCACCATGTTTGCTCGCTGGGACAGAATGGCAAAACAATTTACCCGTATAGGAAAGGAAATTGCTATTGCCGTTAAAACCGGTGGACCAGATCCTGCAACCAACCCGGCGTTGCGCAGATGTTTTCAGAATGCGAAGAGCGTAAACATGCCTAAAGACCGTGTGGAAGCTGCTATCAAGAGAGCACAGGGCAAGGAAATGGACAACTACGAAGAAATTTTATATGAAGGCTATGCGCCTCATGGCGTGGCAATCCTGGTTGAAACGGCTACCGACAACCACGTTCGTACCGTTGCAAACGTAAAAAGCCATTTTAATAAAGGCGGCGGCGCCCTTGGGAACAGCGGCAGCGTGAGCTTCCAGTTTAATAAAATGGGGGTGTTTAAATTGAACCCTGCGGGATTGAACACCGAGGACCTGGAACTGGAATTGATCGATTTCGGTTTGGAAGAAATGGGCGAAAGCACAGACGACAACGGCAACCCGGTTATAGTTCTACGCTCTGCTTTTGTTGATTTTGGTAAGCTTCAAAAAGCGCTTGAGGACAAAGGCATTACTCCTTTAAGCTCTGAACTTGAGTGGATCCCATCAACAACAGTTCCAGTTAACGACACCCAGGCTGAAGAAGTAAGTAAACTGATCGAGCGCCTTGAGCAGGACGATGATGTGAGCAAGGTGTTCCATAACATGGGTTAGAAATAATAGGATAAGATATATAGACATCATTGGTGCAAGCCGTCATGTTGATCAGAAGTTTTCTATCAACACGACGGCTTTGCTGTCTTAAGCCTTCAACGTGTTTCTACTGACTTATCTTTGCATTATGCAATTCAACAACATCATTCTGTTTGACGGTGTTTGTAATCTGTGCAATAGCTCCGTGCAGTTCGTTATCAGGCATGATAAAGGGGCGACTTTTAAATTCGCGTCGCTGCAGAGTGAATTTGGCCAGAAGATGCTGGGAGAGGAACAATTACCCGTAGATGATCTACGTTCGTTTATCCTGATTGAAGAAGGAAAATCTTATATAAGATCGACTGCGGCGTTACGAGTGGCTAGAAAGCTAAATGGTGCATGGCCGTTATTATATTCTTTCATCATCATTCCGCGATTTATCCGCGACGCAGTATATGATTTGATCGCACGTAATCGTTATAAATGGTTTGGAAAACAAGAAGCATGTTGGGTACCAACACCGGAACTAAGAAGCAGGATAATTGACAATTGAAAAGGGAAAATTGACAATGATCAAAGCGAATACTAAGCGTATTAAGAACTTGCAAAAGCCTTATACACTTGCAACATTCTCAATTGTCAACTGTCAATTCTCTATTAAATTAAAGCCTTCCAGCCATCTCTTCAATTGAAATACAATCCGGGTAAAATGTAAGCAGCCTGGCGATTACTTCTTCCACGATTGCGTCGGGGCAGCTTGCACCACTTGTGATCAATATTTTTACAGGCTCTTTATCGGGAAGAAAATCGAATGTAATTTTTTCTTCTTTGGTTATCCAGTTGCAATGATGGATCTCGTTTTTAGCAACGATTTTTTCTGCACTGTTGATGAAATAAGTCTTAAGCTTTTCTTCGCATAGTTCAACGAGATGAGATGTATTGCTGCTGTTATATCCGCCCACAACAATGGCTAAGTCTGCATCAGTTTGCAACATTCCGGTAACGGCAGTTTGATTGTCATTTGTTGCATAACAGAGTGTATCGCGCGTGTCGGCAAATCTTTCGCTGACATTGCTATCATTCAGCATATATCGATCTTTCATTACCTGTTTCAGGTATTCCGCGATCGCTTGTGTGTCTGTCGCCAGTTGCGTTGTCTGGTTAACCACACCTATTTTTTGCAGGTCTTTTGTTACATCAAAACCTTCAGAATAGCGGCCTTTGAATGAGGTGTAAAATTCTTCAGGATTTTTTTCACCGGTAATAAATTTTGCCAGCTCTATCGTGTCCTTCATATCATTTACAATCACAGCCGGTGTATTGGACGAAGCATGCGAAAATGTGGCGCGTGTTTCTTCATGTTTTGGCTTGCCATGAATAACAATACTATATCCTTTAGCTGCAATTTGCTCGCTGCGGTTCCATACTTTTTCAACAAAAGGGCAGGTTGTATTATACTTTTCTGTCTGGATCCCCTTTTCTTTCAGCAATGCCTCCACCTGCAGCGTGGTTCCAAATGCAGGAATCAACACCACATCATTTTCATTCAGTTCTTCAAAGGGAATTAGCTGCTTGCCATAAGTATCCTGTAAAAACTGCACTCCACGTTCCTGCAGGTCTGCATTAACCTGTGGATTATGGATCATTTCACTTAACAGAAAAATACGCTTGCCAGGATTTTCGTCAATGGTTGTAAAAGCAATCTCAATCGCATTTTCAACGCCGTAGCAAAAACCAAAATGACGGGCCAGATATATTTGAAGCGAACCGAAATTCAACAAAGTAGGCGTAAAATCTTTTTTTAATTTGTCATTTTGCTTACGCATTGCCTTTACCGCACTGATCAAACCACTCCTGTATATGTTTGGAACATTGAATTGTTTCATGGTACGCAAAGGTAAGAAGAAGCAGGCAGCTGCGAGCTATCAGCACTCAGCTTTCAGCAATCTGCCATAAGCTACCTTCTTCAGCACGTCATTAACATTGAATCCGGTTTATCGCAATAGAACAACAGTACCCTTACGTTCAATGGGGCCACAATTATTTATTGCGCGGATGAAATACACGTAAGTGGCACCGGGCATCATTTGTCCCTTATAACGGCCATCCCAGCAGTCGTTTGGATTGTTCGTATGAAACACGAGGTTCCCTATGCGATCAAATACACTAAAATCGAACTTAGATACAACGCCCCAGTAACGAATCCCAAAGCAGTCATTCAATCCATCTCCATTGGGTGTAAAGGCGTTGGGCATCAGGTTCTCTCCTTTTCTTACCGTCAAAATATCCACCATTACACTATCCTTATTCACGCAACCATTTATATCTGTTCCGGTTACTATGTATTTTGTAGGGGCGGTTGGCCGCGCGACTGGATTAGCTCTATTGGCATAGTTTAAGCCGGTAACAGGCCACCAGGTATATTGATAAGCCCCCGACACCTGTAGCTGCGCACTGCCGTTACTGCAGTCAAGGTCATTTGATTTGGAAACGCGGATGTCGGGCAGGCTATTGATTTTTAGCTTTACAGCTTGCGTATATACAGCCGTTCCCGGAGCAGTTATCATACAACGGATATAAAATGTATTCCGGCCAATAGTGTCGTAAGTGGTAGTTGTAGCACCTGAAATATCCTGCCATAGGTTACCATCAGCACTTTCCTGCCATTGATAAGATAGTGTGCCTGATTTTCCGGAGACAGAGGCTTGCGTTGAAAAGCTTGCCACTTGTTTACACAAACTGTTCGGGGCTGAGGTTGCACATCTACCGAAATAACCGCACCAGTTACAGTTAAGGTTCCGGATTGATACAACAAATTGTAGTTTGCCGCAGATCCGCCGCTTAATGAAATGGTGTAAACACCGGGCATGCTGGATAGCAAAGCGGTTGTAGCGGTTAAGGGAGCCGTAACAACAGAACCATCCTCCCCGTTTACAAAGCCATTATAAGAGACTGTAAAAGCCGGATTATTTTCACCGTACGGCCTTGATGTATCGTTGGCAACTACAGTCAGGTCTTTCTTGTTCACCTGAATAGCCACAAATATCGACGATGCCGCAAGGTAGCTGGCATCACCTGCCTGAGAGATCGTAATTACCGCTGTTCCTGCGCCCTTAATGATGAGCGCACCGGTATTATCCACGCTAATCACATTATTATTACTGCTTGCATAAGAAATGGATAGGCCCGCGGAAGAAGTGGCTCCTACACCCCTCAGTCCATCACCGTAAGTTGCCGTGATTATTCCACTGGCAGGCGGCGTATTCAGTGATATGGACTGTGTGTTTTTAGTTACTGTTAATTTAGCTGCATTCGTGATGGCTGTGGTGCAAATTCCTGTAACTACGCACCTGTATAGATTTCCATCCATATTAAGCGTGGAATTTGTAATCTGCAATGTTGCAGTTGAAGCATTACTATAAGTGCCATCATCTACAATCGCCACATAGCCAGCGCCTGTATTTACTTCCCATTGATAAGTAAGCGGGCCCGTGCCCGTTGCTGATACGGTAAAGCTTGTATTGTTGTCTATAACCACATTTACTGGCTGCGGCTGCAGAGAAATAGCGGGAAGTGCATTCACAGTAAGGTTTAGCGTTGTTGTACTATCACAGCCGGTAAGCAAAGAGGGCGTTACATAAATAGCCGCATTATTGCCTCCGGAAGCCACGTTTATGCCATTCCACACATAAGGCAATTGATCCGCGCAGATAGTAATGCTCTCGGTCGCACGTTTCAACGGATTTACTGTAAGGTTTAATGTGGTTGTACTATCGCAGCCTGATATCAGCGATGGCATTGTATAGATCGCGGCATTGTTTCCTGCGTTATTGACAATTATTCCATTCCATGCATAAGGCAACTGATCCGCACAGATCGTAATATTCTGCACAGCACTTTTTAATGAATTAACCGTAAGATTTAAAATTGTTGTACTGTCGCAGCCCGTTATCAACGATGGCGTTACATAAATGGCGGCATAGCTGCCTGCCGAGGCTACACTTATTCCATTCCACATAAAGGGCAGTTGACCCGAACAGATTGAAACATCCTCCATAGCAGTTTTCATCGGGATTACGGTAAGATCTAAAGTAGTGGTACTATCACATCCTGTTACTAAAGACGGTACGGTATAAGTAGCTGCGTTGCTGCCTCCAGCAATAACGGTTATACCATTCCATAAATAGGGTAATTGTCCTTCGCAGATTGTAATTTGCTGCGTCGCAGCCTTCAATGGATTGACGGTAAGGTTTAACGTAGTTGTACTATCACAGCCAGTAAGCAAAGATGGCGTTATATAGGTAGCGGCATTAATGCCTCCGGTAGTTACAGTGATGCCATTCCATATATAGGGCAGTTGATCCGCGCAGATCGTAATATCCTGCGATTCTGACAGCAACGGGTTTACTGTAAGGTTTAAGGTAGTTGTGCTATCGCAACCTGTCACCAATGATTGACTTACATAATTAGCTACTCCATTGCCTCCGGAATTTATGGCAATACCGTTCCACGTATAAGGCAATTGATTCGCACAAATGGTTACATCCTCCGTTGCGGTGATCAGCGGATTGATGGTTAAATTCAATATTGTGGTACTATCACATCCTGTTACCAACGATGGTGTTGTGTAGGTAGCAACGCCGTTTCCTCCGGCTGGCACAGCAATCCCGTTCCATGTATATGGCAGCGCATTTGCGCAAATACTAATGTCTTCATTTGCTATTTTTAAGGGAATTACGGTGACATCTAACGACGTGCCGGGGCCGCCGCACCAGGGCGTGAAGGTGTAAGTAGCTGATGCCGTATTGCTGACCGTTGCAGGGCTCCATGTACCGCCAATGCCGTTGTTAGAAATTGTCGGCAATGCGGGCGCTGAAGAACCATAGCAAAGATCACTTACCGGATCAAACACCGGTATTTGTGGTTCCAGTTTGGCACCGAGCGCCATGATATTCAAATAGGACCAAACATCGCCAACTATGTCAACGGACGCAATCATTTTATTTTGGTTTGAACTGCTTATGTCAACAGGCATTTCAAACAGGTAAGGGAACATTTCTCCATCACATGCGGTCGAGGCCCTGGATGACCTGTAGAGTTTGTTGGTAAGCGCATATGCCGCGTCAGAAGCGCTAAAGATGCACCAATCGGGCATATGACTGTGAACTGTTTCAAAGGTGTTATCTGTAAAATTTACCCTGACGTCAAAAAAAGATGGGCCGTTGCCGGTCATTCCAACCAGGTACAATGTAGAAGCAGCGACGGGCGTTGCTACTGTGAGCTTTTTATTCATGCCTAAGCCGAACACCCAAATGTTGTTGTTTTGATCATATGGTTGCAGCGTATACGTTATGCCTGTATTGGTGGTTGTATTTGCAGAAGTAATCTGCCTTACATTTTCATCAGGCAATGCGCCTGTTGCATCAGTAACACAGATAGTTCCTCCGGGAGCAAATGTTGGGCTCACCAGGACGAAATTTGAAAAGTCTGCGGATAGTGAAGTGGAGCCTAACGCTGACCCGTTTCCATTTGCGATAATGTCGCTATTATAATCGCTTGCCAGTAATGGAATCTGGCCATACATCCCTCCATTTGCTACAATTATTGAAACTGTAACCGGGGTTATTACGCACTGCCCTGCATCCGGCGTAAAAGTGTATGTTGCAGATGATGTACTGCTAATAGTTGCGGGATTCCATGTCCCTGCTATGCCGTTTTCTGAAACACTCGGCAACGTTGGAACCGGCGCGCCTGAACATATATATGAAGGCAGTTTAAACGTGGCCGCCCGAATCAATTTTACCTGTGAAGAATTACCAGACACCCACACCGGCGCTGAAGACGCGGTACAATAGACTTTGCAGCGGAAATAACCGTCAGCCGTTACACCTGAATAAACTAACGCTGGGTTTGATAAAGCCCCTCCAATATCTAACCAACCTGTTACACCGTCTGCCGACCATTCCCATTGATACGTAAGGCCCGTCACGTTCGGCATAACTGCGGCGATGTTCAGGCTCACTGTTCCAGATGACGGACAAACAAATTCCGGCGAAACCATCGCGGGAGACGCAAAGGGAAAAACAACACCGGGAGTGCTACAATCTGTGGCCGCAGCGCCGAAGGGTTGCAATGGTGCTGCTGCTCTCTCGTCAATTTCAGCGGATACGTTTTCCTGTGTATCATCAATAAGTTCTTCCTTTTGCGTGCTGAATAATGCCTGAACGCCTGGCATTACCGGCAGCTGGGTATAGACCTCGTTACATACAAGCAGTACAAAAAGTATAATAAGCAGCTGGCATAACCGGCCAGGTTTATCAAGGATAATTTTCTTCATAATCAGATATATGTACGCGCCGCATGGCTTGCAGTTAGTGAGGCAGGTGATTAGGTAAATAAATCAGACGTTCTGTTCAGGAATAATTAAATGATCAGGACTAAATGAAATATTGGTAACTGAGACAAATACAAGACTGTAGGAAAATAAGAGTGCGCCCGCGCTGTTTGAACAGGTTTCATACAATTAGGATATTGGTTTATTCGCATGTGAGTATTGCTAACAATCAGTAGCCGCAATTGCAATAACTACACATTTTTCAATGGTGCAAAGATAAATGAAAGAAGCATTCGCAGCAGGCACTATCGGTGAATAGCCCGTCAACACATTAGCAATCGATCAACCATCCAAAAATCACGGAATTGCAAACCGGTACAGGTTGAATCATTATATTTAATCATGGAAAAAAATCATGTGGTCCTGATCAAATGTGCCGATCAAAAAGGACTGATTGCTGCTATAACCGGCGTTCTTTTCAAGAACAATCACAACATACTTCTGATGAAAGAGTTTGTTGAACCGGAAACCAACACTTTTTTTGCGAGGTTTGAGCTTTCCGGCGAGCTTCACATGGAAACACTTCACTTACAACTGGAAGAGGCTTTACCCGCCGGCACCCGTATTTCCATCAATCCCAAAAGAAAAAAAGACATCGTAATACTGGTGACCAAAGAGCATCATTGCTTAAGCGATTTACTTATTCGCCATTACTTTAATGAGCTGCATGCGAATATCAAAGCCGTTATTGGCAACCACGATGTTTTGAAAGCGTTTACCGAAAAATTCAGCATTCCTTTTCATTTTCTCAGCCACGAAAAGTTTGAACGCGATGAGTTTGAACATGCCCTATCGTCACTTATTAATCAATACCTGCCCGACTATGTAGTACTTGCTAAATTCATGCGGATCCTTTCTCCCGCTTTTGTTGCGCAGTACGACGAGCGGATCATTAACATCCATCACTCATTTTTACCGGCGTTTATCGGCGCCAATCCCTACCGCAAAGCTTATGAACGTGGTGTTAAATTAATTGGCGCTACAGCGCATATCGTTAACAATGATCTTGACGAGGGCCCGATCATCACTCAAAAAATTATACCAGTGGATCATGAATACGACGTAAAAGGCATGATTGAAGCCGGCCATGAGATCGAAAAATCAGTTCTGGCTGATGCATTAAAACTTGTCCTCGAAGACAGGGTATTTGTAGTGAGGAATAAAACGATCATTTTTAATTAGCCTAAGGCCAAATGCGGTAATCCTGGAATGATCATAAAAAAATAGATTCGTATTATTACAGATATTAAAAAATTGGAGATATTTTCCACTTTCGTGATTAGTGCCCCTGAAAGCAAACCTGAGGTTAATTTGCGCACCAATCAGCTTTGGTAAAACTTGTTTTTTTGTTAACAATATCCGCATTCCATTATGCAATCGATTGACCACAGCAAGGTTAAAAATTGAGTGTAAATGATTCTCCCGCAGACTGAACAATTTGCATGCTTCTTGCATTAATAAATGTAAAAGCGCAAATGATGGATGTAAAAATAAATGAGGCGACAAATAACCGGCCACAAGGCGAACGATTGATAGCAGCTCCACATGTTTTTATCAACCTGCAATCTTATATCAAACAACTGAAAGCTGAAGAAGCCTGGCAAAAAAACGACCGCAATGCCATAACCGTTTTCAAGACTGAGGGCGTTACGGTAGTTGTTGTTGCCATGCACGCAAATGCAGAGATCAGCAATAACGTTGTAAACGGCATTTTAACCTTGCAGGTATTAGAAGGGAATGTGGAAGTTGCAGTGAATGAAACTACCGAAAACATATCTCAGCGCCAGATGCTGGCCATTGAACGGGCGGTTAGCCATAATATAAGAGCAATGGAAGACAGCTTTCTGTTGCTAACCATTAACGGCAAAGAGTAAGCCCAGTTTGCTTTTTACGGCTTTAAAGCTGTGGCATTCATTCCTCATTTGCAGCAAATCGGCAACAGTAGGATTTGCAAAAAGAAGATACACAACACCGCCAGGAATTATTTTAAGAGATTGTAGCCATTTTTTAGCATTTTTTCAATCAGATAAGGTTCCACTTCCTAATAATTGTTAGTAATGGCAAATGATTTGTGGCATATTGGGTGATAACCCATTATTCATTCTTAAAAATATTGACATGGCGAAATATTCAGCTAAAAGCCAGAAGAAGGTTGAAAAGAGCATGCATGAAATGAAGGAAGGCAAATTAAAAAGTGGACGTAGTGGTAAAAAAGTTACAAATCCCAAGCAGGCTATAGCTATTGGCTTGTCTGAAGCGAGAGAAGAGGGCGCAAAGGTTCCTAAAAAAGCTGCCTCAAAAACCGCTAAAAAAGCGGCACCAAGAAAGACAGCAAAGCGTGCTGCTCCTAAAAAAGCAGCAAAAAGATCCGCACCCAAAAAGGCAGCTAAAAGAAGCGCCCCTAAAAAGGCAGCACATAGAAAGTCTGCTAGCAAGAAATCCTGACTATGGGAGGCCCAAAAAGAAGAGTGGCGATGAATACAACATATCCATCACCACTCTTTGTATTTTTACTGGCCATTAGCCTTTTCAACTCCTCTTTTTCCTAAACCACACCTGCTTACTATTTACCGCTTTGCATCAATTCAACACTACGGCTTATGAAGTTGGTGAGGTCATTTCCTTTCAGTAATCCTTGTGAAAGCAGCGCCAGGTCTGCAAGGTTGCGAACCTGTTTTTCTTTCTTCGACTTATCTTCTTCCTTCAACAAATTCTGGTAGATCGGGTGATTGCCATTCACTGTCAAGGTTACTTCGTCAGGCATGTTTGCATAAAATGCGCTCATTCCTCCACCCATGGCAGCCATGTCTTTCATGCGGCGCATCAATTCTGGCCGTGTTGCCAAAACCGGTGCCGTTTCAGGGCTGAGCCCCTTAACTTCTACCGTTACATGCAGATCAGGAATCTGTACGCCAAACAGTTCTCTTAGCTGGCTGCTTTCATCACTGTTGAGCACTGATTCGGCATCATCCTGCTTGTCAACCAGGTTGTCAACGATATCAGCATCAACGCGCGTAAAATGGATATCACCCCATTTCAGCTCCATGTTATTGATAAACGCAGCATCTACAATCGTCTCCATCTTAACCACTTTGTAACCCCTGGCTGTACATGCTTTTATATAAGCATCCTGCTGTACCGGGTTAGTGGTATACAGAATGACCTGTTTGCCTTCTTTGTTTTTCTGTAATGTTTCAGTTTCAATCTTATATTCTTCCAGTGTAAAGAATTTCTTTGTTTCAGCATCTTCCATTAACAGGAACTTGTTGGCCTTATCCAGGAATTTATCGTCCGTCATCATGCCATATTTCACAAACAAGCCAAGGCTTTCCCATTTTTCTTCAAACGATGCACGATCCGTTTTAAAGATCTCATCCAGCTTATCCGCCACTTTTTTGGTGATGTGCGCATTGATCTTTTTAACGTTCGGATCTCCCTGCAAATAGCTGCGGCTAACGTTCAACGGAATGTCAGGGCTGTCAATAACACCTTGCAACAGCATTAAAAATTCCGGAACAATATCTTTTACCTCATCTGTAACAAAAACCTGGTTGCTATACAACTGGATCTTGTCTTTCTGGATTTCGTAGCTCTGTTTTATTCTAGGGAAATACAGAATACCTGTAAGATTGAACGGATAGTCTACATTCAGGTGAATCCAAAATAAGGGCGTTTCGCCACCCGGATATAATTCTTTATAAAAGCCCTGGTAGTCCTCAGTTGTAAGGTCTGAAGGCTTTTTTGTCCAGATAGGATTGGTGTTATTGATCTGGTTGCCTTCAAAATAAACCGGAACAGGCAGAAAACGGCAGAATCTTTCTAAAATACCATGAATCCTGTCAGCTTCAAGAAATTCGGCACTGTCCTCGTTAATGTGCAATACTATTTCGGTGCCTCTGTCAGCCTTTTCAGCTTCGTGCAGTTCAAATTCAGGGCTGCCATCACAGCTCCAGGATACAGCAGGCGCATCTTTATAACTTTTTGTAAGTATTTCTACTTTATCACTCACCATAAATGAGCTGTAGAAACCAAGGCCAAAATGCCCGATAATATTCGCGTCTTTATATTTATCCAGGAACTCTTCAGCGCCGCTAAATGCTACCTGGTTAATGTATTTATCTACCTCTTCAGCAGTCATCCCAATACCGCGGTCAATGATGCTCAGCGTTTTTTTATCAGCATCAATTTTAATATCAATGCGGAGTTCGCCCAGCTCACCTTTTGCTTCGCCCGTGTTGGCCAGGGTTTGCAGTTTTTGAGTGGCGTCTACAGCGTTACTCACCAGCTCACGCAGAAAAATTTCATGCTCACTGTAGAGAAATTTTTTAATGATAGGGAAAATGTTTTCGGTTTGAACTCTTATCTGTCCTTTTTGCATAATGAAAACTATTTTTAATGTCAGTCGTTACGAAGATTGGCGGAAAATCGTTTTTAAATTTTAAAGCGCCTGTTCTTTCTTAAATCAGGGACAAAGGAACAAACAAAATACCAAAGCATTATTGCTGACAGGTTGACGGAAATGGTTATTAAAAACTTCGCTCCCCTTTTTACATAGAACTTTCGGCTCCCCGCCGATTGTAAGCGCCAGCGGCTGAACGCCGAACATGGTTATTTCTTATTTTTATGCCTTCATTTTAAATATTACGATTCATGGACATATTAGGTGTAGGTTCAAGAATAAATCACGTCAGTTATGGCAAGGGCGTTGTTATCCACGTGCACAAAAGAGCCTACGATATTTGTTTTATAGATGGCGGCATTAAAACGCTGAGCAAAGAAGGCAATTTTGAAATAATCGAAAAGGTTGAAAGTGAATACAGTGTAAGCTTTAATGAGGCGGAAGAAGCGCTGATGAAAATTCTGCGCGAATGGAGCGACACTTCAGAAATAATTCCATTAGGCGATAAATGGCAGAATGGAGTGATGATTTTAAAACCAGGCGACAGCTCACTAAAAGAAAAGGAAATTCCTATTGAAACTTTTTTTCATAAGATTGTGATGTTGCGCGACAGGCTTCGTGTGCTGGAACAGCGAATTAACAGCCATGATAAGCTTACTGATGAAGATAAAATTAATATCCAGCAATATGTTACGCGTATTTATGGTTCATTAACTACCTTCAACGTGCTATTTAAACACCGGATGGATTACTTTGAAGGCGATAAAACTGAAAAGTAAGAAGCCATCCATTAAAAAAGCATTGATAACATTCCGTACCCGACCGATATCCAAAAAATACCACAAAAAGAGATAATTTTAATTTGTTTAAATTTTTTTGATATGAGTCTGATCAGGGATACCTGGGATGTTTCAAAGGAAATGTTGAGCCTTTCGAAGGAAATTAAAGCGGGACCAAGAACGGATAGAGATAAACTGTCTCAGATCCTTTCAGAAATTTCTGATCTGTTGAATGATGTGTACATCAAAATGAAGCAGAAAATTTACCCTCGCACGCAATGCAACAGGTTGCGCGATTTATGTAATGATTTATATGAATCAAGCCAGCACCTTGTAGGGACAGAAAAAGCCCGGATGCTATGCGATCAAATGCAGTTAGCCCTGCAAAACAGCGAAAGGACTTTTGAAGATTTTGTGACTGAGAAGATCTCGTACGTGGATATTCAGCAGCTGGAGGAAGCTTCGGGAAAGTTTAAAGCCTGCTCGGTTATCATCAACTAAAAATAATTACGATACGTTATAAGAAAGAGCTGGGAGGCTAAAACCTCTCCAGCTCTTTCTATTTAGAGTGTTGAAAGATCCAGCACAAAACGGTATTTCACATCATTTTTTATCATGCGCTCATACGCTCCATTAATATAATTCATCGGAATAAGTTCAACGTCCGCAACTATATTGTGCTCAGCACAGTAATCAAGCATTTCCTGTGTTTCCTGAATTCCACCAATCATTGAGCCAATGATGCTGCGGCGGTTCTCCAGCAACTTGAAAGCGCCTACGGGCGAAGCTTCCGGTGGTAAACCTACTATCACCATTTTACCATTTAAATCCAGCAGATCAAGATAGTCTTCATAACTATGATTCGCTGAAACGGTGTTTAGGATTACATCAAAATAGCTTTTGTACTCCTCCATTGCCGCTTTATCAGTAGTAAGCGCAAATTTGTGGGCACCCAATTTTTTCGCATCCGCTTCTTTTGATTTGGAAGTGCTGAGCATGGTAACTTCCGCACCAAATGAAACAGCGAATTTTACCGCCATATGGCCAAGTCCGCCCAAACCAACAACGCCTACTTTAGTTCCTTTTGTTACGCCCACATACCTCAACGGTGAGTAGGTTGTAATTCCTGCACATAGCAATGGCGCCACTGCTTTAAGATCAAGTTTCGGAGACACCTTTAATACATACTTTTCATCAGTCACAATCTGCGAAGAGTAACCTCCCTGGGCAACTGTTTTACCATCGCGCTCAATGGCATTGTAAGTACCCGTCATACCTTCCACGCAATACTGCTCCAAATTCTGGTTACAGTTTTTACATACCCGGCATGAGTCAACCATTACACCCACGCCAGCCAGGTCGCCTTCCTTAAACTTTGTAACGTTTGCTCCAACTTTAACTACCCTGCCAACAATTTCATGGCCAGGCACCATTGGAAAAATAGATCCACCCCATTCATCTTTTACCTGGTGAAGGTCTGAGTGGCAAACGCCACAGTATAAAATTTCAACCTGCACATCGTTGGGGCCAACATCCCTTCGTTCAAATGAAAAAGGCGTCAATGGCGCATTTGCCTGCTGCGCCGCATAAGCTTTCGTTGCTATCATAAAAACCGTGTTTACTTGATTAATGTAGCGCAACATGTACGTGTGCGCTTATTTTTTTGCGGGTACAAATGTAGAGATTGAACGGAATGATTCCTGTTTTTAATGGAGGAACCAGTACTACTTAAAAACTTAGTGACCACTATGTTTTACGCGAGGCTTTGAGTATATTTAGAATTAACGTTGTTTAAGTAGGATCAAACGCAGCGTACACCGTCTTTTTAAGCAGTCTGTTTAAAAGGGCATTCCAGCTAAACTTTATACCATTAAACACTTCAAACGATCAGCACCATGGCATCTCCGCAAACGGTAGTTGTGAAAAACAAACCGGCTAAGCGAACAAACGCGATAGTAAAAGCAGGGCTTATAGCAGGTACACTCGACATCCTTACAGCCCTTGTAATGTTTTTCATAAAAACCCACAAGGACCCAATGATCGTATTTCAATACATTGCCAGTGCAGCGTTTGGAAAAGTCGCATACACCGGAGGCGCAGGTTTTATCATTGCGGGGCTGTTGTTTCACTATATCATAGCTTTCTCCTTTACCATTTTATATTTCTTCCTGTATCCACGAATTCGGTTTATGCAGAACAACCCGTTACTGGCAGGGTTACTATATGGCATTTTTGTATGGCTCATTATGAATGAAGTAGTATTACCGCTAACCAGGTTAGCCCCCATTGCATTCAACTTGCAATCGGCTATTACGGGCACGATTGTTTTGATGCTGGCAATAGGATTGCCAGTTTCGTTAATCACGCACAATTATTATTCGCGAAATAGTAGAATGATCGAGAACGATGTGGTTTAGTTGAAGCGCTCAATAGCTGCAAATATTGCGAAGCACTAAATTATTTTGATTCCGATGCGAAAGAAACCATTTGCCCTGGTTGCGAATGAAGGAATGCGCCGCTGATTAATTCTTTATTTTTCGCATCAAGCTTTTGCTGTAAAAGATTGGCGAATGCTTCGAGGTAATCAATCACATCTTCACGCACATTTCTTTTTAACCAACGAAAGCCTCCAGGCAAAACATGCAGCACTTCTTTATCATCAAGGTATTCAATATGGTGAATGTCTGTAGGAGTTAAACCTATCGCTTCCAATCGCGCGATTAGTAAGTATGCAGGCGCATCAGTTACCGGGCAATAATCTTCGGCAATCTCTGTCCATTCACCAATACCAGATTGCGCGTAGGCCAGTATTTCTTCTCTTCTTAAACTGGTAACCACCTGCAATAAATTTCCGCAATTGCATCCGCCGTGGTTGCCCCACGCATAGTAGGCACCGTTTCGTAAACGTGCTGCCGTTTCGCGTAGCGCCTTTATCAATGTTGTATCCGGAAATGCCATACTGCTTTATTTTAATTAACAAAGAAAACAGCACCCTTGTTGTAAGCACAAAACTACAAGCTATCCAGCTTAAAATAACCAAGATGTATTTCGTCTTCTGCCAATCCAGTCTCAGCTGATTGAATATCAATAAAGTATTGCGCTTTTATATCTAATGGAAGAATATCCTGTATTTCATAAAGGTCATCAACATCTACGCCATATTTATCGTCTACATGAGATTCCGCCCCGGCAAATTTCGTGTGCTGGAAAAAGGCAGTCTTTTTTGCCTGTGCAATAGCGTTGCCTTTATCTTTTGCTACAGCAACCATTTTATAGTGGAATTCGTCAAAAGCATCTTGTTTATAACCTCCCAGATTGATAAAGAATAGTTTGAGTACCGAAGCTGGTTCTTGCAATTCATTCTTCAACCTGACAGACACAGCATTGCCATCTACGTTCGTCACTTCCCTCCAGGCATCAACATGTATTTTGTGCGGCCCGGGCCAGAATGCCTTGATCTGAGGAATAAGGTCCTTTAAATGTTTTGCCACACCAAACAGCACATCATGCTGTTCCGTATGCCTGCCTTGCGGTTTGCAACCGAGCAACAGCATGTACAGTTTATATTCGTTCATAATTTAGCCGACAGTAAGAATATTGTAAGATTAGAAGATGCAATTTTATTAATATTACAGCTATAAAACAAAGCGTTTTATGCCAACGTATACAAAAATCAATCCCTTCTCCAAAACCAACAACGACACAGGTTTTGGCGTTAACGCAAGCAGTTACGGAGGAAGGTTTATTAACAAAGACGGCACTTTTAACCTCGAAAAAGAAGGCCTTTCCTTCTGGCGGCGTTTTAGTGTTTTTCATGCAATGATTAATATGCCGCGATGGAAATTCATATCGGTAATCATACTTTTTTTTATCTGCATTAACCTGCTTTATACGCTTATTTATATATCGTTTGGTATTAATGAGTTGCAGGGTTATTACAGCACGGATAACTGGTCGAGGATCAAGGAAATATTTTTCTTCAGTACAGAAACTTTTACAACAGTCGGCTATGGAAGAGTTAACCCTGTTGGCGATGGCGTAAACCTTGTTGCCGCATTTGAAGCCATGACTGGCTTTCTTTCATTTGCTATTGCAACCGGCTTATTTTACGGAAGGTTTTCCAAGCCAAAGGCTTTTTTGCAATTTACTGATTCGGCGCTCATAACGCCTTTCCAGGAAAAAGAGGCGCTGATGTTTCGCTTTGTCTCTTATAAAGACAACCACTCGTTAACCAATGCTGAAGTAAAAGTCAATCTAAGTTTGTTGGCGACCGAAAACGGCAATTCAGTGTACAAATTTTATGAATTAAATCTTGAAAGAAGCCATGTAGATCTTTTGCCCATGAACTTTACAGTGGTTCATTTGATTGATGAAACAAGCCCGTTGCTCGGATTATCTTATGACGATATGAAAGCTGCGGATGTGGAAGTGTATGTGCTTGTAAGAGCTTTTGATGAAACATATTCTACTACCGTGCTTCAGCGTACTTCCTACACTTATGACGAAATTAAATTCCGCGCCAAATTTGTTCCTATGTACCGCGAAAGCCCTGATGGCAAAACAACTATTGTGGAATTGCATAAACTGAATGAGTACAAAAGCATGTAACGTTCGAAATACAGGAAGGCGATACAATAAGGCAGCTTTATCCTGTCTTTAAAAAAACAAAAAAGAAGCGTGTAGAATAAGAAACAATTGTTTCTACTACACGCTTCTTTTTATATAAATATTTACTTAGCGGAAATATGCAACAACAGGCACTTTATCAAAGCTGCTTATTAAGCCATCATGTCAAGTATTTCCATCAGCTCGCTGTCCGTTTTTACCAATACCTCACGCGCCTTACTTCCAAGGTTGGGGCCTACTATACCGGCGGCTTCAAGCTGATCCATCAATCTGCCCGCACGATTGTAACCCAGCTTCATTCTTCTCTGAATTAAGGAAGTGCTACCCATTTGGTTGGCAACAATAAGTTTGGCTGCATCTTCAAATAACGGATCGCGATCACCCAGGTCAAGCTCTCTATCGCTTACTTCTTTTTCATCTACATATTCTGGTAACAGGAATGCCTGCGGATAACCCTGCTGATCGCCAATGAATTCACAAATATGTTCCACCTCAGGCGTATCTACAAACGCACACTGCAAACGTGTTATTTCACCGTTATAACTGATCAGCATGTCGCCCTTACCAATCAATTGCTCGGCACCACCTGCATCAAGAATGGTACGGCTATCTATTTTTGATGAAACCTTGAACGCAATACGCGCCGGGAAGTTCGCCTTAATAGTACCTGTAATAATATTAACTGAAGGCCTTTGTGTTGCGATAATAAGGTGAATACCCACCGCACGCGCTAACTGTGCAAGCCGCGCAATCGGCATCTCAACTTCTTTACCTGCAGTCATAATAAGATCAGCAAACTCATCCACCACTAATACAATGAATGGTAAATACTGATGGCCTCTTTGCGGATTCAGTTTTCGCTTGGTGAATTTTTCGTTGTATTCTTTAATGTTACGGCAACCCGCTTCTTTCAGCAGGTCATAACGGTTATCCATCTCAATACACAAAGCGTTCAACGTGTTAATCACTTTCTTTGTATCGGTGATGATTGCTTCTTCTTCACCCGGTAGCTTGGCAAGAAAATGGTTTTCTATTGTGCGGTACAAACTCAGCTCTACCTTCTTAGGATCCACCAATACAAACTTCAGTTGGGAAGGATGTTTTTTATAGAGCAATGAAACAAGCAAGGTATTAATGCCGACAGATTTACCCTGCCCGGTTGCACCGGCCATGAGCAAGTGAGGCATGCTTGCAAGGTCTACAATAAAGTTTTCGTTATCAATTTTTTTGCCGATCGCGATAGGTAATGAAAATGCATTGCTCTGGAACTTGTCGCTCGCCAGCAATGTCTTCATACTCACAACCGTCTTTCGCACATTGGGCACCTCAATACCAATCGTCCCCTTACCAGGAATAGGTGCAATGATACGTATGCCTAACGCGGCCAGGCTTAACGCAATATCATCTTCCAGGTTTTTAATACGGCTGATACGCACGCCCGGTGCGGGTACAATTTCATATAATGTAACAGTAGGCCCAACAGTTGCGGCTATACGCTGAATGGCGATATCATAGTTTTTCAGCGTAGCGATGATCTGGTTTTTATTGGCTTCTAGCTCAGCAGGATCATGCACAATTTTTTCACTGCCATGCGTTTCCAGTAATTCAAGAGAAGGCAACTGATAGTTGCTTAGCTCAAGCGTTGGTTCATACAGTGTTTCCAGCGATCCTTTTTTGGAGGCCGGTTTTTCCTCTTCTACTTCAATGTCATGATTGTCTTTGGTTTCCTGGATCTCCAGCTCCATATCAATCTTATCGTGAAACTTGATCTTTAACGGATCCCTGTCATTTTTTTGTGCCGGCAACAATTCTTCTTCCAGTTCGTCATCTTCCGCTACTTCTTTCAATTCCAGTGGAAACTCATCTTCCTGCCATTCTTCTTCAGCCTCTTCCTCAACAACATCTTCGTCTTCATCTTCCGGAATGCCGTTTTTATACAGGTCGTTTATTTCAACATGCGGTTCATTGCGTTCAATCACATCAAAGTCAGTCATCGGGTCCGCCATTTCATCTTCACCTTTCGGCATAATAACCACTACGCCCTTTCCATCTTTTTTCAGCTTATTGCTACTGCCAAAACCTTTTTCTGCGTTTTCGAGCGGAGCCATTTCTTCTTCGGCTTCAACAGGAGCAAGTTCTTCTTTGCCTTTCTTTTTTTTCTTTCCATTTATGGCGGGCACTTCTTCACCAATAGCATCTTCGGCAACGGCTGGCTTAGCCACCCTTTCGGGCCATTTTATTGTAGGGTTAAATCGCCAGATAAAATAACTCACGGCAGCAAGGCCCAGGACAAATCCTGTTCCAACGCGGCCAATCCATTTGATCAGCCAGGCATTCATCATCTCCCCTACCGCTCCGCCAAAAGGAAACTCAAGCCTTCCTGCAAAAAATGCAAAAGCAACGCTAAGCACCAAAAGCCCAACAATCAAATACTTGATGTTGCGTACAAGGCTGAAAACTTTTTTTCCAACCAACAGGTTTACACCGAGCACAAAAAATACGGTGCAAAACAAAAATGATGCAACACCAAATCCCTTATAGATAAAAATATGCGAAACATAAGCGCCCAAGACTCCGAGCAGATTACGCACCTGCACGTCGTCTGTGCTGAAAATTTTTATTCCGAACTGAAACACCTTATCCTGATCCTGCTTCCATGTAAAAAGATAGGAAGAGAATGCTATGAATAAAAATATAGAGAAGAGCAGGCTTACCGCACCTGCAATTTTTTGAGTCCTTTCATCCTTCACCACTTCCGTCACCGTAACCTGAGCTTCTTTCTCCGGCTTCAATTCGTCCGGGTTTGGTGGTGGAGGTGTTTTCTTTTTTAACCTGTTTGCCATATATAATTGATAACGTACAAACCTAGGTAAATATGACAAATGCACAAACAAGCGTGCATAAATGGAGCACATGAGAGGGGCAAAATGAACAGATGTGCAAATAATTGACAACGCACAATTAAAAATTGAAAATGAACGCTGTTGTTAAAAGGTGATTTTTCAGCAGACCTACAATGGGCCTGCAACAGTTTTTTTTAGATTCCGGCTAAAGGGAGCATTCCCGGATTATGGTATTTCGTGCTTAGTAACGCGTACTGAACTCCCCCTTTGGCGCAGTACTTGCCTGCATATACTTCAAAGGCTTATCATGAAACTGGTAATCTCGTTGGCCATTACCCTGGCAGTAGGATTTTTGGCAGGCTACGCCACTATTCAATCAGTAAACACATGGTACACACAATTGGCGAAACCATCTTTCAATCCGCCCAACAGTGTTTTCGGGCCGGTGTGGACCGTGTTGTATATTTTGATGGCAATTTCCCTATACCTTGTATGGAAGCAACCGCCTTCTCCAGCCCGCAACAAAGCAATGCTTCTATTCTTTATTCAACTTGCGCTGAATTTTGCATGGAGCTTTATCTTCTTCTATTATCACAAAATCGGATTTGCGCTGGTTGATATTATTCTTCTCTGGATCTTTCTATTTATCACCATTCTGTTGTTTCGGCACTTTTCCGCCGCCGCAGCCTGGCTGCTTGCGCCATATCTTGCATGGGAAAGCTTTGCAACTGTACTGAATATGAGTATTTTTAAACTCAACTGATCCGCTGTATCATTACAACACAATAACTGTATCAAAAACGTACACCTGTCTAAAACAGGAACGCCTTATGCATTGACTATCATCCAGTTAAAGTATGGCACACATTTGCTATAACCCAATATTGCCTCAAAACGGCGTTTCTGGCCATTTAGTTACCCGGTATAATTAAAAGCTGACTTATGTTTAAGAATTATCTGAAAATATCGTGGAGAAACCTGATGAAAAATAAGACGTTCTCCATCGTCAACATAACAGGCCTGGCCATCGGGCTTGCCTGCTTTTTGCTGATAGCACTTTATGTAACAGACGAATTAAGCTTTGACAAATACAATGAGAAAGCCGACAGGATTTACCGTATTAACAGCGACCTGTTATTCAATGGCACGGAAGCGCATTTGCCTGTAACCTCAGACATGATGGGCGATGCCTTGAAAAAAGACTATCCACAGGTAGAAGATTTTACCCGCATCTATGCATCCAGTGGTAATAGATTTATTAAAAAAGGGAACGAATTTATCAACGAAGAACGAATTGCTTTTGCTGATTCAACACTGTTTAATGTATTTACACTTCCGGTATTAAAAGGTGATCCCAAAACAGCCTTAAATGAACCTAATTCCGCAATAATAACAGCAAGCACTGCAAAAAAATATTTCGGAACAACAGATGCCCTTGGCCAAATTGTGCAGGTAAAAAATGATGATAGCAACCTGACGCCGTTTAAGGTAACCGCGGTGATAAAAGACATTCCGGCAAACTCACATTTTCATTTTGAGTTTCTTTTTTCGATGAAAAACGCGCCATATCCACAATGGGGCGATTATCTAAGTCATAATTTCCACACTTATCTGCTTCTTAAACCGGGCGTGGACTACAGGGCGTTTGAAAAATTATTCCTGCGCCAATATCTCAACAAATATGTTTTGCCACAGGCAAAGCAATATATGCAGATCGGCAGCATTGAAGAGTTTGAACGCACCGGCAATAAAATTACTTATTCACTAACACCGCTTACCAAAATCCACCTTTACTCAGACAGGATGTTTGAATTAAGCCCCAGCGGCAACGCGCAATACGTGTATATATTTTCTGCGGTTGCATTATTTATTTTGCTGATTGCTTGTGTAAATTTTATGAACCTGACTACCGCAAGGTCTGCAGGACGGGCTAAAGAAGTTGGGGTAAGAAAAGTACTGGGCTCTAACCGCAGGGAACTTATCGCGCAATTTTTAACCGAATCTGTTTTGATGACGTTATTCTCGCTGATCCTTGCTGTATTGCTGGTGTATTCGGTTTTGCAAGGTTTCAATAAGATATCTGGTAAAGAGATCTCTTTTGTAAACATTTTTTCACCGGTTATTTTTCCGTTGCTTTTCGCACTGCCCATTATTGTTGGGCTTCTTGCAGGCAGCTACCCGGCATTGTTTCTTTCTGCCTTCAGGCCGATAGAAGTGTTAAAGGGCAAATTAAAAATGGGCTCTAAAAGCGGCACGTTGAGAAGCGTACTGGTTGTGTTTCAGTTTTTCATTTCTATTGTGCTTATTATTGGCACTATCGTTATCTACCGCCAGCTCAGTTTTATTCAAAATAAAAATATCGGCTTCAATAAAAACCAGGTACTGATCATCAATAATGCTTATAACCTGGGAAATAATGTACAGGCATTCAAGAACGACATTGAACATTTACCAGGCGTAAAAAAGGGCACACTAAGCGGATTTTTACCTGTATCACATTCCAGCCGTAGCGATAATACTTTTTCAACTGAAGCCGTGATGGATGTACACAATGGGTTCAGTATGCAGGTTTGGGACGTTGATTACGATTACCTGGAAACGATGGGCATGGAAGTAATCAAGGGCCGGAATTTTTCAAAAGAATTTGGAACAGATTCAGCAGGCATACTCATTAATGAAGCTACGGCCAAAATACTTGGGTTTGCTGATCCTGTTGGCAAAAAACTGTACACAATGGAGCTGGCCAATAAAGAAAAAATCTCTTACACGATACTAGGTGTAGTCAGGAACTTCAACTACGAATCGCTGAGGCAAACAGTGGGGCCTTTGTGTTTTAAACTGCAAAGAAGCTATGGGCTTGCGTCGTTCAGAGTGGATGCAAAGAGTGTTTCTTCACTGATCCATACAATAGAAAACAAGTGGAAATCTATGGCGCCGGGCATGCCATTCAGCTATCGTTTTCTTGATGCTTCCTTCGATGAAATGTACAGAGCAGAACAGCGTGCAGGAAAAATTGCACTTATCTTTTCAACGCTCGCTATTTTTATCGCATGCCTTGGACTGTTTGGACTGGTTACATTTATTGCAGAACAAAGAACAAAAGAAATTGGCATTAGAAAAGTGCTTGGCGCAAGCGTGAATGGCATTGTTCAGTTAATTTCAAAAGATTTTATGAAGCTCGTTGCCATAGCTTTTATTATTGCGGCGCCGGTATCATGGTACTTCATGCACAAATGGCTGGAAAACTTTGCATACCGTACCGATATTTCATGGTGGATCTTTGTACTGGCCGCCTGCCTTGCACTCTTTATTGCGCTGGCAACAATCAGCTTTCAGGCAATAAAAGCAGCGCTAAACAACCCGGTAAAAAGTTTAAGAACAGAATAGGAAATAACAACCCAAATTCAATGTTGAAAGCTGACTGCTAACAGCAAACAGCTTCCTGAAACCTACATTATGATTGTAAACCACATAAGAATTGCGCTTAGAAATATTGCGAAACATAAACTGTTTTCATTCATCAATATTTTTGGATTGGGGCTGAGCATGTCGCTCGGCCTCATCATTATTATAAGCGTAAAGGAAGATTTGAGTTACGATAAATTTCATCCTTTTATCAACAGAACATACCGCGTTATTTCTGAGATACGCGATCAGCAGGGAAATAAATTGCGGCTTGCAAGCACTCCCCTTCCACTCGCTGATGCGCTTAACCGCGAAAAAAGCGCTGTTGATCAAACCGCAGAGTTATATCCATCTTTAAAGGATGATGGCAATGTTGGCGACAGGCGCCTGCACATAAATGGTGCATTTACAAGCCAGTCTTTCTTCAACATCTTCGGTTATGAATTGGAAGAAGGCAACCGGGCAGATCTTTTAAACACACCCAATAGCATCGTACTCAGTAAACAGGCTGCAATTCGTTTCTTCGGCAATGCAGACGCCGTTGGCAAAAGCATTTCATTTGACAGGCTCGGCAATTTTACCGTAACCGGTGTTTTAAAAGAAGACAGCCGCAAAACACATCTTGTCTTTGATGCGTATGCATCCATACTAGCTGTTCCGTTGCTGGAAAAAACCGGCAGGCTTTCTTCTATACAAAACAGCTGGCAAAATTCAATTTCCGGGTATACTTATGTGCTGATTAAAGAACATGTTGAGAGAAAACAGCTGGCTTCCGTGCTTTCAGGAATCAGCAGTAACATAAACAAACTTGCAGGCGCAGACGCAAAGCAAACAATCCACTTTGATACGCAGTCACTCTCAGAAATTACGCCGGGAGAAGAACTGGCATTTTCAATTGACCAGGGCACTTCCCGCGGAAAAATGCTGGCAGCTATTGGCATTGGATTTCTCGTGCTGCTATCCGCCTGTTTCAACTATACCAATCTGTCAATTGCCAGATCGCTCAACCGTGCTAAAGAAGTGGGGATCAGAAAAATTTCGGGGGCATCAAGAAGGCAAATTTTTGGACAGTTTATTACTGAAGCAATCGTATTATCTTTTCTTGCGTTAGTTGTCGGATATTTTCTGTTGTCTGTAATGATCACTTATGCGCCATTTAGTGCCGAGTTTATACCGCAGTTACATTTTGATTATAAACTACTGCTGGCATTTATGGGATTTTGCGTTTTTATAGGGCTGCTTGCAGGCATTGTTCCGGCCCTCGCATTGTCGGCGTACAAACCGGTGGAAGTCCTTAAAAACCTGTTCAACGTTAAACTGTTTGGTGGCAACAGTTTCAGGAAGATATTACTGGTGTTCCAGTTTTCCCTTTCTATATTCACCATCGTTTTTATGTTGGTCTTCTACAGGCAATTCACTTATTCTGCCAATGCAGACCATGGCTTCAACGCCAAAAATGTCCTCAATATTCCTTTAAGTGGCGCATCTTATAAAATACTGGCCAACGATATTAGAAACCTGAGTGGTGTTGAAATAGTTTCAGGCACTTCAACTAACCTGGGCAAATACACTACAGGTACCACTAAAGCAAAAAAAGAAGGTGAAGAAAACACGATTGATGCAGATTACTATTTTACGGACAATGATTTTGTCCCTGACATGCAGTTGAAAGTGCTGGCAGGAAATATCCAGTTAAAAACTCTTGATAGTACCGAACGTTATGTGGTGATCAACGAAAAAGCCGTGGCACTGCTCAAACTTGGCTCACCGCAGGCAGCCATCGGGCAAAGCGTTATAATGGCTGATTCCACTAAGGTGACAGTATCGGCTGTTATTAAGGATTTCTATTTCAAGTCTTTTTCTTTTCCTATTACCCCGTTGTTGTTGCGGTACAATCCGCAGGAATTCAAATACGTGAATATTCGCGTAGCACCTTCTGTCAACAAAGATTACATGATTGACAGAGTTGCACAGATGTGGAAAAAGGCCAACCCCGGCCAACCATTTGTTTATGGATGGCTGGATAAAGAAATTTATGATGAAAACCTGCAATGGAGTACCATTTCGTTTCTTGGTTTCCTGGCTATTATGACCATCTCGATCGCGTGCCTGGGTATGCTTGGCATTGCTGTATACACAACTGAAACACGCAGAAAGGAAATAGTGATCCGTAAAGTGCTGGGAGCCGAAATACGCGGCATCGTTTTTCTTCTTTCAAAAACATTCATGAAGCTTGTAATTATCGCAGGATTGATTGCGTTACCTGTGGGTTATGTGCTTGGTTATATCTTCCTGAACTTTTTTGCCAATAGGATAAATATCGGTGCAGGCACTTTATCCCTGGCCTTTCTGAGTGTCTTATTATTGGTGATACTTACTATCAGCTCCCAGATAATTAAAGTAGCCAATGCAAACCCGGCAAACGGGCTAAGAACTGAGTAATGTGCGAATGTGTAAATGTGCGAATTAGGAAAATCCGAAAAATTGGGCTGCTCAAAAATCGGGAATGCATGGCAGCCCAAAAAATATTTGGCAGGTAGCCGGCCATAAGCAAAGTGCCACCCGGAATACATTCACATATTCGCACATCCGCACATTCCCTAATTCGCACATTCACGTATTTGCACATTTTTCCTTTTCCCTACCTTCGTGAATATGGCTGAAGTTCGCAAAAAGACAATCCTATCAACTTTACTTATATATTTTGGTTTCTTAGTTGGAGCGCTGAACACGTGGCTGTTCACACACCGCGGCTTTTTTGATGTTGATCAATATGGGCTTACACGGGTATTTAACGACATGACGGTCTTTATTTTCTCCGTAAGCACAATGGGCATCAATATCATTATTTATAAATTTTTCCCCTTTTACGATCGCAATCTTTCTAATAAAGAAAATGATTTGCTCAGTGGCGCACTGGCCTGGGGAACGCTTGGTTTTGTTATCATTGTATTTTGTGGCTGGCTGGGGCACGATCTTTTTATACGGAAGTTCGCGTCAAAGTCAACCATGCTGGTTGAATACTATTACTGGCTTTTCCCTTGTGCCTACTTTTTAATGCTGTACACTTTGGCGGAATCATATGCATGGCAACTCCATAAAGCACCGCTGACCAATTTTTTGAAAGAGGTTTTGTTCAGAATGATCACAACCGTCCTTATTATTCTTTATCTCAGGCATATTATTACTTTCAGGCAGTTTATGATTGGCTTTGCGCTTCAGTATGCGGTTATATTCTCTGTACTAATGTATCACCTGATTGTAAAGCAAGGGGTTGGTTTTGCACTTAAATTCAGCCGCGTTACAAAAAAATTCTACAGCAGAATGCTGGCTATGATTTCGTATGTTTTTGTCGGCAACATTATACATGCACTCGGCCCTATTATTGGCGGCCTCGTTATTTCCAGTAGTGATGGTTTAAGCGCTGCAGGCATATACACTTTTGCAACCTACTTCGGCTCGATACTGCAGGCGCCCCAGCGAAGCATTTCAGCATTATCAGTTCCTATTTTGTCAAACGCATGGAAAGACAAGGATATTCATGCCATCAAAAAAGTCTACCAGCGCTCTTCGATTAATATGTTACTGGCTTCAACTTTTTTATTTTTTGTCATCTGGCTCAACTATAATAATGCCATTCGGGCCTTCCATATCAATGAAGCATTTTTATTAGGCAAACCCGTGTTTTTGCTGGTAGGGTCATACCTGATTGTTGAAATGGGCACGGGTGTAAATGGCCAGATCATGACTACTTCCAACCACTGGCGTTTCGAGTTTACAAGTAGTGTTTTATTCGTTCTTTTGATGATACCCACAAACTACTTTCTGGTAAAAAAGATGGGCATATCAGGAGCGGCTTGCGCACAGCTTATCTCAACCGTGATCTATAACATTGTCCGCATCATTTTCCTCTGGAAAAAATATCGCTTGCTGCCTTTTACCATAAACACTGGCAAACTTGTTTTACTTAGCCTGGCAGCCTATGGCATTACATATTTTGCAACAATGTCCTTAACAGGCTTTACGGGCATGATTGTAACCACAGCTGTGTTCTGCATTATTTTTCTTATTCCTGTTTATTTTCTCAACATATCACCTGATATTAAACCAGTAATCGCAAGCATCAGGAAAAGGATGGGCTTGAAGAATTAAACATTTGCCATCAGCAACGAACCGGAATGCCTCTGGACTTTGCGCCGATCAACAGGCAATGTAATTCGCACATCGTATGGCCATCCCGTCCAAATACGCACAAAAACTGTTCGTTTTCGAACACCGAAAACACCTCAATTCTGCATCAAACCCTTTATTTATAGTGCTTTGGCACGCTGGCACAGGTATTGAACCATGAAGCCGGCGGACAACTGTGCCGCAAAGGGAAAACATATGCTAAAAAACTATTTACTCATTGCATTCCGCAATCTGATCAGGCGAAAGTCTTTTTCGATCCTGAATATTTTCGGGCTGACAATAGGTTTAACCTGTAGCATTTTAATCTTCCTGTGGGTGCAGGACGAAATGAGTTACGACAGCTTCAACAGCAAAGCAACAAGCACCTACAGAATAACCGCAAGTGTGCTGGGTACAGATCTGGCAGTTATTTCGCCGGCATCGGCTCCTGCATTTAAATCACAGATCCCGGAAATTAAAAACGCAACCAGGGTTAAAACCGCTGGCTATCTCTTCTACGCCGGAACACAAATGTTTGACGAAAAAAATGTCATTTATGCTGATAGCAATTTTCTGCAGATGTTTGATTATGGCTTGATTGAAGGAGACAGGAACACGGTTCTTTCAACACCAGATGCAGCATTGATTACTGAAGATATCGCGAGAAAATATTTTGGAACAAGCAATGCGCTTGGCAAAACCCTACGCGTAAACAACGATATAAACCCGCGAACCGTTACTATTACCGGCATACTAAAAAGCACTCCATACAATTCCCATTTGCATTTTGATATCGTTTTGCCTTTTTCATTGTACCAAAAAACAATTGACTATGATGGGTCCTGGGGCAACTCAGATGTGTTTACGTATGTACAACTAAACGATAACATCAGGCCAGGCAATGCGTCAATACAGCGCTTGCAAAAGCAAATGGAGCAGATCCAAAAAAAGAACAGCAACGTAAACGAGCCGCTTTCTTTTACCTTACAACCATTAAAAGACATCCACCTTAAATCCGGAAGATTGTTACTGGATGTTGATGGCCAAGGCAATATTCAACATGTCGGCATCTTTTCGCTCATAGCAATTTTTATACTGCTGATAGCGTGCATTAATTTCATGAATCTGGCAACGGCACTTTCCCGTCAGCGTGCTAAGGAAGTTGGTTTGCGCAAAGTGATCGGGGCGGTCCGCATACAATTGATCGCGCAATTCCTCGGCGAATCAGTATTGTTGTCTTTTATTGCGCTGGCCATTGCTTTATTGCTTGCTTATTTATTGTTGCCCATGTTTAACAGCATTGCCAACAAACATATCACGCTTTCGTTTCTATCGCCCGGTAATACATTATTATTTATAGCAGTATCGCTGATCACCGGCCTTATTGCAGGCAGTTATCCAGCTGTATTTCTTTCGTCTTTTAAACCCGCGCTTGTGCTGAAAGGCATAATGGGCGCAACATTCAGAGGTGTATCATTACGCAATGGGCTTGTGGTTGTTCAGTTTGCCATTTCTGTTATTCTTATTGTAAGCACTGTGGTTGTTTACACTCAACTACATTTCATCCGTAACAGGAATATTGGGTTCGATAAAGAAAACCTTGTCTATGTACAAACCCCGCAGATTGGCGACATGTATAATAACCTGCAGGCACTAAAAGCTTCGCTGACACAAGTACCGTCGCTCGGCGATTATACAATAACCAATTACCTTCCTACTTATCTTACAACAGGTTCAACAAATGTGGAATGGCAGGGTAAGGATCCTGCGCAACAAACCATCTTCCCTCATCTTTCCGTAGATGCCAATTTTGTAAAGACGTTTGGCATGAAGATGAAAAGCGGCAGGTTCTTCTCGGATGAATTTAAAGGCGACGATAAAAATTATGTAATAAACGAAACAGCTCTAAAGCTGATGAAGCTAGACGCGGCGTCCGCAATAGGACAGCCACTAACACTAAATGGCCGCAAAGGAGAAATTATAGGCGTGGTGAACGATTTCAATTTTAAACCAGTTCAGCAGGCCATTGAACCGTTGATACTCAAAGCTAATAATTTTGGTGGTTATGTCGTTATCAGAACCAGGGCGGGCGAATTTCAGTCTACGATAAAAAAACTCAGAAGTGTATTTGAAAAGGTGTACCCCAATGCTCCTTTTGAATTTAATTTTTTAGACAAGGATCTTGAACGACTGTATCTAGCAGAACAACAAATGGGAAAACTGTTTAACATTTTTGCATTGGTATCCATTTTTGTTTCCAGCCTTGGATTGTTTGGACTGGCGGCATTTACTGCACAAAAAAGAGTAAAAGAAATTGGCATAAGAAAAATATTGGGTGCAACTGAATCAAGCATTGTTGCAATGTTGTCGAAAGACTTTTTAAAGCTTGTTTTTGTTTCATTGCTGATTGCATTTCCTGTAGCCTGGTGGATGATGAACCAGTGGCTGCAAAACTATGTGTATCGTATCCATCTTAGCTGGTGGATGTTTGTAGCAGCAGGCGTACTTGCAATAGTAATTGCATTTGCGACTATAAGCATACAGGCGATAAAGGCTGCTATTGCAAACCCGGTGAAGAGCTTGAGGACAGACGCGTAAAAAGAATTGAAGTAAGGCTTATTTATTTCGTGGATTTTTTTGTGGGCGTTGTTCTTCCCTTTCATTTCCTGAACCATTAAGAGTTCGATATCCTGGCATTTCGATAATACCAAATGCTGAAGGCGGAATGCCGACAGCGGAAAGCTAGTGAACTATGTTAAAGAACTACCTTCTTGTTGCACTTCGCAACCTCAGGCGCAATAAAGTCTTCTCGCTGATCAACATATCAGGGCTGGCGTTGGGCATGACGTGCAGCCTGCTCATTCTTTTATGGGTAAAGGATGAACGTGCAAAAGATGCTTTTCATCCTAATAGTGCACGGCTCTACAACATATACGAACGCCAGTATTATGACAACCGCATAGAGGCAGGCTTCTTTACTCCCGGTATGCTTGGAGAAGAAATGAAGAAGGTTATTCCGGAAATAGAAGCAGCCTGCAACTACGCATGGCAAGACGAACTGACCTTCCAGGTCGGCGACAAAATATTGAAAGAAAAAGGCACTCATGCAGGAAAAGACTTTTTCAAAATGTTCAGTTTTCCGCTTCTGCAAGGATCTGCAGAGAAAGCGCTTTCAGCACCTGAAAGCATTGCTATCTCTGAAACAATGGCAAGGCAGTTTTTTGGGAAACCCGGCGACGCCATCGGAAAAACCATCAGAATTGAAGATTCCAAAGACCTTACCGTGAGCGCTGTGTTTGCAGACATCGGCGATAACTCATCGTTCAAAGAAGATAATTTCGTTATTAACTGGGAATACTTTTTAGTACGAAACGATTGGGCAAAAGATTGGGGCAATAACGGGCCGCACACAGCCATCATGCTTCGTGCCAACGCCAACCCGGAGCTTGTAAGAAAAAAGATTGTCAAATTCCTTGATAACTACAACAAAGACCAAAACGCGGCGTTTCGAATCGAGCTTGGCATGCAGCCTTATTCGGACATGTACCTGAAAGGTTATTTTAAAAATGGAAAAGCTGAAGGCGGCAGAATTGAATATGTGCGCTTGTTTACGCTTATCGCCATTTTCATTTTGCTGATTGCCTGCATCAACTTCATGAACCTTACTACTGCACGATCAGTAAAACGGGCAAAAGAAATTGGCATCAGAAAAGTTGTTGGCGCTATGCGTGGCGCACTCATCAGGCAATTTATAGGCGAAGCGGCGTTGCTTGCTTTTTTTGCTGTTACCATCGCAATTTTACTGAGCCTGCTATTAATGCCTGCATTCAACCATCTTACCGGGAAACATATTTCACTACCTGTATCTGACCGTAGCTTCTGGCTGCAATTGTTTGCCATCACGCTGCTTACGGGTTTTATTTCCGGCAGCTATCCGGCATTGTTCCTTTCATCATTCAGTCCAATCAAAGTATTGAAAGGCACAATGAAGTTTACAACAAGCGCTACCTTGTTCCGTAAAGGCCTTGTTGTATTTCAGTTCGTATTATCCATCCTGCTTATCATCGGGACAATTATTGTTTCACGCCAGGTAAATTATATCTACACAAAAAATATTGGCTTCGACAGGGAGAACCTTATCTATTTACCGATTGAAGGCGAGCTAAGATCCAAATATGAATTATTCAAAAATGAAGTGATTGCTCAATCCGGAATAAAGAGTATTTCGAGGATATCCCAGGCACCTACAGGAATAGAAAACAATACGGGTGGCGTTCAGTGGGACGGAAAAGATCCGAATACGCTGCCTATGTTCGCAACAGCGGCTGTTGGTTATGACTTTCTAAAAACCTGCAACATTCAATTGCTGCAAGGCCGCGATTACTCAAAAGATTTTGCAACGGACTCAACAAATTATGTACTGAATGAATCTGCAGTCACCAAGATTGGATATAAGAACCCGATTGGCAAACCGTTGACATTGTGGGGCAAAAAAGGAACTATTGTTGGAGTGATTAAAGACTTTCATTTTACATCACTTCATCAGAAGATAGAACCACTGATTTTACGCTATGGAGAAAAAGATAGCTGGGGCGATATTCTCGTTCGCACAGAAGCTGGCAAAACAAAAGAAGCATTGGCAAGCCTGCAAAAAATATGCGGAGAAATAAATCCCAGGTTTCCGTTCACCAGCTTTTTCGCCGATGAAGAATTTCAGAAGTTGTATACAAGTGAATCTATTATCAATAAACTCTCTATGTGTTTTGCATTCCTGGCCATTTTTATATCATGCCTTGGATTGCTTGGTTTAGTAATGTTTACAGCAGAGCAAAGAACCAAAGAGATTGGCATTAGAAAAGTATTGGGCGCAAGTACCGGTTCTTTGTTCACGCTGTTAAGTAAAGAGTTTTTATGGCTTGTATTTATCGCTATGCTGATCGCTTCACCGTTAGCGTGGTATGCGATGCACCAATGGCTGCAAACTTTTGCCTATCAGATTACTATTTCGTGGTGGATATTTCCGATGGCCGCAGTGATGGCCATTATGATCGCCTTATTAACTGTGAGCTTCCAGGCCGCTAAGGCAGCACTGATAAATCCGACGAAAAGTCTGAGAACGGAATAATTGAAAATGAACAAACGTGAATAGTGAATGGTGAATAGTGAAAGATGTAGCAGCGTACGATTTATTCGAAAGGTGATCTGGAAGTAATTGAAAAAGAAAGACCAGCGAATAGTGCAAGATATAGCAGCGTAATATTTATTTGAAAGATGTTTAAAAGAAATGGTCTTGATGAGTTAATATCAAATTTATGAAGCTAAAGATAATGGGCTTGCCTGCCCCCTGAGTACTTCGTACTTCGTAAATCGTACTTAAAGAAATATCAGCGTTGAAAAAAAATCACAAAAGCCTGTAACATTCATTTTACTTAAACGTATTAAAGTATCGCAAATCCCATCAAACTAAAACTAGAATTATTATGAAAAGACATTTTCTTGTGGCGCTGGCAGTTATCGGCTGTGTGGCTACTAAAGCGCAAAACGACAACAAAGAACCATATTTAACCAAGGCGCTTACCAACGATGTACAGAAAGTAAAAGTAGAAACTGCCGGCGGCAGCATTGCAGTAGAAGGCGCATCCAACACTCCTAAAATTGAAATGTACGTAAACGGCAATAACGGCCTGTTTGACAAATTATCAAAAGATGAAATAAAGAAAAGGCTGGAAGAAGATTATGTAGTTAACATCAACTTTAGCAATAACGTTCTTACTGCCTCAGCAAAGCCTAAAGAAAGAAATATGGATTGGAAAAAATCATTAAGTATTTCTTTTAAAGTGTATGTTCCTAAAAACGTTTCTACAGACCTCAACACCAGCGGTGGCAGCATTAAACTTGCTAACCTGAGCGGTACGCAAAATTTTGCAACAAGCGGTGGCAGCCTGAGCGTTGACGGAATCACCGGAAAAATTGACGGAAGAACAAGTGGCGGCAGCATCAAACTAAGCAATTCACAGGATGATATCGACTTGTCTACAAGCGGCGGCAGCATTGACGCCAGCAATTGCAAAGGAAATATTCATCTTTCTACGTCTGGAGGCTCTTTAAAGCTAAATGACCTTAATGGCAAGATCGATGCTTCTACAAGCGGCGGCTCAGTGAATGGTAGCAAAATCACAGGTGAATTATCTGCACACACATCCGGTGGCAGCGTAAGGCTTTCTGATATGGCTTGCAGCCTTACTACCTCTACCAGCGGCGGCTCAATGGATGTAGAGATTACTCAGCTTGGCAAATTTGTAAAGATCAGCAACTCAGGCGGCAACATCAAGCTTGACCTGCCAAAAGGTAAAGGCCTTGATCTTTCATTACATGGCAGAAAAGTTAAAGTAAACTCCCTCAGCAACTTCAGCGGAAATACTGAAGATGATAATATCAACGGCAAAATAAATGGCGGTGGTATACCAGTAAATGTTCAGGCAGGAAGCGGAACACTTACTGTGAACCTGTAGTCCATTGAAAATTGACAGTTGAAAATTGAAAAATGAGAGAGAATGTGCGAATATGCGAATGTGCAAATGTGCGAATGCGGTAGAGATCCAGCACATGGCAGCGTTCACTTTCAACTATATAACTAAAAGAAACTAAAACATAGCAGTTTTGGTTGGATTGTAAAAGTCAGAAAATCCGTAACACGCCCGGTTCTCCGGGCGTTTTTTTTGTCATTGAGTGGACAACCCACCACATTTTTACGGCAAAAGATATCCTGTCTGCCTGATGAACAAAGCAGCTTAAAAATGGGGGATTTAATATTTCGTACATCCTTGCTTGAAGAAAACGCTCCAAAACACGCTCAAATTTTCAATTATCAATTGTCCATTTTCAATTGCATTACCCTGTATCAAAACTGTACAAAAAGTGTATTAAAACCGAACACTCAAGGGGTGAAAAAAATCATAAGTAGTTGTTAGTCAGTAATTAAATATCTTGGCATGTATTTATCATCCAAAACAGTACAATTATGAGTAGTATGATTGAACTTAAGAATATTTCAAAGACCATAAATGTTGGCGGAGCTAAGACGTTTATCCTTAATGGCATTAACCTCGATATTGACGAAGGTGAATTTATTTCTATTATGGGCCCTTCAGGATCCGGTAAATCTACATTGCTGAACATCCTGGGAATGTTGGATGAACCTTCAGAAGGTTACCACTACTTTATGGGTGAAGCAGTTCATAACCTTAAAGAAAAACACAGATCACAGTTATATAAACAATATATCGGTTTTGTTTTCCAGGCATACCACCTGATTGACGAACTGACTGTATATGAGAATATTGAAACACCGCTGATCTATCAAAACATGAAAACGTCTGAACGCAAAGCGGTTGTTGCAGATATTCTTGACAGGTTTAATATTGTTGGCAAAAAGGATCTTTTCCCTACACAACTTTCAGGCGGACAGCAGCAACTGGTTGGCATAGCTAGAGCGCTGGTGGCCAAGCCAAAACTAATTCTGGCTGATGAACCAACCGGCAATCTTAACTCCAAACAAGGCATTGAAATTATGGAGCTCTTTAAAAGATTGAACGAGGAAGATAAAGTAACTATTATACAGGTTACGCACTCGGAAAGGAATGCGGAATTTGGTTCACGCATCATTAATCTGCTTGACGGAAAGGTTGCTTAGCATTCCTCCAAATAAGTATTGTTTAATTTTTTGTTTGTCCCGTTAAAGGCAATAACATTTTCTATGGCCTGGTAAGAGCTTTGCGCTGAACCGGCCGCTCAATTAAAAAAGTATGAACGCTCTCAAGAAAATAGTACTCTCGGTTTCCTGCCTGGCTTTTACAGGAATATCTTTTGCACAGGCACCATCCAAAATGTCGTTGAGGGAATGTATTGAATTAGCGATAAAAAATAACCTTGACGTTCAACGCGCCAACCTGCAAACAGAAAGCGCTAAGGCTTACTGGCAGCAGGCACGTGGATATTTGTTACCGGATCTGAATGCCAACCTTTCACAGGGCGCCAATCAGGGTAGGAATATCAACCCTTATACAAATACTTACATCGACCAGAATATCAGCGTAGGTAATTACAGCCTTTCAAGTAGCCTCACCCTTTTTAACGGTTTAAGTATCCAGAATAACATCAAACAAAACCGGGCGATATTTGAAGCAGCAGGTATGGAAGCGCAGCAGAAAAAAGACAACGTAACGTTGAATGTTATCCTGGCTTATCTTACTCTGTTGAGCAATGAAGACCTGCTGGAAGTTTCCAAAAACCAGGTAGAAGTTTCAACCAAGCAAGTTGAACGCCTTAACATATTGAACAAAGACGGCGCGATTACACCCAGTGATCTTTACGATTTGAAAGGGCAGCTTGCCAACGACAATGTTAACGTGGTAAATAACCTGAATAACATGGAAAGCGCACGACTGAGCCTTGCGCAGCTGCTGAATGTTAACTATTCAAAGGAGATGGATGTACAACGCCTTACGTTGGATGATATCAACTTTGGATATGACAGCAGTACAGAAAATATTTACAAAACAGCGGCGGCTAACCTCGCCATCATCAAAGCGGTGGACCTGAGGCAAAAAAGCTCTGTATATGGTGTTAAGGTTGCGCGTGGACAACAATATCCATCACTGGTATTGAACGGCGGCATTGGTTCTAACTATTCATCCGCCGCCACAACCCAGGAGTACTTAAGCACTACCTATGTTGACAACGGATCTTATGTTGAGGCAAACGGCACAAAAGTTCCCGTTTATAATCCGCAGAATGAATACGCGAGTCACACCATCCCCTTTGGTGACCAGTTTAAAAATAACAGGAACACTTACTTTTCTTTCGGATTAAGAATCCCCATACTGAATGGTTTTCAAACAAGAACTAAAATCCGCGTAGCGAAGATTCAACAGAAAGATGCGGAAGTGATTGCATCATCTACCCGTACACAATTACAACAAAATGTTGAGCAGGCTTATGTGAACATGACCTCTGCTGAAAAAAGATACAGGGCATTATCCGAACAGGTGGATGCTTACAAAGAATCTTTTAGAATTGCTGAAGTAAGATTTACTGCGGGTTCCATTAACTCTGTAGATTACCTGGTAGCTAAAAATAATTTCGACAGGTCTAACGTGAACCTGATCGTTGCACGTTACGACTTCGTATTACGCACCAAAATATTGGATTACTACCAGGGAAGGCCGCTGTGGTAGACTGTGAGGCGTGAAGTATAAGGCGTGAGGTATATGGCATAAGGAGGAAGGTGTGGAGCGTTGGGTGAAGGAATAAAACGCCATGTTTCGTGTCTCGCGAAACATTCTTGACAAGTGACAAGATTTGCTGATAAATAATAGAATTAACAAAGCGGCAGCCAAGAACTTTATTCCCTATTCAAGAAGTTAGTTTAACAAACCCCTTACAACACAACATCAGACGCAACAACAAATAAAAAAGGCCATCTGGAAAAGATGGCCTTTGGTTATTTTAAGTGGGGAATAAATGATGATTCACAGATAAATGGATCTCGATGGTCCGGATATCAGACCTTACGGCTTTTCATTTGTTGTCTGTAAAACGATCACAGACCTTATATCAGATTTTTGAGCGGCTTTCCGGATGACTATTTTCCGTCTCTAATAGAACACAAATAAGCTGCCAATAAAGGCAGCTTTCGATATCTTATTTGAATTACTGTCCCTGAGCAAGGCTATAAGCCCTTTTTTCACCAAACATTAGCAATAATTCAGAAGAACAAATCTTGTAATTACCGCTTAAGCTAATGTACAAGCCTAAAACATCCTGTTGTGTAAGAGGCAAATCATCCAGGCTTTCAAAACGCACATTGTATTGGTTTACCAGGTTAGTGTAAACTGAACCTGTTGGCCAAACCTGCGTACCACGGTTGCTGATATTCACCAATTTAAATTTAACACCTGCGTGCCTTAAGCATTTATTCGCGATGATCGTTGGCTGTTCATTGCTTTCGATAAAAAAGTCAACGCCAACAATCCTTTCATTAGATGTATCGTGAGATTCAAGCATGGGGTTTTTCTCCAGCTTGAAATGCGTTTGTGTGGTTGGCATATCCTGCAACATTGGTTTTGCACCTTGTGCCGGCGTTTTACCAAAATTAGCAATCACGGCCTCTGCAAACTGAGTTGTATTAAGTGAAGGCTTTGATTTATCACCAAAATCACCAGTGTGCTGGCCATTCTCCAAAGTATACAGCAATGCATTCTCAATGATTACCGCACTTTTCATCAGGCCAAGGTGATGTAACATACCAATACCGCTTAACAACAGTGCTGTAGGGTTAGCTATATTTTTCCCTGCAATATCCGGAGCTGTTCCGTGCACTGCTTCAAAAATGCAAATATGGTCGCCAATGTTTGCTGATGGAGCAAAACCAAGTCCACCTACCAGTCCCGCGCACAAATCACTTACTATATCCCCCTGAAGGTTAGTAAGCACCACAACATCAAACAGGTCTGGTTTTGTAACCAGTTTCATACACAGGTCATCAACAATAACATCGTCAGCATTTAATTCCGGATAACCCTTCGCCACTTCATAAAACACCTCAAGGAACAAACCATCGGTTATTTTCATAATGTTTGCTTTGTGACCGCATGTAATGCGTCTTGCGCCTTTTTTCTTGGCCATTTCAAACGCATACTTGATAACCTGCAAACTTCCGGGGCGTGTAATGAACCTGCGGCTCAAAGCAACGTCATGCGTAAGCATATGTTCAATACCACCATATGTATCTTCAATGTTTTCACGCACAACGGTAATGTCGATAGGAATTCCAGCCTTGCTGAAAACTGTATCTACGCCGTGTAACGTTTGGAAAGTTCTTTTATTAGCGTAAGTGTTCCATGTTTTACGGGCGGTTACGTTCACGCTTTTAACGCCTTTTCCTTTTGGCGTTTCCATTGGCCCTTTGAACAAAATGCCCAGGGTTTCAATGGTTTGTTGCGCTTCAGGAGTCATTCCATTGCTGTAGCCTTTATCAAATACCCATTTTCCCATATCCACAAAGTCATAAGAAAGAGGAACTTTTGCAGCATCAAAAATTTTAAGCACTGCTTCCATTATCTCCGGGCCAATACCATCGCCTTTTGCTACAGCAATCCGTGTCATAGAAAATGATTTTTGTTGGAAAATTTAAAAATTGCTGCAAAGGTAGGGGGAATATTAATTGAAAATGGAGAATTGATAGTTGATAATGAACAAGGCTGCTCTTCAAACGTCCTATTCTCAGTTCGTTAACATTTTTCCGGAGGCAATTTTACCTTCTACATTTTTTAGTGTTATTGATCGGAATCAACATTCTCCATTTTCAATTAAAGACTATTCAGTTCTTAAACTCTTTACCGGATTTGCAATTGCGGCTTTAATTGCCTGGAAACTTACCGTTGCCAGTGCGATAAGAATTGAAAGAAAGGCGGCAAGCAAAAATATCCACCAGCCAATATCAATCCTGTAAGCAAAATCATGCAACCAGTTATTCATCCCCCACCAGGCAAGCGGCGAGGCTATAACAATAGCAATAACTACAAGCACTATAAAATCTTTTGATAACAATGCTGTGATATTTGAAACCGATGCGCCAAGCACTTTTCGAATGCCTATCTCTTTTGTCCGTTGAACTGTACTATAAGATGCCAATCCCAACAAACCGAGGCAGGAAATAAAAATCGCCAGTATGGCAAAGTTGAGAAACAGCCTGCCAAAACGTTCCTCGCTACGGTATTGCCTGTCGAAAAACTCATCCATAAAGAAATAGCTGAATGGCCGGTTCGGAATTGTCTCTTTCCATTTCTTCTCCAACGCAGCAACAGTTGATGGAATATTTGTATTGGCAATATTCATCGAAACAAGGTCACAGCCATCCGGCTCAATGCGCATGCTAAGTGGTTTAATGAACTCCTGCAACGAGCGGAAATGAAAATCTTTCATTACCCCAATGATTGTACCTTCTCTACCCCACTGTTTAAATCTTCTGCCTATTGCTTCCTGCGGAGACCTATATCCAAACAATTTAACGGCGGCTTCATTCAGTATCATCGCTTGCGTAGTATCTGTTCCAAAGCTTCTTGAGAAAGGCCGACCTGCCACCAACTTTATTTTGAACTGATTAATATAATCAAAATCAACAAAATACAAATCCAGATTGGCCACCTGGAAATCGCCCTTGCTATTTTGAATTTCAGAATAGGCACCAGGATTGCCACTGCCGGGTACACTTGACGACATTGCCGCAGATTTTACATTGGGAACACCAAGTGCTGCATTCTTAAAAGCTTCTTTGTTAGGGTCGCCATGCGTATCAATCACAACGATCTGATCCTTTGCAAACCCAAGGTCACGATTGCGCATATATTTCATTTGGCTATACACTACTATTGTTCCGATGATGAGCGCAATAGAGATAGAGAATTGTGCAACTACTAACCCTTTACGAAGAAAAATGCCTTTGACGCCCGATGCGAATCTGCCCTTTAAAACAACTACGGGCCTGAAAGATGACAACACCAATGCCGGATAAATGCCTGCCAGCAAACCGATGCCAATGGCAGAAAGAAAAAGGATCAGCAGGTTATTAAGATTACTAAAAATACCGGGACTAATTATTTTTCCTGCAAGCTGATTAAACAACGGCAACAACATAGCAGATAATCCCACACTCAGAAAAAATGCGATAAGGCAAAGGATGACCGACTCACCAATAAATTGCCTCGCAATCTGAATTCTCGCGGCACCAACAACTTTACGAATACCCACTTCTTTCGCACGCTCTGTTGAACGCGCCGTAGTAAGGTTGATGAAATTAATACAGGCTATCAGCAAAATAAAAATCGCAATGATTGCAAAGATCCGCACGTTGTGAATATTCCCCGATTTAGAATCGTCACGTGTCGAGTACAAATAAACATCGCGCAAGGGTTCAAGAAAAAAGGTGTAAAACATTTGAGATTTTCGCCGTTCGTCACCATTTCGTTTTTCCAGGAAAGCAGGAAACTTCTTTTCTATTGCTTTTGCATTGGTATTGGGTTTTACTAACAGGTAAGACAACACTCCAAAATTGCCCCACCGCTCATCAATACCTTTATTAAATCGTTGGGTTAAAGTAGTCATTGATACAAACATGTCTGCCTTCACCTGCGAGTTTTCCGGGATATCTTTTAGTATGCCCGTAACCGTAGCAGGCACGGCATCGCCTGTAAGTAACAATTGCTTTCCCAGGGGATCTTCATTGCCGAAGTATTTTTTTGCAGCTGACTCGGTGAACACAATACTAAACGGCTCTTTTAATGCCGTCTCAGGGTTACCTTTTAGCATCTTAAAATCGAACACTTTAAATAAAGCAGAATCTACGAATAGCGCCTTTTCTTCCTGAAACTTGATGTCTCCCTTTCGCACAAGCAAATTTGCCTCGCTTGTTCTAACGAATGCCTCCACTTCTGGAAAATCAAGTTTTATGTTTGGGGCAAACGCCCATGACGTTGTATGTGTATTAATTGTCTCGCTTGGCGTTTTTATATCGCACACCAGGCGATAAATCCTATCAGCTTTTTTATTAAAAGCATCATAGTTCAGTTCAAACTGAACATACATAAATATCAGGAAGCAAGCCGTCATCCCAACGGTAAGCCCCATTATATTTATGAACGAAAACGCCCGGCTGCGCCAGAGGTTGCGGAATGCGATTTTTAGATAGCTTTTGAGCATAACTGATTGTTGATAATTGACAGTTGACAATTGAAAATTGACAATTGAAAATGATGCGTTAGAACAGAACCATCATATAATGAAATAATTTATTTTTATCATCTATTAACGGTCGCATGAAACCCAACCCAATCCAGCAAAAAAACTTACAAGTTCGCATTGCGAATTGTTAACGCCTACAAATATTTAATCACCGCACTCAAAGAGTATGTTTTATCAAAACAATTGTTACGGAGCGGCACTGCTATTGGCGCAATGGTCATGGAAGCAGAACATGCACAAAGCAAAGCTGACTTTCTCAACAAAATGAATGTCGCGTTAATAGAAGCTAATGAAACTGCCTATTGGCTGCACCTTCTTAAAGACAGCAATTATTTCGACAATAACGTATTCATTTCTACTCATAAGGATTGCCTTGAAATAATCAAACTCCTCTCCAGCATCGTCAAAACCACTAAGGCTTCACTGAATAAATAGTATTTAATCAATGGCGTTCATTTTCAATTGTCAACTTTCAATTGTCAATTAAAAAACCTACTCCGTCTTCAAACTCTTCACCGGATTTGCAGCCGCTGCTTTAATTGCCTGGAAACTCACTGTTCCCAACGCGATGAATAGTGCAACTATGCCCGCGGTTATAAAAACCCACCAGCTGATATCAGTCCTGTAAGCAAAATCCTGCAACCAGCGATGAATGGCTAGCCATGCTAACGGCCACGCGATTATGTTAGAAACGATTACCAGTTTCAAAAAGTCGCCGGAAAGCATCCCAACAATATTCTGAACGCTTGCACCAAGCACTTTGCGAATGCCGATCTCTTTAATTCTTCTTTCTGCAGCATAGGAGGCCAGGCCGAAAAGGCCGAGGCAGGAAATGATAATTGCCAGTACAGCAAGCACACCAACAACTTTGCTTACCTGGTTATCGGCTCTGTACATTTCATTGAAATGATCATCGAGGAATGTGTAATCAAACGGATGATCAGGCACATTTTTCTTCCAGGTAGAACTAATAAATCCAATAGCATCTGCTGCTTTTGCACCATTGATGCGGATGGACATTTCTCCATAACCCCAATCCCGCTGATTAAGTATGCAAAGCGTTTCTATCTTGTAATGAAGCGAGTTGAAGTTGAAATCTTTTGCAACACCAGCTATATAGCCTGCAGAATCCATACCGCCGAAGCCAAAATGTTTTCCGATCAATGATTCATACGAACCCTTGGAATCGTCTTTCAGCAGCTCCTTTGCCAACTCTTCATTTATAATGTATGCCTTGCCATTTTCAGATGCATAGTTGTCTGTAAAATTCTTACCCGCTATGATGGGGATTTGGTATAATTTAAGATAATCCGGATCCACAACAACCTGTGATGATGTAAGGTCACGGGCAGGGCCGTTTCCATGAAACGTGACACCTGTTTGATGCAGATTATTGCCCAGCCGCTGTTGTGATCCTGTAACGGATTTTATGAGTGTATTTTGCAACAAGTCCTGTTTGATGGCAGCATACTTTGCTGAAGATGCACGATCAAGCGGCAGGATCATTACCTGGTCGCGATTAAAGCCAACGTCCTTTTGTTGCATATAACGCAATTGTCTTACCGCAAATACCGTCGCAATAATCAAAAAGACAGCACCTGTAAATTGTCCGATCACAAGAACGTCCCTTAATGTCCATTTATTTTTTCCGGGTGATGTAATGGATCCTTTTAACACTTTAACCGGCTTAAACGAAGACAAATAAATTGCGGGATAAACACCGGCAACTATTCCCACAAGTAAGGTTCCTCCCAATATTGACAAAAGCAATTTAGGATCTGTGAAAAAGGGAAACCGGAGATCGCGTTGGCTTAACTGCACAACAAAAGGCAAAAACAGTTTTACCAGGCCGACAGCGAGAAGCATCGCAATCAAAGACAACAATATCGACTCTCCAATAAACTGTACTGCCAATTGAAAACGACTTGCGCCAATTGTTTTGCGTATACCCACTTCTTTTGCTCGTTCCGCAGAACGGGCCGTAGAAAGATTCATGAAGTTGATGCATGCAATGATGAGTATTATAAGCGCTATGATAGAGAACACATAAGTGTATGTTTTATCAAACTTTTGATAGTTGATGTAATCATGCGTGATGTTGGTTGAGCTTGCATGAACATCTTTGAGCGATTGAAGAAACAGTTCATAATGTTTCCAGTTGTCGTTTTGCATGTGGCGCTTCAGATAATCCGGAAACTTTTTAGACATTGCTGCCACATTGGTGTGGGGCGCCAGTTCCAGGTATGTTACAAGCCAGTTGCCTCCCCAGTTCTCCATAAATTGTGGCCTGGCAAACGTGCTGAAAGATACAAGCGCATCAAACCGCAGATGAGAGTTTTCGGGAACATCTTCCATAATCCCCGTAACAGTAAAGCTTGTAGTATCGCCGATATAATGCACTACCGTTTTACCCATTGGGTTTTCCTTCCCAAACAATTTCGCCGCACTTTCTTTGGTGAGTATAATACTATTGGGTTTCTGCAATGCAATTGCTCTATCGCCACTGGTCAACCTGAAATCAAACATTTGTAGAAAAGTAGAATCAACCCAAAATATTTTGGGAAGAAACACTTTTTTATCCTCGTAATTAAAATCGACTTTTTCATTTTGACGGACACGCGTAAAATTGATGATCTCGGGAAACTCCTGCTTCAGTGTTGGCCCCATGGGATACATCGACAACGCTACGTTTTGCGGAGCAACCATTCCTTCAAACTTTTGCACTTCATCCAGCCTGTAAATGTTTTTTGTATGAAGGCTATCAAAACTCTTTTCGTAAAAAACGAAGATCATAATGATGATACATGCAGCAATTCCTATCGCCAGGCCGGCAATGTTGATTGAAGAAAAGAATTTATTCTTTCGCAAATTGCGCCAGGCCACTTTCGTATAATGTGAGCCTTTAAAACGTATGTTTTCTTTTTGTTCCATGAAAGGAATTATTTCTAATGTGTGATTATTTGATTTTTTAGAGACTACCTTATTATCTTCTATTTAGTTTTACTCTGTCCTTAAACTCTTTACCGGATTGGCAAATGCAGACTTTAAAGATTGATATAAAACAGTTATAGTCGCTATTAGGAAAGTGCAAATTATTGCCAAAGCAAATATTTCAACGCCTATGTTTATTCTATAAGAAAAATCCTGCAGGTATTTATGCATAACCCACCATGCAATTGGTGCGGATATCAGGAATGCAATCACCAGTAGTTTAGAAAACTCTTTTCCAAACAACCATAAAACATCTGCCACTCCTGCTCCCAGCACTTTACGAACACCAATCTCTCTGGTTTTTCGCACTGCCATAAACGAAACCAGTCCATACAATCCGAGGCAACCAATCAACACAGCAATACACGAAAACAACATGATCAGTTTAAACATGATATCATCCATCTTATAAAACTCCGCAACGCGATCATCAAGGAATTGATATGAATAAAGAAAATCCGGGAACGTCTCGTTCCATATCTTTTCAAATGATGCAAGGATCGGTTTTATATTACGTGTGTTTATTTTAATAGCACACATTTGATAGTTGCTGGTATCAGACATGATGCAAATCGGATCAATATCACTGTGGAAAGAATGGTTGTAAAAGTCTTTTACCACACCGCAGATCGGCAATGCTTTACTTTCGTCGATGCTGATTACTTTTCCAATCAGATCCTCTGGCTTCATGTTTAACTTCTTTGCAAAGGTTTCATTCACCAGGTATTCACGCACAGTATCTGCCGGATAGAAATTTCTACCCGCTAACAATTTCAGGTCAAATACATTTACAAACTGGTCATCACCATTTTTGGTATTCACGCCCCAGTGTTCATCCTCCGGCCTGTTGTCAAAACGAACACCTGTATTGTTGTTGGAATTTGAAGCCGGCGGCTGATAACATAAGGTCATTTTCTCAACGCCCGGCACTGCTGCTATACGTGATTCAAAAGTTTTCTTCTTTGAATTTGCACCCGGAACCGGTACCGTTACTATTGCTTCTTTACTAAAACCAAGGTCTGATGTTTTTGAATAATGAATCTGGCTGGCGATAACGATCGTGCCAATGATGAGCATTTGCGAAATGGCGAACTGCGTTACAACCAAAACCCTTCTTAATGAAAAACCACCAATATGTTTTTGCGACAACTTGCTTTTGAGTGCAAGCACCGGCTGAAACCTCGCTAATACAAGCCCGGGATAAGAGCCGGATAAAAACACAACCAATACAGCAACAATACCCAGGAACACCAGTAGCGGTCCATTAGTAAAGAAATGCAAACTCATTTCCGATTGAAACAGGTTATTAAGCCACGGCAATATTATTACAGCAATACAACAGGCCACACCAATTGCGAAGAGCGTAATGATTGCTGTTTCGATAATAAACTGCCAGAACAACTGAGACCGTAAACTCCCCAACACTTTTCGGATACCAATTTCTTTGGAGCGGTTCAGTGCCTGGGCCGTGGCCAGGTTAATGAAATTTACACATGCTGTGATAATGAGGAATACACCAATAAAGAATAATGCCCACAAATATTTTTTGTCAGCATAACCTCCATAGTTGCCGTCAAAATGGACTGTTGATAATGGCTGTAATTTAAACTGCCAGGTTTTCACGTCTCTTCCCTTATAATATTTTTGAATAATAAGTGGAAGCGCCTTATTTACCTGTGCTTGTGTTATTGCTGGTTTTAACCGTGTAAAACATTGGCAACCGCTATATACGCCAGGCCACGCACTATCACTCGCGAGCCATTTGTTACGGTCTTTCAGATTGATGTAAGACAGGTACACTTCCTGCCTGCGATCTGTGTTGGGTGGCAAATCTTTTATTATACCGGCTATTTCAAAATTGGTTGTGTTGGATACCCGAATGGTTTTACCCATTGCCTCCTGGTTGCCAAAAAATTTCTTAGCCATTTTTTCAGTAATGAGCGCCTTGTTAGGAGCGGCCAGTGCGGCCTGTGCATTACCCTTTACCATGGGGAAATCAAAGATGTCGAAGAACTCAGGCTCCGCATAAACAATTCCATTGTCCTCCTGAAACTTCTTTACTTCTTTTTCGTCGGGCAAAGAAATGAGAGTGGACCTATAATCAACAACCCTGGCAGTTTTTTCAGAAAAAGAAAACTCATCACGAAAAGCCTTTCCCAATGGCTGCGGCACAGCGCCGGAATATCCAACATTTTCATCATGCCATTCAGTCACCAACCGGTATATCCTGTCTTTATCTTTATGAAATGTATCAAAGCTTAAATGATAACTTACGAGCGTAAAAATTACGATACAACACGCAATTCCCATCGAGAGCCCTAGAATGTTGATCATTGCATAAGCCTTGTTACGCATGAGGTTTCGCCAGGCAATTTTGAAAAAGTTTCTTAGCATTGGGGTAATTGACAATTGAAAGTTGAAAATTGAAAATGGTTAAGAACCATAACCTTCTCTCTTCTTCAACCCGTTAATGTTAAAAAAAATATTTACGCAATCCACTATCTTACTATTCTATAAGCTTTCTTATCCTACTATTCTACTGCCCTATATGGCTTACGATTTTACAGGCCTTATTCTGTTCTCAAACTCTTCACCGGATTTGCCATTGCGGCTTTGACAGATTGAAAGCTGATAGTAACCAATGCAACTACAATCATCAGCAAGCCACTTATAGCAAAAACCCACCAGCTCATATTTGTTCTATATGCAAAGTCCTGCAGCCATTTATCGGCAGCCCACCACGCTGCTGGTATAGAAATAAGGAAGGCTATTACAATTAATCTTACAAAGTCCTTTGATAAAATTCCAACTATTTGAACAACCGTCGCGCCAAGCACTTTTCTTATGCCTATTTCTTTTGTCCTGGCGAAAGTGGTGAACATAATCAATCCCAATAAGCCAAGGCTGCTGATCAGGATTGATAGCCCCGTGGCCCATGTAAGCAATCCGGATATATTCTTTTCATTTTTATAGAAGCCGGCTATCTTTTCATCAAAAAAACTATAATCAAAATCCTTATCGGGATAGACCTTTTTAAACTGCTTTTCTATTTCTTTTATTGTGGTTTGCCATGTGCGTTGCCCGGTTATTTGTGGCTTCAATGCTATATGGAAAATAAAACTTCGGCTATCCAAAGCCCCGAACACCAAGGGGCCTATTTTAGCATGCAGTGATTGCATATTGAAATCGCGCATTACACCAACAATAGGCACGTTTTTCTTATTAAACAACAACTGCTTGTTTATCGCATCCGCGGGATGTTGAAAACCAAGAAAACGCGCATAAGATTCATTGATTACAAACTCTTTTATCGTATCGCTTGCTGTTACATTTCTTCCCGCAAGCAGTTTGATGTTATAGAGCGGCAGGTAGTTCGCATCGCCAAACCTTAACTGCACATCCGTTTTTAATTCATTTTTACCGTCAACGTATAAAATGTTTGTAAAAGCGGCGCCTTCAACGGCTGGTGGTAAAAATCCCCTGCTTACCATTTGCACGCCGGGAATATCATTGAGGGAATTGAAAAGCGCATTGCGGCTATTCATAATAGTGTCGCGCGGAACATCAAATGAAATGATGGCATCTTTCTTAAATCCGAGATCTTTATTGAGCGTGTAATGAATTTGCTTGCCTACCATAACCGTAGCAATGACAAAAAACTGCGCGATGGAAAATTGAAAAACAGTAAGAACTTTTCTAAGCCACGCCCTTTGTGTCTGGTGGCTCTCTACAAACACCTGGCTCTTTAACACCAGTACTGGCTTGTAGCCTGACAACACCAACGCCGGATAAAATCCAGCAAGAAAACTTACAACTACAGTAAGCGCAAGTACAAACACCACAATCAGCGGTTGGCTAATCAACGAATAATGAAATCCTTCGGGCAGGTATTCTCTGAATGCCTGTACAAGGAACGGGATTAAAATTAACGACAGCACGGATGCAATAGCAGTTAAGAAAAGTGTTTCACCTAAAAACTGCAACACGATTTGCTTTCTTGAGCTGCCCATGGTTTTGCGAATGCCAATTTCTTTTGCACGTTGAGATGCCTGGGCAGTTGTAAGATTGATGAAATTAATGCATCCTAATATCAGCAGGAAGATTGCAATAGCCATTAAACCGAACAAAGATGCTCTATGGGCAATCAGCTTTCCAAAGCTTTGGTAATTCTCGTTAAAGTGTACGTCGCTTAGCGGTTGCAGGCGGAAACTCATCGTATTCTTATCATCCTTGTTTTTATTATACTTCTTTAACAACCCTGCGAGCTGCGCTTCCGTTTGGCTAACCGATGTACCGTTGGATAGCTTTATAAACAACTGAGAATAGGCCATCCAGTCATCCCATACATCCATCATAAAGTTATGCCTGAGGTTCGTATTGAAAATGGTAGCGTAGGAGATAAATTCTTTGTAAGAAAAAAATGTATTCTGAGAAAGGTCCTTTACAATGCCGGATACAGTTACCCGCAGCGTATCGTCGTAAACAATTTCCTTGCCGGGGATATTATCAAGAGTGGTGGAGGGAAAATATTCTTTCGCGCGGCTCTCAGTCAGCACAACCGAAAACGGTTTCTGCAATGCAGCTGCATTACCGGCAAGCCATTGATAAGATAGCGCAGAAAAATAATCGGGGCTGGTAAATATTACCTCGGGTTGTTTTTTAAATACGACAGGATCTGAAGAACCTGCTTTAGGAACGGACACTTTTATAGTTGCATCACCCTGAAACTGCATCAATGGAATAGTCTGGCTGACGCCGGTTACTTCCTGTTGGATGGCCTTCGCTAAAGGCGCGGGAACGGCGGCGCTGTGCCCTTCATTCCCGCTAAATTTCATATCCATTACAACGCGATATAGCTTGTTACCATCGCGTTCAAACCTGTCAAAACTATACTCGTGAAATACAATCAGGAAAATCAAAATGCAGGCAGCAATACCAATTGCCAGGCCCACTACATTAATTGCCGCAAAACTTTTATTGCGGATAATGTTTCTCACAGCGGTTTTGAAAAAATTCTTAATCATAATTGACAATTGAATAGCTTTCTGCGATCAGCTGTCAGCAATCAGCCGCTCGCAGAATGAATGTGTTGTCGCTTATTTATAGTCACGAATAATTTTGATGAATTACGAATCGACCTAAACGTCTTCGCTGATAGCTCAAAGCTGACAGCTAATTGCCGACCGCTTGCTTATTCGCTCCTCAAACTTTTCGCCGGATTAGCCATTGCGGCCTTAATTGCCTGGAAGCTGATTGTCATCAGGGCAATAGCAAATGTTATTATTCCTGCGAGTGCAAACACCCACCAGCTGATAGCCGTACGGTAGGCATATTGCTCCAGAATTTTATTCAGCGCCAGCCATGCTGTTGGAAACGCAATCAGCGCAGACAGGACGATCAGCTTCAAAAAATCTTTTGATAACAATGTCACAATTCCCGGAACCGAAGCACCCAATACCTTTCTTACTCCAATCTCTTTCACTTTGCTTTCTGCGGTATAGGTAATCAGGCCAAACAAACCAAGGCAGGAGATTAGAATTGCAATAGCGGCAAAGCAATTAAACAGCTTTCCGGTACGCATATCTGACTTATACATATTGTTGAAAGAATCATCAACAAACTTATATTCAAAGGGATAGTCTGCATTGTATTGCTTCCAAACCGTTTGCAGGCTCGCAAGTGCTTTAGAGGCATCTTTAGAAGTGGTTTTAGCGTACATGCGCCAGCGCCATCCCGGGCTATAAAACACAATAATCGGCTCTATCTTTTTGTGCATGTCTTTAAAGTGGAAGTCTTTTACAACGCCCACTATTACGCCTTTCTTATCATGAAACGTGAAGCGCTTTCCGATAGGGTCTTTGATACCCATTTCTTTAATAGCTGTTTCATTAAGGATGTAATTGGAGCTATCAGCAGGCGTTCCTGTAAATCCGGAACCTTCAGCCAACTTCATATTTAATGTTTGCAGAAAATTTCTTTCAACCGGAATTTGTGCAATCATGAAGCTGGATTGTTGAGGAGTTTTTCCATCCCAGTCGGCATCGCCGGTAGAGCTTCCTACATTAAACACATCCTGCCCGGAAGCTGTAACATCAACTATTCCCGGCATCCGCATCAAGTCCGCTTTTGCAGCATCATAATGATCGTTGATGTTACGCAGGTCAATGCCAATAATATTTTCTTTGTCATATCCTAAATTCTTTTCACGTATATACGACAGTTGCTTGCCAATTACAATTGTTGCAATGATCAGCAAAATCGAAAAACTAAATTGTATAGTAACTAGCACTTTCCGGAACACTACATTTTTTCCGATCCCTGCTATTTTTCCTTTCATAGCCTCCAATGGTTTGAAGGAAGAAAGGGTAAGAGCCGGGTACACGCCTGCCAGTAATATGGTTGCTACAAGTGTAATACCGTATACCATCAACACATTTGTATTGAAAGGATTGAACCGGATGTTCTTTCCGGAAAGATCGTTGTACAATGGCATTACCAGGTATATCATAACCGTTGCAAGCAACAGGGATATTAGCACTACTACGAGCGATTCGCTAATGAATTGCCAGAAAAGATTTGATTTGGCCGCGCCAACTATTTTCCTGAGGCTTATTTCTTTTGAGCGTTTGTTTGCCCTCGCTGTAACAAGGTTTACATAGTTAATACAGGCAATCAATAATATTATACCTGCAATCAACGTAAACACACGCACAATCAATATGCCGTCTTCTTTTCCTTCTGTAGTGTACAAATGCATTTTTGTAAGCGGCAAAGAACGATAGTTCAGGTTCTTTACAAATTCACCTTCCTGCTCTTTGCGATGGATAGCTGTAAGTTTAGCCACAGCTGCATTTACGTTTGCACCAGGCTTAATTTGAATGTAAGTATCGTAGTTGTAGTTACCCCAATCCTGGTCCAGGCTCTTCCAAAAGTCATTTCCGCTGTAGTCTTCTTTTTTCAGATCGAACGGAAACAGGATATTCCATTTGATAGATGAGTTTTCGGGAATATCTTTCATTACGCCGGTAACATGATAGGTTCTCTTATCATCACCTTTTAAAACCTTACCGATGGGGTCTTCATTTCCGAAATATTTTTTTGCAGTTGTTTCTGATAATATCACCGACCTGTTATCGGGAAAAGGTTTAAGGGCACTGCCCTTTATCAGGGGAAAATTGAACATGGTAAAAAAAGAAGGATCAACAAGGCCGTTCTTTGACTCCATGAATTTTTTACCGTTGTATTCAACCTGCGACAAATTCCAGTTGCCCCCGATCCTGCAGGCCTCGGCCACTTCGGGAACAGATTGTTTTGCGCGCGTAGCCAAAGGAGCCGGCGTGTTTGACCAGAACGTCTCTTTACCGTCGCTGTTAAAACCTGAAGCTATATGATAAATGTTGTCAGCATTTTTATGAAACCTGTCAAAACTCAGTTCATCCTGCACCCAAAGCAATAATAAAATACAGGCGGCAAGGCTTACTGCCAAACCCGTTATATTAATGATAGAATACGCTTTGCTCTTGCGAAGATTTCGCCAGGTTATAACCAGGTTTTTCTTAAACATTGCAGGTGTAGTTTTTAATCGCTGGTGTAGATTAGCTGATTTGGTTGGGAGGTAAATGGTTCTTACGCGCGTACGCGGCTTACTATGTTACGGTATTCTATCTTATCGTGTGCTATTACAGGTCTTTTATTGAAGAAACTGCACTAGCCTTAACGGAATCATTTTATAGGAGAACGAATCATGCACATCGGTTTTTTCTTTCACCATGCGCAATTGTTCAGTTCTTTGGTTGGACTGAGAAACCATTCCGCCATGGTTGTCCGACTTAGCATTTAGTACATATAACGCCAACACCATTCCTACAACAGAAAGTGCACACACGAGGTTTACAAACATATTCTTTACAAAAGGAGATTCTTCTTTTGTTTCACTTGCCGCAGCTTCATCCCGAAGGTGTGGGTAATATGTACTATGCGTATTCATCTTCAGTTTTTTTACTTATTATGACACCGGTTTCATTCGGGTGCCCCATATCAAGATCAGATCAATATATTCTCTGTAACAGTATGGCCATCCAGCATGCGTATAACGCGGTGGCTATAGCGTGCATCATGTTCACTGTGTGTTACCATTACGATTGTTGTTCCCTGTTCGTTCAATTCTGTAAGCAACTGCATTACATCGTTACCGTTGGTACTATCCAGGTTACCTGTAGGCTCATCCGCCAAAATCAATTTAGGATTGTTTACTACCGCTCTTGCTACTGCCACACGCTGTTGCTGGCCGCCTGACAATTGTTGCGGATAGTGATTGCGGCGGTGCATAATCTGTACCTTATCCAACACTTCCTCAACACGTTTTTTTCTATCAGCAGCTTTAACACCTGTGTAGATTAAAGGCAGCTCAACGTTTTCAAAAACAGTTAATTCATCAATCAGGTTAAAGCTCTGGAACACGAACCCGATATTGTGTTTACGAAGGTCTGCACGTTTGCGTTCGTTAAAGTGTGCTACTTCAATGCCGTTGAAAACGAAGCTTCCGTTATCAGGATCGTCCAATAAACCGAGTATGTTTAGCAATGTTGACTTGCCGCAACCGGAAGGCCCCATTACTGCAACAAATTCTCCTTCTTTTACTTCAATAGTTAGTTTGTTGAGCGCAACCGTTTCTACTTCTTCGGTGCGGTAAATTTTTTCTAGTTCTGTGATCTTGATCATGGTGGGGAGATTTTTATTTTGATGGGTTTCAGGTATCAGGTTTCAGGTATCAGGAAAACACCTTTCAACATTTTACCAGGTTGCCCCATTTTTTAAGAAATACTATTAGTTTTAATTTATTAAAAAATTTAATTATGCGAAATTTTCAAAGCCTTATGGTCTGGCAGCGTAGCCATTTGCTTACTTTAAAAGTTTACCGGCTCACAAAGCAATTTCCTAAAGAAGAATTATATGGCCTCACCTCACAAATCCGTAGATCAGCGGCGTCCGTTCCTACCAATATCGCCGAAGGAAGTGGCAGAAACAGCAACGCTGAAATGAGAAAATTTTTGGTTATTTCTTCAGGCTCACTAAGTGAATTAGAATATCTGCTAATCCTTTCACAGGAGTTAACATATTTACCGGAAAATACTTTCAAAGAACTTATTAACGAGATCACAGAAATCCGAAAAATGATTTTTGCTTTCGTACAGTCACTTCCAGTTATTCCAGGATAATCTTCTCAGTTGCTAACCTTTGTTTCGCTCCTATCCCTGATACCTGAAACCTGATACCTAATACCTAATAACTGTAAGCTATTTCTTCAACACCAACTCCTGCATAGTTCCGTATGTTTCATAGCTGCTTGTTACAACCTTGTCGCCTACTTTTAAGCCTTGCAGTACTTCGTAGTAGTCAGGATTTTGACCGCCAAGCTGAATGTCTACTTTATAAGCAGTTTTACCATCTTCGCTTACTTTAAAGATCCAGTTACCACCGGTCTGCTGATAGAAGCCACCGCGAGGTAAAAGTAAAGCCTGTGTTTCATCGCTCAATGCCAAACGGATCTGTAATGTTTGTCCACGGCGGATTCCTTTAGGCACTGCACCAACAAACTGCATATCTACCTGGAAACGGCCATTCGCCAATGCGCTGTACACTTTAGTGATCTTCAATTTATACGTTGAATCCGCAAAGCTAAAGTCACCCAATAAGCCGGTATATACTCTTGACAGGTAATGCTCATCAACATCCACACGAACTTTAAAGCCACTCAATACATCTATCTGTCCAAGTCTTCCGCCTTTATTTTTATTTTCTCCAATTTCTGCATCCAAAGAAGTTAACTGGCCATCAACCGGAGCGCGAACGATCAGGTCACCTACTTTTTTGCGCATAACATTCAGCATATTTTCAGAACCTTCATAAGACTGTTTGGCCTGGGCCACCTGCTGCGCATTTGATACAGAGTCCTGCGTTAATATCTTTTCTGTCAGCTTCTTCCTTTCTAACTGATAGTTGTATTCAATTTCTGCTTTTTTAAACTCCTGCAAACCGATTGCCTTTTGCTCATACAAATGCTTATCAAGATTGTACACACGTTCAGCATCTTTATATGCGCTGTTAACATCTGCCATCTGGTTCAGCTTGGTAACGGTATTTTGTTGCGCAGCGTTACGGGAAATCTGCATTTGAGTTAACAGGTTATACACGTTTGTTTCCTGGCTGACCATGCTTAACTGAAGGTCGGTATTTGATAAACGCAAGATAGGGTCGCCTGCTTTCATGATGGCGCCATCTTCTACATATTTTTCTTCAACGCGGCCACCTTCCTGTGCATCCAGGTAAATGCTGCTGATTGGAAGCACTGTACCGTTCACAGGAATAGAAACCTGGAAAGGCCCTTTCTTGATTTCACTTATGGTTATACGTTCTGTATCTACATTCAACCGTGATTTTCCTGAAGTAAAGTAATAACTGGCAACCAACAAGAGAACTAATGCGGCAACTCCCCCGATTGTAAGCAACTTCTTAGCGGTCCATTTTTTCTTTTTAATGACTCTATCCATAACAAATCTGCGTTTATACTTTCTTTTTTGTAGCCCTTCAGTTTTAGGGGCGATTGTTTTTTGAAAATTACCCGGTGTAGACACACAAGGTCTGGACACATGAGAATAATTATCAGCAGTACATACATTAGCAAACTTGTGCCAACAGGAATATACATTGAAAAACAACGTGTTACAATTTGAACGAGCGGCAAAACTGTACCATACCGAACACAAAGTGTTCGCTTTCGATACAGTACTCTAAAGGGCAAATTATACAGCGATTCATAACCAATCATTTAGCTAATGGTATATTTTGTGGTAACAGCTTATAAACCTGTTAATTACAAACAATAAATTGTAGCTTCGGTGGTGGCAAGCTTAAAGCCTAAAGCGCAAAGCCCAGAGCTATTTAACTGATATGATTTTGGGCGGGAGCGATTGAATGCAGCGAATGCCTGATACCTCCAACCTGCTCCCTTTCGCCTGATACCTAAAATGAATACGATGAACCTGAAGAATGCAAATGTTTTAATTATTGATGACGATACAGACGTGCTAACCGCTGTAAGATTGCTAATGAAAACCGAGTCGAAAGATATTACTACGGAAAAGAATCCTGAAAATATCCGAAGCCTTCTTAGCAAACAAAATTACGATGTGATCTTGCTGGATATGAACTTTAACAGCTCTATTAACACGGGCAACGAAGGATTATTCTGGCTGAGGAAAATAAAAGAACTGGGTTCTACTGCCGCAGTAATAATGATTACAGCTTACGGCGATATTGACCTGGCCGTTCGTTCTTTAAAAGAAGGTGCAGCTGATTTTGTAGTAAAGCCATGGCACAATGAGCGATTGATTGAAACTATTAAAGATGCCCTGAAGAAAAAAGATAACGGAAAAGGCCCCTCTCCTAAAACTTCCCAGGATAATATTATTGGCACTGAGCTGTTAGGCAATAGTGAAACAATGCAGGACATTTTTTACAAGATTGAAAAGATTGCACCAACCGATGCCAACATCTTAATTCTTGGAGAAAACGGAACGGGTAAAGACCTGATTGCAAAAGCCATTCATCAGCATTCATTAAGGGCAAAAAAACCTTTTGTAAAAGTGGATGTGGGCGCGTTGACGGACAGCCTTTTTGAAAGTGAACTTTTTGGCCATAAGAAAGGTGCATTTACAGATGCGCGTGAAGATAGGATTGGCCGTTTTGAAACAGCTAATGGAGGCACCTTATTTTTGGATGAGATTGGAAACATTTCGCTACGCCAACAAGCAAAACTACTGACCGTTTTACAGAACAGGCAAATTACCAGGCTTGGCTCTAACGAAGCAATACCGGTAGATATAAGATTGATTTGCGCCACTAACATACCGATCAGTGAACTGGCTGATGAACAAAAATTCAGAAAGGATCTTATCTATCGCATCAACACTGTTGAGATAACAGTTCCGCCATTGCGCAGAAGAGGCGATGATATTACGATGCTGGCAAAACACTTTGCCAAGATCTACACCGCCAAGTACATGAAACCGGACATCGGCCTTTCAACATCCGCAATGGAAAAACTGAAGCAATATCATTTCCCGGGCAATGTGCGCGAACTCCAGTACACGATTGAACGTGCTGTTATTATGTCTGAAGGAGAAGAACTGATGGCAAAGGATTTGATCTTTTCTCCGATTGAAGCATCAAGGCAGGAAGAAACAATTGCAGCGGAAGACCTTAATCTCAGCGCAATTGAAAGAAATACGATTTTAAAAGTAATTGAAAAACATAGCGGCAATATTACCAAAGCAGCCAAAGAACTGGGCCTTACCAGGACGGCATTATACAGGCGATTGAATAAATATGAAATTTAGTTGTACGTTATAAGTGGTACGTTATACGTTTATCGAAAGAGTGGCTTTGTGCTAACCCTGTTAACGTATAATGTATATTCTGCCAGGCAATAAACGTACAACGTATAACTTACAACTAAACACCTAGATGCAATTAAAACGATATGAATGGATAATATTGGGAAAGGTCCTGTTATTATTCGTTACCCTTTCAGCAACTTCATTTTGTGTGGTTAAGAACCAGACCATCTACGTGGTATTTATGGTTCCCGTGATAATTTATCAGCTTATAGACTTTTACCGGTTTAACAAAAAAGCCCAGGAAGAGGTGAAGCAGTTTGTGGAGAGCGTGCATTACAGGGATTTCTCCAGGTATTTTGACGTAAACCATGCTCCCCTTGAGCTTCAGCCTCTGCGCCAGGGTTTTAATGAAATTAATACAACATTTAAAACTATGAGCCGCGAGAGAGAAACCCAGTATCAATACTTACAAAAGATACTGGAAATGGTAGACACGGGCATCCTTTCCTATAACACGGAATCAGGTGAAGTTGTGTGGATGAATGAAGGCTTTAAAAAGCTACTGGGCATTCCATTTTTAAAAACAATAGAATCCCTGCAAAAGCGCGACGAATATTTATATGGCGAAGTAGTTCAGCTGAAAAATGGCGACAGCAAAATTGTTTCGTTAATTAAAGACAAAAGCACTTTTAAAGCATTGATGAGTGCCACAGCTTTTCAAACGGAAGGAAGGATTTACAAGCTGGTAGCTTTTCAAAATGTGAACGAGGCCCTGGATGAAACAGAGAGCAAAGCATGGCAAAGACTACTAAGCGTTATGACGCATGAGATCATGAACTCTGTTGCGCCAATTTCTTCGTTGGCTGATACATTAAAAAATATGCTCGGCCAGACAAAACCACATGTCTCAGCGCAAAACAAATCTTCCTTTGACGATATAGAACTGGGCATTGATACAATTAAGCGAAGAAGCGAAGGGTTGTTGAAATTTGCCGAGACATACCGTAACCTCAACAAAATTGTAAAACTGAATCTGAGCAAGGTATATGTTGGTGAGCTTTTTGAAAACCTGCACCAACTAATGGAGCCTACTTTACTACAAAAAAATATTGAGCTGGAAATTATCCTGAAAGATCCGATGTTAACGGTTGAAGCAGACGTGAACCTTGTTGAGCAGGTATTGATCAACCTTGTTGTAAATGCAGCCGAAGCAGTAAAAGAAGCGAAAGAACCAAGGATAACACTTTCAGCCGGAACTTCTGCGAATAATAAAGTGGCGTTGAAAGTAGCGGATAATGGAACGGGCATTCCGGATGATGTTCTGGATAAAATATTTATTCCATTCTTCAGTACAAAGAAAAGCGGCAGTGGTATTGGCTTAAGCCTGTGTAAACAAATTATGATGCTGCATAAAGGCAATATCACCGTGCAAACGGTATTGGGAGAAGGCACTGCGTTTACGATGCAGTTTTAAGAGCCGTCAGCTTTCAGCTATTAGCTATCAGCGGTAAGGTTTCAGGTTTTAGATATCAGGTTTCAGTTATAAGGATTGAGGCTTGGGGTGTAAGGCTGATAGAGTAATAAAAAAAATTTCGGGCTGAGCGTATCGGCATTGCGACGAGAGAAAAACCTTTCGCATCGGAGGCGTCTTTCTTTCCAACAAACAGGATGCTCCTACGGAGCAAAACTTAGCATTACCCGCTAACTTCTATACTGACCAAACTTGCATGAACCGATATTAGCACATGTTATGTTTCAATTCATTGGAGTACGAGAATACTGATAATGAGTTCGAGCTTTTAAACCCAAGTAGTTGGAAATTCGGCGAAAGTTTAATGTAAAAATTGACGACGGGAAAATTTTGTTAGTGCGCCGGCCTTCCTAAGATGTTTTATCTTCTTCATTACGGGCATACTCAATCGGAATTTTCAGCAACACTGAGCTATTTGTGGCATTTACATCAAAGATGATTTCTCCTTTCAGAAGCGCTATTCTGTTTTGAATATTTTTCAACCCGAGCCCGTTGCCCGAGAAACGAAGCTCCTCGAACTTTTCCTGCGTTAACCCATGCCCGTCATGTTGAAGCTGAAAATTAATATGTTTATTCTCCGGCCAGGAACGAACAGCCAGGCTCTTTGCATTCGCGTGCTTTAAAATATTATTGCACAATTCCTGAATAATTCTGTACACGTTAATATCCTTTCCTTGTGGCAGGCGATTATAGCTTTCATCCAACTCGACCAAAATCACCAATGAGTTAGATTGTTCCACCTTTCGCAGAAAGCCACGTATACCTTCGTTCAGGCCCATATCTTCCATCATAGCGGAATGGAGGTTGTGAGAGATGGTACGCACTTTATTAATTGATTCACCCAGCAGGTCTATGCACTTTTCATGAGATTCGCGGTCGCGTTCATCCAGCGGACCGGTATTAATATGATACATATAAAGCTTGGTAGCGGATAGCAAAGCGCCCACATCATCATGCAGTTCCTCTGCTATTCTTTTTCGTTCATTTTCTTCAGCCCTGATAGCAGCTTCCATCAGCAGGTTTTGCTGCTCTTCCCTTAGATTCATTACGTCCTGCCTGTAACGGAATTTTCTTCGCTGGCTAACGTTAAATGCCAACAAAAAAGTAATTATGAGTATAAACATTGCGCCTATACCAACAAGCACCAGGCTAACTATATAGGAACCTTGTTCTTCCATAAAAAGCATATGTTATAAACAAACAAAAAATTATATACACAACATTATGCACGTTCCAGATTAAAACAGCAAAAGAAACTGCACTAGTCATCAATACGTTGTAAAAAAGAAAAATAAAAAAATTGGTGGACTCGTATATTGAAAGACCGATTACGATGACAAGATATGGATCAAAATCAAGATAGACCTCATCTTCTTTTAGTCGCTGCAGAAAAAAGGCCATGCAGTATGTTAATAAAAATAAACCCTCAAAGGCAAATAACTTCGAACTTACGAGAAAGAAGTCGTCTATAAACAAAAATATCACAGCTACAATAAAAAGAAAAGCTGAAATAGACCTGCGGGCATTAAGCCATTTGGATTTTAGGTTTACGGATTGAAAAAAAGAAATAAAACAGACCGTTATTGTAATAGAGTGTAGATTATATACCCAGTTATTATGTTTTAAAAAGCCCGAGAGTTGATAATAAAAAACAACTGACAAGTCTGCCCAAGTGTGAAGTAGAATTGCAATGCACAAATACAGGAAGACAATTCTCAATGGCTTCGCTGTCTGTTTTTTAGTTAAAAAGGTAACTATTGGAAAAACAACTGCCCATGCTTCTGCCCATGACAACACTTTTAAAAACATATTCTTTTACATCAATTTCATTACAGAAAGTGTATAAGAATTTAGGAATGAAGAAAATGCGCAAACCTTTTAAGCCTGCGCATTTCAAATAGTTATTTTGTAGGTGGAGGAGGAGGACAGGCCGGCGGGCATGGATTCAGTGTAAGCACTTTACCTGCTTGCAGATCGGTCAGTTTCACTGCTTCTCCTTTCATAATTGGGATCAACTTCACGCCAACATATTGTTTGTCATCCCTAAATGGCACAAACAAAACAGAGTCGTACTTTGAAGCCGGAACTCCACTTGCGTCTAATCCTTTCAGAAAAGATACAAGGGTGTCTTTTGACATCACTAGTGGGCCAAATTTTGTTGGCACATCAAGCGCGTACTTCTCTCTTTCCGGCACTTGTTTGATTAAGTCTGTTGGATAATAATCCGGTTTGTCAGTTCCTTTATAAACATAACTATAAAAGTCATACCCATAATTACCATCTTTCGTTTTTCCCAAATCTTCTACATGGAGTGTGAAGTTTTTGAAATCACCTTCATTAACAGCCTTTACAAAGTCGGGCATGGAAGCTCCCATCGTGTAGTACTGGGTAACTGAACTGTCTGCAGCAAGTGTTGCGCTCATTGCTTTGTCACTTGTGGTAGACGATTGCTGGCAGGAACTGAATAACGCCAGGGCAAGGACTGATGCCGCAATGCGGGCATCCTTTAGTAAGAAGCCAACTACGCTTCTTCTTGGTTGCTTTATCATAGTGTTGGTTTAAGCTTAGGTTAGTATATCAAACCGGGGCCTTTTTGCTATCCGAGATTGATATCGTTCAAAAATAGATTAAACTTTCCATTTTTCCTTGTGAAACAAAGGGATTATAAAACATAACAAAAAAGGGGTATTAAAAATACCCCTCAATATTTTATACTCCAGGCTGCGTTGACGGCACAGGAGGAGGACAGGACGGAGGACAAGGCTTAACAAAAAGCGCATCAAAAAAATCTTCATTACTCAGGTTAATTTTTTGTCCCTTTTTAATTGGCACCATGTACAATCCTACACGGTTTTCTGCATTAACCGGAACAAACAAAACCGAATCAAAGCTTGCGATATTTATATTCTTGCTTGCAAGCCTGCTAAAATATTCGCTAAGCATTGATTTATTCAAAGTCAACGGACGAATGTCTTTTGACACATTTAAATTGTAGCTTTTTCTTTCAGGAACCTGCTTTACAATATTGGTAAGCTGGATGCTGCCATTTGTCATTTCTTTTTCCTGTGCAACTTTTACGGATCCATCTTCAGGATTTCCAAGGTAATCCAAGTGAAGCGTTAGTGTTCCGAATGCAGGATTTTGAACCGTGTTCAAAAGATCACTTACCGAAGCGCCTAAGGTGGGATAAGACGTTTTCGAAGCTTTTTCTTTTACAGGCAAAAATGCAGCGGCAATAACAAAAACTGAACCGAGTAAAACAGGCACTGCAGCCTTTTTCAATAAACGAGTGTTTTTCATGATCAGAAATGTGAGGTTAAAAGAGATGATTATTTTTTACAAAGGTTTTAAGTAAAAGAGCCTTTTATTGGTTATGCTCCAGGCTGCGTTGGCGGCGGAGGAGGAGGACAAGTGGGAGGGCAAGGCTTAACCAAAAGCGCATCAAATAGACCTTCATCACTCAGGTTAACTTTTTGTCCTTTTTTGATTGGAATCATATATAACCCCACGCGGTTTTCTGAATTAACCGGAACAAACAAAACCGAATCAAAGCTTGCGATATTTATATTCTTGCTTGCAAGCCTGCTAAAATATTCGCTAAGCATTGATTTATTCAAAGTCAACGGACGAATGTCTTTTGACACATTTAAATTGTAGCTTTTTCTTTCAGGAACCTGCTTTACAATATTGGTAAGCTGGATGTTGCCATTTGTCATTTCTTTTTCCTGTGCAACTTTTACAGAACCCTCGTCAGGATTTCCCAGGTAATCCAAATGAAGCGTTAGTGTTCCGAATGCTGGATTTTGAACTGTGTTTAAAAGATCACTTACCGAAGCGCCTAAGGTGGGATAGGACGTTTTCGCAGCTTTTTCTTTTACAGGCAAAAATGCCGCGGCAATAACAAAAACAGAACCGAGTAAAACAGGCACTGCAGCCTTTTTCAATAGACGAGTGTTTTTCATAATCAGAAATTTTAGGTTTTAAAAAAAAATGAAAAGATGTATTCGCAGGTAGTTACGAATCTAAAAGTCGAGGTATTTGAAGTGAGGTATTTTTTAGCAATGGGTGTTTTCTCACAGTATTGGTTTTAGCACACGAACAAGGTTGCAAACCTAATTTAAAGTTTGCACATTTTAGATTAATATTTTCTAAACTTTCTTCGTTTGCTTATAATTATTTTTCAGTAACCATTGCAATACTTTATCGCGCTGGTCCCCCTGCACAATGATCTCAGCATCTTTTGCAGAACCACCGGTGCCGCAGAAATTTTTCAATTTTTTACCCAGCTCTTCAAGGCCATCATTTGTTCCAATGAAACCAGTAATCAGGGTAACGGTTTTGCCACCACGGTGTTTGGTTTCAAGCCTTACTCTCAGCTTTTGTTGAGCGGGCTCAAGTGTTTCCTGGGCTTCGTTATTTTCTTCTTCAAACTTAAAATTGGGATCGGTACTGTAAACAAATCCCCTGCTATCGGATTTCTTTTTCATGAACAAAGCTGTTGGCTGTCGGCTGGTAAGCTTTCAGCTGGTGAAAATATTAGGTATCAGGATTCAGGTGTAAGGCGTGAGGCATAAGGCGTAAGGCTTGAGGCATAAGACGTAAGGTTTGAGGCGTGAGGGTTAAAGCCCTATCCGCATCGCATCTATTTTACCACCGCCACCAGCCAATATTCTCTCCTTCAACAATGCTTCAAATCAAAACTTCTTGCCACACACCAGACATCTTACAATCAACCATCACACATCGCACATCTAAAATCGCACATCGTATATCTTACATTCTATAACATCGTACACCGTACATCTAACATCGTACACTCTCCTTACACAACTACCGCTTTCAAACTCAAATCAAGGCTTTGCGCCTGGTGAATCAATCCTCCCACACTTACATAATCTACTCCGGTTTCCGCGTAAGCGATTAATGTATCCATATTAATGCCACCACTTGCCTCGGTTTCGAAAGCGCCATTTATTAGATCAATTGCTTGCCTGACTTGCGCCGGGGTAAAATTATCCAGCATTACTCTAAACACTTTGCCTTTTGCAAAACTACATACAAGCTTTACATCTTCAAGGCTTCGCGTTTCTACTTCTATCTTTAAGCCGGGCTTTTTGTTGGTTACATAATCCCAGGCTTTATTAATAGCATTTTCAAGGCCGCCACTATAGTCGATGTGATTATCCTTCAGCATAATCATATCATACAGGCCAAAACGGTGATTAACGCCACCACCAATTCTTACCGCTTCTTTTTCAAGCAGGCGAAAGTTGGGCGTGGTTTTACGTGTATCCAGCACTTTTGTATGATACCCCTTCAGTTTTTCTACATACTGATGCGTAAGCGTTGCAATACCACTCATGCGCTGCATGCAGTTCAGCACAAGCCGCTCACATGTAAGAATGGTGTGAATGCCGGCTTCTACTTCAAAGGCTTTTTCGCCATTGTGCATTGCATCACCATCGTTTTTATAAGCTGTAAATACCACAGCAGGTTCTATGTAGGAAAAGATTTCTTTTGCAACATCAATGCCTGCTAAAATTCCGTCTTGTTTAATCTTTAAAACAGCTTTGCCTTTTTGCTCCGGCGAAATACAACTCAAAGTTGAGTGATCGCCATCACCGACATCTTCTTTTAACGCCTCATCAATCAGATGGTGCAACTGTTCTTTATTCAACATATCTGGATTTTGATGCAAAAGTAAGGGTTAGATAATTGACAATTGAAAATGGAGGATTGACAATGCCAGGCGCGACAAAAAAAAAAATGCTATGCAGCAATGTGTAATAAATGCAACTACACGAAGTTTTAATGAGGATACACAGCGTTTCACCGAACGTTAAAACCGCCATTCGGATTGATTGCTGGTCGCTAATAGCTAATTGCTTAAAGCTGACTGCTGAGAGCTGAGCGCTGAGAGTTTTCCAATTCGCCATAAGGCCAGGAATGTATAGAATAACAACAACACCAACAGGTGGACTATAGATGGCAGGTTTTGCATTAATGTGGCGCCGTTTTGCACCACAGAAATATATGTCTTGATAAAAGGGGTAGTTGGCAGCAGTGCCGAAATCCATTGCACAGGAACAGGCAAAGCCTCTAAAGGAAAAGTATAACCTGTGATAAGGAATATAGGATACGTTGAAAATGCCATCATCTGCACATTCATCACTTGCGTATCAAACAACGAACCGATGAACACACCCATAGGGATAAGCGTGAAAAGAAACAGGAACATAAAAGTACCCAATGCACCTACACTTCCCCGAATGGGCAAATGAAGCATATTAAAATTGACAGAAAGAAAGAACATCGAATAACACAGGAAAAGCAATAAATAAAAAGCACCTTTTCCGTATAGCGCCAATGAGCTGTTTTTAAGTGAAAGATCCAGCCAGCCACCAACTGTCTTCTTTTGCCGTTCGCCACTAACACTACCGGACAGCCCGATGAGCAACGTCTGTTGTAAAATAAGCGCCAGCAGTCCCGGCAACAAAAAAGAACCATAGTTGCTTCGTACGTTATACAGCGGCCGGTAATCCAGGTTAACAGGCATTACTTCACTCATGGCTATTTGCTCCGTCAGGCCCTGTGTTTGAAAATACTTCAACCGCACGCCTGCACTAACCGTTAATGCAACCTGCGTTATGGCGCCTAACAAATCGCTGGAAGGCAGAAATCGTGCAGCATTTAATGCAAGAACAACATTAGCCTGCTGCAGCTTCAGCACCTTGCGTTCAAGCCCTTTTTCAATATACATAAAGCCCTGGCAATTGCCTTGGTACATCAGGCTTTTTGCTTCCGTTATATTGTTTACACTAATCACATCAGCCATCTGCAAATTACTTACCTGCTGTTTCAACATACGGGAAAGCGACGAATTATCATCATCTACAAATGCAAGCTTTACATGCTCCTCCTCTTTATACTGATAAATACTTCCGTAGAAAAAAGCATACAGCAAAGGCGCAATCAGCAATGTTAGCAGCAGGCTATGATCTTTAGCTATGATCTTAGCCTCACGCAGCAACAATGCACCTATGGCCCGTAGATACTTCATATATTTTTCTGCATTTGACGTTGAAGGAAAACAACCGCAACAGGAAACGTGGCCACAATAAACCAAAGCAGCCGTACTATTTCAGGCTCAGCATATTTCAAATCAACATTCATGCTGTACGCTTTAATATACCCGTCCAGAAAAGCTGTGTACGGCATAATGTTAGCATAGTATTGATCGTACCAAGGCATGGCCCATCTTGGAAAAGTATAGCCACTGAACACAAAGGCTGGCGACGTATAGAACAATCCAACATCACTTGCAAGCATGATGTCTTTACTAATGGCAGAGATCATCATCCCGATTCCCAGACAAGCCAACACAAGCAGGTTGTACAAAATAAAAAACCTGCCTGTTGCACCAGCATGTGTGAGGCCAAATATGGGATAGATAACGCCGACAATCAAAACGAAATTCAACCAGGAAACAGAAAGATGGGCCAGCGTTTTACCAACAATAACATTGGATGCAGAACCGTTGGACAACACAAACAACTCCTGCATCGTTCTGGTATCATTTTCATAATTCAATACCAACACTGCAACCATAATGATGATCATTTGCATGGCTACCGTAATCAACCCCGGTGCGAGATATTGCTGATAGTTATAATCCGGGTTATACAACGGATAGCTTTGTAACCGCACCGGCTGAACAAGCGCCATCGCTTTGTTTTTGTCCATGCCCGTTTTCACCAGCTTTTGCAATATCACTCCGGAACCTGCTGTAATAATGACTTGCGCTGCGTCTTTATAAATCAATTTTGCAGGCACTAGCGCTGCCGTATTTGTGTACAGTGTTACATAAACAGGATGCCTGCTAAAAATATTGCTTTCCATTCTTTTGGGAAAATGAACACCGCCAAGAACTTCGCCCTGCTGCACAAGGCCACGAAGCTCTGCTTCACTGGACACAGCATGTGCAAAATGTATAGCACCTGCTTGCTCCAACATAAAAGTAAACGTGCGCGACAGAGATGAATGATCCTCATCCCAAACCGCCATCGGAAGATTTTCCGCGCGTTGGCTTTCATATATGTACGCATAGAAAAAGAATAGCAATGGCGGCATAATGATCAATACCCTATAATACACGGGTAAAGAAAAGATGCGTTTCCACTCTCTGTATGTTATTTGTAAAATGCTTCGCATTATGGTAGTTGTAGAGAGGCTGTCATTCCGGCTCTTAGCCCGGATACATTTTCAGCGGGCCTGCATTCAACTGTAAATGTTCTTAATTCAAACGCGCCTTTTTCTTTAACCGGAACCCAGTTAGCAAATTCCAGCGATGGTGACACACTACTTACCGTTACACGAAATTGTTCGGGTGTACAACCTGGCACAATAACGGTTGCTTTATCATTTAGACTGAATGCTTTTATTTTATCCTGTCGAATATTAAACCGGATAAAATAAGAATCGCTTTTTTGAATGGTTATTATAGGATAGCCAATGCTGACAATCTCCCCTTCATGAATTACGAGCGATGATATTACGCCGCTTGCTGGTGCATAAATCCTCGCATTTCCGGCAAGTGAATTCATTAACTCATAACCGTGCTCGGCCTGACGAAGAATGGCTTTTGCGGATTGAATTATTTCAGGGCTCGTTCCTTTCTGCAACATCTCCAGGTTTAGCTTGGCTGTTTCCATTTCCTTTTTAGAAGCTTCCATCTTAAAATAGACAAGATCCTTTTCCTGGCCAGAGATCACTTCGTCACTATACAACCGTTGCATGCGTGTATACGTCTTATTGAAAAGATCATATTGGTCCTGCGCAATTTTGTACAGGTTGTTAGATGACGCCACAATCTCTGGCCTCGCACCACGCTGCAGCAAATCCAGCTGGCCCTTTGCCGCATCAACAGCGGCGAACGCCTGCTGACGAACTGCGTTGATTTCTGTGGATTGCAAAACTCCCAACAACCTGCCTTTGGAAACAGTATCTCCTTCTCTTACAAAAAGGCTATCCATCCGCCCAGGCAGTTCAGCTGCAACATCTACACTGCTAACATCTACCATACCGACTACAGTATCTGCGTCATCGCGCTTACTTCTGCCGAGCATAAAATACAACGCAATCAATAACACCAATAAAGGAACAAGCAGCGCCCAGTATTTCTTCATTTAATTGAAAATTGATGATCAAAATGCGAATGTGCAGATTTGCAAATGTGCAAATGCACAATACGCTTTACTTCAAAAAGCTTTCCAGCTACCAATAAATTAATTGTATCTTGTTGCATCCAATTTTATTCGCACATTCGCACATTCGCACATTCGCACATTCGCACATTCGCACATTCGCACATTCGCACATTCGCACATTCGCACATTCGCACATTCGCACATTCATTGTCCGTCATCCATTATCTGCGCTATTTTCTGCGCTTCTCCAGTAACATGAAAATATTCTGCCAAAGCCAGGTAATACGCCAACACAGAGGTGTAATACAACTTATCTATTTCAGCTTCTGCAAGCATCGCTTCATTTACATCTTTGGGAGAAGACAGCATGTTTTCCATACGTTGTTCTACCATGTGCGTAGTTATTCTTGCATCCGTTCTTGCAGAGTCAAGTGTTGCAACCTGTTGCCGCACGCCTTCAAGCTTATTCATTACAACCTGCGCCTGTACACTTAGTACTTGTTTGGTATTTTCTTCGGCAAGGCGGGCTTCTTCTACAAGCTCTTTAGAAGCCTTAATACGCTTCTGTGTTTGCGTTCCGTTAAAGATGTTCCATACCATTTCTACTCCAAGTAACCATGGCGGCACGGTTACAGGCAAATCTTTTTGATAAAGGTTAATATTGCCTATTGCAAAAACATTTGGCAGAGCAAGCGATTTACTCACTCTAACGGATGTTTGCGCATACGCCGTTTTACTTTCCAAAAACCTGAAGCCTGCATTGTTTTTGTAAAAGCCTTCGGTTGGATTGTCAACAACAAAACTTCCTCCATAAGGCAACGTATCGTTAATAACAATAATCGTGTCGTTTGAAATACCCAGAAGCTTGTATAATTCAAGCATGGCGTTCTTCTTATCTATCTGTAGGTTCTGCTGCATCGTTTTAGATTGCAACACCGCCACCTTCATCCAGTTCTTTTGATAAGGCGGCAGGATCTCATTTTTTACGAGCGACTCTGCATAGCTCAAATTTTTATTTGCGGCAGTAACCACTTGCTGCTGGTTCCGCAACATCGAGTTTAAAAACAAAATACGCATGTACTGTAACGCTATCGCAAAATCAAGCTCTTCAGACACAACATACAAATTCTCTTTACCAGAATTGAGCTCTGCTTCTGCCAGCTTGCGTGCGGTGTTTAATTTCCCTCCCAGATATAGCGGTTGCCTTACACCCAACGAAGAAGTAAAATATTGCTGTTGACTTAATGGTGGATTATAATTGGGGTAGAAGGTGCCGATGATGTTTTTCGAAGTACTATACACCGCATCTTTAAACGCCTGAGATGGCTCGCTGCCGGTGATCTCTTTAATAACACTGCTCGCTAACTGCACATTTTGTTGCGATGTGCCCTCAATAACGCCACCTCTAACTGTTTCAAGATTGATCTCAAGCGGCTTGCTCAGATAATTGTAGTTAGCCAACAGGTCTATTTTAGGAAGATAAGATTGCCGCTCCGCTTCAAGATTGTACTGCCGTGCCTTTAACGATGCGCCAGCCTGCTTTATGCTTGTATTGTTCTGATGCGCCAGTGAGAAACATTCCTTCAAACTAACTGAAGCCTGTTGTTGTGCAGCTACATGGATGAACAAAAATATACCGAAGACTAAGTGCAGGTATTTCATTCAATTTTCATGTTAATTACCCGAATGGCTCAACTTCGCTGTCGGGCGTTGTTCCCATACATTACAACATATCACCGCAGATGTTGTTCATTCTGAATGATTTTATTTGAGTGAGTATGAACACATTAAGCGAAGAAAAATCGAACTTCAGTTCACAACAATTTCAATTGGGCACCTTCAACCATTTCACCGTACGAACTATGCAAACAAGCCACTCATCCAGAATTTTATTCATTTTACCATTATTTAATTAGAATTTTATTCTGAAAATTTATAGCTTTATAGAAAATTACACAGATGGAAGTTAGCCTGGACACGATAGACCTGCAGATACTGACGCTTATTCAGAACAATGCGAGAATGTCTAACGCTGATCTTGCACGTGAATTATCGATGGCTCCCAGTGCCGTTTTGGAAAGGGTTAAGAAGCTTGAGCAGAAGAAAGTAATTACAGGCTATACTACTCAGATCGACCCGTCAGCGGTGCAACAAAAGTTGCTGGCATTTATTTTCATAAGATCTTCTGAGGGCTTTACCTGCAGCACCAATACGGCAGATGCGCTGGCAAAGATTCCCGAGGTGCAGGAAGTGCACCATATAGCTGGAGAAGATTGTTTCCTGATAAAAGTCCGCACAGCAGATTCGGCGTCACTTATGCAGCTAATGCGGAACAAGCTGAGAAACATACCCAACATATCTTCTACCAAAACAACGATTGTACTTGAAACAGTGAAAGAGCAACAACAATTGATCATTCCAAATGACTGAACCAATGACTAATCAAAAACATGCTTCTCCTGTAATGGTTGTTGTAGCATTTGCTACAGTATACCTTGTATGGGGCTCAACGTATTTTTTTATACAGCGGGCCGTAACACATATTCCGCCGTTTCTCATTGGCGCCATGCGTTTTCTGGCGGCCGGCATTATTATGCTCACGTGGTGCGCTATCCGTGGCGAAAAAATCTTCAACCTACAACAAATAAAACCTGCAGCCATCAGCGGTTTATTATTGCTGCTAATTGGCAACGGAACTGTTATATGGGCCGAACAAACATTGCCCAGCTCACTTGTGGCCGTGCTCGTTTCGTCTGCTCCCATCTGGTTTGTGTTGCTTGACAAACCTAAATGGAAAGAAAACTTTACAAGCAAATCAACATTAACAGGCCTGTTTATTGGTTTTGCAGGAGTAATATTATTGTTTAGCGAGCAAACAGGCAAAGCACTTTCAGCCGGTGGCGGCATTATGCAAATAGTTGGACTGGCAGCAATTGTGTTAAGCTCTATGAGCTGGGCCGGAGGTTCATTGTATTCCAAATATAACGGACAGGGATCTGCAAGCATCAATACCGGATGGCAAATGTTATCTGCGGGAATTGCGTTTGTTCCTATTAGTTTACTAAGCGGCGAATGGCAATCATTTCAATGGCAAACAGTACCAACCTCTGCATGGCTATCTGTACTATACCTGGTCTCTATGGGATCGCTAGCTGGTTACAGCGCATACGTATGGCTATTGCAGGTGCGCCCGGCAACACAGGTAAGCACGTATGCATATGTTAACCCGGTTGTAGCCGTTTTATTGGGTGTTTTCTTTGCAAATGAACATATGACCGGCACTCAAATTCTTGGCCTTGCAATTATTCTTACAAGTGTATTGCTGATTAACCTGGCTAAATACAAAAAGGAAAAACAGGCTGCATTAACGGATGAAAAAATAGGTGTAACGAGAAAGATTATTGTGGCGAATGCTACCGCTATAAAATGTGATGACTAAGCTTGTAGTTTGCGAACTGCGCCATCGATCATTAAAACAACAATCGCTGAAGATGACAGAAATCTTCAGCGTTTTTTTTTGGAGTACTAAGTCTGTGGTTTTTCAACAACAGCCTCCGCTCCTTCTTCGTTTATCTCTTCTTTTAAATTGGGCGGTTGCTTTTCATCTTTTTCATCACCCAGCAAAAGGCCCCATGGTTTAAGCGGTTCAATTCTATCGAAAACAATTTTCATAATCGCGATTACTGGAATAGCGAGAAACATGCCTGAGATGCCCCACGTCATCTCTCCTACAATTACGCCCATTATGGTAATCAACGCATTGATCCTAACCTTCGACCCAACAATTACGGGAAGCAGGAAATTACTATCAACAAGATGAATAACGATAATGGTGATCGCCACCAATATTATTTTAGAGGCCACGGCGCCGGTGGCGAATGTGATCAATGTGCTTAACAACAATGCACTAAAAATACCGATGTAGGGTATGATGTTAAAAAGCCCGGTGATCAATCCTAATAAAATAGCATACTTGATACCGAGAAACCAGAAAATCAGGCAGCACGCAGTAGCAACAATGGCCATCTCCAGCAACAGCCCAGCAACATATTTACGGATGATGTATTGAACATGCGCAATTACATCATACACCGTTTCGGTATTGTCTTCGAGAAACACACCCAGCAAAAACTTGACAAGCAGCCGGCGATAAAACAACAGAAAAAATGTATAGATCATCATAAACACCAGGAACAGCACGATAGACGAGACAGACAAAACGGTGGAGCCCAACACAACGGTGCTTGTTGAAATGAGCTTGTTGGTGGCGTCATTTACGTAATGCATCTGCTCTCTCATGTTTACGTGAAATGTATGAGCAACCCATTGCTGCAAATTGTTCACTGAAGCGGCCAGCTGCTCTTTAAACACCGGCCAGTCCTGCCCCAATTTGGTTAACTGAGCGCCAACGAGGTAAAGGATCAAAGCAATGCACGCAACAAAAACAAGTACTGATATAAATGCTGCGCCACTACGCGACATCCTCGCCTTATGCTCAAAGAAGCGTGCGAGTGGCAATAGCAAAATGGAAAACAAAATAGCAAAGATGAGTGGCGCCAGCAGTTGCTTACCCAGTATTGCCAGGTAACCGATTGCAATTATGCTCACCAGCACCATTGCCAGTTTTGTATAAAAAGGAGAAGAAGGCGTTTTTATAAGCGACATAGTAATTGTTAATTGGTTGAATAAAAAGGGTGTAAGGCGTAAGGTGTGAGGTATCAGGTTTCAGGTGTCAGGTTTTAGGTATCAGGCGAAGACTCAGGCTTTAAGCTATTAGGTTTTATGAATAAAGCTGCTATGCCTTACTGTTTAACTTTTATAGTTCATACCTCATACCTTACGCCTCATACCTCATACCTCATACCTGACACCTGATACCTACCATTCACTTCCCCACACACTCAGCCGGCCGCGCTCTTAGTGAGCTCCAGGTATCATCGATGGCGACTTGCGACACAGCCTGTAAGTGGATCAGATCAAATGCTGACCAAACAGTCTCGCGTTTTATGTCGCTCTTTATTTTTCCGGTTCCTTTAGGATAAGAGGCCCAAAACAGGCAGTCATGCTTTCCATAACCTTCCACCGACCTGACTAATTTTTCAAGCTCTGCCTGGCTTGTTGCAAATACATGAACAAACGTGTAAGCACCTTTGTTTTTAGCTATCGGTTTTTTGTCAAATGAAAAATCGCCTAAGAGTGCCAGGTATTCAGCAGGCGCATTTACAATAAGCGCTTTATCCTCTTTTCCCAATCTGAGTTTCTTTAAAATATCTGAAGCCATTTGGTTGAATTTCTTTAGCAGTAACGATTGAATTGCCCGATTGCTTTAACCAAAAATAACAAGACAATTCAATTCCCTATGGTAAAACTATACATATTCCCAGCCGCAAAGAATATTCACATAACAAAAAGGCAGCCACTATTTGCGGCTGCCTTATCATTCCGAATCGCTACACACATATGTTACAGGCGTTTTATTTTCTTTCTAACACGCCAAAAATTCCGTCGCTTTCATCATTTGGCCCGGCAGTAAAATACAATTGTTTTGAATTTGCAATTACAGGCGTATTGTCCAATGCCCATAATCCTTCGATAGTTATGGGGTCATTACCTCCATGTTTCTTAAGCTGTCCTTCAAAATGCCCCCAGCTATCAAAAACATTTATCCGGCCATCACCAAAATTGCCTACAATGATTGCGTTGTCTACATCGCAAAAGCCAGCCATGGCGCCTACCATACCCCAGGGGGAATTCAATGAGCCTTGTGAAGCAAAACGCTTAACAAATTCACCTTTCATGGTAAATATGTCAATGTAGCCATTGCCAGGTCCTGCCATATCATCCATCTTATCTGGTTTCTGCTTAGCATAAGTCACGTATAAAGAACCATTGATAGCTTTGATATTAAACGGCGCAAATCCTGATGGAATTGATGGGTCCCAGAAAGGTTTATTGGTAACCAGTTTAAAGTTTTTATCAAATACATCAATTCTTGCTTGTCTGAAATTTGTCGCATACAAAAAATTACCTGTGCCGTCGTTGCCAAGTTCAACGCCTTTGTAAACTGTTCCCATCCCTCTGGACATTGCAACCATAGCAGCAGTCCCTCCTCCCCAGGCAGATATAATTCCGTCTTCTCCTACAAAAATGAATCGGGCTTTCATGGTTGTTCCGGGAATTATAAAATCGGTAGTACCGTTAAATACAACCCCACTGGGAGCCCCTTCAGTGTGGCCTGGCCCTGGAATGACAATAGGAGCCAATAATGTTGCGCCTGTTTTGTCGTAGATAGTGGTCATGCCTGAATGGTTGGCAGAAATCCATATAGGCCCGGAAGGCGCAACTGCAATACCCCAGGCATTTAGCAGATTCTTATCAACGTGCATCGGGTTATAGGATTGAAGATTTGCAACAAGATTGGTCTGGTCATAATTGTGGGTAGGGAAATGATCCTCTTGTTTTTTACAGGACAGGGATAGCACGAAAATTAAACAGAAACAAACACCCATTGCAGCAGGACGTTGTTGTGTTGACACAGTTTTCATATGTGCAATTTTAGAGGTGATGGAAGGCCCGAAGTATCAACAATTTTATTGGAGAGTCCAGTATGTATACGGATATGTGTAAGTCCCGGTTGCTTTAACCACAAAATACCAGTCTGTCAATCTTCGTCAAAAAGGCACAATTACTATGCCGGAGGCAATGTTTGCAGGGGCATGCTAAATCCAAAGGTAGAGCCTTTACCCTTGGTACTTGTAACCCAGATTTTTCCATTCTGGCGCTGAATGATTTCAGCGGATATATATAATCCCAACCCCAGGCCGGGAAATGAGTGTGACGGTTCGTCAAATTCCCTGAAGAAACGATCAAATACAAACGGTTGGTTTTCTTTCGAAATACCTATTCCAAAATCTGTAACCTCGCATATTACCGATCCTTCATCATTGTGAATATCAACCAATACTCTATCGCTATCGGGTGAGTATTTTATTGCATTAGTCAGCAAGTTTATCAACACTTGCTCCACCCTGTTTCTGTCGCCTGAGATAACCCGCATTTCGGCCTTATTGGCCAATATGATTTTTTTAGATGTTGTAACCTGTATCTCATCTATTACATCTACAGCCAGTTTGCCAAAGTCAAAGTCGGTAAAATAAAACTTCATCTTACCGCCTTCTATTTTCGTTACATCCAACAAGTCCTGTATAAGAACATTGAGCTTATCTACTTGTGATAGCATTTTCTGTAACAGCCCAGATGATACTTCGTCTTTCGACTCAAGCGTTTGCTCGTGCAAGAATTGGCCAAAAGCTTTTATAGAGGTAAGTGGCGTTCTTAGCTCGTGAGATATTATTCCTATAAATTCATCTTTGCGGTTTTGTTCATTCCTGGCATGCGTAATATCAAGTACGGTACCCAGCATTCGTTGTGGAACGTTTTTGCTGTCATAGATGATGCGAGCCTGTGTTCTTATCCAGCGAAGCTCCTTATCAAAACCAACAATTCTCGCCTCATAAAAATAGACCCCTGAAATAAGGGCTTCCTCAAAAGCTTTTTCTACACGAAGAACATCATCTTCATGAATCCGGCTGCGCAAAACTGCATGCTCAAGTTTTTCTGTTGTATCACATCCAAAAATTTCAGGAAGGAGATTACTGTAAATGAGCTCTCTTGTTACAAGGTTCAGATCGAATGTAGCGGTACCTGTATAATCAAGCGCCATGTTTAAGCGCTCCTCACTTTCTACAACATTTTGCAGAGCCAGTTTATTATCCGTAATATTTGAAGTAACACCAACAATTTTATCGGCATTTCCATCCAGATCATATAATACCCGCCCTGAGGATTTTATCCATTGTACTGCACCATTGGGCCATCTGATCCTATACTCAGTATTGTAATTTTCATTTTTATCAATGGCACTTTGTATGCGAGCCAGCGTTATATCCCTGTCTTCAGGCAATATCAAATCAATCACATCTACAAACGTAATTGCATCACCAAAAGGCAACCCATAAATGGCCCTGAATTGATCGGAACATTCAATCAATCCTGTCTTTAGAAAAATCTCGTATGAACCAAGTTTACCTGTCTCGAGTGCAATAGCCAGTTGTTGATTGATCCGTTGTGAATCTCTTTCATTTTCCTGGATTCTTTTCCTTATTCTCACCTGGTCGGAAACGTCATATCCCATACAAAGTATATAAGGTTCCGCACCCTCCGCAACTGTGAGCCTTTTGTAAACGATGTTTACGAACAGCTCTTTCAGTACGCCATTAACTTCCATAAAGACCCTGTTCTCTGTACCCTGGTATGTAATGCCCGTTTCATATACATGATCAAGTATGCGCATGTAAGGCTGCCCTTCCAACTCAGGTATGCCGTCGATGATCCTTTTACCTATAATAGAAGTGTCCTTGCCCCACAATTTCAATGCTACATCGTTTGCAAGTATGATAATGTGCTCTGGACCTTGCAAAAGGCTGGTTGGAACATAGGCTTCATGCACCAGGCTTTGAAGCAGCTCTTCGTTTTCCTCCGCTTTTTTCTTTGCGAGTACTTCCTGCGTTAGGTCAGTTCCGGTATTTACTATTCCGTAGATATTCCCGGCTTTATCTCTCAGTGGCGTGTAGGTAAAATCGTAGAAGAAAGTTTCCATTTTGCCATTGATCATAAAATCAACGCGGGCTCCGGTGCCATGATAGGGAACACCGGTACGGTACACCTCCTGCAAAATGCCATAAAAGGGTTGGTCTTCCATTTCAGGTAAAGCCTCCTTAAATGGTTTTCCGATAACGGACCTATCTTTTCCCCACGCAGCCAAAATAGCATCGTTGGCAACTTCCACGATCATTTCCCTACCAACATATACGCTGATAGGAATGGGCGCTGCGGCAATAAAATCAACAAAGTGTTGCTCTAAATTGGTATTACCAGCAAGCACGGCAGCCCTGATAGCCAGCACCGGTTCAGGTGTTGCGGTTATGTACACGCCATCAATCTGGTTGCCTTCGCCTAACACTTGGCTTAATGAAATGGTATAGCACTCTTCAGTCGTGCCGTTGTTTTTAAATGCAATGGTTTGGTTGAATGAAATGCCCGTCTTACCGCCATAAAGCAACAAGGTGATAAACGGCTGTACTGTGTGCCACAAATTTTCATCTCTTCCAATTGGCATGCCTTGTTCCGGCGCAAAATTATTTGCAAGAAAAAGTAAAGGTTTGAAGGCACTGTTATAAAAACAATGCAGCTCTTTTTCCCATAACAAAGCCGATGGAAAAGGCGAACTAAATAATATACTAAGAGACGTACGCAGACTTTGAGGCCAATCTTCCGGCAACCCCAAAATAAACCCGGACCAATCGCTGGATTTGATCGGATTTTGCATGTAGCCGCCCGGCTTAAAAAAATTTCTAAAGAAAGTACCGGTGTCCTTTTGTTCGTGCATTTAAGTAAATACGCTGTTAGGTTTAACAATATAAATCAATTAAATCAATCTAAATAATTGAGTACTAACATTGATCAGTTTTTACTCGTTTGTTAGTTTAGTTGACAGCTATCATTAACAGTACAACTGGCCGTTACTGAACATATACTGTTCAAAAACGAACAGATTAAAACTAATAAATGAAGATAAAAAGCTAATTATCAACAAGTAAACTTGTGGCATTTATTTAGCGCTTTATGGGTAAGGGAAACTATGCCCACACAACCTATACGATACTTATGCTTAAAAACTATTTCACGGCTGCGTTGCGCAATCTCTTTAAAAACAAATTTTTTTCCATAATTAATATTGCCGGCCTGTCGATTGGCATGGCCGCCTGTTTGCTGATTTTGCAGTACGTGAGTTTTGAATTAAGCTACGATCAGTTCAACGAACATACGCCCTCCATTTACCGCGTAGTGAATGACCGTTATCAGAGCGGAAAACTTATTCAGCATGGCACAATAACTTATTCGGCAATAGGACGCGCCATGCAGGAAGATTATCCGCAGGAAGTATTACGCACTGTAAGGGTTGAGCCGGCAACAGACATCACGCTCACATATAACGAAAAGAAATTGAAACAGTCTGGACTGGCGGTTGATACATCTTTTCTCACCATGTTCTCTTATCCCTTGATTGCGGGCAATGCGTTTACTTCTTTAAAGGCGCCGTATAATATGATCATTTCTCAATCGATGGCAGATAAACTGTTTGGCGCACCGGAGAATGCAAACTATTCGGCTTTTATTGGCAAGGCCATTCAGCTACAAAATGATTCTGCTTTATATAACATAACCGGTATCTGCAAAAATGTTCCGGAGAACTCACACCTGCAATTTGATTTTCTTGTATCATGGTCTTCATTAACACAAACATGGAAGAACGCAGATTATAGTTTTGAGCAATCTGACTTCTGGCAGTACATACAATTAAAACCAGGTATTGATTATAAAAAACTGGAAGCACGTTTGCCCGCTTTTAGTCAAAAACATTTTCAAGGTTCAAAAGTATCAGGTAGTGATGAGACGTTTTATTTACAACCATTATCTAAAGCACATCTTTACTCTGACTTTGAGTATGAGATCGGCAAAACAGGCAGCGCAACTATTGTATGGGGGTTGTTAACTGTGGCGTTGTTCATCATCATTATTGCATGGGTAAACTATATTAACCTGACTACTGCAAAGTCTGCGGAACGTGCAAAAGAAGTAGGCGTAAGAAAAGTTGCAGGCGCTTCCAAATCGCAATTAATAAAACAGTTTTTTACTGAATCGATCATCATAAACCTTATTGCGTTTGCCTTTGCAATTATGCTGGTGATGCTTGTTCAAAATAGCTTTAATCAATTGGTTCAGCACAATCTCTCATTAAAGCTGTTGTTTCAAAAAACGCTTAGCGGCTACACAGTATTTACCATCATCTTTTCAATTATAGCGCTTGGGTTTCTTGTTTCAGGATTTTATCCATCTTTTGTCTTTTCTTCATTTAAACCCATTACCGTTTTAAAGGGAAAATTCTCGCACTCAGCGAAAGGCATTTTACTGAGAAAAACGTTGGTGGTTGTTCAGTTTACTATGACGGTTATTTTAATCATTGGCTCTGTTGTTGTTTACAGGCAGGTACATTTTATGAGCAACCAAAAGTTGGGCTTAACACTCAACCAGGTAATGGTAATTAACCCGCCAATGCTCACTAAATGGGATTCTACTTTTATAAGGCGTGTGAACAGCTTTACGAATGAAGTAAGGCAATTGCCGCATGTAAAAGGCGCCACTACTTCATTTCGCGTAGCAGGCGAGGAACTATCGCGCGATTTCAAAGTTAGAAGAGCAGATGCTGCTGATGACAATCTTTATACAATAAGAAGTTTAGGTGCAAGCACCGGGTTTATTGATTTGTATGGCATTCAGCTACTAGCTGGCCGCGATTTTGAAAACAGCGATTTCAACACGGACTGGGGTAAGCTTCACAACATTATTCTCAACCATCACACCGTAAAACTATTGGGATTTAAAGATGAAGCTGATGCCATTGGCAAAAGCATTTTTATTTATGATAAACGATGGGATGTAATAGGTGTTATGGCAGATTTTCATCAAAAATCGTTACGCTATCCGATTGAACCTACGGTGTTACTGCCAGCATATTCTGAAAACAGCCCGATTTCAGTAAAGCTTGATGTAACGAATGTTGAATCAACTATCGCATCTGTGCGCAAAACATATAACGCGTTTTTTCCGGGGAACATGTTTGATTACTATTTCCTGGACGAAAGGTATAATGCGCAATATAAAAATGAACAATTCTTTGGCAAAGTATTCGGCATGTTTGCCGGTTTTGCTGTATTTGTTGCCTGCCTGGGATTGTTGGGTCTTTCCTTGTTTGCTACACTACAACGCACAAAGGAAATTGGTGTAAGGAAAGTAATGGGTGCATCTGTGCCCAACATCATATTTCTTCTTTCCAAAGATTTCATCAAGCTTGTAGTTATTGCAATTGTTCTTGCATGCCCCATTGCCTGGTTCACCATGAACAAATGGTTGCAAGACTTCTCGTACCGCACAAACATTAGCTGGTGGATCTTTCTTGCAACAGCTGTAGTTGCAATAACGATAGCCCTTGCAACTATAAGTTTTCATGCACTTAAATCAGCGCTGGCAAACCCGGTAAAGAGTTTGAGAACGGAGTAGGGTTTAGCTGAAAGCCCAAAGCTTAAAGCTGGTTGGCGTAAGGATGAGATTTGAGGCGTAAAGCATGAGGTATGAGCCGTGAGGCACTTTCTGTATAGACCAATTAGTATGACCCTCTTTAAATTCGTGCTCCAAGAGCTGCATCTATGTTTTACGATGATGTGCATTGAACGTCATGTCGACGACAGGAGACATCTCGCGATATTCAACAGGTTTATGCTTGAGAACCCTCTTCGAATCTAAATGCATTCTCTGCGCAGCACCCTGTCTTCTTCGTGCTTCCTGTGTAACTGCAATTCACTATACACCGAAAATTGGACACACTCTTTAATGAGTATACGCTTTAGGCTTTAGGTTTTCAGCTTACACCAGATTATTCAGTTTGGCGTATTGCAATAACATAATGGTCTTGCCATCTTTTATTTCGCCACCGGCTATCATTTGCATGGCTTTGTCTAATGTTATCTCAAGCACTTCAATATCCTCCTGCTCGTGCGCTACTCCTCCTCCGTCATTTACTTTCATGGACGCCTCATATTCCGCAACAAAAAAGTATAAGATCTCAGTAACAGACCCAGGCGACATATATGCTTCAAATATTTTTTGCACTGAGGATATTTTGTAGCCCGTTTCTTCTTCTGTTTCCCGCCTGATGCAATCTTCAGGATTATCTTTATCCAGCAAGCCTGCACAAGCTTCAATCAGCATTCCATTTTCATTGCCATTTACAAATGTTGGCAGGCGGAATTGCCTTGTAAGAATCACCGTTTTATTTAACTTATTGTACAGCAGAATCGTCGCGCCGTTACCCCTGTCGTACGCTTCGCGGCTGTGTACATGCTTGCTACCATCACGCTTTATAAACTCATAAGTTATTTTACGAAGTGTATACCAATTGTCTGATAACACTTGTGTGGAAATTACTTTAACCTGGCCTGTCATTGATTTTTTATTGATGAGCAGTTAAGGTAATGATTTGAAACCTGAGATGTGTTATTTAAGGTTGAAGAAATGATGAGTGGAAAATGAAATTGGTTGTATGGGTGTTGGATTTGAAATTTTATTCTAAAACTTTCTAAGCACAAATCTCTGGCCAAGATAAGCTTTGGCTGTTATGTTATCAGCGTCAAAAATAATCTTTATATAAGGAACCCATGTTAAGATTTCAATTTCCTGCTTCTCGTTAAAATCAAGTTCAATTTTTTTACTATCCCATTCTTCGATACAATTCATTTGATCAGTTGAACATAACCCCATAGACACTAACTTATTTAATAAATCATTCCTGCTGCAATTATCTTTCAGCCAAAATTCAACTCCAATTTTTGTTGCTATACCATTATCCCAATCTATTAACAGTCCAAAGCACAAAATATCTGCGGGCATGTTATTAATAAATCTCGTTATTTTTCCGGCATCGCCAAGCCATTTACTTGAAATCAATAGCTCTATAAGAGATTTATATTGGAAAGACACCAAGTATACTCGTATTGGCGAGTACCTATCACCATTGCGAACTCCTATTGATTTTATGGCAACTGCTTGTGGCAATCTCAAACAGAATGAAAAAAAACTATTGTACACGATTGACGACAATTGAATGTCTAAAAATAAAAGTGTTCGCAAAATTAATTCCGCTTTAATTCCAGCATTACTGGTTAATCCATTTTGAGGGAATGACACATAATAACCAAACGGCTCGTTTTTACACTCCGACGTTGGGTTATCCAAAACCAGCCATACTGTTTCTATCAGTAATTTTAACTGAAAATCAGGATTGCACAAATGAGCCAAAAATTTTCTTAAATTAGCAGGTATAGTCGAATTATTCCCGCTTTCTTCGCGTATGAAAAATTGTTGCTCACCAAAGTGGGTGCTTATTGCGATATTAAAATCTACTCTACTACTATTTCCTAAATAAATTTCAAAAGCACTTAAATTTACTAAAGGAATGTTTTTTATTTTTCTTGTGATTTCGTCACAAAACACGTTTTCACGCAAATATTTAGGGAACTGATTCCGAGTCATTGATATTGATCTTGATAAATCTAACGTCATTAATTTATTGTTAATCGATTGAGCGAACGAAAAGCCTAAAAATTCTGCGACAATAATTTTCCATCGGGCATAACAAGTAACCCGTTTACAAACCCACACATCCCATCATTATCCCAACCGCCCATCCAAAAACTCAAAAGCCAATCCGAAACTGACCCTAGTTCTATAAAAGTATTTGAATCCGTATTTATTATCGCACCACTTAAGGATAAATTCCAGCAAACCTTTACCGAAAATTCTATGGCAGATCTCGGCAACTTGGTGATCCAGATATTTAGAGAATTGATTCGAGACTCAATGTTTATTCTATTTACGTCATCAGTCTCCCGCAACAAATCTTCTTGCAGTTTTTCTATTCTACCCTTCATAATCTCTTCCACATTATATATTCCGGTTTGCTCAGCAATATCAGCAAAATCAATAACTAAGCCACCACAAGGAGCATCTCCAATGTCATGCAGAACACTATTAGGTCTATATAAGTTAAACGGGAATGCGGGGGGGGTATCAGAAAGCTTTCGTTCCAAAATTTTCATGGAGTTTACTGACAAAGAAACAGTAAGTGGAACAATCGGTTCTTCACCTCGTTCTGCAACTATACCATTATGTCCGCAAAATTGGGGGGAGTCCTCGAAATTTAATAGTGCACCTTGCAAAGGGTTATTGCTTAGAACTGCATTGTCTTGAATAACATTTGTAACGAAAACACCAATTGGTGGGCAATATGTGCGCTGCACAATTGGATTATGAAATCGAATAATTCTGTCCAGATCTGGCTCTCCTAAAAGACATCGCGTATCACCACTAATTCCTCGGGGCTCATCATAAGGATCTGGATCTGATGATAATCTACATTGAAACCAACCTGAGAACTTTAGGCTTAACATTTATATGTTTAATTTATAGAACTGAAATTTTTACATATCCATTGAATGTTTTGATAAACGCTCGGCAATCTGCTATGACATTGCTGGGCATCTTTTGCTTTTTTACTAATCGCACCTAATACTTCTCCGAAGGTATCCCAAGGGTCTATATAAACATTCATACAGTCTACCGAAGAAGAGACTTCAAAACTTGGACCTGCCAAACCTTCTTCAGAATTATTGGTAAGAGGCATCTGTGTCAAAATTTCTCCCATAGGCCGGATTAAACTACTCATTATTTGACCGATTGCATTCTTTAAAAATTTCCGCTTATCATTTGTCTGTCTAACATCGGCAAAGTAAGAATGCAAAAGCAGCAACATAAATTGATAAATTTCATTGAACAGCATTGATACTTTCGCAGTTTTCTCATTTTTTATTAAATTAACTGGAATGCTCGATGAGCTGTCGTGATGACTTGTAACAAATGGATTTTCCGCTACTTTTCTAGATGGATCAAAATTTAAATTACTAAGCTCGTTCCAAATAGATAAGAATTTGGCATAATGCGAATTGACATCAGTAACTAATGCACCCTCTCCTTCTGTTATAATTTCACGAATGATCGTTTGCGCGTCCTGTTTGTTTTGAATTACCCTCAGCCCCACCTGACTTGACCATACATCTTGCATTTTTTGCGAATTCAAGTGAACAAACAATCTTGATTGCTCGTCGGTTGAAAAATCGTCAAAAGCATCACTGATTCTCATATATAGCTCGCCAACAGTTTGGTGTAGTCGTTGACCTATGGTAAATTGTCTTTTCTCTGAAGCGTACGATTTAAACTCATCAAGTTCCGGCAAGTTAGGATCTGCCGGCATTTCAAAACACACAAATCGAAACATCGTATCTTTCGAAAAACGAGCCAATGTAAATGAGGAAACCAAAGGATAATATTTTTCCGCTTGTTGCGGAAAATTCGGTCTGGAAAACCAAGGCTTGCCCCCTATTGCTGCTAGTATTTGGCACACAGCACCAAGGTGCTTCATCTCTTCCCGTGCAATCTGCAGCAGAGTATACTCCCATTCCTGCACTTTGTTAAGCTGCACTAGACTAATTCCTTCTTCTTGGCTTCTTTTCATGCTAAATGCGGCAAATAAATATTGAACAAGTAACATATGTTCTAATTCAGCAACTTCGTGTAATGCTTCAATTAGATCTTGTCTAGAGCTTATCTTTAACATTTACTCGGTACGATTACTCAATATAAATTTGGGGTCAAATTTTAAAAATATGACCTATCATCATTCAATAGTTCATCTTACATCCATAAGAGCTACCAACCGGTTAGGACGTGATTTTTTGAAAGTGGTTTTAATTCAGATTGCACATTCCAAGGTAGCACATGCTGACCATTTGCGAGACGTGCTCTGACCAAGCCTTTAATGCTTGTAATTGCATCCTCATCAACAACAGATTCTCCATTTAGGCTTTGAAAAATTTGATCCTTTGTTAGATTCTTTGCATGTTCACTCAGCATATTTAGTTGCTGTTGAAAATTTGTTCCGCCTTCACTTTGAAAGCCTTCCCTTTCAATAGCATCGGCCAAAGTTTCTTGGGACATAATTAAAGATTTAGATGTTAGGTTTACAGATTGTCTAGAACATTAATTTACACTATTAAATTGTATTTTTAAAATTATTTGAAAGAAATTAGTGGAAAAGCTTTTTGGAATGGCCTCCTACTCAATACGGCTGAGAAACTGAATAGGCTTGAAAATAGGTTATCAAAGATCAAAAGAATAACAGAAAACTTTCAGCACTAAGAGAATTGAATTTTCGAATGCGTGTGAAAAGCAAACCAAATTGCTAATTGTCTAACGGCAGAAACCAAATGGCTAGAAATATTATTTGATCTAATTAAAGGTATAAACAATTATTTTTTGATGGATCTATGAAAAATTACTTGTTAAAACCAATCGTGCTGCTATGTTTTTTTCAGACGCATTTCGTAAACAGTGCGTTTTCCCAAATATTTGAACTAAAATTCACCGACCAAAAATATTTTTTAAATAATCCACTTTTTATTATCGACACTTCTTATAAAATGTCAATCGCCGACGTTGTCGCAAAATACTCTGATAATTTATTTAAGTACTCTAACAAAAAATCTTATCAAAGTAATTTCAATGTATACTGGGTTAACTTCACTTTAATAAATCGCTCCGGCTTCGACAAAGAGTGGATCCTAGATTTCAAAAACTGGGCCTATGTTGATGTCTACATTAAGGACGGAACGAAATTCGTGCTAAAAAAGACCGGACATCTTTTACCATTTTTTGACCGCGACTATAAAGTCGCAAACAAGGCATATGTTTCAATTCCTATTAAACGGGATGAGGCAAAATTTTGCTTTGTGAGGCTGCAAGCAACACAAAATAATGATCTAGTTCCTCAAACCCTAGACTTTGCAATTTCACCCAAAAATATAGTTGACAAAGAAAATAATGCTACAGAAAAAGTTGTGTACGCGTATGCATTTGTTGTTTTAGTCATGTTTTTCTATAACCTTTTTCTTTATCTATCAACCTTTTTAAAAAGTTACGGGCTGTATCTTGTTGTAATACTTCTAACTTTTTATCACGCAACTTATAATTCAGGATACTTGGTGGAAATGTTGGGAAAAATACACCGTTTTCCTATTTACCTGTCGTGGTTTGAAAAATACTCATCCGTTATCATTGGAATTTTTGTCACACTTTTCATATCGGAATATTTACAGATAAAAACTCGGTATCCCAAATGGTTTATTATAAGAAAATGGATCATCTGGGCCTTTGTGACAAGTTGCGTTGTTATAACCGTCGATTCAGCGACTGGCGATACTATGTCCATTATTGTGGGCTTTGTTGTAGTTGTAATGATCCTTTTCATAATAATTAAAAGCATGCACGACGGATATCCTGTCACTGTTTATTTTCTTGTTGGATATATCCTTTTTTTAGGAAGCGGCGTTCTTATTATGCTAACAGAATTAAAAATTCTTCCCAAAAGCGATTCCATACGCACCATCCCTTTAATCGTGGCAAGCAGTACAGAACTTGTACTATTTTCTCTTGCTCTAGCGAATCTGATCAATAGTCTAAGAAAAGAGAAAGAGGAAATTAAATTAAACTTTCAAAATGAATTATTGAAAACAAAAAATGAAATTCAAGAACAAACATTTAAAGATATTTCAGAAGAGCTTCACGACAATATAACTCAAACACTTGCTGTTTTAAAGCTCAAACACAATATTCTTATTATGACTGTACCTGTGGACAGCACGTGTAGCACTCAGCTTTCCGAATGCAAACTTCTTGTTGACAAAGTTTTGTTAGATTTAAGAAATCTCTCCCGAGCTCTAAATCCAGATCATATAACGCGGATAGGCATTAAAAATGCTATAGAGCAAGAACTAAACACGCTATACAAAACAGGCAGATACGAAATAAAATTTTGTTCCGAAGGAGAAAGTTTTGATTTACCCGCTCAATCTGAATTATTCCTTTTTCGAATTGTACAAGAGCTCCTACATAATATTATTAAACATGCAAATGCAAGTACAATTTCAGTATTTATCAAATTTACATTGACTGAATTATTTTTAATTGTAACAGACGACGGTGATGGTTTTGATATACCCGAACAGGTAATAAAAAAAATGAACAATGGAATGGGTTTACGAAATCTTCAAAACAGAATAAATTTAATTGGTGGTAAAATTAAATTTGAAAGCGCAAATAGAAAAGGCACTAACGTTTATATCACCTTGCCGCGATCATCATAAAACACATTTCTGAAATTAACCAAAATACAAAAAAGTGTCTGTATTCTATTCTATACCTGCCTCATTTTTAATTCAACTGGAAGTCTATGTCAACTTAAATAACGTGGTCTTCACAATCCTCTGCCTTATCTGTTGGGGCTTTGCAATCTATTCAAGATATTTTTATATTTTCACTTACACTTCTCTCTTCCCAGTACAAACCCATCATAATGCAGTGCTTGCCTGTTTGCAAAAATCATTTTACCATTTACCTCTTTTGAATCGCCAAAGCCTTCAATAAAGGCTTGTCCCTTCTTCAGGAAAGTTACTTCTCTAACGGATTCTTTGCCTTCAGAACGAAATGTGTAATCGGCGATTAACGTATCGCCTTTCATCGCACCTTTAACGGTTCCGTCATTTCCATCTTTTTCATACAAACTGTATTTCAGATTTCCTGATACAGTGTCGCCTGCATTTGTAAGAGCAAGTAGCACAGTGTCTTTGTCTGAAATGTATTGATAACATTGAACATCATCATATTTAACCAGGACAGCAGCGACCGAATCAGCAATCTTTTTATAAGTGGTCGTTTCTCCGCCACGCCGTGTTAAAGTAAGCGTGCTATCGCCAATATCATCAATATGTAATGTATCAGCAAAGTCAATTGTTTGCCGGTTACCAATACTTTTTCCGGATAGAATAAGCATGTCGCCATCACGATGCCAATGCTCATATTGTAGTGTGAATGCATTGATTGATGAAGCTGTGCTATCTTTTTTAAGCGAGAATCCTGACTGTGCGCCGGGTTGCCCTTGTATACCAGTTACCCAATTTCCTTCAATACCAATTTGCGGTGCAGTATTACAAGCCATAAATAAAATACAAACAATGAAAAGATATAAGCAGGAATTTTTCATGTGATGAGTATGTTATGAAAGATGAAGTACAAAAAACATACCTAGCAGGGAACGCTATCAATTGTTTGATGGAAAGTTCATCTCTATTCTATCCTGGCATATTGCAGGTCAACTAAATGCCGAAGCCCTATCATAGCGCCGCTTCTTCTTTGCGCTTGCGGCGTAAACCCCGGCAGCATCATTCGGATAAGTTGTCAACTATCAATTTTCGAACATCCACAAACAAAAAAAGTCCCTTGCTAATGCAAAGGACTCTTTTGTTTTTTCGCGGTGAGGGCGGGATTCGAACCCGCGGTACAGTTTAACCCGTACGGCAGTTTAGCAAACTACTGATTTCAGCCACTCATCCACCTCACCGACCGAAATTTCCCTTAAGGGGCTGCAAAAATAGGGATGCCCGCTTAATTACCAAAATATTTTTTACGTTAAACGTGATAAGTTTTATGTTATCTGTGCAAATCATTCAAATTTGAAGCTTGCAGCTTGATTTCCAAACCATTGCTTTTGCTAAAACCCAACACTTACAGCTTGCTACATCGCCGCCAACTGCACTTTCTGTGTAAGCTCCATTACGTTTTCGCGGAAAAGACTATCAGTATCCATTAAATCTTTCACTGTTTGACAGCTGTGAATTACAGTTGTGTGATCGCGGCCACCAAAATGTTCTCCAATAGTCTTCAAAGAATTCTTTGTGAATGCTTTTGCCAGGTACATTGTTATCTGACGTGCCTGAACAATTTCGCGCTTTCTTGTTTTGTGCAGTAATTTCTCGTAAGGAACATCGAAATATTCACAAACCATTTTTTGGATAGCTTCTATAGTAATCTCCTTGCTGCTTGTCTTCACAAAGTTGCGTAAGACTTTCTTGGCCAGTTCCAGGTCAATGTCGCGCTTGTTCAAAGAAGATTGCGCAAGTAATGAGATCAGGGCACCTTCCAGTTCGCGAACATTTGAACTGATGTTGTATGCCACGTATTTCACCACTTCTTTTGGCATATCCAAACCATCATTCTTCATCTTACGCTCCAGGATCTCGATTCTTGTTTCATAATCAGGCACCTGAAGGTCGGCACTCAATCCCCAGCGGAAGCGGCTCAACAGGCGCTCCTGCATTCCGTCAAGGTCTTTTGGAGGCTTGTCGGAAGTCAACACCAATTGTTTACCACTTTGGTGCAGGTGATTGAATATGGCGAAGAAAGCATCCTGGGATTTTTCAGCGCGGCTAAAGAACTGTACATCATCGATGATGAGTACATCTATTAATTGATAGAAATGAATAAAGTCGTTAATAGCGTTGTTACGGCTATGGTCCTGAAACTGGTTAATAAACTTTTCGCTGCTCACATATAGTACAACCTTATTAGGATGCAGCCTTTTAACATCATTACCAATCCCCTGAACCAAGTGCGTTTTGCCCAAACCTACGCCACCATAAATAACGAGCGGGTTAAACGAGTTGGCGCCGGGCTTTTCCGCAACAGTTTTACCGGCCCTGCGGGCAACCCTGTTACAATCACCTTCTATAAATGCGTCAAATGTATATATAGGATTCAGCTGCGGATCAATCTGCATCTTTTTAAGGCCCGGTATTACAAACGGGTTCTTAACAGGATTGTTGATCACCAACGGAAAATCCATTTCGTTGTTAGAATATATTTTGGCATTGCTGGCGGGTACGTCCATTGAACCGTTCTTACCATTACCGCTATCCACCATTATACGATACTCCAGTCTGGCTTCTTTGCCCAACTCTCTTTTCAAAGTTTTAGCAAGAAGATTTACATAATGCTCTTCCAGATACTCAAAGAAAAACTGGCTAGGCACCTGTATCATTAATACCTGTTCTTTTATATCAACGGGCTTAATAGGCTCAAACCATGTTTTATAGTGTTGCCATTCAACAATATCTTTGATGATCTTCAAACAATTACTCCATACGTTTTCTGCGGTTTTAGTCATAATCAAAGGCACTGTTTATATATCGGGTTAAGAATGTTAACCGGGTAAAAAATCCCAAAAAAAATTATCCCCGATTGTGGATATTTTTTTGGGAACAGGACGGCGAATATCTCACGTTTTATGTTGAAAAAAAAATTTTTTAATATCCTATTTTTTTACAACTAAACTTGTTGGGATCAACCCCAAACTTTTTATGCAAAATATCCGGACAACCCTTTCAGGTTCATTAAAATTAAATTCCAGCTCAATCTTTTTGTTTCGTAAAACGCAAGCCAGCAAAGCATTCAACACATTCCTGCAGTTATTTCACTTCCCATAACAACCATAAACAATTAACACAGCATAATTATTATACCTTAACCAACAATATTCTGTACATCATTTGCAAAAAGTGGTATCTGTGATTGTAATAGACAGGGCTAATATTAACGTATTATGGCATACAATTGTTTTCACGAGCGAATCATTAGATGAATTGAAAGATACAATATTTGAAGTTCACTTCAAGTTTTTTTCGGATTAAAATATTACCTGAGAATTCAACTACTTTTGCAACAAACTATTTTAATAATGTCTTTCGAAATTACAGGCAAGCTGGTAGCCCGGTACAACATTGTTCAACGTACCGAATCGTTTAAAACAAGAGAATTTGTGATTGAAAAATCTGAGGATATTGGTGGAAGAGTCATTACCAACTATATCAAGTTTCAATGCGTGCAGGATAAAACAGCTATTCCTGACAGATTTAATATTGGCGACGAAATAAAAGTGATGTTCAATATTAAAGGCACCAAATGGGTGAAAGATGGTAAAGAAAATTATATCACCAACCTTGATGCATGGCGTATGGAACAGGTGAAATTAGGCGAACAACCGGTAGCTGGTGATAACAGCTATGAATTTACTTCAGATAATACACCAACAGATAACGTTGATGATCTACCATTTTAATGTAAGTTATTAGTTGTTAGTCAGTCGTTGATCTTAACTAAACAATACGCTCAATTTTTCTTTATAATTATAGTGACGAATACAGGCTTGTTGACCATTTAGGATCGACGACTGATATCTAGCCAACTACAACTATGCAAAAAAAGATAAGCTTTCAATTATTGCCCTCCGAAGCGGCAAATGATTCTATTGTAAAAACCCTTATTGCAAAAACTGAAGGCATTTCTCCTGAAAAGATCACAGGCTTCTACCGCACGCGGCAGTCAATAGATGCGCGCAGCAAACAACCCAAAATAAACATTACAGTTAATGCATTTATTGATGAGCCTTTCCATGAAAGAATAATAGAAGCAATAAATTTTAAAGACGTAACTCGCTCTTCTAAAAAAACAATTGTTGTTGGCGCTGGACCCGCAGGCTTATTTGCAGCACTCAAACTGATTGAAAAAGGCATTCAGCCTATTCTTATAGAAAGAGGAAAAGATGTGCGGGCAAGACGCCGCGACCTGGCTGCACTTAATAAAGAAGGCATCGTAAACCCCGAAAGCAATTATTGCTTTGGCGAAGGCGGCGCGGGAACATATAGCGATGGCAAATTATACACCCGAAGTACCAAACGCGGCGATGTTAACCGAATACTCAACCTGCTCGTTCAGTTTGGTGCAGATGAGCGAATTCTCTATGAAGCGCATCCACATATAGGAACCAACCAGCTGCCCAAAATAATTACCGCTATGCGCGACGTAATTATTAAATATGGTGGCGAGGTCCTGTTTGATACAAAACTTACCGGATTTATTGTTGAAAATGATTTATTGAAAGGCATAACAACTGCCAACGGAGAAAAGTTGATGGCGGACGCTGTAATATTGGCAACAGGGCACTCCGCAAGAGATATCTTTGAATTGTTCTATAATAATAAGATGCTCATTGAGGCTAAGCCTTTTGCGCTGGGCGTCCGCATTGAGCACCAACAATCGCTGATAGATAGTATTCAATACCACTGCCCTGTTCCTTCTCATAAGGATCATAGTGCAAGAAGTGAATTTTTACCCCCAGCATCATACGGCTGGGTAGAACAGGTGAACGATAGAGGCGTGTTCAGTTTTTGCATGTGCCCTGGTGGAATTATTGCGCCGGCTGCAACCTCTGCGGGTGAACTTGTTGTAAACGGCTGGAGCCCCAGCAAACGTAACAATCCATACAGTAACAGCGGCATTGTTGTAAGCACAAGTGTGGAAGACGCAGTAAAAGACAAAGATTTTAAAAAGCTGATGAAAGAAAATAAGTGGCCAGACAACCATCCGCTGCTGCTTATGTATTTTCAACAAATGGTAGAAAAGAAGGCGTTTGATGTTGGCGGGGGCAAATTTGTTGCACCAGTTCAACGCATGGTGGACTTTTGCAATAACAAACTATCTTCTTCGCTTCCTGACTGCAGCTATTTGCCAGGCATACATTCTGCAACATTAAACAATGTATTGCCTCACTTTATATTAACAAGTTTGCAAGAAGGCTTTAAAGCTTTCGGCAAAAAAATGAAAGGCTATTACACCAATGATGCGGTGGTAGTGGCAACTGAAAGCCGTACTTCTTCTCCGGTACGTATACCACGTGATGCGGATACACTACAACATCCGCAGATAAAACATCTGTTTCCCTGCGGCGAAGGCGCTGGCTATGCCGGCGGCATTGTAAGCGCTGCCATGGATGGCGAAAGAGTGGCGGAAAGAATATGTGAGATGTTAGATGCACGACAATAATGTAAGATGTTGGATGTACGGTGTACGATGTTTTATTAAGTACGATTTACGAAGTATGAAGTACGAATTGTATCGACTGGAGATCAAGTTGTATTGATATATTGATGCTTACTTGTTACACAGAGAAAAGACACACAGGGCCACAGAGATTGCCTTCGCTCCAATCATTTTCAATTCTCCATTTTCAATTTTCAATTAACTCCATGCCGCACTGTCTCCGTGGTTCCCAAAACAAAAACCCCTCAACCGAAGCTGAGGGGCCAACAACTAAAAACACAAATGAGTAGGTACCGTATTAATCAGGCTTCTTACCGTCCAAAAAGGTATTGATGGATGATATTTGCCCCTGATCATGGTCATCTTTCTTTACAGCATATTTACTGTAATAATTTTCTACAGAAGTAAGCGTATTGCCAAACAATTCCATATTACGGCGAACGTAAGCCGGCACATTGTCAAACTCTGTATTCATCTCTGCACTATTCATATTAAAGGAAAGGTTGCGAAGCTTTTGGATTCTTTCAGCTGCCCTGCGCTTTTGATCTTCTTCTTCGTCAGACATCATTTCATATGAACCTGTGGCAGGAACTACAGGTGCATTCATATTTACATTGTCTTTCTCAACAAAGCCAAACTGCACTTCTTCTTCCGCAGGCTCCTGCCTCATTACCGGTGCCACATAAGGTGGCATTTCAGGCTCAGGCTGATAAACCGGGCGCTGTGGTTGTTGAGGCTGCTGTGGTTGCTGAACAAACTGAGGTTGCGCCTGAGGCTGTGGCGGGGGAACTTGCTGAGGTTGCTCCACAACTGGCTTAGGCTGCTCCTGCACTTGCTTTTGCTCTGGCATTGAAGCATAGATATTCGAAGGCCTGCTCAAAAAACCACTTGGAGGAGTTACAGATACAGAAGGTTTCTCTGTGTATTCCATCCGTAAGTGCTCTTCTACCTCAGGAGCTTTTTCTTCTTTACGCTCTTCAACTTTAGGCTCAGCAGTAATATTTGCAGACAATTCAAAACGCAATGGTTCTGCACTTTGTTTTTCAGCTATCACTTTTGCTTCATCAATGATTATTGGCGCAGCAGATTGTTGCGTGATCTCAACAAGGCTTGGCGCGAACGGATCTTTGTCTTCAAATGATAACTTCTGTTGCTGCATGGCAGGCTTCTTTTCCTCGCCATCCAAACGCAACTCCATGGTAATCTTTTCAGGCTTGGGCTCCGGCGCCTTTGCTGGTTCTCTTTTTGCAAAAGGGTCTTTGTGTTCAAAACCTGTTGCAATCAAGGTTATACCAATCTTATCATCCAGCGTATTATCATAACCCATACCTACGATTACATCGGTGTTTTCACCAGCTTGTAGACGAAGATGATTATTGATAACCTCGAGCTCATCCATCGTACACTCTTCATCTCCTTCCGCACTATTGATGTTGATCAAAATCCATTTTGCACCTTGAATGTCATTGTCATTCAGCAAAGGTGAATTCAATGCATTTTCAATCGCACGTTGTGCTCTTTCTTCGCCGGAAACGGCAGCACTTCCAAGAATTGCAACACCACCGTTCTTCATTACTGTACAAACGTCTGCAAAGTCAACAATTATATGGCCGCGGCTATTGATGATATCGGTAATACATTTAGCAGCTGTAGCTAATACATTATCAGCTTTGCCAAATGCATCTTTCATTTTAAGATTGCCATATTGAATGCGCAGCTTATCATTACTGATAACTAGCAACGTATCTACATAAGGCTCTAATTGTTTAATGCCTGCCTCTGCCTGCTGCAAACGGCGCGGGCCTTCAAAACCAAATGGCGTAGTAACAATACCTACTGTAAGTATACCCAGCTCGCGGCAGATCTTTGCAATGATGGGAGCACCACCGGTACCTGTTCCACCACCCATACCAGCGCATATAAATGCCATTTTGGTATTTACTTCCAGTATGCGTTTTATTTCTTCAAGAGATTCTTCCGTAGCTTGTTTACCTACTTCAGGATTTGCGCCAGCACCTAAACCTTGCGTTAGGTGCGGCCCAAGTTGTATTTTATTGGGCACGGAACTTTGTTCCAATGCCTTGGCATCAGTATTACAAATAATGAAGTCTACACCTTCAATATCCTGCGCAAACATGTAGTTTACTGCATTGCTTCCGCCCCCTCCAACACCAAGAACTTTGATGATGGATGACTTTTGTTTTGGCAGATCAAAGTGTATCATAATGTCGATTTTAGAATGTAATGGTTAGTAATAGTAATAGCAACAAATTATAATGGAAACGATTTTATTTTTATTTGATCACGGTATCTCCTTCCTCCTTGAACAAATCAATCAAACTATCTTTGAATTTATTCCAGAAACCATTCATACCACCTTTTCTTTTGCCAATATCCACTGTATTTTCCCTAACAGGCACAACCGCTTCTGCTTCTTCTTTCAACAACTTATCCGGAACTGCAACCCTTATAAAGGCATTGTTAAACTCCTTATTGTGGTTCTCATAATCGTTGTAGCCTTTTAGTATAAGCCCGATACAGGTTGCATACATTGGCTTCTTCAACTCATCAATATGGTTAGCAGCCAAATGCTCGTTCGGCAGCCCAATGCGTGCGTTTAAACCGGTAACATATTCAGTCAACTGAATAAGATGCTTTAATTGAGAACCTCCACCGGTAAGAATAATTCCACCATTAAGTGTTCTGTTATCAAGCCCTACCTGTTTCAGATGATAAGTAACAAAATCAAGTATCTCGCTCATCCTTGCCTGAATAATATTAGCAAGGTTCCTTACACTTATTTCTTTTGCAGGCATGCCTTTGATACCTGGAATAGTAATGAAAGCATTTGCTTTTGCCTCATCAGCAAGCGCTCCACCAAACTGCACTTTCATTGCTTCTGCTTGTTGCTTCAACACACCAAGCCCCATTCTGATATCATTGGTAATATTTTCACCACCAAACGGAATAACTGCTGTATGTTTTAAAATGCCATCATAAAACACTGCAAGGTCACTGGTACCACCACCAATATCAAGAATGGCAACACCTGCTTCCATATCAATTTCACTCATTACAGCAGAAGCTGATGCCAGCGGCTGCAATACAAGATCTTTTGTTTTTAATCCGCTACGTTCTACTGAACGATTGATATTGCGAATAGCATTTCTATCACCTGTTATGATGTGAAAGTTTGCACCAACTTTCACGCCATTATACCCAACAGGGTCTTTAATATTCTGGTAATTATCTACGTGAAAATCCTGAGGTATCACATCGATGATCTGATCACCAGCAGGAATAAATGTTTTACGTTGATTGTCTATCAACTGTTCTACTTCCCAGCGCTCTATCTCCAGGTCTGAGTTCTGCCTCACCAGGTCGCCACGCGTTTGCAAACTTTTGATATGATGCCCCGCCACACCTACATACACTTCGCTAATTTCAAGATCGGGATTGCTTTCCGCACAGTTATGCAAAGCCTGTTGAATTGCTTTGATCGTTTGGTCAATATTCAACACCTGGCCATGTTGCACACCATTACTGTTAGCCCTGCCAAATCCTAAAATCTCCAGCTTACCATACTCATTTTTGCGGCCTGCAATAGCGGCAATCTTCGTCGTTCCAATGTCTAGTCCTACAATAATAGGCGCTTCATTCGGGTTCATAGATGTATGTTTTTGTTGTTGTTTCTTACTAATTCAAAAGTCAAATTCAAAACTCATGAAGCACTCTTCATCTTATTCGACTTTCTATATTCAGTTATCTCTTCTTCGTTGTTTTTTTCATTACAGCCTTGGGCTTTGTGCCTGCAGGCTTTACTGTTGTTTTTTTGGCTGCCGTCTTTGCCGAAGCAGTTTTGTTTGGCTTTGTGGAAGAAGGCGGAACAACTGCAGCATGGCTTGCGGAATCAACTGCTGGCTTCACTACACTCCTTGCTATTACAGAACTATCAGCCATCGCATTATTCATTCTCGCAACATTGTCAGCCAACTGCATAGCAGCTCTTAAGGAATCGACGTTTGGTTTCGCTGCACCTCTTCTTGACGCAACAACCTGTCCGTTAAACCGAACATCAATTGTTTCATACTTTTCAAAACCTGCTTTTGTCCAAACCTGTTTGTAAAAGCTATAGAGCCTGTTGAACTTACCATCAAGATCATTCGCATCACCTATCGCTATTACCTGGTTGCCCAACACCGGTATTAACTCAAATGTTCGCTGCGGCGTTATGTCTACCTGCGAAATCTGGCGAAGCCAAAAACTATCTTTCGCAATAAACTGAGCCAGCTGTTTTACATCATTCAACACTGTACTATCAGGTGCCGACAATTTTCTTTCCCCGGAGGGGAACGATGTAAACACAGGAACCCGCGCACTCAACTTATCACTCAGCGGCAAACGCTTTCCACTACTGTCTATATAAAAAGAACTACCATTGATTGTAAACACCCGCGCCAGCGGTTCGCGTTCATGAATGGTTACATGCAACACATTGTCATTATCAAAAAAAAGATCAGCCTTCTTTACCCATGTATTCTTTTCAAGCCCTTCTTCAAGATGGCGGACGTTAATTTTATACAATTCAGTTTCTTTGGTTATGCCCATCTTGTTCAGAAACACCACAACCTCTTTCTCATCCACAAACACATGCTCTTCCGCATCTATCACCTCCACTTTAATCTCGCTAACGGTTTTGTTTTCTTTCTTGCGCATAGCGGTTATCAGCAGAAAGACCAAACCGGCCGCCAGCAAACACCATCCCGTAAATATTAATTTCTTCTTCAACATATTTTCAGCTTTCAGCTATCGGCCATCAGCTTTCAGCATTAAAAACTTTAAACAAATCCGCCTTTACAAACCAGATATCTCCAAATCAGACATCCGATGTTTATTGCTATTTCAAAATCTCTTTAACCGGCTTAACCAATGCGTCAATGTCACCCGCTCCGCACATTACAAGCAATTTTGGCTTATATAATTTTACCCAATCCTGCATGGCTTCTTTTGTGAGTATTTGTTTTTGCGGCAGTTTCATCTCATTTAAAATCAGCTCGCTTGTTACTCCTTCCATTGGCAACTCCCTTGCAGGATAAATAGGAAGAATGATTACTTCATCCGCCAGGTCCAGGCTTTCAGCAAATTCGTTCGCAAGGTCTTTGGTCCTACTGAAAAGATGTGGCTGAAAAACCACCGTGCATTTTTCGTCTCCATAAATACTTCTTACGCCACTAATTAAGGCCTTCAACTCTTCAGGGTGATGCGCATAATCATCAATCAACACATGGTGCTTCGATTTAAGGATGTACTCAAAGCGGCGTTTTACACCTTTAAATGATCCTACGGCCTTTATTATTTTCTCATCCTCTATTCCAAGTTGCTTTGCAACGGTTATTGCAGCAACACTATTTTCAATGTTATGCAAGCCGCCCATGTGCAATACCACATTATCTATGCGCCAGCCTGCAGCAACAACGTCATATGTATACGAACCATCAACAACGTTCAGGTTTTCGACAAACACATCGGAACGCGCATCATCAAGGCTATAGGTAATCACGTTATCCGCTTTAAATTCCGCGGCACGCTTTAACCCATATTTCGCAACCAAAAAACCACCCGGCTTAACGGTGTTGGCAAACTGCACAAAAGCATTTTCCACTTCCTCGGGTGTCCCGTAAATATCCAGGTGATCCGGATCCATAGCGGTGATCACAGCTACATCAGGTACCAATTTCAAAAAGCTTCTGTCATATTCATCTGCTTCCACAACAACAACATTTCTTTCGTTGCTCCAGAAATTTGTTTGGTAGTTGGAGGAGATGCCACCTAAAAAAGCATTGCACCCATACCCGGAATCTCTTAGTAAATGCGCCACCATTGTAGTAATGGTTGTTTTTCCGTGAGTTCCTCCAACGCAAATATTGAATGAATTCTGAGTGATCCATTTTAATACATCACTCCGCTTTACAACGGTGTAACCATTTTGCTGATAGTACACCAGCTCTGCATGATCCTTCGGGATAGCCGGTGTATATACAACCACATCTACATCTTTCGGAATTCTATCGACATCTTCTTCATAGTGAATTTCGATACCACTTTCTTCCAAAGCACGAGTGAGCGGCGTGATTGTTCGATCATAGCCCTTTACTTCTGCTTTTCTGGAATGAAAGTACCTGGCAAGTGCGCTCATACCTATTCCACCAATGCCGATGAAATAGATCTTATTGATCGCCCTTGTACCTGTTACGGCTTCTGAAAATCTACTATTATGTGTTTGCTCACTCATTCCTGACCTTTAATTCTACTTGTATTGATTTCTGTTACATAAAATCGATGATTGCCTGCGCTATCTTCTCATCGGCATCAGTAACAGCAAAAGCTGCGATATTGTATTTCAATTTTTCCTGCAAAGCATCGTTCTTCGCCAGACTCAATATTGCCGGAAACAATTTGCCTTTTGCCTCTTCATCTTTAACCATCATTGCAGCGTCCTTATCTACCAGTTGCCTTGCGTTTACCGTCTGATGATCTTCTGCAGCGAAAGGAAACGGAACAAATATCACCGGCTTCTTCGCCACACACAATTCCGTTACAGCCATTGCACCTGCGCGTGAAACAACCAGATCGGCAGCCGCATATGCTTTATCCATCTCCACAATAAAATCATTCACCCAAACATTTGAAAAACTCTTACCTCTGTTCTTATATAACTCAGCACCATTCTTGCCAGTCTGCCAGATTAATTGAAGATCGAGGGGTTCAAGATCCAGAATGTGCGAAGCAATAACATCGTTAATCGTTTTCGCCCCAAGGCTTCCACCTATAACCAGAATTGTTTTTTTATCCTGCAATCCAAAGAACGCCAATGCATCTTCCCTTGACACATCTGCATGGGCAATGCTTTTTCTTACCGGATTGCCTGTAACCATTATTTTCTCCGACGGAAAAAATTTCTCCATTCCTTCAACTGCCACAAATATTTTCGTTGCAGCCTTACCAAGCATTATGTTAGCTTTTCCCGCAAAAGAATTGCTTTCGTGAATGAAAGTTGGAATACCTTTCTTTTGCGCAAAACGCAACACGGGAAAACTTGAGTAACCGCCAACACCAATAACCGCATCGGGTTTAAACCTGCCAATAATATCTCTCACCTGGTAGAAGCTTTTAATCAGTTTAAAAGGCAAGCCTATATTTTTCATCAAAGAACTTCTGTTAAATCCTGCAATATCCAACCCTTCAATTTCATAACCAGCCTGAGGCACTTTTTCCATTTCCATCTTACCCTTCGCACCAACAAACAAAATAGCAGCATCGGGCAACAATTGTTTCAAAGCATTGGCTATTGCTATGGCGGGAAAGATATGTCCACCTGTGCCGCCACCAGCTATAATAAAACGCATTGGTTTTTGTTTTGCCGTTCTCTTACTCCTACTTTCAGTCTGAACCTCGTCAGCTATCATAAATCGCTTGTTTGTTTATTTCAATATTTCTTTACTCATGCAGCTGTTGCAACTGTTGCATTAGACTCAGGAGCAACAGTATCCTTACCTTCCATCTGCTCTACATTTCTGGCAACGCTTAATATAATTCCAATTGATGCACAGGTAAAAAGAAATGAACTACCACCCATACTTACCAACGGCAGTGTAACGCCCGTTACCGGAACGATGTTTACGTTTACTGCCATATTTGCGACTGCCTGTATTACTAAAGTGAAGCTTAATGCCAAAGCAAGAAACGCACCAAAGGCATACGGGCATTTTCTGAATGTTCTTATACACCTGAACAAAAACAACAGGTATACAAATATGATAAAGGTGCCTCCAAGCAAACCATACTCTTCTATTATAATAGAAAATATAAAGTCGTTATACGCCTGCGGCAGATAATTACGCTGCATACTATTTCCCGGTCCAAGGCCAAACAATACGCTACCATTAGAAATAGCAATCTTGGCCTGCTGTACCTGGTATGGAACATCTTCATCGCCGGCATAGATGTAATCCTGCACACGCTTTACCCACGTTCCGAAACGGCCAAACGAATGCAAGCTTTCAACTACCGCCGATTTATCTTTTTTTGTATCAGCTTTTGCTCCGTCATAAGTACCTACCGCTACACTTACAATCAACAACACGGGAATTAATGCCACACCAATCACAAGCAATATGTGCTTAAAACTTACACGCCCGATAAACAACAACAGCAGCGATGTAGCCCCGGTAAGCAATGCATTGGAAAGGTTCGCTGGCATAATCAGCGCACAGGTCAATGCAACCGGAATAATGACAGGCAGAAAGCCTTTCTTAAAATCTTTAATCACTTCTTGTTTGCGGCTCAATTGCCTCGACACATACATGAACAAAGCAAGCTTTGCAAAGTCGCTCGTTTGTATGGTGAGATTGATTACTGGCAGTTTAATCCAGCGGCTTCCCTCATTTATCTCAGCACCGAAGAACAACGTGTAAAACAACATTGGAACGGAAACGAGATATAGAATGAGCGATATTTTTGAATACAGGGTATAATTGACCCGATGCAAAAAATAGATCACCAAAAAACCGATAACAATAAAAGACAGTTGTTTAAAGAGATAGACCTCGGTGTTGCCTTTATATAGTTTATATGCCAAAGAGCCGGTAGCACTGTAAACAACCAGCAAAGATGTAAGTGCCAGCAGTATTACAATGCCCCATATATATTTATCTCCACGGGTTTTGCGGCCAAGGCCTTTACCTAAACCCCTGAAAGAATTCTCAAGATTATCTATGTTCACAAAATCACTCATGGTTGTGCTTTTAGCTGTCAGCTATCAGCTTTCAGCGTTGGGTATCAGGTGTCAGGTTTCAGGTATCAGATTAAGATACCAGCATTCACCCTGAACATACTATTCACAAATCCGTTAATCCCTAAATACTATTCCGTTGTTACCATCAAATCAGACATCATCAAATTAAAAATCAGAGATCGTCAAATCAGACATCTACCATTCTCCTAAAGATCTTTCACCGCATTCTTAAACTGCGTGCCTCTTTCTGCATAATTTTTAAAGAGGTCGAAGCTGGCGCATGCAGGGCTCAACAGCACTACATCACCTTTAGCTGCCAGTTCAAAAGATTTTGTAACAGCATCTTTCGCGCTTGCGGCATCTACAATCACAGGCACTTTTCCTTGAAATGCAGCATGAATCTTTTCATTATCAATCCCCATGCAAACAATTGCTTTTACCTTTTCTACAACCAGGTCTTCTATCAGGGAATAATCATTTCCCTTATCAACACCACCCAGTATTAATATCGTAGGCTTGTTCATGCTTTCGAGCGCATACCATGTGCTGTTAACATTCGTCGCCTTGCTATCGTTAATAAATTCAACACCTCTAACCGTAGCAACGTGCTCCATGCGGTGCTCCAAAGCCTCAAAATTTGTAATGGCGTCTCTTATCTTCTCCTTACGAATGTCCAGCGTTGAGGCTGCTATTCCTGCTGCCATGGTGTTACTTTGATTATGTTTTCCTTTCAGCGCAAAATCATAAATGCTCATGCTTACGCGTTCTTCCTGAATTCTTATCATCATCTGGTCTCCTTTAATGTATGCGCCCTTTTTTATTTCTTGTTTCATAGAAAATGGCAATAGGTTAATATTAAGATGTAATGTCTGCAATTTTTTTTCGATCACTTCGTCGTCAGCGTTGTAGATGAAGTAATCACCTGGCCGTTGATTTTCGATTATCCTGAACTTGCTGTCAATATAATTTTCAAACCTGTAATCATACCTGTCCAGATGATCTTCGGTAATGTTCAGCAACACAGCAATGTCTGGCCTGAAATCAACAATATCGTCCAACTGAAAAGAACTAATCTCTGCTACGTACAACTGTTTGGGGTCTTCGGCAACCTGCTTGGCGAATGAATAACCAATGTTGCCAACAAGCGCACAATCCAGTTCCGCAGTTTTACAAATATGATAGATCAAAGAAGTAGTTGTGCTTTTACCGTTACTTCCGGTTATTGCGACTATTTTACTATTTCCTTTGAACCTGTATGCCAGTTCTATTTCACTGATAACTGCAATACCTTTCGCACGGATCTTTTTCACCATTTCATTCTTTTCCGGTATGCCCGGGCTTTTCATCACCTCATCCGCTTCCAGTATCTTTTCTTCGCTATGCCTGCCTTCTTCAAATTCAATTCCGTTATCAATGAGCTCTTTCTTGTAATTGTCTTTTATTGAACCGCCATCACTCACAAAAACTTTGTAGCCGTTCTTTTTACCCAGCAATGCTGCACCAATTCCGCTTTCTCCTGCACCTAAAACAACCAGCGAGTGTTTCTTTGCCGTGGCTTGTTCCATATTTGTCTTCTCTTGAATAGTTGACATTGAATTTTAGTTTGACACTTGCATGCAACCGTAACTGTTACCTGATTTTTAATGTAACAATTGAAAACAGTACACAAAGCAGTGTTATGATCCAAAAACGCATGACGATCTTATTCTCGTGATATCCTTTCTTCTGATAATGATGATGTAACGGACTCATTAAAAACACGCGCCTGCCTTCTCCGTATTTTTTCTTTGTGTATTTAAAATAAGTAACCTGTATAATCACGCTTAAATTCTCAACCAGGAAAATGCTGCAAAAAATGGGAATCAATAATTCTTTCCTGATTATGATAGCAAGTGATGCGATAATTCCTCCCAACGCGAGACTTCCGGTATCACCCATAAACACCTGGGCAGGAAATGCATTATACCAAAGAAAGCCTATGCATGCACCAACAAATGCACCGATAAAAATTGAAAGCTCCGCAAGGTTCGGAATGTACATTACGTTTAGATAGTCTGCAATTCTATAGTTACCACTGACGTAAGCAAATATGCCAATACCTGCACCGATAAATGCGCTTACTCCTGCAGCCAATCCATCAATACCATCTGTAAGATTTGCGCCATTTGAAACTGCAGTGATAATAAATGTTACGATAAGTATATAAATGATCCAGGTATATTTTTCCGCGCCTTCACCAACCCAGCTGATGAGTTTGCTATAATTGAACTCATGGTTTTTAACGAAGGGAATTGTGGTGATGGGTGTTTTAACTCTCGCAAAGCGCCTTTCTTGCCCATCAATAATTCTTATAACAACATTGCTGTCTTTTGCCAGCTTTTCACCGCTGTGCACAATAGAGGTAACATTTGCCGATGGTGATGCAAGCTCTCTCTCCACAACTACTGTGTTATTAAAATACAGCGTGGCACCGATAATAATACCCAATCCAACCTGGCCAATAATTTTGATAGTACCAGCAAGGCCGTCGCTATCTTTTTTCTTATAACTCTCTCCTCTTGCTTGTGCCGCCTTCCTCGCCCTGAGTTTAAAGTAATCATCCAGGAAACCAATTACACCCAACCAAACCGTACACAAAACCATCAACCTTACATATACTTTGCTTAAATCTGCAAACAACAACGTAGGTATTAAAATTGCCAACAGAATAATGATCCCTCCCATTGTTGGCGTGCCCTTCTTTTGCTGTTCGCCTGTAAGACCAAGGTCTCTGACAGCCTCGCCTATTTGTTTACGCTTTAGCAAGTTGATAATGCGCCTTCCGTAAACCGTTGCAATTAAAAGAGATAACAATATTGCCATAACAGCCCTGAACGTGATGAACTGGAACAGTCCCGCACCGCTCATATTAAACTCTTGCTTCAACCAATTAAATAAACTGTATAGCATAAAATATTTTGACGCTCCTGCGCTTTATTCTTTCTTTTTAAATCCTCTTACTTAACTTGAACATTTAAGTCCCATCTACTTTTCAAGCAGCTCAAACATTTCTCTTAAAATCGCCTTGTCATCAAATGGATGCTTCACACCGTTGATCTCCTGGTACTTCTCATGCCCTTTACCGGCAATAAGGATGATATCTTCGGGTCCCGCAAGGCTTACCGCAGTTTTTATCGCCTCCTTTCTATCCAATATGGAAATAGCTTTTCTTCTGGCAGCGCTATTCAATCCCTCCTCCATATCATTCAAAATAGCCTGGGGATCTTCTGTCCTGGGGTTATCGCTTGTTAAAATAACCCTGTCGCTTAACTCAGAAGCAGTGCTTGCCATAATTGGCCTTTTTGTTTTATCCCTGTCGCCACCGCAACCCACAACCGTAATCACTTTCTCACTTCCTTTACGAAGTTTTTTAATAGTGACTAACACGTTCTCCAGCGCGTCCGGCGTATGTGCATAATCAACGATGCCGATAATCTTTTGTCCGCTGATCATATAATCAAAGCGTCCTTCTGCGCTACTCAGATTACTTAATACGCGTAATACCTCGTCGCTGTTTTCGCCCAAACAAATTGCAGCGCCATATATTGCCAGCAGGTTGTAAGCATTGAATTCACCAATAAGCCTGAAATGCACTTCTTTGTTATTGATCGTCATTTGCAGGCCGGTCAATGCATTTTCAAGGATCTTGCCCTTGAAGTCGGCTATGTTTTTCAGGCTGTAATAGTATTTTCTTGCAGGCGTATTTTGCAACATAACGGTGCCACGCTTATCATCAAGATTAGAGATGGCAAATGCATCGCCACCGAGCCCGTCAAAAAAACTTTTCTTTACCCTTATGTATTCGTCAAATGTTTTGTGATAATCCAGGTGATCATGTGTGATGTTACTGAATAATGCACCCGTAAAATGCAGCCCTGTAATTCTGTGTTGGTGAATGGCGTGGCTACTGCATTCCATAAAAACATGAGAGCAACCAGCTTCCACCATTTGATGTAACAGCGCATTTAAACTTACTGCATCAGGCGTGGTATGTGTTGCCGGAATTATTTCATTTCCTATCTGATTTTGGACTGTACTAACCAACCCGCACTTGAACCCTAATTCTGTAAACAGTTTAAACAGGATAGTCGCAATAGTGGTTTTACCATTTGTGCCTGTTACACCAACCAGTTTTATTTTGAGAGATGGCTCTTCAAAAAAATTGTGCGACATATACGCCACGGCTTCATGCGTGTTGTTTACCTGTAAATACACAACACCGTCTGTAAATGATGCCGGCATAGTTTCGCAAACGACGGCTATAGCACCTAATTGTATCGCTTTTTCTATAAAAGCGTGCCCATCAGATTTCTCGCCTCGTATTGCTACAAACACATCACCTTTTGTCACCTTCCTGGAATCTATCTGAATGCCATTAACGTTAACATCAGTAGAACCATTCACAGATTGCAAACGCACTTTGTATAATATGTCCTGTAATTTTTTCAATCCTCGTCCTGTTATATTAATTCAGTAATAGTTGTACTGTTTGTCCTTTGGCGATAGACTGCCCCGCTATCAGGGACTGCCCTATCACTTTACCGCGGCCTTTAACACTCACCTTTAATCCAGCGCTTTCACATAGATAAACCGCATCTTTTAAACCAAGCCCCATTAACTGTGGCATCTGGTTATTCGGCACATTGTATCCGGACATCTGGGCTCCGTTATTCTGCTTGCTCATCTTTCCAATCATCACATCACCGCTTCCTGAATCCTGCACGTTAATACCAAGATTTGACGTAAGGAATTTCATATCCTGGTATAAGCCTCCGTAGGTATAAGCTATGCTATCATTCTTTGATACAGAAGCATACTGTACCTGGTTCTTTTGTCTCACATACAGCGTATACAAGCGATCTGCAATTTCCCTGAAGACCGGCCCGGCAACAGCTGCACCGTAAAACTTAGCAGCAAAAGGCTTGTTTTTGATCACCACCACACAAGTGTACTGGGGATCGTCAGCCGGAAAATATCCTGCAAAAGATGATTGATAGATATGATCAGCGTAACCTCTTGTTCCATTTGCAACCAGTGCAGTTCCCGTTTTACCGGCAACAGTGTAGGCCGCGTCTTTGAACAATGTTTTCGCAGTACCTTCAATACATACGCCTCTTAAACATTCTTTTAAAAGAGCTACAGTTGCATTGCTGCAGATTTTTTGCCTTGCAACAACCGGCAAATTTTCTTTAATCACTATACCATCTTCCTTCACATTCTGCAACAAATAAGGCCTTAACATTACGCCGTTGTTTGCAATAGCGTTATATAACATCGCGGTATGCATTGGCGTAATCAATAAGTTATATCCAAAAGCCATCCACGGCAATGTGGTATTGCTCCAGTATTTGCTGCCCGGCTTGTCAATGAACGGCCTTCTTTCTCCTGTAAGATCAATTCCTGTAACGCTATCTAGCCCTAGTTTCTTCAAGTGATTTACAAATAATGATGGCGTTGAACTATAATTATTGTATACCAGTTTTGCCATGCCCACATTGGAACTTTCTTCAAATGCTCTTTTGGTTGTTACCTCATTCAACCCATGCTGCTCACTATCGTAAACTGTTCTTCCTGCTACCTGCCAAACACCACCACCAAGGTTTACGCCCGTATTTAAGTTTGCCTTTTTATCTTCAAGTAAAGCAAGCATTGTTGCCAGCTTAAAAGTTGATCCCGGTTCTGTTGGCGTCAGCGCGTAATTAAAATCTTCCCAATAATTGCCGTCCGGCCTTTTTCCGAGATTTGCAATCGCCTTAATCTTTCCCGTTTTCACTTCCATTACAATTGCACATCCATGTTCTGCTTCATTGCCTATCATCATCTTCATCAAAGCATTCTCCGCAATTTCCTGTATGTGCACATCCAACGTGGTTACAATATCTCTCCCATTTTCAGGCTCCACCTGATATGCATCGTCAACTGGAACACTCACACCACCTGCTATGTACCTAACCAATCTTCTCCCTGTAGTTCCCTTTAACACGGTGTCATACGTTTGTTCAAGGCCTACCTTCTGTGCGTTCTCCCTGTCAAGCCCAATGGTTCTGTAAGCCAGCAATTGATAAGGATTCAATCTTATGCTTTTCTTGTCTGCAATAAAACCACTCTTGTTTTGCCCTTGCCTTACTAATGGAAACTGCCTCAATTGCTGGTACTCACGAAAACCAATTTTCTTTCTTAGCAAAAAATACCGGCTTTTATCACGATATCCCTGCTGTAACATCTTCTTATACTCAGCCTTGCTTTTATCTTTAAAAAGATCTGCCAGGCAATAACTCAAAGAATCTACATTCTCACGAAAGCGTTTGCCACTTTTTTGCCGCAAACCATCCGCCATAAAATCTATGTATACATCAAACTGAGGAATGCTTGTACTCAACATCTGGCCATCTTCACTATAAATTGTTCCTCTGTCTGCGTCAATCTCTTCAATCTTTTGGTGAAGGCTATCACTCATTCCACGCCAGTATGCTCCCTGTATCTGTTGTATGTAAAAAGCCTTACCAAGTATCACTACACAAACCACAGCCACGGCGATATAGCCCAGGTACACACGCCATAATATGTCACGTTTTACTTCCACTAACCTCTTCGCTGTTTTAGAGGGATTAACCTCTGTTCAATTAAAATCTTCTTTATTGTTTGTTATCTCTTTTCTCTAACGTAATGCGCATCGGTGGCTGATCTGAAAGCTGCAATCCCAAGGGTTGCGCTGCTTTTATCAATTCAGCTTCGCGACTTTTAAACATCACTTCACTCTTCAACGTTTTATATTCGTACTGCAGCTCTTTCAATTGCCTTGCTGTACGATTTATATCTCTTATTGTTTTATCCGCCATGTGGCCATTCGCTATATATAATACTGCCAGTAATGCGAGGAAAAAGAAGAACGGAATATTCTTCGTTATCCAATCATAGCTGAACAGGTTTTTTAAAGCACCTGGCTGCTTCTCTTTTTCCTGTTTAACTTCTGGTTGTTCCTGTACAACTTCTTCCATATTCGCCCCTGTTTCATTTTTCTTTTTAATAGTGTTATACATGATTCCCGTTGTTATTTTCTCTCTGCGACCCTGAGTTTCGCGCTGCGCGATCTTGAATTTCTTTTTGTTTCTTCTGCTCCCGGTACTATCGGTTTCTTTGTTATTATCTTTAAAGGATTTTCTTTCCGGACGGTTTCAAACGGATTATCAACCTGTTCTTCGAATGTGCCCTGCTTAAAGAAGTTTTTTACGATCCTGTCTTCAATTGAATGGAATGTGATGATGGCTATCCGGCCTTCTTCATTTAGCACCTCCGGCAATTGTTGCAACATTTCCTTCAGCGCCTCCATTTCCTGGTTCACTTCTATTCTCAAAGCCTGGAACACTTGCGCCAGATACTTGTTGGGATTACCTTTTACAACCGGCTGCAGCATTGCCTTAAAGCCTGCTATGGTTTTTAACGATGTTTTAGCCCGGTTCTGTACAATATGTTTTGCTAAAGTTTTTGAATTCGTTACCTCACCATATATTTCAAACAACTTGTGCAATTGCGCCTCTGAATAAGTGCCCAAAACATCTGATGCTGTAGTAGGCAATCTTCTATCCATTCTCATATCCAACGGGCCTTCAAACCTGGTTGAAAAACCGCGTTCTCCTTCATCAAATTGATGGCTGCTTACGCCAAGGTCTGCGAGCACACCGTCCACTTTGGGGTAATCGTGCAACCTCAAAAAGCGTTGTATGTGCCTGAAATTTTGCGGAACAAATATTACGCGCTTATCCGCTGGCAAATTTCGCTGTGCATCTGCATCCTGGTCAAAGGCTATCAATCTCCCTTCGTCGTTCAGCTTTTCCAGAATGCCGCGGCTATGCCCACCGCCACCAAAAGTGCAATCCACGTAAATACCGGAAGGTTTTATGTTGAGCGCTTCCAGGCATTCATAAAATAAAACCGGTACATGGTATCCTGCATTTTCTAATGACTTTTGATTTTCCATATAGCCGTTTTATAAGTTTTCATTTACACCACCCATCACTTCAGCAGCCAGCGCACTAAACGCTTCAGAAGAAAACTCTTCAAAGAACTGTTTGTATTTTCCTGCATCCCAAATGTTGATCTTATCAATGTTTGCCGCTAAAACAATATCTTTTGTCAGGCTTGCAAATTCTTTCAAAGAAGGAGGAAGTAACATTCTGCCCGCACTATCCAGTTCAACTTCTGTTGCACCTCCGAGAAATAACAGCTTGAATTGCCGTACTTTCGGATCAAAATCATTCAGTTTGGATATTTTGGCTACGATACTTTCCCAGGTTGCAATGGGATATAAATTGAGGCATTTTTCAAATCCGCGGCTGATCACAAAACGGCTTTCCCCTTCCGGAAGCTGTTTTTTCAAAGCTCCTGGTAAAAGAAAGCGCCCTTTTGTGTCCAAAGTGGCTTCATATTCACCTAGAAAACCAATCATTTATGCGGATTTGATGATTTACTCCATTTAATAACACAAAATAACACTTTTTCCCACTTTCGTTGGGCATTTTGGATGGATCATTTTATCCACATTTGCCTTTTTATGTAAGTAGATGATTGTCTGCTACTTAAAAGCAAATCACAATTAGTTTCGTTGCCTGAAGTGTGCATTCGTGTGGATAACATGTGAATTTCTCTGCAATTATTTAAAATGCAGGATGTTGAAAAGCCATTTTATTTTTGCCGAATGCATCCAAAAGATTTGTCCATCCACGATTTCACGTACGATCTGCCAGAGGAAAAAATAGCCGCTCACCCATTGAGCAAGAGAGACGAGAGCAAGTTGCTGGTGTACAAGTATGGTACCATCACTGAGAGCCACTATTATGAGCTGGACAATTTTCTGCCAGAGTCAACGCTCCTTATTTTTAATAATACAAAGGTTGTAGAAGCGAGGATTATTTTTAAAAAGCCGACGGGAGGAGCGATAGAACTTTTTTGCCTGGAACCGGATGACACTTACCACGATGTTACTACCGCCATGTTGCAGAAGGGAACCGTAAAATGGAAATGCCTGGTTGGCGGTGCAAAAAAGTGGAAAGAAGGGGCACTGGAGAAAACCATCGCCTTTGGCCAGAAAGATTTAACGCTTAGTGCAACCAAACTTGCTCAGCATAGCGATTACTTTTTGATAGAATTTAGCTGGAACGACAGCACAATTTCTTTTGCTGAAGTGCTGCATCACGGTGGCATTTTACCGCTTCCTCCTTATATGCACCGAACGGCAGACGAGAGCGACAAGGAGAGATATCAAACCATTTATGCAAAACACGATGGATCGGTAGCAGCGCCAACCGCAGGGCTTCATTTTACAGAAAGCCTGTTTGAAAAATTCAACCAAAAAAATATCCAGCGCGATTTTGTTACGCTGCATGTAGGCGCAGGAACTTTTAAACCGGTGAAGGCTGACACAATGGAAGGGCATGAGATGCATGCAGAGTTTATTGATGTAAGAGATGAACTGATCAGCAACCTTATTTCGCACCTCGACAAAAATATTGTTGCCGTTGGCACTACCTCTTTGCGAACAATTGAAAGCCTTTACTGGCTTGGCTTAAAAACCATTTTGAATCCGGAGATTTTACCCGACGATTTGCATATTACTCAATGGGAACCTTATGAACTTGACCATGAAAAAATAACTGTTGCGGAAGCATTGACGTCATTGCTTGTATGGATGAAAAAATATCAGGCAGAAAGGCTTATTACCAAAACGCAAATCATTATAGCTCCCGGTTATCAGTTAAAGATTGCCAGGGCACTTATTACCAACTTCCATCAGCCACAATCAACGTTACTATTACTCGTAGCCGCCATTGTAGGTGAAGATTGGAAAAACATTTACAAGTATGCCCTTGAAAATGATTTCAGGTTTTTGAGTTACGGAGATGGATGTTTGATAAGTGGAAAGTCCGTTTAAGTTGTACGTTGTAAGTTTTATGTTATACGTTGTAAGCATTACGTTATACGTTGACCACAATGTTGACTAATGCTTCACAATGCTGGTATTAAGTAAGCTGATTATCATTTCAGCTTTTGATTTTTTACTTTTGACTTTGTCCAGTTAAGGCCCAGGGTTCTAGTTAATAGCAGACAGCTCTTTAGTCTTTTCGTAACGGAATCTCTATCGTGAAAGCACTGCCCTTGCCGAGTGTGCTATCTACTTTAATTTTTCCTTTGTGTGCATCAACAATAGTTTTTACATAACTCATACCCAGGCCGAAACCTTTTACATTATGAACATTTCCGGTGTGTGCACGATAGAACTTTTCGAAGATGCGTTTCACCGTTTCTTTGCTCATACCTATGCCATTGTCTTCTATGCGGATCACTAAATTTTTTCCGGTGCTGTGTGTTGAGATGCGTACAACAAGGTTTTCCTTGGAATATTTTACTGCGTTGTCAACAAGATTATTAATCAGGTTTGTAAAATGTACCTCATCGGCGATGATACTGTCATTCGCTGCGTTTAACAATAATTCAGATTGCGCACCTTTTTCCTGGAACTGCAGATGAAAATTGTCCATCACCGTATGAATAATTTCATGCGCATGAAGGTCGCGCATGTTCATTTTAATATCCTGGCGCTCCATCAAACCAGCTTGCAGAATGGTTTCTACCTGCTTGTTCATGCGTTTGTTTTCTTCTTTAATTATACCACTGAAGTACGACATTTTATCTCTATCGTTCTGCACTTTTTCATTTTTAAGCGCGTCAACAGCAAGGGATATGGTAGCCAATGGCGTCTTAAATTCATGCGTCATATTATTAATAAAATCACTCTTTATCTCACTCAACTTTTTCTGATTCAACATTGTTTTAAGAGTAAGATAGAATGCTGCGAGGATAATGATTGTAAAGATGGAAGCAATTATGACGAGCCAGGTGAGCGAACGCCAAAGTTGTTTTTGAAAATCGGGAAGAACAATCCAGAGGTTTTCGAAGGCTGAAATGCCTGACAAATAATTCGAGTTGTCACTGGCGATAGGTACAACAATCCGGGGCGCACGGGCAGAGTCCAGAATTTGTGGCATAAAGTTTTTAGACTGCATCTCCACCGCGTAATCATCATAATCTGATGTTACACCAAACTCAAAATTCAGTCTCTTGAGCCTCGAATCGCGTTTTAAAAGGGCCTTTACAATTTTATCATGTATTTCAGTCTCTGTAAACCGCTGAGCAACAGTTGGCTGCTTGATAAAATTCATCGAAAAACCATCCTGCGGCAGCTGAAGGTTGGGACGCCGGTTAGAACGCATTGTGGGGCCCATGGAGGGTTGTGTACTTATTTCCTGAGCAACCGAATACAGTGCCATTGTAATGTTATCTTTTAGCCGCTGTTCCTGCACTTGCAACACATTTCGGAACCAGGAAACCTGGATGGCAAAAATGCCAAATAGGGCGAGCGTAATTAAAATAACGATTACAGGTAAAGTCTTCTTCATTGCGGCAAAAATAGTTGAACGTTTCTAGCTGTTATTGTGTAATTATATGATTTTCTCATCGTTTTAACAGCTATAAATATCTGTATAATTAATTTCATGTTTGGTTTTAAAAGCGCTAATTTAATACTATGGCAAATCTATCATCCGGGAAAATACTTATAGCCGATCCTTTTTTGAAAGATCCGAATTTTATGCGAACCGCGGTTTTTCTCTGTGATCACCAGGATGAAGGAAGCATTGGCTTTATCATGAACCGCAGGTACAATAAGACTGCCGGCGAACTTATACTGGATCTGGAAGGATGCGATTTTCCGGTTTACTTTGGAGGCCCTGTTCAAACAGACACTATACATTTCCTACACCAATCACCACAATTTATAACCGGCGGCATTGAGGTTACCGATGGCATTTACTGGGGCGGAGAATTTGAAGAAGTTGTTGAAGCCATCAATCTCGGCAAGCTTACAAGCCAGATGATCCGTTTTTACCTTGGCTACAGCGGCTGGGGAGATGGCCAGCTAAATGGCGAAATGAAAGAAAACAGCTGGCTGGTTACAGACGGCAACAAAAGGCTTGTTTTCTTTCCTGATGAAAACCAGATCTGGAGGGAAGCATTGAAACAATTAGGCGGAGAATACGAACAACTTGTTAATTACCCGATTGATCCACAATTGAACTGAGACATCTGATATCTGATTTTCGGATGTCTGACTTCTTTAGGTTCACTCACCAGAATTGCATCCCTGAATCGTTTGCATCAGCTTTCAAATCGTCAATTTCCAATCGTTTTTAAATCCACACATCAGAGATCATCACATCAGAAATCTTTAAATCAGACATCAGCGATCCAATGAGTACTTTTTCTAACAGAGTTACACGTCTTTTTAATATTGAACTACCTATTATACAGGCCGGTATGGTTTGGGCCAGCGGATGGAAGTTAGCGAGTGCAGTAAGTAATGCTGGCGGACTTGGATTGATAGGAAGCGGAAGCATGTACCCTGATGTTTTGCGGCACCATATTCAGCAATGCAAACAGGCTACAGAAAAGCCCTTTGGCGTTAACCTTCCGCTACTGTATGCTGATGTTGAAAAACATATAAAAGTTATTCTGGAAGAAAATGTAAAAATTATTTTTACTTCGGCCGGCAATCCTGCAACACTTACGCCTTTTTTAAAAGAGCACGGCATTACAGTTGTGCATGTAGTAAGTAGCAGCAGGTTCGCGAAAAAAGCAGAGGCATCTGGTTGCGATGCAGTTGTTGCCGAAGGCTTCGAAGCAGGCGGGCATAACGGACGAGAAGAAACAACTTCAATAATATTAACACCTGCAGTTTGCGATGCCGTCAGCATCCCGGTATTAACTGCAGGCGGTATTGCAACCGGCAGGCAAATGCTTGCTGCAATGGCACTAGGAGCGGAAGGCGTACAGATAGGAACCCGCTTTGTGTGTAGCCACGAAGCATCATCACACATACATTTTAAACAGGCCATAGTTACATCAGAGGAAGGCGATACAATGCTCAGCCTCAAGAAGATTGTACCCGTGCGCCTGCTCAAAAATCATTTTTTTGAACAGGTGAGAGATGCTGAGTCGGGCGGGGCTGACACAGATTCCCTTAAAGAATTACTCGGAAGAGGCCGCGCAAAAAAAGGGATGTTTGAAGGCGAATTAGAAGAAGGCGAACTGGAAATTGGCCAGGTTTGCTCCATGATAAAAGACATTAAACCGGCAAAGGAAATCATCGAAGAGATTTGGAATGAGTTCCTGGCCGCAAAAAGATCACTATCAAATACCTAGTAAACCGTGGCTATAATCATGTTGAAACAAAGGAACAAAAGCTTTAAAATATCCTGCTGCCATTTTTTCTTCTCAATTAAGCTTATTCAGCGCTTCCATTTCAGGTTTTAATTTACTATACAGATGGTGATATATATCGTACGACCGAAGATATTTTTTATGCGCGCACACATCTGTTAAATATATTTCTCCTTCTTTAACCATGCCTTTTCCATCTGTCACACTTTTTAAAATCCCTGAGGCAACCATGCCAATCATTGCCGCTCCCATTGCTGAAGCGTCCGCTAGATCATTCAATATAACTTTCTTACCAAAAACGTCGGCAATCAATTGTAGCCAAAATGCAGAACGGGTGAAGCCGCCGCTGGCATAAATAACATCAACATTTTCCTGTAAACCCTGCATAGAACTAAAAATGTCGAATAAACCAAAACAAATACCTTCTACTACGGCCCTTGCCATGTGCTGTATTGTATGCGATGCATTCAATCCTATAAAACAGCCCCTTGCCGTTGCATCCCATACGGGCGACCGCTCACCGTAGAGGTATGGTAGAAAAAGTAATCCATCGGAGCCTGCAGAAACATTTGCGGCCATCGCAAGCACTTCGTCAAAACTTTCCGAATCCGGCTTCTTTTTCATTACATGTTCTATAAACCACTGAAGCACATTGCCGCCGTTATTGGTTGGCCCTCCAACAACAAACAGATCATCGGTAAGCAGGTAATTAAAAACTGTATTTATTTCAAACGTGTATGGAGCGGGTGTTACAAGGCGTATTGCACCGCTGGTGCCAATTGTAAGGGCTAGCTCGTTCTCGTGAGTTGCCCCACAACCCAAATTGGCAAGGCATCCATCGCTTCCTCCCAACACAAAAGGAATTGCGCTATTCAGGCCAAGCCTTTCCATCATACCGGGCAACATAGTACTTTCCTGATGAGTAACCGGTACAGGATTGGAAAGTTGCCCGGTAGTAATGCCGGCATATTTCAGCGACATTTCATGCCATTGCTTTTTGTGAATATTAAACAATCCCGTTGCTGATGCAAGAGAGTAATCAATGATAAATTTTCCGAACAGGCGATAAAAAATATATTCTTTGAAAGAGATGAACTTGTGTGCTTTTGCAAAAATTTCCGGCTGCTCATTTTTAAGCCACATCAATTTACAAAGTGGTGACATAGCGTGAATCGGAGTGCCCGCGTTGCTATAGATGTCGAACGCATCATCGCTTTTAAGCAGCTGCTCCGCATATTTATTGCTGCGGGTATCTGCCCAGGTAATAATATTTGTCAGGGGTTTTCCTGCAACATCAATTGCCATTATTCCGTGCATAGCGCAACTAAAACTAACACACGTTAACGATTTATTATTAAAGGCAGCAAAAGCTTCATGCAGGAGCGCCGCAACGTTGTCAAACATTAAATCAGGCTCCTGCTCATGCTGGCCTGGAAGCGTTGTAATTGAAACACAAGGCTTTTGTGATGCGCTAACAATTGCACCGGTTATGTCAGTTACGATTGCCTTGCAATGAGTGGTACCAATATCGATAGCGAGAATGTGCTGCATGTTTAGCCAAATAATAAGTCGAAAATAGAAAATGCATTTATCATTCGCCATAAAATCCTACATTCATGGCTTCTTTAATTCACCCCTCTAACGAACACACCAAATTGTATGGGAGATCTTCAAATCAAAAAACAACCAAAAAAGTATGATGCCGTCATCGTGGGCTCTGGCGCAGGTGGGGGTATGGCTTCGTATGTACTGGCAAAGGCGGGTTTAAAAGTTTGCCTGTTGGAAGCAGGACCAATGTTTGATCCTAAAAAAGATTCTTTACAACTAAGGAACCCGTGGGAATCACCCAGGCGTGGTGCCAGCACAAAATTTCGCCCTTTCGGTGATTTTGATGGCTGCTACTGGGGTTGGGAAATTGACGGCGAACCTTATACGCAAGGTGGCAAAACACCGTGGCAATGGTGGAGAGCACGTATGCTTGGCGGACGTACCAATCACTGGGGAAGAATTTCACTTCGCTTTGGTCCAAAAGATTTTAAGCGCGCAAGTATTGATGGCTTAGGTGATGACTGGCCAATTGGTTACGAAGACATGAAGCCTTACTATGACAAAATAGATAAGTTACTGGGGGTTTTTGGTACAAATGAAGGTTTACCTAATGATCCGGACGGATATTTTCTTCCTCCGCCCAAACCTCGCCTGCACGAACTATTTATTAAGAAGGCTGGTGAAAGCATTAATATTCCGGTAATCCCATCACGTTTGTCGATCCTTACAAAAAAGATTAACGATGAGCGTGGCGAATGTTTCTACTGTGCACAATGCGGACGTAGCTGTAAAGCTTATGCGGATTTCTCTTCTTCTTCTGCATTGGTTATACCTGGTATGAAAACCAGCAATATAGACCTGATTACAAACGCAATGGTAAGAGAAGTTACCACTAACAAAGAAGGGCTTGCTACAGGTGTTTCATACATCAACAAAAATGATATGATGGAATACCAGGTTGAGGGCCGCGTGGTTATTCTTGCTGCGAGTGCTTGTGAAAGCGCACGTATCATGCTTAACTCAAAAACTTCGCGCCATCCTAATGGTATTGCAAACCCCAATAAAGTAGTTGGCCGTTACCTGCACGATTCAACAGGAGCTGACATGGGTGGTATTATCCCCGAATTGTTTGACCGTAAACGCTATAATGAAGATGGCGTTGGCGGTATGCACGTTTATACGCCATGGTGGCTGGATAATAAAAAATTGGATTTTGCGCGCGGATACCATATTGAATATGGAGGAGGCTTCGGCATGCCATTATATGGATTTAGCTGGGGTATTGAAAAACTGAACGGTGCCTACAAAATCAAAGGCCAACAAAAAGAAGCCGGCGGATATGGTGCTTCCTTAAAAGAAGACTACCGTTATTTCTTTGGCTCGCACGTAGGTATGGCCGGCCGCGGTGAGGCACTGGCACTGGAAAGCAACTATTGCGAACTGGATCCTAATGTGGTTGATAAATTTGGTATTCCTGTATTGCGCTTCAACGTAAACTGGACAGAGCACGAGATTAAACAGGCCAAACATATGAAAGAAACTTTCGCTGAAATTCTTCATGCAATGGGTGCTGTGATAACATGGGGTGGCGATGATGGCCCTCAAAACAATTATGGGTTACATAATCCCGGAGAGATCATTCACGAAGCTGGAACAGTGCGTATGGGTACAGATCCTAAAAAATCTGTTTTGAATAAATACAACCAGGCGCATGATTGTAAAAACCTGTTCTGCGTGGATGGCGGCGCATTTACATCAATGGCGGATAAGAATATGACCTGGACCATCCTTGCAATGTCAATGAGAGCCAGTGAATATATTATTGATGAAATGAAAAAACAGAACCTGTAATTTTTTAGGCACTGATGCAAAATGGTTTTAGCGCTATAGCCAACGCCATTTTGAATATCAGTCGCCATAAAATTTTGCTTATCATAATTTAAACTAAAATTATGGATCGTAGAAAATCGCTTAAAGCAATTGTTGTAGGTACAGTATCTACCGGTGTAATCATAGAATCCTGCAAAACAGGAGATAAAAAAATTGAAGACGTTCCCAAAACGCCGACCAGCGACATTAACCGCATGGCGGAAGAAGAAGAGCATTATAAAAGTGTAATGGCTCAGAAAACTTTCTTTACAGCAGACGAAATGGCTACCATCACTATTCTTGGCGACATCATTATCCCTAAAGATAATGTTAGTGGAAGCGCCAGTGATGCCAAGGTTCCGGAGTTTATTGAGTTTATTGTAAAAGATATGCCAGAGCACCAGGTTCCTATGCGTGGGGGCTTGCGTTGGCTTGACCTGCAATGCCTTAACGCGTACAGTAAACCATTTAAGGATTGCACTCAAAAGCAACAAATGGAGATGGTTGACCAGATAGCCTGGCCCAACAAAGCAAAGCCCGAAATGAGCCAGGGCGTTAGCTTCTTTAACCTTATGCGCAACCTTACCGCTACCGGATTTTATACTTCAGAGATTGGAGTAAAGGACGTTGGCTACATGGGTAACACACCTAACAAGTGGAATGGTGTTCCAGATGATGTGCTGAAGCAATATGGCTATGCATATACTGAGAAAGAAATGAAAGAGTGCGCGAGCTATTAAAATAGTGAAGGGTGAATAGTGAATAGTCAATAGTGAACGGTGAAGCATCTTACACGTTATTGATCATCACAAATAATGATAAAGGCTGTGATCATCGAAAGATGATTGCAGCCTTTATAGCTTATGCCACAGTTCCGTTCGATTAAATGGAAGCAATATATTCTTCAAAAAGCCCTGGTTTGCACTATAACTTGTTCAATCGAATGGAGGACATGATATATTGAACGCCATTGTATTTTTTAAAAAAAAGTATGCGACAAAACGAAGACAGTCACATCTTTCTATTCACCATTCACTATTGATCACTATATATTCGAACGCCATGGTTCGTGTCTCACGAACCAATGGTTATGCGGTTACACAGAACACATTAAAATGCGTGGGCATTCATATCTCAACATGGTTCGTGAGACACGAACCATGGCATTGTTTGGACTATAGCTCATTCATTAAATAGAGGCAATATCCCTTAGCGAAAGGAATAGGTTACGAAAACCGCAAACCGTCACACTATTCACTATTCACTATTCACTATTCACCATTCACTATTCACTATTCACCATTAAAATCTTCCTTATTTCAACACCTCCCTTGCAATAACGATCTTCTGTATCTCTGATGTTCCTTCGCCAATGGTGCAAAGCTTTGCATCGCGATAAAATTTCTCAACAGGATAATCTTTCGTATATCCATAGCCACCAAAAATCTGCACGGCATCGGTGGCCACTTTCACGGCTACTTCTGATGCATAATATTTTGCCATTGCAGATTGGCGGGTAACATTTGCGCCGCACGTTTTTCCGTCGCAGGCTTGTAATATCAATAATTCGGCAGCGGTAATCTCGGTGATCATATCTGCCAGCTTAAAGCTAATACCCTGGAAGTTTGAAATGGGCTGCCCAAACTGGTAACGCTCTTTAGAATATTGCAAAGCAGCATGGTAGGCTCCTTTTGCAATACCAAGCGCAAGGCACGCTATTGAGATGCGGCCTCCGTCCAATATTGTTAGTGCTTGCCGAAATCCGTCTCCAACCTCGCCGAGCCTGTTCTCATCGGGAATCCGGCAATTATCAAAAATCATTTCGGTTGTTTCACTTGCACGCATGCCAAGCTTATTTTCCTTTTTTCCGGCAGAAAACCCCGGTGTTCCTCTTTCTACTATAAATGCCGTGCTATTGTTTTTGGCGCCGCGTTCACCGGTACGTGCAATTACCACGGCAACATCTGCAGACTTCCCATGCGTGATCCAGCACTTCGTTCCGTTCAACACCCAGTGCTTACCTTCATTGGTAGCAACTGTTTGCATATTTGCAGCATCACTTCCTGTAACCGATTCCGTTAGGCCCCAGGCACCGATATGCTCGCCTGATGCAAGTTTAGGCAGGAACCTCATTCTGATATCTTCGCAACCAAAAGTGAGTATGTGATTTGTGCAAAGAGAATTGTGTGCTGCTATACTTAGCCCTATTGAGCCGCAAACGCGGGCAATTTCTTCAATAATCACTTTGTATTCAAAATATGATAAACCTGAACCTCCATAACGTTCAGGAACAAGCACTCCCATAAGCCCCAGTTTGCCGGCTTCTTTAAAAAGTTCCACCGGAAAAATCTGTTGTTCATCCCACTCCATTACATGCGGTCTGATATTATGCTGTGCAAATTGTTTTGCAGTTTCTGCAACCTGGCTGGTCAACTCATTTAATGCGAAATCCATACGCTAACATTTGTTAGCATAAATCTAGTAAAATCATGGCAATAAAAATCAATCCAAAACCAAATAAGGCTTTATTTTTTGAAAGGTTGAATCAGGCAGCCCATAAATTTTGGCAATTTGATCAACCGAATTAAACATTCCGAGCTTATCGCGAAAGTGTATGATGCGCTTGCTCAACACTCCGCCAATGCCTGGCAATAACATAAAATCTTCTGCCGTGGCTGTGTTGATGTGAATAGGTTGTAATTTTTTTGCCTCAACTTTTGAATAGTCGCTTTTGATGCCTTCAGGCTTTGCAGGAATATTAGCCTCAATCCGCACATAGGGCAGCAACCTATCTACATCTTTTGGTGAAAGGCTATATATTTTCTTCAGGTCATCGGGCTTTCTAAACTGGCCGCCTTTGAGGCGATAATGCAAAATTGTACTAACCGTTTTTTCATTAAGCCCCAGTTTTCGCAAGCCCGCTTCATCCACTGTATTCGGATCAAAATAAAAAACAGCAATGTCTTTTGCATTGGTTTGCGCAGTTGAGGTATTGCTGTCTTTAACTTCTTTATCTGCTTCTTTCAACGGTTCGTGAACAACATTTAAACTATCAATTCCTGAAAGCTCTTCAATAACGATTTGCTGTTTGGCGGTCGGAATCAAATATGGGATAATGATCAAAAGAAAAATTAAAGTAAGCAAAATAAAAACTGCAACGCGTTCTTTTTTGGAGAAAGAAAGATAGTCTTTCCAATTTAAGGGTTTCATATGTATTGGGTTTAGTTACAGGTTGAATTTGCAGGGATATTACGCCTTTAAGCGCAACCCGTCATAAGCAAGGTGAATATGAGAAGGAAGGCTTTTGCTTACCTCTTCATGCTTGCCTAGCTGATGGCTGATATGCGTTATATATGCCTGCGGTATTTGTAGTTCCTCCACAAGTTCAATCGCCTCTCCTAATGTAAAATGTGAAATATGTTGCTGATGCCTCAATGCATTTATGATCAGGATTTCCGAGCCCTTAATTTTTTCCTTTTCAATTTCATCAATCCTGTTGGCATCAGTTATATAAGTGAATTTATCAAACCGGAAACCAAACACGGGCATTTTATGATGCCATACAGTAACTGGTTGTAAGTTTATGTCGCCCACATTAAATGCTGTATCGTCTATCGTGATCAGATTTAATTCGGGGACACCGGGATAACGTTTATCAGAAAAAGCATATGCAAACTCCCGTTTCAGGGATTCCTCTGTCAGCGCATTTGCATACACATCCATTTCCTTTTGCTGAAAATAATTGTAAGCCCTCACATCATCCAGGCCGGCAATGTGGTCTTTGTGCGGATGTGTAAACACCACGGCATCCAGTTTTTTGTTGTTGATGCGCAGCATTTGCTGACGAAAATCGGGTGTGGTATCAATAACAAGCGTAGTTTGAGAGGATTCTACCAGGATGGAAGAGCGTAGCCTTTTGTCTTTGCTATCCGGCGAAGTACAAACTTCGCAACTACATGCAATCATTGGCACGCCACTGCTTGTGCCTGTTCCAAGAAAAGTTATGTTTAAGGAAGATGTTGTTTGCACGCATCAAAAATAAGGACTAAAGCTTTATCAATTGCTGCCGAATCTATTCAGTTTCAGGTTCTTTCCCTTCTTCTTCAGTTTTTTCATTTTCTTCCGAAGGATTTTCGATGGGGAGCTCTTGTTGAGTTGCAGCCTCTTCGGCTTCGGCGGCATTCGCTCGTTTTTTTACGTCTTCATATAATTTTTGAGAGCCGTGTGTTAGCCTGTCAAAGTCAATGTTTATCTGTGGAATTAACTCCAGCAGTGTATTAATGCGGCCTTCTATGTTCAGAAACTTATTTAACACTACCACTTTCTTTTGCTCAATCAAACACCATCCGCTTTGGAATGTCCCGCGCTCATAGCGAACCACATAATCAGATTCACCCAAAATATCTTCCAGCTTGTCCAGGTTTGTTTGCGTATATTTCATTATCCTCGCCTCCGGTTATTTAATCAACCGCAAATCTACCTTCAATTTTTTGATACACCGGCCGTTTTATCCACAGGTTAGCCACAGATGGAGTTTGAAGTTATAAGTGGTACGTTATACGTTTTTTGAAGCGAAGAAAAAGTTTTGCATGCAAAACTCTACGGAGTAAACGTATAACTTATACCTCACAACGTACCACTAAGAACCCTTGCTCATCATCTTTACAACAGGAACAATCATTTCTTCCATACTTATTCCGCCATGCTGAAAAGTGTTCTTATAATAATTTACATAGTGATTGTAATTGTTAGGATAGCATAAAAAACCATCTTCTTTCGCAAAAATGTAAGATGAATTTACGTTGGGGACAGGAAGGCCTGCATCTTTCGGGTTTCTGAAAGCCAGCACGTCTTTGGGCTCGTAATTCAAATTGCGGCCGTGTTTATAGCGCAGGTTCGCGGTGGTCTGCTTATCGCCAATTACTTTACATGGCGTCTTTACTTTAACACTACCGTGGTCAGTTGCCAGTACTACATTTACTTTTTTGTCAGCTATTTTTTTCAGTGCCTGGTTCAACGGGCTGTGTTCAAACCAGCTTTTGGTAAGGCTGCGATAACTGGCTTCATCACTTGCCAGTTCCTTCAACACTTCCATTTCGGTCCTGGCATGGCTTAGCATGTCAACAAAATTGTAAATAATTACATTCAGGTCGTTATTCAGCAGGTTATGAATATTGTTCACGAGTTGTTGGCCATCGTTATGGTTAATCACCTTGGTATAACTAAACTTCACGTCATCCCGCTTTAACCTTTTGAGCTGGCCGCGAAGAAATTCCTCTTCATACATATTCTTCCCTCCTTCTTCGTCGTCATTTTTCCATTGCTCCGGAAACATCTTTTCTATTTCAATAGGCAACAGGCCTGAAAATATGGCATTGCGGCTATATTGTGTAGCTGTTGGCAGAATACTGTAGAATGTTTCTTCTTCCAGGATGCGGAAATTTTCTGCAAAAAATGGCTGTATTGCTTTCCATTGATCAAAACGAAGATTATCGATCAGAATAAAAAACGTTGGCGCGTCTTTATCTACATGTGGCAATACCTTAAACCTAAAAAGTGAGTTGCTCATAATAGGCGCGTTCGCAGTTTTAGGATGCAGCCAATCAGCATAATTTTTACTGATGAATTTGAAGAACTCCGTATTCGCCTCCTGCTTCTGAGATAAAAGCACTTCCTGCATTTCGGGGCTATCACTTTTCTCCATTTCAAGTTCCCAATACACCAGCTTTTTATAGATATCCATCCATTCATCATGGTCCGGGTTGCTATTCAGCGCCATAAATAAATTGCGGAACTGCTGCTGATAAGAGCTGGTTGTTTTTTCTGCAACCAATCTCCTGTTATCAATTATTTTTTTAAGCGCCAGCAAAACCTGGTTGGGATTAACTGGCTTAATCAGGTAATCGGTTATCTGGCTTCCGATGGCTTCATCCATCAGGTTTTCCGTTTCATTTTTGGTAATCATTACCACCGGAATATGCTTGCTTACTTCCTTTATTTTAGCAAGTGTTTCCAAACCTGTTATCCCAGGCATTGATTCATCCAGCAACACTACGTCTACAGGGTTTTCTTTCACAAAATCTATTGCTTCAAACCCGTTGGTAAGGGTTTGCACTTCATAGCCTTTATGTTCTAAAAATATTTTTTGTGATTGTAAACTCTCAATCTCATCATCAACCCAAAGTATTTTGCCTAATGCCATATGTTTTAAGTTATACGTTGTAAGTTATACGTTTTACCTTGCCAGTTGTAAGTTATAGGTTATAAGTAGTACGTTTTTCTTAGCGAAGATTGAAGCGAAACATTTTCAACACAACCGTCTCACCCGCTTCAATAAACGTACAACGTATAACTTAAAACTTGCAACTCCGATTGCAAAATACAAATGTTACTTTTGAATATTTCACAGAGGATTGTTTTAACAAATAAGCAACAAGCATGCCCACTTCTAAAAGAAAAATCATCAACGATCCGGTTTATGGCTTTATAACTATTCACAACGATTTAATATTCAGCATTATTGCTCATCCATATTATCAAAGGTTACGGCGTATTCAGCAAATGGCGCTGGCTCAGCTTGTTTACCCGGGCGCAGTACATACAAGGCTGCATCATTCTTTGGGCGCTTATCATTTAATGTGCAATGCCGTATCCGAACTAAAAAGCAAAGGCGTTGAAATTACTCCGGAAGAAGATACAGCGGTAAAAGCGGGCATCCTCCTGCATGATATTGGCCACGGCCCTTTTTCGCATGCTTTGGAACAAACACTAGTGCAAGGCGCGCATCATGAGCAGCTCAGTTTGCAAATAATGCACGAAATGAATGCGCAGCTGAACGGGGCGCTGGACCTGACCATTTCTATTTTTACAGGCCAGTATCCCAAAAATTTTCTTCACCAGTTAATCAGCAGCCAGCTTGACGTAGACAGGATGGATTATTTAACACGTGACAGTTTTTTTACGGGAGTTAGTGAAGGTGTAATTGGCTACGATCGCATTATCAAAATGTTTGTTGTTCACGAGAACGAATTGATGGTTGAAGAAAAAGGCATTTATAGTGTTGAAAAATTTCTTGTAGCGCGCCGGCAGATGTATTGGCAGGTGTATTTACACAAAGCTGTACTGGCTGCAGAAAAAATGCTTGTAAAGATTATAGAACGGGCAAGGGCTATTTACTCACCTGCCGACATACTATTAAAGACCAATTCTCCGTTAGATTATTTTTTATCAAACAGTGAAGTTGACGTGGCTGATAAACAAACGCTGGAACTATTTTGTAATATGGATGATGCTGACCTGATGTTCGCCATAAAACTTTGGAGCAAGCATCATGATATAGTCCTTTCAACTTTATGTTATGGCATTTTAAACCGAAAGCTTATAAAATGCTCTATACAATCCGAACCTGTAAACGAACAGTTTTTAATGGATAAAAGAAGGGAAACGGCAAAAAATTTAAATATATCACTTGAAGAGGCTGCGTATTTTGTGTTTAGCGGAGAAGCTACCAACACAACCTACAAGCTTGCCGATGAACACATTAATATTCTATTTAAAGACGGGGATGTAAGGGATATTTCGAAGGTTGATAACCCACTTATCCATCAAACTCTTTCAACGCAGGTTAAAAAATTCTACATTTGCACATTGAAGGGATAGGGCGTTTTGCTATAAACAGCCGGGCGTTAAACAAAAAAGCAGCGTATTACTCAACTTTTTTGCCTTGAACCACTAATAAAATACACATTTAACAATATATGCAATTCAGCGCCGCGCAAATAGCCATGCTTATTGATGGCAAGGTAGAAGGAGATGCTTCTGCCCTGGTAGGTTCGTTTGGAAAGATCGAAGAAGCAAAGGCTGGCCAACTTGCCTTCCTCGCTAATCCTAAATATGAAGAGCATTTATACACCACACAGGCGTCTATTATAATTGTAAATGAATCATTGGAACTGAAACAACCGGTACAGGCTGCTTTAATAAGAGTTCCCGACGCATACAGCGCGTTTGCAGGGCTGCTGAATAAATACCAGGAATTGATGACCCAGCAATTGACCGGCATCCAGCAACCTAGCTATATTTCATCATCAGCTTCAGTGGGCGAAAACGTGTTTGTTGGCGCTTTCGCTTATTTGGGGGACAATGTTTCCATCGGAAATAATGCAAAAATCTTCCCAGGGGCTTTTGTAGGTAACAACGTTTCTATTGGCGAAAACTCTATTATCCATCCCGGTGTAAAGATCTACCATGATTGTAAGATCGGCAAAAGCGTTACCATCCATGCTGGAACGGTAATCGGTGGCGATGGATTTGGCTTTGCACCTCAGGCAGATGGATCTTATAAAAAAGTGCCGCAAATTGGCAATGTTATCATTGAGGACTTTGTTGAAATAGGCTCAAACGCAACAATAGACCGCGCCACAATAGGTTCTACACTTATTAAATCCGGCGCTAAACTGGATAATCTTATCCAGGTAGCACATAATGTTGAAGTTGGTAACAACACCGTTATAGCAGCACAGGCTGGCGTTAGCGGCAGCACTAAACTGGGCAACCACGTTATGATTGGCGGACAGGCAGGCATTGTTGGGCATATCCACATTGCCGATGGAAGCAAAATCAACGCACAAAGCGGTGTCAGCAAATCGATTAAGGTTCCTAATTCAGCTGTAACCGGCTCTCCGGCGCATGATTATACAAGCGCGTTACGAAGCCAGGCTGTTACAAGAAAATTACCGGAGCTGGAGAAAAAAATCGCAGAGCTGGAAAAACTGGTACTGCAACTAATGTCAGAAAAAATAGGGATCTAGTTTTTTAAGATATTCCTAAATGGCCTGTTGGTATAGCTAATGGGCCATTTTGCATTTTTAATGCATAAGGTTGAGGGTGAATGATTTGTGACTTTATTTACAAAAATCGCACCTTGGTGGTTATGTCTTTTTCTTATTCATGCTTACCTTTGCAGCCCCTGACAAAGCCGGATAAAGAACAAACAATGATTTTCCGGCAGCATCACGAAATAAAATTAAAGTATGAACGCAACTTTCAATCCGGATAAGCAGCACACATTGGGAGCTGTAGCAAATATCAGCGGAACTGGTTTGCATACCGGCATTCTTGTGGATATGTCATTGCATCCTGCTAACCCGGGTTTTGGTATTCAGTTTCAAAGAGTAGACCTTCCCAATAAGCCTGTTATTAAGGCTGATTGTGATCTTGTTACCGACACAAGCCGCGGTACAACTTTACAGGTGGGCGATGCCAAAGTAAGCACGGTAGAGCACCTACTTGCCGCGTTGGTTGGAATGGGGATCGATAACGTATTGATCTCTTTAAATGGCCCGGAAATCCCCATTATGGATGGCAGTTCCGAACCCTTTATAGAGTTGATTGAAGAAGCTGGCGTTGTAGAACAAGAAGCTGCAAAAGCATGGTACAGCCTGGATGAAAATATTTACCATTACGATGAAGCCAAGCGTGTTGAAATGGTGGCGCTGCCTTCAGTAGATTACCAGATAACAACACTGATCGATTTCAATAGCCCGGTTCTAGGTACCCAACATGCCGGACTGAAAACTATCCGCGATTTCAGGGGTGAAATAGCTCCATGCCGTACATTCTGTTTTTTGCACGAGCTGGAAATGCTGATGGAGCACAACCTCATTAAAGGTGGCGACATTAATAATGCGATAGTGGTTGTTGATAAACCTGTAACCCAGGAAGAAATGTCACGTCTTGCAAAAATATTCAAGCGTGATAAAATTGAAGTGAAGAGCGAAGGCTACCTGAACAATCTTGAATTGCGTTTCCCTAACGAACCTGCAAGGCACAAACTGTTGGATATAGTAGGCGATCTTGCGTTGATCGGCTATCCTATTAAAGCAAGGATTATTGCGAACAGGCCAGGCCACAGCACCAACGTTGAGTTTGCTAAGAAAATCAAACAATACATTAAGAAGAACAAGCATGTTAAAGATGTTCCTGTTTATAATCCGTCGTTACCGCCGGTATTTAACCAGGAAAACATCGAAAAAACGTTACCACACCGTTTTCCTTTCCTGCTTGTAGATAAGATTATCGAACTTTCTGATAATCATATCGTAGGTATTAAAAATGTTACGGTAAACGAATGGTTTTTCCAGGGCCACTTCCCAAATAACCCGGTAATGCCAGGCGTTCTACAAATTGAAGCGTTGGCGCAAACAGGCGGGATCCTTTGCATTAACGCAATGCCCGAAGGACAATATGATACTTATTTTCTGAAAATAGATAACTGTAAATTCAAACAAAAAGTTGTTCCCGGCGATACAATGATCCTGAAAATGGAACTTTCCGCACCCGTTCGCAGAGGAATTTGCGAAATGAAAGGGACAGTTTATGTTGGTGGCAAAGTAGCAACAGAAGCCGATTTAGTGGCTCAGGTTGTGAAGAGAAGTTAAATCATTATTAAGTTATTTGAATAAGTTTATTTTTGCATGCCGGAAAAATGGTTCCGGCATATTTTTTCTCACCGCTAAAACACTAATAGCAAATAATAACATTATTGCATGATTCATCCCCATACATATATTCACCCCAACGCAAGGCTAGCCACGAATGTTAAGCTCGATCCGTTTACTGTTATACACCAGGACGTAGAGATAGGCGAAGGCACTTGGATTGGCAGTAATGTTACAATAATGGAGGGCACAAGGATTGGTAAAAACTGCCGTATTTTTCCCGGCGCAGTTTTAGGAGCCATTCCACAGGACCTGAAGTTTAACGGTGAAAAAACGTACGTTGAAATTGGAGACAATACAACAGTCCGTGAATTTGTTACGATAAACCGCGGTACAATTGACAGGTATAAAACTAAGGTTGGTGATAACTGCCTTATCATGGCATATAGCCATATAGGACACGATTGCGTTATTGGCGACAATTGTATTATGAGTAACAACTCGCAAATGGCTGGTCACGTAATAATGGGCGATTGGTCTATTATTGCAGGCGTTTGTGCGGTTCACCAGTTTGTGCATATTGGCCAGCATTCTTACATTGCCGGTGGTAGTTTGGTTAGTAAAGATGTACCTCCTTACATTAAAGCGGTTCGTACACCACTTAGCTACGGCGGCGTTAACAGCGTAGGCTTAAAACGCAGAGGGTTTACAATAGATAAGATCAATCACATTCTTGATATCTATCGCATTATTTACACAAAGGGGCTTAACATAAGCCAGGCGCTGGAATTTATTGAAGAAGAGTTTACTGCAAGCGACGAAAGAGATGAGATCATCACTTTCATTCGTGAAAGCGGCCGTGGTGTTATCAAGCGTTTCGCTAAAGGCAGCGTTGAAGAAGACTAAATAAGCTTAAAGCTTGATGCCTTAAATCGTAACTTTTTTTATGCCAGATGTTTTTAATTAAACGTTTGGCATTTTTATTGGCTATAAGCCTTGATTAGAGCGGGGCTACAGTTTTAAGCCAACGCCATTTAGTTAAAGACGCGTTATTCGTCTTGCTCGGCAGGAGCCAGCGGCCGATAAAAAATTATTCCAACTTTACTAAATGGAAGTGCTACCTGGCTTTAGGCTTAGGCTTTAGGCTCTAAGCTTTTAGCTTTAAACTTTACTTCTGTTTTGATTTTTCAGCCACTGCTCTTTACTTTGTACATTCACGACATAATCAGATAAAACATGCTCACCAGCGAAGAGATAAAACAACTGAACGAAAAAATAAGCCAAACAGCAACATTTGTAACCGTAATACGTGAAGAGCTAAGAAAAGTTATTGTCGGCCAAAATACGATGGTAGACAGGCTTTTAATCGGATTACTAAGCAATGGGCACGTATTGCTTGAAGGTGTTCCCGGCCTGGCTAAAACACTTACTATCAAATCGCTGGCCCAGGCAATTGACGCCAAATTTAGCCGCATACAATTTACGCCGGACCTTTTGCCTGCCGATGTTGTAGGTACGATGATCTATAACCAGCCACGCAATGAGTTCATGGTTAGGAAAGGGCCGATTTTCGCGAACTTTATCCTGGCAGATGAAATTAACCGCGCCCCGGCAAAAGTTCAGAGTGCGCTGCTTGAGGCGATGCAGGAAAGACAGGTAACAATAGGTGAAGATACTTTTAAACTGGATGATCCTTTCCTGGTGCTTGCAACGCAAAACCCGCTGGAACAGGAAGGCACTTATCCTTTACCTGAAGCGCAGGTTGACCGTTTTATGCTGAAAGTGATTGTAGGATATCCTGATAAGAAAGAAGAACAGATGATCATAAGGCAGCAGGTTCAGGATCTGAGGGCACCCGAAGTAAAACCTGTTGTAAGCGTAAAAGAAATCACCAACGGCCGCGAATTGACAAGGCAGGTTTACATGGACGAAAAGATTGAACAATATATTGTTGACCTGGTTTTTGCCACACGCTTTCCTGAAAACTATGGAATGGGTAAAATAAAAAGCATGATCAGCTACGGTGGCTCTCCACGTGCAAGTATCAATCTTGCGCTTGCTGCCAAAGCCCATGCATTTATGGAAAAGAGAGGCTTTGTTATTCCTGACGATGTGAAAGCAATCTGTAAAGACGTAATGCGCCATCGCATTGGCCTGACTTATGAAGCGGAAGCAGAAAATGTTACGAGTGAACAGATTATTGATAATATTCTTGCAAGCGTAAATGTCCCTTAGAAGTGGTAAGTTGTAAGTTATACGTTTTCCACCGAGGAACAATTAAAAAGGATTACTCCTCGCTGCAAAAACTTACAACCCACTATTTAGAACGAACAACGTATAACTTATAACGTACAACGTATAACTTACCAATGCTAGAATCATCCGACATATTAAAAAAAGTCCGCGAACTGGAAATTAAAAGCAAAAGGCTTACTAACCATCTTTTTACTGGTGAGTACCATACCGCTTTTAAAGGGCGCGGTATGGCTTTTAAAGAAGTAAGGGAATACCAGGCAGGCGACGATGTAAGGTTTATTGAATGGAATGTTTCGGCACGCATGGGGCATACTTACAGCAAGCTTTTTGAAGAAGAACGCGAGCTGAGTGTTTACTTGTTGGTGGACATGAGTGCAAGTAGTTTGTTTGGCACATTCCGCCAGACAAAAAAAGACCTGATTACTGAAATTTGCGCTGTGCTTGCATTTTCCGCAATCAGCAATAATGATAAGGCTGGCCTGATCTTTTTCAGCGATAAAGTAGAAAAATATGTTCCAGCAAAAAAAGGCCGCGACCATGTGTTGTATATGGTAAGGGAACTCCTCTCTTTTACACCGCATTCCGCACAGACCGACATTATCAAAGCGTTGCAGTTTTTAAATAATACCTCCCGGCATAAAAGCATTGTTTTTATTTTGAGTGATTTTGCCGATGCCGGTTATAGAGAGATTTTGCGTGTGGCTGCAAAAAGGCATGATGTAATTGGCGTTCAGGTGTACGATAAGCGCGACCAGGATCTTCCTCCCGTAGGAATTATCCAGGTGAAGGATGCAGAAACAGGAAAAACAAAATGGCTGAATACCAACGATACTTATACGCGCCACTTATACAACCAGCAATTTCATAAAATATTGGATGATGCCAAAAGCACATTCAGATCAGCCGGAGCTGATTTGATACAGGTTGCCACCGGCCAGGATTACGTTAAAGCTTTACAGGAATTTTTCATCAGAAGGGCATGAAGCACACGAAAGGAAAACAACCGCATTACCACAAATTAAAAGCTATTACCTATCAGCTAGCATTACTGCTATGCTTGGTTGTATCAAATAATACACAAGCTCAAAAACTTTCGGCATCGCTGGATAGAGATAAGATCCTGCTGGGTGAGCAAGTTACTTTAACGATCAAGGCTGAAGACATTAATCCTTTATCGGCAACGCTGGTAACATGGGCTAATCTGCCGGACACAGGCAACCATATCGAAGTAGTAAAAAGAGAGGCCACCGACTCTGCGATGATTTCAGGCCTGAATACATATGTTCAGAAGATAACAATCACGTCCTTCGACTCAGGAAAATGGCAGCTGCCAGACATCAGCATAACATTAGCAGATAAGCCAACCGGCAAGTCAGTGATTTTACACAGCGCTCCTGTTACATTAGAAGTATTGCCGGTGGATGTATCTTCTTTAAAAGATTATCACCCCATTAAAGACATACTGGAAGTTAACGCACGAAACAATACATGGTTAATTATTGTATTGATCGCCGGCGGCCTGCTGCTGATCTTAGCTTTATGGTGGTTCCTTTTCAGAAAGAAGAAACCAAAGGCTGCGGTAACCAAACCGAAAGATCCGCAAACCAATTACCAACAGGCAATTGAGGCATTGAAAGAACTGGAAAACAGCAATGTTCCTGCGAACATTTTTTATTTGCAGCTGGACAAAATATATCGCACTTACCTTGATGCAGAATTAAATATTCACACATTGCAAAGCACAACGGATGAGGTGATGATGCACACAAAAGATGTGATTTCGGACACCGGCATAAGAACAGATTTCTTTCAGCTTGCGCGATTGATATCTGCTGTAAAGTTTGCAAAATACCTGCCGCCAAAAGATGATGCAAATGCTATTAATACAGTTAGAAAAACGATAGATTTTATATACAACAACCAAAGGAAAGTTAATGCTGACAGAGTGGTTTAAACATATTCAGTTCGCTTATGTATGGGTGCTGGGATTGCTGCTGCTTATCCCGATACTGATACTTGAATACATGCGCAGGGGTGATAAGGGCAAGGCCGCAATGCTTATTACCACAACGCATTTTATTGGCAATACCAACAATCTGAAAATTACGTTCAGGCATTTTCCTTTTGTGTTAAGATGTTTGTCGCTCGCCTGTTTGATTGTTGCGCTGGCCAGGCCACAGCAGAAATTTACCGAGGAGTTAACGGAGGGTGAAGGCATTGACATGGTGCTTTGCTTTGATATAAGCGGCAGTATGACTGAGCGGGACTTTGAGCCAAACCGGCTGGAAGCCGCAAAGGATGTAGCCATTCAGTTTGTTCAACAAAGGCCGGGGGATAAAATTGGTGTGGTAATCTTCAGCAATCAGAGTTTTACATTGTGCCCCGTAACAACTGACCATAACGCAGTGCTTTCTCAAATAAAAAATATACAAAGCGGCTATCTGCAGGATGAAGGCACCGCTATAGGCTCTGGCCTTGCCACAAGCGTTGACCGGCTAAGGTCAAGCAAGGCAAAATCAAAAGTAATTGTGCTATTAACGGATGGCGTTGATTTTGGAGGCACTATTCCCCCAGACATCGCGCGCGATATGGCCAGGCTTTTCAAAATAAAAGTCTATACTATTGGCGTGGGTTCCGAAAAAGAAATTCAGGAAGTTACCAATACGCCCTTCGGGCCGGTACAGCAAACAAAGAAGCTTGAGTTTAACGAAAAACTGTTGAAAGATCTGGCTCAGCAAACAGGCGGAGAATATTTTCATGCTACGGATAAAGCAGCACTGCAATTGATCTATAACAGTATTAATCAGCTTGAAAAATCAAAAGTTGAAATTACTTCCCACAACCGTTATACCGAGAAATATTTGCCATGGCTGGCAGCGGCATTGTTCTTCTTACTTATTGAAATAACTTTACGTTATACTGTATTTAGAAAATTTCCTTAAAAGCTTAAAGGCCGGAACCCAAAGCCTGAGCATTACAAATTTGAATGAGAGCATTGGTTTATAAATCGACAGGAAGCTGGTATGTTACCAAAACCCAAGATGGCACTGTTTACAATGCCCGGATGAAGGGCATCTTTAAAATAGAAGGAATTACATCAACCAACCCAATTGCCGTTGGCGATGAAGTTGAGATTGAATTGGAGAATGAGTCAGAGAACACGGTAATCATTACTAAAATTTACGACAGAAAAAATTATATAGCCAGGGTTTCTCCCCATAACAGGAATCAACATCACATCGTTGCGTCCAATCTTGATCAGACGCTTTTGTTTGCAACGCTAAAAGAACCCAGAACATCACAAGGATTTATAGACCGTTTCCTTATTTCTGCGGAAGCTTATCATGTGCCTGCGGTAATAGTGTTTAACAAGGCTGATATCTACAAGAAAAAAGAACTGGAGCAATACGAGAAATGGCATGCCATGTATACGGCCATCGGCTATAAAATATTATTGGTTAGCATGGCGGAAAACCGTGGCATTGAGGAATTGACAGCATTATTACAAAACAAGGTAACATTATTAAGCGGCCACAGTGGAGTCGGAAAATCTACATTCATCAATGCAATCTTTCCCGATTTGGCGTTAAAAACGAAAGAAGTTAGCGGATGGAGCGGCAAAGGCATGCACACAACCACATTTGCCGAAATGTATGATTTGCCGGGTGGAGGCCAGATTATTGACACACCCGGCATTAGAGAATTTGGATTGGTAGATATATCCCGCCAGGAGCTTTCTCACTATTTTCCTGAAATGCAAAAATTGATCACCGGTTGCCAGTTTAATAACTGTTTACACACCAACGAGCCCGGCTGCGCCGTTAAACAGGCAGTTGTCGATGGAATTGTAAGCGAAGACAGGTATGTAAGTTATTATAACATACTTGAATCTATCGAGACAAAAAGCTATTAAACAGCTGATTTACTTTTGATTTTGTCAACCAGTTCATAAGCGGTGCTGGCATCTTTCAGGTCCTGGGGTTCGAGAGATAAACCGTTATAAATGCTGTATTGCAGGTTAAGGTTTCTTCCGCGATACTTAAAACTCCAGACAATATTATCGGCTTCGTCAGTTTTTCCGGTAAAGCGCACGTGACGATTCTTACTTAATTCATTCGTAAGTGAATAAAATTGTTGCAGGCTTGCATTTTCGTTAATGATTGAACTTTCTGCTGTGTCTTTAGTTACGGTTACTTTTACTTTCATTTAATCCTCCTTCGTTTTATATCGTTTACAATACTTCATCCCTCGCACAATTGGCATTATTGTGCAACGTTTTTATCAGCAAGCAATTAGCATTTACAATTGGAATTGGATGGCTTAAATAAAAGGCAGGTTTTTAAAGAGTAACGAATTTAAAATTTGTTCATTTTATACTTCTTTCCGCCTTTAATATCTTTAACGGCCTGGGGGTCGCCGCTTAAAATCCTTTCTGCTCCCACGTTTGCCCCGTTACTTGGGCAACCTTTTCGCACTTTGCAAGATGTAAAAGCAAACATAAGGCCAATAAAAAAGACAGATACTGTTAAGGGTCTAATCATTTTATAAAATTAAGCAGTTAGTTGAGATTGCGGGTACAGTATCTATCTTTTGGTAAAAGACAACGGGATAAATTATTTCGCTGCATTGAAATCAGAAAACCATGAAAAATATTTTACGTAGTTGTTTGCGATGCGTTCAATCTCGCCGTGAGTGGTGTCTTTGGGTATATCTTTTACCTTTTTGGCAGGCACACCAGCATAAATACTCCCACTTTCCACAACCGTTCCCTCCAAAACAACGGCGCCGGCAGCAATAATTGAATTGCTATGAATTTCACAGCGGTCCATCACTATCGCACCCATTCCTATCAGCACATTGTCAAATACCTTACAACCATGCACTAAGGCATTATGTCCGATGGACACATTATTACCAATCTCTGTGGGATTCTTTTCATAAGTGCAATGAATTACGGCGCCATCCTGGATATTCACCTTATCGCCAATCTTTATATAATTCACGTCGCCCCGCACAACCGCATTAAACCATACGCTACATTCCCGTCCCATTACAACGTCACCAACAATTGTTGCGTTAGGTGCGACAAAACATTTTTCTCCAAACTTTGGTTCTTTTCCTAAAACCGGTAAAATCACTGCCATATTATCAAATTAAAAAGTTTTGCAAATACAAGCTGGAAGCCTAAAACCCAGGGAGATGCCTAACGCGACAAGGTTGATCCACATTCGGGTTAGATTAAATAAGGTTCTCCGCTTTAGGCTTTAAGCTTGGCTTTATGCTTTCAGCTCCTCAAGTTACTTGTTTCTCATTAACCCAAAAACCGGCACAGAAAATAAACTGCGATATTTGCAGCTTTCAAGCAGTAAGAATGACTCATATTTCAAACAGGCAACTTTTCCTGGATCATGTAGCACAAACATCTTCATCGCCTATCGGGTTGGAAATTGTAAAGGCACAGGGCATTTACCAATACGATATCAACGAAAAGCCATACATAGATCTTATTTCAGGTTTTAGCGTATGTAATATCGGGCACAGCCATCCGAAAGTTGTAAGCGCAGTACAGCAACAAGCCGCGGAATTTATGCACCTGATTGTTTATGGCGAGTTTATTGAGAATCCCCAGGTGCAATATGCCCGGTTACTGGCAGATCTTTTGCCTCAACAGTTGAATTGCGTCTATTTCACCAATAGCGGCGCAGAAGCAACGGAGGGCGCAATGAAATTAGCCAAACGTGCTACCGGGCGTTCTAAAATAATTTCTTATAATAAGAGCTATCATGGAAGCACGCAAGGTGCGCTGAGTATAATGGGTGATGAATACTGGCGAAATGCGTTCAGGCCGTTACTGCCAGACATTTACCCCGTAGATTACGGCAGCAATGCAGCAATCGACCTCATTGATGAAACCACTGCATGCGTTATTATGGAAACAGTGCAGGCTGAAAGTGGAATAAATGTGCCGGCTAAAGAATGGCTTCAACAAATCAGAAAAAAATGCACGGAAAATAATGTACTGCTGATATTTGATGAAATACAGGCAGGGTTTGGCCGCACCGGCAGCCTTTGGGCCTTTCAGCAATATGAAGTGGTTCCGGATATTTTATTACTGGGCAAAGCCCTTGGCGGTGGCATGCCGCTGGGCGCTTTCATCAGCAGCCGCGGGTTGATGCAAACATTAACAGCCAATCCTGTACTTGGGCACATCACAACATTCGGAGGGCACCCTGTTTCCTGCGCTGCGGGTAAGGCGGCCCTGGAAGTGCTGCTTGAGGGTAATTTTATTGGTGAGGTAAAAAAGAAAGAAGCCATTATTCAAGAACGTTTACAACACAGGGCAATCAAACAACTTCGCACTGCAGGCTTGTGGGCCGCAGTGGCGTTTGAAAGCTTTGAAATGAATCAGAAAATTATACATCGATGCATTCAGAATGGATTAATCACCGACTGGTTTTTATTTGCACCTGAATGCATGCGCGTGGGCCCTCCGCTGATCATAACAGAGGAGGAATTGACGAAGGCGTGCGAGATTATAATACAGAGCATAGATGAAGCAATTTGACATTTGAGATTTGACATTTGAGATTTGAAATCAGATTTGCAGTAACTTTCGAACCATTTTATAACGATGGCTAACGGCTGAAGGCTGATAGCTGAAAGCTTCTTAAAACAATCAATATGAAACATTTGCTTACCTTATTAGCGCTGGCTTGCGTGCTGACGAGTGCTACTGCTCAGAAAAAGGAAAAACTATTCAATGGGAAAGATTTAACCGGCTGGACGATTCACGGAACTGAAAAATGGTACGTTGATAATGGCGAGCTGGTTTGTGAAAGTGGTCCGGACAAACAGTACGGTTATCTTTCTACCAATAAAGATTACAAGAACTTCATACTAACGCTTCAATTTAAGCAGGAGGCAGACGGCAACAGTGGTGTATTTTTCAGGTCAAGTATTCCCGAAGGTGTGAAAATCAGCGGCTGGCAGGCTGAAGTGGCTCCGCTAAACCATCACACGGGAGGTATTTATGAATCATATGGCCGCGGGTGGCTTATTCAGCCAAAGGCCGAAGATGAAAAATACCTGAAACAGGGCGAATGGAATACTTACAAAATTAAAGTGAATGGCGATGAGGTTACTACATGGCTCAATGGTCATCAAATGATTACATTAAAAGATGAAAAAATCGGGCAGGGAAATGGTTTCATCGCCCTGCAAATTCATGATGGCGGCGGAATAAAAGTGAAATGGAAAAACATACAGCTGGAAAATCTATAATCTGAATTTTTTTAAAAAAGCCCTTGCCCAGCAGGGGCTTTTTTATTGGCAAAGTTTTAATGATCTATTTGTAAGGCCTGACATAGTAGACGAAAAATTCATCATATGATTACTCCATATCAACAAATTCTCGAAAATGCCTACGATGCATTTAACAGGCGTGACATAGACTCGGTACTAATACTGATGGCCGAAAATGTACACTGGCCCAATGGTTGGGAAGGAGGCTACGTTGAAGGCAAGGATGCAGTAAAAGCATATTGGAAGCGACAATGGAAGGAGATTGACCCGATAGTTAAACCAACATCCTACAAACAAATTCAACCCGGCAAAGTAGCGGTAATGGTTCACCAGGTGGTAAAGGGCCATGATGGAAATTTACTCTCAGACGGCTTTGTCAGGCATATTTATTCCTTCGAAGACGAACTCATCTTAAAAATGGAAATAGAAGAAGCCTGAGCCAGGCCTTTCACTTCATTGGCTACAAGGCTCCGTGCCTAAAAAACGCCGAATCGTGCCATTCCAACGTCTATAAATGATGATCTTATGACAATTTTCAGCGGCCAGTATGATTTTGATCATGTTCCAGCCTTGCCACCCCGGATACCTTTGCGAATATTTTGCAACCATGATTTCGTTAGAATTATTACAGCAATACAACGTTCCAACGCCACGTTATACAAGCTATCCAACAGTTCCTTTCTGGCAAAATAACATTGATGCGGATAAGTGGAAAGAGATCTGCCTAACGCAAATGGAAGCAAATGCAAAGGATGGGATTAGCCTGTATATCCATCTTCCATTTTGTGAGTCGCTCTGTACATACTGCGGCTGCAATAAAAAAATTACAACGAATCATTCGGTTGAGAACGAATACATGAACGCGCTCATCAAAGAGTGGCGGTTGTACCGATCCCTAATGACCAGTACACCAGTGATCAGAGAACTGCATCTTGGCGGAGGCACGCCGACCTTTTTCTCTCCCGAAAATCTTGAAACACTTCTGTCGGCTATTCTTGGAGATTGCTGTATTCATCCTGAGCATGAATTTAGCTTTGAGGGGCATCCCAACAATACAACTTTGGAACATCTCCAAACCCTTTATAAGATCGGCTTTAGAAGAGTAAGCTACGGCGTACAGGACCACAATGAAAAAGTTCAGCGGGTGATCAATCGCATTCAGCCTTATGAAAATGTGCAACGTGCGGTTGATAATGCCAGGGCCATCGGTTATCATTCTGTCAACTTCGACCTGATTTATGGCCTTCCTCTTCAAACGCTGGAAAGTATTCACCAGACAATCTTACAAAGCATTGAGTTAAAACCAGACAGGATTGCATTTTATAGCTACGCGCATGTTCCCTGGACAAGCAAGGCTCAGCGTTTGTTTGATGAAAATGACCTTCCGGAAGCATCTCTTAAAATGCAACTCTACTTAGAAGGAAAGAAATTGTTTACGGGACATGGCTACACTGATATTGGCATGGATCATTTCGCATTACCGGGCGACGATCTATACAAAGCCTGGAACGAGGGGTGGCTGCATCGCAACTTTATGGGTTATACCACTCAGCAAACTTCTATGCTGTTGGGCCTTGGCGTTTCCAGCATCAGCGATGCCGGTGTAGCATTTGCACAAAATCATAAAACGCTCCACGATTATTACAATAGCATCAAAGAAAATGAACTCGCTGTAACGAAGGGCTACTTTCTATCCGATGAAGACCTGATTATGCGCCAATATATCCTTGATATATCCTGCAAAGGAGGAACATATTTTTCTCCTGAGCATTTGCCCCTTTTTCAACCTCACACTTTTAAACAACTGGATGAGCTGGAAAAAAACGGCCTGATCAACTGGAGCCCAAAGCGCCTTGAACTCACTTATACAGGCCGCCATTTTATTAGAAATGTATGTAAAGCTTTCGACCAGCATTTGCTACGCAGCGAGGCAAAAGAAGAAAAAATGTTATTCAGCAAAGCAGTTTAGGAGTTATCGGCTTGTGCCGCGCAAAAGTGATATCAGGTCTACCACAGGAAGTGTTGCGTAGATAATCCGTATCCGTAACCCTCACCCCAGCCCCGACATTAAGAAATAGGTAAATCGTTTTCCAAATAAGAAAATCCAGGCATCACCGATTTTCCGCCCTATCCCCTCTTCTTTTCTCTCAATATTTTATAAATCTTTATTGCGCTCATCAAAACAATAACAAACATCACCAGCCCGGTTAATCCCCACACAAGGCTCATGCTTTGTTTTACGACAGCAAGCATAACAATCGCAACGAGAAATATAGTAGACACCTCATTCCAAATACGCAGTTGCTGAGATGTGTATTTAAAAATACCATTCATCTGTTGCTTGTAAATACGATGCAGCGTGAAATGATACACATATAACAACACAACCAACATCAACTTAATCAACAGCCATCTTCCGGCTTCCGTCAGCAGCAATTCATCCCAGGGGCCGGTAGCCATAACCGTTGGCCCCATAATTAAGGTAATAATAGCCGAAGGCCATGTAATTCCAAACCATAGCCGTTTCATCATTATTCTAAACTGCGCCCTCAGGATATTTTTTTCCACCTCATCTTTTTCCCCGGCTTCTGTTGCGTAAATAAAAAACCTGGGCATATAAAACAGCCCGGCAAACCAGGTTACGACAAAGATGATATGGAGCGCTTTTAGGTAATTGTACATGTGATTGGGATTGAGATTTTGATTGTTTGTCTGGATCTGGATTTGTGGGATTAGAAGATTATTGGATTGAATTATTTTACATGTTGTTTGATTTTGGTCATACTATTATTCAATTTCTTTATAAGATTAATTGATTAAGTAGGCGGTCATTTAATTGAATCATTTATTTCTTGATTTGTTTCTTGATTTGTTCCATTAAATTTATTTTTGGATGGCGCAGCCTCTTTACTTCGAGACTTTTTGAACCGAAATTTAAAAGAAGCCCTTTGTCAAGCTTATATGCGACCAGATAATTCAAGCCCTGTGCTAAGTGTCCATCATCCAATGCTGAAATTGCTTTCAGTTCAACCAGTACTTCGCCTTCTATTAAAAAGTCAACTCGCCTGCATCCAATAAGCTCTCCACAATAATAAATATCGATCTCCATTTCTCTTTCAAAATCAATGCACGCATTCTTCAATTCAATTGCAAGGGCCCTTTGATAAATCACTTCCTGAAAGCCATTTCCCAAAATGCTATGAACCTTCATTGCACATCCTATTATTTTGTAAGTGAGATCATCTTTTATTTCCTGTTTCATTTGATTTAGGGTTTAAAATATTAAACCCAAATCTACTTATTACTACTATCCATAATTCATTCAACGATCAGCTAACAACAAGAATAAGCCGGATTTTTAATATTGCAATTCCATTCATCCTTCAATCCCACAAATCCAAATCCAGACTAGCCACCCCAATCTTAATCCCCTATCAACTTCACAATACTCCTAATCCATAGCGGGTGCACATTCAGGCAAGGTATCATCGTAAATTCTTCACCACCTGCCTGAAGGAAAATATGTTTACCTTCTTCAGCGATCTCTTCAAGTGTTTCGAGGCAATCACTTACAAAAGCCGGGCACACAACAAGTAATTTTTTAATGCCTTCGCCAGGCAATTCTTCCAGGCGCTTTGCTGTGTAAGGTGTAAGCCATGGGTCACGGCCCAATCGTGACTGAAAACTTTGTTCTACTTTTTCCTTTGGCAGTTGCAATTTTTCTGTAACAAGTTCTGTAGTGATGAATGTCTGATGACGATAACATTGATCGTGCGCGGCGGAAGTTACATGGCAGCAGTCGTTCACTTTAAGGCAATGCTGTCCGGTTACGTCACCCTTTAAAATATGGCGCTCTGGCACACCATGATAACTAAACAATAATTTGTCGAATGCTTTTTCTGTAAAAGGCCTTATGCTTTCAGTAAGAGAATATATGTATTCTGCATCCCTGTAATATGGAGGAATGACGGACAGCTTGAAAGAATATTTATGTTTTTCATGCACTTCCTTCATGTACTCCACAGCCGTTTCATAACTACTCATGGCGTAATGTGGATATAAAGGAAATAATACAACTTCCTCCAGGTCGGGGTTTTCACGCAGCAGTTTATCATAACAATCCTTCGGCGTAGGGTTTCCGTAACGCATAGCAATTTCTACGGGCTCATCCACTTCCTGTTGAACTGCTTCCTGCAATTGTTTGGTAAGAACGATTAACGGAGAGCCTTCCTTCCACCAGATACTTTCGTAAGCTTTGGCAGATTTGGGAGCACGGAAAGGCACGATAATTCCCCGCACCAGCAATGTACGGGCAAGCCATGGCTTATCTATTACCCTTGCATCCATCAAAAATTCCGTCAAATATTTTTTTACATCCTTTACTGATGTTGATTCGGGAGACCCGAGGTTCATCAGCACAATACCCTTTTTTGCCATGCCTGCGTGTTTAGTAAGCAAAAGTAAGCGATACGTTATAAGTTTCACGTTGTACGCTTTTTATCCGCGAACAATTTCAAAGAAGGAAAGTATTTACCTCTGCATTATTGATTTCGACCCATTACATTTTACGGTATAATGCAATATATCAGTATAAAAACAACTGCATTTTTTATAACGTTTGATGTGAAGAATCCCAATGGTGGCGGAGGTTTAATCACATTATCATCAAAACATGACACAGAAATGACAGACATCGACGCTTAGTCATGTTTTTCTGGCAACGTATAGAAGTACTTTTGCGTTATCAATATTTGACGACCAAGGAAGAATGAACATTACGCAGTTTTATATCGCCGGAATCAATTACAAGAAGACTGACACTTGCATACGCGGACAATTTGCCGTTAACAATGATCAATATATTTCACTTTTAAGTAAAGCGAAATCTTCCGGTGTGCAGGAAATGTTTATTTTAAGCACCTGCAACCGCACGGAAATCTACGGCGTTGCACACTCCTCTCGCGAACTTGTTGACCTTCTTTGCTCCGAAACAATCGGATCTTCAGAAAAATTCAAAGAATTTGCTTACATAAAACAAGGCTGGGAAGCAATTGAACATTTGTTTAATGTTGCAGCCGGGCTTGATTCTCAAATACTAGGTGACTACGAAATTGTGGGCCAGCTTAAACTGGCTTCCAAAATAGCAAAACAACACCAATTCATAGGAACGTTTATGGAGCGTTTGCTGAATGTTGTTTTGCAATCGTCCAAAGCCATCAAATCGCAAACACAGCTAAGTGGCGGAACGGTTTCCGTTTCTTTTGCTGCAGTTCAGTTCCTGTGTGAAAATCTTGCAGATGCAAAAAATAAAAAAATTGTACTGCTTGGCACAGGTAAAATAGGACGCAACACCTGCAAAAACCTGGTAGACTACCTGGAAACAACCAACATAACCCTGCTGAACAGAACCGAAGACAAAGCTGCCGAGCTTGCGAGTGAATTAGGTTTACAATTTGGCTCTTTCAGCAACTCAAAAAAATTGGTTGAGGAAGCTGATGTGGTTATCGTAGCAACCAATGCAGAGCAGCCTGTTATTATGAAGGCTGACCTGGTAGAAAGCTCTCCAAAAATTTTGATTGATCTTTCCATTCCAAATAATATCGATCCTCAGGCTAAAGATTTGCCGCACGTAACATTGGTTAACGTAGATGATCTTTCCAAAATAAATGATGCCACTTTGCAAAAGCGCATGGATGAAGTGCCTGCAGCAAAAGCCATTATACGCGAACATATTGCGGAATTTGAAGAATGGTACATCATGCGCAGAAATGTTCCGGCACTAAAAGCTGTTAAGCAAAAGCTGCTGGATATGCAACAGTGCTCTATGTTTTTATCCGCTCATACCAACAGCGACAACAAATGCAATTTGGATGCTGATGCCATACAAAAGGTAATTACTACCATGGCTGTAAAAATGCGCCAGCAGCACCAGCCCGGATGTTATTATATTGAAGCAATAAATGATTATATCGCCGTAAGCGTTAATTAAACATATTAAGGCAACTGCGTTATTTTCATATTTATTGGTAATCGCTGCGCCGCAAAAACTTTCACAGTAAAAGATGAACAGAATTTTGAGAATAGGAACCAGGGATAGCCGTTTAGCCATGTGGCAGGCAAACCTGGTTAAAGATGAATTACAAAAAGCAGGCATCTCCACTGAAATTGTACCCATAAAAAGTGATGGCGATATAGACCTGGTTACACCTTTATATGCCATGGGCGTGCAGGGTGTTTTTACAAAAGCGCTTGATTCTGTCCTCCTCAGCAACCGTATTGATATTGCTGTCCACTCCATGAAAGATGTCCCAACCCAGTTAGCGCAGGGAATAACACAGGCAGCTGTACTCAAAAGGGCTTCGTATAAAGATCTATTTGTATATAAGAACGATACTGATTTTTTGAATGATGCTGAAAGCATTGCCACAATTGCTACAAGCAGCATCAGGAGAAAAGCACAATGGCTGCATCGCTACCCAAATCATTCCATCGAAAATTTGAGGGGCAATGTTATTACAAGGCTAAAAAAAGTAGCCGACAGTAACTGGAAAGGTGCCATATTTGCAGCGGCCGGCCTTGAACGCATTGACGAAAGACCTGCTAATGCAATTGAGCTGGACTGGATGCTTCCAGCACCCGCCCAGGGAGCTATTATGATTGTTTGCCGTGAAGATGATACGGATGCCAAAGAAAAATGTGCCCTGTTAAACGACAGCATTACTGCGCTGTGCGCTAAAGCAGAAAGAGATTTCTTAAGCACATTAATGGGTGGATGCTCTACCCCCATAAGCGCTTTGGCTGAAGTGCAAAATGGAATACTGCATTTTAAAGGCTGCATCCATTCACTTGACGGTAAAGATTTCATAACGGCAGAAACCCAATGTGCAGCTGATGAAGCTGTAAACACTGGCATTAGCATGGGTAAAGAGGTTCTGCAGAAGGGCGGTTTGAATATTGTAGAAGCTATTAGAAATGCAACCAGATAGAAAAACACTGTGCACGCGTGCACTTGACCCACAACTTATCAGCAAAGCAGCAGTTCATCACGTAACAATAGATGTGCTGCCTTTTATTGAAATAAAGAAAATTGATTCACCTGAATTCACGGAGCAGGTTGAAAAGCTGGCGCAGCAAAAATTGCATGTAATTTTTACAAGTAACAATGCTGTAGAAAGCGTTGCAGCTTTTTTGCCCGCACCACATAACTGGAAAATACATTGCCTTGGCGGCGCAACTAAAGATGCCGTGGTTAAACATTTTGGGAAAGATATTATTGTAACCACCGCGAAAAGCGCTTCTTTACTGGCAAAAAAAATAATTGAGCAGGGAGAGATAAAAGAAGTAACATTCTTTTGCGGAGACCAAAGGCTTGATGACCTGCCCGAAACACTTGGCAACAATCACATTACCGTTCATGAGGTAATTGCGTACAACACATTGCAAACACCGCATGAGGTTCAGGAAGATTATGACGGCATACTGTTTTTCAGCCCAACTGCTGTTCATAGTTTTTTCTCGATCAACACCATTCGTACGGATGTTGTCCTTTTTTCTATAGGAAGAACAACCTCTGCAACCATTCAATCTTACTGCAATAACAAAGTGGTTACCAGCGAATGGCCCGGACAGGAAAGCCTGGTGGATAAAGTACTTGCGTATGAGTGGGACAAGCATGAGGTGTGAGTTGTGAGGCAAAAGGCGTAAGGTAATAGGCTTAAGGTATCAGGTAGAGGAACTCGACACAAAGAGCGAATAATTATTAGTATAATTTCAAACAGTTTTAAGCTTTAGGCATTGAACTTAAAACTTATAACGTACAACGTATAACTCATTATGGCTATTTTAAAAAATGATCTGTTATTAAGGACACTGAGAGGAGAAGCAACTGAAAGAACACCGGTATGGATGATGAGACAGGCGGGAAGGTATTTACCGGAATATATGGTGCTGAGAGAAAAATACGGCTTTTTTGAAAGATGCCAAACGCCAGAGCTTGCAGCAGAAATTACCATTCAGCCGGTTGATATTGTTGGCGTTGATGCTGCAATTTTATTTTCTGATATATTGGTTGTGCCGCAGGCAATGGGGCTTGAAGTGCAGTTGATTGAAAGTAAAGGCCCACTGTTACCCGATCCAATAAAAACAACAGCCGATCTTAACCGCGTTCGTGTACCGGATGTGGAAGAATCTCTGGGCTATGTTTTTGACGCCATAAAATTGATCAAGCAGGAATTAAACGGCCGTGTTCCTTTAATCGGCTTTGCAGGCGCTCCGTGGACATTATTGTGCTATATGGTTCAAGGCAAAGGCTCCAAGACCTTTGATGAAGCAAAAGCATTTTGCTACATGAATCCGGAACTGGCGCATAGCCTGTTACAAATGATCACAGACACCACAATCGCCTATCTTAAAGGACAAGTGAAAGCGGGTGCAGATGTGGTGCAAATTTTCGATAGCTGGGGCGGTTTGCTTAGCCCATCAGATTTCGAGTTACTATCGCTTCAATATATACGCCAGATAGTTGCCGCATTAAAAGAAGAAGTGCCTACTATTATCTTCGCCAAAGGTGCATGGCATTCTCTTGACAGCATGGCGGCGACGGGCGCACATGGATTAGGCATTGACTGGTGCATAACACCACAATTGGCAAGGCAGTTTGCAGGAAACAATGTTACACTACAAGGAAATTTTGATCCGGCAAGATTGTTGTCACCAATTCCTGAAATCAAAAAACAGGTCACTTCAATGTTGCAGGCATTTGGCCCCGGAAGGCATGTAGCTAACCTTGGCCATGGTATTTTGCCAAACGTGCCTGTTGATCACGCCAGGGCATTTGTTGATACAGTTAAGGAATTCAGGCATACTGCCGGATAGCAATTGCATTGGTGAGATATTCCGCCCAAAAGTAACTGCGACAAAACACCGTTCATGCAGGTAACTGTATGAAGAATGAAAATCAAACGGTATGAAAAAAACAGTGCTTTGTCTTCTTGTTTGCGCCGCATTTGTAACATCAGCATTTGCGCAGGAAAAAGTAGTTCCGCTTGGATTATGCCTGGAAAACTATGCCTATGACTTTCCTGTACAATATATTTCGCTTAACATTCAGGGTGAGCCTTTAAAAATGGCCTATATGGATGTTAAGCCGGCCAACAGCAATGGGCATACTGTTATGTTGTTGCATGGCAAAAACTTCAACGGAGCTTACTGGTCTCAAACTGCCAAAGCATTATCAGAAAACGGATTCAGGGTAATTATTCCCGATCAGATAGGTTTTGGAAAATCATCCAAGCCCTCCCACATTCAATATACATTTCAGCTTCTTGCTCAAAATACAAAAGCAATACTCGATTCACTGAAAATTGAAAAGGTATGCATACTTGGGCATTCCATGGGAGGAATGATAGCCACGCGCTTTGCCTTGATGTTTCCAGAAAGGATTGAAAAATTTATTCTCGAAGATCCTATTGGCCTTGAAGATTGGAAATTGAAAGTACCCTATCAGTCTGTAGATGCCTGGTATAAAAATGAGTTGAAACAAGACTATGCTTCAATGAAGAAATATCAACAGGAAAGCTACTACCACGGAACATGGAAGGCTGAGTATGACAGGTGGTTGAACCTGCAGGCCGGGTGGACACTTAGCCCTGAATACAAACGCATAGCATGGAATTCTGCACTTACCTATGACATGATATTTACGCAACCAGTTTGCTATGAATTCGAAAACATAAAGGCACCGACATTATTGATCATCGGTCAGCTGGACAAAACCGCGCTGGGCAAAAACCTTGTAAGTGATGATGTTAAAAAAACGATGGGCAACTACCCTGCTCTTGGCAAAACAACGCAACAAAAAATAAAGGGATCTGAATTGGTAGAACTGAACGATGTGGGGCATATCCCGCATGTAGAAGCATTTGATAAATTCATCAGCCCATTGATGACATTTCTAAAAAAATAATCACCATTTACTATTCAAAGAATATTTCATGAGCATTAAAGAACAATGGATTTCGTTTATTCACCAATTGCAGGATGACATTTGTGCAGCAGTTGAAAAATGCGATGGCAAAGCAACATTTATACAAGATGAATGGCAGCGCCCGGAAGGTGGTGGCGGTAAAACAAGAGTTATTGCAAATGGTAATGTTTTTGAGAAAGGCGGAGTGAATACTTCCGTGGTATTTGGTGATGTTACAGAACCCATGCGGGTGCACTTGAAAATGAATGGCGCCAAATGGTTTGCATGTGGATTAAGTTTGGTGCTTCACCCGCTAAATCCATTTGTCCCAACGGTGCATTGCAACTACCGCATGTTTGAATTGTATGATGAGCATGGTGAAGTGATTGATCGCTGGTTTGGCGGAGGAACAGACCTTACACCATATTACTTGTTTGACGAAGATGCCAAACATTTTCATCAACTACACAAAGATGCATGCGATAAGTTCGACCCCACATTATATTCTTTATTTAAAAAAGATTGCGACAATTATTTCGTGAACAAACACAGGAATAATGAACGCCGCGGCATTGGCGGAATCTTCTATGATCATCGCAGGGCAACCGAAGAAAAACCTGTTCAGTTCTGGATGGATTTAGCACATGCGCTTGGCTATACTTTTATTGAATCGTATATTCCTATCGCTGATAAAAGAAAGGAATTAGCTTACACGCCTGAGCACAAACACTGGCAGGAAATAAGAAGAGGAAGATATACCGAGTTTAATCTGGTACACGACAGAGGTACTTTATTCGGACTAAGAACAAACGGCCGCATTGAAAGTATCCTCATGAGCCTGCCGCCAACGGTGCGCTTTGAATACAATTATCAACCGGCAGTAGGAAGCGAAGAAGAAAGGTTGTTGAAGGCGTGTTTGGAGCCCGTTGAATGGCTCGATAGTGAATAGTTAATGGTGAATAGTGAAAGGTGCAACAGGTTCACAAACTCTGTGATACTCTGCGTAAAAACTCCTTTTACTCTGTGGTTAAAATACAATTATCGTAAACATAAATAATATTAAAAATGTTTCTACAAAGACGTAACAGGATATTGAGAGTGAGCCCGAGCATTAGAAGCTTGGTTGCTGAAACAACATTAACGCCCAATGATTTTATTGTTCCTTTGTTTATTGATGAAGGAGAAGATATTTCAACTGAAATAGCATCAATGCCAGGGTATTACAGGAGAAGCCTGGACCTGACATTGCTTGAAGTAAAAGAACTTTGGAGCCTGGGCATAAAAAGTGTGTTGCTTTTTATTAAGTGTAAAGATGAATGGAAGGATAATACAGGCTTGGAAGCATGGAACGCAAACGGCCTGATGCAACGAAGCATTAAAGCAATCAAAGACGCGATTCCCGAAATGGTAGTAATGACGGATGTTGCGCTTGATCCGTATTCTATTTATGGCCATGATGGCATTGTTAAAGATGGCGAGATTGTAAATGATGAAACCGTTGATGCCTTAGTTAAAATGAGCGTAAGCCATGCACACGCCGGAGCGGATTTCGTTGCTCCGAGCGATATGATGGATGGCCGTATTGGTGCTATCAGGGAAGCGTTGGAAGAAAGCGGCTTTACAAAAACAGGCATCATGAGCTATAGTGCAAAATATGCATCTTGCTTTTATGGCCCATTCAGAGATGCGTTGGATAGCGCGCCTGGCTTTGGAGATAAGAAGACGTACCAGATGAATTACACCAATCGCCTGGAAGCAATTAAGGAAACATTGATGGACGTGGAAGAAGGTGCAGACATTGTAATGGTGAAACCGGGGCTTCCTTATCTTGATGTTATACGTGAGGTTAAGAATGCGGTGAATGTTCCGGTAAGTGCTTACAATATCAGTGGAGAATATTCCATGATCAAAGCTGCGGCAAAAATGGGCTGGCTTGATGAAGAAAAAGCGATTATTGAAACACTCACAGCTTTCAAAAGAGCAGGCGCAGATCTTATTGCAACTTATTTTGCGAAAGACGCAGCAAAGCTGCTGAATAAATAACATTTGCCACAAAGACACAAAGTCGCAAGGTTGAATAACGAAGAAAAAAAATGAACTAAGCAGCACAAAGAAAAACAATTCACAAATAGGCCTTAGCGCTGCTTTGTTTCTTTGAGCCTCCGTTCAAATTTAAAATATGACTTTTTACCTTTGTCTTACATAACTCTTTGTGTTCCTTTGCGTCTTGGCGTCTTCGTGGCGACAAAAATTTACCGACCTAAAAAACTCAATGCTATGTTTATTATCGAATTAACCTATAAGGTTCCGGCAGCAGAGATTGACGCGGCTTTAGCTCCGCACATGGCTTTCCTGGACAAATACTATCAGTCAGGAAACTTCCTTGCCTCAGGCAGAAAAGAGCCGCGTGACGGAGGCATTATTATGGCCCTGGCACCTACGCGAAAAGACATTGAATCGATCATTGAACAAGATCCTTTCTACCAGAACAAGATGGCTGAATATCGGATCATTGAGTTTAAGGCGACAAAGAAAACAAAAGCATTCAGCATATTTGAAGGAGACGAATAGAAAAGTTGGACGTTGTAAGTTTTACGTGATACGTTTATCGAAGCGAAAAATTGCACTCAGACGTATCACATATCACTTACAACACACATTCTATAACGTATAACTTATAACGTAAAACTTACAACGTAGTAATGTATTCACGCAGTAAAGAACTATTTGAGCGGGCACAGCAATCAATCCCCGGCGGAGTAAACTCACCCGTTAGAGCATTTAAAAGTGTTGGCGGAACTCCCCTATTTATTAAGAAGGCGAAAGGCGCTTACTTATATGATGAGGACGGCAACCAATACATCGATTATATCGCCTCATGGGGGCCGATGATCCTTGGGCATGCATACGAGCCTGTAGTAAAAGCTATTCAGGAGTATGCCGAATATTCCACATCATACGGTGCACCTACTGAGCTGGAGATAAAGATGGCGGAGCTGATTAAAAGCATGGCTCCGAACGTGGATCTTATTCGCATGGTAAGCAGCGGCACGGAAGCATGTATGAGCGCAATCCGCGTGGCACGTGGTTACACGGGAAGAAATAAGTTTATCAAGTTTGAAGGATGCTATCATGGCCACGCCGATAGCTTTCTGGTGAAGGCAGGAAGCGGCTTAGCTACATTCAACATTCAAACAGTTCCCGGCGTAACGGGCGGTGTGAGTGCTGATACGCTTACCTGCGCATACAACGATCTTGGTGCCGTTGAAAAATTAGTGGCAGAATATAAAGGCGAAATAGCAGCAATTATTACAGAACCTGTTGCCGGCAACATGGGCTGTATTTTACCCGCCCCCGGTTTTATGGAAGGGCTCAGAGAGATTTGCGACCGCGAAGGTATCCTGTTGATCTTTGATGAAGTAATGAATGGCTTTCGACTGGCGTTAGGTGGTGCACAGGAAAAACTTGGCGTAGATGCTGATCTTGTGACCTATGGTAAAGTTATCGGCGCTGGAATGCCTGTTGGTGCATTTGGGGGCAAACGCCATATTATGGAAGTTGTGGCACCGCTCGGCAATGTTTACCAGGCAGGTACATTGAGCGGAAATCCTATTGCGATGATTGCGGGATATACGTTGCTATCTGCACTAAAAGAACAGCCGCAGTTACTAAAAGAGCTGGATGACAAAACCGTTTATTTAAAAGAAGGCCTTGACAAGGTGCTGGGTGAGTCGGGTATTCCTTATGTGATCAATCATCTTGGTTCGATGGTTAGTATTCACTTTAGCGATCATCCTGTTACTGACTTTGCAAGTGCAGCGTCCGCAAACAATGAACTCTTCAAAAAATATTTTCATGGCATGCTGAAACGTGGTATTTATCTGCCACCTTCCGCATTTGAAAGCTGGTTCCTGAACAATGCGCTTAGCTACGGCGATTTGGATAAAACAATTCAGGCAACCAAAGAAACGTTAAGCGAGTTAATTTAATCAACACGCGACATTTTCTTTTGATACGATGAAAGCCAATGAGCAGATTGCTTGTTGGCTTTTTTATTAAGAAGAGTGCCTGTTAATGGATTAAGGATTTTTGAATGAAAAAATAAATCTCACAATACATTTTCGCCGACACACAAATCAGCAAGAATCGGGTTTTTGACAGTGTTTTTATCACTCACTTTTGAGTTATAAAAACATCGCATTATGCATAATATCAGCCATCCGTCAATCTTATATTTCGGAACACCTGTGATATTAATTACAACAGAAAATGAAGACCACTCCAACAATATTGCACCCATATCATCTGTGTTCTGGCTTGGCTGGCGATGTATGATCGGCATCGCAGCATCATCCAAAACAACTGAAAATATTTTGCGCACAAGGGAATGTGTTATTAACCTTCCTTCAGAAAAGGAAGTACAGCAGGTAAACAAACTCGCCTTAAAAACAGGATCAGACCCTGTACCTGCGGGCAAAAAAGCCAAAGGGTATCAATATGAGCCGGATAAATTTGGCATTAGCGGTTTTACACGTTTACCATCATCAATGGTCAATGCGCCGCGTATTGCTCAATGCCCTGTTCAGCTTGAAGCACAGCTTGTTTCTACCCATTCTTTGAGTAAAGATGAACCCGGGCAATATGGTAAGATTTTATGCTTTGAATTGAAGATCGTACAAGTTCACATTGATGAATCAATTGTTGTCGCGGGCCGTCCCAATCATATTGATCCGGAAAAGTGGCGGCCACTCATAATGAGCTTTCAACAATTCTATGGACTGGGCACACAATTGCACTATTCAACACTATCAGAGGTTCCAGAAGAATCGTATAATACGGCAGACCGGCAGAACGCGTTTTATGCAAGAAACGTTATGGAAGAAGTGAATATTTGAGGCTTCTCGGCCATGGGCTTTGACATTTATGTGTGACGGCCCCTCAAGCTCAGGCCTTGAAAGAAAAGGGCGCTTTAACCCTCCTAATTGTTTTCCTGCTAGGCTACACAATCGCCTTCTTTTTTGCACTCAACGCCTGAACTGCGAGCGACAATGCAGCCACATCACCAATATTCTCAGCAAGTTTTGCGGGCACTATCCGGCATGCTTCATAAGAAGTTCCGATTGACTCCCGCTTAAGCTCAGTTTGCATCGCGTCTTCCAATAGTGATTTTGATCTGCCATAGATGCTTCCAAGAATGATCAGCTCTGGATTTAATATGTCTATGAGTAACGATAACCCTTTGCCCAGATAACTGCCGCAAGTGCTGTAAATGTCAATCGCAGTTTCATCGCCCGCAACAGCCGCTTCAGCAACCGATTTAGCGCTAATTAAAGGCAGCTCTTCAAGTGAATTGCAAAAAGAAACTTTTTCGCCCATTTGGAGTTTTTGACGCACTCTGATCTGCGCGAGCTGAGCAATGCCGCCTCCACTACACCAACCTTCAAAAGAACCAGCTTTTCCAAAGCCGACAGGCCCCATATCCGACAACCGTAAATGGCCGACTTCACCCGCAAGATCAGTTGTCCCTGAATACAACGCCCCGTTTAAAACAAGCCCCGCACCCATGCCCGTGCCAAAAGTCAGGAAAATAAGGTTGCTATAACCTTTTCCGGCGCCATACTTCCATTCGGCGACAGCACCGGCATTTGCATCGTTCTGCAATAACACCGCCTTGCCGAATCTTTGTTCTGCAAGGTGCACAATAGGTATATTATCCCAGCCGGGTAGGTTTGGAGGAGAAAGGATCAAGCCTTTTTTGCTACTTAACGGTCCGCCGCAACTAATGCCGATCCCATCAATATCTTCAATTGAGATGTTGTTTGATTTAAGCAATGCTTCAGCGTTTTGAAACAAGCGCTCAATCATTTCCGTGGCTGTACCTTCAGTCTTTAGCGTTATTTTATCTGCAATGGTAATTTCATCACCATTCATTTCGTCTCCAATAATAACCGCTGATTTGGTTCCTCCAATGTCAAATCCTAAAAGCATACATTCTCCTTTAAATTATTGAATCGGGATAATTTTTACTGAACTGAAAGTCACTTTTCCGTGCTTGCCAAACATAGCTAATGCGGATCCTTTATGTTCATACAGCCTGTTAACGATGCATCGTCTGCCATCAACGCAAACGTCAATAATATCTCCCTTCATTATTACCTGCACATGAATCTTCTTGCCAAGGCCATCAACTGCGCTGATCTTTGATCCGGCAAGATCGACTGTGAAATTAGTTGGTGAAAACCCCAGTCTATATCCGTCTCTCCCATCAGGATTGGCGCGTAGGTACAGGCCATACTCTTCAATTATTCCCTCAGGTTGTACATCAAAACTAATACTGCAATCAGCAGGTACGCCTTTGAAAAGTACACCACTTTGTCCGCTGTATGACTGAATAACAAAATTGCCCGTTTTATCTTTTTTTACAAGGCTATCCATAACCGGCTCCGGATTTATTTCGTTTTTTTTTGCGGACATTACTTCTGCCGGAAAAGATGTATAGAGCGTTCCATCACCTTCTTGCTTTAATTCCCGCAAAACAATATTTCCGCCAAAAATCTCATCGCCATCATCCTTGTTATCCTGTTTACTCGGCACCCACCCTGCTACAATCCTCCGATCGTTGGTAAACTGGGCGGTTTTAGCCACATTCACCCAATCTTCATTCAATGCCTGGCATCGCGGATATTCCCATGGGCCATAAGCATTCCGGGATTTGAGGTAATAAGTATTTCCGCCCCTTCCATAAACAAGGTAATACCATCCATGCCATTCGAAGTAATCCGGGCATTCAGGCACATCATGCTGGCCAAAAATCAGCGGAGGCTCAACCTGCCAGTTTTTTAAATTGGTAGAGGTGAGATGCACAAGCGCACCATTATCTTTCAACAAAGATTGTTGGGTTGAAGAAGATACAAACAGATGGAATGTTCCGTTCGCATCAACGCTTACTTTGGGATCGCGAAAATTTCTTTTGCTATAGCCGGGCGCAGACGTGTAAAAGGGATTGGGCGTTTGCTTTTTAAAATGAATGCCATCACTACTTATAGCGTAGCTTAACTGCTCATTCACTTTCCCTGATGAGTCAATTAACCTGGTAGCATAAAAAGCATAAAATGTTTTGTTGTAGTAGACAACAGAACCCGTACAGATTGATTTCTCCCAGGCTTCATCTATTCCGAGCACAACGGGGTAATGTTTCCATGTCGTCAGATCTTTCGATGTACTCAATACCCATTGATGGCCACCAAGGTTTCCCAACGCGGTGTGATGACCAGAATCGAGCAACCAATAGAGATAATAAGTGCCTTCATGGAAAAAAGGGATGCAATCTCCAACGAATAAATTACCTGAAGGTTTGAAATATTGAATTCCGGTTGTTGGCTCTTTATCTGGCTGATAATTAACGTTGAATTGTGCGCCTGCCAATTTGCCCAGGCAAATAAACATGATGATAAAACATAACTTCTGCATGTTGTTAAGTTAATGCATTCAGTGTACAATTCATGGTTGATATTGTTGGACGAAGATCGATTGTTGACACAAAAAAAGCCGGTGATACAAAATCACCGGCTCTATCCTTAGTTAAGTTCTTCGCTTTTTATAAGCTGTCTGAAAAAGTTATATGAGCATCTTTCAGGTCCTGAATGGTTACCGTGCGTTTTTTGTCTTTCATCTTACTCACCACAAGGTTTCCAATTTTCAGCGCTTCTTCCTCTGATTTAAAGGTTTGTAAGCCAGGAACCGCTGGTATGTTTGTCTGATCTATATAAAGCTTATCGTCCACATACACCTGGTATCCCCAACCTTTTCCCGAAGGAACCGCAATTACCTTAACGGGTAATCTGTCATCTCCGGAAGGCGCTTGTTTTTTATCGTTGCTGTTGTTGTTGCATGAAGTTGTGAATAACAATCCCGCCAACAGCGCTAAACTCGACAAAAATCTAGTCATTCGCATTATAAGTTTCACTTGGGTTAAGCTCCCAGATATCATCATAGAAAGAGCTGCTACCTGCACCACCTGTAGCAATAAAGCCTCTGTTTTTAACCGTGAAGCCTACCGCACCCGTACGGGCTTTTCCTTCGTATGCAGTCCTTCTTGACCATGTATCAGTGGAGAAGTCGTATGTCCATGTTTTAGTTGAAATTCCGCTTGAACCACCAGTAGATGAAGATGGAGCAACCAACTGGCCTGTGCTCAGGTATCCAAATTTATCAATTACAAATGTAGCTGCGTAAGCTCTTGTGATATCAGTATAGTCATCATCAAATGTGCTATCTGTTACGTTTGACAATTTTCTTTTTGCAGTCCATGAATCATTTGAAGGATCATATGCCCACATGTCGTTTACGCCATATCCGTTGTTCATACCGGCAAAAACATAGGCAACATTATTGTAAACAAACACAGATGCGCCAGTTCTTTTATCGCCACCCAAGCTGGTTTTTTGAGTCCATGCATCACCTGCAGGATTGTATTCCCAAATATCTTTCAGGTTACTGCTTCCACCGCTGGTATTATCGCCATAACCGGTAGTAATGTAGCCTTTTCCATTAATTGCAAAAGCTACCGCGTCATATCTTGCAGCGCCGGGGAAGTCACCTTTTTTTGTCCAGGCGTTCGCCGTTGCATCATAAGCCCAGTTATCTTTCAGTTTAACATTTCCGTCGTTACCTGTAGTAATATAACCAACGTTACCAACCGCAAAGCCAACAGCGTTGCTTCTTGCAGTGCCTGTAAAGTCTGCAACCTGCCTCCATGAACCGTTACCGGTTGGATCAAATTTCCAAAAATCATTCAATCTTGCTGTACCATCGTAACCACCACCGATATAAGCGAAGTCACCAATTACAAATGACGCGGCATTTGTTCTTTGTGACCCTTCAAATTCAGAACGTTTTATCCAGTTGCCTGTATCTTCTGCGGTCGTAGTAGTATTGCTTTTATTGCAGGATACAGAAATACAAACAGCCCCAAGAACTAACAAATAAAGACTAGCTTTTTGCATGAGTAAATTTTTATTTTCGGCGCCCAAATTATTCGTACCGAGTGGTGCGATTTCGTTAAAATGGTTATAAGCCAATTAATTATCTGCAAATAGATTATATTTGTCGATAAACACATATTAAAGAGTCCTTAAAACTTCAGAAATGATTAACAGAAATCGAAAATTGTTAATTGAAAAAACAAATAATTTGACTTTTTTTGCGCCCGGCGCGATGAATGCGATTGATCAAGCATAAAAAATGCTTCATCGATAAATAATTGGCGATGAAGGCTAAAGCAAACACTTTTATCTATACTAACAATTCACTAACAGGATGGGCGAATAATATTGCGCACGTTTACCCATACCATATATAATATACATGAACATACGTGTAACTTTTGTGAAGATTTTTGTGGCTCTAACAGGATTAATTGCTTTAACTACAGCATGTAAGAAGGTTGATATACAATTTGGACAAGAAGTTATTAACGGTTACACGCAGGTAATAAAGTCCGACACCTTCTCTGTATACGTTTCAACTGTTTATACCGATTCTTTTCCTACAAATGGTACCGGCTCCGCTGTGGCAGGTATTTATAACGATCCGGCGTTCGGACTGGTTAAAGCAGGAACTTACGCACAGGTAGTCCCTCCGGGATTTGTAGATGATGATACCTATAAGAATGCTACCTACGATTCACTGGAAGTGGTCCTTAAACTGAACAAAACTTATTATGGCGACACAACAAAGCCTGTTCAGATGGAAGTGTACCGCCTGGCGGACAGCATTGTACTTGATATGAACACCAACAGGCTGTTTAATACCAGCTCTGTAAAAACATACCCTTCTCCGATTGGATCAAAGTCTATTTTTCTCCAACCATTAAAGACTGACACATTGCCCATCCGCCTTTCGGACGCGCTTGGCCAGGAGTTGATGCAGAAATTGAAAACTAAGTCGCAAGACATTAGGACTGTTGACAGCTTTCTCCGCTATTTTAAAGGGATAAACATTAAAGGGGCAGGCAATGATGGCCTGGCGTTTGGATTTAAAGATAGTGTTGCTCTATATCTGCACTATACCGACAGAGGTTTGTACCCTATCGCAAAAATTGCGAAGTTTACCATGACCCACGGAGCACTGCAGTTCAACAGCATCAGCATAGACAGAACCGGTAAGCCGTTGCAGGCAATCGGATCTTCCAATAAAGAAGTAATTTCTACCCTTTCCGCAAACGCTGGCTATTTACAGCCGATAACGGGAACGAGGGTCAAGTTTACCTTCCCCAGTATTTCGCAATTAATGGATATACCCGGCTTTGTCAAGCTCTCGGCGGCACAGTTAGTAGTCAAGCCGGTCAAAGGATCGTACGACAGAAGTATTTACAGGCTTCCGGACTCTCTGAGGCTGTCTCAGACTGATCTGAATAACCAACAGGGAACCGACATTCAGATAAATGGCGCTACCCAGGCAGGTAACTTTGTGTATGATGACCAGTATGGCCAGGCTACAAGATATACGTATGATATCACTTCTTATTTGCAGGTTCAGATGCGCCTTGTTGGCCCGATCAGCGACAGGAATGGTTTAATTCTAAGCACTTTTGCAAACAAAGAATATTCAACATTCGGACGCGTTGTGGTTGGCAACCAACATCAGCCAAACGATTTTGACCGCGTTCAACTTGTTATCTATTACATAGCTATTCAATAAACCAATACATGCAATTAAAGTATAGTCTATTTGCTTTTTCATTTTTGATGGTCGCTTGCGGAAGTTTACAGGCGCAGAACAATGCTTCGCCTTATTCTATTGCAGGTATTGGTGACATTGAGCAAAGTTATTTTGACCGTTCTTCCGGCATTGCCAATACAGGTGTGGCTTTATCATCAAATAAATACCAATATGCTGCGAACCCTGCAAGCCTTGTTAAGCTGGATGATTTTTTCTTTGACCTCGAATTATCAGGCAGATATAAAAATGTTAGTTATTCCGGGCAGCCGATTGGCCAGCTCAATACGCATTCCAACGATTTCCAAATAAAAAGGCTTGCCCTTGCAGTGAAAATGAAACGCTGGTGGGGTATTGGTTTCGGCCTTGCTCCTTTCAGCTCAGCCAACTATTCTTTTACGGCTCCAAAGGAAATACAGGGCTCTAATGATTACACTAGTGCTCATTACGAAGGTACCGGCGGTGTAAACAAAGTTTATCTGAGCAATTCATTTGGTATTGGCAAAAGAAAGAACCTGAGGTTTGGCATTGAATCATCCTATTTGTTCGGCTCGCTTGAGCAAAAGGAAACGATTACCTATTCAAACATTGTAACCAACAACCAGATTCACCTGGACCATCTTTATTTTAAAGGTGGCATTCAATACTCAGCTAACCTTGCCAAAAAATGGAATGTTGCCGTGGGTGCATCTGCTGCTAACAAAACCCAGTTATCCAGCTCCCAGGCGCTTACCGTTTCTGAGGCAAACGTAGTGATCAGCGAGAATGATAACTTCAAAAACAGTTACTTCAATCTTCCATTAATATACACTGTTGGGGGCGCGATCACTTATAACAGGACATTTACCGTAGCTGCAGATTACCAAAAGCAAAACTGGAATGATGTAAAAAACCTGGGTGGACTGGGTTATGCACTTACCGATGCCAACAGGATTTCAGGCGGTATTGAGTATGTGAAAAATCTCAACTACCGTAGCGTATCCCTGGAAAAATGGTATTTACAGGCAGGTGCTTTTCACACCAATTCTTATGTGAGATTAAGCGGACAGCAGATTGATCAAACAGGCTTTACTTTGGGTGGCGGTATCAGCTCGCTTAAAATACCTTTTGCCGTGCAGGCAAACGTTGAGTTTGGCCAACGTGGTACAACCGATAAAGGATTGATCAAAGAAAGTTACCAGCAGTTTAATATTACTTTATTCTACCGCGATTTCTGGTTTACAAAACAGAAGAAATACGATTAGTAAGCTTAGAGGCCAAAGCCTAAACTTAGAACGGGCGATGAGTTTTATGCCGTTTAAAATAATTGAAAGAGGTTGTCCACATGGGCAGCCTCTTTCTTTAACATAACGCTTAAAGGCAGTAAACACCAGCAATCTGCAAAAAACGTCTTTCACTATAATCAGTTTACGCCTTGCGCGTTAGGCTTTAAGCTTGCTCCTCCTTCGCAGCAGTTTTTTGCCGGTTCATCTACACATTTAGATTAAAATGCCTATTACTGCCTTAAGTTGTTAACTTGGCGTGATGAAGTTGTTCAACAGTAAGTGGTTTATTGTTTTAGTGCATATTGCAATATGGGTTGTGTATTTGTACTCTCCTTATTTCTTTCGCCCGTCAAATACGGAGTTTATACATGGCGACGCAATGCGCAACCACTTTATGAAAGAGCCGCTTCCACCCCCACTTCCGCGCAACTACATTCACAGCATATTTACACATTTCAACATGGCGCTGGATGTAATACTCGTGAGCTTTTTCTACCTGAACGCTTATGTATTATTACCGAAACTAGCTTACAGAAAAAAGTATTTTTCTTATGCTGTTAGTATAATCGCTTTTATCTGTTTTATAATCGTAGCCCATATTATCATTTTCAATCCCGCACTTCATCCTCCGCAATTCCGACCAGGGCCACCACTGGGAGCCGGCTTTTTCAGGTTCCTGACCATATTGGCTTGCAGTATTGCCTACAAGACTATAGTGGATAAAATTGCGCAGGACAAGCTTGCAAAGGAAAAAGAAAATGAAAACCTTAAAACAGAGCTGTCATTGTTGCGAAGCCAGGTTAGCCCGCACTTTATGTTTAATGTGTTGAACAGCATGGTATATATGGCACGCATCAAGAGCGATAACCTTGAGCCTTCGCTCATCAAACTATCCTCCCTGATGCGATATATGTTGTATGACGCTGATGAAGACAAAGTACCTTTACAAAGTGAAATTGAATATGTTGAAAGTTATATAGACCTGCAGAAACAACGGTTTGAAGACACGGTGCAGGTTAATGTGACAATAGATGTAGACAGCATGAACCACTACATTGAACCAATGCTGTTGATTCCTTTTGTGGAGAATGCGTTCAAACATGGTACAGGCATGATAGATGATGCAACAATCAATATTATGCTACATGTTCGGGAACATGAACTTAAGTTTGTAGTGACCAACAATTATAACGAACTGTTGAAAGAAACGAAAGATAAAATATCAGGCATCGGACTGGCTAATGTGATCAGGAGATTGAACCTGCTATACAGGAATGATTATAAACTGGACATAAAAGATGAGAATGGCCTGTTTGAAATTCATCTTACTTTAAAACTTACCTGATGCTCACTTGTATCGCTATAGACGATGAAAAGTTTTCACTGGACCTGCTTGCGGATAATATCAGCAAAGTGCCTTACCTCCAGTTGTTAGCAAAATGCAGGAATGCCATGGAAGCAATGACATTCATGGAACAACAGAAGCCTGACTTAATTTTTCTTGATATACAAATGCCAGGGCTTAGCGGGTTGCAGTTTGCTGAAACAATGACCAACAGGCCCATGATTATTTTTATTACAGCTTATGAAAAGTATGCGTTGGAAGGCTTTAAACTGGATGTTGTAGACTACCTTTTAAAACCCGTTTCATTGGAGCGGTTTATAAAAGCGTGTAATAAGGCAAAAGAACTGCACACTTTAAAGCAAAGCTATTTGCAGAATGCACCTGCTGCGGCGTATGATTATATTTTTGTACCAGTTGAATACAGCCAGGTGAAGATTAGCCTTTCCGACATTAAATACATTGAAGGCCTGAAGGATTACATACGCATTCACCTGGTATCAACCAACAAGCCCATTATAACAAGAATGAGCCTGAAGAATATTGAAGAAAAGCTGCCACTGCAGCAATTTATCCGCATACACAAGTCGTATATCGTTGCCATCAAACATATTACAACGGTGCGTAAATCCAGTGTTTACCTACAGGCGCTTGAATTGCCTGTAAGTGAAATGTACAAGCAAAATATTGTAATGCTTACAGGCAATGCCTAAAAGCCGGCAGTGTTTGACGTTTAGCCCATCTGGCTGTCCAAATCTAAATGGCTGATAATAATGAATGTCGGAAGCTTTAGAGAATTATTCAGAGCTCTGGGAAAAACTTACTGTTTGTCTCATTCTGTATTTAACCGGGCGGTTATGTAGTATTTCCGGTACCCATTTGGGAGATTTTCTTATAACATCTAAAGCTATTTTTTCAAACTCAGGATAAAAGGGTACGCTTACTTCTGCGTCCTCTATACTACCATCTTCACCCAAACAGATTCCACGCTGCCGTCAGGGGAAAAATAATAGGCCATACCGGCCTGCACTTCGCAGGAACTATCGGCGTATAACGCTTGCATTTGCAGTGTTTTACGATGAACATAGTAATCTTTTCTAAGCCACCCCGAATCTGTTTTATTAATCATGGAATATAAACTCGCGCCGGAAACATCCGTTTCTTTCCAGTTATAATTATAATAATTTTTCTATTGTTTGCGCATGTGCGCCAAGACAAGCAAGATGTATGAAGGTTAAGGTTGACATAGTTTTCATCAGGTAAATATAATCACAAACAGAATTGAACAGGCAAAAGCACCGAGCCTCAGACAAGAGCCTTCATTCATCGCATCATTTGCTCAATTCGCAGCTTTTTTAAGGCTTATAATAAACATCCCTATAGCTTTGTTACAAGTAAAACAAAAAGCACTACATGTATGCCCCCAATGAATAATGCCAGGGCATATATGTAATAAGGAAATACTTGTTAGAAAGATACTGCAAGTTCAATTTTACCTCATTAACAACCGATTATTCATAAATTGATATTATATTTATGATAAGTACAAATTATTATTCAGACACACAGGATATGTCGTTGCAACAAACAGGTTATCGCAGAAATTTTATACTTATCAAAAGTGAATATAAACTGATCAAGGCCTGGCTTGACGAAATTCAATACATCTCTGCCATGAAAGATTACACACAGGTCTTCATAGCAGGTAAGTCAACACCCATAACAACACTTCAAAACCTGAAAGATTTTGAATCTAAACTGCCGGAAGCAGATTTTATACGTGTTCACAGATCATTCATTATTGCCCTGCATCATATTGATTGTATTTCCAGGAATGAAATAGGTATTGGTAAACATACTATTCCGATCGGCGACGCCTATAGGGACGAATTGAAGAAAAAAATAGCACCGTATTTATAGCAAAATATTTTTTACATCTTTTAAACTTTAAAGAAGTAAAACAATCTTATTTCCAATTTTTTGAGCATTGCAGCTCAATTACGTTAAATAAGGGTGAGGGGAAGTATTCTTACTTCCCCAATTTTTTTTCTGCGGCGAGGGTAGACCACGGAGACAGGGCGGCACAAAGTAACACCGCGTCAAACGTTAAATCACCCACCATTTCTTTATGTAAAATTTCCTTCCCTACTTTATAGTAGTTACTAGTCGATTGAGAACTTATCTTACAGATAATACTATACAACAAGATGTATAAGATGTTATTAGCAGCTGATTTTATCGCTGTGTTTCACCGTGCCTTTGTGCCTCCGTGGTCCCTACTTGCCGAAGGCTGCGAAGTTGCTGCCAAATATCTTAACGGCGATCGCCAAAAGTATAACACCGAAAAACTTACGGATAGCCATCAGGCCACCTTTACCCAAAGCGTGTTCAATCCATTTGAGGGATTTAATTACGAGATACACGATAATAAGGTTGATTAATATGCCGAGTAAGATATATAGCTCTTCATAGTTGGCTTTGAGAGAAATAATGGTTGTAAGCGTTCCACTGCCCGCAATAAGCGGAAATGCGATAGGCACAACCGTTCCGCTATGGCTGTCAGGATCTCCTTTAAAGATCTCATGGCCGAGCACCATCTCAAGTCCTAATAAAAATATGACGATGGAACCACCTACTGCAAATGACCTTACATCCAATCCAAGCACATTCAGAAATTTTTCACCGGCAAACAAAAAAAGCACCATCAGGCCACCTGAAATCAGGGTTGCCTTCAAAGCTTTTATGCCACCCATCTTTTCTTTCAGCCCTATCAGAATGGGAATAGATCCGACAATATCTATGATGGCGAAAAGTGTGAATGTAACTGTAATAAGTTGGTCCGACCTGAAGTTCATATACTGAAAATAACGAAAATGAAAGAAAACACAAAGAGGACCGGAGAATGTACGAGGTTAGATTTTAGGCATGCGATGTACTGTTTAACAGATTAGGTCGCAAAAGTAAAAGTCGTAAGCTGCATGTTGTTGATTATCGCCGGCAGTTGAAGGAGCTTCATATGTTCTATAAACAATCTCTCCCTTTTCGAACTTGATTGGCTTTTTAAAAACAGGGCCGTCAAAAACAAAAGAATGGAATTCGCCGTTTTCTCCGCAGGGGTCAACATTGCCAGGAAGATCATGCAAAAAACTTTCATCGATTATTCTTCCACAAAAACTTTTGTCCAGGTATTGTTCATTTACGCAAACAATAACAGCCTTAAATCCGAGCGTAATAAATTCTTTCAAAAGCGCTGTTGTATCTTGTTTCCATAGTGGAAATATGCACTCAACTCCTGCTTTCACTAATTGTTTTTCCCTGTAAAGACGCAAGTCTTCCAAAAAAATATCCCCAAACATAGCATGTGTACAACCTTCTTCTTTTAGGCTTACAACCTTCTTCATCATTGTTTCCTCATACAACTCCATGGAAGGGCTTTCGGCCAGCTCAATCGTCTGTAAGGGAATCCCAATAGACTCAGCCTGCTTGTTCAACAAAGATCTTCTAACACCATGCATCGAAATGCGTTCATGTGTACTATTGATACTTGTGAGTAAACAACGGATATCGTATTGGCCGGACTGCATTGCTTTATACAGGCAAAGAGAAGAATCTTTTCCTCCACTCCAATTCATGTAGGTTGTAATCATGTTGCAAAATAATGGACAATTAAAAAAGGGACAATTGAAAATTGAAAAGGGAAAATGCAGAGAATAGCTCTGAGGTTGTGTCCTACTCTTTGGACCTTTAATAAAGTATCTTCAGTGAAATTCAAAAAGCACAAGATCTATGCAGGCATCGCTTCATTATCAATTATCCATTTTCAATTGTCAATTAATAAAGAGGCCGTCCCGATGAGACAGCCTCGCTTTTAAAACACAAAAACACTAATCAACAAGAGCTTCTTTTTTAATCTTCTTCCGCAGGCTTTTTGTAGCCATCATCATATTCTTCAAAGCCTCTTCAGTTTCTTTCCAGCCCCGCGTTTTTAGTCCGCAGTCTGGGTTCACCCAAAGATTCTTCGCATCTATCACCTTCAATGCTTTTTCCAGCAACAGCTCCATTTCCTCTGGCGTTGGCACCCTTGGAGAATGTATATCGTATACTCCCGGCCCAATTTCATTTGGATACTCAAATTTGGCAAATGCATCCAGCAGCTCCATCTGAGAGCGGGATGTTTCGATAGTAATTACATCGGCATCCATCGCCGCTATATGCTCTATGATATCATTGAATTCCGAATAGCACATGTGCGTATGAATTTGTGTACCATCAGCCACACCACAAGATGCAATCTTGAATGCCTTCACTGCCCAATGCAGATAAGCGGCATGGTTCTCTTTACGCAACGGTAAGCCTTCACGTATGGCTGGTTCATCTATCTGAATGATTTTGATTCCTGCAAGCTCAAGGTCCCTCACTTCATCACGTATGGCGAGAGCAAGCTGCATTGCCGTAGTTTCTCTCGGCTGATCATCACGCACGAACGACCACTGCAACATCGTGACGGGGCCGGTTAGCATGCCCTTCACGTATTTAATTGTTTGTGATTGCGCAAATGTTATCCAGTCAACGGTCATTGGTTGTGGCCTGAACACATCGCCATAAATAACAGGCGGTTTTACACAACGTGAGCCATAACTCTGCACCCAACCATTCTTTGTAAACACATATCCCTGCAGCTGTTCACCAAAATATTCCACCATATCATTGCGCTCAAACTCACCATGTACAATCACATCCAGGCCTAATTCCTCCTGTAGATGAATACAACGAACAGTCTCATCTTCCAACGCTTGCTGATAATCTTTAGGCGAAATTGATTGTTGTTTCAGCTGCGCCCGTAACTTTCTCACTTCTGCTGTTTGAGGGAAGGACCCGATAGTTGTTGTTGGGAACAACGGCAACTGCAGATTTGAACGTTGAACTAGCTGGCGCCTATCGAATGTACTTCTGCGTGATGCTTCCTCGTCAGTAATTCCGGCAACGCGATTCTTTACCGCATGATTATGAATAAGTGCTGATGTTGTTCTGGACAACACAGATTGTTTGTTGGCATTCAACGATGTGTTGACACTTGCATCACCGTTTGCAGCTTTGTTAAGTATAACCAGCTCCTGCACTTTTTGTGCTGCAAAGGATAACCAGTTTTTGATCTCACCGGCCAACGTGTTTTCTTCTTCCAAATCGCATGGCACATGCAATAATGAACATGAAGTTGCAATTATCACCCTATCTTTTCCCAGGGCATCGATTGCGCGATGAATGAACCCAAGCGACCTCTCAAAATCATTTTTCCAGATATTCCTTCCATCAACAACTCCTAACGAAAGCTTCTTTGACGAAGACACAAAATTGCTTTGCAAAATATCATCTAATTGCCCGTGACACCTTATCAAATCGAGGTGGATTGCCTGAACGGGCAGATCGAGCACAGTTTGCAAATTCTCTCCGTAACATTCAAAATAACTTGTGAGGATAGCATTCAGCTTTGGCACTTGACGATACATTTCTCCATAAGCCCACTTAAATGCCTGCCTTTCTGTATCTGTTAAATTCAATGAAAGGCAGGGCTCATCTATCTGTATGCACGTAGCTCCTTCTTCTAATAACTGTTTTAGTAACCGTACATAAACAGGTAGCAGATTCTTTAGTAATTCAATACGATGGAAGCCGCTTTCTTTTTCTTTGCCCAATAGCAGAAACGACACGGGGCCAATGATGACGGGCTTTGTGTGAATCCCGTTTTGTTTTGCTTCTTTAAATTCTTTTACTGCTTTATCGGATAACGAATTGAATTTTTGACCGGCATAGAATTCAGGAACGATGTAGTGATAATTTGTATCAAACCATTTCGTCATTTCCATTGCAGTAATATCATAACCGTTCTTTTGATAGCCACGCGCCATGGCAAAATAAAGATCTGTTTCATTCAGCTTCAAATCCTCAATTAACGGATGATAACGATGCGGGATCGCACTTACAGCAAGGCACATATCAAGCACCTGGTCGTAAAGAGAAAAATCATTTGAAGGGATGAAGCTGATCCCTGCATCTTGCTGCAGCTTCCAGTTATGCAGCCTTATTTCGTTGGCTGCCAGTTGTAGATCCCGCAAAGAAGTTTTACCTGCCCAATAGCTTTCGCAGGCAGTTTTAAGCTGTCGCCGGTTTCCGATACGCGGATAACCCAAAATGTTGGTGAACATGTTTTTTTGTTTGTACGTGAAACAATAATTAAACATGCTCTTTGCCTGATGCTAAACGAATAAGAGAAGAATGGATATAATACTGCCAATGCGGAGAAGTAAAGTACCAATATCTGATCCTGCCTTATATCGTGAAAGCAAATCATCCGCAATGAGGCAAGTATCCTGGCTTGTAACAGCTAATGCCGTTCTTCTCATTCCTACGAGGAACAATGAACATAAGTGGCACGCCTTAAGGTTACTTACAGTAGCACGTCTGCCCGTGAATTACACACGGTTCCTTTTTAATTCCGCTTTTGACGGAAACCCTATTGCACTGAATAAAACAAAGAACAAGGCGGCAAAGATAATACAATTGAGAATATGCAAATGTGCGAATGGGAGAATGTGCGAATAATTGAAAATGAAGGCAGCGATAGGGCGACGCTCTTAATATTTGAAATGAATATTTATCCTTGGGCTAATGAAAATAAGATGTTGTAGCGTAAAACAAAAAGACGCAAACCAATGATTGATTTGCGTCTCTCGAGATAATATCTTCATTTTCAATTTTCAACTATCCATTGTCAACTCCTAAGCGCTGCAGGCTTCGCAACTGCCATCGATGGGGCAGGCTACTCCCTGAACATCGTTGCTATTGTCTTCCTCTTGCTGATTAACCAGAGGCTGTACTTGTGCGGCGCTTTGTTTTTCAACAGTGAACTGAACCGCCTGCGCTGCAGCTTGTGTACGCAGATAATACATACCAGTTTTCAAGCCTTTCTTCCATGAATAGAAGTGCATGCTTGTCAGCTTGGCTTTAGTTGGCTGTTGAACGAACAGGTTCAATGATTGCGACTGGCAGGTATAAGCACCTCTGTCAGCAGCCATATCAATCAATGTACGTTGTTTGATCTCCCAAACAGTTTTGTACAAATCTTTCATATCCTGTGGTATTTCAGGAATGTTCTGGATGGAACCGTTTGCAGCGATGATCCTGTTTTTCATTTCATCATTCCACAAACCTGCTTCGATTAAATCTTTCAACAGGTATTTGTTTACGATGATGAACTCACCTGATAACACTCTTCTTACATAGATGTTAGAAGTGTATGGCTCGAAGCATTCGTTGTTACCCAGGATCTGCGATGTAGATGCTGTTGGCATCGGAGCGATCAGCAAGGAGTTTCTAACACCGTGTTGTTTGATCTCTCCCTGTAGTTTTTCCCAGTTCCATCTGTTACCCGGAACAACACCCCAGAAATCAAACTGGAATATTCCTTTTGAAAGCGGAGAACCTTCATAAGTGCTGTAAGTACCTTCTGTTTTTGCAAGATCGCATGATGCTTGCATTGCAGCAAAATACATGGTTTCAGCAATATCCTTGTTCAATTGCTGAGCCGCTTCGCTTTCAAACGGATGCCTCAATTGAATGAACGTATCTGCAAGGCCCTGGATACCGAGGCCAATTGGACGGTGGCGCATGTTGCTGTTGCGTGCTTCCTCAACAGGGTAATAGTTTCTGTCTATGATGCGGTTCAGGTTAACAGCGGCCTGGTATGTTACCTCATATAATTTCTGATGATCAAATTCACCATTGTTCACAAAACGTGGCAATGCAATAGACGCCAGGTTGCAAACTGCTACTTCATCAGGTGCACAATATTCAACAATCTCAGTACATAAGTTTGAATTGCGGATAGTACCTAAATGTTGCTGGTTGCTCTTTCTGTTACATGCATCTTTATACAACATGTAAGGCGTGCCTGTTTCTATCTGTGCATCAAGAATCGCAAACCACAGATCCTGCGCTTTTACAGTCTTTCTTGCTTTGCCTTCTTTCTCATAACGCACATAAAGCTCATCAAATTTATCGCCCCAGCTATCTGTCAACCCTGGTGCTTCATGAGGGCAAAACAAGCTCCACTCTTCGTTGGCTTCAACACGTTGCATGAATAAATCAGAGATCCACAATGCGTAGAACAAATCTCTTGCACGCATCTCTTCTTTACCATGATTCTTTCTTAAATCAAGGAATTCAAAGATATCCGCATGCCATGGCTCAAGATATACTGCAAAAGCACCTTTGCGTTTTCCACCACCCTGGTCTACATAACGTGCTGTATCATTAAATACACGCAACATAGGGATGATACCATTACTTGTACCATTTGTGCCGCTGATGTAAGTTCCGGTAGCCCTGATATTGTGGATGCTCAGGCCAATTCCGCCGGCTGATTGTGAAATCTTTGCAGTTTGTTTTAAAGTATCGTAAATACCATCAATGCTATCATCTTTCATTGTTAAAAGAAAGCATGAAGACATTTGTGGTTTTGGCGTACCGGCATTGAACAATGTTGGCGTTGCATGTGTAAACCAACGCTCAGATAACAAATGATAAGTCTTAATAACCTCTTCAATGTTATCGAGGTGAATACCAACAGCCACACGCATGTACATGTGCTGCGGGCGTTCAACCACTTTGCCGTTAAGTTTTAAAAGATAAGAACGCTCTAATGTTTTGAAACCAAAGTAATCAAAAGCAAAGTCGCGATCGTAGATGATTGTTGAATCCAGCAGATCAGCATGCTTGCTGATCACTTCATAAACCTCATCTTCAACAAGCGAACTACGCAGACCAGTTTTTGGTTCTACAAAGTTGTACAGCTGCTCAATCGTTGCAGAAAATGATTTTACTGTATTCTTGTGCAGGTTACTCACTGCCACACGTGATGCCAGCAAGCTGTAATCCGGGTGAATGGTGCTCATTGAAGCAGCCGTTTCCGCAGCAAGGTTGTCGAGTTCTGTAGTAGTTACTCCATCATATAATCCTTCAATCACTTTCATCGCAACTTTAACAGGATCCACAAATTTGCTGTTAAGGCTATAACACAATTTTTCCACCCTTGCGGTAATCTTATCAAATTTTACCGATTCTCTTCTTCCGTCTCTTTTTACTACGTACATAATATATTAATTGAAAATGGATAGTTGACAATTGAAAATGCAAAAAGCGAAGTACGATTTACGAAGTACCTTATGGCAGTCATTCTCGCAAACCATTTACCGTACTACTTGTAGAATAGAAAATTGACCTTACCGAATGTTTCATTTTCAATTGTCAATTTTCAATTCTCCATTAACTAAAAGTCTTCGTCTGTTGAAAACACTTCTTCTGCTTTGTTTGAGGTAACGCCGGCTTTTTGATAATCACCCACGCGTTTCTCAAAGAAGTTTGTTTTACCCTGAAGAGAAATCATCTCCATAAAATCAAATGGATTGGTAGTGTTGAACATTTTATCGTACCCTAATGCAACCAGCCATCTGTCGGCAACAAACTCAATATATTGTTTCATCAGGTCAGCGTTCATTCCAATTAACTTAACTGGCAGCGCTTCTGTGATAAATTCTTTTTCAATGCTAACAGCATCCGCCACTATGTCGAACACTTGTTGTTGAGAAAGCCTGTTTTGCAACATGCTATATAACAAACATGCAAACTCGCAATGCAATCCTTCGTCTCTTGAAATCAACTCATTGCTAAAGCTTAAGCCTGGCATTAACCCGCGTTTTTTCAACCAGAATATGGAGCAAAAACTTCCGCTGAAGAAAATACCTTCAACCGCTGCAAATGCAACCAGCCTTTCAGCGAATGTTCCATTGCTGATCCAGCGCAATGCCCACTCAGCCTTTTGTTTAACGCAAGGCACTGTTTCAATGGCATTGAACAATTTTGCTTTTTCGGCAGTGTCTTTGATATAGGTATCGATTAATAAAGCATACGTTTCAGAGTGGATATTTTCCATCATGATCTGAAAACCATAGAAGCAACGGGCTTCAGGAATTTGTACTTCACTCATGAAGTTCACAGCCAGGTTTTCATTAACAATACCATCACTTGCCGCAAAAAAAGCAAGGATGTGTTTAATGAAATGCTGTTCGCCTTCATTCATGTTTTCCCAGTCTTTTAAATCCTGCGACAAGTCAATCTCTTCTGCTGTCCAGAAACTTGCTTCATGCTTTTTGTACATTTCCCACACTGTTGGGTACTTAATAGGAAGCAGCACAAAGCGTTCTTTGTTCTCTTGTAATAATAATTCTGTTTGTTGCATTTTGCCGGATTTTAAATGAATGATACTATATGCCGGCGATAGAGGAGACGAAAAAAACGAACTGTAGTCAATTACAGAACGCAAGTTTCCCGAGACTCTGACCTGGCTTATAGAGCGTAAGCGTGTCAAAAAAAATCAAATCATCAAGGCAGATTTTCTGACTTATACCGTTGGTAATTACAGTTGCGCCACAGTCCGGGATTTTCACCCGGTTCCCTTTTAATTCCGCAGTTGCGAAAACCTTAACGACAGTGCAATTTTAGAACAGAAAAAAAAGAAGGAGTAATTAACTTGTTAACAGGCTGTGTAAAAACGAATACAACAATTTACATAATACAACAAAAGCCTTGCAGGGCAAGGCTTTGACATAATAGTGACTACACACGGAGCCGCGTGAAAAAAACAAGTTTATTTTTTTTAATATGAGCGTTAATGTGGTAATGAATCGGGAGGAATGCCAGTAGAATCATTCCCCGAAGCGACTGAGTTAATTGCGCCACCATTCGTAATATCCACCGGGTATTTTTTTCCTGATTGGATAAAGTAGGTTACAAGCGAACTTACAATTGCTACTATAACACATAACAGAAGCCAGTTTCTTTGTGCGAAATTCAGGCCCTGGGGATGTTGGGAATTTGACATGATAAGAGGTTTGAGGAACTGATGCAAGAATAATGCCCTGCGTAGATAAATCGTGTGTGAACTTCATTTTATGGGCATGGCGTTTCTTTGTATATTGGAAAGAACCGATCAGCAATTGTATTGAGCTGAAGCATTCAATTATTGCACAGAAAATTATACATAAAAAATAAAGTGAAGCCGGCTTGTGTTTTAGGATGCTTTTTTATACTCATTGTACTTCTGACAAAATGTACAAAGGAACACAGCCATGCCAATGAACAACTGACAGACACTTTTACAACATATACTATCCCTGCAAATCAACAATTTAGCCTTCAAAACAATTATCGAACAACAGATTCCTCACATCTAAGCTTTATGGTCATCTTTGATAGTTCTTGCATCTATAAAACTTCAGATCCTATCAATCAATATGATATCAATAAACTGTATGGCTATTCTGATTGTGACAGCATGCACCTCATTAACAGCGCGAGAATAGGTTGGAGATGGAGCGATGACTCTTTACGGCTTTTCAGTTTTGTGCATTATAACGGACAAATATTATCGAAGGAAATGACAACGGTTTCAATCGGAAGCATTATTTCATGTTCGATCATTTGTGACAACAATATCTATAAATTTAAGGTGAACAGTTCCTATACTGAGATGCCGCGTTATTGCAACGGAATCAATTACCGGCATTACTTTCTGTATCCTTATTTTGGAGGAGATGAAAAGGCACCACATGAAATAAAGATTAAGATAAAGGAGATGAGGAATGGCTGATGTCTGATTTGTTTAGGTGCGGCATCGTGATTAAATGAAAGGAAATGTCTGATGTCTGATTTCTTTGGGTGCGGCATCATGATAAGTCGTAACTACATCAGAAATAAGGCGTGTTACATATATGAACTGGTGATGGCTGATTTATTTACATGCAACATCCTGCTTAAAATCAGCCATCATAAAATCGGACATCAGACATTCTCAACAGCTTCAAGATTGAACAGCGGCTGAAAGCTGATAGCTAATAGCTGACAGCTAGAACGGATAGCCTATAGCAATGTTCCAAACTATATTGTGTTTGCGCCAGTCGGAGCTTCCGAAATTAATTTGATCAAACACCCATCTGGGGCCTCCTGGTTCGTAAGGCTTTCGTATTGGAAAGGCCACATCAAATCTTATTACAAAGAATTTGATATCAGCCCTTAATCCTACACCTGTACCAACAGCCATTTGTTGCATAAAATCACCTGTAAATTTTCCGCCCGGCCTGAATGGATCGTCACGAGTCAGCCAAACGTTGCCAGCATCGGCAAAAACGGCACCACGCAAAATAGATACGATTTTGAATCGTAATTCAGCGTTTAGTTCAAGCCTGATATCGCCTGGCTGATCTGCAAGAAAAGCCGAATCTACAGGGTTGCCGCCATAGTATGTACCCGGGCCAATTGTCCGGGCCCTGAATGCGCGAACGCTGTTCGGGCCACCCGAGAAGAACGCCTTGGTAAACGGCATCAATAATGTATTACCATATGCATAGCCAAAACCTGCAAAGAAACGCGAGACGAACATGTTGTCCTTACTTATTCGCAGGTAATGCCTAAAGTCTACCTCCGCTCTTACATATTGTGAAAAAGGCGTTCCGAATATTTCTTTTTGTTTGCCTTCTTTTTCACTCGCGCCGGTTACAAGCCCAAGTAAATTAGATGAAAGATCAAGGTTACCATTAAAGTAGTAATTGTTCTGCCTTCTGTTTGGCTGAAGTTGCGTATTAAAGTTATAGTTGTAAATAGGCCCAATAATAAACTGACGTTCTACTGCTCTTGCCAACGTTATGTTTGTATCTATTTCTTTTCTAAAGGAGTCAGTAATATTAGTTGGCCTTACAAAGTTTACCGAAAGCACTTTAAGATTATGTTCTGTTTTTATATTCTCTTTCCATATATATCCAAAACTACCGGTGGCACTGCTTAGTGTGTATTGCGCAGAACGCATATACAATTCATAACCGGCAGTAATAGATGTCTGAGGCACAAAATCTGAATTGGTTCTGAATCTAAATGGCGCAATAATTCTTGGAATGAGGAGGTTGGCGGTTAAACCCACGCGATTATTATGTACACGTTGTACCCCGGTGTACTGCCTTTCAAACCCTGCATACGCACTCAGGGTAAACAGCTCTGCACCTTTTAAAAAATTCCGGTGCCTCCAGCTCAGTGTAAAATCAGCACCGTTAGAATTGTTCGACTTCGTTAGGCCGGAAGCTTCTAACCTGATTGACTTCTTTGCTGTTGGTGTTAAATAGTAATAGGCATTCAACATTGGCCTGTGCACAGTATCATCTTCCACAAATTGCGCCTTTACAAATTTGTATACCCCCAAGCTCACCAGCCTGTTCAGCGCCATACTATGCGCCCTGCTGCTATACAGATCACCAGGCTTAAAGATGAGCGTTTGCGGAAATATTTTCGGGTTGAATTTCTTTTCCGGATCAATGATATAATACCCCTGAAATTTCTTTGTAGAATCAAGCACAACAGATGAATCACGATTGATGCTGTAATCAGCATACACAATTACGTTATTAATGCGGTATGGAAACAACGATTTAATGCGCGCACTACGCTTGATCTTGATATACATGTTCACCATGTTATCTCCGATAGTAGAGTCAACATTCACTATAATGTCCGTTGCGTTAAAAAAGAAGAATCCTTTTTCTTTAAGGCGCTTATCAATCCGTTCACGTTCTCCTTTCACAAGATCAAGGCTGTAAGGCCTGCCTGGCTTAAGTAAAGTTCTACGCGACGTTGTACGCATAATATTATACATAAATCCGGAGTCTGTTGGGAAGTATGTATTCTTTATTTTGTACTGTTTAGTAAGTAGAGCAACATAGGTCGCATGCATTTTTTTATTTTTAACCGTGCTATCAACTGTTGCTTCTGAATGAAAATAGCCATTGTTCTCTAGCCGGTTTTCCATTATCTGCCTGTTCTTCTCAAGGTTAACACTACTTGCCAAAACAGGCGGCTCTCCCACTTTATATTTCAGCCAATACTTTAACCCCTTATTGGCTTTGGGTGTATCTACCATATTAAAGATCATCAACTTGAAAGGAATGCCGAGAAACGATTTGTTAGGTGCCGGCCTCACCAGGCTTTCCAGCTCACCTTGCAAAGTTTTTTCTTTAACCTTAGAGCTGTCCTTGATGCTTCTTAACTTAACGTCAGACCCTGTATATAAAGCATCGTTTGGTGGAATACTTTTAGTAACACTGCAAGAGTAGATGCAGACGGTTATACTGAACAACAAACTAAGCCTAACAATTGTCCGGAATGTTGCTATAAATCTTATGTTGTGGTTATCGCCCATTCCCGTTAATCATTTTTCTTTTTCTTAGTAAACAATTCTCTGAATTTGTCGTAATCCAATGTGAGTATAAATGTCAACCCGGTTTCTACAACCTGTCCTTCCACTACAGCATCGTATTTGTTCTTTCTATAACCGCGTACTTTATAACGCCCGTCTTTTGAAAGCTGGTAATCAACGGCAACATCACCTGCTATATTTGAATTTGCCTGTGCACTGTTAGCAGGCTTTTCAAGCATAAAATCACTGCCTACGCTAACCTTCAATCTGTCGTTCAGCAGTGACTTGGAAACACCAACGGTAAAATCAGTGGACGTTTCGCGTTGACCGGTATAATAAGTATCTCCGGAGTTAATGCCGAAGTTTACATCAACTCCTTTAATCAAAGTACCTGCCAATTGATTTAGCTGATCTGTTAGAATGCGGCTAACACTTTCACGTGCCATACCTTCAGCGGTACCACCGGCATTTGAAGCCATCGGGTCTTCCTGCATAAAACGGCCGAGTAACAGCAATGCAAACACCTGCTTGTTCATCTCCGCTTCATTTGCCCTGAGCTGATCAAGTTTTGCCTCCACGTCACTCCATTGAGATTGCTGTTCCTGCGGTATGGTAATGTCAAAAGTGATTACCGGCTTCAACAGCTCGCCTTTCATTTTCAACAATACTGTTACAGGGATTTTTTCTTTATACTTATTTGTTTCTGATTCTGATTTTCCTGCTAATTGTTGTTCAACAAGATCTATTGGTGCAGTCTTTATCTTGTATGCTGCAATTATATCCACATTCGCGGATGTAGGATCACCCGTCCAGGTTATCACACTTCCACGTTGTATATCAAATTTTCTTTTTAAAATACTCAGTGTTAACTGGTAGCTGCCTTGTACCAACTCGTAGTTACCCGTTAATGTAAGCCTTCCACTTTCATCAACGCCACCTGAAAGGTCAGCCTTGCCTCTTATCTTTAAAGCATCACCATTCCTTTCATCAATAACCAACGTGAACTGCGCTGCGCTATCTGTTTCAACAGTTGCGGAAAGATCAAGATCTGCAAGCGCCTGAAACCTTGGCTGCTGAAACTGCCTGGCAGTAGTAAGAGTATCCCTGGGAGCATCCATATCCACGAATCGAACAATGCCTTTTCGCTCTTCTAATTCAGGATCTTCGCTAGGCAAAACAAATGTGAAGTTGGTTGACCTGTTCACTTTTAATCCGGCCTGAATAGCAGGTGTCTTTAAATCTCCATTTATTTTTATATCTGCATCAAGATTCATTTTGCCATAAAACAACTTATTATCCGCCTGCGTGGAACTTACCACGCTGAAATCGTCCGCCTTTAATGTTAACCCAAACTGATAGTTTAAATAATCTTTTGTGCTGATGGTGCCGTCAAGTATCGCCTTGCTGCCAGCAGAATCCGTCAGTGTAAATTTGTTAAACGTTATTGTCTTATCCTCTATGGTAATGTTTTCATTTGCCAGCTTAAACCTTTCACCCAGCATTGCAGGCGTAACAAACGCGTCTATAAAATGAAGGTTGCCATTCACTGCAGGTTCCTTTGTGGTTCCCGTTATATCCACATTACCTTTCAGGCTGCCCCCGGCTTCTTTCAGGCTGCCTCCGGAAAAGTTCTTTATGGTTGCAAGATTTACATTATTAAGGTTTAGTTTCAGATCCATTCTGCCTTCACCAGTATAATAATTCCCGTTCAGTACTATGTCATTTCCATGGCCATCAATTCGAACATCGGCGTTATATACATTAGCTGTTTCATTGTTTACCTTAAGGGCAATATTACCAACTGTGTCCGTTTTGTAGCTGATATCTTTAAACATCATATCTGCGGTAAACATCGGGCTTTTCGTTGCATCTTTTACAACGGCCTTACCATCAATCACACCGTCCATAAACAACGAATCCTGATCTGCAAATTCGGTAAGTGTTTTAATTCTGAAGTTTTCAAAAGCAACATCAATTGGTGCATTTGGTACATGCGATGTACTGTTAAGTTTTATTGCCTGGTTGCCTTTGCTTAGATTGAAATTATTTATTACTATACCTGATGAATCATATAGAAAGTAGTTATCGGCCGGCATATTCCATGCTTCATAATTCAACATAAGGCTGTCCGGGATCAGGCTTATTTTAATTGCGCTATCAATTTGCTGAAGCTTAGTCATGAGATGATACCTGTCCTTCGCCTTCTTGTCCTTCAACAACAATGTAGTTGTTATCGCACTAGTATCAATGTTTCCATATACAGCAGTTTGATTCAGCCTGAAACCTTTTGTTCCCGCATCGGCAATCTTAAGTGCATAGGAAATATTTTTTTCTGAAGTGTGTACATTTAAGTTCAGCTTATCGATTATTTGTTCTCCGTATTTTATTTTGGGAGCATTCATGTTCACCTGCAAATTCTCCTCTTTACTTTTATACTGTATAAAAGCTCCAATGGTATCAGACGCCCGTAGTTGCGGAACGAATTGAACGATTGTTGGCGATGATGGTTTAACAAATACGTGCATCTGCCAGTCCTGCTCAGTAAACGCCGTGTCTTTAAAACCTTTTAGCTTATAGTATTTGTTGATGGTGTGCTGCAATGCTGTGGCTGTTTCGGTAAGTTTATATTTGCCCTTCCAGTCAACCTCAGCAAAAGGTGAAGTAAGTGCAATAGACTGCGTATCTCCGCCATGAGCAGCCAGCACTTTCACTGTATCTATCACAAACTTATCTGAGTCTTGTAAAATAATCGTTTCACTAACTGCAATTAACCCGATTAAACTATCCGGATTGGCGGACGGCATATCCGCAAACAGTTTGGTATGAAACTGAAGTGAATCGGAAGAAAGGTGAAGTTCATGAAGATTTATCGTATCAAGATTCAACCTAACTCTAAGATTTGTTGGATACTTTGAAGCGAGATTTGCACGCACTCTCAATGCGTACCGGATATTAGGATCATCAATGGATGATTCTACAAACGCGCTGTCTTTTTCAGCAACAGCTTTTAACTGAAGATTTTTATACGTGTACCCTTTAAGTTCGCCTTCAACCAATGTTGCATCTACATCAGTAGTCAGTTTTTTGTAATCAAACCCTTGCCCTTTTGCAGTTGCATTCAGTGTTATTTTACCAATAGTAGAATCCTGGCTTATAAGGTACCCTACGTTCAGGTTTTGGGTAGCAGCCTTCAGGTTGTAAACCTGTGTCCTGGTATTCAATGATCCGGAAACCTTTGCGTTCCCATTGGTTGTTCTTGCATTTAGTACAGTAGTAAATGCAGCTGTAGTACCTTTAAAATTACCACTTAGTAAAATTGACTGAGGAATTCTGATATTAGCAGGCAAACTATTTTTAGGTATTAACGCCAGCAAATCTTTCCTCGAAGTAGACAGCCTGGTAAGGTTAACATTGTAATAAGCATTCTTTCCATCTGGCAACCCTTTTATATTTCCACTCATTTGCACTACCGTGCTACCGTAACCACTTAGTTCAATATTATTAAGTGCAATATCTTTTACATAGCCACGCGCCTTACCTCGTAGTTTAATGACAGCCTGTTCGTGCCCTTTAAGATAAGTGCTGAGCGATGGAGATAAAAGCAGGATATCTTTTGTTGCAAGATTAAAAGTATCGATAGAAGCATCGGCAAAAATTTCTCCGGGCTTTGTAGTAAGCATCTCCTGTGATGAATATTTTGCAGATACAGAAGTGCTGATCTTTGATGAAGGTGTAGCAACTTTTAAATTCTTTAGCTGCGCTTCTTTTTCTCCGTAAAGAAATTGTGTAGATACGTTATTCAGTACAAAACCACTTTTATCTTTAAATGAAACCTGTTTCAAATCTCCTTCAAACTTAGCAGGAGTAAACGCCAGGCTATTAGCTTTTAAAATAAAATTGGTTATGCCCAGATGGCTGTAATCCATTCCTTTTTTTACAACTACAGCATTACTATCATTATAATAAAATTGGTTGTTGTTAAAGTCAACCTGGTCAAGTACAATCTTCCATGGATTATCAACCTGCGCCTTTACAGTTTTCTTCACCTCCGTTTTTACCACCCTTGCCTGCTTTGCTCTGCCGAGGTTCACAAAAATCCCGGTATTATCTAATTGTAATTGCTTTACCTGAATAAACAGTTTAGAGAGATCTGTTGTGCCAGCCAGCATCTTTAATTTACCGAGATTAATGGCTGCATATAAGTGGGATATATCATTTTCATAATAAAGACGAATACTTTCGAGCTGGATGTCCTTCAGCTTTAATTGCACCTGTATAGGCTCATTGCTTTTGGCCTCTATGGAGTCCATTGGCTTGGGCTTTACAAATGGCTTATACTGTCGTATAGATGATGATATGCCTGCAAGCTTAATGTTAGGAATGCTGTAATCAGACCGTGAAGGATCAAACGTATCTATAGAAGTCTCAAACATGCCCAGGTTTACAGTGGCATCCACTCCCTCTATATCATCATGATAAATGGCCCTGATCTTGTTCAGGCGGATAGTACCGATTTCAAACTTCATGGAATTTGTATCCGTTGAAGTTGTAGTATCTTTTGGCCCCGAAGCAAATGCGTTGATGATGTAATCAAAATTGAAGGTAGTATCCGGTTGCAATCTTTTTACCTTGCCGGTAATTCCATCCAGTTCAAGATAGTTTAGCTTTACTGTGTTGCTCAGCAATTTAAACATGTTGATATCAACCTGTATCTTATCGCCCGCGAGCAACGTATCTTTTGTTTGGTCTTCAAAATAAATTCCCTCAAGCACAATTTGTTTGGGAAATTTTATGGAGAGTTTACCGATCTGGATTTTTGTATGAATTTTATTCTCCAGGTAGGCAACAGCTTTCTTACGGGCAAAGTTTTGCACTGCGGGTACCTGGATCAACATTAAGACCAGTACCAGCAATAAGATAATGCTTAACAATATCCACCCCGTAATTTTTAAAAAACGCCTGATGAATTTATTCATGAAAAATTCCTGCTTAAACTATCCATTGCGGAAGAATAAGTAACATGTTCTGATAACAATGGCTGCGAACTGATATACTGTATAGTGGAATAAAATCCCCATTAAGGCTATTGAGCAGCGTTATTTACCTCTCCAAAGCTTGTAGGCGGTTTTGGCCAGGGTAAAAAGTCCAAGCTGGCTGGCAATGCCGAAAATGCCTCTCTTTTTGGTTTGGCCGGGCTTGCCTTTATCTTTCCCACTCAAGGCTCCCAGCGCGTTGCTCACCAGCTGCCAGGATTTATTGAACACTTTATTGTTCAAATAAACAGGCAACAAAAGCGAAATGCCCGATTTAATTCCTTCACCGGGCAAACGTTTCATTCTTGTTTTCAGCTCTTCTTCATGCAGCTTCACTCTTGCATCTGTTAACTGTATTTCATTCCGCAGATCGGCAAGCGTATTTATGTGAGATAAATTTCTCTTACTCATTATCATCCGTTTTATCAAAGAATATTCTGATGATCGTATTGGCAATAAATACACGCAGCCAACCTTTCTTGCTTATTAAGATTATCAACAACAAAACAAGATAAATGCCAGCAACTATACCGAAACCGTAAAAAAGGTTGCCTGTAAGATTGGCAAAATAATACCCTCCCATAATGCTTATGAACAGGAGAATAAAAACGCATATTATTGCAATAATAATCCCGATAAACATCGCTGCAGCCAGTTTTGAAGCTTTTTCTACTGTCCTTAGCTTGAAGAGAAGCAGCCGGTCTTGTAGATATTCCTCCACTTTATCCCTGGAGTCTGCGAAAAAGTTTTCCTTTTGTTCCATAATCGCCTTTTTTACGATACTGTATCTTGTGCCTTATCTTCGAGACCTTCCATCACATTTTTGCCTTTTTTCAGCAATCCTTCCACGCCTTTATCCAGGTCATTCCACTTAGAAACGATCTTATCTTTTGCGTCTTCGGCAAAATCTTTGACAGAGGACTTGAGTGATTCCGCAAGTTCTTTTCCTTTTTCAGTTTGCAAGAACCATGCAATGGCTGCTCCTGCGGCGGCTCCGGCCAACAGGCAGGCAAGGAATTTTTGTTGCTTATTCATACGCTTTGATTTAATTTAAGTAAATTTTGGTAATACCGTATAACAGAACAAATATTGCACCGATATGTTAAACCATCAGGATTATAAAGTTAACAGATACTTTTTTTTGAGTATTATTATTTTGTTTGCACTGTTACTGCTATACAGCATGATAGATTTCTTTACCGCCTTTCTCGCGGCCATTATTGTATACGTATTAAGCCGCCCATTTGTTGAATACCTTGTAAAAAAGAAAAAATGGAAAAAGTCCTGGGCGGCTATCGCCGTTATCTTCATTTCGTTCTTTATTATATTACTTCCTATATCTCTGATGGGTACAATGCTATATAATAAGATCGTACCTGTGGCACAAAATCCCGATGTGATCATTAAGGCTGTGAAACAATTTGACCAGATACTGCATGATAAATATGGCTTGAATTTATTCACCGAACAAACTGTAGGAAAAATACAGGCTTTCGCCGCGGCATTACTTTCCATCATTCTAAATCAAAGCCTCGGCATTTTTACAACACTCACCATGATGTATTTCTTTCTATACTTCATGCTTATGAATATTAACAGGATGGAAGCTGCAATTGTTTTCTATCTGCCATTTAAACGCAGCAAAATAATGATGTTCGGAAATGAGCTTGTGGCGCAGACTTTCAGCAATGCGATCGGCATTCCATTAATAGCAGTTGCGCAAGGCTTTTTTGCATACATCAGTTATTCTATCGCAGGTGTAAAGGAAGCGGCTTTCTGGGGAGTAATTACAGGTTTTTCTTCCATAATACCAGTTATCGGGATTGGTATAATATGGATTCCCGTGGCTGTTTTTTTGTTGGTGAGCGGGCACACATGGCAGGGTATTTTTGTCGCCTTATGGAGCCTTGTTTTTTCAGGCAGTATTGATAACGTGATCCGGTTTGTGCTGGCCAAAAGAATGGCGGATGTTCATCCGGTGGTAACGGTACTTGGTGTGATTATAGGGTTGAAATATTTTGGAATAACCGGCCTGATCTTTGGCCCATTACTTATATCTTACTTCCTCATCCTTGTGAAAATATATTACCAGGAATACCAGCAACCTGTTCTTGCGCGAAAAAATAAACCGCGGCAAATTGTGCCCGAATACATGCAGCCTTTTTTGGGCATTAAAAAGAGTAAGCCAGAGAAAAAATCAGATAAATAGATTTATCAATTGAAAATTGAGAGTTGACAATTGACAATGGATTTCGGCCGAACTTTCGCGACCTTCATGTTCAGTTGTTAATTCCATGTTGCTGGTTAAAGTGAAAGTACTTGACGTATTTTTTTTGTTAGGCTGATCAAGATTGAAAGTCATGTCGACGATAGGAGGCCTCTCCAAAAGTTGAACAAGTCAGCAAGCTATATTTCGCTACCGAATTGTCTGCACTAATGTTGGGAGACCTCTCATCTCGAATACATGTCACCTTTTTTTGTGTATTAAAAACGCAAGCCTGAAAAAAGCAATACTATAATGTCCAGATGTATGGACATGCATTATACCCGCCTGAAAAAGATTTATCGCAACCGCTTGTTAATGCTCAATCAAAAAGACGCTTCTTATGGATACTTCCTTCCGGGGAAAAATGATGCCACTGTGTTATTTTTATTTGACTGAAACATTATCAATATAATAAACCGCGGCCTTTTCATCGGGCTGGTCTTTTCTGTCTTGCAAAAGGTCTGTATCGCCTAATCCACGACGGGCACCGGTTCTAAAAACCAACCGTTGTAATTTTGTATGACTGCTTCCTTCGCTACGCACGGTAAACTGTTTATTGGAGCAATAAATTTGTATAGATTTTTTGTTGCTGCCAACGCTTACTTTAAAAGGTTGCCATTTATTTGGTTCATAGCTTCCCAGATAGGCTTCGTGTTTACCTGAAACTGCTTTCAGAGTTCCATCAGCGGAGAATGTTAACGTCAAAAACGGATTTCCCTTTTCATCCTGAATTTCAACATCCAGCTGTTTGTCCGTTTGCTCCGGTTTGATCTGAAATTCAGCCGTTATAACATTTGCTGTTGGGAAAAGCCGCATGGCCCGTGCATAATCTGTCGGGTCGGCATCACTAAGTTTAAGGCAGCGGTTCGCGCTATTCTCTGGCTCATCAACTACCCTTACTGGCGCCCATTTCGGAGAATAAATATTCCAGTTAGCAACAAATGCTCCTGGCTTAGTGCTTTGAAAATCGTCCATCGGGCAGGGAGCTGCATTAGCACTCAAAGGCAGTGGTATTATCGAGAGCCAGACATCTTCTTTATGAACACTATAAATCAACCAGGTTGAAGCCTTATCTGCAAATGAGCTGTCGGACGACCATGACGCCACGCCCCGAACATACTGAAAGCCGAAATCCTTGTATTTGCCAGCATAGCGGCGGGGGGGATATTCTCCATGCACTACCCTCATGTCTTTAAAATGAATGCCATCGTTTCCGTTTACCACCACCAGAGGAAATCGTTTTGCCCGTTTTGGATCGGGGTTATAATCTAAGATATACTGGCCATCACGTGTGCGTTGCCCCCAAACTTTAGCGGAGCCGGCTATCAACGTTGGGGGTAACACGGGTTCGGTCCAGGTTTTGCCGCCATCGGCAGACGTGGTTACAAAACCCATCTTTGAGATGCCTACCCAATGGTGGTCCGGCCGTTCGTAGAAAGAAAATGCTTTGCCAAATTTCCATCCTTTGAGTGGAGGGGTTTTCTCATGCCATTCCATTTTGCGGTCGCCAAGCAGCATTCCATAATCTTGCTGTTCGAGCAACATGTTGTTGTTGACAGCATCACGACAAGCTTCTACAAAACCCTGATCAGTCGATTTTTCAAAGTACGGGGGCATTTTATCAGATGGGGTGATTAGCGTGAACACCTCTCCTAATGTGTGATCGGGCCTAATTTCACGAACCAGCAACACTTTTTTTTGAGATTCGCTGACATTGCCAGCACTAACATTGGCTGCGCAGAAAGCCAGCATCCGGTCGTTTTTTGTATGATAAAAATAGAAGCGGCTAGGCCAGGCGAGCTCACGCGGAAAGAGGTCTGTTGGCTTGCTCCAGTCAACCCCGTTTTGTGAAGTCGCATAAACCACTTTCGACGGCGGCACGTCTTCATCCTTCACAGTCATATTCCATGCAGCATACATCCTTCCTCTCCATTCGGCCAGATCCATGTGGTGCGCATAAGTCCATCCATCTCCATCCGCCAATTCTGGCGCATCGCGGGTTGTGCGAAGCAGTTCAATGTTCAGCACTTCCGGCAGTGGAGGCAATTCTCCGTCCGGCTTCTCAAGGTTTAGCTTTTTTTGTTCATTCCCCGTAACCTGTATCGCCGTGTCTGACTGAAAAAAATTTCTGCCATAAGCGTTTGCAACGTTTCCTAAAAGAACAAAAGCAACAAACAGGCGAAGTGGATGAAATGTATGGGAATTTGATTTTTTCATATTAGCGAGTTATAAAGAGGTCGGCTGTTTAAATAAGGGAAAGAGAGGTATTGTTGACAAAAAACAGCAGCCGATTTACCGGCTGCTGTTTTGGATGATTTATTGTTTAAGAACCCAAACGTCAGTTACTCTCGACTTTTGCCTCCAGTTAATATGGTCCTCGGTTGTAGGCCTATCGAACGTGATGTTCAACTTGCCGTCTTTGATCAAATCTTTCGGCAGAGGAAATTCCTTGAATTGCTCGAATCCTTTTTCATATTTGGTTGGCTTTAACAGCTGGCCATTGGCACGCAACAGGGCTTCTCCAAAACCAGCAACGCGAATCATGTAATTGACATTGGGGTTGAGTTCATTATACTGCAATTCCGGGTTGAATTGGAAAAGCTGTGTTGACAGGCGTTTGCGGCTAAATCCGTCATTCTCCCAGAGATAATCAATTGCATCGTCTGTTTCGGAAGTGACATGTTTGGCATCTGCGCTCGAAATATTGTCGTAGAACGATCCTTCGTCAGGTCTTTCATAATTGCGAATGAAATCCAGACGGGCTACTTTTTCCTCTTCGCTTTTCATTTCTTTCGTCTTCTTAAATTCATCTTCCAGCCACCAGCGGTTATTCAATGGGTAGTCGATAAAATCGCGGAAACAAGCTCTTTCATAACCAGCAGCCTGGTACATTTTTACGCTGGTTTGCAGTCCACATGATTTATTCAACGCATCGATGTAATAAAGCGTTTTTGTTTTCAAATCCTGCGCAGCAGGTTCTTTCTCGGCTAACTGAAGATGCGTTAACGCTTCATCCATGGCTTTATCGGCGCCGATTGTTTTTGCTTTAGCCAGGATGTCATTCGATTCCATTTCCAATTTGTGTTCGTAAGCCTGTCGTTGCTGGTCGTACGCATCGTAATAGGCACGCATCACCAATTGTTGCCAACGCCAGTTAACGCTGTCCAGTTGCGGGTTCTCTGCTTCCAGTTTTTTCCAGTGTTCCAAAGTCTTTCCGATCGTTGCATTTCCTGCCATCGGGCCAACCCAATTTTGTTCCAAATCCATAATCCCTTCAGCGGCATCGTTTGCTACTTTCGAAGAGAAGAAGAAATTACAATATTCTTTCACCACGTTTTTAACATCCTGCTTAGTATCCCACGCCATTTGGCTCCAAACCACTTTGTTCACATCATCGTGGCAGCCATCAGAATAAGTACCAAATCCATCAGTGTAGGGAGCATCGTGGTTGTGGATGCTTGCATAATAGAGCGGCTGCGGGTTGGTAACTTCGCGGCCTTCGGTGAGGGCAAATGCCTGATCCCATTTCTTTACAGGAAACTGGCAACGAACGGTGTGTGTAACGTCCGGATAGTTGCGAAGCTTGTATTTTTTAGGCATGCGTTCGCGTTCCTCTTTGATTGCTGGGCTACTCGGACCGTTGATAATACCAGTCAGCCAATCTGGTTTTTTTTCGTTGATATAGTTGAAGAAATAATCCACTTTGTCTTTATCAAATCCCTGCAGGGAAATCCACATACCGGCATTCGGGTGGTATTTGTGCATGATGGTTGTCATCTCTTCCAGGAAAGGCAATACATCGGCCGGGTGGTTGTCGCCGGGATCGCCGCCAGGATAAAACACGTCGTCAAAACGTGTGCAGGCTTTAAAGAAAGCTTCATATTGATCAAGAATGCCCTGGCGCTGTTTTTGGTCTTTCAAATCGGCTTCAACTGCAGCCCAAACCCAGTAGTCGAGGTCGTACTTTTCGCAGATTTTGCTGAAAACAACATTCATCGAATCGCGCGGATATTTCATCAGCGGGTCGGGGCGTGTATCTTGAAAAGGAATGCCTTCGATACCATTTGCTCCGAAGAGCATCTGCTCGCGGAAATGTTGGTCAAACTGAGCAATGGTCCACGAATCCCACGAGTTAGCGGTTTGACGATACCCAAATTGATGAGCACGAATGGCATACTCGGGCGAAGAGGAAATGTCGGTCGCGGCAGGAATGCTGATGCTTTTATCGGCCATGTCGGCTATACGGAGCAATTTCCCGATCCCGTATAAAACCCCGCGGGGGTCGGCGCCAATAATCCAAAGCACATCTTTCCCATTGGTATTGGTATGCACCAACCGGAACCCTTCTTTTTTTGTTTCGGGAAGCGTATCACCCTTACGTTTCAACACAGGTTCGCCATACAGCTTTTCATCTCCAGAAAGGGCGCAGGCAATAATGGTTTTGCCGTCCCAGTTTTCACCTGCTTTAAGCTGAAGATTGGTGCGTTTCTCAATTTCCTCCATCAAAATAGCTTTGGCAGATTCGTTGAGCGGGGCTTTTATTGTGGGCGAGATAAGAATGACAGCCTGCGATAGATCAAGTTTTTGGCTAGCATTGTTGCTGCACGATGCTAATCCAAAGATTACGGCGGCTAGCGTGAAAATTTTAAGAGAGAGTCTCATACTGATCATTTTTCATTTTATATGTGGGGGGATAAATTCGGATTCCTAGTGATGAATGACGAGCTTTTCTTTCGCATCATTCACCATTCTTTTATTGTTTTAGCAACCAGACATCCGATATATGGGATTGCTGGCTCCAGCGGATTTTTGATTCTTCAGGCCGGTCGAAGGATACATGAATTTTGCCGTCCCCAATCAGGCTCATTGGAATCACGAACTCTTTGAAACCGCCAATTTCCTTATCATAAACAATCGGATCGAGCCGTTCGCCGTCAACACGTAGCAGAGCATCTCCACGGCCTGAAACGCGAATCCGGTAACGGCCATTTGGGTCAAGATTCTCATAATTCAGCTCTGGATTTTGCTGGTAAAGCTGAGACGATAACCTTTTTCGCGACATCCTGCCATCCCACCAGGCTACATCAGTCGCGTCTTCTGATATGGTAGTACAATGGGGGCTGGTTTCAATGTTAGAGATATTGTCATAAAAACTTCCGTTTCCAGGATTTTCCCAGGTGTTGATAATGTTTAACCTGGCCAGTTTTGCTTGTTCCGATGGCATGCTGTCAATTTTCTTAAACTCATCTTCAAGCCACCAACGGTTATTCAGCGGATAATCGAGAAAGGTGAGAATGCAACTTCTTTGAGAGTTGGATGCCTGGTATTTTTTTACATCGCTTTGGTAACCGCACGACTTGAAAAGGTCATCCAGGTATTTCACGATTTTAGCATGAATATCCTGATCCAAGGGCTCAGTATCTGCTTTTTTCAATATTTCCAACGCTTGTTGCATGGCTTTCCCCGAACCAATTTCGGGGGCTGAAGCAAGAATCATGTTGGCTTTATTTTCAAGGCCTTGCTCATAAAACTTCCGCCTTCTTTGATAAGCATCGTAATAAGCACGAACCATCAGCATTTGCCAGCGCCAGTTTCCTGCCAATTGAGGGTTTTCTTTTTCCAACTTTTGCCAGTGGTCAAATGCGGTTTCAATGCCCCCGTTTTTCTTGACGGGGCCGTTCCAATTCATTTCCAAAGCCATAATGCCATTGGCAGCACTCTCAGCCAGTTTCGGCCCGAAAAAATATCGGCAATAGTCTTCCATGATGGCCTGTGGCTCCTGGTTTATGTCCCAGCCGCGCATGCTCCAGGTTACCTTGTTTACATCGTCGTGGCAACCATCTGAATAGGATATAAATCCATCAGAATAAGAGGCATATTTAGCATGGATTGTTGCGTAGTAGTTGGGCATGGGACAAATGCCCTCTCGCCCATAGGTAAGCATATAAGCCTGGTCCCAGTTTTTGATTGGGTAATCGCAACGAACATTGTGTGTAATGTCCGGGTATAGGCGGTGCTTGTATTTGGCAGGAAGCCTGAAACGTGTTTCGGCAATTGGCGGACTGCTTGGCCCTGACACAACTCCTTTCAGCCAATCGGGATTATTTTCGCGCAAGTAGGCGTAGAAATAGTCAATTTGTTCCTCGCTGAACCCTTGCAGTGAAATCCATATTCCGGCATTGGGATGGTATTTGATAAGTCGCTCGTGAAGTTCTTTCAAATAAGGCAATACTTCGCGTGGATGATTATCACCGGGGTCGCCTCCGGGGAAAAAAACGTCGTCTAGTTTAGGGCATTTTTTATAGAAGTCTTCTTTTGTATCCAGGTCTTTAGCCCGCGCAACCTGATCTTTCATGTCACAGCCTGCCGGAGTCCACACCCAATAGTCCACGCCATATTTTTGGCAAATTTTGCTTACCTCAATATTCATCTCGTCTGGCGCAAGCTGCATGAGTGAATTTCTTTTTTCTTTCTCTGCCGGAATCATTTCAACCGCGTTGGTACCAAAAACTATCAGGTCACGGATGTACTGCTCGTATTGCGCTACACTCCAGGCATCGGTGGAGTTGTTGGTGCCACGATACCCCAATTGGTGGCCGCGAATGGCCTGCATAGGAGCTGTAGCAAACTCGTCTTTTTTATCGAACAGGATTTTGTTCTTCTCCAGAGTGGCTTTTCGCAAAAAATCGCCGACAGCGAATAATACACCACGGTCATCAGCTCCGATCAGCCACAAAATTTGCTTTCCCGATTGGCTGTCTACAACAATCCGGTAGCCCTCGGCTTTTGTTTCTGGTAAATTCTTACCATCGTGTTTGGGCACCGATAACCCGTCGATTTTCTCGTCCTGCATAACTGCCAGCGCAATAACCTGGTTTTTCCCGGACGCTGTGATCAGTTGGGGATTGATTGAAGTTCTTTTTGCTACTTCTTCCTGCAACATTTTAATGATCGTTTCCCGCACAGGCGATTTTATATTGGCGGAAGCCACAATCCCGGCTTTGCTAAAATCTACGCTTTGGGCATAAATCATTTGGGAGAAAAACAGTGTAAGAACCGCAATGAATAATTGGGTATACAGGTAGCAAGCTTTCATTAGTGCATAAATTTTAGTGCCTTTTAGCTATTGTCTTTATTTCGGGTACTGGCAGATGAATTTTACATGGCTCGGCAGAACTCACACACCTATATTTTACTTCCTAATCCCAGGAAAGATTACCCATTTAAAACTATCACATTTTTGGTTTATTTATTCTTCTGCATTTGTGGACATTTGCTTATTTTTTCATTCGCACATCTAAGCATTTGCACATTATGCAATTTGCCCAAACGCCTGTTCCAAATCTTTGATAATGTAATCCGCATCTTCAAGGCCACAGTATAATCTCAGCATTCGCTGATCAGCAGAGCCATTAAAGTTATCCGGTTTAATGCCAGCACAGCGAGGAATGATGAGTGATTCATGTCCGCCCCAGCTTACGGCCATTAGTATGTGTTTGAGTGATTCGCAAAACTTTTCAATCTCTGCAGAGGTGTAAGATTTAATTACAAATGTGAGCAACCCGCATCCGCCTGTCATCTGGCGCTTTGCCAGGTCGTATTGCGGGAAGGATTCATCCAGTGGAAAAATAACTTTTTCAACCATCGGATGCGTTTTCAGAAAATCCAGCACTTTTTGAGTGGTTGAAGTAATTCTGTCAAGGCGCGCTTGCAATGTTCTTAATCCGCGAATCAGCAACCACGCGTTGAACGGTTGAATGCCGCTGCCTATATTGTTGTATTCGCTGTTGAAGATTCGTTTGATAATATCGTTGCTACCCGAAAGCACACCTGCAATAACATCGCTATGCCCACCAATATATTTTGTAGCAGACTGCAATACCAGGTCTATCCCTAATTCAATCGGCCGTTGATATAAAGGCGTACAAAAGCTGTTATCACAAATCGTAATGATGTTATGTTGTTTTGCTAATTGAGCCACCGCAGCAAGATCCTGCAATTCGTAGGTCCAGCTGTTGGGGCTTTCCAGGTAAATCAGGGTCGTATTTTCCCTGATCGCTGAAGAAAAATTATTGATATCTGTACCGTCAATATAACTTGTACTCACATTGAACCTTGGTAATATTTCATCAAACATTTTCTTTGCCCACGTGTAAGGATTGCGAACGCTAACTATATGGTCACCACTTTTTACATTCGCCAGTACTGAAGCAAAGATGGCTGCCGATCCGCTGTTAAATACAAGGCAATCTTCCGCACCATCTAATGCCGCCAATTTCTTACGCAATATCTCAACAGTCGGATTCAAACCACGACTATACAACCAGGTGGAATACTCATCGTCAAAACTGCTCCGCAAAGCATCTACCGTTTTAAAGGCAAAATTGCTTGTCTGCATAATAGGCGGTGCAATCGCTCTAAAGTATTCATCCCTGTCTTCAGCGTACTCATTTAAAATGTAAGATATATCCATAACAGCGTTTATTTCAAAATCAAGTAATGTACAATTTACGATGTAGGAGTTGTCACTAATCATTCGGCACATCGTAGCTATCGTTATCTATTTTTTGCCGCTTTATTTTCTTATGTGTAAGAAAATAGATGCCCATAAAAGAGGCAAGCACTATAAGCCCAACAAGCGCTGTACCGGGCGTTTGCATAGCAATATTTATTCCAACAAACGCATAAGCGCAAATAAAAACAAGAGGCATTAAAGGGTACAATTTCATTGAATAAATACCTGTGCCGTTCAAATGTTTTGTTTTCTTTCTTATTGAAAAAATGCTTGCCGCTGAGGCCGCCATTCCAAAGCAATCAAGAAAAATGGTGAAGTTCAGAATCTCTTCGAATGTCTTGGCAAGAAAAACGATTATAACACAAATCGCCGCAAATGTAGAAAGCGAGATCACCAGCACATCTTTCTTTTTTGACTTTTGTTGAAAGATCTGCGGCAGTACGCCATCTTCACTCATGGCGAACATTACACGCGGATTGCTCATCAATAACACATTTACATACGCAAGTACAGACAGAAACAGCAGCGCGGAAAACGCTGACCCGCCTGACTGGCCAAACATTTTTGCCGCAACAATTGCTGCAATTTCTTTTTGCGTCTGCAACTGCGTAAAGCCGATCACTTTGTAATAAGAAAGATTTACAAGAAGATATAAACCAATAATAATAGCTATTCCCATAAATATTCCGCGGGGAATATTTCGCGATGCGTTTTGTACCTCACTGCCAAAATTGATTGTTTGCTGATAACCTCCGTACGTAAAGGAAACTGCTATAAGGCTTGCGCCAAATGAATGGACCCAAGACGGAAAAGACACATCTGAAGCCGCACTAGCTTCCACTACGGGTGCGTGTATATCAGGCATAAACAGGGCGGCGATCAGCATTACGATCATTCCTATTTTTATGATCATCAACACATTTTGCGTTTTGGCACTCATTCGTAACCCCAATAAGTTAACACCATAAAACACCACCACTGCAGAAGTAGCAATAAGCGCTTTCGTAAGGTCAGTGGCCGGTTCATTAAAGATTACCTGGCTTATGTAACCTGATCCAATCAATGCAACTGCGCCCAGAGATGCCGCATTCGATATAAGTATAATACAATTAACAGAAAAGGCGATGGAAGGATGATAGGCATGTGAAAATATACGGTAATAACCACCTGTTACCGGGTAACGGCTACCAATCTCTGCGTATGTGAGGGCACCACACAGCGCGATTAGTCCACCGGCAATCCATGCACTGAAATACACTGCCGGGTTAAGGGCATATTGTGCTGATGTGGCTGCTGTTCTGAAAATTCCCATTCCAATAACCAGCCCCACCACAACCATGGTCAAGTCAAAAAGCGTTAGTTTCTGTTTGGAACTCATAAACAAATGTGCTAATGTGCAAATTAGCGAATGTGCAAATTAAAAAATGTGTAGTTGTAAAAATGTTCGCTGTGAAAATGAGAAAAAGGAGACGATGTCAATCCATTCGCACATTTGCACACCTGCACATTTGCCCATTCACACATTTCCCTTACTTTTGCCGCGGATTTGGTTGGCGCACGCGCCATTAAAAGGGAAGTCCGGTGTAAGTCCGGCGCTATCCCCGTAGCTGTAAGCTTTATGAGCAGGATGCGAAACATCCTTACTCAATATCTGAATCTTCATACCACTGTGTTTTAACGGGAAGGTGTTCAGATGTAAGCGAGCCAGAAGACCTGCCAAACACCACTCATACAATCGCTGGGCTTTCGGGTGAAAAGACGGAGATGCAAATTTGCAGCTTTCTTATGCTTCTGCATTTGTTGTGCTCCGGCTATTCTCAGCTTTTGTAAATAAGTAACTGAATGTTATTGGGACAGAGCCATCACCCGTGGCCATAAACTCAATAACATTATACCTGTCTATATTTTGAGATCAAGGCTTTATTCATATTGTATCCGTGGTTTTGTTGTGAAGCGTTCGTCTTCTAACATACAGCAACTATTATTTACAGTTCTGTTTTCTTTTTTATCATTCTTTAGTAATGCACAAAAAGATAGCGTTCATCAATTGCAACAAGTAAACGTTAATGCACAAATATTACCTGTTTCAGGCAAGTCAACCGTTCCTGTTCAGCAATTAAAAAAGGAAAACCTGGCGAGAATGAACAGCACTTCCGTTGCGGATGCAGTAAAATATTTTCCAGGCGTGTTGGTGAAAGACTATGGAGGAATTGGGGGATTGAAAACAATCTCTGTGAGAAGCCTCGGCGCAAACCATACAGGCGTAGTGTATGATGGCATTATGTTGAGCGAAGCACAAGCGGGGCAAATTGACCTGGGCAAATTTTCCCTTCAAAATATTGAGGAGATAACACTCTATATACCACAGTCAACCAGCACCTGTCAGCCTGCACGAAATTACAGCACGGCATCTGTATTTGACGTCATATCACTCAGGCCTCCATTTGTGAATAATCACTCGGCAAACGGATCAGTTAGCATTAAAACGGGTTCTTTTGGTTTATTTAATCCGTCTGCCAACGTTAATTACAAATGGAGTAAACACATTGTCAGTACGCTGAACACTGAATGGCAACAGGCCAACGGCGAATATCCTTACACATTGAACAACGGTGACTCGACCAAAAAGACTAATCGGACAAATTCAGATATCAAGGCATTAAGGCTTGAACTCAACAACAGGTTTTCAATAAGCGATAGTAACACTATACAACTAAAAGCATATTATTATAATTCAGACAGAGGGCTTCCCGGCGCAGTGATTCTTTACAATCCTATCTCCACTCAAAGACTGTGGGACAAACAATTTTTTGTTCAATCAAGCTGGGAAAAGTCGTTTAGTGCAAAAAGCAAATTGCTTGTGAATGCCAAATATACTGACTCATACAACCGCTATCTGAACCCGGAATATTTGAATGCAGAACACAAAATTGACAACACATACAAACAAAAAGAAGCTTACGTCTCAGGCGCTTATTCATACCAATTGCTTCGCTACCTTAACCTGTCATACTCAAGTGATGCACTTCTGAACACGCTTAAAACGAACATTGAAGATTTTGCAACCCCAACACGTTACACTTTCTTCAATAATGTAGCATTAAAACTCAACTGGGATAAACTGATTATTCAAGCCAATGCACTTAGCACTATCGTTTCAAATGAGGTTAAGAGCGGCCCTAAGCCTGCCAACTATAACAAAATTACGCCAGCAATATCTGTGTCATATCAACCTTTTGGCAGAATACCTGTAAGAGCCCGCTTCTTTTATAAGGATATTTTCAGAATGCCTACTTTCAATGATCTCTATTATACCAACATTGGCAACACTAATCTGCGGCCGGAGTTTGCCAAACAATACAATCTCGGACTAACCTGGCAACAAAACTTTAGTGCATTTATTCTGAAAGCGGTTTCTATAACAACAGACGGCTACTATAATAATGTTCGTGACAAGATTGTTGCTGTACCTGGCCAAAATCTTTTTCAATGGACGATGATCAACTTTGGCAAAGTAGAAATCAAAGGCCTCGACGCTGGTGTACAATTGTTTTTTAAGCCGTTACATGAATGGAGATTTTCAATCAGAGGAAATTACACCTATCAACAAGCTTTAGACAAAACAGATCCCACTACGGCATTGTACAATAGTCAGTTGCCATATACACCGAAGCATTCAGGTTCTGGCAATATAGGAATTGACTACAAAGCTTTTTCATTTAGCTATAATATTTTGGTTTCGGGGAGCAGGTATAGATTGGGTGAAAATATTCCTTACAACTATTTGCCATCATGGGTTACACAAGATGCCACGGCGTCTTACACGATAGATGCCAGACGTTCTGGCCTTTGGAAAATTACAACGGAAGTCAACAATATTTTCAATAAACAATACGACATAATAAAATACTATCCAATGCCTGGGATCTCTTACAGAGTTGGATTAAACTTTACATTAAATTAAAAAAACAGATCATGACGAACAAGAATGTTTTGAAGTGCGTGACAGCAATTGCATTATTTTTTGGAGCTTGTAGCAAAGATAATAACGGGCCGTCTCAGCCGCCGGTTCAACCTGCAAACGGACTATATATATTGGACGAAGGCGCCTTTAATACCAACACGGCTATGGTAACTTACTATGATTTTGCAACAAACAAAGCATCGGATGATATTTTCAGACAAGAAAACAACATTGGCCTCGGAGATGTTGCCAACGATATGATAATATATGGAGCTAAAATGTATGTCGTTGTAAATAACAGCAATAAGGTTGTTATTACAGACGCCAAAACAGTAAAAGTAGCAGGCAGTGTTACCATCAAGCAGCCTCGTTATGCAGTCGGCTATCAAAATAAAGTGCTTGTAACATCATGGGAAGGAAATGTTACAGTTATTGACACCACCTCGTTACAAATTGAAAAGACTATTGCTGTTGGCAAAAATCCTGAAGGCCTGGCAATTGTCGGAACTAATCTTTATGTAGCTAACTCCGGCGCTCTCAGTTATCCAACTTATGACAACTCTGTATCAGTTGTTGATCTGAATACCATGCAGGAATCAAAAAAAATCACAGTGGGGGTTGACCCACAGAAGGTTTTAGTCAATTCCGAAGGAAACGTTTACGTAACTACTTATGGAGTCTCGGCAGCTAATCCTTCCAAAATTTATGTGATAGACTCAAAGACTAATAGCTTAAAAGATTCGATCAACTCACCTTCTTCAGGCATCACTATATTTAATGATGTATTGTACAGCTTTTTCATCGAGTACGATGCGAGCTTCATGAACATTAAAAGTATTACTTATCCGGTTATAGATACTAAAACAAAAACTATCACCAAGGCTAATTTTATTTCTGACGGAACGAATGTTATCTATCCCTATGGCATCAACGTCGACGAAAACAATGGTGATGTCTATATCACTGATGTGAAGGATTTTGTGAGCACCGGAGATGTATTTAGCTTCGACAAATCAGGCAAATTAAAATTCAAATTTTCAGTCACGCCTGGTGTAGGGCCCAAGAAGGTGTTATTTATTAGGTAATCAACAACAGAAATTCAGTCTTTTAAAATCATAAGTTATGTCAATTCCCAAATTCAATCCACGCACAACGTTACTATTACTGATCATTTGTTTTGTGGCTGTGTTACGTTTATCCACTAACATGACGAAGGAGTTAAGCCCACTGGTTATGTATTCACCACTCGGAGCAATGGCCTTGTTTGGTGGCGCTTATTTCAAAGGCAACATAAAGCCATTTGCGTTTCCTTTATTAGCGTTATTTATCAGTGATCTTGTTTTATCGTTTACTGTATTTTCTGAATTCAGATCAGGTTTGTTGTATGGTGGCTGGTACTGGGTGTATGGATCTTTTGCATTAATGACTATCGCCGGCAAACTCCTTATTAAAGACGTAAACATCAAAAGTATTTTAACTGCTACGTTGGTAACGGTGTTGATTCACTGGTTGGTTTCTGACTTAGGCGCAGCACTATCTCAAAACGGCTTTGCAAACATCATGACAACCTATCAGTTACGTCTTGTCACTGCAATTCCTTACGAATTAAGATTTCTTTCATCCACCATCATTTATAGTGGAATTATGTTTGGCAGCTTTGAATTACTGAAGAACAGAGTTGTGGCACCTGAAGCAAGATAAATGTGCGAATTAGAAAATGTGCGGATGTGCGAATGTGAAGCTAAATACAAGCACAAATGAATAAAGTTTAATAGTTCCTGCGAAGCTACTTACTGCTTCGCATGAACTATTTAAGAGATAATCTTCCCTTCAAATGATCTCAAGTTCTAAGCTCTGGGCTTTGTGCTTTAAGCTTTGCTTTCAACTTATAACGTTCAACGTAAAACTTATAACTTCTATGGTTGCCTGTTCCTTTCTCCCCGCTGTTACACAAATGATCTATGATATGAACCTGCAGCACTTGTTGCACGGTGTAACATTTGAATGTCCATCGATAGCATTAAAAGAAAAACACAGAGTAGTCAGATATGTGCTTGAAGGCAATACTTATTCAAGTATTGAGATAGACCGCATTTTTTCCGCAAGCAAGGCACAGGGAAAAAGCCTTTATTATGTTGATGAAGATCTGCTTCGACAAATTCAACCGGATATAATTTTTACCCAGGATGTTTGTGAAGTGTGCCAGATAGATACAGCTTGTACAGCTGCGGCCGTTGCTAAACTTGACAAACAGCCGTTGTTGATCCCGATAACGCCTCAAACGCTGGATGATGTTTACCAGACCGCCATCACAATTGCTTCAGCGTTAGGACACGAGGAAGCTGCATACAATTACCTTGCAGCACTTCAGAAAAAAACCGACAACATCCTTGACACGCTGCGCCAGCACAGAATGCCTTTGAAACGTGTAATGCTGATGGAATGGATTGAACCCGTTTACAATTGCGGGCACTGGATTCCTTACCAGATTGCCCAGGCTGGAGGTATTGATATGCTTAGCAACCCCGCAGGAGATTCTATCGTAACACAATGGGATAAAATTGTAAAATACAATCCTGAAGTTTTGGTAATTGCACCATGCGGATTTACCGTTCAACGCACTTTAGAGGAAATGCATTTGCTTACCAACAAGCAAGAATGGCAACATTTGCAAGCTGTAAAAAACAACCTGGTATACATTGCTGATTTCGATTTGTTTACCCAACCAAGCGCATCTACACTTGTAGATGGAGTTGAATTACTTTCCTGCATGTTTCATCCAGGGCTGTTTCAAGCCCCGGAATCATTAAAGCACAAATTTGTGCAGCTCAATCAACACGCATATGCCGGCGTATGAACACAACGGCGGCTACGCAACGCTTTACATATAAATGCGTGAACGTTCAAGCATTTGCTACAGTATCAAAAAAGAATACACAATGATTTATTTAATTACAGGCGGTGCGCGCAGCGGAAAAAGCAGATACGCACAAAATGAAGCGCTTGCATTGTCTGACAATCCCATTTATATTGCCACATCCGATGTGGCTGATGACGAATTTAAACAACGGGTAGCAAGGCATAAAGAAGACCGGGATGAAAGATGGACGACATTGGAAGAGCCGTTATATGTGAGCAAACTCCCCGTAGCTGAACGCATTGCGGTGGTGGATTGTGTTACATTATGGCTTACTAATTTTTTCTTTCAATACAAACAAGATGTTCAGGCGAGCCTTGATGCATTGACGAAAGAAATAGATGAACTGGCTATGTATCCGGGAACATTTCTTATTGTAAGCAACGAGCTTGGTATGGGCCTGCACGCTGATACGGAAATGGGCAGAAAGTTCGTCGATTTACAAGGCTGGGCAAATCAATATATTGCAGGCAAAGCAACCAAAGTTGTTTTCATGGTTTCAGGTATTCCTGTTTCTGTTAAGGGTTAAGCCGCTAGCAACTGCGTCTGCATTCCGCTTTAAAATATTAACACAAATGATCAATCTCAAACAAACGCTACAGCATATAATCGATCATAAAACAAAACCGCCAGGCTCCCTGGGGATGTTAGAAGACATAGCACTGCAGGTCGGATTAATTCAAAACACCGCATCCCCTGTCATCACCAATCCTTCTATTGTAGTTTTTGCAGGAGATCATGGCATTGCTGCAACAGGCCTTGTCAATCCATATCCGCAAGCCGTGACAGCTCAAATGGTATTAAATTTTGTAGCAGGAGGCGCGGCCATCAATGTATTTTGCAAGCAGCACAAATTGCAACTTTCCGTTGTTGATGCAGGCGTAAACGTTGACTTTGAGCCACGGCTTCCTATAATACATGGCAAGATTGCGAAAGGCACAGCCAATTATTTAGAGCAACCGGCTATGACGATTGAGCAATGCGAGGAAGCCATAAAAATAGGAAGATTGATTGTTGCAAGAATGCTTAACAATGATTGCAATTGCATTGGCTTTGGAGAGATGGGCATTGGCAACACTTCCTCAGCTGCGCTGTTGATGAGTGCTGTTATGGGCAAATCAATCGAGTTTTGTGCAGGCAGAGGTACCGGTGTAAATGATGAACAGCTACAAACAAAAATTGAAACGCTGAAAAAGGTAGATGCCTTTCATCAGCTGCAAACACTTGCAACAGATCCCATACAATTACTTGCAACTGTTGGCGGATTTGAAATAGCTATGATGGTTGGCGCGTACATGGCAGCAGCCGAAAACAATATGATCATCGTAGTTGACGGCTTTATTACTACGGCGGCGTTGTTAATTGCTCAACAGTTGCTGCCGTCCATATTGCAATATTGCATCTTTGCGCATCAGAGTGATGAACAGGCACACGCAGCAATGCTGGAATATATGGGAGCCACACCATTACTACAACTGGGCATGCGCCTGGGTGAAGGCACTGGGGCAGCACTGGCTATACCGCTTATTCAATCTGCAGTCAATTTTTTAAATCAAATGGCCAGCTTTGAAAGCGCCTCAGTAAGTAATAAGGAAGAATAACTATGGCAATACTGCACAGACTTAAAAGTGAACGTGATATTTTCTTTACAGCGTTGATGTTTTTCACACGCATACCTGTACCGCGAAATATTGGCCACGGACAACACATGTTGCAAAAATCATCGCGCTACTTTCCATGGATAGGTTTACTTGTTGGAGGTATTAATGCACTGGCATTTTATCTTTTTCAATTTGTTTTGCCCTTACGATTATCCCTTCTTTTTACGATGATTGTAAGCATCCTTACAACAGGAGCTTTTCATGAAGATGGATTTGCAGACGTATGTGATGCTTTTGGAGGCGGCTGGACAAAGGAGAAAATATTGACAATTATGAAAGATAGCCGCCTGGGTACTTACGGCGTTATCGGGTTAATAGCAATACTCAGTAGTAAATTTATTTTACTGGAAACATTAGCATCGCATCAATCTTTGACTGTATTCCTTTTCATCATCGTTGCGGCACATAGCAGCAGCCGCCTTGCAGCGGTTACGTTGTTACAGCAATATAGTTATGTAACGGATATTGATCAAAGCAAATCGAAACCGGTTGCAGACAGAAAATTGAATTCGCTGGAATTGTGTATTGCATTTGCCGGCGGATTACTCCCTTTCTGTTTTCTTCCCGCAGTTTATCTTCTGCCTTTGGTGTTGGTTATTATTGCACGGCTATACTTAGGATATTATTTTTACAAATGGATCGGTGGACAAACCGGCGATTGCGCCGGCGCTACTCAACAAGTTTGTGAAATTGCTTTTTACACCGGCATCATTATACTATGGAAATTTATTTGATACGCCATACGACTCCCGATGTAGCCAAAGGCATTTGTTACGGCCAGGCTGACATTGATGTAACCGAGACCTTCCATGCCGAAGCTTCGTTGATTAAGGATTATCTGCCTGCGGGCATACAGCAGGTGCACAGCAGCCCTTTACAGCGTTGCCGCAAACTGGCAGAGTTACTTTTTCCACAGACCTCTATACAATATCATGATGCCCTAAAAGAAATTAACTGCGGCGATTGGGAATTAAAAAGATGGGACGACATAGCTAAAGCTGAAATACAACCGTGGATGGAAGACTTTGTCAATGTCTGTATCCCCAACGGAGAAAATTATGTGCAACTACATGAACGCTGTGCGCTTCTTTTTGATCAGCTGATACAAACTTCCCCGGCAGCCATCGTTACACATGGTGGTGTAATACGAAGCATATTGTCTCATATCACTAACACAGCACTAAAAGATTCTTTTAACAAGTTTTCTTTGCACTACGGATGCGTTGTAAAAATCACAATAGAAAATGATCACTACGCTTACAATATCATTCATAATATTATTCCGTTAGAAGCAGAAACCCATAAGCCAAAGTAGCCTGTCGACGAAGTTGAACTTCTGGCAACTGAATTTCAGCTGAAGTCGTCTGAGACACGCTCTTTTATTAAAGCATAAATTTGTACAGCTGAATAAACAAACTCGCCTATGCCTGTGCATGAACATAAAACCTGTCCGCGTTGCAAGCAGCCTTTTGAATGTAAGGTGGGCGATGTAGCCAATTGCCAGTGCAGCAGCTTTACTTTTACGGCAGAAGAAAAGAAGTTTATCTCAGAACGTTATAGCGATTGCCTTTGCGCAAATTGCCTGAAAGAACTGAAGAATAAATATGTGTTGTTTAAGGAGAAGTACATGCAGTAGGAGTTGTACGTTATAAGTTGTACGTTGTATGTTGTACGTTGTACGTTTATCGGAGCGACGGAATGTTCGCAACTTTCACTATTAACCATCCAAGGCAGTCGCCTTAATCCAAAGCTTTAGATGTCGATACTATCTGCGATGATGACCTATGAACGTCATGTCGACGACAGGAGACATCTCCCAACATTTAACAGGTTCGTATTCGACAGACCTCTCCTATCGTCGAGGTGACGATGCTAGTGCGGTTTGCGATTTTATATTTAAACAGCTATGAGCAATTATTGATTGCATTTGTTGCGATGATGAGCTATGAACGTCATGTCGACGACAGGAGACATCTCCCAACATTTAACAGGTTCGTATTCGAAAGACCTCTCCTATCGTCGAGGTGACGATGCTAGTGCGGTTTGCGATTTTATATTTAAACAGCTATGAGCAATTATTGATTGCATTTGTTGCGATGATGAGCTATGAACGTCATGTCGACGACAGGAGACATCTCCCAACATTTAACAGGTTCGTATTCGACAGACCTCTCCTATCGTCGAGGTTACGATGCTAGTGCGGTTTGCGATTTTATATTTAGACAGCTATGAGCAATTATTGATTGCATTTGTTGCGATGATGAGCTATGAACGTCATGTCGACGACAGGAGACATCTCCCAATATTTAACAGGTTCGCATTCGAGATACTTCTCCTATTATTGAGGTGACGATGCTAACGAAGTTTATGATTGTGTATTTAAACAAAAATGCTCAGTAAGATTTTACCTAAGCGAAATACATCCCGCCACTTTCACCATTGACCAATTACCAAAACAAAGCCTGCCCGCCATTTTCACTATTCACTATTCACCATTCACTTCTCGCACTTCTTGTAGCTCGGCTTTGTGGCAAAAACTATCCCTTATAAAAATTGGCCTTCACTCCTTTCACATCCAGATCAACTGCAAACAAACTGCCGCTTAAAGGATATTTTTCCAAATCCTCTTTGCTCATATTTTCCCGCGCAGTTGTTATGTACAATGTTGAAAGATCCTTGCCACCAAAAGCACAGGAAGACACCTGAGGAACGGGCAGCTTGACCTTTTGCAAAAGTTCGCCAGTTGTAGGATTCCATCTCGCAACAGAAAAATCACCCCATAAAGCAGTCCATAACATGCCTTCTTCGTCGATGGTCATACCGTCAGGTGATCCACTTCCTTCAGGAACCTGGATTACCGTGCGCCGGTTGCTAATACTACCAGTGGCGTCATCGTAATCAAAAGCATCCACTTTTTTGGTAGGCGTATCTATGTAGTACATCGTCTTTTTATCGGCACTCCATGCAATACCGTTAGAGATCGTAACATTATCCGCCATTTGATGTACCACATCATCACTATCCATTCGGTATAACGCGGCTTTACCAGTTATTTGCTTCAAGTGCATAGAACCCACCCAAAACCTTCCCGAAGGATCACATTTTCCATCATTGAAACGAATCTCCGGATCAGGCAGCGGGTTTGTAAGAAATACCAGTTCACCAGTGGCAGTATTCATTTGGTGAATACCATTATGCAGCGCAACCAGCACATCGCCGTTTTCCATTGGCACGACTGTCCCGATTTTCTCGGTCGTATTAAACACTTTATCTTCTTTGGTCTCCGGATCATAAATATGCAGTTCCCTGCCATCAATATCCACCCAATACAATTTATTTTCCCGGTAATTCCAGATCGGGCCTTCGGCCAGCTCAGCCCTGGCATCTAATATCAGCATAGCTTTCAATTCCATAGTTTAATCAGGCAATGTTAGAAATGATGTCAACGACAAGCTGGCCCGGCAGCAGCCAGCCATATTATCGTTGTATAAATTATCAGTCAATATACTTTGATCTTAGTTAATAGCAGCCGTTTTTTACCAATATCCGCATTAAAAATAGGCGATTGCCATTTTAGTCATAACAAATTGCTGTTTACGCCCTATTTTTGCCAGACTTTTTACTAAAAAACAATTTCCATGTCTGTATTAGTGAATAAAGATTCAAAGATCATAGTTCAGGGTTTCACCGGAACGGAAGGAACATTTCATGCTACCCAAATGATAGAATACGGCACCAACGTAGTGGGTGGTGTTACCCCCGGCAAAGGTGGGTCAACCCATTTGGACAGGCCCGTATTTAATACTGTAGAGCAGGCTGTTAAACAAACCGGCGCTAACGTAAGTATCATTTTCGTGCCACCGGCTTTTGCAGCAGATTCTGTTATGGAAGCTTCTGACGCTGGTATTGCACTGGTAGTTTGTATCACTGAAGGTATTCCTACGCAGGACATGGTTAAAGTAAAAAATTACCTGCAAGGCAAAAACACCCGCCTGATCGGGCCAAACTGCCCGGGCGTTATCACTGCAGGAGAAGCTAAAGTGGGCATCATGCCAGGCTTTATCTTCAAACCAGGACGCATAGGTATCGTTTCTAAATCTGGTACTTTAACATACGAAGCCGCTGACCAGGCTGTAAAAGCAGGCCTTGGCATCAGCACAGCAATCGGTATCGGTGGCGACCCAATCATCGGAACGCCTACTGTTGAAGCCGTAAAATTATTGATGGACGATCCTGAAACAGATGGTATCATCATGATCGGTGAAATTGGCGGAAGCATGGAAGCTGATGCTGCCAACTGGCTGAAAGACAATATGCGCAAGCCTGTTGTTGGTTTCATTGCCGGACAAACAGCGCCTCCCGGCCGCAGAATGGGCCACGCTGGTGCGATTATCGGTGGAGCTGACGATACTGCTGAAGCAAAAATGAAAATTATGGCTGAGTGCGGTATCCACGTTGTTGCAAGCCCTGCTGACATCGGAAAAACAATGGCAGAAGCACTGAAAAAATAATTCGTAATTACGCCTGAACAAGTAGCCTCACCCAACCGTGAGGCTACTTTGCTTTCTGCCTTTGCCAAAACCTAATTTAAAATGACCGTTTAAGACTTCGCTCCCTTTTGTATTTTTTAATCTACTACTTTAGTATTGAATTATCAGTAAATGCTGAAGTATTCAATTTCATTGGGGGTTAAAGCTTGTAGCTAATAACTACAAGCTTTTTTATTTTCTTTTTGAGCGGGATAGCTTTCTTTTGCATCCATGAAGTTTTTTTCCTTTATCGCATTAATCGGCTTTATTATATGTTGCAGTAATGTTTTTGCGGCAGACAGCACTTATTCCCGCAAAAATGAGCTGGCTGCATGGCAGGTAACTGTACCCACAAAAATTCCGGTTAACGAGCTTTACGAATTGCCCGTAAAACTGGAAAACAAAAGTGCTGATGAATGGACCGGCTATCTGGTTTTTGAGTTGCAGGATGATTCTTCCCACAAAGTAGTAGATGGCTTGTTCAGTAACGTATTCCCGAACCAATACTTTACCCTGGAAAAAGGCGGCAAATCAGAAATAAAATTTCCCTTCACAGTACCGGCATCCTACCATAATAATGTACGTTTCGTGATTAAGATGTACAGGAAAGAATGCATAGACACGCTGATTGGGAAGATAAAGCTATGAGCTTGTCTGGACCGGGATTTACAGGATTTGGCGATTAACCGGATTTTTTTATAGATTATTTATGTTGTTGATTACACATAACTAACTGAAACCTGACACCTGACACTTGTCACCTCACATTACTACCATGAACACAGAATATATCATCATAGGACAAGGGCTTTGCGGAACATTTCTGAGTTACTACCTGCACAAGGCGGGGAAAGAGATTATTGTGATAGATGAGAGCCAGCCTTTTTCTTCTACCAAAGTGGCGAGCGGTGTTATCAATCCCGTTACCGGAAGGCAGATTGTTACTACGTGGATGATAGATGATTTGCTTCCATTTGCATGGGATGCGTATAATGAAATAGGAAAGTCGCTGGACGTTGACCTGATCGCTGAAAAGAATGTAATATCCTTTCCTTCGTCTCAGCAAATGCGAGACTTTTATGACAGAAGGATTGATGAAAAAAATGCGTATCTCTCTAACATTGAGGCGGCAGATATTACATACAAATCCTACTTCAACTTTTTGTTCGGAGCGGTAGAAATTCACCCGGTATATCTGATCAATCTTCATTACATGCTGAAAGGATGGCGCCAAAAACTGGCATCAGAAAATGCGTTGATTGATGAGGCTTTCCAGGAAGAACATCTTAAAGTGTTTCCGGATCACATTGAATACAAAGGCATCCACGCGGAAAAAATTATTTATTGCAACGGCACAAACGCTTATCAGTCGCCCTACTGGGAAAACCTCCCGGCAACTTACAACAAGGGCGAGGCATTGATCGTAGACATTCCCAACCTGCCTCAAAGCAACATTTACAAATTTGGCAGCACCACAATTGTACCGTGGTACGATGGCTTGTGGTGGGTAGGCAGCACCTACGAAAACAACTATACAGACGTCGGGCCAACGGAATTATTCAAGCGCAAAAAAGATGAGGAATTAAAGTTCCTGCTGAAACAACCTTATACAATTATCGATCACATTGCCTCTGTAAGGCCGGCTGCAGTGGAACGAAGGCCATTTGTTGGCTTGCACCCTGTTCAGCAAAATGTTGGCATTTTCGATGGCATGGGAACGAAGGGATGCTCGCTTGCACCGTTCTTAGGAAAGCAATTCGGCGATCACCTTACGCAACAACAACCTTTATTGCCAGAAGCAGATATTAAACGTTTTCAAAAAATTTTAAGCAGCAGGTTTTCCAAGGCTGATTAATATTGCACTGTTTTATTATTAAGCTATTATTCTCATGAGCGACACTGGTTTAACCACCAATACTGGCGTTACCGGACAGGCCAGCCATAGCGGCGACGAATTTGTCGTAGCTACTACCGGAGAACAGGATTACGTTATTCCCTTGCGCTACCGCAAAATGGAAAACCTTCATATCGTTTTCTGGCTGTTTAAAGATGTGAGCTGGTGCCTTGTATGGAAGCCGCTGGGCATTGCAATGATCTTTCCAACGCTCATTATTTCGATCATTATTGCGTACCGCACTCGTCAATACGTTTCCGAACTTTGCCACAACCTCGCTATAACAATCTGGATCTCGGCCAACTCCTACTGGATGATCAGCGAGTTCCTGCATTTTGACGAAAAAGTTGTTTTCGGAAATGTCACCTACAAACACTTGACACTCATACCATTCGGACTGGGCATACTTACATTGGCGTATTTCTATTTGTACTGGCAGCCAAGGCATAAGAACGAGATCTGACAATTTGCAAATGTGTAAATTTGCAGATGTGCGAATGGCGTTATCGAGTGTTAATTTCACCAATAAATTGAAACAAACTAAAAGCGCTCAAGTAAAAAGCTAATAGCTAAATGCTATAGTCTTACGGCTGATACCTGACACCTGACACCTTTTTTTATGACCATTCAACTCACCAAAGGCGATATTACCAAAATGAAGGTTGATTCGATTGTTAACGCAGCGAACAGTTCTTTATTGGGCGGAGGCGGTGTTGATGGTGCCATCCATCGTGCTGGCGGCCCGAAGATTTTGGAAGAATGTATACTGATCAGGAACAGGCAGGGCGGTTGTAAAACAGGCGAAGCGGTAATTACAACCGGCGGCAACCTGCCCGCAAAATATGTGATCCACACTGTTGGCCCCGTATGGCATGGCGGAGATAAGCACGAAGACGAATTACTACACAACGCCTATACCAACAGCCTTCGCCTTGCGGAAGAAAATAATATTACAAGCATCGCTTTTCCCAACATCAGCACGGGCATTTACGGCTTCCCAAAGCAGCGGGCAGCGGAAATTGCGGTTAAGGCTGTCAGCGATTTCAAAGCATCTTCATTACAGCAGGTTTTCTTCGTTTGCTTTGATGAGGAGAATTACAACATCTACAAATCACTTGGCGTAAAAGCGGTTTAACATGCATTGAGTATGTGCCAAAAACTCACGGGAACGAGCAGTTGCGCCTTTCCATTTTGCCGATTAAAACCTATTTTCGCGCCCGAATGAAAAGAACTATTACATCATCACCGGTTACTCCACCTTGATAGCCCTATGCTAACTGTGTGATATACTTACACGCTAATGGCATTCAGCCCGATTCTCAAAGTGTGTTTTATTTTTCTATTTAATGTTTCATTACATGAAGGCTTATCTTAATTTATTTGACTTTTCGCAAAAGGTTAATTACAAAACAGAAATATTGGCCGGCTTTACCGTTGCAATGACGATGATTCCCGAATCGCTGTCATTCGCAATATTAGCGGGACTTTCACCTCTAACCGGCCTCTATGCCGCATTTATAATGGGCCTGGTCACTGCTGTTTTTGGCGGCCGTCCGGGCATGGTATCTGGCGGAGCAGGCGCAACAGTGGTAGTCTTAATCGCATTGATGCAAAGCCATGGCGTTGAATACGTTTTTGCCGCAGTAGCGCTTGCCGGGATCATACAGATTTTAATAGGCATTTTTAAATTAGGCAAGTTTATCCGCCTTGTACCACAGCCTGTAATGTATGGCTTTGTAAATGGGCTGGCTGTGATCATTTTTATGGCGCAGATTGCCCAGTTTAAAGTAGCGGCTGCCAATGGTACTGCATGGATGGCAGGGCATGCTTTATGGGTTATGCTGGGGCTGGCAGTGCTAACAATATTAATAGTCATCTTCCTGCCCAAATTTACCAAAGCCGTTCCTGCATCGCTTATCGGTATTATTGTTGTATCACTGCTCGTATTTGGATTTGGAATCAATACCAAAACAGTAAAAGATATTGCTTCTATCAGTGGCGGTTTTCCTCCTTTTCATATTCCTTCAGTACCATTCAGCTTCGATACACTCAAAATCATTTTTCCTTACTCCCTTGTAATGGCCGGCGTTGGATTGATTGAAAGCCTCTTAACATTAAACGTTGTTGATGAAATTACCGGCACCCGTGGCAGAGGCAATAAAGAATGCGTGGCGCAAGGCTCAGCCAATATACTCAACGGTTTCTTCACCGGTATGGGAGGCTGCGCAATGATCGCCCAATCATTCGTCAATTTATCTGCCGGATCAAGGGCAAGGCTTTCCGGAATTGTGGCCTCATTGACTATTTTACTGATCATTCTTTTTGGAGCGCCCGTGATTGAACGCGTTCCCATGGCTGCATTGGTGGGCGTAATGGTGATGGTAGCCATCGGCACTTTTGAATGGACAAGCCTTCGTATCATCAATAAAATGCCACGGCATGATGTAATTGTAGGAATGCTGGTGGCGATCATAACAATATGGCTCCATAATCTTGCCCTGGCAGTGCTGATCGGTGTAATTATTTCTGCGCTGGTATTCGCATGGGAGAGCGCAAAAAGAATCCGTGCTAAAAAATATGTAGACGATCAGGGTATCAAGCACTATGAAATTTACGGGCCGTTGTTTTTTGGTTCTGCAACTGCATTTCTTGAAAAATTTGATGTACAGAACGATCCTGCAGAAGTTATTATAGATTTTAAAGAGAGTAGAATTGCGGATATGAGCGCCATCGAAGCATTAAACAAGTTAACGGAACGCTACCAAAAACAAAACAAGAAACTTCATCTGCGCCACCTTAGTGAAGACTGCCGGTTATTGCTCAAAAATGCGGAAGATGTAATTGAAGTGAATGTGTTGGAAGATCCGCACTATAAAGTAGCAACAGAACAAATTTAATTCGTATGGAAAAAGCATTGGCAATATAAAGTCAATGCTTTTCAATTGTATCATAACCCGTTGGGCAGGTTTTCTTATCCGATTAAAAGACTTATCTTCCTTATCCAAATCAAAACTGTTATGAGACGATTGGCTTTGCTTGTAATAACAATGCTTGTTTCTCTTTGTAATCATGCCCAACCCAACACCCATGGCCGGTTAAAAGTTACTCCTGATGGCCATTACTTGCAATACAAGGACGGAACGCCATTCTTTTGGCTGGGCGATACAGGCTGGGAACTATTTCACCGGTTAACCCTCGCTGAAATTAAATCATACCTCGACAATCGTGCATCCAAAGGATTTACAGTTATACAAGCTGTTGCACTTGCGGAATTTGATGGCGTGCACAAACCAAACAGATACGGCGAATTACCATTGATCAATGACGACCCCACTCAACCAAACGATGATTATTTTAAATTAGTTGACAGCACTGTAATGCTTGCGGCGGAACGCAATCTATTCATAGGGCTATTACCAACATGGGGAGATAAAGTAACGAAGATGTGGGGCGAAGGCCCTGCCGTTTTTGACAGCATCAATGCCTATACTTATGGCAAATGGATCGGCAACCGCTACAAAAACAATACTAACATTATATGGATACTTGGCGGCGACAGGCCAGCGGTTCGTGACTCAAGCGACTGGCGGCCGGTTTGGCGCCAAATGGCCCGTGGAATTATTGAAGCCACCAACCATCAATGCCTGATAACTTACCATCCTTCAGGAGGTGATTATTCTAGCTCGCAATACATTCATAAAGAGCCCTGGCTCGACATGAACATGTTTCAATCCGGACACGGCAATGGCCACGACACACATTGCTGGGAGCTGGTTACACGCGACAGAAGCTATTCCCCCACCAAACCCACACTGGATGCGGAGCCAAATTACGAGGACCACCCGGTGAACCCATGGCCCAAATGGAATGTTGACAATGGCTATTTCCGCGCCTACGATGTTCGCAAACAAAGTTACCGTTCTGTATTTGCAGGCGCCTGCGGCGTTACCTACGGCCATCATGCTTTATGGCAATTCGTAAATGAAAGGGATGAGATTATCAACTTTGCGGACAGAGGCTGGCGCAATGCCATGGACAGGCCCGGAGCCTTCCAGGTTGGATTTTTACGCAGGCTGCTTGAATCAAGGCCGATGCTTAACCGTATCCCGGATTCGAGCATTATCATTGGCGAAAAAGGCTTAAAAGGCGAACACATGGAAGCATTCCGCGGTGGAGATAACAGTTACGCAATGATTTATCTGCCGGTAGGCAAGCGCTTTTCCATCAATACTTCATTTATGACAGCCAAAGAAGTCGCGGCCTGGTGGTTTAATCCCAAAGATGGCAGTACACAAAAAATTAATACATTAAAGCGCACCAACACAATTTCCTTTACCACACCGGCACAAGGCGTTGAAAATGACTGGGTATTGATTATCGACGATGCCGCAAAAAAATATAAAGAACCCGGAAGGTAAGCCTCCAACTATTTTTGTTTACACCTATCTTTGCCGCCCGTCGAATTAGCTTCTCAGGCTCCGGCACTCCGTAAAAGACCGGCGCTCTATAGTATTCTTCGACTTCTTCAGTTTACGGTAATGAAGAAATTTAATTGGGCAAAATGTATCACTAAAAACATTAATAGAATGTACCGGTCGAATACTTGCGGCGAGTTAAGAATAAGCGACGTAAACAAAGAAGTGACCCTGGCAGGATGGGTTCAGACAGTTAGAAAATTTGGCGCTATAACATTTGTGGATCTTCGTGACCGCTATGGTATAACGCAATTGCTTTTTAGTGAAGAACTCAATCCGCAGCTTGACGAAAACCCGCTTGGCCGCGAATTCGTGTTGCAGGTGAAAGGTACAGTTGCTGAACGTAGCAATAAGAACAAGAATATTCCTACCGGCGATATTGAGCTAAATGTAACCGGCTTTACCATTTTAAATAAATCTGCAGTTCCTCCGTTTACCATTACTGACGAAACAGATGGCGGCGATGACCTGAGAATGAAATACCGCTACCTCGATCTTCGTCGTAATGCCGTAAAAAGAAACATGGAACTGCGCTATGCTGTAAACCGCTCTACCAGGAACTACCTGCACGAGAATGGCTTTATGGATATTGAAACGCCCTTCCTGATTAAATCTACACCGGAAGGTGCAAGGGACTTTGTTGTTCCAAGCCGCATGAATGGCGGACAGTTTTATGCACTACCGCAGTCCCCTCAAACATTTAAACAATTACTGATGGTAAGTGGCTACGACCGCTATTACCAGATTGTAAAATGCTTTAGAGATGAAGACCTTCGTGCAGACAGGCAGCCTGAGTTTACACAGATAGACTGTGAAATGAGCTTTGTTGAGCAGGAAGATATCCTCAACATGTTTGAAGGATTGGTAAAGCAGATCTTTAAGGATGTAAAGGATATTGATTATACAGATGTTGTAGAGCGCATGACATGGGAAGATGCAATGTGGAACTATGGTAATGACAAGCCCGATATCCGGTATGGAATGAAGATCGCGAACCTTAAAAAGCCGTCTTCAGTTTATACCAATAAACAGGATTTGGCAAGCCTTATTAACGGCGCAGATTTCAAGGTATTCGACGAAGCGGAAACTGTTCTGGCAATTGCTGTTCCGGGTTGTAGCGAATACACACGTAAACAAACCGATGAGCTGACCGAATGGGTGAAACGCCCGCAGATTGGCATGAAAGGTTTGGTATTCATCAAATGCAACGCTGACGGCACTTATAAAAGCAGTGTAGATAAATTTTACAGCGAAGAAAGATTAAAGGCAATCGCCGATGTAGCCAACGCACAAAAAGGCGACCTGGTATTGATTTTAGCTGGCGCTGAAGAGCGTACAAGAAAAGCCACAAGTGAACTTCGCCTCGAAATGGGTGAAAGACTTGGCCTTAGAAAGAAAGATGAATTTAAATTGCTTTGGGTGCTTGATTTCCCATTGTTTGAATATGCAGAAGATGAAAACCGTTGGGTTGCTCGTCACCATCCGTTTACATCACCCAAGCCTTCTGATATTGGCATAATGATCAACAATGATCCTGTGATCACCAATGCAGCAAAATACCTGGAGCATCCTTATGCCAGCATTAAAGCGAATGCGTACGACATGGTACTGAATGGTAATGAAATCGGCGGTGGATCAATCCGTATCTATCAAAGAGAGCTGCAGGAAAAAATGTTCTCTGCACTGGGCATGAGCGACGAAGAAGCACTACACAAATTCGGCTTCCTGTTGGGCGCATTTGAATATGGCGCTCCTCCGCATGGTGGCCTTGCATTTGGTTTCGACAGGCTTTGTGCTATTCTTGGTGGCAGCGAAAGTATTCGTGACTTTATCGCCTTTCCTAAAAACAACAGCGGACGTGATGTGATGCTTGATGCACCAAGCTCAATTGATGACAAACAATTGGATGAGTTGCAGATAAAACTGGATGTGAAAGCGCCAAGCCAAAAGTAAAAATTAAAAAGTCAACACCTTGTAACGAGGGCATGACCTTAAATAACAAAAAAAGGAACGATTCTACATCGTTCCTTTTTTTTGTGTTTTTGCCGTGTCACAATTTCGAACTTCTTCACGCTCTGCGAAGCATCCACGCTTCGTAGCCTTACTCTATCGCCTTTGGCGATCCAACAAAAACAAATTTTAAGCTATAGCTTCATTCACTCTTTTTCATTTTTCCAATTTAAATATTAATCGTAATATTACGATTGAATATATGGGAGCAACAAAATCAGATGAGTTTAGTGTAAAAGAAAACAGGCTGGCTAAATATGCCAAAGCGTTGGCCCATCCTGCGCGGGTTGCCATTTTGAAATTGTTGGCAGCAAAGTCTACCTGCCAATGCGGGGATATAGTGGAGGAGCTGCCACTTTCCCAAAGCACGGTTTCGCAGCACTTAAAGGAGTTAAAAGCAGCGGGATTGATCAAAGGTGAAATTGAAGGCGCAAAAGTTTGCTATTGTATTGATGAAAAAGAATGGAAGCTGGCCCAGGCATGGCTTAATCAATTGTTTGACAGCTACAAAGGTGGCAGCAATTGCTGCTAACTTTTTTTTGGACATAACCATCGCAATATTACGATAACAATAAAATCTATATACAATGGAAACGCAGGAACAAATAAAAGAACTCGTGAAGCAGAAGTACAATGAAATTGCTTTACAGGACAAAGCGCTCAACCAAAGCTCATGTTGCGGCGCTGGCGGTTGCTCAACAGAAGTGTATAACATTATGTCTGATGATTACACGGCGTTGGAAGGCTATAACCCTGATGCGGATTTAGGGCTGGGCTGCGGCTTGCCAACACAATTCGCCAAAATCAAAAAAGGAGATGTTGTAATTGACCTGGGAAGTGGTGCCGGCAATGATGCATTTGTAGCAAGGCACGAGGCCGGTGAAACCGGAAAAGTAATTGGCATTGACTTTACCCCGGCAATGATTGAAAGGGCCAGGCAAAATGCTGAAGCAAGAGGATTCAACAATGTGGAATTCAGGCAGGGAGATATTGAGAAAATGCCCGTAACTGCCAACACCGCAAATGTAATTGTCAGCAATTGCGTGCTTAATCTTGTTCCGAATAAAGATGGCGTGCTCAGGGATATTTACCGGGTATTAAAACCTGGCGGCCATTTTTCTATTTCAGACATTGTATTGGAAGGAGAGCTACCAAAAGAAATTAAACAAGCCGCTGAAATGTATGCAGGTTGCGTGGCTGGCGCCATTCAAAAACAAGTCTACCTGGAACTAATCGAAGCAAACGGTTTCCAAAATATTACAGTGCAAAAGGATAAAACAATTGTTATTCCTGATGATATTCTACAACAATACTTATCACAGGAACAACTAATTGCGTTCAGGCAATCCGGTACAGGAATCAGTAGTATTACCGTGTATGCCGAAAAACCTGTTGAAGAAAAGCAGGCTTGTTGTGGTGTGGATTGCTGCAAATAATGCAGGTATCAATCGCCAGCAAAATCTACCGCCGCCCGGCATTAGTTAAAACTCAGATCGCAATGCAGAACGTTCTAAACAATCATAATGAAAAAAATATTAGTCCTCTGTACAGGAAATAGTTGCAGAAGCCAGATAGCCGAGGGGTACCTGAAACATTTTGCGGGAGACAAAGCGCAAGTGTATAGCGCCGGTGTGGAAACTCATGGAGTAAATCCGAGAGCCATAGAAACAATGAAGGAAGATGGAATAGATATTTCAAACCACACTTCTAACAATATCGATGAATACAGAGACATTGATTTTGATTATGTAATAACAGTTTGCGATAATGCGAAAGAAAGGTGCCCGTATTTTCCATCAAATGCAAAAAAGTTTCACTACAACTTTCCTGATCCGGCAAAAGCCGTGGGGACTGAAGAACAAATAAGGCAACAATTCCGCGATGTTAGAAATATGATTAAGCAATACAGCGAGGAGTTTGTTGAGGTAAATCTTTAAACACCATTTGGCCTTTGCGCTCTGCGAAGCCTGGACGCTTCGCAGAGTATTTCTCTATCGCCTCTGGCGATCTTCCGAAACAAGCTCCTAAGCTTCGCTTTCAACGCTCCATGAAGCTTAGAAACTTTGCATTCCATACACTCCCGCTTTTAAGAATCAAAGCCGATTGTCAAAACAATCCTGCACTTACAATAATCTTCGGAAATTTACAGACGCAAACAATTGAATCATTGATATGTTATTGCTATAACATGCGCGCTTCAACCTGGCAATATATCATCCGGTACAACTACATGCTGATCTGTATGCTTTTACTTTCAACAGCACACAGCCAACAGCCCAATGAAAGAGGCAGGCCCAATATCATTCTTATCCTTGCTGACGATTTGGGATATAACGATCTTTCCACTTACGGCAATAAAAACATCCCCACTCCTAACCTCGATAAACTTGCAAAATCAGGCGTACGGATGCTGAACGGTTATTGCTCATCTCCCATATGCAGCCCTTCAAGGGCAGGAATAATGACTGGCCGTTACCAACAAAAATTTGGCTTTGAGTTCCAGGAAAGAGATGCGCCTATCGGAAAATATTCTATATGGCAAAAAGCAGCCTTTGTTCAGCGTGCCATAAGAGAAGGTGACCACATCGATTTCAAAAAAGACCCAAATGCGCCACCCAACGGCTTGCCTGAGAAAGAGCCTACCATCGCTTCTTTGTTAAAAAAAGAAGGATACCACACGGCAGCCATCGGCAAGTGGAATCTCGGACGCGCCAGCTACCAGGTGCCTTCGGCCAAAGGTTTTGACTATTTCTATGGTTTTTATTCGGCGGCAGGATTATACGCTGATCCGAAAGACACTTCTATGTACAACAAAAAACTCGATGAGATCCTGGACCCTGCAGTTTGGTTCAGGGAAGGCAACAGCGAGATCAGAAGAAATGATAGCATTGTAACAGAAAAAAGATACCTGACTTTCGCTTTTGCAGATGAAGCCACCAGCTTTATCCGCAGGCAAAAAGATAGCGCATTCTTTCTTTACCTCGCATTCAACGCGCCACATACACCGTTCCAGGCACCAAACGAATTCGTGCGTAAATTTTCCAATGTGCAGGATGAAACCAAACGAGTGTACTATGCCATGATAGCCGCATTGGATGATGCGATAGGGAAAGTGCTGAATACCTTAGATGAAACAGGCATCACAAAAAACACGCTGATCATTTTCACAAGTGACAATGGTGGTGCTACTTACACACAGGCTACTGATAACGAACCGTTGAAAGGCGGTAAAATGTCTCATTTTGATGGAGGGCTTAAAGTTCCATTTATGATCAGTTATCCTGCTAAAATCTCCGGAGGTACAACCTATGATTACCCGATAAGTTTGCTCGATATATTGCCCACATGCCTGTCGGCTGCAAACCACTTGTTACCTGACACAACAGGTATTGATGGAGTTAACCTCATGCCATTTCTCAACGGAACAAATACCAACAGGCCCCACCCTGTTTTATACTGGCGGAATGGGTATTCCAAAGCGATAAGAAAAGATGATTTTAAACTGTACATAAATGAAAAAGAAAAAGTGACGTTTCTATATGACCTTTCAAAAGACCCATCTGAACAAACTGACCTAAGTAACACACAGCCTGAGAAAACAAAAGAACTTGAGAATGAGCTAAAAAAATGGGAACAAAATCTCGCTCCGCCGATGTGGAAAAGCCGTTTTCAGTTCAGGCTGAAGGTTAGGGACAGAAAATTTATATTTCCCACATAACCCGTCCACACAATTTGATGGCACAAGAACATTGCTAATCGTTTATCTTGCGCCATATAAATTTCATTTTAACAGGAAAAACATGAAAGGATTGTTTATCTACCGGTTTCTCGGTTTTTTTGTGAACATTGGGGCGTTTATGATCGCGTTTATTCTTTTTGGAATGATCTCTTTTGCTTTTCGCAACCCTGCCTTGCTGTTGTATTCGGCTTTGATGTTGTGTGTGGTGTTATATGCGTGGTTTGTCAATAAATTTTTTATCAAGGTAATTATCAGGAAAGAACCAACAAGCCATAAGCATCGCGATTGGATTCGTGTTAATTCAATCGTATGCCTCATATTCGCTACCCTTTCCATTTTGTCTGGCACAGCATATTTGCTCAACCCCACAATGCCACACGATCTTATGGCACAGTTTAATAATCAGATTGACGCTTCAGCTAAAATAGATCCCAAGATGCTGGAACGGGCCATAAAGCAAATGATGTGGGGAGTGGTCTCATTCTTTGTTATCCTTGTTATTCATATTTTATGGACATATGATTTGCTGAAACGCTACCGCAGTTATTTTCAATAAATGCCAGCACTTTCCATCTAAAAAAGCTCCTGGTTTTGTAGTGATTTTGATTTAGTGGCTAAACAAAAGCACATCCTTTTCTGCGAAAGGTAATTTTAGTAAATGGAGCACTCGAAGTTGTTTTCGCCAACTGTATGAATTATTACAGGCTTTTGCAAGCACCAATAACCCCGCAATTTATCAGCCACTTGATTTTTTTGCTAAATATTTGAGTAAGTTGCTGTCGAATTCTTAAAACATTTTTTATGCAACCATTGGCTGAAAGAATGCGCCCAGGCAGTTTAGAAGATCTTGTGGGCCAGGAGCATCTGGCGGGGAAGGGAAGTATTTTAAGGACAGCTATAGAAAGCGGGCATATTCCCTCAATGATTCTTTGGGGGCCTCCGGGCACAGGCAAAACGACTATCGCCAACATTATTGCGCATACACTAAACGTTCCATATTACCAGCTCAGCGCAATCAGCAGTGGAGTTAAAGAAGTGAGGGAGGTGATTGACACTGCTAAACTGCAACAAAATGCCATCTTGTTTATTGATGAAATCCACCGCTTTAATAAAAGCCAGCAGGATGCGTTACTTGGTGCTGTAGAAAAAGGAACCATAACATTAATCGGCGCGACAACGGAAAATCCGTCATTCGAAGTAAACTCGGCCCTGTTAAGCAGGTGCCAGGTGTATGTATTAAAAGCGCTTGATGATGCTGGCCTGATCCGGCTGTTGCAATTAGCTATAGCCAAAGATGCGCAAATCCAGCAACATCATATAGAACTAAAGGATACCGCAGCGCTGATTAATATTTCCGGCGGCGACGCCAGGAAGCTGCTGAATTTATTTGAATTGGTTGTTACGTCTGCACCCTCCAGTAAAAAAAATGCAACAGGCGCTATTGAGATTACAGATGAGCTTGTTATGAATGTGGCGCAAAAAAAAGTCGCGCTCTATGATAAGCAGGGCGAGCAACACTATGATATTATTTCAGCCTTTATAAAAAGTATGCGGGGCAGCGATCCTAACGGTGCTGTATACTGGCTTGCCCGCATGATTGAAGGCGGCGAAGATGTAAAATTTATTGCACGGCGAATGGTTATTTTTTCCAGTGAAGATATTGGCAATGCCAATCCAAATGCGTTGTTGCTAGCCAATGCAACATTTGATGCGGTTAATAAAATTGGTTACCCTGAAGCACGGATTATTTTATCGCAATGCGCAGTATACCTGGCTTCATCTGTTAAGAGCAATGCTTCTTACGAGGCTATTGGCAGTGCGTTAGCGGCTGTTAAGCAATATGGAGATTTGCCTGTTCCGTTGCACATTCGCAATGCACCAACCGGCTTGATGAAAGATTTGAATTACGGTAAAGGCTATAAGTACAGCCATTCTTTTGAAGGCAACTTTGCCGAGCAGGAATACCTGCCAGAAAAACTAAGTGGAACCGCATTTTATGACCCCGGCAAGAATGCGCGCGAAGAAGAGCAACGCAAGTTTTTAAGAGGTTTGTGGAAAGGGAAATATGGGTATTGAGGAGTTAGAAATACTTCAGCCTGATTTGTATTTTCACCCTCTCACAATCTCAAAACCATCAAACTGCTGTTCTGGTTTTTCAGTAACCACAACATCCTCAACCCTTGCCCTGGCCGGCCCCTTGCGGCACCAATTGGCAAAGTCAAGTATATTGTCGCGCTCTCCGCATGCAATCGCCTCGACATCTCCCTCCCGGGTATTCTTTATCCAACCAGTCAAACCAAGTTCATCTGCAACTTTCTTGGCCGACGCACGGTAAAAAACGCCCTGGACTTTTCCCTTAATCAGTAAATGAACGGTATACATAAAATGGATTGATGGCGTAAATCTAATTAACCTTGAACTAAGAATAAAATGCACTTAGCGTAGCCATTCACCCCGACAAAAAAGTGGCACAATCTTTTATTAATTAGAGAATAGGGGGCGTACATAAATCGTCCCGAATACATAAAATAATCTGTATATGAAACCGTTATATCATTTTTTATTCATCATGTGTGTGATCCTCATTGCCGGATGTTCGGCAATAGCGGGAATTTTTAAAGCAGGAATGTGGACCGGCATTTTAATCGTAGTAGTAGTTGTAGGGTTGATTATCTGGCTGATTACAAAATCAGGCAGCAAACAATAGTAGTAGAGACACAATCCTAACCGGCTCTAAATCAGGTCTATAATGCGGCCGCATATTTTATCAAACCGTTGCAACATCTTAACTAAACGATATTGATTCTAAAAACCCGCATTCCCCGCATAATCCTTACTTTTGCGCCCTCAATCTTAATTTTCAAGAATAGTTAATAAATAGCCAAGGAATGATCAGTGCAAAAAATGTCACGCTTGCGTACGGTAAGCGCGTTTTATTTGACGAGGTAAATATCAATTTTATAAAAGGAAACTGTTACGGCGTTATCGGCGCTAACGGTGCAGGAAAATCAACCTTCCTTAAAATACTGAGTGGTGAGATTGAACCTAATAAAGGGAATGTGGAAATTACTCCCGGCGAGCGCCTGGCAGTATTAAAACAAAACCAGTTTGAATTTGACGAATTTACTGTACTGAATACCGTTCTGGTTGGCCACAAACACCTTTGGGATGTGATGCATGAGCGCGAGAAGCTGTATGCAAAAGAGGACTTTACTGAAGAAGATGGCATGCGCGCGGGTGAACTGGAAGGCGAATTTGGCGAGATGGGCGGCTACGAAGCGGAAAGTAACGCAGGCACTTTATTAAGCGAACTGGGCATTAAAGATGAAATGCACCAGAGCCTGATGAAAGATATTCCGTCTAACATGAAAGTGCGTGTGTTATTGGCGCAGGCATTATTTGGCAATCCTGACATTCTTCTGTTGGATGAGCCTACCAACGGCCTTGACATCGAAACCATTGGCTGGCTGGAAAACTTCCTCGCTGATTACGAAAACATTGTATTGGTAGTGAGCCACGACCGTCACTTTTTAGATGCGGTTTGTACGCACGTGGCGGATGTTGACAGATCTAAAATCAAAGTATTTACAGGTAACTATACTTTCTGGTACGAAAGCTCCCAGTTAATGGCCCGCCAGGTTACTGACAAGAATAAGAAAATGGAAGAGAAGCGCCAGGCTTTGCTTGACTTCATCGCCCGCTTTAGTGCGAACGCTTCTAAAAGTAAACAGGCTACTTCTCGTAAGAAGGCGCTCGAAAAACTTACCATTGAAGAAATTGAACCGAGCAACCGCCGTTACCCGGGCATTATTTTCCAGCCGCAACGCGAAGTGGGAAATCAGATCCTTAACGTGGAAAATCTGAGCAAATCTATTGATGGCCGCAAGCTGTTTGATAAAGTAACTTTCAGCATCAATAAGAACGAAAAGATTGCATTCTTAAGTAAGAACCCCTTAGCTGTAACAACTTTCTTTGAGATTATAAACAATAATGCGCAGGCAGATGGTGGCAAGTTTGAATGGGGAACAACCATTACCAAAGCCTATCTTCCTGTAGAAAATAGTGAGTTCTTTAAAGAAGGATTGACATTGCTGGAATGGTTAAGGCAGTTTGTTCCACCAAATGTAACAGATGCTGATGAACCTTTCCTTCGTGGCTTCCTGGGTAAAATGCTTTTCAGCGGTGATGATATTGCCAAGAAAACAAACGTATTGAGTGGTGGTGAGAAAGTAAGATGCATGATCAGCCGCATGATGCTGCAAAGCCCCAACCTGGTTGTGCTTGACCAACCAACGAACCACCTTGACCTTGAAAGTATCCAGGCATTCAACGATGGTTGCCAGACTTTCCCGGGAATAGCGTTGTTAACTTCTCATGACCATACGTTTATGCAGACAGTTGCCAACCGTATTATTGAAATTACACCTAAAGGTATTATCGACAGGCTGATGACTTTTGATGAATACCTGGAAGATGCACGTGTTAAACAACTGAGAGAAGAAATGTATTCTTAGATTCTCATCAACGAATAAAACACAAAAGCCACCTTAATGGTGGCTTTTGTGTTTTAGGTTCATAGTATTAGCAACGTCCGCCGCGGACAAGTGTTTATGGGCATAAAAAAAGCGCTCCGGTTTTAAAGGTTGGAACGCTCTAATCTATCCGATTAATACACTTATATTCTCTTCAACATATTAAATAATCTCATTTCATCGCCCGGCGACCGTTTAAATAATTAACCTGTAGCCAGGTTAGCCTGGCGTAGAGATGAGATTATTTACATTGAAAACTATTTAGTGGCTGGTTTTTTATCGGCTGCTTTTTTTTCTGCTTTCTTTTCAGATTTTTCAGCTTTTTTCTCTGATTTTGATGTTGAATCTTTCTTTGCGTGTTCGTGCTTGTGCTTAGCGTCTGTTGAAGGAGTTGGATTTTGAGCGTTTGCAACTGCAAGACCTAAAACAAGGGCGGCAACTAATAAGAATTTTGCTTTCATGATTTTTTATTTATGAGGTTTATGAAAGTATCAGACCTCGCATATTTTTATTCGTTTAATTTGTTAAAAGATTTTAGCATTTTAATTTTTAATAAAAAAGCCACCGATCTGTTTGATCTGTGGCTTTTTCACATAAACGAAGAGTCAGTTATTTTTCCGGATACAAAACGCCTTGCAAAACATTTTTATCGTTAAACAACTGGCTGGCTGTTGCTTTTATATTTTCAACTGTCAGCGCATTTACACGCTTTTCATAATTCAGTGTCCGTTGAATATCATCACCCTGGAAGTAAATATTATACAAAGCCCCGGCCCAATAGCCATTCTCTTTTAAATGAACCTTGTGTTGTTCCAACCAGGTTTTCTTGACTTTATCCAAATCAGTTTGCTCAGGGCCCTTTGTTTTAATCTTTATGATCTCAGACTTTGCTCCGGCCAGCAGCTTGTCTACATTTTCCGGCCCGCATGGCAATTGCAAAACAAACTGGTAATAGCTATAAGGGTACTTGTTTACACTTCCGGAAATACCGCCACCGTAGATCGCACCCATTTTTTCACGCAGGTCATCGGTGATCTTGATATTCAATATTTCAGTCATGGCACTTGCCCTTAACGCAAGATCTTCATTGTACTCAACTTCACCGCTATACATTTCCACGATCAAACTTTTTTGTTCGGTTCCTCTTTTAACGTTGAATGAGATATCGCCCTTTGCAAGCCTTAGTCCGTTATCTTTAAACTGCGCTGGTTTATGTTGTGAAGGAAGCCCACCGATATAAGTCTCTAGTAATGGTTTTATTTTTTCAACATCAAAACTTCCAACTATTATAAACGTGAAATCATTCGCATCACCTAAACAGTCTTTGTAGATCTGGAACGATCTGTTCAAATCGATCTTATCAAAATCCTCTGGCTTTGGAACCGCAATAGGCGCAAGTGGGTTCTTGTTGTACATTACCTGGTAGAAGGTATCTACGAAGTAAGTTTGAGGATCTGCCATTGCAAACTGAACTGCTGATTTCTGCTTACTCTTCCATGCATTGAACAAGCCCTCATCTTTTCTTGGTTTGGTTATAGATAAATAAGCCAACTGAAGCATGGTTTCAAAATCCTTCACGCTACTGCTACCGCTGACGCCACTACTCAGACCGGAAACGCGGGCACTTGCATTAGCTACTTTACCCGCCAGCGCTTTACGAAGGTCCGTTGGAGAAAAATCACCAATACCCATTTGGTTAACAATAGTCGAAGCATAACTAGCGCTGTATTTATCTTCGGGTCCGTACGCAGAAGTACCACCTTTATGAAAACCACTCAGGATGATTTCATCATTTTTAAAGTCAGTAGGCTTAAGAATTACTTTAGCCCCATTCGCAAAGGTAAGCTCCGTTACACCCAGCACTTCCTTCTTCGCTTCATTGGTAATTTTGCCAGGCGTTGGTTTAGCAGGCAGCAGATCCGTGGCTACCGCTTTTTCTTCGTAGGGTTTAATATCTGCTTTCCGGGCTGTTTCCACAGTTGCAAGTAATGCTTTACTATCAGGCAATGTGATATTGTTTTGAGCAGGCCCTTGCAGGCTTACAAAAACATGTTCATTTTGCTTTAACCTGTCAGCAACCGCATTCACTTCTTCAATCGTTATCGTTGGCAGCATTTTCTTATACTGATCAAACTCCCACGCTATGCCAGGTGTTGGCTCCTGCTGAAGAAAATGCGCGATATATTCCTGTACATAATTGTCGGATTCAGATTTTTCCCTATCGTTATATATTTTTTCAATGGAAGCCAGCATTTGCTTTTTAGCCCTTTCCAGCTCTGCATTGGTAAAACCGAATTTCTTCGCTCTTTCAATTTCTGTAGTAACAGCCATCAACGCAGAATCTGGGCCGCCTTGACCGGCAACGGTAAATCCGCTAAACCCTTCATAACCACGCGCATAGCTGTTAAAACCTGTTGCAGCATATAAGAACGGCGGATTGCTGCTTTGCGTTAGTTCATTCAATCTTTGGTTGATCAATGAAGTGAACAAGCCTTTTACCAATGTTTTTCTATAATCATTAGCCGTTGTTTCAGGTGTTGTTTTATAAAAAGGATAATCTATTTCCGTAACATAATTGGTAGCCTCTTTATCGGTTACTACGATTGCTGTATCCCGGTCCCTCGCAAGTACCTGCGCATAAGTACGCTCCTTCTGCGTAGCGGGATTCTTCAGTACACTAAAATAATCCTTCACCAATTTTTCCGCCTTCGCGGGATCAACATCGCCAACAACAATTACCGCCATCAGGTCCGGGCGGTACCAATCTTTATAAAAGCGTTTTATAGCGTCGTATTTAAAATTCTTCAAAATGCTGTCCTTACCGATCGGAATGCGCTCCGCATATTTAGACCCTTCATATTGAAGTGGATAGATCTTACGGAACATCCTGTCGTCTGCTCCTTTTCCCAGCCTGCTTTCCTCTAACACAACGCTTCTTTCCCCATCAATCTGGCTGTTATCCATTGTCAGGTTGGCCGCCCAGTCCTGCAATACCTGCATACCTTTTCTGAAGTTGCTCGTGTCGCTTAATGGTATCGGCAAAATATATACTGTTTCATCAAAGCTGGTATAAGCGTTTAGATCAGCGCCGAACTCCACTCCTATTTTCTGCAAAAAATTTACCAGCTCATTCTTCTTAAAATGTTTTGAACCATTAAATGCCATATGCTCTGTAAAGTGCGCAAGGCCTTGCTGATCGGGATCTTCCAGAATAGAGCCCGCATTCACTACAAGCCGCAGCTCAACCTTGTTTTCCGGTTTTTTATTCTGGCGGATATAGTATGTAAGCCCATTGGCAAGCTTGCCCAATTTTACTTTTGCGTCCAATGGTATTTTTTCAGAAGTATCCTGCCCGTTAGCCTTCGCCATTACAATCAGCATTGCAACGGCTACAATCGCCCTGGAAAGCTTTTTAAACATGCATTAAATTATTTAGTAAGTAAATATATACAACGCCCGGCTATGAGACGAGGCAATTCACAATAATTTGAGACAATGCTTAAGCAAGTACGAGGCAAGAAGTACGAAGTACCTATGTTCGGATTGAATGAGTAATTGCAGGCCGTTTAAACTATTTAGATTTGGGAACCCGTAAAACTGAAGCTAGAAGTATGAAGTACGTTTACTAAGTCTTGCTGATTAAATGCAAGCCAACTAAGTATTTATAAAAGAGGCGAGCGTAAAAACTACCAAGATCCACCTAAGTACTTCGTACTTCTAACTTCGTACTTAGTTTCCCTTTCCTTATTTTTACACCCACATGTTATCTAAGAAAACGAAGTACGCTATTAATGCGCTTGTATACCTTGCTAAGGAATACGAGCAGGAAAACCGTGACCCTATCCAGATCAGCAAAATTGCTGAAAGTGAAAACATCCCCCGCAAATTCCTGGAAGCTATCCTGCTGGATCTCCGCAATGCAGGCATCCTTAGCAGCCGCAAGGGAAAAACCGGTGGATATTATCTTCATAAGCCACCTGAAGAAGTTAATATTGCGGACGTAATGCGCTTATTTGATGGTGCAATTGCTTTATTGCCCTGCGTCACCTTCAGGTATTATGAACGTTGTGAGGAATGCAAGGATGAAGCCACCTGCGGCATCAGGGATGTGTTTGCCGATGTCCGCAATGAAACAGTGAACATGCTGAAAAAAGCCACACTGAAAGAAATCATCGAACGAAGCAAGCAATTATCTGAAGGAAAAAAGACGAAAACCAATATAACAAGCAAATAACCCCCGGGTTACTGACTTTCGCCCCTGGCTCTGCTTGCAAATTTTCTTGTTATAAAACTGTTTACTTCCAAGTTAACAAGAGGAGATAATCTCCTTCAAACAATCTCGCCATATATGAAAAAAATTCTCCTTTGTGCATTGCTGATCATTGCAACATGCATCAGCTATGCACAAACAACCCCTGGTTCAGCAGAAACTTTTCTTTCCAATTTAAAAAAATCACATTCAGCAGTTGTTTTGGCTGACGGCAAAGAAGCCGGCAATGCCGCTACACTCACACGCGAATGGAAAGGGAATGTCTGCCACTTCCTCTTGACCAACAAATCATCAAAACCATTGGCCATAAAAGAAGCAGTAGTGTTTGATTTCAGCCATCAGTTGCCAGCGAGCACACCTGTGTATGGAGAGGCATTTCAGATGCTGGCACAAAATGGCGGCACACTTGGTAATCCAACAGACCTTGGGACTTATCCCGACAGGAAGCATTACAAAATTCCTGAACCCGAAGGCCTGCGCACTTCGTATGGTATGCTAACAATGCAGCTAACAAATGGCGAAAGGATTTTGCTGGGCAGTACTTCATGCAACAGGTTTATTTCACGTTTTTCTTATGACGGAACGAGGATGCGTATTTCGTTCGACTGCGAGGGTATAGAACTGCAGCCCGGCCAATCATGGAAGCTGGAAGATTTAACGGCCATACAAGGTAAAGACAGAGAGAAATTATACGACGATTTTACCAGGGCCATCAGCAAAAATCATCCAAGGCTACAACATGACCCTGCGCCAAACGGCTGGTGTTCCTGGTATTGTTTTGGGCCGGAAGTAACCGCAAAAAATGTGGATGACAATACGGAATGGATCGCTAAGAATCTGCCTGCATTTCAATACATTCAACTGGATGATGGTTATCAGCCGCAAATGGGCGACTG